>NZ_JAABNT010000014.1 GCF_010667575.1 Sulfitobacter sediminilitoris
CATCCGCGTTCTTAACGCCGTTAAGCAGCTCGTCTAAAAGTTCCTTGGAAATCGTCATTGTCGTCATGCTCCTTCGTTGGTGAAGCATCGGCCAAATTACTCATACACAGAAGATCGGACACTCTCTTAACCAAATGTCTATTCAGTGTGTGGATACATATAACAATTGTCGAACAACCAGCCTCGCCAATCTGATTGCCCTGTCTGAAGACCTTGTCGGTCAAGCAATCGCGCTGCAAACCATAATTGGAGGATTTAATTCATTTGGAAATACGACCGATATGTTGCGGCAGTGGGAACAAATTCGCCTTTGCAATTCGCCGCCCCAACCCTCTTGCACCCCTCCCTCGAGTATTTCCAATCCGGTGTTCCGAAAAAACTACTACTTTCCAGCTAAACCTCCATACCCTGACGGATATAGATGTTTGACCGCAGCAGAAGCCCAGGGATTGATAGGTGGCGGTGAAGGAATTTCCCTTGCAGAAGGGTATTGCGCGCCAATCTGTCCTGCCGGGTATCAGCCCCAGTACTATAATGGTGTCGAAGTTTGCCTTGTTTGCCCCGCCGGAACCTCCTATCAGGACAACTGCTGTAAATAGCGGTCGCAAAACCGGGGCGATAGCTCGCCGCTAATAAAGTGTTTCGCCTAGTTTAGATTCAAGCCTTCACGATTTGTCTGGGCGGGATGGTTGTTCGTCGCCCTGGTCGGAATTTGGATCGGCAGTTTTCCTTCGCTTGTGATCACTGAATTTCTCGCCTTCAGGTGATTCAGTCGGGGTGCGACCTAACTTCCATGGCTTGTTCCACTTCGGCCCGCCGCGGGCGGCTTTGGGTTTTTGTTTCTTGAAGTGCATCTCACTCCACCTCCATCCAGAATTCGTACCGTCTAAGCAGCCAAACATTCAGGAGCCTGTCATTTTCCGACAACATGCTATTCGTTTGACACGATCGGGCAACATGGAAGATGCGGCAACTCCAAATGTAGAATTTGCGCCGATTCTGAATTCATAACGTCCGCTTCGCGCATTTCGCGCTCATGCATGCTTTGGGCAACAATGCTCGATTTGGGCTCGAAGCCGACATTCGCTCCCCTCAGATCACCAGCACAAGCATCAGGATCGACCCCACCAGCACCGCCATGCCAGCCCACTCGCGCGCACTGATCCGCTCGCGGAAAAACAGGGTCGACGCCGCAACGCTCAGGATCAATTCCACCTGTCCCAGCGCTTTCACATATGCTGCGTTCTGCAGGGCAAAGGCGATAAACCAGCACAGCGATCCGCCCATGGACGTCAGCCCGATCCAAAGCGCCACACGTCGTGCGCCCCAGACTGCGGTGATCTGGCCGGGCTCGCGCATCCGCAACCATACCAACATGATCACGGTCTGCATCGTCACGACCGCACCAAGGGTCACAGCCGCGCGCAACACAGCATCATCGGTCGCCACGGCAAAGGTCGCCCCCCGATAACTGACAGCCGAGAATGCAAAGAGCACGCCAGAGGCAATACCAAGCCCCGCCGCGCGGTTGCCAAGATCAGACAGCCTGAACCCACGTGCCTCCGGCCCGCCTGACAAAAGCAGCAATCCAACGATGCCAAGCGCAATCGCAGCGAACCCCAAGACTGAGACACCTTCTCCCAGCAAAAGCCAGCCAACCAATACAGTCTGAATGACCTCGGTCTTCTTGAAGGTGATCCCGACCGCGAAGTTGCGTTGCTTGAACAAAAGAACGACGCAGACCGTCGCCATGATCTGTGCTGTTGCCCCCAGCAGGCCGAAACCCCAAAAGGATGCGCCCACCGGCGGCAGCGATCTGTCAGTTCCGGCCAGATAGAGCGCCAACAGGATCAGAATAAATGGCAGGGAATACAGAAAACGCGAAAATGTCGCGCCACCTGCCGACAGGGTCGCTGTTGCCAGATGCTTTTGCAACATAAAGCGCACCGTCTGAAATGCGGCAGCGGCAAGAGTTACAAGAATCCAAAGATCAGGAAACGGGACGTTCATACATCCCTAGTGGCTTATTTCTCGGGTCGCTGCCAGAGCGGATGGGCAACAGGATCCTTACACCTGAAAAGATGCTTTGCAAAAACCTGGCCGTAGGAGCGATAGACATACCCTTGATTCATCCGCACAAAACGCGCCTGCCGCGCCCGGTAGATCGCCGGTAACTTGTGCCACGATACGCGCGGATGCATGTGATGCACGACGTGGTAATTGTTGTTGAGAAAAAGAAATGCCAAGGGCCCACGGTCCTCGATAATCACGCTGCGCCCCGACGCACGTTCATGTGCCTGATGTTCAAGAAACGTGCGGATGCGCAGGACCGACAGGGCCGCGTAACATGCCAGCAGGTAGCTCCATATTGGCATCGCAGACAAGCTGACCAACCAGACCGTGAGCACAACGCCGGGCAGATGGGCAAGCCAATGCAATGCTACCTCTCGCTCTCCGCGCATGATCCGCTGTAAATCACTTGCCAGAAAAGATTTCATTCCGATGAATGGCCCGATCGTCATCCGGCCAAAAAGCGTGTTGTTGAACGTCAGTACCCGACGTTGCCACAGGGCCAGCCCCGCCCAGATCTCAGGATCAAGATAATTCGTTTCGGGGTCATCATATGGATCCGTCAGATTGGCATCCCGGTGGTGCGCCAGATGCAGCGCTTTGAAACGCAGGTAGGGCACAAACAGACCGGGCTGCACCACACCCAGAACAGTGCTTGCCCTTTCAGAACCGAAGGGATGCCCGTGCAAAATCTCATGGCTAAGCGAGGAATGCAGCGTCAAAACCAGAACCAACACCACCCATTGGAAGGCAGCCCAGCCCGGAGGCAGCGCAAGCATGGCCCCAAAAACGCCCAAACAGGTAGAAAATACGCAGAGCGTCGGCCAATCCCAACGTTTTAGAACAGCTGATAAATTGCGTAGAAAGGATTGTGATGGAGAGGGCGGGATACGGTCGGTATGCATGGTTTTTTTTCAAAGTCTTTTGACCAAACATGACCCAGAAAGAATGAATGCCCCATTCAGATAACAGTTAACAATCCGCCCATCTGGTGATAATTATCCACGGATGACGAAATTAGTCGACAAAATCAGCCGTGCCCGTGAATTTCGCAGTCGTCTGTTTCAGGCTCTCAAAACTTCGGGTCTCAGCCAAAGTGCGCTGGCACGCGCCATCGGGGCTGACCGATCCACCTTGTCCCAAGCCCTTGGCGACTCTGGTACGCGGTTGCCCAGCGCGCATGTGATTGGGGCCTGCGCTTCGGTCCTTGGTGTCTCTACCGACTGGCTGCTGGGACTGTCAGATCGGCCCGAATCCGCTGCCGATCTTGTTTCAAACAGCTTCGTGGTATCGCAGGCCCCTCGCGCTCTGGTCGACGAACAGATATTTGCCTGGCACCGCGAGGCCGCAGGATACAAAATCCGTCACGTCCCCGCGACGTTGCCTGACATGCTAAAGACCGAAGACATGTTGGCCTGGGAATACGGGCCCCATCTGGGTCGCACTACGCAACAAGCGATTGGCGCGTCGCGCGACCGTCTCGACTGGATGCGCGAGGCAGGCTCCGAATATGAGATTGCCCTCCCGCTTTTCGAAGTCGACAGTTTCATTCGCGGAACCGGCTATTACAGGGGTTTGCCCGTCAGCTTGCGCCTTGCGCAAACCGATCATCTGATCAACCTGAGCTCTCAGCTTTACCCGCGCCTGCGCATCTATCAATTTGATGCCCGCAAGCTTTGGTCAGCGCCGGTCACAGTATTTGGCCCTCTTCTCGCTGTCTTCTATGCGGGCGGCCACTACATGGCATTCCGGGATCGCGCTCGAATAACCACATTCACCGGCGATTTCGACCGCCTCATCCGTGAAGCCTCGACTTCTGCCCGTGATTTCCCCGAGATTCTCACCAACCTCCGCACCCTGATCCGTTGATTTGGGCCTGTCTGACTGGTCAGCCTAATCTCTCACGAAATGAAACGAATGCGTTGCAACCGCTGAATTCGCCTCTCAATGCCCCACCTTGGGATCCGGGTTCTCCGTATGGCCGTCGACCGCGATCAGCTGTCCAGACACCATCCGCGCCGCGTCCGACCCAAGGAATACGGCCATTTCCGCCACATCGCGCGCTTCGACAAAAGAACGCATCGACGTCCCCGCGGCATAGCCGTTGTAAACTTGATCACGGGTCATTCCCTTGGCTGCCGCTTCTCGCGCCAGCACCCCTTCCATGCGCGGCCCCTCGACCGAGCCGGGGCAAATCGCGTTGGCCCTGATACCGAACGGCCCAAGTTCCATCGCAAGTGTCTTCATCAACCCGATCACGGCCCATTTCGCCGCCGCGTAGGGTGCACGATTTGGATAGCCGAAGAGACCCGCAGTTGATGAGGTCAAGATCATCGCGCCAGAGTGCGCCTGCTTCATCAGCGGGGCCGCATATTTCGCCGCAAGAAATGCCCCTTCCAGATTGACGCTCACACAGGCGCGCCAATCATCCAGCGCCACGTCCTCCACCAGCGCGGTCGGCCCGGCGATCCCTGCATTGGCACAGAGCACATCCAATCTGTCGAGTTCGCCAAAGACCCCGGCCATTGCCTGTTCATCGGCAGCGTTCGCCTCGAAACAGGTCCAATTTTCAGGACAGGTTCTGAGCGCGGCGGCGTCGACATCTGTTACCCAGACATCGAACCCCGCCGCATCAAAATGCTCGGCCATCGCGCGGCCGAGACCAGACGCGCCAGCGGTGATCAGAACCCGTTTCACCTTGGTCCGCCGATGGCACGCCCCGCCCCTTCGGGACGGCCGAGCGCCGCGTGACCCGCCGCAAACCGAACCAATGCAGCCTCAATTTCCGGTGACGGTGCCGATGGCTTGCGCGTCTCAAGCGAAACATGCAGCAAGAAATGCTCTCCTGTCGCCAACAAACGCTCCCCCTCCCGCATCTCATGGAACAAATGCATCTTTTTGCCCTCGCCCAAGATCACCTGCGTCGTGATCTTGATCACGGCTCCGGCGTGGACCTCATCCAGATGCCGGATATGTGTTTCAGCCGTGAAATAGCTGCCGCCTGATGAGATATATTCCGCGTCACTGCCGATGATTTCCATGAACCTGTCCGTCGCATCGGCAAAGGCATTCAAATACCGGCTTTCCGTCATGTGGCCGTTGTAATCCGTCCAATCGAGGGGCACCGTGCGCCGCGCCGTCAGCACTGGCTGATCCGCAGGCAATTCGGCTGCCCGCGCGCCCAGAGCCGTCCCGGCACGCATTTCGGATTCCTGCGCATTCAAAAGCGCGCCAGCACCCCAGTCCTGTGCTTTCAAACCGCGCATCATGGTCACCAGGTTATTGTCCCGAATGCGCTCCAGCTCTCGGATGGAATAGGCGCCTGACTGTGCATCGGACTGTCCAGCAATCAAATCGACCAGCTCATCTGTGAACTCGGGAACATCCATCAGCTTGGTCCAGGGCCACTTCAGCGCCGGGCCGAACTGCGCCATGAAGTGCTTCATGCCTGCTTCGCCGCCTGCCACGCGGTAGGTCTCGAACAACCCCATCTGTGCCCAGCGGATCCCGAACCCATACCGGATTGCGTTATCGATCTCTTCCGTTGTCGCGATCCCGTCTTTGACCAGCCACAACGCCTCGCGCCAGACGGCTTCAAGGAACCGGTCCGCCACATGGGCGTCGATTTCTTTTTTCAGATGCAGCGGATACATCCCGAGCGAAGAAAGCGTCGTTTTGGCCTGTTCGACCAAAGCGGCCTCCCCCGCGTCACCCGGCACCAATTCGACCAGCGGCAGCAGATAAACAGGGTTAAACGGGTGCGCGACCATGATCTGGCCCGGCCGTGCCGCGCCTTGCTGCAGTTCGCTGGGCTTGAAGCCGGATGTTGACGATCCGATCACAGCTCTTTCGGCGCAGTCCGCCTGCACCTCGGCGAAAGTCGCATGTTTGACCTCTAACCGCTCTGGAACGCTTTCCTGAATCCACTCAGCCCCTGCAACGGCTTCAGCGATGGCTGCATGAAAGCTCACCTTCCCCTCTGCAGGCAATGCCACGTCCGTTAAACCCGGCAGAGAGCGACGGGCGTTGCCCATCACTTCGCCAATCTTGCGCTTTGCCTCCGGGTCGGGGTCGTACACCCGGACATGCCAGCCGTTCAGCGCAAATCGCGCCGCCCAGCCACCGCCAATGACACCGCCGCCAATGATCGCTGCTGTTCTGCTCATCCCTCAACCTTTCTCAGCTTGGCCACGTCCCAGCCATTGAAATCCAAGATCTCCGTCGCCGCGGTTATGCGATCCCGTGCAGCTTTACGGTTTCGGTTCAGGATTGCCGCCCAACGGCCGTCCGCGTCTCCGATTGCAGCTGTCCGAAATCCTTCATCGATCCACATCACCACGAGTGTCTCATCACCGCCCATCTGCCGCAGAACGCCGGGCGCACTGATCAAATACGGGGTGTCCTGCCCTTCTGCCTGCCGCACGAAAACGTCATCAGTCGCCACGACATACCGCACCTCAGTGGAGCAGGTTCCCAGACAGGCCACTGTCGACCAGTCCCCAGCAAAGCGCGCTTTGTCAAAACGGCTGGTCCCGCCAATAGGTGCGGTGGGATTGCGAAAACCGATCTCAACATTTGCAGCAGGGGGGGCTGCACAGGCAGAAATCAACATGCCCAGCCCCGTTACCGCGCAGCAAAGCCTTGCACGGACGCCGCAACCTACAAGACGATTTACGCAATGTTTCCGCGTGGCGACGGCAATCACTTCGGCGCCCGCTTGACCAATCCAAGCTTCTCGCGCACTTCCGCCGGGCCGATAACCCGCGCGCCCATGTTCTCGATGATGGTGCCTGCACGTTCGACCAACTGCCAGTTTTCCGCCTTCACCCCCTTGTCGAGCCAGAGGTTGTCTTCCAGCCCGACGCGCACGTTACCGCCAGCGAGGACTGAGGCCGCGACATAGGCCATTTGGTTGCGCCCCAGACCAAAGGCAGAGAACGTCCAGTCCGGCGGCACATTGTTCACCATCGCCATGAAGGTATTCAGATCATCCGGAGCACCCCACGGGACGCCCATGCACAACTGCACCAGCGCGGGTGCCTCCAGCACCCCATCGCTGACCAGTTGCTTGGCATACCAAAGATGGCCCGTGTCGAACGCTTCGATCTCGGGCTTGACGCCCAGCTTGGTCATCATGCCGCCCATTGCCGTCAGCATACCGGGAGTGTTGGTCATCACGTAGTCAGCTTCGGCGAAATTCATTGTGCCGCAATCCAGCGTACAAATCTCTGGGAGGCATTCCGCC
The DNA here is from genome assembly GCF_010667575.1 of Sulfitobacter sediminilitoris. GTDB lineage: Bacteria > Pseudomonadota > Alphaproteobacteria > Rhodobacterales > Rhodobacteraceae > Sulfitobacter > Sulfitobacter sediminilitoris. Next base: position 7,316 of record NZ_JAABNT010000014.1, read on the forward strand.
ACATGCGCAACCCGCTCAGTCGCGCCGATCATGTCGGTGCCTTCCTGTACCGGAAACGGGTTTTCGACATCGCCAAAAATGATGTCGCCACCCATCCCTGCGGTCAGGTTCAGCACAACGTCCGTCTCGGAATCGCGGATGCGTTCCGTTACTTCACGGTAAAGCGACAAATCGCGGCTTGGCGTTCCTGTCTCAGGGTCGCGCACGTGGCAATGTACGACGGCGGCACCAGCTTTGGCCGCTGCGATTGCACTGTCTGCAATCTGCTGAGGCGAGCGCGGCACGTGAGGCGAGCGATCTTGCGTGCCGCCTGACCCGGTGACGGCGCAGGTAATGAAAACCTCACGGTTCATGGAAAGTGGCATGGGTGCGCTCCCTTTTATTCGCATGTTTTCGCAGACCATGCGTCAGGATTCGCGTGAACGCCATGCCGAAAACGACATGGCATTGCATAGAAAGAACCCCGTGAACGCGGTCCTTTCTACCTTCGGAGTTCAGCAAGAGAACTTTGACAATTCGAGGGCTCAATATGGCATTGGATGCGCCTTGTTTACCTCGTCAAGTGCCGTAAGCACCTCATCAGACAGCGTGACGTCAGCCGCGCCGATCGCTGTCTCCAATTGATCCATCCGCGTGGCCCCAAAGATTACCGAGCCCATGAAAGGCCTCTGGCAACACCATGCGAGGGCCATATGAACGGGGTCCAATTCGTGATCCCGTGCCACTTTCAGGTAGGCATCCACAGCCTCAAACGCGCGCTTGGTCTTGCGTCCGCCAAGGTCGGCGTTCAGCGAAAGTCGCGAACCCTCGGGGACTTGGCCGCCTTGATACTTGCCGGTGAGCAATCCGGTCGCCAGAGGCGAAAAGGCAAACATATCGATACGCTCGTTAATGCAAGCCTCGGCCACGTCCGTATCCGCCATCCGGCACATCAGCGAATACTCATTCTGCACCGAAATCGGGCGCGGGCCGCCGACGTTCTTTGCCACCTGCGCCCATTGGGTCAAGCCCCACGCGCTTTCGTTGCTCAGTCCGAAATGGCGGATTGTGCCGCGTTTGACCTCATCCTGAAGGGCGCCCATGGCGTCTTCCATATGAGCCATTGTTTCAGCCCGGTTTTGGTCTGACGGGTCAAATGTCCAGTTTTGGCGGAACATATAGCTGCCCCTATTTGGCCAATGAAACTGGTAAAGATCGATGTAATCGGTCTTGAGCCTGCGCAATGATCCTTCAACGGTCTCGGCAATTGTCTTGGACGATATCGGCGCACCGTCGCGAACATGGGCCATTCCGGCCCCGGAGTGTTTCGTCGCCAGCACCACATCACCGCGCTGGGTGCCGCGCTCAAACCACAAGCCGATAATGCGTTCTGTGCGGCCCGTTGTCTCGGCGCTGACCGGGTTCACCGGATACATTTCAGCAGTATCAATGAAATTAATGCTAGCGTCCAACGCGCGGTCAATCTGCTTATGTGCCTCTTCCGCAGTGTTCTGTGTGCCCCATGTCATTGAGCCAAGACACAACTCCGATACCTCAAGATCGCTGCCGCCAAGTTTGTTCATCTTCATTCTACACCTCGCTTCTGACGCCACCCTAAGCGGCGAGATGTGCGCCGCAAGCCAGAAATCTTCACGTGGTCTGGCATGATTTTCTGAATAAAGTACTGGCACAAATCGGAAAACGACGCCTTTTGTCGGCTTTCCTATTGGGAACAAGGGCCAAGCGCGTCTATGAAACGCCATGCGCTTGCTCATCTCCTTTGCAGCCCTTTTCCTGTCAGTCATCCTGTTGCAACTGTCTTCGGGCGGTGTTGGGCCGATTGATGTGCTGTCCGGAACGGCGCTGGGGTTCTCGCGTCAAGAGATTGGCCTCTTGGGGTCGGCGCATTTCCTTGGGTTCTTCATCGGGTGCTGGTGGGCTCCGCGCCTGATGGGATCCGTAGGGCACAGCCGGGCCTTCGCCGCGTTCACCGCAACCGGCGCCATCGGCCTTATGGCGCATATGCTTGTCGTGGATGCATATGCCTGGGCGGTAATGCGGATCGCGTCCGGGCTGTGCGTTGCCGGTTGTTATACAGTGATCGAAGCATGGTTGCAGGCCAAGGTCACGAATGCCACCCGTGGCCGGACCATGGGCATTTACCGCGTCGTAGACACGACAGGCAGTCTGGGCGCACAAATGATCGTCGGCATCCTCGCCCCTGCGTCCTATGTCTCTTACAACGTTCTGGCGATAGGGTGTTGTGCCGCGCTGTTGCCGCTGACCCTAACCACGATCAAGCAGCCCGAAACGCCAGCCTCACCCCGCTTGCGCCCGCGCCTTGCATTTGAACGGTCCCCTTTGGCTGCTGCAGGTGTCGTTGTTGCGGCCCTCTCCAGCGCATCTTTCCGCATGGTCGGACCGATCTACGGCCAAGAGGTCGGCCTCTCTGCTGGCCAGATTGCGTGGTTCCTGTCTGCATTCGTGCTGGGCGGCGCGGTGGCACAGTTTCCCGTGGGCTGGCTTGCCGATAAATACGACCGCCGCTGGGTGCTGATCTGGCTGTCAGTGGCCGCCATGCTCAGCTGCGGCGTGACCGTGATGGCCAGTGGCCTTGGTACCGCAAGTATCATGCTGACGGCGGGCCTTTTTGGGCTGACAACCTTTCCAATCTATTCGGTATCCGCCGCCCATGCGCATGACTTTGCCAGCAGCGAAGAACGCGTCGAGCTCTCTGCCGCGCTGATGTTCTGGTTTGCGACCGGAGCAATCTTTGCCCCCTACATCGCCTCGGTCCTGATCGAAGGGTACGGGCCTGCCGCATTGTTCCTGATGATATCTGTGGGGCACGGTGTGCTTGTAATTTTCGGATTGGCCCGGATGCGCGCAAGGCCCACGAAACCTGTCCGCACGCCCTATGTTTATGCACCCCGCACCTCCTTCACGATCGGTCGATTGCTGCGCAAAGAGCGTGACAAGAACTGAACAATGCTGACAGGCCGTGCGCAGATTCCATAAAGACCACCAGAAGCCATTGCGCCAATTGATCCTGCGGGACAGGCGGTCTATGTGATCCTCCAGCCTCCCGCGCAAAGGAAATAACCCATGGCACGCCACCTGATCACCTCCGCCATTCCCTATATCAATGGCATCAAGCATCTGGGCAATCTGGTTGGCAGCCAATTGCCGGCGGACCTTTATGCGCGGTATCTGCGGGCACGTGGCCACGAGGTGCTGTTTCTCTGCGCGACGGATGAGCATGGCACACCGGCCGAACTCGCTGCAGCCAAGGCAGGCAAGCCGGTAGCGGAATACTGCGCTGAGATGCATGCGGTTCAGGCAAAAATTACAGAAGGGTTTGGGCTGTCCTTTGACTATTTTGGGCGGTCTTCCTCCCCGCAAAACCAAAAGCTGACGCAGCATTTCGCAGGTGTGCTGGCCGATCAGGGGCTGATCGAGGAAGTGACTGAACAACAGGTCTATTCCAACGCCGACGGACGGTTTCTGCCCGACCGCTATATTGAAGGCACCTGCCCCAATTGCGGGTTCGAAAGCGCGCGGGGCGATCAATGCGACAATTGCACCAAGCAACTTGATCCGGTTGATCTGATTGACCCTCGCAGTACTATTTCAGGATCAACCGACCTTGAAATGCGCGAAACCAAGCATTTGTTCCTGCGCCAGAGCAAGATGAAAGATCAACTGGACGCCTGGATCAACTCCAAGGCGGATTGGCCCGTGCTGACCACGTCCATCGCCAAGAAATGGCTACATGACGGCGACGGCTTGCAGGACCGGGGGATCACCCGTGATCTGGACTGGGGTGTTCCCGTAAAACATGGTGAAAAGGACTGGCCGGGGATGGAGGGCAAGGTCTTCTACGTCTGGTTCGATGCCCCGATCGAATATATTGCAAGCGCTCAGGAATGGGTCGATGCGGGCCAGGGAACCAACTGGGAACGCTGGTGGCGCACCGACGCTGGCGCAGATGACGTGCGCTATACCCAGTTCATGGGCAAGGACAACGTACCGTTCCATACGCTTAGCTTTCCGGCAACCATCATGGGGTCCGGAGAGCCATGGAAACTGGTCGATTATATAAAATCTTTCAATTACTTGACATATGATGGGGGCCAATTCTCAACGTCTCGGGGTCGCGGTGTTTTCATGGACCAGGCGCTTGAAATCCTGCCTGCAGACTATTGGCGCTGGTGGTTGCTGAGCCATGCGCCCGAAACATCGGACGCAGAGTTCACATGGGAGAATTTCCAGTCATCCGTGAACAAGGATTTGGCGGATGTATTGGGCAACTTCGTCAGCCGCATCACAAAGTTCTGCCGATCAAAATTCGGGGAAGCGGTGCCAGAGGCCGGCACCTATGGCGCTGCCGAAGAGGCGCTGATTGCTGATATCACCGCACGGGTCGCAAAGTATCAAGAGCATATGGATGCCATCGAAGTGCGCAAATCAGCACAGGAACTGCGCGCCATTTGGGCGGCGGGGAATGAGTATCTTCAGGCAGAAGCACCCTGGACGACGTTCAAGACTGATGCTGACAAGGCCGCAGCGCAGGTACGCCTGGCACTGAACCTGATCCCGCTTTACGCAACGCTGTCGGCTCCATTTATCCCAACAGCCAGCCAGCAAATGCTGAAAGCGATGCGGCTGCCAGATGCGATCTGGCCAGATGACGTTCCGGCGGCATTGGGTCTGCTGTCGCCCGGCCACGCTTTCGACGTTCCAGAGGTCATGTTCGCCAAGATCAGCGACGAAGACCGTGAAGCGTGGTCAGAGCGTTTTGCCGGCACGCGCGATTAAGAGGGCGCGTCCCCCCAGTATCGCAGTATTCCGGTAACTGGGCCCCGCACCTCTAGAATTCCTCCCAGCCGTCCGTGCTGGGCTGCTGGGCGATGGCAACGGCGGCATTGCCTTGCGTCACGGCAGCGGACGCTACCGGGCGCGACGGTGCCGCTGACACCGGCGTACTACGGGCAGGCTTTTTCGGTTTGCTGACTTGCATTCCGGCCATCTTGAAACGTGACACCGCTTTCGCCAGTGCATCCGCTTCCGAGGTAAGCGCGTGACTGGCGGCTGTCGTCTCTTCGAACATGGCTGCATTTTGCTGGGTGACGTGGTCCAGTTCGTTGACAGCTGTGTTGATTTCGGCCAGACCGCTGGATTGTTCCCGCGAAGATGTTGCGATGTTCGAAACCCGGTTCGAGATCTCCGAAATTGAGGTCACGATCGATGCCAGTGCGGTGCCAGTTTTATCCACCAATTCAACGCCCTGTTGCACCTGATCGCCGCTTGAACTGATCAAGGCGTTAATCTCGCGCGCGGCATCAGATGAACGCTGGGCCAAGGCGCGGACCTCTGTCGCCACCACTGCGAACCCGCGGCCTGCCTCGCCTGCGCGCGCTGCTTCGACGCCTGCGTTCAAAGCCAGCAGATTGGTCTGGAATGCGATATCGTCGATCACGCTGGTGATTTTGGAAATCTCTTGAGATGACGTTTTGATACCGTCCATGGCTGCGACCGCCTCAAGCGCGACATTCCCGCCTTGCTCGGCATTTTTCTGCGCCTCGGCAGACATCTTGGAAACATCATCCGCTCCCTCGGCCGCCGACCGGACAGAAACGGTCAATTCATCAAGTGCAGCAGCTGTTTCTTCCAAGATCGCCGCCTGTGTTTCTGTCCGGCGGGACAGATCATCCGCTGCAGAAGTGATTTCGGCTGTTTCATTGCGGATGGATTCAGAATTATGCATGACGGCGGCAATGGCCTGACGCAATGACTCAACCGTGCCATTGAAATCCGTACGCAGTTTTTCATAGGCAGGCGGCACGGTCTCTGAAATATCGGTCTGCAAATCACCTTCAGCCAACTTGTTCATTGCTTCGCTCAGCAGCTCCACAACATGGCTCTGCTCTTCAGCAGATTTTTCACGCTCTGCCTCTGCGGCGCGAACAGCCATCTCATTCGCCGTGACATCCGTGCCCAGGAAGATCGCCTTATCAGGTACACCTTTTTCGTCGTGAAGAACCGTGAAGCTACCTTCGAAGATAAATCCGGAAGATGCGCCGGGCATCGCCGCGCGAAAGCGACCAGGTTTCATGCGCCCGGACATGACTTGATTGGCAAATACGCGCCCATCTCGGTCGTTTTCCAGATTATCCGCAAACATCTGGGCCAGTGTTGCTTTGCCCATTATCCCCGTACCGCTTTGTGTGGCATTCACGAAATTCTCATTCGCATCGGACAGCTTTCCATCTTTGGCAAATTCAAGGCTCAATTGTCCGTGGTTGATGGCATCGATAAGTGCAGCATTGCGTAGGGCTTCCGTTCTGTCTGACCATTCAATCACGCAGCCGATGCTTGTGCCTGTCGCATCCCGTGCCGGATTGATCCGGATGCTGATCATCTTTTCATCAACGCGCAGCACCAGTTCCGCCGGACCGTCATCGCCTGCCCCACCCTGCGACACGTTCAAACACCCTTCCAGTATTGAACGCAGCCGCTTCAAACTACCAAGGTTTGAGCCGACGATAGCGTCCGCCGATACGTCAGGCCAATGTTCCGACAATCGAGGTAAAAGGCCGGTTATCAATGACGAACAGGCCGGATTGGCAAAGGTAACATTGAGGTTTTCGTCCACCATCATCATTGCAGCGGACGACCCTTCGAAGGCCGCGCCCTTGAAGGCCGCCTCTACCTGCGCAGCTTTGGCCGCCTCAAGACTTTTCCGAAACTGGTCCAGCCTGATTGCCATCTGACCAATTTCGTCCTTTCGTTCAGTATAGGGTATCTGTTGATCGTACTCCTCGGCGGCAACGCCGGCCATTGCATGCTCCAGCCGCACCAAGGGCCGCGACATGCGCGTAGACAGGTAAAATGCCACGGTGAACATGGCCCCCAGGAAAACAGCGAAACCGATCATGATCGTGACAATCACATCACCGCGCAGCTTCACAAGAGTTGGCGCAGTTGACCACGCAGAAGCAACTGTTCCAACGACCTGTCCATCACCCCCGTAGAAAATGGGCCGTGCAATCGTCATCCGATCATCAGATAGCTGAGGTTGTCCGGTTTCCTGCGCACGTTTGGCCAGTTCCGATATTTGTGTCATATCGGCAGACGCCGGAAGGGCTTCGGTTGCGAAAAGTGCGCCGCTGTCCGCGCCATATACGGCGACGCCTAGGGCCTCCTCACCCGAGCTTTGTGTGAAATCTTGTGTCAGATCAGACAGCGCTTGCACTTTGCCGAACTTAATCGCCCCGCCCATTTGCATCGCCAGCAGTTCTGTGACCTGCGACGCCCGTTCAACTGTGTCGGTTTCGGCCTTGTCCAAAAGCTTCTGATAATTTCGAACCTGGATGACAGTGACCACGAGCAAGACACAGATTGCCACCATAAATGTACATTTGAAAAACTGGCTATGCAGCGGATGGACCCGCTTTGTCTGGTTATCTTGTGGCGACATTTATCTTTACCTCAGCTCTGCAAATGGTCCATCAGGACCGCCTGAGCGCTTTTTAGGCTGTCAGGTCTTACGACCAGATTAATGCCACAGAGACGGTGGAAACATCCGACCATACTGCGTCAACTGCTAACGTAAGAAGACCTAGGGTTAACGGACGAACTCTACACCGCCGCCGTGTGCATCGGTCATGATAGGATATTTGCCACAGAAAATTCGAACCGAACATAAAAGCCGCAACTTTCGTCTGGCTCAGACAGCATCCATCCGAATCCCACGGCCTTCTTTCATTCCAAGTCGCCGACACAGGCGCAGAGTGGTCCAATAGGCACGGTCCACGGAATGCTGCCAAACTGGCAACCCCTTCGTGTGAGGCAGCATGATAAGTTCATCCAATTGAACATCCGCTACACAAATTCTCACACTGTCCAAATCGAGACATTCCACGCCGTCAAGCACTACAATATGAAGCTTGCCCCACATCCACGGCAGTGTGGGCAACCGGTGAAGCCGGTCAAAGAGTGCGTCAACCAGCGCCGCCTCTCCGGCGACAAGCGCGTTCGTTCCGGCAAAACTGCCGCCTAAACGGTAACCGATTGTGTTTCCGCTGATCTGAGCTGTCAGAACCTCGACAAATCGGCAGTCATTGCCGTTGTTCGTCGGTGCCTCGGTCTGTCGAATGATCAGTGTGAATTCTCTCAAAGCAAAGGAGGAGGATGGGGGTGCCATCCTCCTGTCAGTCAGGCTGGTCGTGGTACGAGGTAACAAACCGCAACCAGCCTGCCTTTTCTTAGAAGCCGAGAACCAGCGATACGCCCAAAGTGTTGTCGGTGGATTTAAGGCCCGCGACGGGGTCCGTATTATAGTCCGTCCGGTAGCTGATCCGGGTGGACAGGTTGTCGGACATCTTGAAGTTCACGCCAGCGTCGTTCGAAATGATCGTGTTGACGTCTGACCCAAGGATATCGGTATCAACGGTCAGCGCGACCGTATTGTTGAAAGCGTAGTAGTAACGCGAAGACGCGATAAAGCCGACTTCGGTTTCGGAATTACCGGTCACATCAGAGAAGTAACGCACACCGGGGCCCGCCTGAACGCGCCATGTGTGGCCTTCTTTGTTCAGCACACGGTAGCCCGGGCCAAAGCCAAGGAATGCGTCTTTCTCGTCGCCGTCGATCTCGTTGCCATTCGCGTCGGTCAGGTATCCATCGTATTGGAAGCGCGCCAAACCAAAAGCGTATAGCTCAGGTGTAAAATAGCGGCTGCCCTCGTAGGTACCAAAGATCTTCTCTTCGCTTTGTACGCCGTTGCTCTCACCGTATTCGGCGGCAAATCCGATCAGGTGATTCCAGTCGCCGATACCATAGGTCACACGGCCTGCGGCACTCAGTTCACCACTATCGGTGTTGCCAGAGGTGCCAGAGGCAGACAGGGCGAAAGAGCCGCGCCAGCCTTGGGCCACACCGTTCGGGCCATAGCGTTCAGCGTCGTCACCGCGGGCGATATCTTCGTTCACGTCATCGGTGATATCGTCGATCTGATCATTCAGACCTTCGACACCAGTAATGCGGTTTTGCGCAACCACAGGGGCCGCAATCATCAGGGCCAGTGCAGATACAGTGGCCAGTTTCAGTAGGTTATTCATTAGGTTCATTCCTTTCCCAACAAGGTGACCCGTCATCCGGCGTCCATGCCGTAGAGCGGGAGCATCTCTGCTGGGAATGATATAAGCGACCCGATGTCGTGAGTGAAATTCAGATGATTTATAGATGAAACGAGTATTTAGAATTTGAACTTGAAGACCTTCACTCAGTCAAATAATCGTCCTTGGTCTCCGTAAGCTCGACGACTTTTTCTTGTTCTTTTTCCGCGGCCTGCACGACCGCTGCCAATGTGCGGCGCGCAAGCACGGCCACCTCGTCGTCTAAGTCATCACGCCAGACGGCCCATGACGGGTAGGGAAAGCGTGGTGCATTTGCCACAAGATGCAGGCTTCCCGCGTCTAGTCGGCGTTTTACGGCGCGTGCTGGCAAGTACGCCGCCCCTTTTCGGTGTGCGATATAGTCTGCTGCCATCGCCCCCATACCCATCGTCAGGCCTGCATTCGTCAGATGCGGCAAAGCGATGGCATGCGCGTGAGTGAATTCCGGCCCCCAGTCCACGAAGACATAGTCGTCCTTTAGATCAAGCGTAGCGTCAGGATAGGAGGCAACAAGCACCAGTTCATCATCCAAGGCCTTTTCAACAATCAGACCAGGCCGCAACTGAGGCGTATAAAGCAGCGCGGCCTGCACCACCCCTTCGACAAGAAAGCGTGTAATGCGGTCTGTCATGCCCAGTTCTGTGCGAATACTGAGATCAGGCATCTCGGCACGCAAGGCATCGATCCAGCGGAACCCAAGCCGGGGCCAGAGGGAATACTGCGCCCCAATGGTAAAGGCACGGGTATAGCCTTCGGGGATGGCGATTTGCTGGCGTGCTTCTTCCCAGATTTTCAGCAGGCTCAATGCGTACCGCTCAAATTGTTGGCCTGCGGGTGTCAAAACCGCGCCAGCTTTGGACCTGACAAAGAGCGGATGGCCCAAGCTGTCTTCTAAGCGCTGGATGCGTAGACTGACTGCCGATTGGGTGACAAAAAGCCTGTCGCAGGCAGCTACGAAGGATCCCGTATTGGCAACTTCGACAAATGTTTTCAGCAGAGTGATATCCACCAGAGATCCATAAGAAAAGCTCGTTTCAAAGATGAACTATATTCGCTTCTCTTGGCTCTGGATAGCGCGTAAATCGGAGCGTGCGAAGTCAGACCGGGTGCGCGCACCTGCGGTGTGATCTCCGGGCCGGTTCGTTCCCAACGCGAAACTGACACAAGCTGACTTCGCACAGGAGGACAGCCCGATTGAATAGCTGCGAAAAGCGGGCAGTTCTGACGTATATCGTTAGCACCGCCCGTGAGCCCAATGATCCTGCGTTCAAAGCCTAACCGAGTTCGGCCAGTCGTCTTTCCTGACGTACAATCAAGCGATCCACTTCTGCTCTGCTGGCCTCCGACAGCGCCGCACCCGGCTTTCGCAACGCATCATGCGCAATGATCCCGCGTTTGGCCAAGGTGTATTTGCGAATGGCAAGTCCCATACCAGGCTGTTGTTCGAACCGGGCCAATGGCAGGTACGCATCGAAGATGTCGCGCCCGCGCTCCATCTGGCCACTGTGATGATGCGCGACCACGCTGGCCATCATCTCTGGATAGGCAAAGCCGGTCATCGCACCATCCGCACCACGCGCCATCTCTTCTGGCAAAAACAGGCCGCCATTGCCGCACAGGATCGAGATGCGGTTATTCATCACGCCTTCTTTGCGCAGGAAGCTGATCTTTTCCAGACCTGGCCAGTCCTCGTGTTTCAGACACACGCAGGTGGGCATGTCGTTCATGATCCGCGCGATCACCTTTGGTGATATCTGGACGCCCGTCGCCAGCGGGAAATCCTGCAAAACAAAGGGGACGTCACCCAAAAGCTCTGCGATCTGGGTGTAATAGGTATAGATCTGATCATCCGTGCGCAGTGTTCCGGGAGGTGCAACCATAACTGCCGCCGCGCCAAGGTCCATGACCATCCGGGTCAAGGCGTCGATCTGCGCGAAACCAGGGGCGGACACTCCAACAACCACAGGCACTCTGCCGTTCACGCGGGAAAGAATGCGCGCGACCACGTCGCGCGATTCATCCACCGTCAGTTTTGGGGCCTCTCCCATCATTCCCAACACCGTCAGCCCCGTTGCCCCGACCTCAAGATAGAAATCCACCATGCGATCACAGCTTTCCATGTCGATGCGGCAATCAGGATGAAACGGCGTCACGGCGATCACGAAAACGCCCGCAGCTTTGGTAGTCAGTCGTGCCATATCGAAATCCTATCGTGTCTGTTGAAGCGCCACGCGGCCAATCGCCATCGCGGTAGCGGCCTGACAAGGCTCAATCACTGGAACACCAAGGTGCGCTTCAAGATCATTGCGAAAGGGCGTCATGCCCGCACAGCCCAGAATGACCACATCAGCCATTGCAGTGTCGCGCAACGCCGCCCCCACGACCTTGAGACGCTCGAACGTCCGGGTCTCATCCGCCAGTTCCTGCACGCCCAACTCCAACGGCAAGTCCCCGGCCAACCGATCCATAACACCCATTGCGCCCACATAGCGCATGTGGCGCGGAACACTCTTTGACAGGATTGAAACGATGCCAAATCGCTGACCAAGGGTCATCGCTGTCAGGATTGCAGCCTCTGCGATCCCCAGTATCGACCGCGCAGATTGCTCACGCAGGGCCGCAAGTCCGGGGTCGGAAAAGCAGGCGATGACAAAGGCGCTGGCCTGCTCTTCAAGTTCAGCACAATGGGCAAGCAGCGGGCCGACCACACCGTCGACATGTGCCTGTGTTTCAATGCCCGGCGGACCCTCGACAAGGGTGCGGGTCGCAATCGGCACCGGGCTGGCACCGCGCATTGGTTCTACCGCACGATCAATGCCATCGGTCACATGCTGACTGCTGTTCGGGTTTACCACGAAAATGGTCATGCTTGTCCCTTGCTGGTGTCGCGGCCTTGCCCAGGCTGGACCAAGAACCATGAATTCCGCCCAAGCTAGCGAATTGCCAACTTTTGTCCACGACCCGATAGGGAGCTCTTACGTACCAGCGCGCCACCCGTTGCCGACAGAAAGTAAGCAAGACGGTTTGCGCAGTCAGACCTTGACCGGGCAATCTTCGACGTCCTCGATGATGCAGTACTTATTACCCAACTGACCGCCTATGCGATGTCTCTTGCAGGCTTTAGTGCCATTCCTGATGTCTCAAGGTATTCCCGATTTGCCGCCGATGTCTTTTCAAAGGTATAGGTCTGGGTGGGTAAGGCGCAGAAATCCGCTGGGGATCAGGCATGAGTGAAACTGATTACGACGTGATCATAAGAGGCGGCACGGCAGTGACTGCTAAAGGCGTGCGACGCGCAGATATTGGCATCCGATCTGGCAAGATCGCGGCCATCTGCACCGGCCTATCCGGGACGGCGCCAACCGAAATCGACGCAAGCGGTAGGCTTGTTCTGCCCGGCGGTGTGGACACGCATTGCCACATCGAACAGATATCCGGTGCCGGTTTGATGAATGCAGATACGTTCGAAAGCGCCACCCGGTCAGCTGCTTTTGGTGGCACAACGACGGTGGTCTCTTTCGCCGCACAGCACCCAGGTCAGCGCATCCGCAAGGTGGTTGCGGACTACGCTGCGCTGGCGCGCCAAGGTGCCATGATCGATTACGCGTTTCACATGATCGTCGCCGATACCAGTGACGGCAATCTTAGCGAAGACATCCCGGATATGATCGCTCAGGGCCACCGGTCCATCAAGGTTTTCACAACCTACGACAAGGTGCGCCAGGACGACAAATCCATCCTCGACATTCTTGATGTGGCCAAGCGGGAACATGCGCTTGTCTGCTTTCACGCCGAAAACGACGGCATCATCCGACATATGACCGAAAAGCTTTTGGCTGCAGGCAATACAGCGCCAAAGTATCACGCCGCCTCGCACCCCCGCGAGGCAGAGATCGAAGCCATTGACCGTATGTGCCGCTTTGCTGAGTTCGCCGGTACGCGGGTTATGATTTTCCATGTTTCAACCCGCGAAGGCGCTCAGATCATCCGTGATGCCCGTGCGCGTGGGGTTTGTGTTGAGGCGGAGACCTGTCCGCATTACCTGTTCATGACAGACAGCGTTCTTGAGCAGGACAATTCTGCCCGCTTTATGTGCTCCCCTCCGCAGCGCACGAAGGACGATCAGGAAGCGCTTTGGGCCGCGTTCGCAGATGGGACCTTGCAACTTGTGACCTCTGATCACGCCCCTTACCGCATGGATGAAACGGGTAAACTTGCCAATGGCCCGAATGCTCCCTTCAACCTGATCGCCAACGGGATGCCGGGCCTCGAGACACGGTTGCCGCTGATGTTTGATGCGATGGTCAACCAAGGTCGTGGCGGCCTTGAAGCCTTTGTTGCCCTTACCGCTACTGCCCCTGCCCACGCGTTCGGGCTGCGCGGCAAGGGTCGGATCGCGGCGGGAATGGACGCCGATATCACGATCTGGGATCCCGAAATGACCCATACCTACGGTGCGAACGATCTCAAAGACAACGTCGGCTACAATCCGTATCAAGGTACGACAGTCAAGGGCATGCCAGTGACGGTGCTCTCCAATGGGCGTGGCATTGTCATAGACCGCCTTTTAGCCGGTGTACCCGGTCAAGGAGAATGGTTGCCGATGGAAATGCGTTAAGCACATCAGTGCAAGGACACAATTCGGCGCAATAGAATTGTACTTCATTCTGTATGTGGTGCGGGTGAAGGGACTCGAACCCCCACGCCATAGGCGCCAGAACCTAAATCTGGTGCGTCTACCAATTCCGCCACAAACCCCAACAAAATCAAACGTTTGCTGAGTCGTGATACCTACCAACAGGAACCTACATCAATTCCTGCACGCATCATTCACGACGATGAATCCCCTGTCAATGACCCGAAAAACACCGAATGTGTACCGAATGTGTGACAAGATGTGTGACAACAGAGACCCCTTTGCGCCTCCCTACCCCCAGAAACTGTTGGACTAGGTAAGAGACAGGGCCTGCAACCTTAGGCATGGGCCATACCCCCCTGTCCCGTATGATATATTCAGCCGCTGCCAGTGCTTAAGCCTCAGAGTTTGTTAAGTACTTTGGGCCGATCTAGGGCGGATTGGAGCTTGGAGCACTCATCATTGATTGGCGGTCTCGGGACGGTAGAGCACTGGGAAATAGTGTTGGCAGATTTCCTTCAAAAAATCTGATATTGTCTGCCGCGACCCTCAAGTAAACCCATGACGTGACAAAACGGACCGTCCTCTTGTACGATCAAATCAAGGGAATATCGTGGACATCAGCGCCTAAGGCCCGGGGCTGAGAATTTTGAGGCCTGTATCAGCAGTAAAGAGAAGTAGCAAAACACTAAATCGATGCAGACAATTCTAAATTATGTCATATGTCCAATTCAGCTGAACTGATCACAGAACGCGCAAATATTAGAATATTCGTCATTTCAGGATGTAATAAATGATTATCAATGAGCAGCCAAACGACTACCGGGATGTTGACCTAGAGTTCTCTGGCGTGACTGATTTGATTGCGCACGAATTTCGAATGCTTGGTTGCCAAGTTCAAGAGATTGGTCGCCTAGTTTCAATATGTTTAGAAGACAAAGAGGTCTTCACATTCGATTCGGAGACCAGTTACACTTCCCGGGTAAGCACGCGGGTTCTGAAGAATAAGGCTGTGGCGCGTCAGTTGATAAAGGAGGCAGGTCTTCGCGTTGCAAACGGTCGCTTGTTTTCAAAGAGCGAGAAAGCAAAAGCCTTCAGCTACATAGAACAAATTGGTTCTGGCGTCATCAAGCCAGTTGATGGTAGCCACGGTAGAGGCGTGAGCGTCGGTGTTTCTGTTGGAGAGTTTGACTTAGCATGGGGCTTGGCTGCTAATCTAACTAGAAATGAAATTCTCATCGAAGAGTATTTTAGCGAGGGAACAGAAGCGCGATATCTAATCGTAGATGGACAATGAGTTGGAGTATTAGTTCGCTTACCTCCATCCATAATCGGAGATGGAATCAGTACCGTAGATGAACTCATTCGGGCGAAGAACAAACGGAAGCGTGCTATCCCTGCGCGTCGATCTCATATCATAAAGATGGATGCTCACCGAATAGGCTTGCTTGAAAAACGGGGGCTGTTCCTATCATCGGTGTTAGACGCAGATGAGCGTTTGATTATCGACACAAAAGCGGGTTTGTCTACAGGTGGTGATGCATATGAGATTACGGATTTAGTCCGCTCTGATCTGAAGCGGATTGCAGAGAAAGTTGCAACTATTGCTCCCGGACTGGACGTGACCGGAGTAGATATTCTCGCAAATGATCATTTCAATGCTCGCAGCGAGCTGAATTACATAATTGTCGAAGCGAACACACGCCCAAACCTATCGGGCCATATATTTCCTGACTACGGACGACCCAATTATGTGCATCGAAAGGTAGCGGAATACTGTTATAAAAAAATGGGGCACGAAATACCGAAGCCCCAAAAGAAAATACGTCTATCTGAAGTTAGTAAGATGGTAACCGATACTTCCTCTCGGGATTTCCATAAAATGACAGAAGTTTCGCTTGTTTTTGGTGGTGATACAAGTCTTGGATATAGCTACATTCAAAAAAACGGCGATGCAAAACTCAAGAAAAGATTAATCGAAGCGCCCCTGGATTTTTTCGATGCACTGATGCCTTTAATTTCTGAAAATGACCATTTTGTACTTAACCTTGAAACCGTTTTGGCTCAGTCTGCGAAAGATATTTGGGGAGGAAAGAAGAATTTCCTAGGGCTAGATGATCCGTGTCAAACAGTATCTGCGCTCAAAACTATTGGTGTGGACTCTGTTTCAGTGGCGAACAACCACACATTAGATTATGGCGTTGCTCCCTTTTTGGAAACACTTAATGAGCTTCAGAACTCTGGAATCAATACTTTCGGCGGCGGCCGCAACAGACAAGAATCTTTATCCCCTCTGATTTTACCTACAAATTATGGCAATATATATATTTTTGGTGGCTTCGAGTTTCGGCGGAACTATCAGGAGAATTTCAAGTTTTATTCGGAACTAAATCGACCAGGCGTCCAACGCTTTAGTCTAACCTCAGAAAGTCGACTGTCGGAGGAAATTCGCACTGTTAGAAAAAATGACCATGATTCTTTCATCGTGGTTTTTCCTCATTGGGGCGGTGCAAAGAATTATGCTTGGGCAAATCGAAACATGCTGATAGCGAACACGTCATTTATGAAAGCTGGCGCTGACATCGTCTTGGGGCACGGAGCTCACATGCTGCAGCAGTGCTGGGTTGAGGACGGCAACACAACTGTCTTTTCATTGGGAAATTTTGTCTTCAATTCTCCAGGGCGTTATCAGAAGGTGGGCGCGCCACCTTATAGCGCCGTCGCAAGACTTAATTTAAAGAGGATTGGTGAAAAATGGGCAGCAGGCCTACGCCTTTACCCTGTCGTGTCCGACAATAAGGTTACCAACTATCAACCTCGACCAGTGTCTGAAATTGAGATGGTAGATGTCTTCAATGCATTAACTGAAAATGGGCAAAGGATTTTCCAGCAAAGCTATTCACTGGGTCAAGACAAACGCGGCTTTTTTCTGGAAAGAAGAGGACCGGTTAGTAGGAAGTGCATATAGTTTGCTTATAGCACTTCTTTCGAAAAATCCTTTGCGCTCTCGTTATAGTGCAGACCTCTCAATGACCAATTTACTGCCCTTCTTGCCCTTCAGGCTACCTAACCTCCAAAACAGCGAGAAGGCCCCTAAAAGGCACCCTCAGATCGCTCTCAGGCCTATTTCTGGGGGCAGTAAGGCGTCGGGTAAGTCACCGATGTGCGATGGAAGCCACTCAAAGCTCTGACCAAGGGGCGCGACTACTGGGTAATCCAATAGGTTTAGATTTCGGCTTTCAGTACCGTCTTCTTGTCTCTTGATGTGACAGGTTCCTATAGTATCTTATAGCACTTTGTCACAATAACGGCCCCCTAAGCCGAAATTTCAGATTGCCCTTGGTTCTTCCAAAATACTAAAGCGGCCCTATCCCGTAGTTCTTTCTTTCCTTTTATAATAATACAAGAGACAAAAGAGAAGATGATATGAACCAAGGGCGCGCCTCTGGTTATTCATTAAATGTACATTTCTCCAAGAGGGTATTACTTGTCTATGTGTACATTTTAGAGAATAGAAACTTAAAGATAGAGCCGCTCCATCATTTTAGTTGTCTCTAGTCCAAGAAAACTTTCCTTTATTACCTCTACCCTTGCTACCAGCTTTAAACCCGTAAGTTATGATCCAAGGGGCGCAACCACTGGATTATTCATTGGGAGTTAGATTTCGACCTACAGTACCGTTTTATTTTGTTCTTAAGGTATCAAAACTTGGACACGTTCCTATAATATACTATAGCACTTTGTCCCATTTTCGGTCCTACATCTAAGCCGAAAACTCTGGGCTACACTGGCACGTAAGTACTGACCATGAGTTCCTCAACGTTCCCTTGTCCCCAACCTGCTTCCAGATGCTCCAGAATCTCTTCGTTAGTCCAAAGTTTGAGATCAATCTCAAGCGGCTTACCCAATTTCTCTGGCCAATAGACCTTGAAGTTCTTTGGAAGAAACAGGTGTTTTTGTTTGGTCTTTTTGGCGTCTCCGGCCCGGTAGGTTGATAGGAATGCGCAAGCTCTTACAAGCTCGGGCAATGCGGAGAGCATCTTTGCGGGATTAGAAGCGTTAGACCGGGCGACCACTTTCCTTGCAGCACTCTCGTTGTAACCAAGATCAGACCGCAGCCTCACTAGGCTCTTTGCTGTAATCGGTACTTCGCCCTTGTCCAGAAGCTCCAATTCAAGTCGGTCCGGCATCAAGTCATTGAACTCAATCAGATGGTCGACAGGCATTTCCACCGGCAGGTTCGACAACAGGAACACCCTTTTCGGGTAACTCGCCCAAACCAGCCGTAGTCTCGCAAGTGCCTGAACAGTCTCTGCCTCTCGAACCTGCTTCAGTACCGCTGCTAGCCGTGGATCGCTGAAGGCTTTCACACCGACACCTGATGGACAGCAAGATAGCTCTCGAACACCGCCCCTACTGTCTTGCCTAAGGCTTGTTCACGCGCCTCCTCTTTCTTTCGTGACTCTACTGGGTCTTCCCCTTTCTGCATTTGCAGCAGCTTTTCCCGCGCAAGCTCTTTGGCCTCTGCTACGGTCATTGTTGGATGTTGTCCCAGAGTGATCCTTCTTGTCCTTCCGCCCCTGATCCGACCTTCGACAATGAACGAGATACGGCCCTTGAAGTACAGGTTTGAAGGGCGAGAAAAGCGCCTGTCGTTTGGAGCTTACCCTGCCATTTCATTGGCATTTCCCCGCCATAACCCGACAACACCGCAGAAGAACTATAGACTGAGAATGAAGTCAGAGCACACCTTCGCCGGGAAACATGAAAAGCTTGGGGCTTGGATCCGATTGGTTCTCATGAAAAAGCCAAAATTTGGGATGAATCGTTGGCATGCAGGCGCTTGCGCAACGGAACAGAATCGCATTCAATCCCTTCAGCGTTTTGATTGTGATACTGAGTTCGATAGACATGTCAGAAGACTTAGCTGCAGAAAGCATCTTGGAGGATATACTCTACAGAACGGGCAAGGGGGTTTTGAAGAATGATGACGCGTTGTTTCTCTCATCCATTTCGCTCCCTCTCTTGCAGGAAACCGTAAATGGGCAGCGAGTGTTCTTGTTTGAGAAAGAAGTTTGCCATATGCTTGCCGACGTTCGGCAGTACATGCAGGAAAACGGTTACGTGGACCTTGTTAGGACGGTCGTTTCGGCTGAGTTCCTCGACTCCAAGACAATAAGTGGTACGCATGTGTCTCTGATTGTCGACAGAGATGGGAAATCAGATAGACCACCGTACCCTGTTCATTCAGTCATTCGCCTAAAGGGGTCAACTTGGAAATTATCTTCCAGTATATACGCAATTCTCGACTCTTCAGAACACAACACTGCACTACTTCCTGGATCTCTGCTTTGTGTAAGAACCAAGAAGCACTAAGTGTTGAAGCTGTGCGAACGGTCAAACGCAGGCAAATCGGAGCGAACCGCGCAAGGCCCTAATATTTTTAGGTCGCAGCTCAATCGCCGGTTAGTTTAAGAAGACCATTGATGAAGAGTTGTGTGCAACAAAAGCCAAACACCACCGTTCCAATTGCTACCCCCTTTACTTCAAGGGTGAACAAAACTCCTTCTGCACCTACGGGTTCGGGACCCCATTCCCAGATCAATATGATAACAGCACCCGTGATCAAAAACTGAAAGCACATAAAGAGGAAATTCAACACAAATTTCAGAAACTTAAATGCTGTTTCCAACTCACTTCTCCTTGATGCTTGCAACCAACAGATGCTTCTTGACAATCTGAACTGGATAACCGTCACCGTAAAGTGAGCCAATGCCCATCCGGCATCGCCAACCACCAATTTGATCTATCAGCTCCAACGGGCACTCAACGGCCCTGAGACGGTCCCTCATGGTGTGCCTGAGGCAATGAGCGGTCAGTCCGTCAAAGTCCCTCTTCAACCACTTGTTCAGGGCATTGGACGCATGGGTTGCCTTGCAGGTGCCGTCCTTGATGTACCGAGGGAACAACCACTGTCCGTCTGAGCTTTGGACTGCCCTCTCCATCGCTAGCTTGGCGTATCCCACCAGAGGGAGTGTCCGTGTCGAGTTTGGTGTCTTCAATCTTCTTGCAGAGTTTGGACGGATGTGGATCAGGTCCTCCTGTAGGTCGATGTCTTCCAGCCTCAGTCCAACAATCTCCGCTAATCGACACCCAGTCTCACCCAGCAAGGGCATCAGAAGCTTCACCGTACTGCCGGAGGACAGAGCCTTGTCGTATCCCTGCTTCAGTTGCTCTCTCGTGAACACCCCTCGCTTGAATGTGTCCTCTCCCTCTCCTTGGATCATCAACCGTGTGAAGGGGTTTCTCTTGTCGAGGTCCAACTCCGAATAGGCATAGTTCAGGATAGCTGACAGGCTGTTGATCCTACGTCTGACCGTAGCTGTCTTGTTCCCTCGCAGGATCAGGTGGCGCACAAAGAGCTTGACATCCTCTCGGGTATAGTCACTAACCTCCCTGTCTCCTGCCAAGGATATGAATGTTGAGAGGGCCACCCGAGGCGGTGTCTGGTCGATCTTCCTCAGGGCTAGGTATTCCTCTGCGATCTCTGACAACAGGTAGGACCGAGGTTTGAAACTCTCTACGACAGAGACAACATCAACAGGGGTGATCCTTGTCGTAGCGCTCCAAGACCCCTCTAAGACATTACTCAGACGTTCTGCATAGGCTTCCGCTTCATCCGGGTCTTTCGACAGGGCCTGTCTGATGAAATCCCCATAGATTCTTACGGCATGTTTGGGCACACGACGGTTGTAGTAAAAGGTCCCTGCACGACGAATTGTTTACGGAATGTGTGACAAGATGACATCCTCCGATGGTTAAAGTCGAAGGAATTTCAGTAGGTTGTCTGATGGTAGTGGTGCGGGTGAAGGGACTCGAACCCCCACGCCATAGGCGCCAGAACCTAAATCTGGTGCGTCTACCAATTCCGCCACACCCGCACGCTGTCACCTGATGTCCGGCAACTCGCGCTGATTAGCAAAGACTTGGACCCATGGCGAGGCCAAAAAAGGGCAAGACTTTAACAAGATGTTGTCATATAGTTTCGATAACCAGAGCAGGTTAATAATAAGAAAGTGACGCCCATGGAGCCGAAAACGGTCGGGCGCGTTGACGGCCGCGACCGTCATGCGGGCCATTTTACCCCCTATGCCGTGATGGACACCGGACTGATTCACGGTTCCATGCTGCTGACCCTTGATGGGGAAATGCCAGTTGAGTTTCTGTCAGTGGGTGACAAGCTGATCACGCGGGACACTGGAATTTCCAAAGTTGAGCATATTCAACGGTCGACACGTCAAGTGCACACCATTGCCTTTGCCGCCGGATCACTGGGAGACACGCGGCCAGAGCATGACGCGCATCTCGCTGGCGACCAGATGGTTCTTATTCGTGATTGGCGCGCACGGGCGCTGTTCAATTCCGAGCGTGCCCTTGTTGCTGCGCGCGCCCTGGTAGACGGGGAATTCATTACCCATCTCGGCATTCGCGAAACGACGCTCTACCAGATCTTCTGCGACGGGCCGCACATCCTGTATTGCGACGGTCTTGAGCTTAGCACAGCCGACGGGGCGAAAGCGCGCGGCGCGGTGCTGCACGCAGCTTAACAGCCCATTTCTCGAAGCGTTTGCGGCAACTGTTCCGGCAGGTCTTCGGCGATAAGGCCGGGGCCAAATCCGCGTGCTGCTTCTGCGTGCAGATAGGCTGCGATTTCAGTCATCACGAACAGATCACTGCTCAGATGCGGTGCCGCCAGCCCGGCGATCAAACCTGCCAGCACATCCCCTGCCCCCGCTGTCGCGAGCCAGGGCACCTCGCGGCCATACGTTGCGGCATGTAGCGACGCCCCGCCATCGGGTTGCGCGATCACTGTATCGGGCCCTTTCAACAGGATGGTACAACCCGCCCGCGCTGCCGCTTGCCGGGCAGCATCGACCTTGGACAGGTCTGTTCGTGCCCGTCCGCTCAGATCCTGGAACAGGCGCGCAAATTCCCCCTCGTGCGGGGTCAGGATGGTGCGCTCATGACAATGCTTGAACAGTGCGTCAGGATCGCCTTCGAAACTCGTCAAGGCATCTGCATCCAGCACGACCACCGGATCACGCCCAGATGATCCTGCGGCACGCCGCCCCAGAACCTCAATCACCCTGCTGCGCGTGGCATCGGACACACCCATGCCGGGGCCAAGGCAAAAACCGGTTGCCCGGCCATCCACCACATCCGCCAATAACTGGTCCTTTGCCAGTGATCGCAACATGATCGCGTCCAGATGACAGGCATTCTCAATCAAAGCGGAGGGTGGACACAGTACTGTCACCAAACCAGCGCCGGACCGCAAAGCTGCACGCGCCGCCATCCGTGCCGCGCCGCCACGCCCTACACCACCTGCGAAGACAATCACGTGACCATGGTCGTACTTATGACCCATGGCGTAATTCTTGCTCAGCGCGGTTTTCGGCCAGATGCGTTTTGAAAGAGGTCGGCCGAGGAAACGCGGCTCCACCAGCCGCACACGCGAGGGGTCAGGCGGCATGCCCAGCATCGCGCGTTCCGCTTGGAGGTCCTCAAGCCCAATATCGACGATACTCAGCTTGCGGCACAGCGCTGGCCCCATCCCCAGATAATGCCCAATTTTCGGCGCATGAAATGTCACCGTCAGATCGGCCATGTTCAGTGTTTTGGGCCAAGGATGCGCATCCTCATCTTCATAGTCAAAATCCGTCAGTACGTGGCCCCGGTCCAGATCCAGACCAGAAGGACAATCTACGGCTACGGTCTTGATATCCGTGGCACGTTTCCACACCGTCTTGGCTTTCGAATTCAGCGCAAGGGCAATATGCTCTGGCAGTGGTCGCGTCAGACCGATGCCAAAAACCGCATCAATGATGACGTCCGGCCTTGGACCGGAGTAGATATCATCCGCCGACAAGGACAGAACCGCGTGTTTTTCGGCCCATCTGTCATGGTTGGTCTTTGCATCTGGCGGCAGCTTTGAAGGATCGCCGAAAAGGTGTGCGCGGACCTCCCACCCCATCTCATCCAGGAGACGCGCAATGACAAAACCGTCCCCACCGTTGTTGCCCGGCCCACACAGGATGACAGCAGCACGGTCGCCATCCTTCAGCTTGGGCCACTCACTAAAAATGGCGTCAACGACGCCCTGCCCCGCGCGCTCCATCAACTCAAGACCGGTGACCGCGCCGCTGCCTATGGCAGCCTGTTCAATCTCGCGCATTTGCGTCGAAGTCAGCAGTTCGGTCATGCGTAGCGCACTCCTCGATTCAATTTCGCCTAACTTTTAATCGCTTCGCATAAAATAGCGGCACTCCGCGATGAATCAGTCTGATCCTTGGCGTCAGATTAACGGCCATTATGGATTCCCAACATTCGAAATGAAATGACGCCGCAAGCCACGCATAGCCACAAAGGGGCCCACCATGAAAAAGATCGAAGCGATCATCAAGCCGTTTAAACTGGATGAGGTAAAAGAAGCCCTTCAAGACGTTGGCGTTCAAGGCCTGTCGGTGATCGAAGTCAAAGGCTTCGGCCGTCAGAAAGGCCACACCGAACTTTATCGTGGTGCGGAGTATGTTGTTGATTTCCTGCCCAAGGTCAAAGTCGAAGTCGTGCTTGACGATGATCAGGTTGATGCCGCGATCGAAGCCATCGTCGCTGCAGCCAAGACAGAAAAGATCGGCGACGGAAAAATCTTCGTCTCCCCCGTTGAACAGACCATCCGCATCCGCACCGGTGAGACCGGCTCGGACGCGCTTTAAACCCACTCTCTACCATCTCAAGGAAAAAAGGACTCTCCCTGATGAGCACCAAGGATTTTCTGAAGCAAATCAAAGATGAAGATATCGAGTATGTCGACATCCGTTTTACCGACCCACGTGGCAAGCTGCAGCACGTGACCGTCTGTGCCGATCAGGTAGACGAAGACTTTCTTGACGAAGGTTTCATGTTTGATGGCTCCTCAATCGCGGGCTGGAAGTCCATTGAAGCTTCCGACATGAAGCTGATGCCAGACACGACAAGTGGCTATGTCGACCCATTCTATGCGGAAAAAACGATGTGCGTACACTGCTCCGTCGTTGAACCTGACACCGGCGAGGCTTATGACCGCGACCCCCGCGGCACTGCCGAGAAGGCCGAGGCGTATCTCAAGTCATCCGGCATCGGTGATGTGGCCTACATGGGTCCAGAAGCGGAATTCTTCCTGTTTGACGACGTCCGTTTCTCCAACAGCATCAACAAGGTATCTTATGAGGTCGACGCAACCGACGCGTCATGGAACACTGACACCGAGTACGAGATGGGCAACATGGGCCATCGTCCTGGCGTCAAGGGTGGCTACTTCCCCGTGAACCCAACGGACGAAGCGCAGGACCTGCGGTCCGAGATGCTTTCAACCATGAAGCGCCTTGGCATGAAGGTCGACAAGCACCACCACGAGGTAGCCTCTTGTCAGCACGAGCTGGGCCTGATCTTTGACAGCCTCACCAAGCAGGCTGACGAGCTTCAGAAATACAAGTACGTGATCCACAACGTGGCACATGCATACGGCAAATCGGCAACCTTCATGCCCAAGCCCATCGCAGGCGACAACGGCACCGGCATGCACGTCAACATGTCTATCTGGAAAGACGGCAAGCCGCTTTTCGCAGGCGACAAATACGCTGACCTGTCTCAGGAAGCGCTGTGGTACATCGGCGGCATCCTGCACCACGCCAAGGCTCTGAACGCCTTTACCAACCCGGCGACAAACTCCTACAAGCGTCTGATTCCGGGCTTTGAAGCTCCCGTTCTGCGCGCCTACTCCGCGCGCAACCGGTCTGGCTGTGTCCGGATCCCATGGACAGAAAGCCCAAAGGCCAAGCGTGTTGAGGCGCGTTTCCCTGATCCGGCATCCAACCCTTACCTCGCCTTCGCAGCGCTGCTGATGGCTGGCCTTGACGGTATCAAGAACAAGATCGATCCGGGCGAAGCCATGGACAAGAACCTCTATGACCTGCCCGCAGAAGAACTGGCTGGTATCCCGACGGTTTGCGGTTCTCTGCGCGAGGCACTGGAAGAACTGCAGGCGGATATGGACTTCCTGCTGGCCGGTGACGTGTTCACCCGTGACCAGATCGAAGGCTACATTGAGCTGAAGATGGAAGAGGTGCACGCCTATGAGCACACGCCTCACCCGGTAGAATTCCAGATGTACTACAGCTGCTAATCTGTTGAAATTAAATTAGGAAAGGGCGCTCCTCGACGGGCGCCCTTTGCATTTTTCCGCCATATTCCGGCATTCTGCTTCACGTTCTCGACCCGATGTTACCCAACGATTGCCCATGCTGTGCCCCATTTTGGCCTCGAATCTTAAGCAGAAAGTTAAGCAAGGAAGCGAGGAGACAGACATGGCGATTTCAAAGACAACGTTTGAAGAGCGGCTCGCACGCATCAACAAAGGTCAAACTGTAGATCAGGCCGCAATCGTTGGTCGATCAAAGAAGCGCCGCTCCATCCGCGCCCGCTGTTTCACATTTCCTTTCATGGTCGGCGTCGGCATTCTGACGGGTGGTACAGCCTATGCATGGGCAGCGACACAGCCAGAACTGAACCTTGCGCTCTCTGAAATTCAGTGGGTTCTTGCACTGGCAAGTTAACGCCGCTTCGCACTTTTGCGAAATACCACGCGTGGTTCCCCGTTGAACCCCACACAAACCTCGGTAATCTGAATATCTCAGATTTGTCAGAGGTTATTCATGAACCGTTTTCATTCCTTCATAGTTTCAGCCGCCACGTGCGTTACGCTTGCGGGGTCCGCATTCGCCGCAGAGTGCATCACATCCAAGGGCAATTTCGGCGCTTATAAACAGACGCTGGCGAAACAGGCTGCCGCTGCCGGTATCGGCCAGCGCGGATTACAGGCGCTCAATGCGGCGACATTGTCAGATATCACCTGGCGATTTGAATCCAATCCATCCAGCCAATCCGGCGTCTCACAAGGCGACCCAGCCCGCTTTCTTGCCAAACGGTCTGGCAGTTCTGCGCAGAACTTTGTCAATCAGACCCGCAAGAAGATTGCCCGCAATCCCAATACCTTTGCCTCGATCGAACGCGCCTACGGTGTTCCTGCAAGTATTCTGGCCACCATCTGGGGGCTTGAGACCAGCTGGGGCGGGTATCTGGGCAAGACACCAATCGTCAACGGCGCTGTAACGTTGTCGTCGTACTGCCGCCGTCACCCAAAGTTTGAAAGCCACGCCATCGCGGCACTGACCATGGCTGACCGCGGGGTCATCACATCCGGGACGCGTGGCGGGCCATCCGGGGAACTGGGTCATATGCAATTTTTGGCGGGCAACTGGCTGCGGTACGGGGTAGATGGCAACGGCGACGGGCGGGCAGACCCTTATAATGCCGTGGATGCGCTGGCGACGGCAGCGAATATGTTGCGTCAGAACGGATGGAAAGCGGGCCAGCCTTTCGGTCAGGGAACGCCGAACTTCAAAGTGTTGTCGGCATGGAACGACAGCGGCAACTATCAGCGCGCGATTGCCTACGCTGCTGGACTGGTCGATGGGTAGCGACTGACGACAAGCTGTCCGTATCCGCTTGATTGTCGAAATCATTACGAGAATGCCGCAGCTGTAGCTGCTGTCGCACTGATAGGCTTGCGCCACATAACAACTCTGCCTATATCCGCCGTCCTAGGGTCAGGCCCCTGCCGTCCGCAATCCGGTGAAGTCCTGTATTGATAGACACACCTTCAATCTCGCCGATTGACGGGCAACGCGGACCCCCTCTTTCACTTCGAGCGAGAAGGAGTGTTTGACATGACGACATTACAAATCCCATCCCGCGATGTGCTCAAGGCGCAGGCAAAGCGCTTGCGCGGCGATCTGGCCGAGCGTGGCCAGACCATCAGCCATGCACAGGCGCTAGAGACCATCGCGCATCAGTGGGGCGCGCGCGATTGGAACACGCTCGCCGCGCTTGCGACAACCGCGCACGCGGGCGGATACGCCTCGGGCCAACATGTCTCGGGGCGGTATCTGGGCCATGTCTTTGACGGAGAGGTCAAGGCTGCACGCCAATCTGCCAACGGCTATTGGTCGCTCACCTTGCGCTTCGACGCACCCATCGACGTGGTGGCATCCACGCTCTTCAGCAGCTTTCGCCGTCAGGTGAATGTGACTGTCACGCCCAAAGGCGTGTCACCGCAAAAGACTTCGGACGGGCAGCCGCATCTGGTCCTGACATAAAAATGACCTGTGATTGAGCCGCCGTGCAGGCGGCTCAATCTGCCGTGTTGGGGACGGTCCAGGTGTGAATGGTGAATATGACGGCCTGCGTCTGAGGCATCCGAATTATGCACTGGCGCTCGGACCGGATGAACGAAGGGATCCCGTGTTCACGTTTCTTGCGCGGCTGGTGCAGATCGGCCTCGACATAGGCAAGTCGATTAAACCGCCAAAGCGGCCTGCCCACCTGAACACCATCAAACAGTCGCTGCACACGACGGGCGATATCCGTGTCGTATTCCGGCACCGGCACGTGAATGTCAGTCAGCGGCCTGCCCGCTTTCTCTGCCAAGCGCCAATTTGCTGGAAAACACAGGAAAGCGCCGGTCAGCACATGTTCGTCATTGCGTTTCTCTAGAATGCAAATGTCCTCCTGAACCAAGGCGCCCAAAGTTCGCAACGGATCATCAGGCATAATCTTAACCCGCCGACCATCCGGGCAGCGAACCTCATCGTCTGACACTACAAAACCCTTGCCGGGCAATATCTTGAGCGCCTCCTGCAGAACCTCTTGCGCCGCTGGCAGTGCCGCTGGATCAAGCCACAGAACAGCCTCCTCGCGCTGCTCAAGCAACTCAAGCCGATAAGACATCTGTGCCGCGTATGCGTCATCAACCCGCAGCCAGTCATCGGGAGCGCAGGGCGCAACACCCGGCAGCGATTTCTGTCCCCGCATCTCATCCGGCAGGAAACGTTGAAGGATCGTTTTCATCCGGCGAAAATACGGAGGGCGACGGGGAATGTCTTGCAAAAACGACATGCGAAAGCGTCGGTTTACCACATCCAACTGCCTGAAAAATGGGCAAGCATGAGATGAATAGCCACGAGAGCCGCGCCATGAACCAGCACTACAGCACCACCCGTAAGATTGACCCGAACCGGGGCGCTTTTCTGGGGGATGGTACGCCCAATGACGCCAACCGGGTTGAGATCGGCCCGACGGGGTTGGCGTTTCGCGAATGGGAGGCGGCAGGGCTCACGCTCCCAAACTTGCCGGCAATGCGCGAATACCGCTGGAAGCGGCTGACACGGCACATCGTGGATCGCGGCTATGGCGGGCTTTTGATGTTTGACCCGCTCAACATCCGTTACGCCACTGACAGCACCAATATGCAGCTCTGGAATACCCACAATCCGTTCCGCGCCGTACTGCTTTGTGCCGATGGATACATGGTGATGTGGGACTACAAGAACTCACCTTTTCTGAGCGAATTCAATCCATTGGTGCGCGAACAGCGATCCGGTGCCGATCTGTTTTATTTTGACCGGGGCGACAAGGTAGACGTTGCGGCCGACGTGCTGTCGAACGAGGTGCGTGAATTGATCCGAGAGCATGGCGGCGGGGAAAGGCGCATCGCCGTGGACAAGATCATGCTGCACGGATTGCGCGCACTTGAGGCGCAGGGGTTCGAGGTGATGGACGGAGAAGAAGTCACCGAGAAGAGCCGCTCGGTCAAAGGTCCGGACGAGATCCTGGCAATGCGCTGCGCATCGCATGCCTGCGAGACGGCCGTGCGCGAGATGGAGAATTTCGCACGCGAGATGGTCCCAAAGGGCGCGACCTCGGAGGATGAAATCTGGGCCGTGCTGCACGCTGAGAATATCAAGCGTGGTGGGGAATGGATCGAGACACGGCTGCTGACCTCAGGACCACGCACAAACCCGTGGTTTCAGGAATGTGGCGGGCGGATTGTTCAAAACAATGAAATCGTGGCATTCGATACCGATCTTGTCGGCAGCTACGGCATTTGTGTGGACATCTCCCGCACCTGGTGGATTGGCGATCAAAAGCCAAGACCTGACATGATCTACGCCATGCAGCACGGGGTGGAGCACATCCAGACCAACATGCAAATGCTCAAGCCTGGCGTGATGATCCCGGAGCTATCGGCAGGCACTCATGTTCTGGATGCCCAATTTCAGGCGGGCAAGTACGGCTGTCTCATGCACGGCGTGGGATTGTGTGACGAGTGGCCGTTGGTTGCCTATCCTGACCATGCCGTTGAAGGGGCTTATGATTATCCGTTGGAGGCCGGCATGGTCCTTTGCGTCGAAGCGCTGGTTCAGCCGGACGGCGGAGACTTTGCCATCAAGCTGGAAGATCAGGTGCTGGTGACCGAAGAGGGTTTCGAGAATCTCACGACATATCCGTTCGATCCAGCCTTGATGGGACGATAGACGCAGGGGGCCGACAACGCACGTGCCGCTGTCCCCTGTTCATCAGTTCCGTTTCAGCGCAATCAGCACCATTCACTCAACAGTGATGGTAATGACATCGCTCATCACAGGTGGATCATGAGGCACATGGTTCAGATCCCCCAAAAGCAGTTGCAGCGTATGTGTTCCAGACGGCAGGTCCTTGATCACCTGTGTTTGTCCGCCACCGAAATGCACGACCTGATCCGTGGCTGGCAGACTGGTATCAAGGTCCAGAGTGCCGGGGTCGGTGTTGATCAGCAAATGATGGTGTCCTGTGTTGTCGGCTTCGGTGCCTGCCGGAGCCACGCCCATGCCAGTCAGTCCGAATACGACCGTCACCGGATTGCTGACCGTCGCACCGTCGCTCGGTGAGATAATATAGGCCTGCGCGCCCTCCGGTGCCGCGTTGCGATGCCCATCGGCGATGGCTGTACTTGCAAGCAAAATTCCTGCGGTCAGTGTTGTGAAAAAGTGCTTCATCGTGGCCTCCCTGGCAAATGGTCCTGCGGACCGACATTGCTAAGGTAGCGCTGAATGTCTCCGTGCAACAGAATATTGAAGCGTTTGGCGTCGGCCAACCCGGTGCACATTCCCAATCTGGCCAGCAACTCAGTTTCAGGCTGGGATTACTGTCCCAATGCCTGCCCCAGATCCCCCTTCAAATCCTCGACATCCTCGATCCCCACGGACAGGCGCAGCAACCCTTCGGGTATCCCCGTATGCGGCTCAATCGTATGGCGATGCTCCACAAGGCTCTCCACGCCGCCCAAAGAGGTTGCCCGGTGGAACAACTGCATGCGTCCGACGGCCCGCAATGCTGCCTCCGCGCCGCCCTTTACGACAAAGGACAGCAGACCACCAAAACCCCCGGTCATCTGGCGCGCGGCAATCTCGTGTCCGGCATGGTCCGGCAGCCCAGGATAGAGCACATCTTCCACCGCGGGATGGTCCAGCAGGTATCCCGCCAAAGACTGCGCATTGCGCGACATTTCTCGCATGCGCAAGGGCAAGGTGCGCATGCCGCGTGTCAGCAGCCAGGCCTCCATCGGTCCCAACACGGCGCCCGCCATATCGCGATCCGCAAGGATCATGTGCGAGATCGGATCATCAGCAGCGGCCATAGACAGCGATCCGGCCAGAACATCTGAATGCCCGTTAATCCCCTTGGTCGCTGAATGCATCACGATGTCCGCGCCATGGCTCAAAGGCTGGCTTAACACCGGAGAGGCCGCTGTGCTGTCCACGACCAGTTTGGCCCCGACGCCATGCGCCATATGAGCAGCTTGGGCGATATCAGTGATGCGCAGCCACGGGTTTGAGGGCGTCTCAATCCAGACAATCGCCGGAGAGTGGGTCTTGCAAGCTGCGTCCAGCGCTGCCGGGTCAGAGGCTTCAACCTCGTGCAACGCAATGTCGCGGCGGGTACAGAAATCCCTGATCCAGGCGGTCGTTCCCCAATATATCTGGCTTTGCACCACAACGCTGGATCCGTTGGAAACCGTTCGGAACACGGCAGCGACTGCGGCCATACCGGAAGGAAACAAGAGCGTCTCAGCAGCACCTTCAAGCTGAGACAAGAGCCGCTCGGCCACGCGGGCGTTTTCGTTGTGAGAGCGCAGATAGACATTCTGCGCATTTAGCGGCGCATAGTTTTCATCCCGCGCGAAGGTTGTCGCCATATGAACCGCAGGTACGACGCCGCCTGTCTCAGCGTCTGTCGCTCCTGCAGCCTGTGCTGCAATGGTGGCAGAAGATAGATTTGATTTTGGTGGGTTCGCCACGGCAGGTCTCGCGTTTTTTGGGACTGTAGCGCCTTGCTACACGCAGCATTCAGGACAGGCAATCGCCCAGAGGCCCATGGTCTTGTGCGTCACGTGGGCGTGAGGGCCGTGACACAGACCTTGCATGCCATCTGCGCGTCCCCCACCCTTAGACAACCTTCAACGGAGAGCACCCATGGCCACAAAACGCATCACCTTCCCCGGCCACAATGGCGATACGCTGGCCGCCCGCCTTGACATGCCCGATGGCCCGCATCTGGCCACAGCGCTCTTTGCGCACTGCTTTACCTGCGGCAAGGATATTCCTGCGGCGCGGCGCATTGCTGCACGGCTGGCAGGAATGGGCATAGCCGTCTTGCGGTTTGATTTTACTGGACTTGGGCATTCCGAAGGGGAGTTTTCGAACACCTCGTTCACGTCCAACGTCGAAGATCTTATCGCGGCCTGCGCCTATCTCGACAGTGAAGGGCTGCCGCCTGCGTTGCTGATAGGCCATTCGCTGGGGGGCGCTGCCGTACTAAAGGCCGCCGCACAAATGGATGAGATCAAGGCAGTTGCCACTATTGGCGCTCCTTTCGACCCGGAGCATGTCACCCACAATTTCGCCGATGCTTTGCCCGAGATCATTTCCAAAGGTGTAGCAGAGGTGTCGCTTGGCGGTCGCCCGTTCAAAATCGGAAAAAGCTTTATCGAAGACGTCGCTGCGGGAGAGCTGGCGCCAGCCATCGGCAATCTCAGGGCTGCGCTGCTGGTCCTGCACGCGCCGCAGGACGCGATTGTCAGCATCGACAACGCCAGCCAGATATTCCTTGCTGCTAAACATCCAAAAAGCTTTGTCACACTGGATAATGCCGACCACCTCGTTACACGTGCAGCAGATTCCGAATATGCCGCCGACGTGATCGCCACTTGGGCCAGCCTGTACCTGCCCTTGAAACAGCCCGCCCCACCGCCGGGTGCACCAGAAGGCATCGTGCGCGTCGCCGAAGCTGATCCAAACGGCTTTCTGCAGGACGTCAATGCAGGTCCCACCCATCATACGCTGGCGGATGAACCACTGGCCTACGGCGGCACTAACCGGGGTATGTCGCCGTACGGCTTCTTGTCTGCTGGCCTTGGGGCCTGCACTTCGATGACGATCCGCATGTACGCCCGCCGAAAGGGTTGGCCATTAGAGCACGTCAGCGTCGATGTGTGCCACGACAAGGTCCACGCGCAGGACGCCGAAACCGGCAGCGGTGATAAGATCGACACCTGGCGCAGACGGATCAAGCTGACCGGGGATCTGAGTGACGACCAGCGCGACCGCCTGCTTGAGATCGCGGACAGGTGCCCCGTTCACCGCACCTTTGAGCGGTCCTCGGAAGTGCTCACCGAACTTCTGCCATAAGTGCCTCTTGTTCCGGACCTCACTTCTGTTCGAAAGCCACTCTGAACGGCAGGGAAACAGCCGCTCCGGCGCTGTGGCCTCGGTAGAGCTAACGCTTGGAAATTCACCCCAAGCAGGTCCCGCACCGAAAATGGACTTGTGTTGGTACGTCCGCCCCCATGAAATCTGCCCTCCTCCGTGCGCCCAACGACTGAGGCACATGAAATACTGCGAGCGTTCGGCTCCTGACTTGTTCTTCACGCGCCCGCGGTCTATGCCGCGCATGAGCCTGAAAACTGTCATCACAAGGTGTGCTTCACATGATCCCCCGCTATTCCCGCCCCGATATGGTCGCCATCTGGTCGCCCGAGACCAAGTTTCGCATCTGGTACGAAATCGAAGCCCACGCCTGCGACGCCATGGCCGATCTGGGTGTTATTCCACGCGAAAATGCGGAAGCGGTCTGGAAGGCCAAGGATATCGAATTCGATGTCGCGCGCATTGATGAGATCGAAGCGGTGACCAAGCATGACGTGATCGCCTTCCTGACACATCTGGCCGAACATGTCGGCAGCGACGAGGCACGTTTCGTGCATCAGGGCATGACCTCATCCGACGTTCTGGACACCTGTTTCAACGTGCAATTGACCCGTGCCGCAGACATCCTGATCGCGGATGTTGAAGGGCTGCTTGCCGCTCTCAAGCGCCGGGCGATGGAGCACAAGATGACCGTGCGGATTGGCCGGTCACACGGCATTCACGCCGAACCCACAACGATGGGTCTCACCTTTGCGCGGTTCTACGCCGAAATGGACCGCAACCTTGCGCGTCTGCGCACCGCCCGCGATGAGATCGCAACAGGTGCCATCTCGGGTGCGGTCGGAACATTCGCCAATATCGATCCACGGATCGAAGAGCATGTCTGCGAGAAACTGGGGCTGAAGCCCGAGCCGATCTCGACCCAGGTGATACCGCGTGACCGACATGCTGCCTTTTTCGCAGCGTTGGGCGTGGTCGGATCTTCCATCGAAAACATCGCGACGGAAATTCGCCACATGCAGCGCACCGAAGTGCTGGAAGCGGAGGAGTTCTTTTCTGCCGGTCAGAAGGGTTCATCCGCGATGCCGCACAAGCGCAATCCGGTCTTGACCGAGAACCTCACCGGCCTTGCGCGTCTGGTCCGCATGGCGGTGGTCCCAGCGATGGAAAACGTAGCACTTTGGCACGAGCGTGATATCTCGCACAGTTCCGTTGAGCGCAACATCGGGCCAGATACCACAGTCACACTGGACTTCGCGCTCGCGCGGCTGACGTCCGTGGTGGACCAGCTGGTTATCTATCCTGACAACATGCTGGCCAACATGAATAAATTCCGGGGATTGGTGATGTCGCAGCGTGTCTTGCTGGCATTGACACAGGCTGGGGTAAGCCGGGAAGACGCCTACAAACTTGTCCAGCGCAACGCAATGAAGGTTTGGGAACAGGGCAAAGACTTCAAAACTGAATTGCTGGCGGACGCGGACGTGCTGAATTCCCTGAGCGCGGAAGAGATCGAAGAGAAGTTTGATCTGGGCTATCACACCAAACATGTCGATACGATCTTTGCGCGGGTCTTTGGTGCAGCGTGACGCCAGTTTCTGCTGACCGTTAGCTTAAACGGTACGCACTGTAGCTGTGAGGTTTTGCTTCGGTCTGCGTCTGATTTTTGGGCGCAGGGCGTGCTGCGCTGAGGCGCAAGTTGTCGCAGCGTCATCGGAATATTTGAAATGTTGTGAAAACCGTGTAACTTTCAAATAACAACCAAAAGGAGACGGACCATGAAGATCAAGACCCTTGCGATTGCGCTGGCCCTGACAGCCGCCCCCGCTTTGGCATACGCAGAAGGCTGTAGCTACAGCAAACAGAAGCAGGCCATGTCCTGTGCGGCCGGTACGGCCTACGACAGTGCGACAAATAGCTGTCTGCCCGTCAGCACCTGAGCGTTCTTTCTCAGCGACAAAAAGCCTGCGCAGCCCGTTCAGCGGTCTGCGCTTTTTTCGGCGGGTCGATGCTGAATATACTTGGGTCACTTATGCGTGTAAGTTTGCCCATCCCGCTTGGCATGTTTTGGCTTTAGACTAATTTACGGCCAACAGCCCACTTCAGGAGACATCAAATGAAACATATCGTTCTGGCGTCCGCCCTTGCCATTCCCTTCGGTGCAACTTCTGCTATTGCCGCCGGTGGTGGTGATGAGCAAGCCCCATCCAAGCCCAAGTGCAAGACGGGCCAGGTATACGACAAAAAAACCAAGGCCTGTGTCGTGGCGCAGGAAAGCAACCTTGACGTTGACAGCCTGTATGAGAATGTCCGCGAATTGGCTTATGCCGGGCGGTACGATGATGCGCAGGTGGTTTTGGCCCAGATGCCACAGGACGATGACCGGACGCTGACCTACCTTGGCTTTACCAACCGAAAGATGGGTAACGTGGACGCTGCAATGTCTTACTATGCCCAGGCTTTGCGGGTGAACCCGGCCAATGTCTTGGCGCGGTCTTACATGGGTCAGGGCTTGGTTGAGCAGGGCAAGATCGCCGATGCGCTGGTGCAACTGCGTGAAATTCGTGCCCATGGCGGTACGGGTACATGGGCAGAGGCCTCCTTGCGGACGGCCATCGCAACCGGTCAGACCTTCAACTACTGATTTCAACGTTTCTTCATCTTTGAACGGCATAACCCACACACTTGTGAGGGATTGCCTGTGATGAACGATATGGTTCCAATGAACGCAATTGCGCCGCTCCCTGACATGACCGGGGGCGGCGTTTCCAAATCTCTCAGTCGCCGGGCGAAAGCTGCCATCGTTGTGCGTTTGTTGCTGAACGAAGGCGCGGATATCCCGCTTGAGGAACTGCCGGATGAATTGCAGGTCACACCGACCCAACAAATGGGTGAGATGCGTCTGGTCGATCGCGACACGCTGAGCGCAGTTGTGGATGAGTTCGCGACCGAGTTGGAGAAAATTGGTCTGTCTTTTCCGCCAGGCATTGCTGGTGCGCTGGACGCACTGGAGGGCAAGATCAGCCATCAGACCGCAGCACGACTGCGCAAGGAGGCCGGTGTCCGGCAATTCGGCGACCCCTGGGGACGAATTCGTGAACTGGGTCCGGAAAAACTGCTCCCGGTTCTGGAAAACGAAAGTGTGGAAATCGCTGCGGTGATGCTGTCGAAATTGCCGGTGTCCCTCGCCGCTGAACTGCTGGGGCGCTTGCCGGGGCCACAGGCCCGCAGAGTTACCTATGCGGTGTCGCTGACCAACGCAGTAACGCCCGAAGCGGTGGACCGGATTGGCCTGTCGCTGGCGACCCAACTTGATGCACAACCCAAACAGGCCTTTGATGATGGACCGGTCGAACGCGTAGGCGCAATCCTGAATTCATCGACCTCCGTCACCCGCGACGATGTGCTGACCGGATTGGACGAGACGGATCAAGGCTTTGCCGACGCTGTGCGCAAGGCAATCTTCACCTTTGGCAATATACCTGCACGCATCGCGCCCCGCGATATTCCGCGCATCCTGCGTGAAGTCGAACAGCCCTCCTTGGTTGTGGCACTGGCCGGTGCGGAAGCAGCGGGATTTGCTGCCTCACGCGACTTTGTTCTTGAGAACATGTCAGGCCGCATGGCCGATCAACTCCGCGAGGAGATCGATGCATCAGGCAAGGTCAAACCTGCCGATGCGGAGGCCGCAATGTCAGATGTTGTTGCAGTGATCCGTCAAATGGAACAATCTGGCGATCTGTTGCTGGTGGTCGAAGACGAACCAGAGGACTAACTCCTGCATGACAAAGCTGACTTGTTGCCCCTGAACCCACGGGCTATGTCTGGCGCACTTGTCGCAAATGACCGGAACCGATGTCAGAACAAACAGCCTTGGATGATCCCCACGCACAACCGGCGCGCAAGCTGGGGGATTATCTGACAAATGCTTTGATCGTGGGAATCATTCGGTTGGCGCTGGCCCTGCCCTATACCGCACGCGTTCGGTTCGTTGGCTGGATTGTGGAACGCGTTATCGGCCCTATCGCGGGATATCGCAGGCGGGCGTTGCGCAATCTGGCGATGATCTGGCCGGAACTTTCTGCCACGCGCCGGGCCGAGATTGCCAGCAAATGCCTCAACAACGTCGGGCGCACCTTTATCGAGAATTACTCAGCCAAGGACTTTCCCGCACGGATGGAAAAAGTGACGCCAACGGGCCCCGGATCAGAAGCGCTGCAAAAGGCTGTGGACGAAGGACGTCCCGTCATTCTGGTGACCGGTCATTTTGGAAATTATGAGGCAACCCGTGCGGCACTGGTGGCCAAGGGCTATGACATTGGCGGGCTCTACCGCGATATGAAAAACCCATATTTTAATGCGCATTACGTCAAGACGATGGAGGCCTTCGGCGGACCTGTTTTTCCGCAGGGCCGCAAAGGAACAGCAGGCTTCGTGCGCCATCTCAAGGGTGGCGGCCAGTTGGTTTTGCTATTCGATCAGCATGTGCAATACGCGCCCATCCTTGATTTTCTGGGAGAACCTGCACGCACTGCCGTATCTGCGGCAGAGTTGGCAATTCGCTACGATGCATTGCTGATTCCCTTCTACGGCATCCGGCAGGACGACGGGCTTAGTTTTGAATGTGTTTTGGAAGCGCCCGTTCCCCACTCTGACCCGTTGACAATGACCCAAGCCCTGAACGACAGCCTTGCCGCCCGTGTCAGGGCAGCACCCGAGCAATGGTTCTGGGTGCATCGCCGGTGGCGGGCCGACCAACCCTAGTCAAAGGTGTGGCTTTGGTGACGTGATGAAACATCCGCGCTGAGAAAAAGCCCTACCGCATCCGAGCGGCGGCCAGAATGGGGCCCGCATTCTTTTTCTGGATGATCACGACGGCTGGCTTGTCCCCCTCAATCGGGGCTGAGATGCTCAGCGGTTCGGCTCCATCCCACTCGCCCAAGACCGTCCAGCCTTCAACAATGTTTGTATATTCCAGCGTCTTTCCCGCGTTCTCGCCACGTTTGATCTTGGTCGATTGGCGGGGGGTGTAGCGCAGCATGTGGACTGTCATCTTGCCATCCACATCTGCCACCCGC
The DNA here is from genome assembly GCF_010667575.1 of Sulfitobacter sediminilitoris. Classification (GTDB taxonomy): domain Bacteria; phylum Pseudomonadota; class Alphaproteobacteria; order Rhodobacterales; family Rhodobacteraceae; genus Sulfitobacter; species Sulfitobacter sediminilitoris. Next base: position 44,871 of record NZ_JAABNT010000014.1, read on the forward strand.
TTTGCCGCGATGTTCAGCGTGTCACCGTCCCGCGCCAGATCAAGGGTGACTTTCACGGGCTTGCGCGCGTGCTCTGCTATGGCCTTGGAAAGCGCCATCGGCTTGGCCCCAACGATATCCGTCACACCGCCAACGATCATTTCGGGCGTATAGACAGACCGTCGGTTGCCCGCCGCAGCGTAGGTGCGCTGGCGCTCGGCATGCGCGGGGTGGCCGAACGGATCTTTCCAGCCAATATAGTCCCAATAATCCACATGAAGCGCCAACGCGATCACGTCCTCCCGGCCCGAAAGTTCAAGCAACATCGCATCCGCAGGGGGGCAGCTTGAACACCCTTGCGATGTATAAAGCTCGACAACGACCGGGTTCTGCTGTGCCATCAAAGGCGAGGCAAGGCTGACGACGACAGCTATAAGCGCAAAGGTGAGGTGTTTCATGTGATTCCGGTGACTGGCGGCATGCGAGCCTCAGGTTTAGCCTTTGTGATCTGAAATAACCAATCAAGGTTTCTTGAAAGCTGCGTCAGATTGCTGTGTTGGGCTACACTTTCTGTACACCATGGTATACAAAAGTGCTGAAGAGCCACGAATAGTGGTTGATCCGCACAGGCGTCAGTGGCATTGAAGCCTCAAGTTCCGCCAGCCAACAGACCAGAAAGGGAGTCTTTTATGACGATTCAAGTCGGTCAGGACACAGCCAAAACACGTAAGACGATTACCGCAGGTGATCAAAGCGTCGCCTATTACTCCATCCCCGCCGCTCAGGAGGCCGGGCTTGGTGATTTCTCAAATCTGCCCGCCGCGCTGAAAGTGGTGTTGGAGAACATGTTGCGGTTTGAGGACGGCAAAACAGTCACCGTCGATGACATCAAGGCATTTGCCGAATGGGCACAAAAAGGCGGCAAGAACCCACGCGAGATTGCCTACCGCCCTGCCCGCGTCCTGATGCAGGACTTTACCGGTGTACCTGCGGTGGTCGACCTGGCTGCAATGCGCGACGGACTGGTGGCCCTTGGTGGTGATGCGGAAAAGATCAATCCGCTGAACCCCGTCGATCTGGTCATCGACCACTCCGTCATGATTGACGAGTTCGGCAACCCGCGCGCCTTCCAGATGAACGTGGACCGCGAATATGAGCGGAACATGGAGCGCTACACCTTTCTCAAGTGGGGCCAAAAGGCGTTCAACAACTTCCGCGTCGTGCCCCCCGGCACCGGTATCTGCCACCAGGTGAACCTTGAGTATCTGGCCCAGACCGTCTGGACCGACACCGACCAGAATGGTGAGGAAGTTGCCTACCCCGACACGCTGGTCGGCACCGACAGCCACACCACCATGGTCAACGGCATGGCCGTTCTGGGCTGGGGCGTCGGCGGGATCGAAGCCGAGGCGGCAATGCTGGGCCAGCCGATTTCCATGCTGATCCCCGAAGTTGTCGGCTTTGAGCTGACCGGCGAGATGATGGAAGGCACCACCGGCACAGACCTTGTGCTGAAGGTGGTCGAGATGCTGCGCGAGAAAGGCGTGGTCGGCAAGTTCGTGGAATTCTATGGCAAGGGCCTCGACAAACTGCCATTGGCGGACCGTGCGACGATTGCAAACATGGCACCGGAATACGGCGCGACCTGCGGCTTCTTCCCCATCGATGGTGAGACGCTCCGCTACCTGCGCACGACGGGCCGTGATGAAGATCGCATCGCGCTCGTCGAAGCCTATGCCAAGGAAAACGGCATGTGGCGTGATGCAGATTACGCGCCGGTCTATACCGACACGCTGAGCCTTGATATGGGCACGATTGTACCTGCGATCTCGGGTCCGAAGCGTCCGCAGGACTACATTGCGCTGGACAGAGCGCATACGGCGTTCGGCGATTATGTCAAAGGCGTACGCGAGGGCAAAGACGCGACCCTGAAGGAAGAGATTCGTTGGGAAGGTGAAGGCGGCCAGCCTGAGCCAAGCGAAATTCCCGGCGACGAAGGGCACCATCAGCGTGGATATGTGAAGACCGACGACGGCCATTACCAGTTGCACGATGGATCCATCGTAATCGCATCGATCACCTCCTGCACCAATACATCCAACCCTTATGTGATGATCGGTGCCGGTCTGGTGGCACGTAAGGCGCGCGAAAAAGGTCTGACCCGCAAGCCCTGGGTCAAGACATCGCTTGCGCCCGGCTCTCAGGTGGTTTCGGCCTACCTTGAGGCGGCAAACCTTCAGGAAGACCTCGACGCCATTGGGTTCAACCTTGTGGGCTACGGCTGCACCACCTGCATCGGCAACTCCGGTCCGCTGGAGGCACCGATCAGCAAGGCGATCAACGACTATGACCTGATCGCGACCTCGGTCCTTTCCGGCAACCGCAACTTCGAAGGGCGGATCAGCCCCGATGTGCGCGCGAACTACCTCGCCTCCCCACCGCTGGTTGTGGCTTATGCGCTGGTCGGCGATATGAACGTCGATCTGGCCAACAGCCCGCTGGGTCAGGATCAGGTCGGCAACGACGTCTACCTCAAGGACATCTGGCCCACGTCGAAGGAAGTCGCGGAACTGGTCGAGCAGACCGTGACCCGCGAGGCGTTCCAGACCAAGTACGCGGATGTGTTCAAGGGTGACGACAAATGGCAGGCCGTGGAAACGACCGAAGCCAAGACCTACGACTGGCCGCCGCAGTCCACCTACGTTCAGAACCCACCCTATTTCCAGGGCATGTCGCCAGAGCCGGGTGTGATCACCAATATCGAGGGCGCGAAAGTGCTGGCGGTTCTGGGCGATATGATCACGACTGACCACATCTCGCCGGCGGGTTCATTCAAGGACAGCACGCCAGCCGGTCAGTATCTGGTCGAACGTCAGGTTCCTGTGCGCGAATTCAACTCTTACGGTTCGCGTCGCGGTAACCACGAGGTGATGATGCGCGGTACATTCGCCAACATCCGCATCAAGAACGAGATGCTGGATGGGGTCGAAGGCGGCTACACCCTTGGGCCGGACGGCGCGCAAACGTCGATCTTTGACGCGGCAATGGCCTATCAGGATCAAGGGACACCGCTTGTGATCTTCGGGGGCGAGCAATATGGCGCGGGATCAAGCCGTGACTGGGCAGCCAAAGGCACCGCACTGCTGGGCGTCAAGGCCGTGATTGCAGAGAGCTTTGAGCGCATTCACCGTTCCAACCTTGTCGGCATGGGCGTCATTCCGTTCGAATTCACCGGTGGGGACACCCGCAAGTCTCTGGGCCTGACCGGAAAAGAAACGGTATCCATCTCCGGTCTCGACACAATCAAGCCTCTGCAGGAAGTCCCCTGCACCATCAACATGGAGGATGGCTCGGTAAAAGAGATCATGATCAAGTGCCGGATCGATACGGCGATCGAGATCGAATACATCGAACACGGCGGCGTGCTGCACTATGTGCTGCGTGACCTTGCAAAAGGTGACGCGATCGCTGCCGAGTAAGTCACCGCTTGCATGACATTAGAAAGGCCCCCGTTGCACATTGCAGCGGGGGTCTTTTTCTTTACGCTGAAGACAAGAGGCCAAGAATTCAGTTCGAGGTGAGGATGAGACGATGAAACCAGTTGCACTTATCACCGGCGGCGCGCGCGGCATTGGCCGTGGGATTGCAGAAAACCTCGCTCAGGATCACGAAGTGGCGGTGACCTACAATTCGACGGCCCCCGATGCCTTGCTTGACAGTTTGCCAGATATCCTCGCGATCAAAGCGGACCTGTCAGACAGGTCTCAGGCCGCTGACATTATCCCTCAGGTCATCAACCGGTTTGGCAGGCTGGATGTAATTGTAAACAACGCTGGCTCACTCTTGGCGGACGACGAGGATAACGGTCAGAACAATGCGATCAACGTCGCGGCGCCCATGGCATTGCTGAATGTTGCCCTGCCCCATCTGAAGGTGGGGGCAAGCATCATCAATATCTCATCGGTCAATGCATTCCTTCCAGCGATGGGCGCTGTGTCCTACTCAGCCAGCAAAGCAGCGCTTGATACATGGACGCGCGGCATGGCCAAGACGCTGGGTCCGCAGGGTATCCGCGTCAATGGTATCGCACCGGGCGCCATTGATAGGGCCGAAAGCCCCCGTCCGCCTGAGCTTGTTAAGGCCTTCGTCGATATGACGGCGCTTGGGCGATCAGGAGTACCGGAAGATATTGCGAAGGTTGTTCGGTTTCTGGCGTCGGATGCGGCGGGCTTCATCACCGGAGAGACAATCACAGTGTCGGGCGGCTACCGGCTTTAGGGGCCTTTTGACTTACTGGCCCATTGCCTTGTTGAACGCAGGCAGGAACCGCTGTTCATAATCGCTGCCCACCAACGGGCCAGCGAAACGAAACAGAACCGTACCATCGCCATCCAGAATGAATGTCTCGGGTGGCGCGGTAACACCCCAGTCAATTGCGGTGCGGCCCTGCGGGTCGAACGACACACCGACAAAAGGATTGTCGTCTTCTGTGAGGTATTTGAAGGCGTTCGCCTGCGTATCCTTGAAATTGATGCCGATGATCGGAATACCTTCTGCTTCCATCTCCAAAAGCATGGGATGCTCCGCGCGACAGGGCGGACACCAGCTTGCCCAGAAATTGACGAGGGTAACCTTGCCACTGGCCAGCATTTCAGGCGTGGCCGCTGGGAACCCCTCCAGCGTTCCTTCGGGCAGGCCCGGCGCGGGTTGACCGACAAGTGTTGATGGCAGACCTTCAGGATCTTCGCGAAACATGCCGACAACAGCCAGAAGAACGAAAGCCGCAAAGATCAGTGGCGGCGCGATCATCAGAGGCGAGACTTTAGCCATCTTTCTTGACCTTCGCTTCAATCTCTTTCAGGGCGGCGCGTGCAGCGCGGCCCCGTCGCAGGCTGAGCATCACCAACGCTGCCAGCAAAACAAGAGATGCGGCGTAGGCCGACAGCACTTCAACCGCGTATTTTCCAAGATCAGGCATCATAGCTCCCGCCCTGCCCGGACACGCAGCGCTTGTGCACGACGCAGGCGAATTTCAGTACCGGTGCGGTACAGCACCAGCGCGAGAAACAGCAGGCCAAAACCCACCATGCTGGTCAACAGCGGGTACCAGAAAACATCCGAGACAGAGCGTTCTCCGGTAGCTACCGGGATAGAGGTGCCTTGGTGCAGGCCCTGATTCCAGAACTGAACCGCGTAGCGTGACAGCACCGCAAAGACGGAGCCGACAAGACACAGGATTGATGTCAGATCGGCAGCTGTGTCTGGATCCTCAATGGCTTCCCAGAGGGCGATATAGCCCAGATAAAAAAGAAACAGGATCAGAAATGACGTCAGGCGCGGGTCCCACGCCCACCACGTGCCCCACATCGGCTGGCCCCAGATGGCACCGGTGACCAAGGCGATCAGCGTCATGACAAGGCCGACAGGTGCTGCGGCTTTGGCGGCCAGCGCACTCACATGGTGGCGACGGATGAGCCAGATCAGGGACGTGATCAGCATCATGAACCATGCGTTGATTGCCATCAGCGCGGAGGGCACATGCAGGTAAATTATCTTAACGGTTGAGCCTTGGCGGAAATCGTCGGGCGTGCCGAAAAACCCCCAGATCAGACCGACGATCACGCATCCAGCGGCTGCCACCCAGAGAAAGGGTTGCACCTTGGTGCTGAGGGCCAAGAATTTGACCGGATTTGCATAGGACCAAATGGACATAGCGCCTATGTAATGTGCCCTTCGCAAGGCCTCAATGGGCAAAGCGCCGCAATGGCAAACGGGTATTACGAATGCACCATCAGACGTTCTACCGCAATCCCATGCGCAGCACGGCCGCGCTGGCGAAAGGCATAAGCGCGATGGTGGCAAGGGTAATGCCCGCCAGCATCAAGAGTGGCGTTGCCGGATCAAGGCCTGCCGCGCCACGTCGCGCAGCTTCTGCCCCGAAAATCAATGTCGGGACATAAAGCGGCAAAACCAGCAGTGACAGCAAAAGACCGCCGCGTTTGATGCCGACCGTAAGCGCCGCGCCAAAGGTGCCGATGACAGAAAGCGCGGGTGTGCCGATGGCCAGGGAGATCACCAACCAGCCATATCCAGCCCCCGGCAGATTCAACAGCACGCCCAGCACCGGGGCTGCCAAGACAAGCGGCAAGCCTGTTGTAATCCAATGGGCCAGCGCCTTGACGCTGACAGCGGCCTCAAGTGGCAGCGGCGCCGTGAGCAAAAGGTCAAGCGTGCCGTCTTCGTAATCCAGTGCCAGCAGCCGGTCGAGGGACAGCAGACAGGCAAGGAGCGCGCCCAACCACAGAACGCCCGCTGCAATCGTTGAGAGCAAGGCAGGCTGGGGGCCAACGCTGAAAGGCACAAGCGTCGTGACAATCAGAAAGAATGCAAGGCCAAGGCCAAAACCGCCACCAGCGCGGAAGGCCAGCCGCAAGTCACGCATCAGCAGCGCAATCACAAGAACGCCTCGTCGCTGGCACCCACGCGCAGGGTTGTCATGGCCCGATACGGCGTAATATCGATCACGTCAGCCTCAAGCCCAAGGTCGATATGTGTCGCCATCAACGCCGAACCGCCCTGCGCCAGATGCGCCCGTACCGCAGCGGCGAACATGGCAACGGCATCAGTGTCAAGCGACACAGTGGGTTCATCCAGCACCCAGATGGGGCACCCCGTCACAAGCAACCGCGAAAGCCCAAGACGCCGTTTCTGCCCTGCCGAAAGCGTTCCGGCAAGCCGGTCTGCCAATGGATGCAACGCGTAGGCATCAAGCGCCGGTGTGATGTCATGGCGGCCGAAAACCTGCGCCCAAAACATCAGATTTTCGCGGACCGTCAGCATCGCTTTCAAGCCGTCGGCATGTCCCGCATAGGCGATCTGGTCAGCAGCCCCCGAAATTTCGCCTTCGACGGCCGGTTGCAGCCCCGCAATCGTGCGCAGCAGCGTTGTCTTGCCCGCCCCGTTCGGACCACGCAGGATCAGTGCTGCCCTGGGTTCCAGCACAAAGCTGAGCCCAGTCAGAACAGGGACGCCCCCCCGGGCAAGCGTCAGATTGGAAGCCTTCAGCGTCATCGCGTCAGATCACACCGGAATCAACGCGAGGGCCACGCGGCGTCCCTCGCTCAGTAGTACGTTGTAGGTGCGGCAGGCGGCAGGAGAAGCCATCGCCTCAACCCCGATCCCGGCCTCCTGAAGCGGGTTCAGCAGATCATCAGGCAGATGGGCCACATCCGCACCGGTGCCGATGAACAAAACGTCGATCTGCTCTTTCAACTCAAGCAATGTACCTGCATCTTCGAACCCTGCCCATGTCTGGGTGCCAGCAGGCCCCGTTATGACGGCGCCTTCGATCACCTGCCCCCCGATACGAAAGAACCCCGGCCCATAGCCTTCGATGGGCTGGGCATCGGTGAAGACAATCTCATTGAGGCGCATTGGTTATCCTTTCCAAATCGGCAAGCTGACAATAGCCGATGCTGCGATGACGATATAGGCCACACGTCGAAAAAGCGCCTCTGCCTGCGGGTCAAAAAGCAACGCCCCAATCATGTTCGCAACAAGGTTGGGTATGCCGATAAGCAGCCCCAGGAAAAAGACCTGCCAGACCATCAGACCGCTCAGCCAGAGAAAGGGAAACAGGATCAGGTCCACCGCCAACAGGTAGAGCAGAAAATTGGCGCGGATCACCGATATGGGCAAGCTGCTTGCCATGTAGAGCATGATTACAGGTGGCCCCGGAATTCCGGCAAAGCCGGTCATGAACCCACCTAGCGCGCCGGTCGCAACAGTCAGGCGACGGGTCAGTTCCCCCTTATATCGCCAACCGTTCACAAGCAGAACGAGCAGCGCCAGAACCACAGCCGAAATCAACCACCCAAATACATTTGGATCAATGATGCTAAGAAACGCGGTCCCAATGGGCATAGCCACCAGCGCGCCTATCATCAGGACACCTACGTCTTTCGGCGCGCCATCACTCAGCGCTGCGGGCAGGTTCGGGAGTGGCCCAAGCATTTCTCCAGCGACCAGAAAAATCACCGCCTTGATCGGCGGCAGAACGGAAGAGGCTACCGGCATGATGATCATCGCGGAGCCGAAGCCCGAAAAACCCCGGACAAGTCCTGCCACGCAAACCGCCCCGATCAGCCAGATCAAACCCTTGGTCTGAAAAGCCGATGCAAGTGCTTCAGGCATCTATGTTGGCGTATTGATTTCCAGCGTTGGCATCGGGTTTGGACCAGTCACGCTTTACACCCAGATACAACAAAATCGCGGATGCCACGAAAATTGAGGAATAGGTACCAACGATCACGCCCCAGATCATCGCAAAGACAAAGCCTCTGATCACGTCTCCGCCCAACACAAACAGCGCAATCAAGGCAATAAGCGTTGTGAAGGAGGTCATGAAAGTCCGCGACATTGTCTCATTGATCGACAGGTTCAAAACCTCTTTCAGGTCCCGCTTCTTGTACTTGCGCAGGTTTTCGCGGACCCGGTCAAAGACGACGACGGTATCGTTCAGCGAATATCCCACGATGGTCAGCAAGGCCGCGATGATGGCAAGGTCAAAGCGGATTTGGAGTTCCGAGAACACACCGATTGTCAGCAGAACGTCATGCACCAGCGCCAACACGGCACCAGCCGCAAATTGCCATTCAAACCGCAGCCAGATGTAGATCAGTACCGCACCGATCGCCAGTACGACGGCGATGGCAGCAGTCTGGATCAATTCACCAGATACCTTAGGGCCGACAGATTCAACAGAAGTGAACTTGATATCAGGCCGTGCTTCTTTAAGCGCCGCTTCAACCGCACTGATGGTTTCGACAGATACTGCCTCCTGATCGTCCTGCGCCTGTATCCGGATCATTGCGACATTCTGGTCATCGCGGAAGGAGGGATCAAAAACCTCAGTGATGGAAATGTCACCCAGTTCCAGCACATCCAGTGCTGCGCGGTATTCCGCGACATCCACAACACGGGGGCTTTCTGTCCGAACCGTCGTGCCTCCGCGAAAGTCGATGCCGTAATTCAGGCCTTGCAGCATGAAAGAGGCAAACGCCACGATCATCATCAAACCCGAAATGCCCAGCCACAGCTTCCAGCGGCTGAAATAGTCGAAATTCGGCGCTTCTTTGAACAGACGCAGACGCATGTCTCAGACCTCGATCGTTTTGGGACGTGCCCGTTCAAACCAGATCACCACCATCAGACGGGTGACGAAAATGGCCGTGAAGACGGATGTGATGATGCCAAAGCCCAGCGTGATCGCGAAACCACGCACCGGGCCGGAGCCCATCACGAAAAGGATTACTGCGGTGATCAGCGTGGTAATGTTGGCGTCGATGATAGCCGAGAGCGCTTTCTCATAGCCAAGCGAGATCGCGCGGGCTGGACCCTTGGCGGTTCGCAATTCCTCGCGGATACGTTCGAAAACCAACACGTTGGCATCCACGGCCATGCCGACGGTCAGAACAATACCCGCGATGCCCGGTAGGGTCAGGGTGGCCCCGACGAGGCTCAGTAGACCAAAGATCATAGCGACGTTGATGATCAAAGCGATGTTTGCGAAAATACCGAAGAGCCCGTAGCTGACAAACATGAAGAACAGAACCGCTACAAAGGCAACGACGGTCGCGACCTTGCCCGCGTCAATGCTGTCCTGCCCCAATTCGGGGCCGATTGTGCGCTCTTCGAGGAAGTCGAGACCGGCAGGCAGCGCACCCGCGCGCAACAAGATGGCTAAGTTGGTGGATTCCTCCACATCGAAATTGCCGGTAATGATACCCGAGCCGCCTGGTATGTGGCTTTGAATTGTGGGCGCGCTGATCACCTCATCGTCCAGCACGATGGCGAAGGGTGAACCGATGTTTTCTGCGGTGTAGTCACCGAATTTCCGCGCACCAGACGTGTTGAACCGGAACGTCACTGCGGGCCGTCCATTTTGGTCAAAGGACGGTTGCGCGTCGACCAGTTCTTCTCCAGTCACCACCGGGGCGGATTCCAAAGTGTAGAAGGCGCCGGGTTCATCAATGGACGGTACGATCTTGTTGCCGATGCCGGGGTTCGCGTTTTCATCGGTTCCACGGCTGACCACAGGGTTAAAGGTCAGTTGCGCGGTGGTACCGATGATTGCCTTCAGCTCCGCAGCAGAACCGATGCCGGGCACCTGGATCAGGATACGGTCCGACCCCTGACGCTGGATCGTGGGCTCGCGCGTGCCAACCTCATCGATCCGGCGGCGGATGATTTCCAGCGACTGCTGCATGGTGCGTTCGTTCGTGGCCTGCTTTTCGGGCTCGGACAGGGTGACGATAATAACGCCCGCATCGCCGCGCACATCAATGTCCGTTGCCCCCGCCCCGGTCAAAGTTGGCACTGGCCGCGCAAGACCGCGCACGATCTCCAAAGCTTCCGCCATCTTTTCGGGATCATTGAGACGCACCCTCAGTTCATCTTCGGGTGATTGCTGTCGGCGCACAGGCGTCAGGCTGCGAAGTGCATCACGGACTTCGGGCCATTGGGCCTCCATCCGGGTGGCGTAAACGTCCTGAACCCGCACCTCGGCCAGCAAGTGTGCGCCGCCGCGCAGGTCAAGGCCCAGGTTTACGAGGCCAGAGGGCAACCAATCCGGCCAAAGCGCACGCTGCGCCTCAAGTTCCGGCGTTGCACCCTGCAACTCGATCGCGTTGACCGCATCATTGTGCTGCTCAACCGGACCGTAGAACGCATTGGGCAGCGCCAGCCACAGGCCAACAGCACAGGTCAGCGCGATCATAATCCGTTTCCACAGATCAATCTGAAGCATATCTGCGCCCTCTTTTCGGCTTGGTCTGCGAGGTTATTTGGCGGGTTCAGTCTTGGAGACAACTGTTGCGATGGTGGATTGCACCACGCGCACTTTCACGCCGTCGGCGATCTCTACTTCAACTTCACCATCGTCCTTGACCTTGACGACCTTGCCGATCACGCCGCCCTGAGTGACCACCTGATCGCCACGGCGCAGTGCCGAAACCATCGCCTGATGTTCCTTGACCTTTTTCTGCTGCGGACGGATCAGCAGGAAGTACATGATCGCAAAGATCAGAATGAGGGGGATGAACTGTTCAATACCGGCCATCGTATGCGTCCTTTTCGGTGGGCTTTCGGGCGCTTCATGGCCCTGTCGCTGAGTTTGGCAGAACCTATGTGCGCCCGCCGGTGGGCGCAAGGTGGAAAGGGTCAAATCGGGCCGACAATCAAAGGCTGCGACAACTCTACCCCCTTGGCAAAGTTTGAGGCATAACCGCCCGCAAACGATTCATCAGTAAGGACCGGACCCATGCATGACATCCGCGCCATCCGCGAGAACCCCGAAGCCTTTGACGCTGCGCTTGCCCGGCGGGGGGATGCGCCGATGTCATCCGAAGTGTTGAAGCTGGACGAGGCGCGAAGGGCGAAGATCGCCGCTGCCGAGAACGCGCAGGCCGAACAGAACAAGGCCAGCAAGGAAGTGGGCGCGGCCAAGGCCAAGGGCGACGAAGCCGAGTTCGAGCGGTTGCGCGCGCTGGTGGGGCAAAAAAAGGAAGAGGTCGCAGCAATGCGGGCCGAAGCCAATGAACTTGATGCGCAGCTGACCGACATGCTTGCCCGTTTGCCAAACCGGCCTGCGGATGATGTGCCTGACGGTGCGGATGAGAACGACAACGTCGAAGTGAATCGCTGGGGCGACATCCCGACATTCGATTTCGAGCCGAAAGAGCATTACGAGATCGCGGGCGTGGCCGCATCGATGGATTTTGAGACGGCGGCGAAAATCTCCGGCAGCCGTTTCGTGCTGTTGTCGGGTGCCGTGGCACGCATTCACCGGGCGCTGGCGCAGTTAATGGTGGACACCCACGTGGACGAAAACGGACTGACCGAGGTGAACCCTCCGGTTCTAGTCAAGGACGAGGCCATGTACGGCACCGACAAACTGCCAAAGTTTGGTGAGGACAGCTATCGCACGGAAGAAGGCATGTGGCTGGTGCCAACCTCCGAGGTGCCTCTGACCTATATCATGGCCGATCACGTCGTCGATGCCGATTACCTGCCGCGCCGCTACACCGCACACACCCTTTGCTTCCGCTCAGAAGCGGGCAGCGCGGGGCGCGATACCGCAGGCATGCTGCGCCAACACCAGTTCGAGAAAGTCGAGATGGTGAGCGTCACCCACCCCGATAACAGCGATGCCGAACAAAAGCGCATGTTGCGCTGTGCCGAGGATATTCTCGAGCGGCTGGGCATCCCTTACCGGACGGTGATCCTGTGCACCGGCGATATGGGCTTTGGCGCCCGCCGGACCTTCGACATTGAGGCTTGGGTGCCGGGACAAAAAACATATCGCGAGATTTCAAGCGTCTCGACTACGGGCGACTTTCAGGCTCGGCGCATGAACGCGCGCTTCAAGCCAAAGGATGGCGGCAAGCCGCAGTTCGTGCACACGCTGAATGGCTCCGGTCTGGCCGTGGGGCGCTGCCTGATCGCGGTACTTGAGAACGGTCAGCAAGCGGACGGGTCAGTGAAGCTGCCTGAGGTCCTCGCCCCCTATCTTGGTGGCAAGACTGCCCTGACGGCAGACGGGACACTGGCGTAAGTCGTCAAATCTAAACAATTTCATTGGCACAGGACAATTGAAAGGCACGGCGATTGTGCTAGCGTGCTGACAGGAATGAACGGAAAGGGACCCGACATGCCTGCCTCTCGTACCATCGTTGCTGCCCTATGCTTGTTGCTGAGCCTGGCCTTCGCTGCTTCGCCATTTTTTGTCGAAGGTTTCGCGGGCTTTGACCCTAACCAATTCCCGGTCCCACAGAATAATCCGCCGGTTCAGCCTGCGGGATACGCATTTGCGATCTGGGGGGTGATCTACGGCTGGTTGATATTGGGACTGACTTGGGGTTTGTTCAAAGCCCCCAAGGACGGTCAATGGCATGACATGCGAAAACCGCTTTGCGCATCGCTCGCAGTTGGCGCGGCATGGCTTGCTGTCGCGGTTGCCAGCCCGATGTGGGCCAGCGTTCTGATCTGGATCATGCTGCTCAGCGCGCTTGCGGCACTTTTCGTGGCCCCCGTTTCGGATCAGCCGTGGGCAGCTTGGCCCGTTGGTCTTTATGCCGGGTGGCTGTCGGCGGCGTCCTGCGTGTCGCTGGGTCTGCTTGCGGCAGGGTATGGCTGGCTGGATGAAACGACCGCCGCGCTCGCCTTTGTCGGCCTCGCCATCGTGATCGGTGGGTTTGTGCAAGGTGCGCTGGGGCGCGCACCAACTTACGGGATCGCCGTGATCTGGGCGCTGGTGGCGGTTGTAGTCGCCAATTACGAGACCACGCCGATCGTCGCATATGTCGCCGGCGGCGGGGCGTTGGCGTTGATCTTTCCCACGCTCAAGGCATTTCGGGCCGTTTAATTCCCGTCTGGAAAATTTAAGGGGTCGGGACCTTTCGCAGATCTCGACCCTAAAATTAATCCTTGCGTCGGCCTTCGGTATGTTTGCGCAGCTTCGACGGTCCGGCTTTCTTGCGTCCCTTATAAGGGTTCGCATCGTTCTGCCCCCGCATCCACAGCCGGATCGGCGTTCCGGGCATGTCAAAGTCGATCCGCAGGTTGTTCACCAGATACCGGCTGTAGCTTTCGGGCACCTTGTCGGGATGGCTGCACATGACCACGAAGCCCGGCGGGCGCGTCTTGGCCTGTGTCATGTAGCGCAGCTTGATCCGCTTGCCTTGCGGTGCGGGCGGCGGGTGCGCCTCCATCATGCCAGAGAGCCAGCGATTAAGCTGGGCGGTGCTGACCCGACGGTTCCAAACCTCGTAGGCGCGCATGATCGCATCATGAAGGCGGTCAAGCCCCCTGCCCGTTTTCGCGGAAACCGTGATCAGGGGTGCGCCGCGCAGTTGGGGCAACAGACGCTCAAAACTTTCCTTGAGCGCTTTGAGCTTGGCCTGACGGTCTTCCTCTATGTCCCATTTGTTCACCGCGATGACAACGGCCCGTCCCTCGCGTTCCGCCAGGTCGGCAATCCGCAGATCCTGCTGTTCAAAGGGGATCTCAGCATCCAGCAGCACAACCACCACTTCGGCAAATTTCACTGCGCGCAGGCCATCAGAGACGCTCAGCTTTTCCAGCTTTTCCTGAACCTTCGCCTTTTTGCGCATGCCCGCAGTGTCGAAAATGCGCATCGGCACGCCATTCCAATCGATCCGCAGCGAGATCGCGTCACGGGTGATCCCGGCTTCGGGGCCGGTCAGCAACCGGTCTTCACCAAGGATCTGATTGATCAGCGTGGATTTGCCGGCGTTCGGGCGGCCTACAACCGCGACTTGCAATGGCTTTGTCTTGGTGGGCATCGGAATGGCGTCTGGATCTTCGGCCTCTTCCTCGCTCAGATCCACGTCTGTCTCTGGCGCGTCCTCTTCGGCGCGTTCCGCAAACTGATCGGCCAGTGGCAACAGCGCGGTATAAAGGTCATGCAACCCTTCGCCGTGTTCCGCCGACATGCTGATCGGCTCGCCCAACCCCAGCGAATAGGCCTCAAGCACGCCCGCTTCGCCTGCTTTTCCCTCAGCCTTGTTGGCGGCAAGGATCACATTGGCAGAGCGCTTGCGCAGGATATCGGCAAAGACCAGATCGGACGGAGTCACACCGACTCGCGCATCAATCATGAACAGGCAGATGTCGGCCATGTCCACAGCACGCTCCGTCAGGCGGCGCATGCGTCCCTGAAGGCTATCGTCCGTTATCTCTTCCAGACCGGCAGTGTCGATCACCGTAAAGCGCAGATCGGCCAGCTTGGCCGCACCCTCACGCAGATCGCGCGTCACCCCGGGCTGGTCATCGACCAATGCCAGACGTTTGCCTACAAGGCGGTTGAACAGCGTGGATTTGCCCACGTTCGGGCGGCCCACGATGGCGAGGGTAAAGGACATTTCAAGGCTCCAAAGCCCCAATTGGGGCAAAATCAAACATGGGCCTTAGACCATTTCTCGCTCAACGGAAAGCGAGCAATTGGCCCTTGCGTGAAACAACGTAAAGCGTGCTGCCTGCAACGACAGGGGCTGTGGTCGCCCCGCCGGGGATTTCGACAACACCCGCAAGCGTCCCGTCCGTGGGATCAAAGCTGCGCAAAACGCCGTCGCCAGATGCCACCCAAACGCGCCCGCCAGCGACGACCGGCCCATGATGGGTATAGACTTCGGATTGGCGCCGCGGCTTGTCTTTGACGAAGTTTGGCAATGGCACGCCCCAGATACGCGCGCCGTCCGAGGCATCAAGGCGGAGCACTTCATTCAGGTCACTGATGACAAAAACAGAACCGCCCGCGGGCCAGACTGGCCCTACGGCACCGTCGCGTGCAGTCCATATCCGCTTGCCGCTCCCCAGGCTGAGTGCGGCAAGGCGCCCGGACTGGTTACCGACGAAAACCCTGTCACCAGAGATCACCGGCGCGCTTGTGACATCAGATATTGAGGATAATGCCCGACCGGGCCGTTTCCCCACGACGGAGGCATTCCAGCGGTCCAGCCCCCCACGGCGGAACACAGCCTGCACTTCGCCAGCCCCATAAGCAAACAGAGCGAGTTCGTTTGTCACCGACGGGGCCGGCGCACCAAGCACATTGTTAACACTGGTGCTGCCACCGGTTTGCCATGCGACGCGACCACTGGCCTTTTCAACCGCCCAAGCGGTGTCATCCCCCGCAGTAAGATAGACAAGATCACCAAACACAGTCGGCGTTCCTGAACCAGAGGCGTCCAGGTCTTGCGTCCAGCGCACACCGCCCGTCGCCACGTCCACTGCTGCAAGGACGCCGTACCCGACAGAGACGTAAAGCGTGTCGCCTTCAACGGCCAATCCGCCGCCAGAGCCCTGTCCCTGCCTGTCACTTGCCGGGGTCAGATCGCGGGTCCAAAGGGTCTGTCCAGAAGTCGAGGTCGCCACGACCTGCGCACCTGCATCGAGCGTGAAAACCCGGCCATCGGACACAACAGGATCGGCAGTAATTCTGTAGCGACGACTGTCACCGTCGCCGATGTCAGCCGACCAAGCCAGCTGGGGAGCGTTCCGCAGGGCAGGATGGGTAACGCGGTAGGTGGGCGTTCCGATCGCATGGGTCCAATTGGCGTTATTGGTTGCAACACCCAAGGATATCGGACGGCTTGTATTCTCGGGCGTGACTTCGCCTTCAATTGGGGCGGCAAGTTCGGGTGTTTGCAGAACCGACCTTATGTCTTCACGTGGTCCGGGCAGATACACCTGACGTTCGTTACATGCACTGAGCAATAAAGCAGCTGACAAAAGCCCGACCCCCCACGCCTTTGTCCCGAAATACGCTGGATGGTTCATGGCCCTGCTCACTTCTTTTTATCGCTCTCGTTGCCCGCCGGGGCATGGATCAATTATCTTGGGCCGCTGCGCTTCCACCACCCAGACCAACCACGTCAGACAGTTCCGGCTCGCCACCCAGTGCCACAATCACCTGAAGGGCGCGTTGTTGCAAGTCTGCGCTGACTTCCGCATCCGACAGGATCGCCTGATAGCGGTTGATGGCAGCGTCGGTGTCACTGGTTTCGATGTCGATCAGCGCGAGTTGTTCGCTGGCCAGCAGACGAAAGGCATTGCCCGGCTGCGCCATGGCCTCAAGCGCCTGACGGCGGTCTGCGACAGGCGCATCAGCCCCCTGCAGGGTAATTGCCTTGAACTGTGCCAACTGCCGGTAGACCGGCGGTACATCACCATCAACAGCCACTGCGCTCAGTGTTGCCACAGCCATGTCAGTATCACCGGCATTGGCCTGTTCAGCGGCAGTCATCATGCGAAGTACGGCAGCTGCGGTCGGCTTTGCAGGCTCAATACTACCAAGTGCTTCGGCTCGTTCTGCGCTTGTATTCACAGCCAAGGCAGCAAGCATCGCATCGCCCAGCGCCTCGGCCTGCGCGCGCGCCTGTGCCCTGCGGTATTCGGAATAGGCCGCCCCACCAACAATCAGCAGGATCGCCAGCACGGCAATCCAGCCATAGCGGCGCAGATAGCCATAAAGCCGGTCGCGGCGGACCTCTTCATTGACCTCTTCGATAAAGCTGTCTGTGTTGCTCATCTGATCTGCCTCTGGCGGTACGGTTTTGACCCTCTTACCCCGCAGAACGGGGCAAGCCAAGACCCCGTTCCATCAGGTCTTTGCCCGAGAATTGGGCAGCAAAGCCACCTCTATTAAAAAACATGCCATCTAAACTAGTCAGTTCAGTTATCATGCACTACATAAAGCGCAACCAACCGGGCAGGTGTCCCGGCATTTCCGGCGCGAGGTATCGCAATGCGTATTTTCTCCATTCTGGCCGCACTGGCGGTAACCCTTTTGCTGGCGATGTCGATCCTCGCGCGTCCGCAGCTTGTGGCATTGCTCGGCGGTGACGAAACACGGACAGAGCAAGAGACCACCGAACAGGTGTCCGAGACACCTTCCGTTGTGGAACAAGACCCGGACACATTGGTCAAGGTACAGGTGCGCAAGCTGACCGGACAGCAGGTTGACAGTGCGGTCATCCTGCGCGGCGAAACGGAAGCCGCGCGTCAGGTGGACGTAAAGTCCGAGACATCTGCCGTGATCGTGTCCGATCCGTTGCGCAAGGGCGCGCACGTTGAGGAAGGTGACGCACTCTGCGTGCTCGACCCCGGCACTCGGCAGGCCGCATTGGACGAGGCGCGCGCACGGTTGTCAGAAGCTGAATCGCGCGTACCGGAGGGGGAGGCACGGCTGGCAGAAGCCAAAGCCCGTCTGGATGAGGCAGAAATCAATCAAAACGCAGCGGCCCGATTGAGTGAAGATGGTTTTGCCTCTCAGACAAGGCTTGCCGCGACGGATGCCGCGGTGGCCGCCGCCAAGGCGGGTGTAAGCTCCGCCACATCAGGTTTGCGCGCGGCACGTTCCGGCATTGAAGCGGCCACCGCCGCCGTTGCTGCCGCGGAAACGGAAATTGCACGTCTGACGATCTCAGCGCCCTTCAGCGGACTGCTGGAAAGCGACACTGCGGAATTGGGCAGTCTTTTGCAGCCGGGCGCATTGTGCGCCACAATCATTCAACTTGATCCGATCAAACTGGTGGGATTTGTACCCGAGACCGAGGTGAACCGGGTCATGCTTGGCGCGCAGGCAGGTGCACGGCTGGCAGCTGGCGGCGAGCAGGTCATCGGCAACGTGACGTTCCTTTCACGCTCTGCCGATCCTCAGACGCGAACGTTCCGCGTCGAGATTGAAGTGCCTAACGATGATCTGCGCATCCGCGACGGTCAGACCGCCGAAATCGCGATTTCCTCGGCAGGTGTCAAAGCCCATCTCGTCCCGCAGTCCGCGCTGACGTTGAACGATGACGGCACATTGGGCGTGCGGTTAGTCGATGAAAATGCGGTCGTATCATTTGCCCCCGTCGAAATCATGCGCGACACCAGCCGGGGCATCTGGGTCACCGGTTTGCCAGAGGTCGCGGACGTGATCGTTGTCGGACAAGAATACGTCACGGCAGGTGTCAGAGTGGCCCCCACCTGGGTGGAGGTCACGCAATGACCGGCGTCGTCGATTGGGCCGCAGGCCGTGCACGCATGGTGCTGGCCTTTATCCTGCTCAGCCTCGTGGTCGGCGGCTATTCTTATTCCACCCTGCCAAAAGAGGGTGAGCCGGACATTGAAATTCCGGCATTGTTCGTCTCTGTTCAATTCCCCGGCATTTCTGCCGCTGACAGTGAGACGCTCCTCGTCAAGCCGATGGAAACAGAGCTTGCCGATCTGGACGGCTTGAAACAGATGACCGGCACGGCGGCGGAAAACTACGCCGGCGTAGTGCTGGAGTTCGAATTCGGCTGGGACAAAAGCCGTGTGATGGCCGATGTACGCGACGCGATGTCAACGGCCGAGGCGCAGTTCCCTGACGGCTATGAGAAATACTCCATCAACGAATTCAACTTTTCCGAATTTCCGATCATCATCGTGAACCTGACCGGCCCGGTCCCTGAACGCACGATGGCCCGCGTGGCGCGAGACTTGCAGGATGAGCTGGAGGCACTCGATTCCGTGCTGGAGGCAGGCCTTGCGGGAGACCGTGACGAGATGCTGGAGGTGCTGATCGATCCGCTTCGTCTGGAGGCCTATAATGTCACCGCAGGCGAGTTGATCAATGTTGTGCAGAACAACAACCAGTTGATTGCAGCCGGTGAAATCGAGAGCGCTCAAGGCACTTTTGCCGTCAAGATACCGTCGTCTTTCAATGAGCCGCGCGATGTCTACTCCCTACCCGTCAAGACCAACGGCGACCGCGTGGTGACGTTGGGCGATCTGGCCCAAATCAACCTTACTTTTGAGGATCGTCAGGGTACGGCGCGTTTTAACGGGGAAAAGACGCTGGCGCTGCAAGTGGTCAAGCGTAAGGGTTTCAACCTGATCGACACGTCCAGTCAGGTCAAAGAGATCGTTGAGGCGCGGGCCGCAAGCTGGCCCGATGGCCTGCAAGCCGCTGTCACAGTCGGTACCTCAAACGACCAGAGCCGCGTGGTGAATTCCATGGTCCAGCAGCTCTTGGGCTCAGTCTTTACCGCGATTGCACTGGTGATGATTGTCGTGCTGGCGGCCCTTGGCATCCGGGCGGCCCTGCTGGTTGGTTTTGCGATTCCAACATCGTTCCTGCTCTGCTTTGCCTTCCTCGCGCTTATGGGCATTTCGATCTCCAACATCGTGATGTTCGGTTTGATCCTTGCCGTGGGTATGCTGGTGGACGGGGCGATCGTGGTGGTCGAATACGCGGATGCGCGCCAGCAACAGGGCGAAGGGCCGATGCAGGCCTATGTCCATGCCGCCAAGCGGATGTTCTGGCCCATTATCTCATCTACAGCCACGACGCTTTGCGCCTTTTTGCCAATGCTGTTCTGGCCCGGTGTGCCGGGCGAGTTCATGGGAATGCTGCCGGTCACATTGATATTCGTGCTCTCAGCCTCACTTGTTGTGGCCCTGATTTACCTGCCTGTCATGGGCGGCGTGACCGGACGGCTTGAGCGTTGGATGGCCGATAACATGGAGGCCATTGCAGGTCTGCGGTGGTATCTGCACCTGCTGTTTTTCCCATTGGCGCTGGCGATGATTATCGTACCGATGTCGTTGATGCAGCCTCTCTTTGGCGTTATCTCAGCCCAGTTTGCCGCGATGGACGGGCTGAACCTGCTGGGGTCCGTCATCCCGACCTTCGTCACTGTCTTCCTTTGTATCGTAGCGCTTTGCGCGTTGCTGTCTGTGGGCCTGTCGGGGGCGATGATGGGATTGCTGGCGTTCTTTGGCGTCTTCACCCGCGCAGGTCGCGGCGGGCGCTGGATTACCTCCAAGCTTTTCCGCAAAACGCCAGACCGAATTGATGCGGGCTACCGCCGCAGCACCTTTGGCCGTGTAATCGCCTTTATCGTCGGCAACCCGGTGATGCCGCTGGTCATGGCGGGGATCGTCTTTGTCTTTGTGGGCACAGTGATGATCTTCTTTGGCAACAACTCCAAAGGCGTGGAATTCTTTGTCGAATCCGAGCCGGAGCAGGCCATCGTCTACGTCTTGGCACGCGGCAACCTGTCCCTTGAGGAAAAGGATCACTTGCTGGAGCGCGCCGAACAGATTGTACTGCAGCATCCCGGCGTGCAGACCGCTTTCGCCTTTGCAGGTGAAGGGGGGCTCGACAGCAATACAGGCGGCGCGCAGGCGCCCAAGGACAGAATCGGCCAAATCCAGCTTGAAACAATCCCGTGGGAAGATCGCCCGAACAAGGTGACCCCGCTCTTTACGGTCCCTTTCATCGGTTACACTGTGACCCGTGCAACGCAGGATCCCGCTTTTGATGGCGACGTGATCCTTGCGGAACTGACTGAGCGACTCTCAAACATACCGGGCATTCGCATCGAAATTCTGGCGCAGGCCCGTGGACCTGCATCTGGTAAACCAGTGCATCTGCGTCTCAAGTCTGACAATTTCACCGACCTTCTGGCTGCTACGGCGCTGACTCGCCAGCAGTTCGAGGCAACGCCGGGCCTTACCCTGATTGAAGACACGCGCCCCCTGCCCGGTATTGACTGGCAGATCGACGTTGATGTTGAGAAGGCGGGCCGCTACGGCGCAGACGTGTTGACCGTGGGCGCGATGGTGCAGCTGGTCACACGCGGCTTGCTGCTGGACACTATGCGCGTGGACAGTTCGGATGAGGAAATTGAAATTCGTGTCAGGTTGCCCGAAGAGGACCGCGTTCTGAGCACGCTTGATACTTTGAAAGTCCGCACCGCTGACGGCCTGATCCCGCTGAGCAACTTCATCTCCCGCACACCGGTGCCAAAACTGGCCGAGATCAACCGCATTGATCAAAAACGGTACCTTGACGTCAAAGCCGATGTTGCACCCGGACTGATGAAGGTCGTGCGTACCGCTCGGATAGGTGGTGCAGATGTCTCCACCACCCTCGCCACGCTAAGGCCTGCGGGAAATGATGCCGATGTACGTGCGCCTGACGGCACCGCCTACAAGATCACTCAGCAAACGGATGAGGGTGCTGATGTCGACATCGCCGGGGGTGTGAAATCAGGTGCGCTTCGGCTCATCCCGATCAATGCGAACGAACGCATTGCCGAAATCACCAAATGGCTGGACGATACCCCCCTGCCCTTGGGCGTCAGCACGGAATGGACCGGAGATCAGGAAGATCAGGCAGAAAGCCAAGCCTTCCTCAGTTCCGCTTTCACAGCAGCGCTGGGTTTGATGTTCATCATCTTGCTGGCGCAGTTCAACTCTTTCTACAATGCCATTCTGGTGCTTTTGGCCGTGGTCTTGTCTACCACCGGGGTTCTGATCGGCATGCTGGTCATGGATCAGACGTTCTCGATCATCATGACCGGGACAGGCATCGTCGCCTTGGCCGGAATTGTTGTGAACAACAATATCATCCTGATCGACACCTATCAGGAATATGAAAGGTACATGCCAAGGATCGAAGCCATAATCCGCACCGCACAGGCGCGTATCCGGCCGGTTTTGCTGACTACAATCACCACAATGGCTGGTCTGGCACCGATGATGTTCGGCCTCAGCCTCAACTTTGCGGACGGCGGCTACACCATCGACAGCCCCACAGCGCTGTGGTGGAAGCAGTTGGCGACGGCGGTTGTTTTTGGTCTGGGCATTGCAACGGTGCTGACATTGCTGGTGACACCTTCGATGCTGGCGATCCGTGTTTGGGCGACAACTTATGTACACTGGGTAGCGCGGCTTTTGGCCAAGATGTCACTGGGACGGGCCAGCAGAGCGGCGCGGGACTGGGCGTTGCAGCGCGACGCGCGGCGCCTGAAGGCGGACGAAATCATTTGGGATCCGGATGCGGCGCCCATCGCACCGATGGCAGCACCACGTCTTTCAGCGGCGGAATAGCACCGATCAAGCAGATGTGAGAGCGCGTGTTCTCACATCTAGGCCGCTTCGCGGTAGTCTTGAGGGAGATTGCCAAAGGAGACTGCCCGATGATCCGTCAAACCCTTGCTGCCGTGACCTTGAGCACGGTACTGTCGCTGCCCGTCTACGCCAACGAGATGATCGATAAGGTCAGCCCCCATACCGTTGAGGTTACGATGGACCGGCTATCCGATGCTGTTGAGGGGGCAGGTGCCACTGTCTTTGCCCGCGTGGATCACGCGGCAGGCGCAGCGAAAGTAGACATGGAACTGCGACCGACGCAGCTATTGATTTTTGGCAATCCGAAGCTTGGAACCCCCGCGATGCTAGATGGGCAGACTGCAGGCCTTGATCTGCCGTTGCGGGTGCTCGCCTATGCGGATGCAGACGGGATCGTGCATGTGACATATCACGCGCCTGCCAGCCTGGCCGAAACGCACGGGCTGCCCACGGATGCGAAGTATATTCAAATGATGACAGGTGCTTTGGACAAGCTGACAACAAAGGCAATTTCAGACGATTAATAAGCTGACGCTCGGTGCGTAGCGACGGCTGCTACTGACTATAGCCCCTTTTCGCGGCTTTCCGGATCAAGCGCTTCCCACCACGCGGCGTAAATCGTGTTCTTGGGATGTTTGCCACCCTCGTCGGGGCTGTCCCCGTCCCACCAGACCGGGCCACGTTCTCCCAGCCGCCGCTTGGCGGCATCGACCTTTGCCCGTGCCTCTTTTGTCTCGGCCTCGTATCGGGCGTTTCTGACGGCAAGGCGCGCCTGCATC
The DNA here is from genome assembly GCF_010667575.1 of Sulfitobacter sediminilitoris. Taxonomy (GTDB): domain Bacteria; phylum Pseudomonadota; class Alphaproteobacteria; order Rhodobacterales; family Rhodobacteraceae; genus Sulfitobacter; species Sulfitobacter sediminilitoris. The sequence goes on from NZ_JAABNT010000014.1 coordinate 68,096, forward strand.
AGGGCCTTGACCGCTGCACGACGTTCGCTGTCCTCAAGAGAGGGATCGGTACAGCGCCAGAGCCGGCCTTTCGAGACAAAGAAATGTCCATCTGGTGTGCGAGGGTAATCCTTGCCCCTGCCACCGCTCACGTCGCGTCTTCGGCCTGCTGGCGATGCCAAAGCTGGGCATAGCGACCGTCCTTGGCCAAAAGGGCCTCGTGCCGCCCCTGCTCCACGATCTCGCCTTTCTCCAGCACAACGATGCGATCCGCATCGGCAATGGTGCTGAGGCGGTGCGCGATGGTCAGAACCGTGCGGCCCTCGCCTGCGCGCATCAACGCATCCTGAATGTCGCTCTCGGTTTCGCTATCAAGCGCCGAGGTGGCTTCGTCCAACAGCAGGATCGGCGGGTTCTTGAGCAGCGTTCGGGCTATGCCCACGCGCTGCTTTTCACCGCCCGACAACTTGAGACCACGCTCGCCCACGGTCGTGTTGTAACCATCCGGCAAGCTTTTGATAAAATCATGGATTTGCGCATCTTTGGCCGCCGCCTCAATCTCGGACTGCGTTGCACCGTCTTTGCCGTAGGCGATGTTGTAACCTATGGTATCGTTAAACAAGACAGTATCCTGCGGCACCACACCAATGGCCTGATGTAGGCTCAGTTGCGTGACATCGCGCACGTCCTGCCCATCGATTTTCAGCGCGCCGCTGTCTACATCATAGAACCGGAACAGCAGCCGCCCGATGGTGGATTTGCCCGACCCTGTAGAGCCGACGATGGCCACGGTTTCCCCTGGCTTGGCTTCAAGCGAGATGCCCTTGAGGATCATCCGTTCGGGATCATAGCCAAAATGCACGTTCTCAAGCGTCACTTGACCACCGCTTACCTTCAGATCCGGCGCATCAGGCTTGTCCGTAATCTCGGCCGGTTGTTCCAGCAGACCAAACATCTGCCCCATGTCCACCAGCGCCTGCCGGATTTCGCGATAGACCGTACCAAGAAAGTTCAAAGGCACCGTGATCTGTACCATGTACGCGTTGACCATGACAAAATCGCCAACCGTCAACGTGCCATTCTGCACCCCGATGGCTGCCATCACCATAACCCCGACAAGACCCGCGGTGATGATCAGGGACTGACCAAAATTCAGAAAAGCAAGCGACAGGCTGGTCTTGATCGCAGCGTCCTCGTAGCCCGCCATCGCGCTGTCATACCTGTCCGCCTCTCGCGCCTCGGCTCCGAAGTATTTGACGGTTTCGTAGTTCAGCAGGCTGTCGATCGCCTTTTGATTGGCGTCGGTATCCGCCTCATTCATCTGGCGGCGCTGACGCACGCGCCATTCTGTGATCGAGAACGTAAACCAGACATAAAGCCCAATGGTGACAGCCACCACCAAGAGATAGGACCAGTCAAAGAGGATCGTCAGGATGGCCCCGATCATCAGCAGTTCAAGGATCAGCGGGCCAATGTTGAAGAGCAAAAAGCGCAGCAGAAATTCCACGCCTTTCACACCGCGTTCGATAATTCGGCTTAAACCGCCTGTCTTGCGCGTGATGTGATACCGCATCGACAGCCTGTGGATATGCTCAAATGTCTCTAGCGCCAGCATGCGCAAAGCGCGCTGACCCACGCGCGCAAAGATCGCGTCACGCAGCTGTTGGAAACCAACTGTCATAAGGCGCGCCATGCCGTAGGCGATGGTCAGGCCAATGGCACCAAGAGCGACCATGGGCACACCCTCGCCCGCCAGCGCGTCCACCGCGTCCCGATAGAAGAGCGGCGTTGCAACTGAGATGAGCTTTGAGACAAAAAGCGCAATCATCGCCAGCAAGACCCGGCGTCTGACCCAAGGCATGTTCGCTGGCCACAGGTAGGGGGCAACCTTGCGCAGCACAAAGAAACCCGACTGGCGTTCTTCTTCTGCCATGGCCGCTGCCGTGTTGCGTTGGCTAGCGGCTGCCTCGGAAGCTGTTGAAGGCGATTGTGTTGTATCGGCGGCCATGGATAATCCCGTCTGTTTGACTGCTACATAGTCCCACGACCGGGGGGTTGCCAGCCAAGCAGCGGAATAAGATCATTCCAGAGGAGAAGCTTAGTCCGGGAGATCGAAAATCTGACCGGGGTAGATCAGGTCAGGATCGCGAATGGACTGACGGTTGGCTTCAAATATCCGCACGTAAAGCTGTCCGTCCCCATATCGGTCCCGTGCAATCGCCCAAAGGGTCGCCCCCTTTTGCACCGTGATCGCCTTGATTGGCCCGTCCTGCAGCGCTGCCGCTGCCGCCAGCGTTTCGGGGGCTTCCCGCTTGAAAGGTGTTTCAACCCGGCTTGTGACCTGTCCGTCTGCTGCAACTTCGTCAATGCGCAGGGTATAGATGCCCTCATCCACCTCTGGCAGATCTCCACGCCAGCGGCCCTGATCGTCCACAGGAAGGCTAATGACCGAGTTGTTATCAAGATAAACGCGGACAGTGGTGGCCTTGGTCTGTGCGCGGCCCGCGAGTTGCACCGCGCCGGCGTCAGAATAGCTGATGGTGTCGATGGCCACGTTGTCCATCACCTCAGGGGACGGTGTGTTGAGCAGTTCGACACCTTCTGCTGTCGATTTGAGAATGGCGACTGTTTCTGCTTTTTGCGCTTGTTCCGGTGCCGGTGCTGCAACCTGAGCTGACGGCTCCGCCTCCACGGGGGCGTCGACGCTTTGGGCTGGTACCGCCGACGGGGTTTGCGGCTGTGACGGCTCAGCATTATCTTCCGGTGCCAGGGCGGACACCTGTTGATCTGCCTCGGGCTGGGACGGTGCCGGCGTTTCAGTCGCCTTCGGCTCTGCGGCCACCACCGTTTCGTCTTGTTCTTCTGTCTTGTCGGTCTCCGCCAGTGGGGCGACAGGGTCTGGTTCTACGGACTGCGCCGCGACCTGCTGCGTTGCCGTTTCGGGTTCAGGCTCCGGTGATGCCTGCGCCACAACGACCGGTGCCGTCATAGGGGCAAGAATAATCTCGTCCTCTGACGCCAGTTCCTGCCCTTCGAAAGTTTGCATCAAGGTCAGCACATGCCCCTGCCCGTCCGGCGGGATCAGTGCGATGGTTGCAAACTTGCCTGACCGGTCTGCCGTGACACGCGCGACAACGCTGCCATTTTGCAAAATCTGCACATCCGCACCCGGTGCGCCCTGCCCGGCAATCACGGTCACACCATCCGCCTCCCGGCGTACTTCATCGAAGGCAGGCAATGGCACAGAAGCCGCCTCAGACTGCTCAGCGCGCTGAGGATCGGTCTCTGTCAGCGTTTGTGTGGTCTCAGCGTCTGGAGAACCTTCGTCGGATTGCGCATCCGTCGTCTGGGGTGCTTCCGGCGGCTCGGCCAGTTTGGCTGCATTGTCCTCGTCCAAGGCAAGCGCAGGCGCTTGCGCATCTGTGACAGACTGCGGTGATGGGGCGACAATGGCGACCTCCTCGGAGATGTCCTGAGCTTTGCGTTGCGATTGGACCCAAAGTCCCGCTGCGATCAGCGCCGCAGCGACAACTGCCGCCGCAAAGGCACCTGATCCGCCGCTTAGCCCTGCCAAGAAATTCCGCATGTCCCATCATCCCATAAGGTTGAGCCTTATTAGCAAGCAGGCTAACAGGGGTCAAAACAGGTCCATCCCAGTACAACTGGAAATGCAAGAAAAAGGCGCGCCAATGCTACGGAAATCTGTCTGTGTCTATTGTGGGTCACGCCCGGGCCGCGATCCGGCGTATGCGGAGGACGCAGCTGCGCTTGGCACGGGGATTGCAAATGCCGGGCTTCGGCTGGTTTATGGCGCGGGCGATGTTGGCCTGATGGGCTCAGTTGCGCGGGCGGCACAGGATGCCGGAGGAGAGACCTTTGGCGTGATCCCGCAGCATCTGGTGGATTGGGAAGTCGGAAAGACTGATCTGACTGCCTATGTGATCACTGAGACGATGCACGAACGCAAGAAAGTCATGTTCATGAACTGCGACGCCGTAGTGGTCCTGCCAGGAGGCGCCGGTTCACTGGATGAACTGTTCGAAGTGCTGACCTGGCGCCAGCTTGGGCTGCATGAAAAGCCAGTTTTCCTGATCAATTCGGTCGGATACTGGGAACCGTTGATGTCCTTGCTCAACCATGTGGTCGATAGCGGCTTTGCTGATGCGACGATCCTGTCCTACCTGACGGTTGTGCCAGATGCGCAAGCTGCGCTTTCGGCTTTGCGCGACCGTCTTGGCTAACCTCGCATTCAACCACATCAACCAGCAAAAACATAAACCCCCGACAACGTAAAGCCGCGGGGGTTTGGTATTTGCAAACCATCACCTGTTCAGCAACGGCGGATCAGCATTCGCACTTACATGCGGGAGGCGACGTTTTCCCAGTTCACGAGATTGTCGAGGAAGTTTGCCAGATAGTCAGGGCGCGCATTGCGGAAGTCGATGTAATAGGAATGCTCCCACACGTCACAGCCCAGCAGCGCTGTCTGGCCAAAGCAGACGGGGTTCACGCCGTTCTCGGTCTTGGTGACCTTCAGGCTGCCATCGGTGTCTTTGACCAGCCATGCCCAGCCAGAACCGAACTGACCGGCACCCGCTGCCTTGAAGTCGTCTTTCATCTTGTCGACGGAGCCAAAGCTTTCGGTGATCGCCTTCTCCAGCTCGCCGGGCATCTTGCTTTCGCCGGGGCCCATCATTTCCCAGAACTGGTTGTGGTTCCACAGTTGGCTGATGTTGTTGAAAATGCCGTTCTGTGCAACGGCCTTGGGGTCATAGGTACCCTTGATGATCTCTTCGAGGGACTTGCCCTCCCACTCGGTGCCCTCGATCGCCTTGTTCCCGTTCACGACATAGGCGTTGTGGTGCTTGTCGTGGTGAAACTCCAGCGTCTCGGCGCTCATGCCTTTGGATGCAAGCGCGTCATGGGCATAGGGAAGATCGGGAAGTGAAAAAGCCATTGTTGGGCCTCCTTGATGATTGGTGTTTCCTTGCATCAAATGGAGCGCAGATTGCCCTGCCGTCAAGGTCAAGCTGCCCGAATTGGACTGTCTTCCTCGCTATTCGGTGCGCTTTCGGCAGGTTCCGACGCTCCGCAGGCCGGAATCGAAGGTTCTCGGACCAGCGGTCAGCTCGATCCGGCCTGTCGATTTGGCGATAGATGCGCGGTAGTCAAAGTTGGCAAAGCTACGGCCTGTATCGGCGCGCACGTCCTTTAGCGTCCATTTCACGATAAACCGCGCATCATTGTCGCGCAAAATTCTACCAAGGACCGGATCTTCGGCAAACGTGAGCGTCAGGGCGTCCACCACGGTCACGCTTCCGTCGCCCGGCAGCACGATGGCGATCTTGGGTGAGACCCAACCCAGCCCCTGATCAGGGTCATCCATATCACATTCATACAGAAAGCCAGATGCCTCTGTGGCCTGAGCCCAAACAAAACACAGTGACACTGCGAAGGCAGCGCAGCGCAAAGTTCCAGAGATGATGTTCGCGATTTGAGCCATTGTTGGAACCCTACCTACAGGAGCAGGCCAGTGCGGCAAACACGAAACGCCCAAGATGGCTTAGAAGTGATCAACCTCTGAGCCTGGCTGCGCCGCAACACACAGCACTTCAAACACGTACTGCGCCACCGAGCGGAAGCAGATGATGTGCACGGTGGTATCATCCGTCATCCAGAAAGCAGCGGGAACCTGTGCCAGCCGCGTGCGGCGGAACATGCCCGGCGTGAACTGATCGGGATGCATGTCCACTGGCGCGAGTTTCGCCAGAACTTCACGCACCCCTTCGCCCTTGACCTGAAACACCGCCCGCGCGTCCGATACGTTGACCGCCAGCGCATGATGCTTGGCCAGCTTCTCTTGCAGATCAGCCAAACGGTCATGGACTTCTGCGTAGGGGCACATCACCAGCAGCTCATCAGGCGACATCCAGGCGATGCCATGTTCGCCTTGGGTGTTGCACATGCGCTGTTCCGGCATCGTTACGCCGCTTGCGGCCACTGCAGACTTGGTGATCGCTTTTTCTGACAGTCGGCCGCGCAGCGTGATCATGCCAATCGGACCGATTTCGGTGACGGAGGCGAAGCCTGCGGTGTTGGTCCCACCTTTCAGGGCGGTAACGGGCTCAGACATTCTGCTTCTCCCCTTCCTTATCGCAAAAGACCGGATCAACGATTTTGGCCTCATAGGTCTTGCCGTCCGTACCGGGGAAGCTCAGCACTTCACCCATGCGGTCGGGGCCGTGCAAGACCAGCCCCATGGCAATCCCCTTGCCAAGAGTTGGCGAATGGTAGGTCGAGGTGACCCGCCCGATCATATTCTTCTGACCGTTCTCGTTCGTCCCCTCGCCCACGGCGTAGGCGCCATCAGGCAGGGTTGAGCCGTCGACGGTTTCCAACCCTACCAATTTCCAGCGGTTCGGATCGGTCATATGGCTGCGTTCCTGCGCGCGCTTGCCAAGGTAGTCGTCTTTCTTTTTGGAAATGGCCCAGTTCAGCCCAAGGTCCTGCGGGATCACGGTCCCATCGGTTTCGTCGCCGATCATGATAAAGCCTTTCTCGGCCCGCATGATGTGAAGACATTCGGTGCCATAGGGCATCACACCCAGATCAGCACCAACTGCCAGCAACGCGTCCCAGAACGCCTGTCCGTGGCTGGCATCGACTGCGACCTCATAGCTCAGCTCACCGGAGAACGAAATGCGATAGACACGCACCTTGAAACCGCCCAGCTCTCCATCCGCCCAATCCATGAAACCCAGCGCCTCTTTCGACACGTCCATACCGCCAAGCCGTTCAAGCGCGGTACGTGCGTTCGGGCCAACGACGGCAACCTGCGCGTACTGCTCTGTCACATTGGCCACGTAGACGTTCCAGTCCCACCATTCCGTTTGCAGCCATTCTTCCATGTGGGCGTGAATACGCTCCGCCCCGCCGGTGGTGGTATGGCAAAGCCAAGTGTCTTCATCGATCCGTGCAACAACGCCGTCGTCGATCAAGAAACCGTTTTCCGAACACATCAACCCGTAGCGGCATTTTCCGACCTTCAGCGTCGACATCACATTGGTGTACATCATGTCCAGAAACTTGCCCGCGTCCGGCCCTTTGACGATGATCTTGCCAAGGGTGGACGCATCCAGAAGGCCAAGCTTTTCGCGGGTATTCTTCACTTCGCGCATCACGGCATCATGCGTGCTTTCCAGTCCCCGCTTGAAGGCATACGGCCTGCGCCACTGCCCAACAGGTTCGAAGATGGCTCCGTTTGCTTCATGCCAGTCGTGAATCGGCGTGCGGCGGATGGGCTGGAACACGTGATCCTTTGCCTCTCCTGCGATCGAAGCGAGCGAGATCGGGTGGTACGGCGGTCGAAAGGTGGTTGTACCCACGGTGGGAATATCCGCATCCAACGCTCCGGCGAGGGTTGCCAGACCGTTGATGTTGCTCAGCTTGCCCTGATCCGTCGCCATGCCAAGTGTGGTGTAGCGCTTGGCGTGCTCGACCGATACAAAGCCCTCTTGCGCCGCCAGACGGACGTCAGACACCTTCACGTCATTCTGATAATCCAGCCAGGTTTTCTCTCGCAGCTTGGCGCTGGCGCCATGCGGCATCAGCCAGACGGGCGCCAGCGGGGATTCCTCGCGGCGATCCGCAATCGGAGAACTCACATTCTTGGCAAGCCTCATACCAAGGCTGGTGATGACCCCCTCAGCTGCTGAGTGTGCGTCGTGCAACACGTCATCCAGCGCGAACATCCCCGATGCAGCCCCGGCGGGGGTGACAAAACCCATGCCATCAGCGCCTTTCGGCGGATTGTCCACATCCGGCAAAAAACACGCATGACTGGTATCCCAGCGTAATTTGCCGCCGCAGTGGGACCACAAATGCACCACCGGTGACCAGCCACCAGACATGGCGACCGCATCACATGCCACCTCTTCCAGCACGGCACCTTCACCGGCCTGAGAGCAGATCTGAACACCGGTCACCCGCTTACCACCTTTGACCGACGCAATGCCGTGACCCATCAGCACACGAATGCCCAGCGCCTTGGCCTGCGCGACCAGCCCTCGATCATCTGGCAGCACCCGCGCATCAAGGATGACAGGCACGTCGAGGCCTGCATGCTTAAGCGAAATTGCCGTAAGGTAAGCGTTGTCATTGTTTGTCACAACGACGGTCCGGTCGCCGACTGAAACGCCGTAGTTCACCACATAGTCGCGCACAGCAGAGGCCAGCATCACGCCCGGAATGTCGTTTCCGGCAAAGCTGAGCGGGCGTTCAATGGCCCCTGTCGCAGTGATGATCTGCGCCGCACGGATGCGCCACAGGCGGTGCCGTGGACCGCCAGCTTTAGGCGCATGATCCGTCAGGCGTTCGTAGCCCAGCGCATAGCCGTGGTCATAGACACCAGCGCCCATCGTTCGGTTACGCAACTGGACGTTGTCCATTGATTTCAATGCGGCAAGGGTTTCGTCCACGAACTTATCCACAGGCCCGCCATCAATGGTCCCGCCGTCGACAGGCGCGCGTCCGCCCCAGTGATCGGTCTGTTCCAGCAGGATCACCCGCGCGCCTGATTTGCCCGCAGTCAGCGCCGCCTGCAGACCGGCGACACCACCGCCCACGACCAAGACATCGCAAAACGCATAGAAATGCTCGTATGTGTCCTCATCCCGTGATTTGGGCGCTTTACCCAGACCAGCCGACTGGCGGATGAAAGGTTCGTAGACATGTTTCCACGCGGCACGGGGATACATGAACATCTTGTAATAGAAACCGGCAGGCAGAAAGCGGCTTAGATGCTTGTTGATCGCACCGATGTCGAATTCAAGACTGGGCCAGTGGTTCTGGCTTTCCGCTTCAAGTCCATCGAACAGCTCTGTTGTGGTAACGCGTTGGTTCGGCTCAAACTGTCCCTCTTTGCCAAGGTTCACCAGACCGTTGGGTTCCTCCGCGCCCGAAGCGACGACGCCGCGCGGACGGTGGTATTTGAATGAACGCCCCACAAGCATCTGGTCATTGGCCAGCAACGCCGAGGCAAGCGTATCCCCCGCATACCCGCGCATTTTCTTACCGTTGAACGAGAACGACAGCGGTTTTCTGGTGTCGATCAGGCGACCTTTGGTGGCAAGACGTGTGCTCATGTGGTGGCCTCCAAACCGTCCCAATCGGGGCGGCGGTCCTTGATGATATCGATGATGTCCTGGGGCGGCTCTGTGGTCTGGGCCGAATAACTGCCAAAGACTTCAAGCGTCATGGTGCAGCGCGCCACATGGAACCACTTGCCACAGCCGTTCTGGTGCCGCCAGCGTTCAAAATGCACACCCTTGGGGTTGCGGCGCATGAACAGATAGCTTTCGAACTGATCATCCGTGGAACCGGGACCAAAGCGCGTCAGATGCGCCTCGCCGTGAGCATGAAATTCGGTTTCTTCGGCAGTAACGCCGCAATTGGGGCAGTGGATGGTCAGCATGGGATGGCTCCAGGCTTGAAAAAACGGGGGCGTGAGCCCATCTCATTGATATCATGTGGTTTATGTATGCTTTGGGTGCACTGGCCCTCGGTGCCGCTGTGCTGGCGCTCTATGAGTGGCGCAAGCGACGGTCCATCGTGACGAATGACAGCCCGGACCCGACGCGCGACTGCGTGCGAGCGGCTTATACCGACGCGGAAAAACTGCGCGCCGAAAGCTCGATCGCACAGCCCCCGCATGGTGGCAGTATCTTCTGAATTTGATGTGGTGCGCGCAAGCCGCGCGCTGTGCAGGCGGAGGCTGTTGCCAGCCCGCCGCCCGTAGAAGCCGAGCCTAGTCCGTCGCTGTTGCGGTCGGTGCAACGCCGTCGGGCGCCGATCCGTTGCCCAGCATGGCAATGCCGAGAACGAAGACTGCAAGAACCAAAAGCGCGATAACAATTCCGCGCCGTGATCCTCCGTTGTGAATGGTCTGCTGTGCCATTTCGCATCCTTTCCTTTGGATGCAAGAAGCATGGCCGGAGGATAGTTCAAATCAAGAGATTTGTCGCCAGACACGCTTTTTGAGCCAAGACTGGCCGATAGATTCACTACGCAGCGCAGCATCAGTGCGCCACTCCAGCTGCGACAGACTCATCAATGAACCGGCCTTCGGTGAAGCGTTCCAGCCCAAAAGCATCCGTCAGCGGCGAACGGCCCTTGGCCATCAACTCGGCCATGGCCCAGCCTGATCCGGGGATCGCCTTGAAGCCACCTGTTCCCCAGCCACAGTTGATGAAAATACCTTCGACAGGCGTCTTTGACAGGATCGGCGACCGGTCCCCCGTCACATCCACGATACCGCCCCATTGGCGCAGCATCTTGAGGCGGCTCAGCATCGGGAAGGTTTCAATCAGTGCGCGCACGGTTTCTTCGATATGGTGAAACGACCCGCGCTGGGTGTAATTGTTATAGCCATCGGTGCCGCCGCCGATCACCATCTCGCCCTTGTCGGATTGCGACAGATAGCCGTGCACCGTGTTGGCCATCACCACGATGTCCATGCAGGGTTTGATCGGTTCGGACACAAGCGCCTGAAGGGCGACAGATTCAATCGGCAAACGGAAACCAGCCATATCTGCCAGATGCCCGGAGTGACCGGCCACGACCATACCAAGCTTGTCACAAGCGATGTCGCCGCGATTGGTGCTTACACCCGTGACCTTGCCGTTTTCCTGCCGGATGCCTGTAACTTCGCATTTCTGGATCACGTCCATGCCCATGTCTGAGCACGCCCGCGCATAGCCCCAGGCGACCGCGTCGTGCCGCGCCGTACCGCCGCGCGCCTGCCACAGGCCGCCCAGCACCGGATAACGCGGGCCGTCTATGTTCATGATCGGGCACAGTTCCTTTACCCGCGCCGCGTCTATCCACTCGGTCGTGACCCCCTGAAGAGCGTTTGCATGCGCCGTGCGCTTGTACCCGCGCACCTCGTGTTCGGTTTGGGCCAGCATGATCACGCCGCGTGGGCTGAACATGACGTTGTAGTTGAGGTCTTGCGACATCGTCTCATACAGCGAGCGGGATTTCTCGTAGATGGCCGCCGAAGGATCCTGAAGGTAATTCGAGCGGATAATCGTCGTGTTCCGACCGGTATTGCCCCCACCCAGCCAGCCTTTCTCAAGGATCGCCACATTGGTGATGCCGAAATTCTTGCCGAGGTAATACGCAGTGGCCAGCCCGTGGCCCCCTGCCCCGATAATGATGACGTCGTATTTCGACTTGGGCTGTGCATCGCGCCACGCCCGATCCCAGCCGGTGTGATTACGCATGGCCTCGCGGGCCACTGCAAAGACGGAATACTTCTTCATGTCACGCTTCCTTGGAACAGGCGGATTGGCCCCGGATTCGGGACCCTCTTGGCTAGTGCCCCCGTTCTGGCGGATGCTTGGGAAAAAAGGATACTGGCCACGGCATTTGTTATCAATTTTGCGACATGAGATGCAATTGCGCTCAGGCGTCGCAGCTATCACCGTGATTGAGCCCTTTTGTCCGGCGCACGGAAGCCTTAGGTACGTGCAAAGTTTTAACGTATGGGCGCCTCATGACTTTCTGGATCATCATTGTTGCCATCGCGGCTGTTGTCGTTCTGATGTTGGGCCGGGTGATGTTGCAGGCCGGGGATGATCTGGTACCCGATGCCTCCGATTACGATCTCAAGGTCTATCGTGATCAATTGGCCGAGGTCGACCGGGACGTCACGCGCGGTGTTATCGGAGCAGAGGATGCCGAAAGGGCCCGCACCGAAATCTCGCGCCGCATCCTTGCCGCCGATGCAAACCGTAGCGTCATTGGCCAGAAAGATACGGCAGCGCCGTGCCTGCTGATTGGATTGGTGGCCGTAGCATTGATCGGCGGGAGCGTCGCGCTCTATACATGGATCGGTCAGCCGGGCTACGGCGATCTTGCGCTTGAGGACCGGATCGCCTTTGCAGAGCAGATGCGCGAGAACCGACCAAGTCAACAGACCGCCGTCGACAGCCTACCGCCTTTTGTCCCGCAGGAAGACTTGAGTGAGGAATTCACGACGCTGATGAAACGCCTGCGTGAAACCGTTTCGGGGCGTCCTAACGATCTGCAAGGCCATCAGTTGCTGGCGCAAAATGAGGCACGGATAGGCAATTTCACTGCCGCCGCTAAAGCGCAGGAAGCTGTGCTGCGCATCAAGGGCAGCGAGATTACTGCCGACGACATTTCTGACTACGGTGAATTGCTGGTGATGGCAGCGGGCGGTTACGTCTCGCCCGAGGCGGAGAAAGCGTTTCGCGCCTCCTTGGCCAAAGATGAGAATGACGCGCGATCGCGCTACTATATCGGTTTGATGATGATCCAGACCGGACGGCCCGACCTCGCCTTCCGGCTTTGGGACGGTTTGCTGCGACGCGGTCCGGCTGACGCTCCTTGGATTGAACCCATTCTCGCTCAGATCGAAAGCGTCGCGCAGCTTGCCGGCGTAAACTACACCATTCCGGCAATTGGCGGTTCGGATGCACCCGGCCCTTCCGCCCAAGATATCGAAACTGCGGCCGATATGACCCCCGCCGAGCGGATGGAAATGATCGGCGGCATGGTCGAAGGCTTGTCGAACCGTTTGGCAACAGAAGGTGGGCCACCGCAGGATTGGGCGCGGCTGATCACTTCGCTGGCGATCATGGGCAACCCGTCGCAGGCGCGGGCGATCTATGACAATGCGATGGAAGTTTTCGCAGGCGAACCGGGGGCAATTGATACTATCCGCGCCGCAGGCCAGCAGGCCGGAGTTGCCGAATGATCTTTGAGGACATGGCCGAGTTTGCGGCAGCGGTCCCGCCAATGCGCGCGCTGATCGGTCTTGATCTGGGAGAGAAGACCATTGGTGTCGCGGTCACGGATAACTTCCTGAGCGTTGCCACCCCCCTTGAAACCATCAAGCGCAAGAAATTTGGCGTGGACGCCGCCCGTCTTAATGAAATCATACAGGACCGGCAGATCGGCGGTCTGGTGCTGGGCCTGCCCCGCAACATGGATGGGTCCGAAGGGCCGCGCTGCCAATCGACACGCGCCTTTGCCCGAAACTTTGACCGGCTGACGCCGATGCCTATCACTTTTTGGGATGAACGTCTGTCCACGGTTGCGGCAGAAAGGGCACTGTTGGAGGCGGATACGACCCGAAAGCGTCGCGCGGAGGTGATTGATCACGTCGCAGCAGGGTATATCCTTCAAGGCGTGTTGGACCGCTTGAGGGTGATGCGCAACGAAGGAGCCGCGACGTGAGCGATACTATCTGGAAGCGTGAAGAGGTCGAAAGCCCCTGCGTGAAAATATGCGTCGTCCACCCAGAGGCGCGGCTGTGCACCGGCTGCCTGCGGTCCATCGACGAGATCACACGCTGGTCAAAGATGAGCCCAATCGAACGTCGTGAGATCATGAACGCTCTGCCATCGCGCGCAGGTCAGTTGCGCAAGCGGCGTGGCGGCCGCGCTGCGCGCCTTGCGCAGGGTTAGCGGCGTTTAACGCCTGCCCGCGATCCTGAAAAGCAGGTCAAGACCTGCGTCCCAAGTCACTGCACCATCACATTCAGATGGCGCATGATTGCCGTTTGCCGCAAAGGCGCTGAGCCGCGCAAAGCTGATAAGCTGCGGCTTGCGAAAGTCGCCCCTTGGCCCAAAGGCACGTCCGCATTCCGTTGCCGGTGCGGCGTCCCAATAAGCCAAGGTGCCATGTGTGCCTGTCATGATTGCTGCCATCGTACTGCTGTCCCGTTTGCCGGAGTTTATGGCATTCAATATCGTGTCGGATCTGGCAACAATGCGGCAAGCTTTGGGTCTTTGTTTGATTGTTTCCAATTTCATCAGGTATCGGCCAGCCAATCGGCGGCGCTGAACTGCGGACGGAAATAGGCGATCATCCGGCCTTCGGGCGGTGCGACCTGACCCTGCGCCCATGGGGCAACGCCGTGGAGCAGATGGCGGTGCAACAAGATGGATGCGCCGGGTTTGGCAATGATGGCTTGCGGCGCTGAATGCTCAAACACTTCGCGACGTGCGTCCTGATAGATGTCCGTCAGATCAACATCGAGGGGGTTGCGATCACCGACAAGGCGCCGAAATGCCTTCCCCATGATCCGGTGGCTGCCCGGCCAGACCATCAATGGGGCCGCGTTCGCCTCATTCAGCGGCAGCCCCAGAATAAATGCATGTGGTTCGCGCAGGTATCTCCGCCGCTTCGGCCCCAAGGGCAGCAGGCCGTCCACATGCGCCGCGTGCCTTTTGATGCGGTAGCGATGATTTGCATCACTTTCTTCGGGGTCTTGCGCCGGATAACCCGGATAAACGATGGAAAGCTGTGCTGCGTGCCATTTCGAAGGAGCCGGGACCTTGGCCTCCCACGGTCCTTTCAATGCGACATCACAGATCGCCCCGCTGGCATTATTTGGAAGGCAGTCCACACCAACGAACCACGTCTCACCATGCCTCAGATTTGCGGCGCGTATTGCCGGGTCTGCAGAAACTTTACATGCGATCCGATGTGCTGCCGCAGCCCAGCGCTTGACGTCCGGGTCACTATCAAAGACGACAAAGCCGTCCTCTACCATCCAAGCGCCTTGCGCAGCATGTTCAGGGCGACCAGAACAAGAAACACAGCGAATACCCGTTTCAGCGGCTTTGGATCCATCGCATGCGCCAGCTTCACGCCCCATGGTGCGGTGATCAAAGTCATTGCGATGATAATGACAAAGGCAACCAGATTGACCGTGCCAATCGTTAGCGGCGGTGCGCCCGTCTGCATGGGTACAAACAGAAAACCAATCACCGCAGGCACGGCAATCAACACACCAAAGCCCGCCGCTATGGCGACAGCGCGATGGATCGGCGTGTTATAAAGGCTCATCAAGGGGACCCCGAAACTGCCGCCGCCGATGCCCATCAGCACGGACATGAAACCAACAAGCGGTGACTGGATGGCACGGGTGAGGCCCGTTGGCATGGCCTGCCCCAGACGCCATTCGGAACGGCCAAAGCCCATATACAAACCCACGATCAGTGCAAGAACACCAAAGATCGCCTGCAAGGTGTTTGAGCGCAATTGCGCCACCACAAACATCCCAATCACGGCACCAATGACGATCCCCGGAGCCCAACTGCGCAAGATATCCCAATCCACCGCGCCTTTCTTGTTGTGACTCAAAACTGAACGCACGGAGGTCACGATGATTGTTGCCAGCGACGTCGCCAAACACATCTGCATCAACTGCGGACCATCGTAACCAAGGGTTTGAAACGCATAAAAGAATGCCGGGACCAGAACGATGCCACCGCCGACCCCCAAAAGGCCCGCCAGCACCCCTGCAAAGGCGCCAATGGCCATCAACAGAAGCGCCATTTGTATCAAGAGAATGGTATCAGGCATCGCGGTCTCTCCGGCAGTGATGACGCCCTGCTACACCGCTTCTTGCCGGGCTGCCAGTGTCTCTAGCTGATCAAGCGCATCCAACACCAGCTCAGGCCCTGCGCCCGGCTTTGACGCACCCTCCGACAACGCCCGCCGCCAGCCTCTCGCACCAGGGCGGCCAGCAAAGAGACCCAACATGTGCCGTGTGATCTGATTAAGCCTGCCGCCGGATACCAGATGTGCTTCGATGTAAGGGATCATGGCCATGACTGCATCTTCGGGCTTAGTGTCGGCGCCCGTGCCAAAGATGCGCCGGTCCGCCTGACACAAAATATCCGAAGGCTGATGATATGCTGCGCGCCCTATCATCACGCCGTCCAGACCGCTGTCCAGAAACGCCTCTGCCTGATCCAGTGAGGTGATTCCGCCGTTGATCGAGATATGCAGGTTTGGGAAATACTCTTTCATTTTTTGCACCAGCGGATAGTCCAGCGGCGGAATATCACGGTTCTCTTTTGGGCTGAGCCCCTGCAGCCACGCTTTGCGCGCATGGATCGACACCCGCGTGCAGCCTGCAGCGATGACACGGGCAAGAAATTCCGGCAGCACGTCTTGGGGGTTCTGATCGTCGACGCCGATCCGGCATTTCACGGTCACATCGACATCCACCGCCGCGATCATCTCAGCCACACATTCCGCAACCAACGCGGGTTGTTCCATCAGCACGGCACCGAACGAGCCCGACTGCACCCGGTCAGATGGACAGCCAACGTTTAGATTGATCTCATCATATCCGGCATCCGCGCCCAGCTTGGCCGCCTTTGCCAGTTCACGCGGATCTGAACCGCCCAGCTGAAGCGCGACCGGATGTTCGGAGACATCGTATTCCAGCAGATGCACCGCACCGCCCCGCACCAATGCAGGTGCCGTGACCATTTCGGTATAAAGCAAGGTCTGGCAGCTCAGCAGGCGGTGCAGGTACCGACAGTGACGGTCGGTCCAATCCATCATAGGGGCAATAGACAATCTCGCTGCCGCAGCGGCTGCGTTGTGGGGCATTCCTAATTCTCCTATGGTCCGCGAACCGGTTTTCGCGTCCATGTTGCACACATACTGCACACAAATTGGGGTGGTCTAGCCCCCCGAGAGTGACGACAGGCAATCGGCGGTGATTGGGTTGGGCTATGATCTGGCTCACCTATCCTTTCGCTCGGCCCAGTCACGGAAGGGTCTTGGGAAAGGCACTGCTAAAACGCACGTGTGCAAGTTTCGTGCACATCAACGCCCAACTCACTCCTGCTCCTTCAGATGCGCTCTACTCCTCCATCGGTGATAATTTGAGAAGAGGCCTTCAACGTATCATTGCAATCAGAGATGGCTTCGCTGATGGGGCACAAAACAGCTTCCGAACCACGCTGAATCAGTTTTGGATTAGAAAAGCTCCAATATCTGGAAATCCCGTCCATCGTGCAGTGATCCTAAACGTACTTCGTGGCATAGAACGTGATGCAACCAAAATCCGGCTGCAGCCCGAAGCATTTTCTTGCTGTGGCTTTCGCCGTTGCTGAGCTTGGACAGAGACAGCTGTATGCACGAGTTCGGACTGCATTGCCTTTTCGGAGATGGGCGCCCCGGGACATGTTGATATCGCACCGCGATAAGCCCGTATTGGCGGACAACGCGGATCAATTGGACGTGGATTTGCTCGTTTCGGTCGCAAAACCAATCATGTGATGGAAAGCTTTCAGATAGGTAGATCCTAATCTAGCATGCGGTCGTGCGACATTTGGCCGTGCATTCATACGATGAAAGACCCGATTGAATGAAGAGACTTGCCCTTGATGCAGCAGACATCCGCATTCTCAGTGCGCTTCAGCAGCATGGGCAATTGAGCAAAGCTAAGCTAGCCGAGATTAGCGGTCTCTCCGCGACCCCGTGCTGGGCGCGGCTGGGCAGATTGAAAGCGGGCGGATATATTCGCGGCTATCATGCCGATATTGCTCTGGGGCATCTCGCAGATTTCGCGCAAGTGATTGTGACAGTTTCCCTAAGCCGCCATCGAAAGGCTGATTTTGAACGCTTTGAGGCTTTCCTCAACAGCCGAGATGAGATCATTGATTGCATCGCCACCGGCGGCGGGGTCGATTATATCATGAAGATCATCAGCCCCAGCCTTGCTGCGTTTCAAGACTTGATGGAAGAATTTCATACCGAAGATCTCGGCATTGACCGCTACATGACCCACTTTGCGACGCGACAAGTGAAATCGGGTTTGCCGAACCTCTCGAAATTGGCCGCTGCAAACACAAAATAGCCAATCTGGCCCAATCGGTCCTGATAGGGCCAAAAAAACGGCCCACATGGTCTGAGAACTCGGAATCTTCAGACCACTTTCGTTGCCTGTCCTGGACTACATCTCGCAAAGATTTTGACAGTCTTCGATCAAAGCGATCAGGGACAAAACGGGAGGAAGTTCCAATGCAAGCAGATGATTTTGGTTTCGGCACACAGATCCGCAAGTCGCCTTATTTTGACGCCACAGTGCGTTGGGGCGCGCAAGGATTTTCCGTCTACAACCACATGTATATCCCGCGCGATTTCGGAGATCCGGAGCAGAACTTCTGGAACCTTGTGAATGACGCAATCCTGTGTGATGTGGCCGTTGAACGTCAGGTTGAAATTACTGGCCCTGACGCTGCCAAATTCACCCAGATGCTGACCTGTCGTGATCTGTCCAAGATGGCCGTGGGCCAGTGCAAATATATCCTGATTACTAATGCAGATGGGGGCATTCTGAACGACCCGATCCTGCTGCGCCTTGCAGAAAACCATTTCTGGATTTCTCTGGCTGACAGCGACATCCTCCTGTGGGCACAGGGGGTTGCGATCAACTCTGGCCTTGATGTCACGATTGGTGAGCCGGATGTGTCCCCGCTGCAATTGCAGGGCCCCAAGTCCGGCGAGATCATGCGTGCGCTGTTTGGCGACGAGATTATGGACCTGCGCTACTACTGGCTGCGCGAAGTCGAATTGAATGGCATCCCGCTGATCGTGTCCCGCACAGGCTGGTCAAGCGAGCTGGGCTACGAAATCTACCTGCGCGACGGATCCAAAGGCGATCTGCTGTGGGAAACCATCATGGCGGCAGGTCTGGAATTCGGCCTCAAGCCCGGACACACATCGTCCATCCGCCGCATTGAAGGTGGGATGTTGTCGTATCACGCGGATGCCGACATGAGCACCAACCCTTACGAGCTTGGGTTTGACCGGCTGGTAAACCTGGACATGGAGGCTGAATTCATCGGCAAAGCCGCGTTGCGTCGCATCAAGGACGAAGGTGTCCGCCGCAAGCAGATCGGCCTGATCATCGACGGTGACCCTCTATCTGGTCCCAACACGACGTTCTGGGAAATCAATTCCGATGGCGAAGCAATCGGTAAGGTTACATCCGCCGTTTATTCCCCACGTTTGGAGCAGAACATTGCTTTGGCCATGGTTTCAGCCGAACACGCCAACATCGGTGCCCAGGTTGAGGTCGTCACGAAATCCGGCCCCATCCGCGCAACGATCTGCGAGCGTCCGTTCTATGATCCCAAAAAGCAAATCGCGGCCGCTTAACGCCCTGCCACACGAAAGAAGACCGAAATGTCAGACCTCGCGATCGAGCTGCATTGGCAGCGCGCCACTCCCGTATTGCAAACTGGTGCCTACTCGAACGAGCATACCGTGCAATACAACAACCGGTATGACCTGCTGGTCGATTCCGCCCCTGATTGGGGCGGAAATCCGGAAAACACGAACCCCGAGCAGGCCCTCGCCTCGGCGCTGTCGAGTTGCCATATGATGACCTTTCTTGCGCTGTCAGCAAAAGCGGGTTGGCCCGTGGCCAGTTACCACGATTACGCTGAAGCCCATTTGGGGAAGAACCCCAAGGGCCAGATGTCGGTGACGCGGATTGACCTGCGTCCAGTGGTGCGTTTCGACACCGGCTTTTCGGTCAGCGACGAGGAGCTGGCGCAGATGCAGGACCGCGCGCACCGCTACTGCTTTATCGCGAACACCTTGGCCGACTGTGTCGAAATCAACATTCTCTAGCACTCAAAAGGAAAAGCCACGTGACCACATCTGACATCTTGCTGAGCGATCTGGACGTGAACGGTATACTGCGCCTGACCTTGAACGATGAATCGCGGCGCAATGCCTTGTCCGAGGCGATGCTGGCGAAACTAAGAGTTAAGTTTGCAGACGCGGGGGCCGACCCAAAGGTGCGGGTCATTGTTCTGGCGGCCAAAGGTCCTGCGTTTTGTGCGGGTCATGACCTCAAGGAAATGACCGCCGGGCGTTTGAATGAGGATGGTGGAAAAGCCTATTTTGCAAATGTCATGGCGATGTGCGCAGGCGTGATGCAGGGCATCGTTAATTGCCCCAAACCCGTTATCGCTGAAGTCACTGGCGTGGCCACTGCAGCAGGCTGCCAGCTGGTCGCAAGCTGTGATCTGGCCATTGCAGCAGACACAGCAAAGTTCAGCACACCGGGCGTGCATATCGGGCTGTTCTGTTCCACACCCATGGTGGCCCTGTCCCGCAATGTGGCCGACAAACACGCGATGGAGATGTTGCTGACCGGTGATATCACGTCAGCCGCGCGGGCAGCCGAGATCGGTCTTGTGAACCGCGTGGTTGCCCCCGAAGCCCTGCAAGAGGCAACGATGGAGATGGCGCGCAAAATTGCGTCGAAATCCAGCATGACGCTGGCAACGGGCAAACGCGCCTACTACGCACAACGCGAAATGTCGCTGCCTGATGCCTACGATTACGCCTCGGGTGTGATGGTCAATAACTTGTTGGCGCAAGACGCCGAAGAAGGCATCGGTGCTTTCATCGAAAAGCGCGCGCCCCAATGGCAGGACGCCTGAGCCATGACCGCGAACCCCTACAACGCCGATCTGGACCGCAATCCTGCAAACCATCAGCCGTTGACGCCGCTGACATTTCTGGAACGCGCGGCCTCAGTCTTTCCTGATCAGACAGCGATCGTGCATGGCGCGTTGCGGCGCGATTATGCCGAATTTTATACGCGATCACGTCAGTTGGCGTCCGCTTTGGCACAACATGGCATCGGGCGCGGCGACACGGTGTCGGCTTTGCTGGCCAATACGCCTGCGATGCTTGAATGCCATTACGGTGTTCCCATGTGCGGCGGTGTTCTGCATTCCGTGAACACCCGCCTCGATGCGTCGGTGATTGCGTTTCAGCTGGACCATGCCATGTCCGAAATCGTCATCGTAGACCGCGAATTCATGCCGTTGATGCAGGACGCGCTGGCGTTGGCCACGGTGACACCACTGCTGATCCAATATGACGACGCTGAATTCTGTGGGCCTGCAACGGCGACAGATGCACAGGATTACGAGGCCTTCTTGTCGATGGGCGACCCTGAATTTGACTGGCTGATGCCACTGGACGAATGGGACGCGATTTCGATCAACTACACCTCGGGGACGACGGGCGATCCAAAGGGGGTCGTTTCGCACCACCGGGGCGCCTATCTGTTGGCGCAGGGCAATGCGCTGACCACGTCGATGGCGAAACATGCGGTCTATCTGTGGACGCTGCCGATGTTTCACTGCAATGGATGGTGTTTCCCATGGACCCTGTCGGCGATCATCGGGACCCATGTCTGCCTGCGTCAGGTGCGGGCAGAACCGATCTGGACCGCTTTGGCTGATGAGGGCGTCACCCACCTTTGCGGCGCGCCCATTGTCATGTCGCTGATGATCTCGGCCCCCGATACCGAAAAGCGCAAACTGGATCAAACCGTGCAGTTCTTCACTGCCGCAGCCCCGCCACCAGAAAAACTGTTGGCCGATATGAAAACAGCGGGCTTTGATGTGACCCATTTGTATGGGCTGACTGAAACCTATGGACCTGCTGTGGTGAATGACTGGCATCAGGACTGGAATGATCTGTCACCCGTCGAACAGGCCACCCTGAAATCGCGTCAGGGCGTGCGCTATCTGCCGCTTGAGGGATTGGATGTGCTGGACCCAGAAACCATGCTGCCGGTTCCGCGCGACGGGAAAACCATGGGCGAGGTGATGTTTCGCGGCAACGTCGTCATGAAGGGCTATTTCCGCAACCCGAAAGCCACGCAAGAGGCCTTTGCCGCCGGCTGGTTCCATTCTGGCGATCTGGGCGTGCGGCATCCCGATGGCTATATTCAGCTCAAGGACCGCTCCAAGGATATCATCATTTCGGGCGGCGAAAATATCTCTTCCATCGAGGTGGAAGAAGCGCTCTATCGTCATCCCGCAGTCGCGATTGTCGCCGTGGTGGCCATGCCCCACGAAAAATGGGGAGAAACGCCCTGTGCCTTTGTGGAATTGGCCACCGGTGAAACTGTGGATGCCGCTACTTTGCGCGCTTGGTGCAAGGACCAGCTTGCGCCCTACAAAGTGCCGGGACAGTTCGTGTTCATGCCGATCCCGCGCACGTCAACAGGCAAGATTCAGAAATTTGTCTTACGCGACCAAGCCAAAGTGATCGCGCAAAAAGCAGTTTCAGATAAAATGGCCTCGGCTTGATAGGCCGGGGCTATTGGTGCCCTGTCAGGCTGGCAACACTTTCGATTTTTGCTCGCCCAATCCGGCAATACCCAAGGTCACAACCTCGCCACCGTGCAGGTATTGCTGCGGGGACTGCCCCATGCCCACACCGGGAGGTGTCCCGGTCGAGATCACATCGCCCGCCTGCAGGCTCATAAACTGGCTGCAATAGGAAACAAGGTGCGGGATCTTGAAGATCAACGTCGCGGTTGATCCGGTCTGCATGCGTTTGCCATCCACATCCAGCCACATGTCCATGTTGTCCATGTCTGCGATCTCATCAAGTGTCACAAGCCACGGGCCTGTCGGCCCAAAGGTGTCGCACCCTTTACCCTTGTCCCAGGTGCCTGCGCGGTTGAGCTGAAAATCTCGCTCTGACACATCGTTGATAACGCAAAAACCAGCGACATGGTCCATCGCGTTAGCCTCGTCGATATAGGACCCCGGTTCGCCGATCACGACGCCCAGTTCGACCTCCCAGTCAGTTTTGACCGAACCGCGTGGGACTTGAATGTCATCATTCGGGCCAACCACGGCAGATGTCCATTTGTTAAAGATGATGGGCTCTTCGGGGATCGGCATGCCGGCCTCTTCGGCGTGATCCGCGTAGTTCAGACCGATGCAGACGTATTTGCCGATATTCCCCACACAAGCTCCTAGGCGCAGATCTTCTTGTGGTGTGCCCTCCACAAGTGGCAGCGTTTCCGAGTCCAGCGCGTTCAGGGCCTTCAGGCCAGCGGGGCGCAATGTATCGCCAGAGATGTCCGGCACGACGCCCGACAAATCGCGCACACGGCCTGATGCATCCAAAAGTCCGGGTTTTTCTGCGCCAGGTGCGCCATAGCGGAGAAGTTTCATATCGTGTCCTCTTTTTTATTGAGTGAATTTGGTTTCATCAGGCTGCGCCGCGCGCCGCCCACAGCGCCCCGCGGCGGATGATCTCGGTGACTTGCGGCACCCTCAGGTCGTCCAGTTCGTGGCCGATCGAACAGTAGAACACGCGGCCCTTGTCCCAGCGCCGCTTCCATACAACTGGGATCACGGTGCCTTCGATCCACCACAGATGATCGCCCGAAAACGTCGTGGTCGCCAGGACGTCGTTGGACGGATCGACAAGCATATAGTATTGCTCGGACGTCAGGCGGAAGCTTTTGATGCCTTGCACAATCGGATCGTCTGGTTTGCAGATCGTCACGTCGTAATCAACGTAGTCTTCACGCGGCTGCAGGTTGTCAGGCCATCCGGGCGGATGCGCCACAAATTGACCACCGATCAGAAAATGATAAGTCGGGCGGTCGCGGAACGCGTCCCCCATGTGCCCGTGCCATCCTGCAATCCCACACCCGTTTGCGATCAGCTTCAACAGACCGTCCTCTTGCGGTTTGGTCATGTTGCCGAACTCTTCCTGGTGACCTGAGCGCGCAGAAGACCAGATCGGCGTGATCAAATCGACATCCGCCAAATGTTCCGGCTGCGCTAGGGGTTCCAGCGAGTCATAGACATCGACCGCGAAACCGTTGGCTTCCAGCAAGTCTTTGTACCAATCCGCAAAATGGGTCGGCGTGTGGCCTTCCCAGCCGCCGACGAACAAGGCCGCTTTCATGGTGTGGCCTTTCGCATGTAGTTCAGCATCGACGCCATGTCGCGGGTGCCATAACCTGCCTTTTCCGCCTCGATCAATTTGGCCAAGGTGGTACGGCCTTGTGGCATCGCAGAGCCAAGCCGATCTGCAAGTTGTACCGTCACTTCCATGTCTTTGCGGGCCAGTGCCACCGTGAATGTCACGTCGTGATCTGCCTCGTTCAGATACAGCGGACGCCGGTATTTGAGCATCGGCGCACAGGCAGCGGATGCTTCGATCACATCGAATGCTACCTCGGACGTGATGCCGGATGCTTCGGCCAAGGTCATTGCTTCGGCCAGCGTTTGATTGATCCCGTGGATCAGCGAATTCACCGCCAGTTTCATCACAGCCCCTGCCCCGGACTGACCGAGATAGATGGTTTCGCGACCTACCGCATCGAATATAGCCGCAAGATCTGCATCTTCGTCACGGCATCCGGCCATAATCAGCAGGTCTGCATTCGCAGCAGCTTGTGTCGCACCGGAAACCGGCGCATCAATCACTCGTACATTTTTCGGCGCCTTTGCTACCAATTCGGCGATGTGGTCAGGGCTCATCGTGCCCATTTCAACTAGAGTCGCGCTGCGTGCTGAGGCAAACAATCCGTTTTTGCCAAGATGCACTGCAACAGAGGCCGCGTCATCGGCCAACATGGTAATTACGATTTGGGCCTGCGCCATTAGATTGGCAGCGGTCGGCACCGCCATACAACCCTCGGTCACAGCAAAATCTGTGGCAGTTTGCTCGGTCCGGTTCCAGACGAACACCTCATGACCGGCTGCGATCAGGTTGCGGGCCATGGGCTGCCCCATCCTGCCCAACCCAGCAAAGCCGATGCGCACCTCAGGCGACCTTTTCGGTAGCAGTGATCCCTGAAATCGCCTGAATAAGGCTCTCCTCGGTGACCTCTGCCGAGGCAAACGTCCGCATCACCTTGCCTGAGAACATCGCGACGATCCGGTCGCTGACGTGCAGCACCTCGGGCATCTCGGAGCTGACCACGATGACAGCATAGCCTTGTGCAGCCAGCTCGCGGATCAGGTTGTGAATCTCGGACTTTGATCCGACGTCAATCCCTCGCGTCGGCTCATCCACGATCAGCACTTTGGGATGCATCGACAGCCATTTACCAATAACGATCTTTTGCTGATTGCCGCCAGACAGGTTGCCCACCGTCTGCTTCCAGCCCGGCGTTCGGATATCGAGCTTGTCCTTGTATTTGTCAAAAATCTCTGTCTCAGCGCCGGTGGCGACAAAGGGGCCGGATGACAGATCACCCACCTGCGGCAGGGTCATGTTATCACGGCAATTCATACCCAACACGAGGCCTTGGCCTTTACGGTCCTCCGGCACCAGAGAAATGCCCTTACTGATTGCATCGGCGGGGGACGATACGCGGACCTCTTCGCCGTCCAACAGAATTGTGCCGGCACTGGGGTTCCGCAATCCAAACAATGTCTCTGCAATCTCCGTGCGCCCTGCCCCGACCAGACCGTAAAATCCCAAGACCTCACCACGCCGGACCTCAAAACTGACGTCCTCGAAAAGGTCCCCGCAGGACAGGCCACGCACCTCAAGGGCGATATCGCCCATCTCGTGATGGGTTTCATTGCGCGACAGATCAAGCGCGCGGCCGATCATCAACTGCGTGACCTCTTCTTCGTTGGTGTTGCGGGTTTCCAGCGTGCCACGATAGGACCCGTCCCGCAGAACGCTGATCCGGTCGGTGATCTTGAAAATCTCTTCCATCCGGTGAGAAATGTAAATGATCCCTACACCCTGGCTTTGCAGGTCGGAAATTACATCGAACAACACGACCTTTTCGGCGTCGGTCAGGGAGGCTGTGGGTTCATCAAAAATGACCGCTTTGGCATCCACGGTAAGCGCGCGGGCGATCTCGACCATCTGCTGGTTGGCAATGGACAGATCACCAACAATCGTTTTGGCGTTGAACCCCACCTTCAGCTTTTCGAGGATCGCATCGGTTTGCGCATAAAGCGTAGCCCAGTCGACCCGCCCGAAGGAGCGGCGTGGCAGTTCACCCAGATAGATATTTTCTGCCACGGTCAGCTCTTCCGCGAGGCTGAGTTCCTGGTGGATGAATACGATCCCCTTGGATTTCGCCTGCAAGGGCGAAGTCATCACAGTCGGCACTTCCTCAACAATGAT
Organism: Sulfitobacter sediminilitoris; assembly: GCF_010667575.1. Classification (GTDB taxonomy): domain Bacteria; phylum Pseudomonadota; class Alphaproteobacteria; order Rhodobacterales; family Rhodobacteraceae; genus Sulfitobacter; species Sulfitobacter sediminilitoris. Next base: position 93,854 of record NZ_JAABNT010000014.1, read on the forward strand.
CTGGCCTTCTTCGGGCTGGTAGATACCGCCCAAGACCTTCATAAGCGTTGATTTTCCAGCTCCGTTTTCTCCCATCAGGGCGTGGACTTCGCCGGGCATCACCGAAAAGGAAACGCCATCAAGCGCGCGGACACCGGGGAAGGTTTTGACGATCCCTTCAAGACGCAAGGCGGGTGTCTGGTCGGTCATATCTTCAACTCCTCTTTGCCCTTGGTGTTTAACTGGCGGTCAAGGAACAGGACGGCGATCAGGATCAGTCCGATCACAAGATTGACTGTCGATGTATCTGCACCAATGTGACCCAATCCCTTGCGGAGCAATTGTATGGCCAGAACCCCGCCCAACGTCGAAACGATCGACCCTGCCCCACCGGTCAATTTGGTACCGCCAAGAACCACCGCTGTAATGACCCAAAGCTCATAGAGTTGGCCATCGTTTGGATTGACCGAACCAGATTCGGAGTAAAACACCACCGCCGACAAGGCCGCCAAAAAGCCAATGATCATGAAATTGATCAACATGTGCGGACCAACCTTGATACCAGCGTTCACTGCCGCCTCGCGGTTGTCCCCGATGGCATAGGCGTTGCGCCCATGCACTGTGCGCGTCATCACGTACCAGATCACGAGCGTTACGACGGCCAGAAACCATGTTGCCGTGTGCAGTCCCAGAAATTGCGCCTCGGCAAAGTCTACCAAGGTCCAGTTGAGGCTCGAAGTCGGGTTTTCGCCATTGTACATGAACACCAAACCGCGAAAGCCCAACATGGACCCAAGCGTCACGATGAAGGCGTCGACGCCCGTTTTCCAGACGATCAAACCGTTGATCGCCCCCAAGACGACACCCGTTAGCAACGCCAGACCCCAAGACACAGGGATCACCCAATCGCCCAGACCGGCAAGGACTTCCCACGTCATACTGTCGAGCAGTATCACCGCCGATAAGGCAAAAATGGCACCGACGCTCAGGTCGATATTCCCGTTCACCATGATAATCGTCATGCCCATGGCGATGATGCCGATGGGGGCCGATTGCTTGAGCAACAGCAGCATGTTGTCGACGTCCATGAACGCCTTGTCGGACAACGACATGAATTCACCCGCCACGCTAAAGAAGATCAGCTCAAGCACGATAAAGCCCCAGATCGCGCCGTTCTTGAGAAATTTGGACAGTTTTCCAGCTTCCATTTTTCCGCTCCCCTACGCGATGTTTGACCAAAGTCTGCCGCGTTTGGCCGCAATATCGAGCCAGACCGCAAGAATGATGATGACCCATGTCACGACGAATTGGACATAGAATTGAAGGCCGACCAGCAGCAGACCGTTCTGGATAAATCCAAGGATCAGCACACCAATGACGGTTTTGAAGATGGTTCCAGACCCACCTAGCAAGGACGCGCCGCCCAAGATCACGGCGGCCAGCACGTCAAGTTCGAGCCCTTGGCCGACGGTGTTTTGCGATCCCATCGACCGGCTCGCTTGAATAAGACCAGCCACGGCCACACAAAACGCGGACATCACGTAGCACAAGAAGACCACGCGGGCGCGCTTGATACCCGAGAAGGTCGCAGCAGTCCCGTTACCGCCGACCGCGTAGACTTTGCGACCGAAGGGCGTCTTTGCCAATATGATGCCCAAAAGCGCAGCCAAAGCCACGAAAATGAGAATGGGCACAGGAATCCCAAGTGCGGACCCTTGTCCAAAAACGCCAAACCAAGTGCCCTCCTTATCAACGATATCCATGTTCTGGCCACCTGAATAGGTTAGCGTCAGGCCATGAATGGCCGACAGCATGCCCAAGGTCACAATCAGAGAGTTCAGCTTGAGATAGCCCACCAGAAACCCGATGAACGCCCCCAGACAAAGTGTCATTGCAAACATCGCGGGAATGGCAAGCGCGGGTCCGAGCTTGTCATGCAGATCCAGAACCACGATGGTTGAGAACGACATCATTGACCCGACCGACAAGTCAAGGTTGCCGCTGATGACAACGAATGTCACACCAAGCGCCATGACTCCCAGAATGGCAGAAGATCGCACCACGCCCATAACGTTGTCGGGGCTCAGAAACCGTTCGTTGGCCAATGTGAACCCGATGATGAACACGGCAAAGGCAATCAAGATGCCCTGCCGCGCCAAAAATCGTCCTATGTCCGCTTTAGACATGCTCGCCATATTTCCCTCCCAAAGGCCAAAGGCCCGGCCATAGTCTGCCTATACGTCAGACCAAGGTCATCCCACCATCGATCATGACGATTTGTCCGGTCATGTAATCGCTATCCTTCGACGCCAGATACGTCGTTGTTCCGGTAATATCTTCCGTATTGGCAACGCGGCCGCGCAGGATCTCTGAAGAGAATTCTTCCATCGCCTGTCCAGGTCGATCTGCGGCACCAATCTCCATCAGGTCCTGATCAACCTGTTCCCACATTTCCGTGGCAACGACGCCGGGCGCAAAGCCTGTGACGGTAATGTTATGCTTTGCCAGATCGCGCGCGCCCGATTGGGTCAGCGCCACGACCGCGAATTTACTGGCACAATACGGGGCAACATTGTCAAACCCCTGACGGCTCGCGATCGAGGCAGTGTTGATGATCTTGCCGCCAGTGCCTTGGGCGATCATCTGATGGGCCGCTTCTTGCATACCGATCATGCAGCCCAAGCCGTTGACCCCCATGATGAAATTCCAATTTTCTTCGGTCACGTCCAGAAAATTCATCGGGCGGTTCACGCCAGCATTGTTGAATTTGACATCAAGTTTGCCGAAGGACTGAACCGCATGTGCGATCATCGCTTTGACTGACGCGCGATCCGTTACATCGACCTGCGCATGGATGACCTTGCCGCCATGCTGCGTTGCCCTGTCAGCATTTACATCCGCAACTTGCGCGACCTTGTCACCGTTGATGTCTGCAAAGCATACGTCAGCGCCTTCATCCAACAACGCCTCGGCAATTGCGCGCCCGATACCTTGCGCGGCACCTGTCACAATACAAGACCGTCCAGTCACACGCCCCATGACGCACCCCCCGCAAATCTGTAATAAGAATAGAACTGAAACGGGGCGCCTAAGCGCCCCGCAACCCGGGAGGTGTTCAGAACACAGGCTTTGTGTACTCTGTCATGTTGTCCTGTGTGATCTTCGGTGTGTCGAAGTAATTGAGGAACGGAAGCTCTTCACCACTGATCAGGTCGATGGCAGACTGAAGCGCCGCTTCTGCGTCATCAACGGGCGACTGATAGATCGAACCCCAGTATTCGCCGCGCTCCATGGCCTCATACCCAACTGCGAAGTTGGTCGCGCCGACGAAGGTGATGCCTTCGGCACGGTCTGCCGCAAGTGCAGCGTTCAGAGCGCCAACACCCATGTTGTCGTCGCCAGCATAAACGCCATCAATGTCGTCATACTTCACAAGAAACGCCTCCATGACCTGCTGGGACTTTTCACGGTTCCAGTCGCCTGGCTGTGTCTCAACCAGCGTGACGTTCGGGCACACCTCTGGCAGGCGGTCGTCAAAGCCTTGCTGGCGCTCAATGGCGGTGGTGTAGCCGGGCTGGCCAGAAATCTGCACAACGCGCGCTTCGTCCTCGATACCGAGTGCCTTAAACCGGTCACACATGATCTCAGCGGAACGCGACCCTTGGGTAATGTTATCAGGACCAGAGAAGGTTGCGACAAAATCGAAACCGGCTTCAGCGATGTTGGAGTTGGTCACAACAACCGGAATATCAGCAGAATGCGCCTTGCGCACAGCAGGGATCACCGCTTCACCGTTTGTTGGCCAGATAATGATGGCATCAACTTCCTGCTGGATCAGGTCTTCCATTTGGGCAATTTGGCGGGCGACATCGCCGCCAGCATCCAGAACGACGACTTCGACCTTCTCGTTTGCTTCGGCTGCGGCGATGAATGCTTTTTCATATGTAGTCTGGTAGCTATCGACGCCGACGTTGTTCTGCGTGATGCCTATGCGCATCGGGCTGTGGCCGTCTGCATAGGCCGCCCCTGCAACAGTCAGTGCTGTCGTTGCGGCAGTTGCAGTCAAAATTGTGCGTAGTTTCATAGTGAGCTCCTCCAAGAACTTATTAGACTTTTATGTCTGCTCCCCACTCTCCCAAGGGGGAATCACCATTCGGCGTACCGATATGATCTCCCTCACCTTGCCGTGAGCCTGCCAGCATAACCTCCAGAATAATATCCAATTTGGACATTTATGTATCCATTTTGGATATTATTGCGATACACTTCGAAGCCATTCCCACATCAACATGAGGAGCAACTCGTGACGATTCAAAAATCATCCGAAATGGATAAATCACGTGGTCGAGGCCAGTCGCGCCATCGCCACAATAAAAGGAAGGCAGCAGCGGAGGGTATGAATGTCATGAGGGGGGAGAATTTCAATCAGCTCATACCGCCTCAGGCAAAGGCCGATATGCTGAGCGTTCTGTCCTTTATGGAAAATCTCGGCGATGAGCTGGAAAACTCGTCTGAGCTGTTTGCATCCACAACGAACCTACGCATTACGATGCATCTGATCCGTGGTCATCTGGAAGGGCGGCTCACTACGATGACATCCCTGATTGGTGCCAGCCGCGCGCCCTATGCAACGGCCAATCGCCGCATAAAGGACATGCAGGAGGCCGGCCTGATAGATCAGCGGCCGCGCACCGTGACAGGAAAAAGCTTTTCTCTACATCCCAGCGTTCAATTGTTGGATCAATGGACACAATTGACCAGCCGCGTGCAGCGCCTTGCAAGTTCGCAATTCGGCGGTGCCGCCGCAGCAGAAACTTCAGATTACTATTTCGGCGGATCGTACCTTAGCGCGAAATCGATCCCGCCGATGGAGGTCCTTTCCGAGCCGCTCAAGCTGGCGGGGGGGCTGCGTGTTCTGGTGCATGGCGATCCGACCTTCATGGTGATGGACAACCTGAAACGCCAGTTTGAACAGACGATCGGCACGCAAATTCATCAACGCGCCTTTTCTATTGATCGCCTGCGCGAAGAAACGGTGCGCAACGCAAACCGCAAATCAAGCAATTACGACATCATCGCCGTTGATCTGCCTTGGGTCGGCGGGTTCGCTGAAGAGAACGTCTTGATGCCACTTGATGAGGTCATGGATATTGCCCGCATCGACCCGTCGGATTTCCACACGGCTGGCTGGCAAGCCGCTCATTGGGGCGGTCGTGCATATGGTATTCCTGCGCAAACGACCCCTGAGCTATTGTTCTACCGAAAGGACTTTTTTGCACAGGCGGGCCTTGAGCCTCCGAGGACGACGCAAGATTTGCTGAACGCCGCAAAGGCACTGCACGATCCGCAGCGCGGGCTGCATGGCATTGCTTGGAACGCCGCGCGCGGGACAGCATTGGGTCATACGGTTCTGATGACACTGGCGGATTTCGGGCAACCCATCCTTGACCTGACACCGAATGCGGGCGGTTATGAAACGCAACATCTTGCAAACCGCGATTACCGCTTCACGATTGATACGCCAGCGGGTCTGCAAGCGGCAGAGTTCCTCAGGGAGCTGCTCAAGTATTCACCCCCGGATATTCTTTCGATGTCATGGTACGAACGCATTCGCCCCTATGCCGCGGGGCGGATCACGATGGCTTACGGCTACACGCTGCTTGCCCCCTATTTCGAACTTGATGACGCGTCGCCCGCCAAGGATCAGACCGGATACCTGCCTCACCCCGCGGGGCCTAACGGGGCACCCATCGCCCCAGTTGGCGGTTATGTGATGGGGATACCGGCCAACCTGCCCAAAGAACGCGTTGCAGCGGCGGTCGAAGCCCTGCTGGTCTTCACCTCCCCCACTGCGCAAAAGCTGTATGTCCAGAACGGCAGCCGTACCAACCCACGCTATTCCGTGGGATCAGACCCCGATGTGCGGCGTCTGTCCCCGATATTCGAAGCGGTCGATGGGATGTCCTGGCGCGACGAACTGCAGTTCTGGCCTAGGCCGCCGATCCCCGAAATCAACGATATCATCCAGATTTGCGGAGAAGAATTTCACGACATGCTGCGCGGCATCATCAGCCCGCAAGATGCATTGCGCCGCGCCCAAGAGAAAGCCGACGCAACCCTACAACCACCAACATAATCATGACGTCAGGAGGAGACACCCATGGACCCCAACCGCCTCAAAGGTAAAAACATTCTCATCACAGGCGCCGCTCGCGGCATGGGTGAGGCCAACGCACGTTCATTTGCCGAACAGGGTGCCAACGTCTGCATCGGTGATCTGGACCTGGACATGGCGAAAACTGTCGCGGATGAGATCAATGCAGCCGGAAATGGCAATGCGATTGCCGTTAAAATGGATGTCACCAAACGTGAAGACAACGCCGCCGCTGTGGCCGCGACTGTCGAAGCCTTCGGGTCCATCAATGTCGGCGTCTTTAACGCGGGTCTGAACAAACCCCGGTTCTTCATGGATATCGATGAAGACAACTGGGACATGATCATGAACGTAAACACCAAAGCGATGTGGCTGGGTATGCAGGAAACTGCACGCCAAATGATCGAACAGGGTCCGATGGAGGGTCACCCTTACAAGCTGATCAACGTTGGCTCCATCGCGTCGCGCAAGCCGCTGGTGGATGTCACGGTCTACTGCACCTCGAAATACGGCTGCCTTGCTCTGACCCATTGTGGCGCAATTGGTCTGGCCGAGCACGGCATCACCGTGAATGGCTATGCACCGGGCGTCGTTGTGACCCCGCTTTGGGAACAGCTCGATAAGGACCTTGTTGATATCGGCTTCAAAGAAAAAGAAGGCCAGGCTTATGACGACATCGTACGCGATGCGCTTCAGATCAAGCGTGTGTCTTACCCCAAAGACATCGTCGGCACCGCGTCCTTCCTCGCGTCCGACGACAGCGACTACATGACCGGCCAGATGATCCATGTCGACGGCGGCTGGTGCATCCAGTAACGGGCCACCCTTTTCTAACCTGTAATTCAGAACGGGGCCGCGTGCCCCGAAGGAGACTTCAATGTCAGAACGTCCAGGCAATGCCTTAATGCCGAACTTGCTCACCCCAATGGATCTTGAGCCCAATTGGGAATGGCGCGAAAAACTGCCAGCCCATGGCCATATGTCCGTGGATTTTGAACGTCGCATCGACCACGACCGCCTGCGTCGCTACCGCCTCGCGCGGACACGGCAATCGCTCAAGGCCTCGAACGCTGGCACGCTGCTTTTGTTCGATGTGAACAATATCCGCTACGTCTCGGCCACCAAGATCGGCGAATGGGAACGCGACAAGATGTGCCGCTTCTGTCTGCTGACAGGTGACGACAGCCCCTATGTCTGGGATTTTGGATCAGCCGCAGAGCACCACAAGCGGCATTCAGACTGGCTCGAGCCCAGCCACTGCCTTGCTGGCGTTGTCGGCATGCGCGGCACTATCCCGCCGGAATTCGGTTTGATGCAGAAATACGCCAAGCAGATCGCCGGATTGATCCGCGATGCCGGTATGGCCGATATGCCCGTTGGTGTGGATTATGCGGAAACGGCAATGTTCCACGCGCTGCAACAAGAAGGCCTCAATGTGGTCGATGGCCAGCAAATCATGTTGGCGGCGCGCGAAATCAAAAATACGGATGAAATTCAGCTTTTGACCCAAGCGGCTGCCATGGTCGATGGCGTCTATCATATGATCTACGAAGAGCTGAAACCGGGCATCCGCGAAAACGATATCGTCGCCCTGTCCAACAAAATGCTCTACGAGATGGGGTCAGACGATGTTGAGGCGATCAACGCCATTTCTGGTGAACGCTGCAACCCGCATCCGCATAACTTTACAGACCGCCTTATCCGGCCAGGCGATCAGGCCTTCTTTGATATCCTGCAATCCTACCAAGGCTATCGCACCTGTTACTACCGCACGTTCAACGTCGGCCGCGCAACACCATCGCAGAACGATGCCTATGTGAAGGCCCGCGAATGGATCGATGCGTCCATCGCGATGATCAAACCGGGCGTCTCCACCGATAAGGTGGCCGAGGTTTGGCCAACGGCCCAATCGCTTGGCTTTGCGAGCGAAGACCAAGCTTTTGGGCTGCAATTCGGTCACGGGCTTGGCCTTGCGTTGCACGAGAGGCCCATCATCTCGCGCGCGGTGTCGATGGATCACCCGATGGAGATCAAGACCGGAATGGTCTTTGCGCTGGAAACCTACTGCCCTGCAACCGACGGCTATTCAGCCGCACGGATCGAAGAAGAAGTTGTTGTGACCGAAACCGGCTGCGAGGTCATCAGCCTCTTCCCAGCGGAAGAACTGCCGATCGCGAACCGGTACTGATATGGGCAACCCGTTTGACCTGACCGGTCGCAAGGCATTGGTCACCGGCGGCGCGACCGGCATCGGCGAGGGCATTGCCCTCGGCCTTGCTGCCGCCGGGGCCGATGTGGTGCTGACCTATCGCAGCCATCAACCCGAAGACACCCTCGCGAAGATCAAGGCGTTGGGTGTCAAAGGTGCCGCAGTGAAAGCTGACTTTTCCAACATGGATCAGACCGGGGCCGAGGACGTGATAGGCTTTGCCAGCGACGCCTTGGGCGGACTAGACATTTTGGTAAATAACGCTGGGATTATCCACCGCGAAGACAGTACCGACATGCCGCTGGAGGATTGGCGGCGCGTGCTGGCGGTGAACCTTGATTCTGTGTGGCTGCTGTCTCAGGCGGCGGGTAAGCGCATGGTGGCCCAAGGCTCGGGTAAAATCATCATCGTGTCTTCTGTGCTGGCATCGCAAGGCGGTTTGCGGGTTCCGGCCTATGTTTCCAGCAAACACGCGGTGGTCGGCCTGACGAAAGCACTTTGCAATGAGTGGGCACCGCACGGTGTCAACGTCAACAGCATCGCGCCCGGCTATACCGCCACAGACAACACGCAAGCGCTGCGCGACGATCCGGACCGCTCAAAGGCGCTGCTCGAACGCATTCCTGCGGGCCGTTTTGCAGACCCTTCGGAAATCGCAGGTGCTGCGGTTTTTCTGGCGTCTGACGCCGCCAATTATTGCCACGGAAGCGTGGTCACCGTCGATGGAGGCTGGCTCGCCCGCTAGGAGAAAGACTATGGAACAATCACTTACAGGAAAAATCGCGCTGATCACTGCAGCGGGCGCAGGTATTGGCCGCGCCAGCGCCGAAGCGCTTGCGGCGCGTGGCGCACAGGTCATCGCCACCGATCTGGATGGCGCGGCGGTTGCTGATCTGGCCGAAACATCACCCAATATAGAAGGCCACGCTCTGGACGTGCTTGACGCCGCAGCGGTTCAGGCGCTTGTTGCCTCCCTGCCACCCGTCGACATTTTGCTCAACTGTGCGGGTTGGGTTCACGACGGCACGATCCTCGATTGCGACGAAGACGTCTGGGACCGCGCCTTCGATCTGAACGCAAAGGCGATGTACCGTATCACTAAGGCTGTGCTGCCAGGTATGCTCGCCAACAAGAACGGGTCGATCATCAACATCGCCTCCATCGTCTCCAGCGAGAAAGGCGCACCGCGCCGTTTTGCCTATGGCGCGTCCAAGGCGGCGATCATTGGCATGACCAAGGCCATCGCCGCTGACTTCGTGAGGGACGGCATCCGCTGTAACGCAATCTGTCCCGGCACCGTGCAAAGCCCGTCTTTGAACGACCGCCTGACCGCAACCGGTGATTTTGACAAAGCCCTCGCCGCATTCAAAGAACGCCAGCCCATGGGGCGGCTCGGCCAACCCGAAGAAATCGCGGAGATGGTATGCTATCTGGCAGGGGACATGTCCGCCTTTACCACCGGACAGGCCTTTGCCGTCGATGGTGGGTGGTCGATCTGATGGGATTGGACCGCGCAGCTTCAATCGATGATCTGCGGCTGCGCGCCAAAAGCCGCATCCCGCGCTTTGCGTTTGATCTGGTGGATGGCGGTGCGGAAGATGAACGCAATATGCGCCGCAACACAGAAGCTTTTGAGGAAGTAGAGCTCACGCCCCGCTATATGGTGGATGTGTCCAACATCGACACCCGTGCGACAATATTCGGGCAAACCTTCAATGCCCCCTTCGGCATGGCACCTATCGGTATGCTTAACGCCTTCTGGCCGGGTGCCGACCTGATGCTCGCGCGGCTGTGTAAGGCGCAAAACATCCCCTACACGGCCAGTTCTGCCTCTTCGACCACGCTCGAAAAACTGGCCGAAGCCGCAGACGGCAACGGTTGGTTCCAGCTGTATGTGTCCAGCGATGCAACAGTGACCGAAGGCCTGATCGCACGTGCCGAAGCGGCCGGCTACACCACGTTGATGGTCACGGCCGATGTCCCAGCCGCGGGCAAGCGCGACCGCGACATCCGCAACCAGCTTGCTGTGCCCTTCCGTTTTACGCCCAAAGTGATCCTGCAATGTATGGCCAACCCGCGTTGGGCACTGACCAGCCTGAAACATGGCACGCCAAACGTGGCGAACTATGCCGACCTTCTGCAAAGCGCGACGTCCTACTCGGATGTACAAAAAACCCTGATTACTCCGGGGTTCACCTGGGAAGACCTCAAACGCTTGCGTGCGCGCTGGAAAGGCCGACTTCTGGTCAAAGGCATCCTGCATGCCCAAGACGCCGTGGCCTGCGCCGAACAGGGCTGCGATGGAATTGTGGTGTCCAACCATGGCGGCCGTCAGGTGGCCTTTGGCCCGCCCACGATCGAAGTATTACCTGCCATTGCCGAGGCCGTCGCAAGCCGCATGACCATTATTCTCGATAGCGGCATCCGGCGCGGTGCAGATTTCCTGCGCGCAAAGGCCCTAGGGGCTGACTTTGCGTTTGTAGGCCGCGCGTTCGCCTATGGTGTTGGTGCAGGCGGTGACGCAGGCGCTCAGCGTGCGTTTGAATTATTGCAGTTGGAATTGGTCCGCGCTTTGGGTCAGCTTGGCATCCCATCTTATCAGGCCGTTGGTTCTTCTGAACTCAGCACTTTCAAAGAAACGACGTCTTAAAGCCCCTGCCCTCACATTTCCTCATCATGGTTACCCAAATCTGAGATCTCGCCCAAAGCTTGTTCAACACATCTCCAAAGAATGGAGACCATAGTTTTGGGGTCTTTGGGAAATTTCGAACTTTTCGCTGAAATGACCCGTGATTGGATCAAATCATTTGTACCGCAGAGCACACGACAGAGCGCGCCAGATGCCGATTTAATGTTGCACACACGGTGCACACGGTGTCACTTAACTTATCGAAAATAAGAGTAAACCTTTCCAGTCCATCATCGGCGCGATGGACAATCTCGCTGCCGCAGTGGCTGCGTTGTTGGGCATTCTTGGTTCTCCTATGGTCCGCGATCCGGTTTTCGGGGCCATGTTGCACACATACTGCACACGGATTGGGGTGGTCTATCCCCCCGAGAGCGAAGACAGGCAAATGGCGATGACTAGTTGGATTTGTGACTGCGCCCCTTGCTCAATCGCTTGACCCAGCCCGGAGTCGACCGTCAATAGACCTCCGAGAAGCCGCTAATTCCCTGTGCTTTTCGCGTGCAAACCATCCCCTAACTTATTGGTAAAAAGTCAGTTTCGTTCTACTCCTCCATCGGTCGCGGAGCGCTCGACTCGAGGTCAATCGCCAATACCGGACCTTCATGCCGTCAGCAGCGAATGACCGGTCCGAGCCCAATGCAGACGGAGCATTCCATCGCACTTATCGCAAGTCCGCTGGAATGTGCTAATCTCGGCGAGAGCGTGAAAAGCGACGCATAATTCCGGAGGTTCGGGTTGGAAAAACAGAAATTCGTGCTGGCAAGTTTCTGGCAGGACCAGCGGCGATGACGCGGCCGTCTAAGGAATTGCTCGCCGTTTCGCGCCGTTGGATCGAAGCAATCCGACACAAGCGGAAAAACGAGCTGCGCAACATTCTGTCCGGACACGACCACCTGCGCTTCGTCGGTAGCGGCGAAGGCGAACTGTGGGCGGGTGATGCAGTACGCGAGGGTATCGGAGATTTTTTTGGAGTAATCCCGCAAATTTCCAAACACGATGAAACATTTGCCGAAGCATTCGAGAATGGTGAAACCGGATGGGCTTGCCTCACTCATGACATTGCTTTCGCCGATCAACCCGACCGAACATTCCATGTAAGGACCACCTTGATCTTTGCGCTCGAAGACGGCGTCTGGAAGATCGTGCACCGCCATGGCTCGGTGCCGATCCCGAACATCGAGTTCACGGGAATCGAACAAAACGCCATTGCCGATCTGGTCGCTGCTGCGCGGAAAGGTTTCTCACTGGATCAGCGGGAAGGCTTTGCCTCGATCATGTTCACTGACATCGTCAATTCCTCGCGCCTTGCATCGATGATGGGCGACCGCCTTTGGTCCTCCGAGGTGGCCCGGCACTTTGCCGCGCTGCGCAAAATCATCCAAGATGCAGACGGTGAGTTCGTAAAGTCATTGGGCGATGGAACCATGTCGAGCTTTCCGCAGCCAGCCAAGGCGCTACAGGCTGCGCGGGCTATCCTCCAAGCGAATGAGCAGTCCGACGGGCCTGCCATCGCTGTGCGCATCGGCATCCATACCGGCAAAGTCGTCCAGACAAAGGATGATTTCTTTGGGACCGTTGTCAACAAGGCCGCCCGAATAGCTGCCCTCGCAGCACCCGGCGAAATCCAAGTCTCTGATGCCACTCGAAAAATGGTCAGCGAAACGCGGGATTACCGCTTTGCCTACACCACTTCGGTGCAGTTGCAAGGGCTTGAAGGCGAGCACCTAATTCATCGGCTGGACTAAAGGAATGAGTTGGGAATGGTCTGAACATTTTTTTGTTCGACGGCGGGTTTATCCGCATGTGAGACATCGAGCGCAACCGCAGCGGATGGCCGGTGTTGGTAAAAGCGGACCCTGCTTCGTTGCCGACCAGCGCCAAGTGGCCGGTATCAGACGTTTTGCAGACATCTGAGCAAAACGCTCAGATGACCGAGACGAGCCCATTGCAGTCGTATCAGAACAAGGGCTTTTCGCATTTGCAGCATCAACTCGGCACTCGCGACCGGCCCAAAGCTACCGCTGACTGAATCTCACAGCGCTGCGGTGCTTCTCCCAGAAGCGGACATTTGAGAGCGTAGCAACTTAAGGGGCATATGACCGCCATTTGGATAAACCCTTGTTTCGTCATAAATCGATTCAGGGCTGCGATCCACCTATTGCACATACCCTTTCGTGGCTAAAATCAGCGCCCTTAGTTTGACCCGGAGTAGAATGTCAAACGCATCTCTCGGATCATCATCCCTTTGCATGCGCATCTCGCCACGGTGCTACGCGTCCAGGAATAGCGCGACAACGTCTGTCGCGATGTCAGAAAGAAAACGCTCTGGCTTCGCACGCTCAGAGCGAATAGCCGATATGGCCTTCAGCTGCCAAGATCGGCATTTGCCTTGACAGACGATTGTGAACTGCACCGGAGGTCGATAGGTTTAATGTACAAAACAACGTTAAAGGCGGTCTCTCTTGTCATTCACGCTGAGGCAACTCCGCTACTTTGTAGCTGTCGCGGAGCATGGTTCGGTCAGCGCGGGCGCGCAGTCCTTGTCGATCTCGCAGAGCGCTGTCACCGAATCCATCAAGGATCTTGAAGCTGATCTGGGCGTTGCGCTTTTTGATCGTCACTCAAGAGGGTTGCGCATTACGCATCGCGGCCACCAGTTCTTGCGCCATGCCACATCGATCCTTGCAGAGGTCGCGGTGGCCCGGGGTGCCTTCGAGGATGAAAGCCAGACGGCGCGAGGACGGTTGCATCTTGGCCTGACGTCCTTGGTGGCAGGGTACGTTATCTCTGACCTTTTGGCGAAATACCGGCGGGCCAATCCGCAGGTTGAAATCAGTGCGATTGAGGAATCGGGAGAGTATCTCGAACACCTTCTGATCGGCGGCGAAATGGATGTCGCCGTCATGATGACTTCTAAAATGACCGGACGCTCCGCCCTCTATTCAGAGACGCTGGACGTTTCACCCTACCGGCTCTGGATGCCTATAGGGCACCGTTTGGCGAGCCAGAACAGCATCAGTTTGGCAGACCTTAAGAACGAGCCGTTGATCATGCTAAACCTTGACGAAATGGAGCAAGAGACGGTTAAGTTGCTCTCTGCTTTGGGGACCCGCCCGAAAGTCGCCTTCAGCACCAGATCGGTAGAGGCCGTTCGTTCTTTGGTGGCTACGGGAGCAGGCGTCGCTTTGTTACCGGATCTCGTTTACCGGCCATGGTCACTGGAAGGAGACCGGATTGAGGCACGTGATGTATCGGGCGCGTTGCCGGTCGTTCAGGTCGGTCTGGTTTGGCGCAAGGGATTGCAATTATCCGCGGCTGCGCGCGAATTTATCGATGTTGCGCAAGCCCACAAGATGATCAGTAACGACTGATACGGTCATATCGGAATTTCCGATACCATTATTCTGTTAATTGAATTTGTGATTGCAGCGCGACTCCCCCACGGTGAAGGAAAACAGAGAAACTCATGATGCGTTCAAAGGGGAGACTGCAGATGAAACATGTCTTGAAATCAAGTATAACACTGGTTCTGGCGCTGACCGTTGCAGGTCAGGCCACAGCACAAACAATGATTACCGAACTTGGCGCAGGCGAAGGTGAGCTGAACATCGTCGCATGGCCTGGCTATCTAGAACGTGGCGAGACATCGCCCGATTTTGACTGGATCACCGGATTTGAAGAAGCCACCGGCTGTATGGTCAACGTCAAGACCGCGAACACCAGTGACGAGATGGTCGCTCTGATGAACGAAGGCGGGTTTGATTTGGTCACGGCCTCTGGCGATGCGTCGCTGCGCATGGTCGCAGGCAACCGCGTCCAGCCCATCAACATTGATCTAATCCCAAGCTGGTCGACCGTCGATGACCGCCTTAAGGAAGCGCCGTGGCACTACGTCGATGGGACACACTATGGTGTGCCTTATATGTGGGGCCCGAACGTCCTGATGTATTCCACCGAAGTCTTCCCCGAAGCGCCGACCAGCTGGGACGTCGTCTTCAAGGCGATGGACCTGCCCGATGGTCAGCCAAACGCAGGCCGCGTTCAAGCCTATGACGGCCCGATCCACATTGCAGATGCGGCCAATTATCTGATGTTCCACCAGCCGGAGCTGGGCATCGTATCGCCCTACGAACTTAATCAGGAGCAATACGACGCGGCGCTTGATCTTCTCCGGGAGCAACGCACGATTGTCAGCCGCTACTGGCATGATGCTTTCATCCAGATCGACGACTTCAAGAACGAAGGCATGGCTGCGTCTGGAACTTGGCCGTTTCAGGTGAACCTACTTCAAGGCGACAACACACCTGTTGCGTCCACCATTCCGCAAGAAGGTGCGACGGGTTGGGCTGACTCAACAATGATGCATGTCGATGCAGACAACCCGAACTGCAGCTATATGTGGATGGAGCATTCTCTGGCCTCCAATCTACAAGCAGATTTGTCGGTCTGGTTTGGAGCCAACCCAGCCGTACCTGCGGCTTGTACAGACGGCCGCGGTATGCAAACTGCCGAAGGCTGTACCTTGAACGGTCTTGATGATTTCGACCGCATCAAATTCTGGACCACACCGGTCTCCTCCTGTGAGAGTCAGGATGAATGCGTGCCCTACTATCGCTGGGTATCCGATTACATCGGCGTCATCGGCGGTCGGTAAGCCTCTCAGAAAGATGCGCCCGCTGCACGTTTGTGTGGTGGGCCCAAATCCCGGGACACCCCATGACTTCTGCAATTCGTTTTTCGGGCGTTTCGCGCCACTATGGCGACGTGAAAGCTGTCGATCGCGTCGACATTGATATCGCTGAGGGCGAATTTTTCGCGATGCTTGGGCCATCGGGTTCGGGAAAAACGACCTGCCTGCGCCTGATTGCAGGATTTGAACGCCCGACAGCCGGAGACATCGAAATTTTCGGGCAGGTCGTGCAAGGTACGCCCCCTTACAAGCGCAACGTGAACACCGTATTTCAGGATTACGCGCTCTTCCCGCATCTCAATGTACGCGACAACGTTGCCTATGGCCTGATGATCGCAGGACAGATGAAAGCGACGCGGCAGAAGGCGGCGGATGAAGCGTTGGAAATGGTAGCACTTGGTGGCTACGGCGACCGCAAGCCTTCGGCATTGTCCGGCGGACAACGCCAGCGAGTTGCTCTGGCCCGCGCATTGGTCAACAAGCCCAAAGCGTTGCTCTTGGACGAGCCATTGGGCGCCCTCGATCTCAAACTGCGGGAACAGATGCAGGAAGAGTTGAAGGTCCTGCAACGCAACCTTGGCATCACCTTTGTCTTTGTTACCCATGATCAAAGCGAGGCTCTATCGATGGCCGACCGCGTTGCGGTCTTTAATGATGGTAAGATCATCCAAGTCGGTACACCCGAGGCGATTTATTATCGACCCGAGCAGCCGTTTGTGGCGGATTTTGTGGGCTCTTCCAACGTCTTGCCTCCTGAATTCGTCGCGAAACTAACGGGAACAAAGGCCCACGGCGCAGTCCGCCCCGAAGCCGTATCTCTGGCCGCACAAGGTCACGCTGCGCAGGTGAAAACTGTGAGTTTTCTGGGCACGGCCACGCGTGTCAGCCTTGATGTAGCAGGCACGCCGATGACGATGCTGCTGCCCAAAGGCGCGGTGATCCCCAAAAGTGGCGAGACGGTCCATGTCGACTGGGCAGCCGATGATCTGCATGTGATGGGCGCATGAGTGATCAGGCCTTCATAGATCGCAACATCGGTTTGCTTGGCCGAATATCGGACGCACTGTGGCGCAAGCCGTCGATGCTGATCTTCTTGCTGATCCTGCCACCAGCATTATGGCTCGGTATCATATATCTGGGGTCACTCTTTGCACTACTGGCGCAGAGCTTCTTCTCGATTGATGAGTTCACTGGCCAGATTCAATATGAGTGGACGCTGAAAACCTACGGTGAGCTGTTTCGCCCTTCAAATTTCGACATCATTGTCCGCACGGTCGTGATGGCGGCCGCAGTCACAATCGGTGCGGCAATAATCGGCTTCCCAGTGGCCTATTACGCCGCGCGATATGCACGCGGTAAATGGAAGGCGATCTTTTATCTCGGCATCATGATGCCGCTGTGGTCGTCCTACTTGGTGAAAGTGTATTCGTGGAAGTTGATCCTCGCCAAGGAGGGCATACTGAATTGGCTGTTCGAGACTTTGCATCTCAGTTGGCTTCTTAACGCTTATCTGTCGATCCCGATTATCGGTGGAAATTCCCTGTCGGTGAGTGTGACCGGCACTTTCCTTGTGTTCCTCTATGTCTGGCTCCCCTTCATGATCCTTCCCATTCAAGCGTCGCTTGAACGGGTGCCCATCTCGATGCTGGAAGCTTCAGGAGATCTGGGCGCACGCCCATCGCAAACCGTCCGTCATGTCTTGCTGCCATTAGCCCTTCCGGGTGTGATCGCGGGATCGATCTTTACCTTCTCGTTGACGCTGGGCGACTACATCATTCCGCAGATCGTCGGGTCCTCGCGGCGGTTTATCGGGCAAGCGGTGTATGCCTTCCAAGGGACGGCAGGAAACATCCCGTTGGCGGCGGCCTTCGCCGTGGTCCCGATCTTACTGATGGCCGTCTATCTTTGGATTGCAAAGCGTAAGGGGGCTTTCGATGCACTCTGACCGCGCACGCTTGGGCCTCAAGATCGCGGCAGGTTTCGGCCTTGCATTCATGCATCTGCCGATACTGCTGATCTTTGTTTACGCCTTCACGACCGAAGATAAGTCGTACCAGTGGCCTCCTCCCGGCTTCACGCTAAAATGGTTCGCGGTCACGTGGGGCCGGACGGACGTCTGGGAGGCGCTGTCGCTCTCCCTCAAGGTCGCGAGTATATCGACCGTGATCGCGTTGATCCTCGGCACGCTGTGTGCCGCAGCGGTGAGCCGCACGAAGTTTTTCGGGCGTGAGGTGATTTCGCTTCTCGTGATCCTCCCCATTGCCTTGCCGGGCATCATCACCGGTATCTCGCTGCGCTCTGCCTTTAACCTGGCGGATATTCCCTTCAGCTTCTGGACCATCGTTCTGGGCCACGCAACGTTCTGTGTGGTGGTTGTCTATAACAACGCAGTGGCACGGTTCCGGCGGGTATCCGGTTCTTTGGTCGAGGCGTCGATGGATCTGGGAGCAAACAGTTTTCAGACCTTCCGCTATGTGATCCTACCGAACATCTCTACGGCGTTGCTTGCGGGCGGAATGCTCGCCTTTGCTCTGTCGTTCGACGAGGTCATCGTGACTACTTTCACCGCTGGCCAACAGCAAACCTTGCCCATCTGGATGCTTGAAGAACTGGTGCGCCCGCGCGAACGCCCCGTGACCAATGTGGTTGCGATGGTCGTGGTTCTGGTCACCTTCCTGCCCATCCTCGCAGCTTACTATCTGACACGCGGTACCGATACGGTCGCCGGTCAGGGCAAATAAACCGAAATAACAATACGAAAGGGAGTGACACCATGGAAACGAATATGCTGATCGGTGGATCGTTCGAGGCGGGTACGGATACTGAAGAGTCGGTGCTCAATCCGCGCAGCGGTGAAACCATCCTTAAGCTCGCCGAGGCGAACAGCGACCAAATCAACCGTGCAGTCGGCTCCGCGCGTGCGGCTTTCGCGCATTGGTCCCGCACCACGCCGTCGGAGCGTTCCGCCAAGCTGCTGGCAATCGCGGACGCAGTTGATGCCAATCTCGAAGAACTGGCCCAGCTTGAAGCGTTGAACTGCGGCAAGCCCATCAACGAAGTCCGGAACGAAGAAGTTCCTGCTGTCGCGGACTGCTTCCGCTATTTCGCGGGTGCTGTTCGCAATATGCACACCTCCGCCGCTGGAGAATACATGGAGGGGCATACCTCTATGGTGCGCCGTGATCCGATTGGCGTCGTGGCCTCCATCGCGCCATGGAACTACCCTATGATGATGATGGCTTGGAAGTTGGCTCCGGCACTGGCGGGCGGTAATACAGTCGTGCTGAAACCATCCGAGCAGACACCCCTGACGGCCCTCCGACTGGCCAAACTGATGGCCGACATCCTGCCAGAAGGGGTCGTCAATGTAGTCATCGGTCAAGGTGCGAGCGTTGGCAATACGCTCATCAGCCATCCTGACGTCGATATGGTCTCGATCACGGGCGATGTTGCGACGGGTAAGAAGGTGCTGCAAGCCGCCTCCAAGACCGTCAAACGCACGCATCTGGAATTGGGCGGCAAGGCACCCGTCATCGTGTTCGACGATGCCGATCTGAGCCGCGTCGTCGATGGGCTCAAGGCGTTTGGCTATTACAACGCGGGTCAGGATTGTACTGCTGCCTGCCGGATCTATGCCGGATCGAAAGTCTATGAAAAGCTTGTGGCTGAACTATCATCCGCCGTGTCAACGATCGTCTATGACAACGCAGATGATACGCTGAACGAAATTCCTCCGCTCATCTCCATGCGCCAGCGCGACCGCGTTGCAAGCTTCGTTGAGCGGACCCGCGAGCACAAGCATATGGAAATCACAACTGGCGGTGTGATTCACAGCGGGAGCGGCTTCTACTACCAGCCGACCGTTATCGCAGGTGCACTACAATCCGATGAAATCGTCCAGCGCGAGGTCTTTGGCCCCGTGGTGTCCGTCACGCGATTCACAGACCCTGACGAGGCTGTCACATGGGCGAATGATAGCGATTACGGGCTGGCCTCATCGATCTGGACACAGGATGTGGGCCGCGCGATGGATGTCTCAGCGCGCCTTCGCTATGGCTGTACATGGATCAACACGCATTTCATGCTGGTGAATGAAATGCCCCACGGCGGACTGAAACAATCCGGCTACGGGAAAGATATGTCGATGTACGCGCTTGAGGATTACACGGCCGTAAGGCACGTGATGATTGCGCATTGATGTTGTGATCGTGCCTATTGCGGTATGTTACTAATCAGATGACGCATTGGACCTGTCCCGTTTTCGTGCCGCTCCAAGTGCTCGTTTAAGCCACTTTCCTTTCGAAGGCGACCGGGCTTTTCCAGCCCAATGCTGAATGCCGCCGTCGCGGATTGTAGAAGCCGTTGATGTATTGGAAGATGGCCAACTCGGC
>NZ_JAABNT010000015.1 GCF_010667575.1 Sulfitobacter sediminilitoris
GCGCAAACGAACCCGGGTGTTCTCAGAACTGGTGTCCCATTATCTGTTTGAGGATCGGTTTGGCCGCCCGGGCAAAGGGAATGACAAAGGTAAAGTCGAGGGAACGGTTGGCTACACCCGCCGGAACGTCATGGTGCCCAAGCCCCGGTTTGCCAGCTTTGATGATCTCAATGCTCATCTGGCCGAACAGTGCCGCAAGCGCATGGACGACAAGCTGCGGGGGCACAAAGGCACGATTGGGGAGCGATTTGTGGCTGATGCGGAACGGCTTCAGCCTTTGCCAGCTGTTCCGTACGACGCCTGCGACAAACAATCAGTTCGGGTCAGCTCACTGTCGCTCGTGCGCTATCGCGGTAATGATTATTCTGTTCCGACGGCCTACGGCCACCAGGAAGTTCTGGTGCGGGGCTATGTGCATGAGGTGGTGATTGCCTGCGGTGCTGAAGTCATCGCCCGCCATATCCGGTCTTGGGAGAAGGAGGATTACATCTATGATCCGCTTCATTATCTGGCGCTGATCGAACAGAAGACCAATGCACTCGATCAGGCAGCTCCACTGGCCGATTGGGAATTGCCTGAAGCCTTTCTCATCCTGCGTCGCCTTATGGAGGCGCGGATGGGTAAAAAGGGCAAGCGCGAGTTCGTTCAGGTTCTGCGGCTTCTAGAGACATTCCGGATCGCGGATGTTGAAGCCGGGATACAGAGCGCGCTTGAACGCGGCACGATCGGCTTTGATGCCGTGAAGCATTTGGTTCTGTGCCGGATCGAACGCAGACCACCCCGGCTGGACATGACAGTTTACCCATATCTGCCAAAAGCCCACGTTGCTATCACATCCGCTCGCGATTACATGGCACTTCTGTCGGGAGGTGGGTCATGACCGACACGCCCCAGCTGTTACTGGCGCATCATTTGAAAGCCCTGCGCCTGCCGACGTTCCTGCGTGAGTATGACAAAGTCGCCAAGCAATGCGCGGCAGAAGGCATCGATCATTCCCGCTATCTTTTGCGCCTCGCCGAACTGGAGCTCATCGACAGGGAGCGGCGCATGGTGGAACGGCGGATCAAGGCTGCAAAGTTCCCGGCCGTCAAAAGTCTCGACAGCTTCGACTTCAAGGCCATGCCCTCGTTGAACAAGATGCTGGTGATGGAGCTGGCGCGCTGTGACTACATCACCCGTAACGAGAACATCATCGCCGTGGGAAACAGCGGTACCGGCAAGACGCATATTGGCCTCGGCCTTGGGTTGGCAGCCTGTCAGAAGGGTCTGGCTGTCGGCTTCATCACCGCATCGGCTTTGGTCCATGAACTCCTCGAAGCCCGGGATGAGAAGCGCCTGCTGCGTCTGCAGAAGCAACTGAGTAAATACAGCCTGCTGATCATCGATGAGCTTGGATATGTGCCCCTGTCGCCAACCGGTGCTGAACTGCTATTTGAGGTCTTCTCACAACGCTACGAGCGCGGATCAACCATCGTGACGTCCAACCTGCCGTTCGATGAATGGACCAGCACCTTCGGCTCGGAACGCCTAACAGGTGCGCTGCTCGACCGCCTGACCCATCATGTTCACATCCTGGAAATGAACGGTGAGAGCTACCGCCTCAGACACAGCCGTCAATCGGGTAAAGCTTAAAGAACAAATACCGCTCCCCGGTTTGCCCAGAGCCCCGCACAGCTTCGTTGCTCTGTAGGGGCACTCCGCCGTGCGGGCCTATGGACAAACCTAACCCAACAAGCTGGCGCAGTTTTACTCCGGCCAGATCCAGCCAAGTGGCGCACTTTCTCTCCGGCGTTTGGTGCGATTTTGCTCCGGCGTTGACATCTCGATCGCTGCGTTTCTCACTGATATGAATAGCCCCTAGTCTCGTAGATTGGACCTGTCGCGGTTTGATACCGCTCCTTTGATAGCATTTGCTGCAACAACGCAGACTTACTATGGGACTGATACGGCGGGACGAATACTGGCAAGATGCGGTGCTGATCGCATTGAACAGCGGTCTGTCGCGCAAGCAAGGTGCTGCTGATCTTGGCCTTGGCATGTCGACGCTGAATAAAGGGATCAACGCACGCCGAAACTCAGACTTGATGTCGAAAGAGGATCTAAGCCTTGCTCAAGAGAATGAGCGGCTTCGATGCGAGAACCGCATTCTCTAGGAGAGGAATATATCACAAAGGCTACCCAGTTCTTCGCGGGCCTAAATCCGGCGTGAGTCACTCTTCCTTCGACCCAATAAGTCGAAGCCGAAATTGCTCAAGAAGATTTAGCCGATTATGCGATAGAGCCTTTATGGCAAACCAAAGCCCGCCCCCAAAATGCACCTTCTTCAGACGAACTTGACGAGGTCCACAGGCAATTGGTTTACCGCTGCCCGACTTTCGCATTCTTGAACAGTGACTTGTACTCGCGCGGCTGTGACCGCCAGTACTGATGGGGCGCGCTAATCTCGGCTCCAAGTGCGGCGGCGGCATGCCACGGCCAGCGTGGGTCATAAAGCATTCCCCGTGCCAGGGCGATTGCGTCGGCCTCACCTTTTTCAAGGATAGCTTCCGCGAATTCAGGCTCGGTAATGAGCCCTACGGCGATGATGGGCAATTCGATCTGTGCTTTTACTTCTGCGGCGAGAGGCACCTGATAGCCCGCACCGACCGGGATTTCCTGTTTGGGGGACACGCCACCTGAGGACACATGTATCGCTGCGCACCCGCGTTCTCTCAACATAGCGCTGAGCGCGATCGTGTCATCTGTGTCCCATCCGCCCGGCACCCAATCCGTCGCCGAAACCCGCACCCAGACCGGTATGTCCTGAGGGACCGCTGCCTTGATCGCATCAAAGACTTCAAGCGGAAAGCGCATCCTGTTTTCAAGCGCGCCGCCGTAGCTGTCCGTTCGCAAGTTAGACAAGGGTGAAAGGAACTGATGCAAGAGATACCCGTGAGCCATGTGCACCTCAATCCCCTTAAAACCAAGTGCCACCGCCCGTCGTGCCGAAGACACGAAATCATCCCGAACCTTTGCAAGGCCTGCGTCATCAAGTGCGACAGGCGCGTCCTCGTCTTCTGCATGCGGCACGGCAGAGGGCGCCACCGCTTTCCATCCTTCAGGCTCATCAGGGCGGATCTGTGCTCCACCGTCCCAAGGGGCGCGACTGGATGCTTTGCGCCCGGCATGGGCAAGCTGAATGACCATAGGCGTGACCGAATATTTTGTCACCGCCTCCATCACGCGTTTCAGCGCGGCCTCATTCTCATCGGAATAAAGCCCAAGATCACCCGGCGTGATGCGCCCTTCGGGCGAGACGGAAGCAGCCTCGATGATCAACATGCCCGCACCTGACAAGGCAAGGTTGCCCAAATGGATCAGGTGCCAGTCCTGCGCGTTTCCTTCTACGGCAGAGTATTGGCACATCGGTGCAATGATGATCCGGTTGTCAAGCTCAAGAGGTCCAATCTTAAGCGGTGAAAAGAGTTTGCTCATTTTCTAATTTCCTTATTCGGTCATTCGCTTGGTAAACGGGTGTCGCACGGCAAGCTCCCATTGTCCGTGCATCCCGCATTTCATACTATCGTGTTCATTCTTTGGGATGCTTCCGAAAATCAGGTGCGCGGCGTTCAAGAAAGGCGCTGATCCCCTCACGTCCCTCCGGGCTTTCTCCGGCAGCTGTGATCGAGGTCAGTTCGCGATCCATCTGGCTGGCAAAGCCCGAGGCAAAGCTTTCCTGAAGCAGGCGGCGCGCAGCCCCCATAGAGGTGACAGCACCTGATGTCAGTTGGTCCGCCAGATCAGCCCCTTCGCGCTCAAGTTCGCCCTCTTTGACCAGTCTTGTGATCAGGCCGATGTCCGCCGCTTCGGCTGAACCAACGCGCCGGTTGGTCAGAATGATCTCTTGTGCGGCGCGCATTCCTACCAGTCGGGGCAGCAGCCATGTCATACCGCCGTCCGGGGTCAGACCAATGCCAAGGTAGGCTGCGGTGAAATGGGCGGAGGGGTCGGCAAGAACGATATCGCCACTGATTGCCATACTGAGCCCCGCCCCAGCCGCCGGGCCATTCACAAGACAGATCATGGGCTTTTTCATTGAGGCAAAGAGCGTCATCGCCTGATGCAATGTGCCAGCCAACCGGCCCAGAAAGGCCCCTGTTCCAACGTCATTGTTCGCAAAATCGCTGATGTCACCGCCGACGCAGAACATCTTGCCCGCACCGGTCAGCACGACACAGCGCACCTTCGGTTCATTGGCGTAGCGCAAGGCCAGGTCCATGAGGGCGTCCGCCATCGGTTGATTGATTGCATTGCCCCGTTCGGGGCGGTTCAGCGTGATCTTTGCCACGCCCTTGGTGACATCAAGAAGAACAGGCTGTGTCATCGGCATTCCTCCGCGGCGTTTACCGCCATTTGGACCAGTTTCGGGAAGTGCTGCACGCGGGCAACCGAATGAGCCGAAGCTGCCTGTCCCCGGATCACGCGGCCCTTGATCCCGTGAAAGATGGCCGCCATCCGAAAGAGGTTGAAAGCGACATAGAAGGGATAATCCGGGATCGACGTCCGACCGGTGGCCGCACAGTACTGTGCAACATACTCATCTTCGGTCGGGATATCCAGGCTGGCAGGATCAAGGTTACCCATCCCGGCCACGATTTCCGGCGGCATCCGGTACATCAGCGCGTGATAGGTGAAATCAGCAAGCGGGCAGCCCAGCGTTGAGAGCTCCCAGTCCAGAACGGCGATTACCCGTGGCGCGGTGGGATGAAAGATCAGGTTGTCACAGCGAAAATCGCCGTGGACGATGCGTGTGTCCGCGGTCCGGGGTATCGCTGTAGGCAGCCATTCAACCAGCTTGTCCATCCCCGGGTCACGTCCTGCGTCGGTGTCGGCCAGGTAGGAACGGCTCCATCGGCTGATCTGCCGCTCAAAGTAGTTGCCGGCGGGGCCGTAGTCTTCAAGCCCGACCGATTGCGGTGCAATCAGATGCAACCGCGCCAATGTTTCATTCATTGCACAGAAGTAACTTGGCCGGTCCCTCTCAGGGACCTCCGAAAAGGTTGCATCCCAGAAGATCCGGCCCTCTACCATGTCCATGACGTAGAACCAGCTGCCAATAACGCTCAGGTCGGTGCACAGCCCGTACACCTTGGGCACCGGAAAATCTGCGGAGGCAAGGGCCGTCAGCACGCGTGCTTCACGATCCACGGCATGTGCACTTTTCGCCAATTGGCCAGTCGGCTTGCGGCGCAGAACGTAAGTCTTTGCGGGCGTGACAAGTTGGTAGGTGGGGTTCGACTGCCCGCCTTTGAACTGGCGTACTGTCAAGGGGCCAGCAAAACCTGTCACATGGGCCGCCATCCACCGCGTCAGCGCATCCTCATCAAAGCTAAAACCGTCGCGCACCGCGGTCGTCCCCGTATTGGCATCGGCGCTGACGGCGGTGGATGTCATCCCGCGTGCTCCGCCTTCCAGTCTCGCTTGATTTTCTTGGCAAGGCTCCATTTATGGACCTCAGTTGGCCCGTCATAAATCCGGAATGCGCGGATTTCCCTGAACACCTGCTCAACAATCGTATCCGCCGTCACACCCTGCCCGCCCATGCACTGCACGCAGCGGTCCGCGACCCGCATCAGCGCCTCGGATACGGCCACCTTCGCCATCGAGCTTTCCGCTCCACCCTGAGCGCCGCTGTCCAGCACGTCGGCGCACCAGTAGATCATCAGTTCGGCCTGCTTGAGGTCCATCAGGTTCTCGGCCAGCATGAAGCCGACACCTTCGTGATCAATCAATTGCTTGCCGAAAGCCATGCGCCGGTTGGCGTAATCCGTTGCGATCTCATGTGCGCGCACACAGGCACCCAGCCACCGCATGCAATGGCTCAACCGCGCGGGCGCAAGGCGCACCTGCGCGTATTTGAACCCCTCGCCGGATTCTCCCAGCATCTGGTCCGCCGGGATGCGCAAGTTGTCGATGGTGATGACCGCGTGGCCTCCGGGCATGGAGCTGTCGATCGTGTCCAGCACCCGCTCGATACGGATCGCAGGGTCTGGCAAATCGACAAGGAACATGCAGGCGCCGTCGTCGGACTTGGCCATGATGATGCCCATGCCCGCCCCGTCCGCGCCGGTGATATAAGTCTTGCGCCCGTTGACCACCCAGTGGTTGCCATCCATCTTGCAGGTGGTCAGCATCATCGACGGGTCGGAACCCGCGCCGCCATCCTCGGCCGGTTCGGTCATGAAGAAGGCGGTGCGCATGCTGCCGTCCACCATCCGCGTCAGAAACCGCTCTTTCAGTTCGGGCGACGCAACCTTGCCCATAAGGTACATGTTGCCTTCGTCAGGGGCGCAGGTGTGACAGGCTAGGGGACCCAGCGGCGACAAACCTGAGCGGATCAAAACTGCGGCAGTTTCACGTTGGGTCAGGTGCCCGCCGTCATCGAGGATATGCGGTGTCATCACGCCAGCCTCGTGCGCCAGTGCTTTGAGTTCGTCGCCCAGCGCGTCTGACGGGCCATGCGCACCGATCCGCGGATCACGTTCATAGGGCGCGACTGTCTCGCGCACGAACTTCTCTACCTTGTCGGCGATGGTGAGCGCCCGTTCAGAAAGGCCTTCTCTTTGGAGCATTTTGGTCATTGTGGATCGATCCTGATCTTATTCTTGGGGCCCAGGCAGGTGCTGAAGCGGTTTGGTTTTCTAATTCTATTCAGGCGACTGACGGTTCAGCGGCCTCTTTACGCGGTGACAAAGCCGAGGTCCTCCTTGATCTGGCGCTTGAGGATCTTGCCGTTGGCGTTGCGGGGCAACGGGCTGTTAAACAAAGTATAGCTTTCGGGGCATTCATAATCGGCAAGCTCGCTGGCGCAGGTCGTCCTGATCGCGTCCTCATCGGCCTCCTCCGATTTTACGGACAGGACGGCGTGCACGCGCTCTCCGAGGATTGGGCAGGGTTTGGAAACCACGGCAGCCTCAATCACGCCGGGGCATGCCGTGAGCACACTTTCCACCTTCGCTGTAAACACCTTGTGCCCGCCGCGATTGACCAAATCCTTTTTGCGGTCATGGACATAGACGAACCCATCGGCATCAACCGCCCCGATGTCCCCTGATTTCCAGAAACCAGCAGCAAACTCGCGCGCATCTGCTTCTGGGTTGCGCCAATAGCCGGGAACGACCATCGCCCCCCTGATCCAAAGCTCTCCAGCTTCGCCCGCTGGCATCTCTCGGCCGTTCTCGTCCATGGCGCATATTTCGACACCCGGAACCGGGCGTCCCACGGAAAGCCTATGCGCTGCAGTATGCTCTGCTGGCATGATCGTCGCCGGTGACGTTGTTTCGGTCGCGCCATAAGCATTCATCAACCCCAAACCGGGCAATGCGCTGGCCAGCCGCTCTATCGTTGCGGCTGGCATGGGCGCGCCGCCGTAGCCGCCGACCCGCCACGCCGACAGATCATAATCACTTAGGTCAGTCTGATGCAGGCACAGATTGTACATTGCGGGGACCATAAGCGAGCAAGTCATGCCTTCCCGTGACGCGCATTCCAAGAACTTGGAGGCCTTGAACTCTCGCATCACCGCGATTGCGCCACCGGCACGGACCAGCGTGTGGATCCCCGCAATGAGGCCGGTCACATGGTTCATCGGGACCACGACGACAGTCTTGTCGTCTGGCCCCAAGCCCATGACGCTGACAAAGTTGGTCGCGGAATGGATGATACCCAAGCCCGTCAGCATAGCACCCTTGGGCACACCTGTTGTGCCCGACGTGTAGAGGATCGTTGCCACCTCGTCCTCGTCAACATAGGCTGGATCTGTCAGTGGGGCAGCCTGACGCAGCTCTTCATAGTCGGCAAAGCCTGACGCCGATCCGACAGAGATACGCACTTTCATATGAGGCGTGTCTTTGGGCAGCGGCACAAGATCGACGAACGCCGCTTCGACCACAAGCGCGATGGCCTCTGAATTCACAAGCGCGTGCCGGATGCCCGGCATCTGATCACGGATGCTAAGCGGGACGGTTACCGCACCCAACCGCGCGGCAGCGTAGCTCATAACCACAAAGGGCGCGCCATTGCCAAGCAGCATTGCCAACCGGTCGCCCCGCCCGACGCCCCGCGCGGCCAGACCAGCGGCCACCCGCCCGACCTCTTGATCGAATTGGGCATAGGTCCAGCGGGTGTCGTCACAGATCAGCGCTTCTTTGTCGGGATGGTTCGCAACAGCCGCTTCCAAAAGCCCATTCACATTGCGCGGACGGTCTGAGTAGCAAGCGACCACCCGATCAACATAATGGCGTTCACGGCGCAAAAGCGTTTGTGCAGTCATGCTATAGATCCCCTCCTGTTCGATCTCGTTGACACTCACTGCCATGTGCCAAGGCCCCACCTGTTGTCATTGCACCTGCCTCTGTCCGACCAATCGGCCAACCGCGCCTGCGATAGGCTTGTCCAGCGGCAAGCCTGCATGGATGTAGCCTCGTTTGAAATCGTCGATGTGGCGTGCCATCCAATCGCGGGCGGTTTCGGCATCCCGCGCGCAGATGGCCTCGATGATATGATGATGCGCCACTACCTGACGCGACATGGCCTGTGGCAGCTTGGGGATCAACACGTCGATACCGCTGTACAGAAGAAAACCAATTGGCTCGCGCGCTAGCTGCAACACCCGGTTCTTGCTGGCCGCCGCCACGCGGGAATGAAAGGCTGTGTCAATCTCAACCGATGCATCCCCCTGCCCCTCAGCCGCGATAAGCTCGCGCTGGATCCTGTTCAGGTCGGCAATATCTTCGGCATCCGCATGTCGCGCTGCCAATTCCGCGGCAAGCGGCTCAGTTGCTATTGCGACATTCCATAATTCATCAAAGGTAACGTCCAATATGCTCAACGCGCGGGTCTGCCGAGAGGAAAGCTCCGCCATATGTGGAATACTGACCACCATCTTGCGAGGAGATATCCGGCGCACAAACCCTTCGCTTTCCAGTCGCCGGATCCCTTCGCGTACGGTGGAGCGGTTGACGTTGAACATGCCCGCCATCTCGATTTCTCCCGGCAACCTGTCGCCCGGTTTCAGAGAACCATTGAGGATCTGCGCTTCGATCTCGCTCGACACCTGCTCATAGGCATGTTTGACACGTAGTGGTTTCGGCTCGAGTGGCATGAAAGATCTAACTCATTGTGTCCTGTGCTGGAGAATGGCGTCGCTTGGAAGCGGGGAATCTGTCCCTTGGTCACGTCACGTGTTTGCCGACGACTGATCAATGACGTTCACTTTGATGATCTCGCCCCGCTCGATCACGCTTTCGCGCTCAAGCAGTTCAAGCGAATGGCTGAGTTCAGATTGAGCAATCAGCACCGAAAGCCCTTCGCCTTTCAAAGATGTAATCACTTCCGAAATCCGCTTTGCCAAGGCGGGGGCGACGCCCTCGAAAGGCTCGTCAAGCAGCAGTAGCTTTCGCCCCGCGATCAAAGCCCGGCCCAGCGCCACCATTTTCTGTTGCCCACCGGAAAGTAGCAACGCCTTGCGCGCGGCCATCTCGGTCAGTTCGGGCATCAGATCATAGACGAAATTCAGACCTTTCTGTCCGTCGATCTCTTTGTTTGCCCATGCGGGCAAAAGCATGTTCTCTTCGACGGTAAGGTCAGGCACCAGGCGGCGGTCTTCCGGCATATAGCCGAACCCCAGTGCCGCACGTTGGCGGGGCTGCATGTTGGATATATCCTCGTCGTTCCACAGAACCCTGCCCCCCGCCATGTTGGCCAGCCCGGTGATCGTCCGCATAACGGTTGTTTTGCCTGCACCGTTCCGGCCCACCAGGCCCATGCGTTCACCGGTACCAACCTCAAGGCTCACGCCGCGCAGGATGGGTGCGGCCTGAATGCTGACTTCAACGTTTTCAAGTTTCAAGGTCATGCGGGCGCCCCCGTCACATAGCGTTGTACTTCCGGGTCCGACAAAACTTCGTCCGGCGCATCGTCGGCAATGATCCTTCCGTCATAGAACGCCAGAACCCGTTCGGAGTAGCGGGTCACGATATCCATGTCGTGCTCAACGAAAATGACCGTGACGCCCGCAGATTTGAGCGCTTCCATCACCAGGTCCATGATCGGGAATTTCTCGTCCGAGGCAACACCCGACGTCGGCTCATCCAGCAACATGATCTGCGTATCCCCTGCCATGGCCATCGCGATGTCGAGCAACTTTTTGACACCGCCCGAAAGCTCCGGGATCAATCGATTGCGGTGCTCGGCAATGTTGAACCGCTCCAGCGTCGCGATCGCACGTGCGCGTGCATCCTGATTGTGGGCATTCTGCAAAAAGGACGGCCCCTTGGCGCCGTGAATCGCATCGGCAACCAGCATGTTTTCCTCAACGGTCAGTTCGTTGCACAACTGCGCGATCTGAAAAGAACGGTGGATGCCCATGCGGGTGATCTGGCGCGGGGCCATCCCAATGATATTGCGGCCAGCGAAATTGATCGTGCCAGCATCCGGTTTGATATAGCCGGTCACCATATTGACGAAAGTGGTCTTGCCCGCTCCGTTTGTCCCGATCAGGGAATAAACCGCACCTTCCGGGACAGTCACCGAGATATCCTTGGCCGCCGTGACAGCGCCGAAAGATTTCTGCACGTCGAGGACTTCTAAAACGCCCTTGCTCATGTCTCGTTTCCTTTCCGGCGTCTGACAAGGGACCCCAAGCCGTTTGGCAGCGCGATGATCACCGCGAGTAGAAAGATCCCCAGAGCAAGTTGCCACGTATTGGGAAAGTAGAGATTTGAGAAGGACCGGACGAGTTCAAGAATAATCGCCGCAACAATGACGGCTGGCACGGACAGGTAACCTGCAAGGATGGCCACGAAAACAAACTCGCCTGAAGTCGTCCAAAAGGCAAATTCAGGGTCCACGTGGCCCAACGCCAGTGCCGCGATGGTACCGCCGATGCCACCAAGGACTGCGCCGAAGACATAGTTATATGTCATGATGTTGCGCACCGAGGCGCCGAGGTATTCCACCCGCAGCTCATTGTCTCGAGTGGCAAGCGTAAGCAAACCGCGTTCACTGTCAAAATATAGGCGCATCAACGTTCCTGCGATCACCACGATCGTCACCACGTAGATATAGAGCGCGGCCTGAAGGGGCCGGCCTTCAGGAGCCCAGCCCAGAAACGTTGGTGCCGCGATGTTCAGCCCGTCAGTGCCACCGATAAAGCTCATCTTCGACAGCGACCCATAAAGCACCATCGACAGGGCCAGGGACAGCATCGCAAAGAAAATGCCCCGGTAGTTCGACAGCAGGGGACCAAAGGCCAGCCCGACCAGCAGGCAAACCGCCGCGCTCAGCAAGGTCAGCAGAAATATGTCCGAGACGCCAAAGGTGTTGGCAACAAGTGTCGCCGTGTAAGCGCCGAGGCAATAGTAAAGCCCCTGCCCAAAGGACACGACACCGCCACGCATCATCCCGACGATGCCAAGGCAGACCAGCCCCTTGGCAAGCGCCATGGCAAACAGAAACATGGCCCAGTCTGGCAGGATCACCGCGCCAGCGGCCAGCACGACAAGCGCAACGATTGCGCTGACGATCAAATTTGACCCCATCAGATTTTCCTCGCCTGTGTTTTTGCGAACAGTCCTTCGGGCCGGAACAGCAAGACAATGGCCATCACGAAGTAGATGATGAACAGCTCAGCCTCTGGCAGCATATGCACCGACGCCGCCCGGCTGATCCCAACCATCAGCGCGCCAATGGCGGCACCGGGCACCGACCCCAACCCCCCGATGATCACAACCGCGAAGGCCACGATGATGACATTGACCCCCAGACCGGGGGTGACCGAGATCATCGGCGCCGTCATCGCGCCCCCAAGCGCGGCCAGAAAAGCGCCCGCCATGAAGGCCCCCAGATAAACGCGCTGAACGTTCACGCCCATGGTCTGGCTCATCTCGGAATCGTGGATCACGGCAAGCACGACCTTGCCAATCTGCGTATGATTCAACGTAAGCCACACGACCAGGCCCACGATGATGGCTGCCGCGATCACCGCGAAATCGTAGCCGACATAGAACAACGGACCGATTTCGACATCCCCCAAAAGGGTATAGGGCTCATAGACAAAATAGGGGTTCACACCCCAGATCAGCTTCATCACATCTTCGAGGATGAGAAACACCGCGTAGGTCACCAGCACGTTCAGCACCTCGTCACGGCCGTAGAAGAACCGCAGAAGACCACGTTCCAGCAAAGGCCCCAGCACCAGCGCCACCAGCACCGCCGCCAAAATCAAAGCCGCGTAGCTGCCATAGGGGAAAGCCTCGCCACCGGCGGCGAAATAGGCCCCGACCAAGGAAGCAGATGCATAGGCGCCAATGGCGTAAAGGCTGCCATGCGCAATGTTAAGAATGTTCAGCACGCCGAAGACCAGTGTCAGGCCAACGGATACGATGAACAGCCAGCCGGCGTAGATCAATCCATCGACAAGGATGGTTGCCGCAAGATCCATGGGTCAGGTCTCCATGCGATTTTCATTGGATGGCAAGATGGCCCGCCGCAGTACTGCCACGGGCCTGTTCGGTTCGCAGCGATCAGTTACACTGGGCGCCGGGGAACCCCTGTGCGATCCACTCCTGAGACTTCATGCCATCCGGGGGATTTACGCAACGGGCGTCGTAATATTCGACATCGACCAATTCCATCTTTCCCGCATCGGCGTTCCACTTCGTGGTGCCGATGGCATTGGGCTGGATGGCCTGATGACCGCCAGCAAGCGCCATTTCGATGCGTCCGGATGGGGCGTCCCACTCAAGACCTTTCATAGCTGCAGCCAGCTGTTCGCTGGTAGGCTTTGTGCCACCGTTGTCGGCCATCGCTTTTTCAATCGCCGTCTTCAGACCAAAGATTGCCTGCCACATCCGGAAGGGCGCCTGAACCGGGAAGGTATCGTATTCGGCCTCATAGGCCTCCCACATCGTGTCGGTCAGTTCCTTCAGCTCACCACCACGTGCATAGGCCGCCAACCCGTTCACGCCGCGTGCACCAAGAAAGATACCATCGGGCATCTTGTCCTGAAGCTGCGGGATCACGTGGTCGCCCGCCGCAAGCGCTAGCTGGGCACGCTTATGAAGCCCCCGTGCCGTTGCCTGAATCAGAAAACCCTGAAGATCGCCGCCCCAGTTCGACGAATGCACCAGCGCAGGTTTTTCGCGCAAAAGTGCTGAGATTTCAGTGCCATACTGTCCTGCGCCGAATTTTGGGAAGAGCGCCGTTTTCACCTCGGCGTCCGGATAGAGCTGATTCATCGCCCCGGTGAAGTCTGCCCAGCTGTCCTGACCCCAAGCATAGTCCTGGTTTAGACCGGCGAAGCTCGGCACGTCGAAGTTCCGGGATTTCAGATAGCGAGCCAGGCTGACGTTATCCATCGTTGCATGGGCCGCGGTGCGGAACACATACTCATAGCTGCCATCTTCGAACACACGCGGCGTGCCGCAGTCATAAAGGATTGTAAAAGCTTTCAATTCATCCGCGACCGGGGGAATAGCAAGACAATCACCCGAGGACACATAGCCCACAACCGCGTCTACTTCTTCGCGCTGCACAAGGTTGCGGAATTCCTGCACCTGCTTTGTGGCACCGCCCGCCTCATCCACAACGACGACCTCAATGTTCATGCCGCCAAAGCCCTTTTGGTCGTAGGGCGCGGGCAACTTGCCGCCTTCATTCAGCATATCAACAAGCAGCTTGCCGCCGTTCCATGCGGGCACACCAAAGCTTTCCGCCGCTTGGCCGGACAGGAACGTGATCACGCCGATCTTGAAGGTATCATCTTGCGCCGAGGCTGGCCCGGACAGGCCAATGGCCAGCGTCATCGCGCCCAGCACACTGCCAATTTTGAAGTTTAGCTTCTTCATGGTTTCCTCCCTGAAACATGTTCGGACTTGTCAGCTTCGTGGGAAAAATCGCGGCAGAGTTCACGCGCAAGCGGCGCATATCGCTGTCGCAAAGTCCCGCAGACCGCAGCAATTAGTGTCCTATTGTTGGACACTGTGACCGAATTTCCCCTACGTCAAGAAGGAATCTGGTGGTCTGCATCAAAAAAGACGGGGCCACCGCTCCAGATCAAAACAGCTAAGCGGAACGCCTCTTGATGACACACCGGGTCTAGAGTGGGGCGATATCGACAAGCGCTGTATGTGCGCTGCACCCCTGCCCGAGGCTTGATGTCCCGACATCGCGGGTCAGCACATTCGGGTTTCCGTCCATATCAATATTGCCACCCGGATCACCGAACCAAGCGCCGGTCGGCAAGGCAACAACGCCTTGGCTGATATCGATTGACACCAATGCACGCGCACGGCAGGCACCCCGGTCATTGAATACCCTGACCAGATCACCAGTCTTGATCTTGCGCTGCCCCGCGTCGACGGGATGAATCACAATGGTTTCTGGCCGCGCACCTTCCTCATCCGCAAGAGCACTTTCCAACTGGCTATGAAGCTTGTCACCCGGTTGGGGGGAAACAAGATGCAAGGGCGCGCGATGGGTCGCAGTCCCCAACCATTCGGAGGGCGGCAGCCAGACCGGATGACCCGGACAATCGTCATAGCCGAAGCTGTCGATGACCTCAGAGAAGATCTCGATCTTGCCCGAGGGCGTGGGTAATGGCGATGCTTCGGGGTCTTCCCTGAAGGGGGCAAACAGCGTTCTGTTTGGCCCGTCCTTATGAATGGGCAACCGGACCCAGTTCTGATCTTTCAGGGTTTCGAAATCGGGTACATCGACGCCCTGCTGCTGTGTCTTCTGCCGATACTCATCGTAAAGAAGGCGAAGCCATTCGTCGGCCCCGCGCCCCTCTGTAAATGTCGCCCCGACCCCAAGCCGTTCGGCCAAGCCAGCAAAGATCACGTAGTCATCGCGGGCCTCACCCACAGGTGAGATCAGTTGCGGCATGTAGAACAGGTAGTCATCTAGGTTAGAGCGACCGATATCCTCGCGCTCGTAAGGCGTTGTGGCGGGAAAGACGATGTCAGCGCGCTTTGCCGTCGCTGTCCACCATGGCTCGTTGACGATGATTGTCTCAGGCCTTTGCCAGGCATCATGCAGGGCATTGAGGTCCTGATGATGGTGAAACGGATTGCCCCCCGCCCAGTAGACAAGCCTGATGTCAGGATAAGTCTCACGCCGTCCGTTGAATGCATACGCTTGCCCCGGATGCCGGAGCATGTCACCAACCCGTGCGACGGGTATGACTTTCTGTACCGGGTTTTGCCCCTGCGAAAACGTGACCCCGGTCAAACCTTTGAATGACTTTCCTACCCCGCCAATCGCACCGTAGCCATAGCCAACGCCGCCACCGGGCAGTCCGATCTGACCCAACATGGCAGCGAGAACCGCCGACATCCAAAAGGGCTGCTCTCCATGCTCTGCCCGCTGCAATGACCACGCGACGGTAATTAGCGTACGCGTCGCGGCCATCCTGCGCGCCAGCGAACGGATTGTCTCGGGATCGACCCCACAAAGCGGCGCGGCCCAATCAGGGCTCTTGGACGTACCGTCAGTCTCTCCCATGAGGTAGGGCCGAAAGCGGTCAAAGCCGGTGGTGCACCGGGCAACAAAGTCCTGATCGGTCAGGTTCTCCGCCTCAAGCACATATGCCAAGGCAAGCATCAGCGCGGTATCTGATCCGGGCCGGAGGGGAACCCACTCACATCCATCGGGTGCATCACTTCGTTGCGGACCGATGTTGATACAGCGCATTCCCTTGCTGGCGAAGGTTTCAAACCATCCCGCCGTCTCGTGCCGTGTCACCCCACCCATGCTGACCTGAGAGTTCTTCGGATTGACGCCACCAAACATCACCAGTGTTTCGGTATGCGCGGCGATCGTGTGCCAGCCGTCTTGGTGCTCGTAATTCAAATTCAGAAACGGGACGCCAAAGACGTGCGGCATGATTGCTTGCGCGCAACCCGTGGAATAGCTCCCGAAGGAGGCGACATAGCCGCCAGTGGCATTCAGGAAACGGTGAACCTGACTTTGGGCATGATGAAAGCGCCCGGCAGAACCCCAGCCATAAGAGCCGCCAAAGATGGCCTCGTTGCCATGGGTTTCGCGGACCCGTGCAATCTCTGCTGCCGCAATATCAAGGGCCTCATCCCAAGGCAGTTCAACGTATGTATCGCTTCCGCGTCCGGTCTTGTCGCGATTTTCAAGCCAACCGCGGCGCACCGATGGCCGTGCCACCCGCGTCGGATGATGTACGGCCTTGGGCAGAATTTCAGGAATGGCGCTGGGACAAGGATCTTCCGAGAAAGGTCGCGTCCCGACAATGCGGCCATCTCTTACGTCAACCTCGAATGCCCCCCAATGGCTGGACGTCACCTTCGTCACACAGTCAGTGTTGTTCTTCAATGAAACCTCCGTTGGCGCGAATGCTTGTCAAGAGAATGCATTTTCCCAAGCTAACACCAGCCGCGCTCTTTGCCTGCCAAAATCTTGCAACCGCATGACTTTCAATCTGCACAACGCCTGATGACAAGCCGGTATCGATACCCCAGCCTGAAAAACCTGCGCCAACCTACCGACAATCCATCAAGAAGGGTTGCTGTTCGTGATAGAATGAGACAACTTTTGTGAGGTGGGCAGGAAAGCCTGAGAGCATCAAAGCCTCAGCCTCCTGCGTTGAGTACGATTTTAGATGTCATCACTCTCTTGGCGAAAGGTTACATCGGCCATGACAGATTGATCTGTCACTAGGCGCGCATTCCGCAGATCGTTCTCATGCGCGCGCTTGATGGCGTCAGCCTTTGACAGGCCATGGTCAAGCCAGCGTTGCACAAGACGTTGCTCCAATTCTTCAAGGGGCACCTCAATCGCAACAGTCATATCCCAAAACCCCTGCAGGTCGGCCCAGCCCGGCGCATCGAGTAATAGGTAATTGCCCTCTACCAAGACGATATGGGTATCAGCGCTGATCTGGCCGCCATCTGGAATGACGCAATCTGCCTCGCGATCAAAGGTCGGGACCGACACAGCGCCCCCTTTTTGAATTTCAACCAGAAGCGCATACAAACCAGCCGTGTCAAACGTCTGTGGGGCACCCTTGCGGTGCAATAGGCCCAGTTCCCGCAGGGTATCGTTATCAAGGTGAAAGCCATCCATGGGCAACACAGCCGCGTCTCGGAGCGATGCGGCAAGCGCGTCGGCTATTGTGGATTTACCTGCCCCCGGCGGCCCTGCAATCGCAACAAGAACACGTGCGCGGTTCTGTGCGACCTGCTCTATTTTTTTGACGATGTCACGTGGCGGCTCAAACTGCATGCAGTTTCCCTCAGCTCTCATTCAGCGGTTGATTTCACTGGCCCAGGGCGGGTTGGCACCAGCCCGTGAGACAGTAACAGCGGCCACCGTCGCCCCAAGGGACAAGGCATGGTGGATCACGTCGTCGGAAACACTTCCCAAGGCGTCCTTTGAAAGGCACCCTTTGTCATTCAATCCAGCCAAAAAACCCGCGTTGAACGTATCACCTGCGCCCACCGTATCCACGACATGAGTGACCGGTGCTGCGACCCCAACACTGGCGTCACCAAAGAATGCTGTCGCCCCCTCAGCCCCTTTCGTTACAACAACAATCGCCGGTCCCCGACC
Source organism: Sulfitobacter sediminilitoris (assembly GCF_010667575.1). Lineage (GTDB taxonomy): Bacteria > Pseudomonadota > Alphaproteobacteria > Rhodobacterales > Rhodobacteraceae > Sulfitobacter > Sulfitobacter sediminilitoris. The sequence goes on from NZ_JAABNT010000015.1 coordinate 17,620, forward strand.
ACGCATCGCCGCTGCCTTGATTTCAATCGTTTCTTCGCCCTCAATCAGCCAATCAAGGTCTTCGTCCGACACCTTGATGATATCGCTTTGTCCGATCATCCGGTCCAGCCTGTCGCGGTAGGTGTGCTCTGCGCTGATAAAACCGGGGCGGATGTTAGGATCGATCATGACGACGCGGTTGGCGCGTTCTTTGGCAAGAAGACTTGCATAAGCATCGGCGGCGGGTTCAGCCACCAGGCTGATGCCGCCGAAATAGAGCGCTGAAACTTCGTCACCAAGCGCTGGCATATCGGCAAACGTGAGCGACCGTCCCGCTGAATTTTCGTCGTAAAAGGAATAGGTTGCGCCGCCATTCTCAATATGAACAAGCGCCAGAGTGGTGAGCCGACCGGAACGCGCCAAATACGCTGTCGAGACGCCATTTTCCTCAAGCTGGCTGGCAAGCATTCTCCCGAACGTGTCGGTAGAAACCCCGCTCACCATGCCGGTTTCGACACCAAGCCGACCCAACGCAATGGCCGTATTGAACACGGCGCCACCGGCGTGTGGCGCATAAGCCTTGCCGCCTGCAGGCAAGTCCACCGGGATCATATCGACCAGCGCTTCGCCGCAGCACAGTATCATGCGAAAGACCAGATCAGTTTGCGTGATCGAAACGGCCGCATCTTCACTGCTCCAGATAGGTGCGGAGGGTCTGTTCGACCCCATGGTCATAAATCATATCAAGCCATGTCGAAAAAGACGCTGCAAACTCATGCCGTTGCGCCAAGTCTCCATAGATGTGGCGCATCTCAAGCCATGCGTTTGGCTCTGTCCGCGCACGCCGCGCAGTGGCCTGCAGATCATCCCAATTCGGATCGTTTGGCGCAATCGGCGTCCCGTCTTCGCGTGTTCCCTGACAATATCGCGCCCAGAGTGCAGATGCGAGCGCGAGGCCAGTGACAGGTGTGCCTTTTGCAAGGCCATCACGGATCGATGGTATCAGGAAACCGGGGTGGCGGCTGGAACCGTCAAAGGCCACGCGCCGGGTCGTGTCCTTGATTTCAGGATTGGAAAACCGGCGATCTATCAGGGACAGATAGTTCTGCGGTGTCATTCCAGGCACCGGAGCCACGTGCGGCGCAATCTCTTCGGTCACGACCTTATGCAGAAAACCCCGTATCAGGGGGTGCGCCATGGCGGTTGCGATTGTTTCAACCCCGATAATCTCGGCCGGGTCAGCGATGATCTGGTGCCCACCGTTGAGGATGCGTATTTTCATCGCTTCAAAGACGTCCACTTTATCTGTCATGGTCACGCCGACATCTTCCCAAGGCGGGCGCCCGGCGCAGAAGTCATCCTCAATCACCCATTGGCGGAAGTTCTCATGGGTCACAGGTGCGGCGTCGCTGATCCCGAAAGTCTGCACAAGTGCGATTTCCGATGGCCCCGTGGCTGGAACAATGCAATCGACCATCGCATCGGGGAAACTACAGTGCGCGTCAATCCAGTCGGCAAATTCCGGGTCAGACAGCCGCGCCAGCGACGCGACTGTCTGGCGCAGGATCTTGCCGTTGCCTTGCAGATTATCGCAGCTTTGCCCTGTGAAGGGACCATGTCCTGCATCCCGGCGCAGACGCAGTGCGGCAATCATCGCTCCAAAGGCTGTGCGCGGCGTTTGGGGGTATGCTGCGTCGTGCTGCATGTCCGGATGCGCTGCATCAAAGCCGCCCGTAGCAGCGTCAAGAAAGTAACCGCCTTCGGTCACAGTCAGTGACACGATGCGGATTGCAGGATCAGCCATTTGAGCGATCAAGGCAGCGTTGTCAGACTCCACCGGAAGAAAGTCGATCATGGCACCGGTAACTTCGGCAGCTTTGCCGGAAGGGTCCAGTTCGATCAGCGTGGTCAGGCAGTCCTGTGCCAGCAAACGCTCGCGCTGCGCCGCATCGGCGGGCCTGACCCCTGCGCCGATGATCGCCCAGTCCAGCGCCTTGCCCTGCTGCATCAGGCGGTGAAGATACCACGCCTGGTGGGCACGGTGGAAATTACCAAGACCGATATGGACGATACCGGGTGTCAGTTGGTCCAAGCTGTAGGAAGGACGGATTACCGCCTCTGGCAGATCAGCCAGCGTGTCCCTGCTCAAGGACAACAGGTCAGGGGCTTTACCGCCATCTGCCATCAGCTCATCCATTGTCCGCCGTCCACGTTGTAGCATTGCGCAACGATGTACTCCGCTTCATCACTGGCAAGAAACACCGCCATGCCGGTCAGGTCTTCTGCACGCCCCATCCGGCCAAAGGGCACGCCTGCGGCGACTTCCTTTTTCTTCTGACCGGGCGCCTTGTTTTCATACTTGGCGAAGAACGCATCGACACCGTCCCAATGTTCGCCGTCCACAACGCCGGGTGCGATGGCGTTCACGTTGATGCCGTGTTGGATCAGGTTCAGGCCTGCGGATTGTGTAAGGCTGATCACGGCGGCCTTGGTTGCACAGTATACGCCCACCAACGGTTCGCCGCGTCGGCCTGCTTGACTGGCCATATTTATGATACGACCTTTTATTCCCCGATCGATCATGTGGCGGGCAACGGCCTGCATCGTAAAGAGCGTGCCTGCGACGTTGATGTCGAACAGGGTTTGATAGTCAGCGCGCTCAATTTCGACGATTGGTGCGGCAGAGAAAAGGGCGGCGTTGTTGATCAGGATGTCGATCTGTCCAAGGGCATCCACCGTCGCAGCCACAGCTCCGTCGATGCTGGATTGGCTGGTCACATCCATTTCCAGGGCGATGGCCGCGCCACCAATTTCTTGCGCTGCGTCTTGGGCACGATCAATGTTGACGTCACCAATAGCAACCCGCGCACCTTCGGCCACATAGGCCTTGGCAAATGCCAAGCCGATACCCCGCGCAGCGCCGGTGATCAGAGCCGATTTTCCGTCCAGCCGCTTCATGCCATTCGAAGCCCGTCAGCGCCAAAGCGATGCATCACATCTTCGCGGGGCGTCAGGTGCACGCGGTCGCCGTGTCGAAAACCCACTTCGCCATCCGCACGGACGGTGATGGTTTCAGCCAGTCCGGTGTTTTGGATGTGAAAGAACGTATCAGAACCAAGATGTTCCGAGACGCCGACCACACCGCTCCACGGCCCCTTGTCGGCGGATACTTCGATGTGTTCGGGCCGAATGCCCAGTGTGTGGCACCCGTATTTCTGCGCCTCGGGCCCCTCAATCAGGTTCATGCGCGGCGATCCGATAAATCCGGCCACAAAAAGATTACGTGGTTCTTTGTAAAGCTCCAGTGGCGAGCCAACCTGTTCGATATGCCCCGCGCGCAAAACGACGATCTTGTCGGCCATGGTCATCGCTTCGACCTGATCGTGGGTCACGTAGATCATCGTCGTCTCAAGCCGCTTGTGCAGTTCAGAGATTTCCAGCCGCATGCCAACCCGCAATGCGGCGTCAAGGTTCGACAATGGCTCATCAAAAAGAAAGGCCGCGGGCTCGCGCACGATGGCCCGCCCGATGGCGACACGCTGCCGCTGGCCACCCGACAATTGGCCCGGCTTTCGATCAAGGTAGTCGGTCAGGTTCAGAACACTCGCCGCTGCCTCGACACGCTTATCGATCTCTGCCTGCGGCAGCTTTGCCATCCGAAGGGGAAAGGCAATGTTTTTGCGTACGGACATATGCGGATACAGAGCGTAGGACTGGAAAACCATCGCCAGACCACGTTTGGCAGGCGGCACATTGGTTGCATCATTTCCATCGATGCAAATGTGGCCGCTGGTGGTGTCCTCAAGCCCCGCGATCAGGCGCAGCAACGTGGACTTGCCGCAGCCGGACGGGCCAACGAAGACGGTAAATTCGCCATCCTCGATGGTCAGGTCAAGCGGTGGAATAACCTCTACATCGCCGAATGACTTGGTCACCTTGTCGAGTGTGATTCGTCCCATGGGTCAGGTCCTTATTTCACCGCGCCAAAGGTCAGGCCGCGGACAAGTTGCTTCTGGCTGAACCAGCCAAGGATGAGGATCGGCGCGATGGCCATGGTCGAGGCCGCGCTGAGCTTGGCGTAAAACAGCCCCTCGGGGCTTGAATAGCTGGCGATGAACGCGGTGAGCGGTGCAGCTTGTGCGGCAGTCAGGTTCAGCGTCCAGAACGCCTCGTTCCACGCGAGGATGATGTTCAGCAATACGGTCGAGGCGATGCCCGGGATCGCCATGGGGGTGAGCACGTAGAGAATTTCTTCTTTCAGCGACGCCCCATCCATCCGTGCGGCTTCAAGGATTTCACCGGGAATTTCCTTGAAGTAGGTGTACAGCATCCAGACGATGATTGGCAGGTTGATCAGCATCAAGACAATCACCAGACCCGCACGGCTGTCCAAAAGGCCCAGTTCAATGAACAGCAGGTAAATCGGGTAGAGGACGCCAACCGCTGGCAACATCTTGGTCGACAACATCCACAGCAGGATATCCTTGGTGCGTCTTGAAGGGACAAAGGCCATGGACCACGCAGCCGGGACAGCGATTATTATCCCGATGATCGTAGAGCCTACCGCGATGATGACGGAGTTCCAAAGGAACCGCATGTAGTTGGAGCGTTCCTGCACGACAGCGTAGTTTTCGAGCGTCCAATCAAAGAAAAGAAAGATCGGCGGGTCATTGATGGCCTGCGCTTCGGTCTTGAAGCTGGTCAGGATCGTCCAGAGGATCGGGAAGAAGATCAGCAAGCCCACAGCCCAGGCAAGCGCCGTGTTGATGGCTTTGCGTTTCGGTGTAACGGCGCGGGCCATTATGCAGTCCTCCGAGTGGGAAATGAGACTGACATCGAGACGGGATGCGTCGGGGCTTGGGGTGAGAACAGATCAAGCATCAAGGTTCTTCCCCACAATCCGCATCAGGAAAATCGCGACGATATTGGCAAGGATGATGGCATAGACGCCACCCGCCGAGCCGAGGCCGACATTCTGGCTTTCCAGCACGCGCTGGAAGATGAGATATGACAGTGTGCGGGTGCCAAAGGCGCCACCCGTGGTCACGAAAATTTCGGCAAAGATCGACAGCAGGAAAATTGTCTGGATCAGGATCACCACTGTCATCGCACGGCTGAGGTGCGGCAGGATGATGAACCAGAAGCGCTTCAGGACAGGCGCGCCGTCCATCTCAGCCGCCTCCAGTTGCTCGGAGTCCAGCGACTGGATGGCGGTCAACAAAATCAACGTCGCAAAAGGCAGCCATTGCCAGCTGACGATCAGGATGATCGAGGGCAGCGATGCCTCTGACATCCACGAAATTGGCGTCGCCCCGAAGAACTTGAACAAATGCGCAAACAGGCCATTCGTCGGATCCATGAACATGTTCTTCCAGACCAGCGCCGAGACCGTGGGCATTACAAAGAAGGGCGCGATCACAAGAATACGCACGACCCCCTGCCCCCACATTGGCTGATCCAGCAAAAGCGCCAGCAACACGCCAAAGCAAACCGTGATCAGGAGCACGCCACCGACGATGATCAGCGTGGTCTGCACCGAAGGCCAGAAGGCCGAGGAACTGACAAAACGAACGTAGTTATCAAAACCGGTCCAGCCCAGATCGCCGCCCCGCAGCGGCAGGTATTTCCTGAATGAAAACCAGAGGGTCATGATCAGCGGCACCAGCATCCAGCCCAACAGCAGGATCACGGCGGGCGCCATCATCAGGCGGGCGGCAGAGCGTGAAGCCTTGGTAGCCATGTGGTGCACCTTTCCTGTGGACGCAATTCAGCTTCCGGGGACGCAATTGATTGTGCAAGTTTCAAGACGGGTACCAAGGGGCGACACATGCCGCCCCTTGAGGAAGACTTGGCTTAGTAGCCCGCTGCTTCCATAGCTTCTGTCGTGATGGCCTGCGCCTTCTCAAGCGCTTCGTCCACCGACTGCTGGCCTGCGTAGACCGCCGAGAATTCCTGGCTCACCTCGGTCGCGATGCCCGCAAACTCCGGGATCGCCACAAACTGGATACCGACATAAGGCACCGGCTTGACTGTCGGGTTGGTCGGGTCGGCCGCATTGATCGAATCCAGTGTCATCTTGGCAAATGGCACTTCCTGATACTCCGCTGTTGCATACAGCGATGTCCGCGCACCCGGAGGAACGTTGGCCCAGCCTTCCTTGGCAGCGACAAGCTCAATGTAGTCTTTGGACGTGGCCCATTCGATGAACTGCTTGGCGGCGTCTTCTTTCTGTGTGCCGGCAGGGATACCCAGCGCCCATGCCCAAAGCCAGTTGGCGCGTTTTTCAACACCATCCTTATTGGGTGCCAATGCAAAGCCAACCTTGTCAGCCACAGTGGAATCGTTTGGGTTGGTCACGAAGGACGCCGCAACAGTCGCGTCGATCCACATGCCGCATTTGCCCTGCTGGAACAGCGACAGGTTTTCGTTGAAGCCGTTGGTGGCGTAGCCTGCCGGGCCGGACTCGGCCATCATGTCGACAAAGAAGGTCAGTGCCTCTTTCCATTCGGGCTGATCAAATTGTGCAGTCCAATCCTCATCGAACCAGCGCGCACCAAAGGAGTTGGCTGTCACGGTGATAAAGGCACCGCCCTCACCCCAACCAGCCTTGCCGCGCAGACAGATGCCGTTGATATCGTTGTCGCGGTCCGTCATGGCAGCCGCAGCTTCGCGGATGAATTCCCATGTTGGGGCATCCGGCATCGTCATACCGGCCTTTTCCATAAGGTCGGTCCGGTACATGATCATCGAGCTTTCGCCGTAGAATGGTGCGGCGTAAAGCGTACCGTCATGGCTCAGACCGTTGCGCATGGCAGGCAGGATGTCATCGGCATCGTACTCCGCCGACAGACCGTCCAGCGGTACCAGCCAACCGTTGGCGCCCCAGATCGGCGTTTCGTACATACCGATGGTCATGATGTCGAACTGGCCACCCTTGGTGGTGATGTCCGTGGTGACACGCTGGCGCAGCACGTTTTCCTCCAACGTCACCCACTCGACCTCGTGACCGGTCTTTGCGGTGAAATCATCCGTGTAACCTTGCATGCGGATCATGTCGCCGTTGTTCACTGTCGCAATGGTGATCGTTTCGGCGAGTGCGCCAGAAGCGGTGATCGTGGAAACCGCAGTGGCCGCACGAAGTGCGTTCCTCAAAGACATCCGAATCCTCCCTAGTGTTGGATGTTATGTCGCCAAAGCCTAGAGGTTAATCTATCGTCGCGTCAATTAATTATTTTACGCGCGTAAAGTTATATCGATGTAAGGATGCTTACGCAGAATCGCGCATGATCAATCGTGCCGGGAAAAGTTGCTCGGTCCGACTATCCAGCCGTCCCCCGCTTTCGATGAGCTTGAAAAGGGTCGCCACGACCTCGTCCGATACCGCGCTATAGTCATGCGCGGCAGTTGTGAGCGACGGACAGGTGAACCGCGAAAATGGGTGGTCGTCGTGTGACGCAACGCGCAAGGCACAGTCATCGTTGCGTCCAACCTTGACGCCCATTTTATAACAAGCGGACAAAAGACCAATTGCCAGACGGTCGTTGCTGCACAGAACGGTATTGCTTGCAAATGCCCCCTCGATGAGGGCCTTCAGCGCCCCTTGCCGGCCAATCTCCTCAAATGCCCAACCACTCCCCTTAATCGGAACGATGTGCGGCTCAAAGCCCAGACGGTCCATCATTTCGATATACGCCAGCCGACGTTTGTTGGCGTTGGGATTGGCCGGTGTTTTCATCTCGAAAAAGCAGGGCGGTTCCCCTGTGCGGGTCAGATATTCCACCGTTTGCGATACGAAACTGCGGTTGTCAGAACCAACAAAAGCCTCACCCAAGTCTTCGAGGTTGCTATCGAACAGGACGGTCGGCACGTCCTTGCAGAACGATTCGATCGCGCGTTTGTCGGACTGGCGGCCAAGCGGTGCCAAAAGAACGCCAGCAGGCTTCAAAGACCGCAATGTGTCGAGGATATCGATCTCATAGCCGGGCTCACCTTGAGAATTGAAAAGGAATGGTGACAGGCCCGCCTCGACGCAGCGCCGCTCGATCACCCGGACAATTTCAGCAAAGAAGGGGTCTGCAAGATAGGGCACGACGATGCCGACATTCTTGGTCAGCTTGCGATTCTGGTTCATCGCAAAAATATTTGGGCGGTAGTTGTACTGCTCAAGCGCTGCCTCAATCCGCGCGCGCGTGGTTGGGCGCACGCTGGAAGGATCGTGGAAGTATTTTGACACCGTCGGACGGGAGAGACCGCTGATCGCAGCGAAATCCTCCATATTCTTGATCTTTGTGTTCGTCATATCGCGCTGTTCTTGCCTGAACCCTTGCAGTGGTATTGGGTCAGCCTAGAACTTTACATCATTTTTTGAAAGTTATCGCGCGGAAATTTTCCTTGATCAATTCGCACAAGTTCTGCCCGGCCCCTGTGGCACATAGTGTTAACACTCGTCAATGCGACCTTTGACTTCGAAGGGAATGCAAATGTCCTGCTCAATCAGCCGAAAACCTGGATCGTTCATGAACATTGCGACGTTTGCCATGCTGCCGGTTTCGAAATTATCGACGCAGATCACCTCATGTCCTTCGGCAAGAAACCGACTGCAGAGATGCGAGCCAATAAAACCTGCGCCTCCGGCAACCAGAATGACTTTCTTCTTGCCTGTGCCAACGCGTGGTTGATTTGAGGTGACCGTTCTCACCGTTATCTATTCCCCCAAGATGAAGAAATCCGTTTTCGCAAATAGAAATCAGGTGCGTCAGAAAACAGCATTTGAACTTTGAATGTTCAGCGTGAGAAGCGCCAATTTCGCACTGGAAGAATATCCAATTAGCGCCTCCTGAATACGAATAATCACTCCAAACATCATAAAATGTCAATGATTTCAGCTTTTTGTGCTGAACACATCGATTCGCTACAGCATGTGGTACATTGATTAATATCAATTCCCGATATTCCCCTAAGGGTTGAAAATAGAACGTTTATAGATTGTATTGAGCGCACCATTTCTACCCTAGCTATACGATTGAAAATAGCACGAGCGTGACTTGGAAGCGATTCGCAGGCCTTTCATGCTTTTATCAGCGTCTTGCAATACCGGATCGAAGCACGGTGATCATCCTGGATACCTTCAATAGACAAACGCGGTCAGATTGCGGCTCGCCGATGCTCCACTACGTCCAGCGTCGGTTCTGGAAACCGGGGTCACATCCCAAGTCTACGCGCATTTGAGGCCTACGAATTGCCGCTCAATTCGCCCCATGAACCTCATCCGCGCCGCCAGCGTGCCGGACCCATTTCATGGATCGATCTGCCTTCGGTATCCACCGCCACTGTCACCGGCATGTCTTCGACCTGCAATTCATAGATCGCTTCCATCCCAAGGTCCTGAAACGCAACAGGCTTTGACGCCTTGATGGCCTTGGATACCAGATATGCGGCACCCCCCACCGCTATCAGATACACCGCACCATGCGCCCTGATTGCATCAATGGCCTGCGCGCCCCTTTCGGCCTTGCCAACCATCAGTTTCAGCCCGGTCTGACTCAGGATTTGATCGGTGAACTTGTCCATCCGGGTGGAAGTCGTTGGCCCGGCTGGTCCGATAACCTCACCCCGCACCGGATCGACCGGACCCACATAATAAATTGCGCGATCCTTCAGATCGACCGGTAAAGGCTCACCACGGTTCAGCATCTCGACCATGCGCTTGTGTGCCGCGTCCCGCCCGGTGTAGAGCGTTCCATGCAACAGAACAGTCTGTCCCGGTTTTAGCTCCGCCAAGGTCTCATAGTTCAGACTGTTCAGATCAAGTTTCAGCGCATCAGGCGTTTTCAGCTCGATATCGCTGGGCCACAGCGACAGGTCAGGCGGGTCAAGCACGGCAGGTCCGCTGCCATCCAACGTGAAATGCAAATGTCGGGTCGCTGCGCAGTTGGGAATCAGCGCAACGGGCAGCGACGCCGCATGCGTCGGGAAGTGAGCGATCTTCACGTCAAGAACAGTGGTCACGCCGCCCAACCCTTGCGCGCCAATGCCCAGCGCATTTACGCGGTCGAGTATTTCAAGCCGCATCTCCTCGACAAGGTTCTGAGGTCCTCGCTCGCGAAGCGATGTGATATCAATAGGTTCGTTCAACACAGACTTGGCCATAGCCATGCATTTGTCGACCGACCCACCTACACCAATCCCCAGAATACCGGGCGGACACCAACCCGCGCCCAATCCCTTGACCGTTTCCACCACCCAATCCACGATTGAATCCGACGGATTCAACATCACGAACTTGGATTTGTTCTCGGAACCGCCTCCTTTGGCCGACACGGTGATGTCGACCTTGTCGCCCGCCACCATGCTCACCTGAACCATCGCCGGTGTGTTGTCGCCCGTGTTCTTGCGTGCACCCAGCGGGTCAGCCACGACAGAGGCGCGCAACGGATTCTCGTCAAGCAGATAGGCACGCCGCGCCCCTTCATCGATGATCTCCTGAAGCGGACGCCGCCAATTCAGCTTGGCCTCGACACCCACATCAACAAAGACGTTCACCGTGCCGGTGTCCTGACAAATCGGCCGATGCCCCAATGCGCACATTCTCGAATTCACAAGGATCTGTGCCATCGCCTGTTTCGCACCGGGGCTTTCCTCGCGGCCATAGGCATCGGTCATCGCTGCGATGAAGTCTGGCGGGTGATAATAGGAAATGTACTGCAGAGCATCCGCGACACTATCGATGACATGCTCTTCTGTAATGACCGCCATATTCGACTGCCTCTCTTTTTTATTCCTTACACCGCAGAATAGAATGTATCGTCTGTACTGTCATTGGCTGCTGCCTTCGATAGAAACCTTTCTGGTATTGGCTGGAAAAGCGCTATCTTTTGTCCTGCGGCATCGGGCCGCTTCAGATAAGGGTCCTGCCATGCGTGGCATCAGCTTCATTACAGCAACGTTCGTCTTCGCGTTCTGCGCCCAGATACTGGCGGCTCAGGGCCGTCCGGCTGGTGTTGTGACAGAAATTGTTGAAACCAAATTCATGGCCGAAACTGTCACCGTCTTTGGCGAAATCGTAACGGGCCGCGAAAGTGCGGTTGCCGCCCGGGTGGCCGGTGTGGCAGAAAGCGTTCCCTTGCGCGTGGGTGATCTGGTGTCTGCGGGTGATGTACTTGCCCAACTGGACACTGAATTATTAACCATCGAGGTAGATCAGTCGCGGGCAGAAATTGATATCGCCAAGGCAGGGCTCACGGTCGCCGATGCGCAGTTAGAGCGGACGGACAAAGCGCTCAGGCGGGCTGAGACCCTGAAAGCAAACTCAACCATTCCTCAGGCGCAGTTTGACGAACGCACAAGTGACTATGCCGTTGCACTGGGCAACCAACAGCAGGCCAGTGCCCGCGTCAGAGCCGCCGAAAATGCGCTGAAACAGGCAGAGTACCGATTAAATAACGCGACTGTCCGCGCGCCTTTTGACGCCATCGTGCTGCAGGTCACAACAGAAAAAGGGCAGTTCATCGCTGCTGGCAGTCAGGTCGCAACCCTATTGGATCAAAGCGCCATGGAGGTTGAGGCAAACGTGCCCGCCCGCTTTATCAGCGCGTTGCGACCGGCGCAAAGTGTCGAGGCGCGCACTGACACAGGTGGCGCGCTGGGGTTGGAGCTTCGGGCGATCTTGCCGACTGAATTTTCAGCAACACGCACCCGGCCTGTGAGGTTCACGATCACCAGCCCCGACGCAAGCGTTGCGGTAGGTCAGACAGTTACGCTCGAAATCCCGGTCAGCGCCCCGAACGAGGTATTGGTGGTGCCAAAAGATGCACTTGTGCAGGCACAGGGTGGCTGGAGCGTTTTTGTCAACGCAGAAGGCAAAGCCCAGCCCCGCACTGTTGAGATTGGGGCCGCCCTTGAAGGCGGTTTCGCCGTGCTTTCAGGCCTATCCGCTGGCGATGAGGTTGTCGTGCGCGGAAACGAACGCCTGCGTCCCGGGCAGGATATTGCCCCATCTGGGGCACGCCCAGCTGCTGCGAACGGCACACCTGCAGCAACAGGTGCCGCCGCAGATGACACGCCCTCGCAGGGCCAGGATTAACTGAAATGGACCCAATCCGCGCCGCCATCGAACGCCCCATCGCCGTGATTGCCATCGTGATCATGGCTGTTCTTTTTGGCATTCTCGCTCTCACGCGCATCCCGGTCCAGCTTGCCCCGGATGTCCGCAAGCCAGTTGTGGTGGTTGAAACCAACTGGCCCGGTGCCGCCCCGGCAGAAATTGAACGCGAAATCATCAATCCGCAAGAAGACGCGTTCCGTGGCCTGGAAGGGCTTGAGATCATGTCCAGCCGTGCCCGAACAGGCCGCGCATCCGTCACGATGGAGTTCGCGGTTGGCTCTGACATGGGTGACATCCTTTTGCTGGTTTCTAACCGCCTTGAGCGGGTTGGCGGATACCCAAGCGAAGCGGGCGAGCCCACGCTGAATACATCCGGCTCAGACGACAGCCCAATTGCCTGGGTCATGGTGCGTGCCACCGCTGACACAGCAAGAGCGCTGCCCGAATACGGGGATTTCATCGAAGACGTTGTCAAGGAACGGCTTGAGCGGGTCGATGGTGTCTCGACCGTCAATGTCTTTGGTGGCGTTTCCCGCGAATTACAGATTGTCATCAAGCCCGAGGAACTGGCCCGCTTTGGCCTGACCATCCCTGCCGTCGTGGCGCGGCTGCGGGCCGAGAATGTCAGCCTGTCCGCAGGCGATGTAGAAGAAGGCAAGCGCCGTTACGTGGTACGTGCGGATGGCAACCTGAACACCGTCGCGGCAATCGAAAGCGTTGTCCTGCGCAGCGAAAGCCAGGGCCGCTCGGGCGCGCTGGGACGGGTCCGCGTCGCAGACGTGGCGCAGGTCGCCTTCGCCTACAAGGACAAGACAACCCGCCTGCGCTTTCGCGGCGAGCCAGCACTGGCCTTCAACATTGTCCGGGAACAGGGCGCCAATGTGATCACCACCATGGCCGAAGTGAAAGAGGTGATCGAAGAGCTCAAGGCAGGTCCTGTCGCAGCCAATAACCTCCAACTTGAACAGGTCTATGATGAGACGATCTATATCGAAGGGGCGATTGATCTGGTCACTCAGAACATCTGGATCGGCGGACTGCTGGCAGCGGGTGTCCTGCTGATCTTCTTGCGCAGCCCGCGCGCTACGCTTGTGATCAGCATGGCTATCCCAGTGTCAATCGTGGCGACCTTTGTGGCCATGGCCGCGACGGGGCGCACACTGAACGTTATTTCGCTTGCTGGAATCGCGTTTGCCGTAGGCATGATTGTGGACGCCGCGATCGTTGTGCTTGAGAACATCTACCGATTGCGTGAGCAGGGCAAATCAAGGCGAGAGGCCGCCTACATCGGTGCAAAGCAAGTCTGGGGTGCAATCCTTGTCTCGGCTCTGACCACGGTACTCGTTTTCATCCCGATCCTTGTCATGCAACTGGAAGCAGGCCAGCTTTTCCGGGATATCGCTGTCGCAATATCGGTCTCGGTTCTGCTTTCCCTGATTGTGGCAGTTACCGTCATACCCGCTCTGTCCAGTCGCTTGCTGAAAGAAGGCAAGACCAGCACTTTCCCCCTGCCCGGCATCGATCATTTCGGGCGCGGTTTCAGCTGGCTGATCATGGCCTACGTACGCCTTACGGTACGTTTCCGCGTCGCTGGGCTAATCACGGTTGCGGCCATCGCGACGGGGGCCAGCCTTGCCGCGTGGGCTTTTCTGCCGAAGCTTGAGTATCTGCCCGAAGGCAACCGCAACCTCGTCTTCGGGCTGATTATCCCACCGCCGGGCTATAATCTGGACACGACAGAAACCATCGCCCAGCGCATCGAAGCAGTGGCCGAACCAATGTGGCAGGCCCGCCCGGCGACCGAGACCGCAGATGGCCGTCCCGCGCTCAACTCCTTCTTTTTTGTGGCCACCCCGGGCAACAGCTTTGTCGGGGCCGCCGCCGTCGATGGCACCCGCGTGGCCGAAGTAATCCCGATCCTGTCGCGCCCGATCTTTGCAGAACCGGGCACCTTTGGTTTCATGACACAGCCTTCGCTTTTTGGGCGGGGTGTTGGTGGGGGCCGTACTATCGAACTGAATATCTCTGGTGATGAACTGGAGGACATCCTGAGTGTGGCAGGTCGTGCTGCGGGTATTGTTGGCCGGCTGCTGCCCCGATCAGAGGGCCACCAGTTTCGACCCATTCCCGGCCTTGAACTGGGCGCGCCTGAATTGCGGCTGATACCTGATCGCGTGCGATTGGCAGATGCCGGGTTGTCCACCCAAGACCTTGCCGCCACGGTGGATGCCTATAACGACGGGCTGCGCGTTGCCGAAATCAACGTGGGCAATCGGCGGCTGGACTTGACCCTCAAGGGCGACAGCGCCGCGCTGCGGGGTCAACGCACCCAAGACGTGGGTTCTTTCCCGGTTGTCACCCCATCAGGTCAGATCGTGCCGACGTCCGAACTGGCCGAGGTTCGCGTGACGGCTGGGCCAACTGAAATCCGCCACCTCGAACGCCTGCGCACCATTACATTGGAGGTGCGCCCATCGGACGCCCTCCCCCTCGAAGCCGCGGTTGAGCTGCTGGAAACCGAAGTCATTGCCGCGCTGGCGGATCAGGGCCTGCCGCCGGGTGTGCGCCTGTCTGTATCCGGTACCGCCGATCAGCTGTCCCAGACATGGAACGCCATCCAGATCAATTTGGCCGTTGCCATGGTGATCGTATTTCTGGTGATGGCAATCCTGTTTGAATCCTTCCTTCTGCCACTGGTCGTTATGATTTCCGTCCCTGTCGCTGCTGCAGGAGGCGTGGGCGGTCTTGTTGTACTCAACCTCGTCGGAACGCAGCCGCTTGATATGCTGACGCTGCTGGGCTTTGTCATTCTGGTGGGGATCGTGGTAAACAACGCGATCCTGATCGTACACCAAACGCTGTATCATCTGCGTGACGATGGCATGGAACCGGTCGCTGCCATCGAAGAAGCCACGCGCAACCGTATCCGCCCGATCTTTATGTCCACGCTCACGTCAATTTGCGGAATGCTGCCGCTCGTCCTGTTCCCCGGTGCAGGATCGGAACTTTATCGCGGGTTGGGCGCTGTTGTGGTTGGTGGGCTTTCTATGTCTGCGTTTCTGACGCTTCTGACGGTCCCCCCGCTGTTGCGACTTGTGCTGTCAGCGCGACCGGCGGAAGCCGAAGCAGGTCCGACACCCGTTGCGGCAGAGTGAGCGCGCACAAGACAGATCAGCGTCACGAAAGGCGTCCACATCCACGTATCCACGATCACGATAGACCATGGCGCCAGATCAACAGACCCCAGCATTTCAATGCTCGACGGATCCTTGTCAGTGAAAAACGCGAAAATATTGTTAAACAGTCCGATCTGCGGCCGGTACAGGAATTTCCAGAAGTTGCCGACGACGGCGGGTGACAACATCATCGGCAGCACAATAATTGTCGTCCACAGATCGTTGCCCTTAAACTTCTTGTTCATGAGATATGCCAGCGCGAAGCCGATCAGCACCTAAAAGAAAATCGTCCAGAACAGGAAATGCGCCGTCGCCTGCATGTTCAGCCAGATGTCGGTATCGCTCAGGATGTGCTCGTTGTTGCGCAGTCCAACCCACTCTGGCTCACGATTCAAACGGTTGGCTTCGAAGTTGGTAAAGCTCTGCCGGATCGTCCAGATCAGCGGAAAGATACTGATCGCCAGCAGCAGGAAAATCGTGGGGCCAACGAAGATCCACGCAATCGCGCGGTCGCTGAGACCTTTGATCTTGCACGCCACACGGGATGGCGTGGCCTTGGCGGCAATCGTGGCAGGGGTGTCCGACATAAAGACGCAGCTTCCTTGGGGTCAGGCGGAATCAGTCCCGCCCGACCAATAAAGAAAAGGGGGTGGGCGGGGTTTTCCCCGCCTCGCGCTGGTTACAGTTTGCCTTCGCCCTCAAAGACTTCGGTCCAGTCCTCAGCCAGCTTGTCCAAGGCGTCCTATGCGGTGCCTTGAATGGCCACCCAGATCCCACCACTTGGCCTGCACGTCCGGCTGTGCGAACCATTTGATGTATTCAAGCACGGCATCCAGCTTGTCCGAATTAGTCACAACCGAGATGCCCTGCCCGCCCAAGGTCGAACCTTCCTTTTTCTGCGGCGGGTTCACGAAAAAACCGATCTTGTCACACCCCGTATGCGGATCAGCATAAAGCCCCGGGAAGAAGGCGAACCAGTTCATCGCCAAGGCAAATTGACCGGATTTGAACGCATCCAGCGATTCACCCGTGTAAGCGTTTGTGTAGCCCGGAGGTGTCGCGGTCTTGTAGAACTCCTTGTGGAGCTCCAGCGCCTCGACAGCTTCGGGTGAGTTCACAGCACCTTCCATGTCAAGGTAACCGGGTGTGTTCTCGTACTTGAAGCCCCACGGATAGAGCGCCAAGGTAATACCCATCGTGATCCCTTCCGGTCCACGCTCGGTAAAGATCGCTGCGCCGTAAACCGTCTTGACATCAATCTCGCGGCCCTTGAAGAATTGTGCGATTTCCAGCATTTCTTTCTGGCTCTTGGGCTCGCCCAATTCGCGGCCTGTGGCGTCCTTGAACGCGGCGCAGATGTCATCCCGCGCAAACCAATCCTTGCGCCAGAAGCAGCCGTTCGCGTCCCCTATCGCGGGCAATGCGTAGAAGTTCGGCGTGCCTTTAGGTCATGTGGAGTACGCGCAAACGGTCGCATAGGCAAAATCTCCCATGCTGATACCTTCGGCATCGAAGAAGTCGTCCAGCTTGACGTAGTGACCGTTTTCCCCGCCACCGCCGATCCACCGCATATCGCCGATCAACAGGTCGCAAAGCTTGCCGCCTGAGTTCAATTCGTTCAGCATGCGGTCTGCGAAATTGGGCCGCGGGATGAACTCAAAACTCATGTTGTGGCCGGACTGCGCTTCGAATGCCTTGCTCAGTTCGACCAGCGCGTTCGCCGGGTCCCACGCGGCCCGGCACAGCGTCAGGTCTTCCGCCTGAGCGCCGCTCGCAAACGAAGCAGCCGCAATGCTCAACGCGCTGGCGGATGCCAGTTTCAAATTCTTCATGATGTTTCCTCCCAGTATGAAGTCGACGGCTTCTTTAATTCTGTTCCGAACCGTCGATCTGATCGTCAAAACGCTATTTGAGGTACGCCCCTCAATTATGAAAGAGGAATACGTAACGCATTGATTTAACTTATATTAATCCGCACCACCAAGCGACCAGCCACGCGTCCCCAGACAAAGATCAAAGCCTGCTCTTTCTTTTCCCGGTCCTACAAATATGGTTCTGAGACCTTCAAGAAGCACGTCCTTCAACACATCAAAGAGATGCGCCGCCCCTGAACGGAGAGGTCAAAGAACTTTGCTACTACCCGACAAAGGGTCTCAACGCGCAAACACTGGACAAGGTATCTCTATCACCGGGCCAAGGGCTCCCATTGTACAGCGCTTTCGGCTTTGCCCGACCCGGCAGCGGCTTTGACCCTGACAACCCGAAACCCTTGCCCAAGACAGTATTTCTTTCTGATGGCAGCTCCCGGAATTTATCGTTTCCGCCGTTGGCTGATCCATTCTATCAATACCCATGAAGTTTGATCAGATCAGAACATTCCTTTGGGTTGCCCGCCTTGGCGGCTTTCGAAAGGCAGCCGAGCGGCTGCACTTATCACAACCCGCCGTCTCGACCCGCATTGCCAACCTTGAGGACGAACTCCGCGTTCCGCTTTTTGAACGCGGCCCCGGCGATCTGGTACTGACCAAACACGGCACCCTTCTGCTCTCCTACGCGGAACAGATGCTTTTCGTCGAAGAAGAGATCAAACAGCGCGTTGCGAACCCATCCGAGGCAGAAGGTCTGTTCCGCGTCGGCGCCTCCGAGACGATCGCACAATCATGGCTGCCGGATTTTCTCAAAGCCTTCAGCCAGCAATACCCCCGTGTGAACGTCGATCTGACCGTCGACATCTCACTCAACCTGCGCGCGGCCCTATTGGAGCGGCGCCTTGATCTGGCGTTTCTGATGGGACCAGTTTCTGAATTCACAGTCGAGAACGTCCCCCTGCCCCCCTTCGATCTGCATTGGTATCGCGCCACCTCGAATCCACTGACAGACCTCGACCAGATACCGGTCATTTCGTATTCCAGCAAAACACGGCCCTACCGTGAATTGATGTCGGAACTCTCCAAACGCATCGGCCCTAAGGCTCGCGTGTTTGCTTCGGCCTCCCTGTCGGCCAGTCTCAAGATGATCGCCGCGGGAATCGCTGTGGGGCCCTACCCGCGCGCCTTGGCCGAAGAGTACCTGTCTTCAGGTCAGATCGTCGAATTCAACCCCGGTTTCTCATTACAGCCGCTCGAGTTTACGGCCTCCTATCTCTCCGAACCGCGCAGCTTCCTCGTTGAAACCAGTGCAAAAATGGCCCGCGACGTCGCGCAAGGCTGGGACACCTCTCATCCAAGCTGACATTCACAAATTCTATTGGTCCTGATCTAAAATGATAATTTGCATAAATACGTACATTTTGTGATGCTTTGCAGACATCTCGAAAGGTGCCCGCATGAAAGACACGTCCGTTTCTCATTCTGATCTCAGGGGGCTGCCCGCCGATAAGGTTCGGGCAGCGATCAGAAGCGGGGACTATGCCGGTCACACGGCTGGTCTGGCCGCAGGCAAGCTTCAGTGTAACCTCGCTATTCTCCCCGAGGTCTACGCACTGGACTTCCTGCGGTTCTGCCAACGCAATCCCAAGCCCTGCCCGCTGGTGGGTGTTGGCGATACAGGCGATCCGATGCTACCCACGCTAGGTCGTGACATCGACATCCGCACCGACGTGCCCAAATACCGCGTCTTCAAAGATGGCGTGATGGCAGCAGAGGTTACGGACATCACCGATATCTGGCAGGACGATCTGGTGACCGTCGCTCTTGGCTGCTCATTCACGTTTGAAAACGCCCTGCTGCGCAATGACATCCCCGTCCGCCACATCGACACAGGCCGCAACGTCCCGATGTACCGTAGCAACATTGACCTGACGCCCGCCGGTCCCTTTGCTGGTCAGATGGTCGTAACCATGCGCCCAATCCCTCAGGCACAGGTCGAAGAAGCTCGCCAGATCAGTGCCCGCTTCCCGCAAGCCCACGGGGCGCCTATCGCGACCGGCGATCCAGCCGACATTGGCATCGCTGACCTGTCTCAGCCTGATTGGGGCGATGCTGTCGAAATCAAACCCGGCGAAGTGCCTGTTTATTGGGCTTGCGGCGTGACACCGCAAAACGTTCTTCTGGCGGCCAAGCTTCCGCTTTGCATCACCCATTCACCGGGTCACATGCTGATTTCGGACGTTGCCGAAGACGCAGAAACAACGATCCTCAAACCCGAATAACCAAATCAACAAGGAGTATCTCTCATGAGAAAAGCACTATCCATTCTGGCCGCCACAACGGCATTGGCAGCACCTGCTGTTGCCGAGAACCTTTCTGTCGTCGGAAGCTGGTCCAGCCTGCCACTGCACCAGCAGTACGAAGCCCCCTTCTGGAGTGAAACACTTCCCGCTGCCTCAAACGGCGATCTCACGGTTGAGTTGACAACCCATAACCAGATGAGCCTTGGCCTTGGCGACATCTACCCGCTGCTGGGTCAGGGCGTCTATGACGTCGCAATGACAGTTGCCGACTACGCCGTTGCCGACGCGCCAGAGCTTGAGGGCCTCGACGTCCCGCTGCTCGCCCTGACCGCCGATGAAGCCCGCGCCATGGTCGACGCTGCCCGCCCGATGGTAACCGACATCTACCACGACCGGTTCAATAGCCACGTACTGGCCATCGCGCCCTACCCGCCGCAGGTTGTCTTCTGTAACCACGAAATCAGCAATCTGGGCGATCTGGAAGGCCTCAAGGTGCGCGCCTCTGGCCGGATGACCGCGAAATTGCTCGAAGCTCTGGGTGCCGAGGGCGTAAACGTATCCTTCTCCGAAGTGCCTGGCGCGCTGCAAAACGGCGTTGTCGATTGCGCCGTGACCGGTGCGGGTTCGGGCTATTCTGCGGGCTGGTGGGAAGTCTCCACACACCTGCTGCCGATCCCTCTGGGCGGCTGGGATTCCGTCGTGACAGCCATGAACCTCGACAAGTGGAACAGCCTGAGCGACGACCAAAAGGCGCTCATCGAAGGCGAAATCAAGACGGGCTTCGAAGATCCCGCATGGGCCAGCGCGCAGGACGCCTTGGTCAACGACATCGCCTGCCTGACCGGTAACGGCGAATGCCCCTCGGGGGATGCACGCTCCATGACGCTCGTGGAAGTGAGCGACGAAGACTTCGCCCGCGCCCGTGAAATCCTGACCGGTGAAGTGCTGCCCGAATGGGCGGAGCGCGCAGGCGGGGACTGGGCTGCACGCTGGAACGACAGTGTTGGCAAAGTTGTGGGCGTGACCATCAACTAAGACCTATGGCGAGGGTCACGCAGCTGACCCTCGCCTGAAAGCCATTCGCCAAAAGAGGGCATGAGCATCATGGAACTGAAGATGATCGAAACCCTGCGACGGATAAACCGCATCGTCGCATTGCTTGTGGGCTTTGGCCTGCTGGCGTGTGCCGCGTTCATCCTTGCAGACATCATCATGCGACAGGTCGGCACCTCCTTTGGCGGCACCGAGGAAATCGCAGGCTACACTATGGCGCTTGCGACCTCATGGGGCATGGCCTTTACGCTTCTGGAACTGGGCCATGTCCGCATCGATCTGCTGCGCACGAAATTCCAGCCCTTTGGGCGCGCCCTTTTTGACGTTTTCTCGATGGTCGTCATGTCTGCCGTGATCGTCACCATCGCGATCAAGGCATGGCCCGTCGTCGAACGCTCCATCACCAACAGCTCTCGCGCGAACACGCCCTTGGAAACGCCGCTCGCACTCGTCCAACTGCCGTGGTTCGCCGGTTGGGTCTGGTTTGCTGTCGTCTCCTGCCTGACCACCCTCGCTGCCCTCGGGCTGCTTCTCAAGAGCCGCCATGAAGAGACCGAGAACTTCGTCGGCGCCTTCGCAGAACAGGACACACTGCAATGATCGGATATGTCTCCGTCGGCCTTCTGGGGCTTCTGGCGCTCTCGATCCCGGTGGGCATCGTGCTGTTCCTGCTGGGCTTCGGCATCGACACGTTTTTCTCCAGCTTTCCGCTGACGCGGGGTCTGGGCAACATGGTCTGGTCCTCGTCCAACTCCGCGACGCTGATCGCCATCCCCTTCTTCGTTCTGTTGGGCGAAATCCTCGTCCGCTCCGGGGTGGCAACCCGCACTTACGCCGCCCTCGACCGCTGGGTCAGCTGGCTGCCCGGTGGCCTTATCCACGCCAACGTCGCCACGGCCACGATGTTCTCCGCCACCTCCGGCTCCTCCGTTGCCACAGCCGCCACCGTGGCCACCGTCGCCATGCCACAGGCGGAAAAGCTGGGCTATGACCCCAAGCTTTTCTCGGGCGCCATCGCAGCGGGCGGTACGCTGGGCATCATGATCCCGCCGTCGATCAACCTGATCGTCTATGGCTTTCTTACCCAATCCTCGATCCCGCAGCTTTTCCTTGCCGGTCTTGTCCCGGGTCTCGCCCTTGCGCTCGCCTTTTTGGCAGTCACGGCAATCATCTGCACCATCCGCCCCGAACTGGGTGGCCAGCGCCGCACATTTCCCTTCCCGCAAATGCTGCGGGCGCTTATTGACCTCATCCCGATCATCATTCTCTTCGGCCTGATCGTCGGCTCCATCTACCGCGGCTGGGCCACGCCGACCGAAGCCGCCGCCGTCGGCGTCGCCGGTGCCTTTGTCATCGCACTCGCATTTGGCGGGGTCAGCTGGGACATGCTGATCCAGAGCCTGACGGGTACGGTCAAGATCACCTCGATGATCATGCTGATTGTGATCGGCGCAAGTTTCCTGAACTTCACGCTGGCCTCTGCCGGTCTGGGCCGCGAACTCACTGAGTTCATGAACGGCCTCGGACTGACACCGCTCAAGACGATCCTTGTCGTGGTCGTTCTCTACATCGTGCTTGGCTTCTTCATCGAGACCCTGTCGCTGATGGTCGTGACCATTCCGATCATCGTGCCGCTGGTCGTGGCGCAGGGCTACGACGTGATCTGGTTCGGCATCCTGATGATCGTCCTGATCGAGATGGCACTGATCACCCCCCCTGTCGGCCTGAACCTCTACGTGGTGCAGGGTGCACGAAACTCAGGATCACTGAATGAGGTGATGCTGGGCGCGCTGCCCTACTGCCTGACAATGCTTGGCATGGCCTTTCTGCTTATCGCCTTCCCGCACATCGCGCTTTGGCTGCCGCAACTGCTGCAGTAGGGGCGCAACGCAAGCAAACGTCGCGCCCGGGCGAAAGTCCGGGCGACGCCATCAAGCCGCGAAACCCCTCAGCACCTGCCCCGCGTTCACCGGTGTCCGTTCCCCGTTGCGCATCGACAACCTCCCGTTCACCAGCACATGCGCGATCCCCGACGCATAACGCCGCGGGTGCTTGGCCGTCGCGTTGCTGGCAATCGCCACTTTGTCGAAAACACAGATATCCGCGTGATAGCCGGGCTTCAGCGTTCCGCGCTCCTTGATGCCCAACCGTGCCGCCGGGATCGAGGTGATCTTGGCCAGCCCCTGTGCAAGGTTCAGCACCTGTCGGTCACGCACATAGTACTGCAAAAACCGCGCCGCCCATCCGTAGCCCGACAGCGACCCGATATGATCTTTCAGGATCCCGTCATTCGCGATGGCCACGGTGTCCGAGATCACCGCACATTCATCCTGCTCCAGGCAGAGGTCGACATCAGAATTCCGGAAAGACTTCGACGACCACATGCAGGCCATGATATTTTCGCCTTCCTCCAGCAGGATATCCAGCACTGCATCATACGGGTGGCAGTTCCGCATCCGGCCAATCTCGGCGAAATCCATGCCAACGATGTCCTTGTTCTCGGTCGCGTTCAACAGGATGATATCCGACCATTTCTCGGCCTTCACGATCAGCCACATGGGCTGCGGGTTGGCCTTGATCCGCGCGCGCGCCTCCGGATCGGCGAGCCGCTTCATCACTTCATCCACACCGCCCGCCTGCGCCCATTTCGGCAGGATCGCGGCCATCAGCGTATGGTTCCAGTCATGCGGGATCACGTCAAACGCAATGTCACAGTCGTAGCGGCGCGCGAGGTCAATCATCTCCAAGGTATGATCCATCGCGTAATCCGGCGCGCCGAACTTCGGCTGGATATGACTGATCTGCAGCTTCGCGCCCGATTGCCGTGCGGTCGCTATCGCCTCTGCAAAACCCAGATCATAATGTGTATCGCGATTACGCACATGCGTTGCATAAAGCCGTCCCCACTTTGCGGCGACCTCGCACATGGGCACCAGATGTTCTGGGGCGGCCAGGATACCGGGGAAGTACTCCAGCCCAGAGGAAAACCCGCCCGCGCCCTCATCCATGCATTGATCCACCAGCCGCGCCATGTCGGCGACCTCTTCCGGCTCGCCAGCGCGCAGGTCACCGCCCAGCACCGCACGGTGGATGGTACCATGCCCGACAAACGCCATGACATTCACGCCAAGGTCAGTCTCATCCAGCACATCTAGGTATTCGCCGAAACCCAGCCAATTTTTGTGCTTGGCGTCATTGGTATGCCAAGGGGCCACGGCCTTGATCGCACTGTGGTTGACCACTGGCGCGCAGGAAATTCCGCATTGGCCAATGACCTCCGTTGTCACGCCCTGATGCACCTGACTTTCCGCGCGGCCATCCGCGATAAGGGTAAAGTCCGAATGCGTGTGCATGTCGACGAACCCCGGCGAAACGGTCAGCCCCGCCACGTCAATGACTTCTGCCGCTTGAGCCACGTTGATCTCGCCCTCGGGCGCGACGGTTGCAATGCGCCCGTCCTTGATTGCAACGTCACCGACAAAGCTGTCAGCGCCTGTTCCATCAAACACTTCCCCACCCTTGAGGATCAGATCAAACATTAAAGAAACCTCCCTAGAATGCCGGACCATAGAGCCAGTTCGGCAGAACGACCGCGATATCCGGGAATGCAATCAGGATCAGCATACCGATGATATAGGCCCCAATGAACGGCAGCACCGCGACCGAAATCCGCTCGATCGAGATGCCCGAAATTCGCGCAGCCACAGTCAGGTTCGCGCCCAGTGGCGGTGTCAGAAAGCCTATCTCGCAGGTGATCACGGTGAAGATGCCAAACATCACCGGATCGACACCCAGCGACAGGGCCAGCGGCAGGAACACTGCGGTAAACAGCACGATCTGCGCAAGGCTCTCCATGAAGGTGCCGATGAAAATGTAGAAGACGCCGATCAGCAGAAGCACCAGATACTTGTTGGTCGTGATGGCGGTGATGCCCTCCTGCACTGCGGCAGGAACATCATAGAAAGCCGTGAGCTGCCCAAAGGCGAGCGTCGGCGTCAGCAGGATCAGAATACCCGTCAGCAAAGCGGTAAAGCGGAGCGCATCGATCACCTTCTTCACAGTCAGTTCGCGATAGATGAAAAGCCCGACGAACAGCGAGTAGAACACCGCAACGCCTGCCGCTTCCGTCGGGGTAAAGGCCCCGCCGTAGATACCGCCAAGGATCAACACCGGCGCGCCAATGGACCATTTCCCATCCCATGCCGCCCTCAGGAACGGCCCCCATGAAAATGGATCGCCATCCCCGCCATAGCCGCGCCGCCGGGCGATGATGTAGGTCGTGATCATCAACAGCACCGTGACCATGAAGCCCGGCAAAAGCCCCGCCAGAAACAGCCGCGGGATCGAGGTTTCGGATACGAGCCCGTAGATGATCAACAGGTTTGACGGCGGGATCAGGCTGCCCAGGGCCCCTGCACTCGCCGTGATCGCGGCTGCAAAAGGCACGTCATAGCCTTCGCGCTTCATCGCCGGCACCGTGACTGATCCGATGGCCGCCGTTGTTGCGGGGCCAGACCCCGAAAGCGCCGCAAACAGCATACAGGCAAAGACCGTCACCAGCCCCATCGACCCGCGATAGGCGCCGACCAGATTGGTGGCGATGGCGATCATCCTGTTGGCCATGCCGCCCACTTCCATCAATCGTCCCGCCAGCACGAACAACGGGATCGTCAGCAGAGGAAAGGGCGTCAGGCTGCCATAGCCCGTCTGGGCGAGCAACGTGTAGGGAATATCGATAATGTAGATCGCCAGCGCGGTGGTGATCCCCACCGCCACGAACAAGGGAATCCCAATAATCGTCAGAACGACGAAGCAAATCGCGAGAATGGCAAGAGGGCTCATATGTGCGCCTCGTCTTCCGGAACGCCCTCATCGCCGTTCTCGTCCAGCATCCCCGGCAGCCCCTCGGCCCCGTCACGGAACCAATGTACGTAGGTTTGGATAAGCCTGAGCAGCATCAGCCCATAGCCGATGATCAGGATGGTCTGTGGATAGAACTGGTTTATCCCAAGACTGGGTGAGGTTTCGGGAAAGCGCCAAAAGATATAGAGATAATCCCAGCTGACGCGCAGCATGAAGACGCAAAAGAGCGCCCACAGTATGTCGGCAAAAACGATCACATAGCGCCCGAAACGCACCGGCAATGCCTGCACCGCCACCATGATGCGGATGTGAAACCTCTCGCGGACGCACAGGGATGCCCCGGTATAAACCGCCCAGACCATCGCGATGGCGGCGGACTCCTCGGTCCAGTGCAAAGCCACCTCAAAGACGTATCGTGCAACGACCTGAGCAAAAACCGCAACGGCGATCACGACCAGACAGGTGCAACAGATCAGTTCTTCGAAATGTCGCTCCAGCCATTTGAGCGCATTCATAAAAATCTCCTTCGTGGCCGGGGCAGGCATGGAAAAAGGGGGCCGTTGCGGCCCCCTTCAAAATACCTGCTTATTCAGCTGCTGCCTGAATCTTGCCAACCAGTTCAACAAAATCGGCGCCGCGCTTCTCGGCGAATTCGTTCTGTACGCCTTTCGCCGCTTCCACGAAATCGGTCAGATCGGGGCGAGTCATTTTCATGCCGCCTTCATTGACCAGCCAGTTGCGCACGTCCTCTGTTTCGGTGGCAACCTGATTGCGCATCTCGATGCCCGCGTCAGTGGCCGCACGCAGGATTTGCTCGCGCTGCTCATCGCTCAACTTCTTCATGAAGTTATCCGAAGCAAAAAGCGGTGCCATCGACACGAAATGCTCCAGGATCACCAGATGCGGCTCGAACTCATAGAACTTCATGTCCTTGATAAAGGACGTTCCGTTATCGCCGCCATCAACAGTGCCAGTTTGCAGCGCTGTTGGTGTTTCGGACCACGCCAGCGGGACCGGGTTCGCGCCAAAGGCCTCGAAGGTCGCGAGCATGACTTCGTTCTTGGGTGTGCGGATTTTCAGCCCATCCATATCTGCCATCGTATTGATCGGGCGCACGGAGTTGTAAAAATCGCGATACAGCGCAGGGCCAAATGACAAAAGGTGAACCGAAGTATCTTTCTGCAGCTTTTGCTTCATAAAAGACCCAACCTCCCCGTCCACGACACGCTCAAGGTGATCAGCGTTCTGGAAGATATAGGGAAGCACGGTCACGTCCATCAGTGGCCAATGTGGCGATACATTGTTGCCAGTGATAAAGAAGCCATCGACAGTCCCAAGCTGCATTGCCTTGAACGCTTCGTCCTCGGAGCTGATCTGGTTACAGCAGCGCAGCTTCACATCGACTGACCCGTTGGTATATTCTTCGGCCTTGGCCTCAAAAATTTTGCCGAACCGGCCATACAGCGACTCTTCGGGTGCGCCAAAGCCCAGGTTCATGGTGATGTCCGCAGCCAGTGCAGATGTCGCTGAAATGGCCAGCGCCATCACCGATGTGGTGACGGATTTCAGTGCAAAGTGTTTCATAGGTTTCTCCTTGTTGGTTCTGGTTTTTTCCTCAGCTTGGCAGATTCGATCTTTCAAGTATAATATCAAAATAGTCATGTTTGATAACTTGCGGGCATCATGGGAATTGATCTGAGGCATCTGCGCTGCTTCATCGCCGTCGCGGAAGAATTGCATTTTCGCCGTGCGGCAGAACGACTTGGCATTGCGCAACCCGCCCTCAGCAGGACTGTGCAGAACCTCGAGCGCGAATTGGGCGTCACGCTTTTTGACCGAAGCAACCGAGTGATCGAGATCACCAAGGCGGGCCGCACATTTCTGACCGGCTGCCACGGCGTGCTGAACGGATTTGAGAAAACCATCGAAGACACCCGGCGCATTCATCTGGGCAAGGTCGGCTCGCTGCGCATAGGCTACACGGATATGGCCATTGCCGGGGTGCTGCCCGGTCTGCTTCGCGACTTTCAGGACCGTCAGCCCGATATTGATCTTGAGCTCCGCCATGCGGTCACCTCGGACCAGCTGCACCATCTGGACGATGGGGAACTCGACTTTGGCTTTGTCACCGGGGCAATTGATCGTGTCGGTTACGCCTATCAGCCAGTCCAGTCCGAAGGGTTTGTCTGCGTCGTTCACAACGGCCATCCCTTTGCGAAACGCCAAAGCGTCAGGCTTGAAGAGCTTGCACGCGAAAACCTTGTTCACGGGTCCAGCACGGATTGGGAGTACTTCTTTTCCTACCTTATCCCGCTGTGTCGGAAGGCCGGGTTCGAGCCGCAGTTCGTTCAGGAAGGGCGCAACACCACAGCCATTCTGGGATTGGTGGCCTGCGGTGTCGGCATCACCCTACTGACCGATTTTGTCTGCAAGACCGTCCCGCCCGGCCTTGTTGTCGTCCCGCTGGCAAACTTAAAGGAAAGGCTGGATACCGTCGCGCTGTGGAAGACAGATACAGATACAGATACTGACGCACGCAGGCTTTTCATCGACTTTCTCAATGAACAGCTTGAGCCGGATGCATCTGCCATCGCACATACGGAAGCAGTGGTAGGTTGATCAGGTTGCGGTCAATAGAACGCGGCAATTTTGACCTGTTTGTAGAACAATCAAGCCCTATCTCTCGCCCATGTTGATCGTTACGCATGATACACTGCGCAATCCACAGATCCTGCAGGTGCGGCAATTGCCAAGAAAGTTCTTTGGGCGCGTTGCCGTGTGGCCAAAGAACAGGACCGGCGTGCGCGGCACACTACGTCTGCTCGCTGAATTTCAGGCTATCCGCTATACGCTCACCCTGTCCCCGCTGATCGTCATCGGCGCACTCTGGAACGTGGCCGCCTTGCCGATCGCGCAGGCACCTATCCTGATGATCGCACTGATCTGGTGGGTCGAAATGTACCTTCTTCGCGTTCCCGCAAAACGGCGTACACGCCTGATAAACGAGGCCGAGGCAGCGCGCGTGCTTGATCTTCTCAAGGTCCAGTCCCGCGATGTGCTGACCCGCATCGTTGCCCTGCGCGAAATGCGAGCGGGACAACTGCATCTGGTGGTAGAGCAATCCGAACTCTGGCGACTTTCCCCGCTGACCTACGTCAGCGTGCAATCCGAAGACGGCCCCGAAGTATTGCGGCTTTCCTTGCAAGAGCGGCAGATCATCACCGACCGCCTGTTCCAACCGCCACTGAGCGAGCATGTCCTGCAACGGGTCAATCAGGCGCAGAACACTTTTCTGCGTGACGTGACCTTTGACACCAAAGGCGTGTCCGCCCACGCGCGGCTTGCGGCGGCTTTGGCCTAGGCAGTCATATCCACCAGCCGGCCAAAGGGGGGCTCGGTCGCGCCCGGATCAGGTACGACCCAAATCACCGGAAACCCTTTCGGCGGGCTGCCCGCCTCCCCCTCAAGGTCAGTAAGCATGACCAGCGCTGCCGCTGCCATGCGATGTGCCTCTGCGATAACAGAGACAAAGGCTGTCCCACCGCCGCGGGGAAGTTCTGGCAGATCAAAGCGGACCTGTGCCGGATCAATACGCTGGCGATGCCTGATTTCATCATCGAACACCAGCAGATGCAGTTCGGCCCGCAGGCGACGGGCGATGCCCATCACCTCTGCCCAGAAAAGCCTGAGCCGAGCATCGTCAATGCTACTGGACGCATCCAACCCCACAACGATCCGTGGCACATCCGTCAGCGGCCGTTGTCCCGGCTGAAAGCCCGGCTCTGGCGTGCCAGTCCGCACCGCCTGGGCGCTGCCCGCGATCCAGCGTCGTGCGGGTCGCCGCGGGCTGGCTTGCGGCATGACCGTAACTGCCTGTGTCAGCAAGCGCCTGAGAAGCATTTCCCAAGGGATACGCGGCTCTGGCACATCAGCCAGCCTGTGCCCAATCCGCCCGATCCCGCGCCCCGCCTGTCGCCCGGCATCCATTGCGCGGGTCATATGTTGCCGCCAACGCGCTGCCTGCTCTGCCTCACCCGCCGCATCCGCTTCTCCCGGCGCAGGGTCCAGATCGTTCTCAAACGCCTGCGCAGCGGCATAGGATGCCGCCTCTTCCCGCGCACCGCCAGCCCCCCCGTCGGTCTTGCTCAGTGCGAAATAGAGACGGTCCACGTCCCATTCGGCCAAGGCTTCTTCAGGCGTGACCGTTTTTCCCAGCGCCTGCGCCAGAAGTTCCGTCAACCGTACCGCAGGACGCGGCAGCGCGTGATCGGCCAGCAGCAAAGCCTCGTTCACAAGCGCATCGGACACCAGATTATAAAGCGCCGCGTCAAAACCGGCCTCAAGACGGTCCTGCAAAGCGGCGAGCCGCGCCGGATGTCTCAATGCCACATGCAATATATGATGCGCAGCCAACCCCATCTGTTCATGCGGTGCCAGTGCCGCAAAATCGGGTCCATAAGTGATCATGTCGCCGCTGGTCCGGGTCATTTCCCCATCCCGGTGCCGACACCAAAGCGAAAGCGCCGCAATCGCCGGATCGGCCTCTGCCAGCGCCCGCAATGCCCGCGCCGCCCGGGATGAGTGCAGATCAGACTGCGCGGTCATGCCAGCCCCGCAGCTTCCCTCTCTGCCGCATAGTCCGCATAGGCGGCCGAGGCGCGGAACGCCTCCTGCAAACCCTCCGCCAATGCCTTGTCGATCAGTAGCTCAAAACCGTAGGTCGTCAGTTCACCCAATGGCAGCGCAGCAAAAGCCGCGTTTCTGCTCAGCTCTGACAGCTTCCTGATCTCCGCCATGATCTCAATGACACCACCGATGGTCCGCTTGTCCGCCAGCGTCACCAGCGCATAGACCAGTGCCGTCAGACCATGCAGGCTCGCCGGATACATCTCCAGCCGCTCTTTTCCATCGGCCCCAAGCATCGCGGTTGCCTGCACTGTCGCCGCGATGTCCTCCGCAATCAGAATGAACTCTGCCGCCACCGCTTCGCCCAGCGTGCCCGCTATCAACACATCGCGCAGCGCCTTATCAGGCACCGCGTTCATCAGCGTACTCACCCGCGCCCAGGACCGGGGCGTGCAGGCAATCATCTGCCCCTTGCGCAACGCGTTCTCGGATGTGTCCAAAAGATCAGGCCGCGTCCGGATAAAGGCCGTCACCGCCGGATGAACCCCCTGCGGCACCGCGTAGCTCTCGATCCAATCCGTAGCCTCGGCACGCAAGGACAGATGCACCAACCGATCCGACAGCGCCGTTCCCATCTCATAGGCAATGGCACCATCTTCAACCGTATTACCTGCCGCAACAATGAACGTGCACGCGGGCAGCGCATGCTGTCCCACGCGTCGTTCCTGCAACAATCCGTAGACCGTTGGCTGCAAAGCGGGTGCTGCCGCCGTCAGCTCATCCAGAAACAGGATCGCAGGGGTGGCAGGGTCATCCGGCAAATCCTCAGGCGGATACCAAACCGTCCGCCGGGCATCGTGGTCATAGAACGGCAACCCTCGCAGATCCTGAGGTTCAATCGTGGTCAGTCGCAGATCGAAAAGGGTTGCCCCCGTCTCTGTCGCCAGTTGCTGCACAATCTCGGTCTTGCCGATGCCGGGGCGCCCATGCAGCATCCAGCACACGGTCATCTCTCCTGCCGCCTGTGCGGCAAACCCGGTGCGCAGGGCATCCAAAGCGCGCCCCGGTGAAATCGGAGTGGTATTAATAGACATCCCGGCCCTCTAACTGCTGCCCGGACGGTAGCCTGAACCGCCCGTGCGGCAAGGGCGCCTATCCCGCAACCACATGCAAATCGCGAGGCAATTCGGACAGGATCTCAGGACCATCCGAGCGCAGGATCACGATATCTTCCAGACGGATGCCAAAACGGCCGGGCAAATAGATGCCGGGTTCAATGGAAAAAACCATGCCTTCGTCCAACACCTCCTGAGAGGATGCAGTGATATAGGGCGGCTCATGAATCTCGACCCCCAGACCGTGACCCGTCCGATGCATGAAGTACGCGCCGTAACCTGCCTCCGCGATCACCCCGCGCGCGGCATCATCGACCTCATGCGCCTTGGCACCCGGTTTGGCGACCGCCAACGCAGCCTGCACTGCGGCCTCCACCACAGCATGGATTTCCTCGTAGCCCTCTGGCTGTTCACCCATCACGGCCATCCGTGTCATGTCACTGGGATAACCACCCAGCCCGCCACCGATATCCATGACAACAGCGTCGCCTGATTTCAAAACAGTCTCACCCGTCTGATGATGCGGAAACGCCCCGTTGCCAGCTGCCCCGACGATTGAAAACATCGGCACCGCGCCCTGTGCCTTAAAGCTGTCGCGCACGATGGCGGCCACGTCACGCTCCGTCATGCCCACCCGCATCTCGGACCACGCCTTTCGCATCGCCGCGTCACCGACCAAAGCGACCTTTTTCAGCGCTGCGAATTCATCAGCATCCTTGCGCATTCTCAGCGCGCCGACGGTCGATGCGCCGAACTGCCGCTGCGCGCCCGGCACCGCATCCTGCACAAGCGCAGCAAAATCTGCACGCATCGTTTCGTCAAGCGCGATGCTCTTTGCCCCCTGCGCCTCCAATGCTTTCAAGACACCCGCAAAGGCTTGCTCCGGCCCCTCGTCATCTGTCCACGTATGGAATGGTAGATCCGTGTGCTGACGGGCGCTTTCTGCCTCAAGCGCAGGCATCAGGAACGCTGCCCCGGCCTTGGAGACGCACAGAAGCAAAGGCCGTTCATCACCATGCGGATGCATCCCCAATAGCCATTCCAGATGCGCCCCCGGTCCCAATGCGACCAGATCTATCCCTTGTGCCTCCATAAGTGCGCGCAGCTGTGACAAACGTGACATGGCATCCCCTTAATTCTCTAACACGCCACCCTAGACCGAGGCGTGCACGAAGGGCAACGCAGCCCTTTTCACCCCGACGCAGTTTCCGACCGGCCTCGCCGCCAAAAACCGCACAGAGCCGTGCGATGGCCAGCTCGCCTCGCCTGCTTCAAGGTGCAGCGCAAGGTCGTGGGACTGGTGCCACTTCATCCCAGCACGATGGGCCAGATCCAAACGAACCTGCTGCGCGGCACCTGCACCGATACCTTTTCCATCTTACCGTCTGCGCCACGTATGCCTCTGGGCAGTTCGCTAAAGGACAAGACGCAGCACCCTGTCCTGTGCCACGCTGGGCTGTTCCCATTCGGAGGCCCAGATGACCCTCGACACTGCTCCCCGCGCCCGTTCTGGTGGCCGTGCCGCCCGGCGCGCCCTGCGCACAGCCCCAAATTTCACAATGCTGCCGGGGGTGCACAATCAGTTGCCCACCTGCGAAATTCTCGCGGGCGCTCAGGTCGAACGCATCGACGCCGCCACCATGGATATCTTGGAAAACGTCGGCGTCATCTTCCGCGACGACATCGCATTGGCAGACTGGCGCTCGGCAGGTGCCAAAGTGCAAGGCGACCGCGTCTACCTCGACCGGGGCCTCGTTCGGGACCTGATCACCAGCATTCCTGCCACCCTGACCCTTCACGCCCGCGACCCGCAAAAAAGTGTCGCGCTTGGGGGGCGCGACGCCATCTTCGTGCCGATGACCGGCGCCCCCTACCTGCGCGACCTCGACGACGTGCGCCGCAATCCCACGCTTGATGATCTGGCAATGTTCCACAAACTGTCCCACATGCTGCCCGCGCTGCATTCATCCGCTCATCACATCGTAGAGCCCTACGACCACCCCATCAGCCAGCGTCACCTCCGCATCACCTACTCCTCGATGAAACATTCCGACAAGACCTTCATGGGCATGACCACCTCGCCCCGGAACGCAGAAGACGTCATCGACATGTGCCGCATCCTTTTCGGTGCGGAGTACATCGACACCCACCCGGTCGTCACCGGAAATTGCAACGGCAACTCGCCGCTGGTCTGGGATGAAACCATGCTTGGCGCAATGCGCGCCTTCTGCCGCGCAAACCAGCCGGTCCTCTGCTCGCCGTTCGTGCTGGGCGGCGCCAACACCCCGGCCTCTGTCGCCGCCTCCGTCGCCCAACTCAACGCCGAAGCGCTCTCGGCGCTGGCCTACACGCAAGTCATCCGAAAAGGCGCACCGGCTATCTATGGCCACTACCTTTCTACCGTCTCAATGAAGTCCGGCGCTCCAATGGCTGGCACCCCTGAAATCTCGCTGATGAACTTCATGATCGGCCAGATGGCGCGCTTCTACGACGTCCCCTGGCGCACCTCGAACACGCTGGGCGGTGCCAAGACCTTCGACGCTCAAGCCGGCTACGAAAGTGCCACAACCCTCTCAGCGGTGATGCATGCCGGGGCAAACTACATCTGGCATTCCGCTGGCTGGAACGAGGCAGGCATGCATTGCTCTGTCGCCAAGTTCATCGTTGACGCCGAACAATGCGCCATGGCCCACCGAATGGCCCAAGGGGTCAATTTTGATGATTTTGAAACGGCCCTCGCCGCCGTGCCAGACGTTGGCCCCGGCGGTCACTACCTGGGCCACCCGCATACGCAGGAGAACTTTCAGTCCGCCTACTTCATGCCAGAACTTTTCGATAACAACTCAATCGAACAATGGCAGGCCGAGGGGAGTATCGAGATCACCGATCGCGCCCTGAAACACGCGCGCAAACTGCTCTCAGAGTATCAGGAGCCCACCCTGGACGTCGCCAAAAACGAGGAGATCCTCGCGTTTATCGCCAAGCGCGAGACGGAAATCCCCGCGAGCGATGAATTGAACCAGAGTTTCTAGGTTGGTTGCAAACGTTTCAAGCTCTTCAAGAAGGACCGTTGCCTGCTAAATATCGCAACCCGACCATCCGCCGTCTGTGGTCTCTCGCGGTGCTGGCACCGCTGCCGACCCCCGGCACACCCTCGGCGTGCCTCTGGTCCGGAGCCGCCTTCGCTTGAGCACGTCAGGGCGGAGGGACAGCCGTTTGCCAAGAAAAATCGCGGAGGCTCCCGGCTTGCCGGGATACCACTATTATTATTGGGAAGCGGATGGCGCTCTGCAATGCACGGGATCAAGCGAAGGCGGCTCCGGACCCTCTGGGACGGTGAGCCTGAAGCCCTCCACCCCCCAATCCCAATGCACATAAGTTACTTGCAGGGCGCGCCCGCGCCCCCCCAAAGCGCCACATCCCGTGCCATCTCAACCGGAGAGCCAGGCGGCGTCGATCGCCCTCCGCCCGGTGCAAATCCCCAGGCAACGAAAGGGGAACTGGTCAGATGATCCACCAGATCCGTAATCTCATGTCCGTCGTTGCGCTCAGGATCGCGCAGTTGCGCACAGAGCGCCGCACTGCTCTCGCCCAGCCAATCCAGTTCCACCGGCGGCAGACGCCAGGCATCGTCAATCTGCGCCGGCGCATGTGCAGGTGTCTCCCGACCTGCCGCCGTCACATGACAGGTGCGACACGGCATGCTCTCCGCGCCGATCCGGCTTTCATCTGCCTTCACGCCGATCCCGTGTGCGGTACCGCGACCATAGGACAGCCCCTCCCACATCGGTTCCTCCTGCGCGCCGACATGGCAATTCGTACAGCGCGGGTGCGAGGCAACGGCATAGATCCGCTCCCACGCTGCCAGCCCCTCTTCACGGCTGACGTTCTGCGCGGCCAGCGGTGTCCCCGCGATGAGCAACGCGAAAAGCACCGGCCTCATGCGAAATCCACTTGCCTTGAGAACGGCAAGGCGCGAATGCGTGTGCCGGTGGCTGCGAAAATTGCGTTGCCCAATGCAGGTGCGGCAGGCGGCACGCCCGGCTCCCCGATCCCCCTGATCTGGTCACCGTTTTCCAGTCCGCGGACCTCGATCTGCGGTGTCTGATGCAGCCGCAAACCCTCATAGGCATGGTAGTTGTCCTGCTGCGCGACCCCGCCCTCATAGGTGATCTCGCAATTCATCGCGTGGCCCAATCCCCAGATCACACCGCCGGCAAGCTGCGCTTCAAAGTTCACGGGATCCAGAACACGCCCCACCTCGGCAGCAACATAAACCTTGTCTATCCGAATACCGTCTTCTGTCTGGGTCACTTCGCAAACCTGCGCGGTTGGCACCCCGAAGGCCAATGTAAAGGCGATCCCGCGTCCGCGTCCCGGACCCGGATCGGAGCCCCAGTCCGACATTTCACCAACCGCCTCAAGCACTTTGCGGGATGAATCGTGCCAGCACAGCCGCAGCCGCTCTTCCAGCGGATCGACACCCGCCGCATGGCACAGCTCATCCATGAAACTTTCGTGCAGGAACCCGTTTCCCGATGCCCCTACGGAGCGCCATGAACTGACCGGCACCATTGGCGGCACCCGGTAGCCTGTCACCCTGTAATTGGGAATTTGGAAGGGTTGATCCCAAGCGCCCGCAACAATCGCCACATCCGGTCCGATGGCCGGTTGCCCCAACCGCGCCAGCGACGACGCCGTGACGGAAGGCGCCGCAATCGAAAGGTCAAACGCCTGTACCGCGCCGTCAGAGACCGCGCCACGGGCGCGCGCAATGGCCAGCGGACGGGGAAAGTCATGGGTCATGTCCTCTTCCCGGCTCCAGACCATCTTGATCGGCGTGTCCGGCATCTGAACCGCAATTTCGACAGCCTGCCGAACATAGTCATCTTCCAGCCGCCGCCCGAAACTGCCGCCAGACACCAGCACATGGATATGCACCTGTTCTTTGTCCAGCCCGGCAATCTCAGCCGCCGACATCTGCATGAAGCGCGGTATCTGCGTGCCTGTCCAGATATCCAGACGGTCCTCTGCCAGTTTGACCATCGCACTCATCGGCTCAAGCGGCGCGTGCGCCAGATAGGGGATGCGATACTCCGCCTCAAGCACATCTTCGGCAGCATCCAGCGCAGCCAAGACATCGCCTTCATCCTTGAACCGGCTGTCTTGCCTGTCCTCGGTGAATGATCCTGCCACCTCTTCAAACTGTTTCTCTGTCTCACCGATGTAGGGCGTAGGTACCCAGTCGCATGCCACGGCCTGCGCCGCCTGAAACGCCCGCCATGTATTGTCCGCAACCACCGCAATCCCACCGCTGATTGGCAGCACCGCCTTTATACCGCGCATCGCTTCCGCTTCGCTGGCATCAAAACCCACGATACCACCGCCCAGCGCCGGGTTGGTGCGCGTTGTTGCAAACACCATGCCGTCCATCGTCATGTCGATACCATAAGTCTGTGTACCGGTGGATTTGGCCATCATATCCGTGCGCATATGGGGCTTGCCCAGATGCCGCCAATCGGGCGGATCGCGCAAGGTCACCTCGTCCACGGGCGTGATCTCAGCCGCGACCGCCGCCAGATCGGTATAGGCCAGCCGCGTTTCATCTGGCAGCAGCACCGCCCCCTGCTCTGTTCTGAGCTCACTCGCGGGCAATCCGGTTTGCTTTGCTGCCGCTGCGATCAGTGTCTCTCGGGCCACCGCACCGGCCACACGCAAACGCTCATACATGTCGGGCACCGTGCTTGACCCGCCGGTCAGTTGCAGACCTATCAGTTTACCCACCACATCTGACGCGCCACGGCCCGTCCGTGCCATGAAACTGTCAGAGGTCGCAGCAATTGGCATGCACTCGGCCGCAACCACACCATTGTAGTAGGCAGGCGATGGTGGCCCCGGCTCAATCCGTACCGAATCCAGATCAACGTCAAGTTCTTCGGCAATCAAATGCGCCTGGATGGAATAGGCCCCCTGGCCCACATCCGCCCGCGGCGTGATCAGGGTGACCGCCTCGCCATCAATCTTTACGAAAGGATTGAAGGTCGCAGCACCGGGGGCAAGATCGGCCTCCAGCGGGTTCTCAACCTCGCGTTTGTACAGATAAGTACCGAAGGCAACACCGCCCAGTATAGCGGCAGAGCCCACCAGAAATGAACGCCGCGCGATGGTTCTGACACGTCCCATGGCTTATACTCCCTGCAAGCGGCTGGCTGCCGTTTTGACTGCCGCGCGGATCCGCGGATAGGTCCCGCAGCGGCAGAGATTCCCGCTCATTGC
Source organism: Sulfitobacter sediminilitoris (assembly GCF_010667575.1). Lineage (GTDB taxonomy): Bacteria > Pseudomonadota > Alphaproteobacteria > Rhodobacterales > Rhodobacteraceae > Sulfitobacter > Sulfitobacter sediminilitoris. The sequence goes on from NZ_JAABNT010000015.1 coordinate 54,982, forward strand.
CGCGTCAATCTGATCATCCGTAGGTTCAGGATTGAGGTCGAGGAAAGACGCCGCCTGCATGATCTGGCCAGACTGACAGTAGCCGCACTGCGCGACCTGATGCTCTACCCATGCCGCCTGCACTGCGTGCAGCGCATCCGGCGTGCCCAGCCCTTCGATCGTGGTGATCTCTCCGTCCACATCTGCCGCGGCCAACTGACAAGACCGCACCGCGATGCCATCCACATGCACCGTGCAGGCACCGCATTGGGCAATGCCGCAACCGTATTTCGGGCCTGTAATGCCCAATTCGTCCCGCAGGACCCAAAGCAGCGGCATGTCGTCCTCGACATCCACCTCATGTTGTTTGCCATTAACCGTCAGGTTCATATCAATCTCACAGAAAAATCAACGCGTGTTGACATAGGAAATACCGCATGGCCTTCATAAGTCAACACGCATTGACAAAAAGGGGTCCATCGGTAGGATCGCGCCGATGAACAAAGCCATAGCGACCCGTGAAAAACTGCTGACAGAAGGCCGCCGCCTACTGTGGTCACACGGCTATTCCAACGTATCCTTGAGGGAAATCGCGCAGGCCGCAGGTGTCGATGTTGCCCTTGTCTCACGCTATTTCGGCAGCAAGCTGGGCCTCTTCAAAGCAACGCTGGAAGGGGCTTTCGATACTCCTGACTTTGCGGATGAAAACGATTTGGTAGAAACCGTCCTGCGCATGTTCGTCGAGGCCCCGCGCGGGGGCGACACGCCATCGGTCCTTCTTCTGATCCAGACCAACGCCAATGATCCGGACGTGGGCGCGCTGGTGCGCATGGCCCAATCAGACGGGATGCAAGAAAAGCTTGAAGCGCTTCTGGGCGACAGCGCCCGCGCCGCATTGTTCATGAGCGTGTTGCTGGGTTTTGGAGTGGCCGAGAAAACGCTGAAACTCAAAGGCATCGCCGATCCTGGCAGCGCTGCATTCGAAGCGCAGCTGAGGCATCTTATGACCTCAGCGCTCAGCTTCCCTTCAGCCTAGGTTCAGAACTCCACCACGGCGCGGATCGACTTGCCCTCGTGCATCAGGTCAAATCCGTGGTTGATCTCTTCAAGCTTCAGCTTGTGGGTGATCATCGGATCAATCTCGATCTTGCCCGCCATGTACCAATCGACGATCTTGGGCACATCGGTCCGCCCCTTGGCCCCGCCAAAGGCGGTACCGCGCCAGACCCGTCCTGTCACCAGTTGGAACGGCCGCGTCGAAATCTCAGCCCCCGCTGGCGCCACGCCGATGATGATGCTCTCGCCCCAGCCCTTGTGCGCACATTCCAGCGCGTCGCGCATGACCTTGGTGTTGCCGGTGGCATCGAACGAATAATCCGCACCGCCGCCCGTCAGTTCAACCAGATGCGCGACGATATCGCCGTCCACCTTTTTGGGGTTCACGAAATCGGTCATGCCGAAATGGCGGCCCATTTCTTCCTTGTCGTCATTCAGGTCAACGCCAACAACCTGATCGGCCCCAGCGAGGCGCAGACCCTGAATCACGTTGAGACCGATACCGCCCAAACCAAAGACCACGCAGCGTGCGCCGATCTCGACCTTGGCGGTGTTGATGACTGCGCCGATCCCCGTGGTGACACCGCAACCGATGTAGCAAATCTTGTCGAAGGGCGCGTCCTTGCGCACCTTGGCCAGCGCGATTTCCGGCACCACCGTGTGGTTGGCGAAGGTCGAACACCCCATGTAGTGGTAGATCGGCGTACCATCCAGCATCGAAAAGCGCGTTGTGCCGTCGGGCAACAGACCCTGGCCTTGGGTGACGCGGATTTTCTGGCAGAGGTTGGTCTTGCCGCTCAGGCAGTATTCGCACTCGCGGCATTCAGGCGTATAGAGCGGGATCACGTGGTCGCCGGGTTCCAGTGTGGTGACCCCTTCGCCCACTTCCAGCACCACGCCCGCACCCTCGTGGCCAAGGATAGCGGGAAAAATCCCTTCGGGGTCATCGCCTGACCGGGTGAACTCATCTGTATGGCAAAGGCCGGTTGCCTTGATCTCGACCAGCACCTCGCCGCGCTTCGGCCCCTCAAGGTTGACCTCCATGATTTCAAGCGGCTTTCCAGCTTCGACAGCCACTGCGGCACGGGTTTTCATCATGGTTCGGTACTCCCTTTTTGATGGACTCAAGTGGCCCGACGACCGCCGGCTTGTCAACTCGCCAACGCGCCTGTTCACCTGCTTTCATGGTTGTCCCTGCGGGGACAGCTTGACAAAATGCCATTGAATCAGGTCGCTACCGCCCCCGTAAACCTTTAATTTACCTTTGTTTTTCCTGCCACGGGGCGCTTACTCTTCACATGCTCCCGTCTCATACGACCAACGATACCCGGCATCCAGACATCGGTCGATGGCCATGTGCTCGTTGCGCTGGACCCAGAATACCAAAAGGACAAAGGCGATGCCGATGCCGATGCCGATGCCGATGCCGATGCCGATGCCGATGACAAAAAACAGCCCAAGCTTGGTCAAGCCCGCATCACCTTGCCATCCGGATCATAGGGTGACGGCGCGATGACGGTTGCCATGCGTTCCTTGCCCACCACATGCACCGACAGCACTTCGCCCTCGTTCGCACAGGCACGATCCACCAGCGCCATGGCAAGCGAATTGCCCAAGGTATGCCCATACCCGCCCGAGGTAACGAATCCGATCTTCTGATCGCCCTTCCAAACCGGCTCGTACCCGCTCGCGTCCGCGTCCTGCGCCTCGACGTCCAGCGTGACCAGGACCTTTTCCGGACCGCTCCCATCGCATTCTTTCACAGCCGCCGCCTTGCCGATGAAATCCTTGGACCAGTCAATCCAGCGGTCCATGCCAGTCATGCCCGGCGTGTAACCCTGCGTGAATTCCGCAGACCAGATGCCGAAGGATTTTTCGAGGCGTAATGAAAGAAGCGCGTTGAAACCGTATTCGACCATTTCGTACCCGGCGCCCACCGCCAGCAGATGATCGCGCAACGCCTTCAGGTCGCCCGCGCGGCAGTGCAGCTCGTATCCCAGTTCTCCCGCCACGGACAGCCGCGCCACCTGGCAGCGCACCAGCCCCACATCCATCTGCGCCAGCCCCATGAATTTCAGCGCATCCGCGTCCCCATCGCTGAGCGCCGCTTTCAGCACCTCGCGGGATTTCGGACCAGCCAGCGACATGCCAGCCATTTCATCGCCCAGATCACGGACCTGCACACCGTCCTCCATGTGATCGTTGAACCAGCGCATGTGCCATGCTCGCAGATAGTAGCTGCCCGTGATCCACCAGCGACCGTCGCCCCAGTTGAAGATCGTAAGGTCCCCTTTGAGCCGTCCGTCGTGGCCCAGCATCGGGGCAAGCTTTGCCCGGCCCGGAGCGGGAAGCCTCGAGGCCATGAGGCGGTCAAGCCATTCCTGCGCCCTCGGCCCCGTTACCTCGAACCGCGAGAACGCCGTGATATCAAGCAGCCCCACACGCTCGCGTACCGCGCGGCATTCGGCACCGACGATGTCATGCGCGTTGGAGCGTTTCAGCGAGGGCGTCTCCTTGAAGCCCGGCTGCGCGAAATATAGCGGCACCTCAAGATCCCAGCTTTGCCCCCATTGCGCGCCCGCGGCGTCCATATCGCTGTAAACACCCGTCATCTTCAGCGGACGCCCTGCGGGCAATTGTTCGTTCGGGTAGGTCATCACGAAGCGGCGCGAATAGAACTGGCCGGTGGTTTCCTTGATGTACTGCCTGTTCTCGGCCCAGATGCCGTAGCGTGCGACGTCCATGCCATAGACATCCGCCTCCGGCTCTCCGTGGATCATCCATTCGGCCAGCGATTTGCCCACGCCACCGCCCTGCAGGAAACCGGCCATCACGGCACAGGCGGACCAATAGTTGCGCTTGCCCGGCACGGGACCCACCAGCGGGTTGCCATCGGGCGAGAAGGTGAAGGCACCGTTGACCCATGTCTTGATCCCGACGTTTTCCAGCGCGGGATAGCGGCCATAGCCCATCATCAGCTCGTGTTCAATCCGGTCGGTCTGTTCCTGAAACAGCTCCATCCCGTAATCCCAAGGCGCGCCGTCCATGGCCCAGTGTTCGTGATTGACCTCGTAGATGCCGACCAGCAGACCGTTCTGGTCCTGCCGGGTGTAAGTGAACCCTTCCAGGTCCACGGTCATCGGCACTTCGAAATCCAGTTCGGCCAGTTCAGGCACAGTGTCCGTGACAAAGTAATGGTGCTTGAGCGGCGAGACCGGGAGTTCGATACCCGCCATGCGGCCGACCTGCTTGGCCCAGAGGCCACCCGCATTCACTACATGCTCGCAGGAAATCGTGCCCTTTTCGGTGACGACTTCCCAGCCTTCCAGTGTCTGGTTCAGCTCCAGAACACGGTTGTGTTCAATCACTGTCGCGCCCCGCTTTTTGGCAGCAGTTGCATAGGCGTGCACGGTGCCGGTGGTGTCGATGTACCCCTCTCGGTCAGCCCACATGCCGCCCAAAAGCCCCTCGCCCGACATGATCGGGTTCAGCGCACAGGCCTCCTCGACGCTCACCAGACGGCAATCCTCGATCCCGATGGACTGGAAGGTGCGGTAGGCCGATTGCAGCCATTCCCAGCGGTCCGGCGTGCCGGCCATGGTCAGGCCGCCGGTCATGTGCAGGCCGATGTTCTGGCCGGATTCCTCCTCGATCTCACTCAGCAGGTCGATGGTATAGGCTTGAAGCGCGGCGATGTTGGGGTCGGCATTCAGCGCATGGATGCCGCCTGCCGCGTGCCAGCTTGATCCGGCGGTCAGGACCGAACGTTCGACCAGCGCCACATCGGTCCAGCCCAGTTTAGCCAGATGATAGAGGACCGAGGCGCCAACGACGCCGCCACCGATAACAACGACTCTGTAATGCGATTTCATGGTGGCTCTCCCTTGCGCTCTGACCCGCAGCAGACAATCCGGCCACACCAAGCGTCAAGGCCGGAAGCGACAGGATGTGACGCAAATGGAAAAACGGGAAGGGACAGTAGAGACTGTTCAGCATGCTCTCCATCGTGGCAGCCCTTTTTGAGAACGGCTCGCAACAAGCTTGACATAGTTGCGAATGATTTGCATTTACATTCGATCAAACCATATAATGCCACAGGAGAGCATAATGTTTCGATCCACTGCCAAAGCGACGCTGATTGTACTGTGCACCATGTTCTGGGCAGGCAGTGCTGTTGCGGGTGACAAGATCAAGGTCGTGACCACGTTCACTGTGCTGGCCGACATGGCAGCCAATGTGGCGGGCGATGCGGCCGAGGTTGTCTCGGTTACCAAGCCCGGCGCGGAAATACACGGATATGAACCAACACCGCGCGACATTGTTCGGGCCTACGATGCCGATCTGATCCTGTGGAACGGACTGAACCTTGAGTTGTGGTTCGAACAGTTTCTGTCCAACCTTGAAGATGTCCCATCCGCGACCCTTTCAGACGGTATTGAGCCGATCTCGATCTCATCAGGCGGCTATGCGGGCAAACCCAATCCACACGCCTGGATGGGGTTGGATAATGCACTGATCTATATAGACAACATCGCGACAGCCTTGTCCGAGGCCGATCCTGACAACGCAAGCACGTACATGACGAATGCAGCGCGCTACAAAGATGAGTTGCGACAGACCATCGAACCGTTGCGCGCAGCCATTGCCGGTATCCCCGAAAGCCAACGCTGGCTGGTCACCTGCGAGGGCGCCTTCAGTTATCTGGCCCGCGACCTTGGCCTGCAAGAGCTGTACCTTTGGCCCATGAACGCCGATCAGGTGGGCACACCACAACAGGTCCGCAAAGTCATTGATGGCGTGCGTGAACACAACATTCCAGTGGTGTTCTGCGAAAGCACCGTTAGTACTGCCCCTGCCGAGCAGGTGGCGCGTGAAACCGGCGCAGCTTTTGGCGGTGTGCTCTACGTCGACAGCCTGAGCGAGGCAGATGGCCTCGTACCGACCTACCTTGATCTGCTGAAAGTCACCGCAACCACCGTGGCAAACGGGTTGACCGCCGCCACGAACTAAGGACGCTAAATGCTGCAACGAAACGAAAGCGCGCCACAGACAATCGTTGCCAAAGGCGACGGGCTCATGGCGCGCGATGTGACGGTGACCTACCGCAACGGACATACCGCGCTTTGGAACGCCAGCTTTGAGATTCCGCGCGGCACCGTGACGGCATTGGTCGGCATCAACGGGGCGGGTAAATCGACGCTCTTTAAGGCGATCATGGGCTTTGTGCCCACGGCCAAGGGCGATATCCGCATCCTTGGCATGACCGTGAAAGAGGCGCTGGCCCGAAATCTGGTGGCATACGTCCCGCAATCAGAAGAAGTGGACTGGGAATTCCCTGTTCTGGTGGAAGACGTGGTGATGATGGGCCGATACGGTCGCATGGGTTTCCTGCGCCGTCCCAAACAAGTTGATCACGATGCCGTGGATCAGGCGCTGACCCGCGTAAACATGCAAGACTTCCGCCAACGCCAGATCGGTGAGTTGTCAGGCGGGCAGCGCAAGCGGGTCTTTCTGGCACGTGCCTTGGCACAGGACGGTCAGGTGATCCTGCTGGATGAGCCCTTTACCGGCGTGGACGTAAAGACCGAAGAACAGATCGTCGCACTGTTACGGGAGTTACGTGACGAGGGCCGCGTGATGCTGGTCTCGACCCACAACCTTGGCTCTGTGCCCGAGTTCTGCGACCGGACGGTTCTGGTGAAAGGCACCGTGCTGGCCTACGGTCCGACCGAGACGACCTTTACCCGCGAGAACCTCGAAGAAGCCTTCGGCGGCGTCCTGCGTCACTTCACACTGGGTGGAGACGCGTTGCACGACGATGAAGACGCGCGGGCGGTGACCATCTTTACCGACGATGAACGCCCCTTCGTGCAGTACGGCGACAAGACGCAGCGGACGGATCGGGGAAGCTGATGGAGCTGCTGATTGAGCCCTTTTCATATGGCTATATGACCAACGCGATGTGGGTCTCGGCCCTTGTCGGCGGGGTCTGCGCGTTTCTTTCGGCCTACCTGATGCTCAAGGGCTGGTCGCTGATTGGCGATGCGCTGTCACACTCGGTCGTGCCGGGGGTGGCAGGGGCCTACATCCTTGGATTGCCCTTTGCTTTGGGCGCCTTCATTGCGGGCGGTCTGGCGGCCGGGGCGATGCTTTTCCTGTCCGGACGTTCAGGGCTGAAGGTCGATGTGATCATCGGGCTGATCTTTACATCTTTCTTCGGGCTGGGCCTGTTCATCGTGTCGGTGAACCCCATGACCGTGTCGATCCAGACGATCACCATGGGCAATATCCTTGCCATCACGCCAGAAGACACGCTGCAATTGGCGTTGATTGGTTTTGTCTCGCTCGCTGTGCTGTTGGCGAAATGGAAAGACCTGATGGTCACTTTTTTCGATGAAAACCATGCCCGCACCATCGGGTTGCGGCCCGACCTGCTGAAGGCCGTGTTCTTTATCCTGCTTTCTGCCTCGGTCGTGGCGGCGATGCAGACGGTAGGCGCGTTCCTTGTCATTGCAATGGTCGTAACGCCCGGAGCCACCGCCTATCTGCTATGTGACCGCTTTCCACGGCTGATCGTCACATCCGTGGCCATCGGGGCGACCACCAGTTTCGTCGGTGCCTACGCCAGTTACTTTCTGGACGGTGCGACCGGCGGGATCATCGTCGTGCTACAAACACTGATCTTCCTCGCGGCGTTCGTCTTTGCCCCCAAGCACGGGTTGCTTGCAGCCAAACGCAAGGCGGCCAAAGCGCTGGCCCGCGGACCGGAGCACGTCTGATGGATATCGAGACCCTCACACTGCCCTTCCGCTTCGGCTTTATGCAGAATGCCTTTCTGATCTCAATGATCGTGTCAGTGCCTACCGCGCTGCTCTCGTGCTTTCTGGTGATGAAAGGCTGGGCGTTGATGGGTGACGCTGTCAGCCACGCGGTGCTGCCGGGGATCGTGCTGGCCCATATCCTTGGCTTGCCATTGATCGTCGGGGCCTTTGCGGCGGGGATGACCTGTGCGGTGGCCACAGGGTATCTGGCGACCAACAGCCGGGTGAAGCAGGACACCGTGATGGGGGTCGTATTCTCGGGCATGTTCGGCCTTGGCATCGTGCTGTACGTCTCGATTGAGACGAACGCGCATCTGGATCACATCCTGTTCGGCAACATGCTGGGGGTGGATGCGGGAGAGCTATGGACCGCTGGCATTATCGCTTTGCTGGTTGGCGGGGCGCTTGCGCTGAAATGGCGCGACTGGCTTTTGCACAGTTTCGATCCGGCGCAGGCCAAAGCGTCTGGGCTGTACGTCGGATGGCTGCACTACGGAATGCTGGCGGCGCTGTCGCTGACCATCGTGGCCACGCTGAGCGCGGTTGGCCTTATCCTTGCCATAGGCCTGCTGATAGCACCCGGCGCGATTGCGTTCCTGCTGGTGCGGGAGTTCAGGACGATGCTCTGGGTATCCGTGCTGGTCTGCATGGCGTCAATGCTGGCGGGAACCTACGCCAGTTTCTATCTTGATAGTGCGCCCGCCCCCACGATCGTTCTGATCCTGACGGCGGTTTTTGTGGCCGCCTTCGTGCGGCGTCAGGTGGTCACGCGGCGGATGTCTGCCCGGCGGGTCGCGGATGGGTAAGCGAAGCGGACAGTCTGCTTTGCGGATATTTTGCTAGAAGCGTCCCTGCTTTCAGTCCGGGTCCGGGAGCTTCCGACCTTCGTTCTCGCAGTCCTCAGCTGATCGGTCTTGTTATCCTGCTTATCCTGCGGCAGAGGCCATCAGCTAGGGCTTGGCCAGTTTCCGGAGGAGTTGGGCTGCTGCAAGGATAAACCCATCCTGGACGCCACAGGGGCCCTGCAGTCGAAGCCACTGCAGCCCAAAGACGGGGAACAGCATCTCGACCTTGTTTCGTCGCTTCTGCGTCGACGCGTTGAACTTGGAGGCCATGCATTGGCGCGCGGAGTCCCGGAAGTTTTCGAATTCTCCGCGTGGTGGGTCGCACGCGCAGTTCGTCCCGATATCCCTTTCCAAAGTTCTTCCTGTTCATGAGCCAGTGTCCATACTTCCGGGCTTCCAGTGAACAAGAGCCAGTCCTGACCGCCAATACACGCGCTGTTGCGGCAGCAATTGACCGACCTTTGAAATGCTCCTCAGCTAGAAATCGAGCTAGCGCTCTGAAAATCAGAGCAGTTCCCGGCCGATAATCGCGAGGACGATCCGCGCCTCAAGTCCCGCGCAGCGCAGGGTCCGACTTACAGACTGCGCGCTCAGATACGCCTCCGTTCCGACCCCAGAACTTGGCAGGGTCTCATAGGTGCCGCTCAGTGCCAGACGTTTGTTCTTGCGTTAAAGCACCAGCTTGCATTCGAAATCAAACTCAACCGAATGAAAGGTGTTCTCAGCGATACCCACACCTACACCCTAAAGATCGTCCAAATCCCCGTCCGTCTTTGGGTACATAACTGCTTTACTGCCAATCCGGCAAAACTCTTACAGGTCATACGATCGGGGCAAGCAACCGCGTTATCCCGTGAGCGGAAGAGAAATCAGAAGCAGCGCCGCCTCTCTCGTCATCTCTTAACGAAAGACCAAAGGCCCTAAAATCGAACCTGCCCCTAAAGTGATGAACAGGGCAATAACATCCAGTGGCGCACCGGCACGCAGCATGCTGGACCGCGTCACAGCATGGCTTGCGAACACTATTGCGTTTGGCGGCGTCGCGACTGGAAGCATGAAGCCGATGGATGCAGCCAATGCGATGGGCAGAATAAATGCGACCGGATCGGTACCAAGCCCGGTCGCGACAGCACCGGCAATTGGCAAAAAGATCGCAGCCATCGCCGTATTGCTTGCCAACTCACCCACATAAACGATGAGTGCCGCAATAACGAAAAGAACCGTCAACTGCGGCCAATGAGCGATCAACTGAACGCTGCTGCCGATCCAGTCCGCCAAACCCGACTGTTGGATGATACCAGCAAGCGCCAACCCTCCGCCAAACAGGATCAGCACATCCCATCGCAGGGATCCTGCGGTATCCCAATCGAGCAGACGGCCGTTTTCCCCATCTGGAATCATGAAAAGAGCCAGTGCCGCTAGCATGGAAATTCCCGCGTCCGAGAGGGTGATCATCGGAATAAGCCATTCAATCAATGGACGTGAAAGCCATGCCAGCGCCGTCAGCCCGGCGACAATTGCGACCCGGCGCTCCGCGGTCTGCATTCCCGCTTGCTGGCGACCATAACTCATCGTGAGCGCTTTTTTACCCAGACGCGGAGACACCCAGACCAAGACAAGCCATGCCAAGAGCAACAAAACCAGCGCCACCGGCATGCCCACTGCGGCCCATTGGGCAAAACCGACATTCAAACCGTATGTCGTGCTGACATAAGAGGCAAAGATCGCATTGGGCGGCGTTCCAATCAAAGATCCCATACCCCCGATCGTGGCTGAAAACGCGACACCCAGCATGAGGGTTGTGCCGAAATCGGGATAGTCGCGTTGCGAGCTTGCAATCGCAGCGGCTATCGGGGCGACCACCATTGCGGACGCAGTATTGCTGATCCACAGGCTGAGAAACGCCGTGGAAAGCATGATGGCCGCGAGCACTTGGCGCGGACTTGTTCCGGCAAGCCTGAGAAGCACACCGGCCAGCCGCCTGTGCAAGCTCGATTTCTCGATAGCCTTGGCGATAAGAAAACCACCAAGAAACAGGATGACAAGGGGATCGCTGTAAGAACGGGCGGTGTCCTCTAGCGCCGCGATCCCCAAGATCGGAGCGACTGCTAGCGGCAAGAGTGCGGTCGCGGGGAGAGGCAGAGCCTCCGTAAGCCACCAGAGTGCCATAACCAATGCCAGACCCAATGCGATCCACGCCGTATCGGACATACCCGGTGGCGCTGGCAGTACGATTGGAGCGAGCAATAGCAACAAGCCGAGGCCGATTAAGATCTGGTTCAGTCTCATTCGGACAGCGTAGCAGCAACCGATGACCTGAACAGTCCTAAATGTGGTCCAGAGGTTCTGTACCAAAGAGAAAACTACCGATGAGGGTCAGCCAAGAAGCGTCGCGTCTGGCCCTTAGAAATTAGGGGCCGACGACGCAGGTCAAGCGGTCCTTCGTTCATCTTGCAGCAAATGAGCACTCACCCTCCTGAACAGAGGCTTTATCCGGAATTAGGCGCGCAGCATTGGAGCATTGTCTTGGTAAGGCTTTATCTGGAAAATCTTGGCTGGAAAAAGCCGCTATATGCGAAGGATACTCGGCTGATTTGCCCGTTCACCCGCGGATATCGCCTCGTTCAAACAATTCCTGAATATCAGCCCTTCCGCCGATCATAGCGACTTCAACGTGAGAGTCCTTATTCGGGTGCTGCGTCCAGACCCACCTCATTCTGCAGCACCAAATGAGCCGGTGCGACTTCGTCATAGGTCGATGGCTTCGATTTGTAGCCAAGCGGGAAGACCGGAGAGGGTATAGGACGGAAATTCAGATCGTCGTGGATGTTGCGCTTGGTCGGATCAGCGACAGGAACCGCCGAGAGAAGCGACTTGGTATAGCTGTGTTGCGGGTTCTCAAAAATCTGCTGTCGACTGCCGATTTCGACCAGCCGACCCAGATACATCACCCCGACACGGTGTGCGACGCGTTCGACAACGGCCATGTCATGACTGATGAAAAGGTACGAGATGCCCAGCTCGGCCTGTAGCTCCATCATCAGGTTGAGGACCTGCGCCTGTACCGACACATCCAACGCGCTGACGGCCTCATCCGCGATAATCAGCTTTGGATTGACTGCAAGTGCCCGCGCGATCGCGATGCGTTGCCGCTGTCCACCGGACAGTTCGTGCGGGAAACGGGACATGAAGGCGCGCGGCAGTTCCACCCTGTCAAACAGCTCGGACACGCGATCCTCGACCGCGCTGCCGGTGTGAATGCCGAAGTTACGGATCGGTTCTGTGACCTGGTCACGCAGTCTCATATAGGGGTTGAGCGAGGCGAAGGGATCCTGAAACACCATCTGCATGTCGCGCCACGCCCGGCGGCGCAGGTCTCGGCTTGACAGGGCAAGAATATCGGTCTGGTCCAGCAGCACCTCGCCAGATGTCGGTTCTGAAAGGCGCAGGATCGACCGCCCGCAGCTGGATTTGCCGCAGCCGGATTCACCCACCAGCGCCAGCGTCTGCCCGCGCGGGATATCAAAGCTGACATCCTCGACTGCGTGGACATTGGCGATGGTGCGCCGGAAAAGCCCGCCTTTGACCGGGTAGCGCGTAGTCAGATTATGCACCTGCAAAAGCGGCTTCGGATCCACGTCTATCGGTGTGACAGGGGCGTTTGATGCCGTTTCCCCCACCAGCCGCATTGGCTCGGGCGCGGACTTGCCCCGCATCTCCCCCAGCCGCGGCACGGCGGCAAGCAGCTTGCGGGTATATTCTTCCTGCGGGTCGGCAAAGATGCGTTCGACCGGCCCCTCCTCAACCAGGTTCCCACGATACATCACCACGACACGGTCGGCCATTTGGGCCACCACGGCCATGTCGTGCGTAATGAAAAGCACCGCCATGCCGGTTTCCCGCTTCAGCCGATCGATGAGTGCAAGGATTTCCGCCTGGATCGTCACGTCGAGTGCTGTCGTCGGTTCATCCGCGATCAGCAGCCGTGGCTCGCAGGCCATGGCCATGGCGATCACCACGCGCTGGCGCATACCGCCCGACAACTCATGCGGATACTGCTTCAAACGCTGCTCCGGTTCCGGGATGCGGACCTGCTGCAACAGCTCCAGCGCGCGCGCCCGCGCAGCTGAGCGCGACTGCCCGCGATGCACGCGCAGCCCGTCAGTCATTTGCCGCTCGATTGTGAAAACCGGGTTGAGCGAGGTCATCGGCTCCTGAAAGATCATCCCGATTTCGTCACCCCGGATCGCCTGCATGGTCTGGGTGTCAGCCTGGGCCAGGTCGATCTGTTTGCCGTTCAGAGAAAACCCCAGCCTGCCCGAGGTGATCCGCCCGCCGCCAAATTCCACCAGCCGCATCAGTGACAGCGAAGTGACGGATTTGCCCGACCCGCTCTCTCCTACAACGCAGACAGTCTCGCCCGGTGCGATGGAAAAGCTGATGTCTTCGACCCCGACAATGGGGCCATCCTCGCCACGGAACTCCACCCGCAGCTTGTCGATGCTGACCAGCGGTGTCTGATCGCCTGCCATTACGCCTCCCCCCGCGTGCGGGGGTCAAGCGCATCGCGCAACGCGTCCCCGAACATATTGAGCCCAAGCACCGTCAGTGCCACCGCCGCGCCGGGCACCAGCGCCGTCCAGGGTGCACGGTCGAGATAATCGCGCGAGGCCTGGATCATCAGCCCCCAGGACGCATCGGGCGGCTGGGTGCCAAGGCCCAGAAAACTCAACCCCGCCTCGGCAAGGATCGCGAAGGCGAGGCTGATGGTCGCTTGCACGATCACAACGGGCATGATGTTGGGCAGGATGTGCAGTGTGATCAGTCGCAGGTCCGAATTACCGGCGGTCCGCGCGGCCTCTACATATGGCATCTGGGCGACACGCAGGGCTTCGCCCCGGATGATCCGGGCAAGGAACGGCGTGAAGGCGATGCCGATGGCGATGATCGTGTTCTGCAGGTTCGGCCCCAGCACGGCGCTGATTGTCAGCGCCAGCAGAAGCGCGGGAAAGCTCAGGAGCGTATCCACCAGCCGCATCAGCACGTTATCGGTCGTCTTGCCCATGTAGCCAGAGATAAGCCCCAGCGGCAGGCCGATCACGATGGACATCAGCACCGCGGCCGAGGCGATAAAGATCGAGGTTTGCGCACCCAGCAGCACCCGGAACATCAGGTCCCGGCCCAGTTGATCGGTGCCCAAGGGATGCGCCCATGTGGGCGCTGACAGTCGCGCGCGCATGTCCATCCGGGTTGCCCAGTCCGCCGGGATCAGCAGGGGTGCGAGGATGGCGACGGCCAAAACCGTCAGCACCACGACAGCCCCGACGATACCCTTGGTGTTGCGAAAGGCTGCAGGCACCTTCATGACAGACGGATCCTTGGGTCGACCACGGCATAGAGCAGGTCAACGAGCAGGTTGGCCAGCATCACAACGGCAGCTATGACAAAAACACTGGCCTGAATCAGGGGAATGTCGCGGTTGAGCAGCGCCTGATAAGTCAGCCAGCCCATGCCGGTATAGTTGAAAAGGCTCTCGATCACGATGATCGACCCAAAGAGATAACCAACCTGAAGCCCCGCCACGGTCATCACCGGCCCCACGGCATTGGCCAGACCATAGCGCCAGACGACCGTGCTTTCGTTCAGCCCCTTGGCACGGGCCACGCGAATAAATTCCTGCTTGAGGATACCGGTCATCGTCGCCCGTGTCATGCGCGTCAGATGTGCCATAAGGCCAAGGCCCAGCGCCAGAGAGGGCAACAGGGCGTGGCGGATTGCGGCCCCAAGATCGTCGGCGGGGTCAACGAAGCCGGAGGATGGCAGCCAGCCCAGCCCTCGCGCAAACAGCAGGATCAGCATGATCCCCCAAAAGAAGTCCGGCAGGCTCACGCCCAGCATCGCCGTGGAACTGGCTGCCGTGTCCTGCCAGCGATTAGCATGCACCGCCGCCCAGACGCCCAGCGGCACCGCGCAGGCCAGCGCGATGGTCATGGAAAACAGCACCAGAAGCCCGCTCGCGGTCATCTTTTGCAGCAACAGCGGCGCTATGGGCTCCTTGAAGACCAGCGACGATCCCCAGTCTCCGGTCAGCATGCCCCCAATCCAGCGCCCGTATTGCATCAGCAGCGGATCGTTCAGCCCCAGTGTTTCGCGCAGACCGGCCAGCGCTTCGGGGTTTGACTGCGTGCCCATGATCATCATCGCCACATCCCCCGGCAGGATGTTGGTCACCGCGAAGGTGATTGCGGAGATCAGGAACAGGGTCAGCATCATCGAAAAGACGCGGTTGAGAATATAACTCACGCGAGGGTCGCCCTTGTCAGCAGGTCGTTGAACCGGGGCGCGGGTCCGCGCCCCGGTAGTGTCATACAGCCATCAGGTTTCAGCCAACCAGACCTTGTGGAAGCGCAGGTTCGAGCCGTTGGGATGCACGATGGTATCAAGCCCCTGAACCGCAGGCTGTGCCCCGATGGTTCCATTGCGGAACCAAAGCACAATGTCGAGCGTGTCGTCGTGAACCACCTGCTGCACCTCCTTGTAGATCGCCGCGCGTTCAGCCGGATCGACGGTCACCCGCGCCTTGGCGGTCAGTTCGTCCACCTTGGGATGCGATATCTTGCGGTAATTGAAGGCACCTTCCGTATTCCAGAGCGAATAGTAGAGGAAATCCGGCTCCCACAATGTGAAGAAGTTCATCATGGAAATCTGGAAGTCCTTGTCGACCCAGACCTGGCTCAGCCAGTCGGACCAGGTCAGCTGCTCGATCGAGGCATCAACCCCCGCCATGCGGAACCATTCCAGCATGATCTGCGCGGATTCCACGTGGTAGGGATAGTTCGTCGTAACCTTAAAGACGACCGACAGCTCGTTCGGGCCGTAGCCCGCTTCAGCCAGCAGCGCCTTGGCCTTTTCGAAGTCCTGCGGACGCTGGGCCAGTTCCTTGTTATAAGAAGCCGACGTGGGATAGCTGGGTGAGGCGGTCGTCGCCCCCTGCCCCCAGAGCGCACCTTCCAGCAGCACGTCCTTGTCGATCATGTAGTCGAACGCCTCTCGCACCTTGGGATCCTTGAAGGGCTCGAAATCGTGATTGAAGTTCACAAAGTCCCAATTCAGCGGGAACCAGGAGACCACCTGCAGGTTGTCGTCCCCCTCGATCTCGGCAATGCGGTCGGCGGGGATATCGTTGATCATGTGCAGCTCGCCGGTCCGCAGACCGGTCAGACGCACCGTTGGTTCCGTGATCTCGCGCGCGATGACCTTGTCGAGGTAGGCAGGCCCGCCCCAGTAATCATCAAAGCGCTCCAACTCCACCTCGTTCCCGAATTCCCGTCGCACGAATTTGAAGGGGCCGCAGCCGACGGGTGTGTTGCCCTGCTCCTCGCCCGATCCCTCGGGCATGATCACGCCTGCACCGTTTTCGGCCAGACGCGACAAGAAGGGCGCATTGACCGTATTCAGCTTGACGATCACGGTCAGATCGTCAGGTGTCTCGATGCTTTCTACCGCGTTGAAGACCTCGAAGTTCACCGCACCGGTGTCCGGGTTGCGGCAGCGGTCGAAGGAATACTTCACGTCCGCCGACGTCATCGTTTTGCCATTGTGGAACATCACGTCCGGTCGCAGCTTGAAGCTATAGGTCAGTCCGTCATCGCTTTGCTCAAAGCTTTCGGCGAGGTTGGGTATGACGTTCAGATCCTTGTCCACCGTGACAATTGAATCGTGCACGTTCTGCAGCACGCGGCCCGTCGACGCGGTGCCGGTCTGGTGCATGTCGAGGTTCTGGGTGGTCTCCGAATGACCCCAGATCAGCGTACCGCCGCGCACCGGTTCGGATTGCGCCAGCGCGGGCTGGCCGAGGCCGTAGAGGATCGTACCCCCCATCAGCGCCGACGTTGACTTGAGAAATTCCCTGCGTTTCATCTTTCGATCTCCTTGTTGCACATGGGGCGGGCGTGATCGCCCGTCCGTCGGATATCTGCCAGCCTTGCCCGGCCGGTTCTTTTGCTCAGTCAGGCAGACGCGGCCGCTCATCCGCGACGCCAAGGCTGGCCTCGAGGGCCTGCCCGAGATTCAGAATCGTCCCCTCGTCAAACAGTCGCCCCCAGAGGGAAATGCCCTGCGGCACGCGATGCTTCTCGCCTGTCGCATCCGCTTCTCCGGTGGTCAGCTTGCCCTCGCCCAATGACGCGGGGCTGCGGGTGCCGAGGCTCTCGAACCCCGCGCGCAGGTGCAGGCAGGGGTGGCCGGTGAAATTCGACGCGACCAGCATAGGACCGGTCATGAAAGGCCCGATCAGCGCGTCGACCTCCTGGAACAACCCATCCAGCGCCTGCATCACAAGATACCGTAACCGGTCCAGTTGTACGTGATCCACCGCCGACAAGAAGCGCGCTTTGCGGAAGGTATTGGGCCATGCGCCGTCGTCCTGCCATGTCAGCGTGTCGTCCGCATCGGTCAGCGTCAAGTGTTCGAAGGCCGCCGCCGCCTCCGCATAGACGACATTCATGAGCGCGCCGTAGGGCAGATCGGGCAAGGACACCTCGACCACTTCGATGCCCAATTTCTTGGCCGCTTCCAGCGCCGCGTGGTCCACGTCGGTCGCCCCTTCGCCAAACGCCTCGGGCAGATAGCCCAGCTTCAACCGTTTGATCCCCTTACCCCCATCAAAGGCAAAGGGTGCCTGGATCGAACAGCGATCCGCCGGATCGCCGCCGTTGAGTGCGGCCAGCACGAGCGCCGTGTCTTCGACACCCCGGCAGATCGGCCCCACCTTGTCGAGTGACCAGCACAGCGCCATACCGCCTGCCCGGCTCACGCGCCCGAAGGTCGGTCGCAGCCCCGTGGTACCGCAGCGCTGGCAGGGCGACGTGATGGAGCCCAGCGTCTCCGTCCCGATGGCAAAGGCGCAAAGCCCCGCCGCCGTGGCCGAGGCCGACCCGGCGCTGGAGCCGGAGGAGCCTTCCTCGGTGTTGAACGGATTGCGTGTCACACCGCCGTACCAGATGTCATTATAGGCCAGCGCACCGACCGTGGTCTTGCCCAGCAGGACCGCGCCCGCGTCGCGCAGCAGGGTCACGATGCGCGCATCGCTGTCGGGTATCCGGTTCTGATAGGTTTCGGCCCCCCACCCTGTCACGATCCCATCCGTGTCAAAAAGATCCTTCACACCGTATGGGATGCCATGCAGCGGGCCGCGGGATTCTCCCTTGGCGGTCAGTGCATCCATCGCGTCGGCCTCGGCCAACGCCAGTTCCGGGGTCACAGTGGCAAAGCACCACAGCTTGGGATTGTAGCGCGTGATCCGGTCTAGGTAGATCTCGGTCAGCCGCCTGCTGGTCAGCGCGCCCGAGGCGATCCAGGCCGCAAGCTGCGGCAGGTTGGCAAAAGCGATGTCTTCGTCGCTTTCGGGCAGGGGCGCGTCGGGGCGCGTGACGGTCACACCGTTGGCCGAGGGCATCTCAAAACCCGACAGACGCGGATCAAAGCGGAGGCTCATCGGCACGGTGTTGGGCAGGTCCACCTTTCGCCGCGCAACGGCCGATTCGATCTGTCCTTCGAGGTTGCCCACCATCTGCGCGCGCTCTTGCGCGGTGTAGGCAACAGCCAGCAGCTTTTCTGCAGCCGCGATCTCGGTCTCGGTTATCTTGTCCTTACCCATGCATTACCCCCTTGCGTATCCTTATCTAGTCAATTCCTTGTCCAGCGCCCCGCAAACCCTTGCGCCAGAAACCAAAATCAGAAGCTGGGCGGCGGCGACGTCGATAAAACCGGCAGCACTGCCCATAAAAAGGGCGACACGTCACAGCGGTGTCGCGAAGGAGCGGCTGGCCCGGCCTTCGGTCTTTCGCCGATCGTCCTCAGCGGCGATTTCCGCGTCAATCGCAGTTCGGTCAAGCGTGCCACTTGGGTTCGCGCGCGTCGGCAATGTCTTCGACATGATCAGGAAGCGTTCGTGCGCCACGTCATAAAGACGGCGCAACTCGGCCAGCGGGTCCGGGTGATCGTCAGCCCGCAGATCGAGCCAGGGATAGGGCTCGGCACGATGCACGATGACTGCGGCCGACTGTGTGCCGCGCTTGTCGCCGCCAGCCGCCGCCCCGGCCTCCATCGCGGTCATTAGCCGTTCAATGAGCGGCAGGTTGCCATGAGCCGCATAGGTCTCCATCGTCCGACGAACCACGGCCTCACCCGTCAGCATGTTGCCCGCAACCGACACGCCCTCAGCCGTCAGATGCCCACACCAGCCAATGCAATCAGGCCCGGTAAAAGCGGCGGTGCGCCCCTGCGCATCGACCATGTGCAACTGCCGGTTCGCCCTGCCCTCATCCGCGCTTACCAACGCATCAATCACGTCCTGCGGTGCCTCGCCTGCGGCGAGGCGGTCTGCGGCATCAATGCCCCAAAGAGGGCTGACAAAGGCCTGCGTTGCCACCGCCCCCTTGCCTGCACGGATATGCGGCACCAGCGCGCCCACCGCAAAGAAACGGCTGGCCACGGCAACGCCCATCTCGCCCGTATTCGCGTCATGCGCAACAATTGAATAGGTCATCGCATTCTCCTTACCGACCGATCGCGTAGGCCTGCATCAGCCGCGGCGTCGCGGCAGCCCGCAGCATCCCATCCGGTGACCGGCTCGCCGCCGTTAGCCGCCCGATGGTCCAGGGCTCTGCCACTTCGACCGCATGACCCCGCGCGCGCAGGTCAGCAATCACCGCCTCGCCGAAGTCAGGCTCCACCATCAGGTGTCCCGGCTGAACGGCGCGCGGGTCAAAAGAGCCTTGGAAATGCGCTGTGTTGAAGAGCGGCGCGTCGATGGCCTCTTGCAAGTTCATGTCGCTATGGGCGAGGCGCAAGAACAGCATCAGCTGCCATTGATCCTGCTGATCCCCCCCGGGCGTGCCGAAGGCGTGCCGCGTGCCGTCCGGCGCTTCGGCCATTGAGGGCGAAAGCGTCGTGCGCGGCCTGCGTCCGGGGGCGAGAGATGTCGGCAGCCCTTCATCCAGCCAGAACATCTGCGCCCGGCTGTTGAGCGGCATGCCGAGCCCCGGCACGACCGGAGAGCTTTGCAGCCAACCGCCCGACGGCGTGGCGGATACCGAATTGCCCCAGCGGTCGATCACGTCGATATGGACCGTGTCGCCGCGCTTTTCCGACAGATGCGCCATGGTAGGCTCGCCTGCGCCGACACCGCCGCCCGCTGCCTCTTCGCTCGCTTTTGCTCGGTCGATCGCGGCTTCGGCCAGATGCGTGAAACCCTCAATCCGGCCAGGCCGCTGCGCCAAACTGGCCTCAGCGCCCAGCAGCGCCCGCCGCTTTGCCGCATAGGCCCGCGACAGCAGGGTGTCTGTGGGGATGTCGCTGTGCTCCGGATCGCCATAGTAGGCCTCCCGGTCCGCGAAAGACAGTTTCATCGCCTCGGTCACGGTATGGACGAAGTCCGCACCACGGCTGTCCATCGTAGCGATGCCGCTGCCTTCAAGCATGCGCAGGGCTTGCAGCATGGTGGGTCCCTGGCTCCACATGCCTGCTTTCCAGACGGTCCAGCCCTCGTAATCGACCGCGAGCGGTGCTTCGTAGCTGGCCTGCCAGCTGGCCAAATCCTCGCCGGTCAACACGCCCTTGTTTGCGCTGCCCGAGGCATCCATGACACAGGCAGTCTGCATCCAGTCGTCAATCGCCTCGGCCACGAAACCCTTGTAGAAGGCGCGCCGCGCGGCCTCGATCTGGGCCTCGCGGCCCTTTGCTGTCTCGGCCTCTTTCAACAGGCGCTCCCATGTGTCGGCGAGCACCGGGTTGCAGAACAACGCATCGGCCTTGGGTGCCCGACCACCGGGAAGCCAGGTTTCAAAAGAGGTCGGCCATTCGTCCCGGAAGAAGTCTGCCAACCCCGCGATGGTGGCCGCGACGCGCGGCAAGACCGGGTGGCCGTGGCGCGCGTAGTGGATCGCGGGTTCCAGCACGTCGCGCAGCGGCAGTCGCCCGTGGTCGCGCAGCATCAGCATCCAGGCATCGAAGGACCCCGGCACCACTGTCGCCAGCAGGCCGGAACCGGGGATCCGCTCAAGCCCCTCGGCGCGGTAGTGATCGATGGTAGCCCCCGCCGGGGCCACGCCCTGCCCGCAGATCACTGTCGGCGCGTCATCGCCCGCCGCGCGAACCAGCGCGGGCATGTCGCCCAGCGGGCCGTTGAGATGCGGCTCCACCACCTGCAGGGTGAAACCCATCGCCGCCGCCGCATCCGCCGCCGCCCCTCCTGCCTCGAGGATCTTCATCCCGACGGCCGAAGCGATCCAATGGGTAGAGGTCGCGACACCGAAGGTGCCCTTGATTTCTGGTCTGGTGGTAAAGCTCATCTCAGCCCCCTTAGTTATCGCGGGGATCAAGCGCGTCGCGCAACCCGTCACCCAAAAGGTTGAAGCCCAGTACCACGAGGAAGATTGCAACCCCCGGATAAAGCGCCATCCACGGGGCCTGTTCGAGGAAGTTTTTGGCGATGTTCAGCATCGCGCCCCAGCTGGGTGCGGGCGGTTGCTGACCAAGACCCAGGAAGGACAAAGAAGCTTCGGCGATGATGGCGGTAGCGATGGTCAGCGTGGCCTGAACGATGATCGGCGGAATGATGTTGGGCAGGATATAGCGACCGATCATGCCCAGATGGCCGATGCCCACCGCACGGGCGCTTTCCACGTAATCCTCGGTCATGACCGAGAGTGTCTGTGCACGGGCCAGCCGGATGAAGATGGGCATCGCCGACAGGCCAATGGCGATCATCGCGTTTGTAAGCGAGGGACCAAGGAAGGCAGCCAGAGCGATGGCAAGGATCAGGAAAGGGGCCGCGAGAAGCGCTTCGGTGAAGCGCGAGATGATTGCGTCTGTCCAGCCGCGCATATATCCCGCCAGCATGCCCAGCGGCACTCCAAGAAGCACTGCGATCAGGACCGAGACGACACCTGCCAGAAGCGAGGCCTGTGCCCCCCAGATCATTCGACTAAGTACATCGCGCCCAATCTCGTCTGTCCCGAACAGATGCGCCGCCGAGGGCGCCTTGCGCACCGCAGACCAATCGGTCTCAGTCGGGCCAGGCACGGGCAACAGCGGGGCAAGCAGCGCGACGATCAGGAAGAAAAGAACGATCGCACCACCCAGCAGCGCCGAGGGGCTGCGGCGGAATTTCTCCCACGCGCGGTTGCGGCGGCGGGGCGGCAGCGGATCGGCGACCGCTTGGGGATCAACGACGGCGGTCATTACTGTGACATCCTCGGGTTCAGGATGCGGTAGGCCGCATCGGCCAGAATATTCATAAAGATGAAGGCGATCCCGGTGCACAACACGATCCCCTGCACCACGGCGTAATCACGGTTAAAGACGGCGTCGACGACCAGCTTGCCGAAACCGGGGATGGTGAAGATCTGTTCGGTCAACACCGCCCCCGCCAGAAGCTCTCCGAACAGCAGGGTAATGACGGTGACGACCGGCACCAGCGCGTTGCGCAAAGCGTGCTTGATCAGCACGACACGCTCTTTCAGACCCTTGGCGCGCGCGGTGCGCACGTAGTCGGATTTCAGCACGCTCAGCATGGCCGAACGGGTGTGGCGCATCAACGTCGCGGCGATGGCCGTGCCCAGCACAAAAGCGGGCATGATCATCACGCGGATGGATTGCAGGGGGTCTTCGGTCAGTGGCATGTAGCCTGACGCAGGAAGCCAGCCGAGCTTGACCGAGACGAGCAGGATCAGCATGATCCCTAGCCAGAAATTCGGCACCGACAGGCCCGACAAGGCGATGATATTGGCGACCCAGTCGATCCAGGTGCCTTTCTTGTAAGCCGAAAGCACGCCTGCGGGGATACCAATGAGAATTGCGATGATCAGGGCCATGACCGCCAATTGGATTGTCACAGGGAGCTTTTCCCCAATGAGTTCCAATACGGGCTGTTGTGTGCGCAGCGAGATGCCGAGATCGCCCTGAAGCGCGTTTCCTGCCCACGCGAGGTACTGCATCGGAATGGGGTCGTTGAACCGGTACTTCTCGCGCAGGGCGGCGATCACATCCGGGTCGCGTTCTTCCCCGGCCATAACGAGGATCGGATCTCCGGGCAGCAGATGCTGCAAAGAGAACACGAAAATCGAGATCAGAATGACCGTCGGGATCGCGATGATGATCCTGCGTGCGAGAAAAGCGAGCATAGGGGAACCTTACAAATGGATTGCACCGGGTTCGTGACGCCGCCCCGGGGGTCTCCCGGAGCGGCGGATATCTTGGCTGACCGTTATTCCGCCACGGACACGCCATGCAGACGGATCATACCGTCCGGGTAGGGGGTGAAGCCTTCAACCCCGCTTTTGAGCGCCCAGATCCACACCGGGTGGTACAGATACACGATGGGCATGTCTTCCTGCTGCTTGGCGATCGCGGCATTGTAGCTTTGCTTGCGTACCGCCGGATCGGTGGACAGACGCGCCTCGTTCAGGAAACGGTCCATGTCGGGATCGGAGTACTTGGAATCGTTGATCCCACCACCAGTCGTCATGAACTGGTGGATGTTGCCATCGGGATCGACGCGGCCGGACCAGCCGATCTGGCTTGCCGTGTAGTCCCCCGCCGACTGGTCGGCCAGCAGCGTTGCAAACTCCTTGGCAGCCAGTTCGATCGTGATGCCTGCCTCACCGGCCATGGCCTGTATCACCTGCATGACCTGCGTCTGTACCGGGTTGTTGGCGACCTGAATCTCCAGCGTCACACCATCGGCGAAGCCCGCTTCGGCCAGTAGCGCTTTGGCGGCCTCTACATCACGCTCAGGCACAGGGAAGTCTGCGTTGTACCATGGCGAGGTCGGAGAATAGGGCTGGTTGCCGGGCGCGAAGGCACCTTCAAAGACGACCTGATTTAGCGCGTTGCGGTCTATCGACAGCGACAGCGCCTTGCGCACGGCAGCGTTCTGACCCAGCGGGTTCTCCGCTGCAGCGCCGTTGGCGATGTTGATCGTGATGCCCTGATACCCCAGGGACGTCGCCTTCTCAACGTTCAGACCATCATCCGCCTCAGCCGAGGACAGATCGGTTGCCGCAAGACGTTCAAGCATGTGCAGATCGCCCGCCCGCAGGTTCGCCAGACGCACAGTCGTGTCCGGGATCGGCAGGAAGGTCACGCTGTCAAAGTTGATCTCGTCCGCACGGTAGTAGTCCTCGAACTTCTCCAGCACGATGCGGTCCTGCTGGATGCGTTCCTTGAACTTGAACGGACCTGCACAGACCGGGTTCAAACCAAATGCTTCCCCAGCTTCGGCAGTGGCCTTGGGCGACAGCATCATGCCCGACCGGTCGGCGAATTGTGCGATCAGCGTGGCATCAGGGGCAGAGAGGGTGAACTTAATCGTGTAGTCGTCGATCACCTCGGTGCTTGTGATAGATTTCACCTCGGATTTGCGGCGGCTCAGTTCAAAGTTCTGCGAGCGGTCAATGTTGGCCGCAACGGCTTGCGCATTGAAAGGCTCGCCATCGTGGAAGGTGACGCCTTCGCGCAAACTCATGGTCAGCTCGGTGCCGTCTGCATTCCATTCCCAACCGCTGGCGAGCATCGGAATGATTTCAAGATCGGGCGTGATATCGACCAGCTTGTCGCAAAGCGACGCATAGACGATCCGACCAACAAAGGTCCGGGACTGATCGGGGTCCAGCACGTCCGGGTCCTCCTGCAGGCCGACCCTAAGGTCCTGTGCTTGGGCCAAGGTGCTTGTCGCTGCAAGCAGCGCCGCCAACCCCAGTGTTTTCAAGATGCGCATTAGATTTACTCCTCTGTTTTTAGTGTCGTGGATTTCGGTGATGCCGACATCGCCGCCCGCGCCGCGCTGTAGCGCGCAAAACGGTCGGCGACGGCAGCGGGACGGGTCTTTTCTGTTCCGACGATGCCCTCCAGCGTCAGTCTCTCGGCCAGATGGCAGGCCACCTGCCGCCCCTGTGCGATCTCGCGCATCACCGGTCGTTCGGTGCGGCACTGGTCTTCGGCATAGGGGCAGCGCGTGTGGAAACGGCAGCCCGGCGGCGGCGAGATCGGGTTCGGCGGATCGCCCTCGATCTTGGTCTGAACCTTGCGCGCGCCAGTTGCCGGGATCGGGATCGCCGACAGCAGCGCTTCGGTGTAGGGATGCCCGGGTGCGGCAAAGAGCTCTGCCGCGTCGCCAAGCTCTACGATTTCGCCAAGGTACATCACGGCGACGCGGTCGGCGATATGACGGATGACGGCAAGATCATGCGCGATGATAATGAGCGTCAGGCCGAATTCATCCTTGAGATCTTCGAGGATGTTGACCACTTGCGCCTGGATCGAGACGTCCAGCGCCGAGACGGGTTCGTCCCCGATCACCACCCGCGGCCCAGTGGCAAGCGCCCGGGCGATCCCGATGCGCTGGCGCTGACCACCTGAAAATTCGTGCGGATAGCGATCCGCGTGTTCGGGGCGCAGCCCGACCTTGCGCAACAGTTCCGCCACCTTGGCGCGGCGTTCCGAAGGCGTGCCGATCTTGTGGATGCGCAGGGGCTCCCCTACCAGCGCGCCCACTGTCATGCGCGGGTTAAGCGACGAGAAAGGGTCCTGAAAGATGAACTGCATCTCGCGTCTGAGATCACGCAGGGCCTTACCCGACAGGATCGAAATATCTCGGCCGTCGTAGATTACCGACCCTTCAGACGCCTCGATCAGATGGGACAACAGTCGGGCAAGCGTTGATTTCCCGCAGCCGGATTCGCCCACGATCGCAAATGTCTCACCTTCCGCAATATCAAGGTCGATGCCGTTGACCGCCTGCACGATGCTTGCCGCACCAAAAAGCGGCTTGTTTGCAACAAAACGCCGGGTAAGGCCGCGGGCTTGAAGAATTGGGGCCGTCATGCGGTTTCCTTCCAGCCTGGCGCGATCCCGGCATTTTCAATGGGCGCATGCCAGCAGGCAACGCGATGACCGTCGTTCAGATCGACCAGTGGGGGCGGAGCATCGCAGGCCGCATCGGCGAAAGGGCACCGCGCGGCGAAACGGCAGCCAATTGGCATGTCCTGCGGGCTTGGCACTGTGCCCGGAATGGTCACCAGACGTTGGCTTTTTCCGCTGAGCGAAGGCATCGAACTCATGAGCCCCAGCGTGTAGGGGTGTTGTGGATCGTCAAAAATCTGCTCGGTGCTGCCCGCCTCGACAATCCGTCCAGCGTACATCACAGCGACCTTATCAGCCATTTCCGCAACGACCCCCAGATCATGCGTGATCATAATCTGTGCTGCACCCGTCTCCCGCCCCAGATTACGCATCAGATCCAGGATCTGCGCCTGGATCGTAACATCGAGCGCCGTCGTCGGTTCATCCGCAATCAGCAGCGCGGGATCATTCGCCAGCGCCATTGCAATCATCACCCGCTGCCTCATGCCGCCCGACAGCTGGTGCGGATATTCGTCCAAACGGCTTTCTGCGGCTGGGATCCGGACACGTTCGAGCATTTCCAGCGCCCTTGCGCGGCCCGCCTCGTGCGATACGCCGCGATGCTCGCGAACCGCCTCGGCGATCTGATCACCGATCCGCAGCGCCGGGTTGAGCGATGTCATCGGTTCCTGGAAGATCATCGCGATCCGATCTCCACGCAGGCTTCGCAGCGTGCTTTGCGATGCCGACAAGAGGTCCGTCTCCTGAAACATCGCAGTGCCGCCTTCGATCCGAAGCGGCGTCCCATCAAGCAATCCCATCAGGGCGAGAGCCGTCAGGCTTTTGCCGCACCCGGATTCACCCACGATGCAAAGCGTCTCACCGGAGTTAAGGGTGAAGCTCACATCATCGACAAGCGGCCGGTTGGCGCCTGCAACGCGGATCGACAGACCGCTGACATCAAGAAGGGGTTGAGACTCTGTCACCGGCCTTCCTTTTCCAAAGAATGCTTCAGATTTTCGAAGAGTGTGTTCAGATGCTCTCGCATCGCGTCGGCGGCTGCGGCACCGTTACGGGCGTCTATGGCGTCGATGATCCGGTTATGCTGATCGTCGTATGCTGCGCGGGCCTTCGGTGTGCGCGCACGATGGCGTTCTCGTTGCCATTCCTCGCCCATTCGCACTTCATCAATGAGCGTAAACGCCGTGAGCATTACCCGGTTGCCTGCGATCCGCGCAATTGCGCGGTGCAAAGCTCCGTCCCAGAGCTCAGTCGCCTCAGCCTCTCCTGCCTGATGCGTTCGTTCAGCCAGTTGCCGCAGCTTTGCCACGTCTTCGGCGGACGCCCGGCGAGCGCAGAGATCGGCCAGCGCCGGTTCAATGCAAAGACGCGCCTCCATCGCGGTGAGCGGATCAACTTCCGACACAATCCTGGCCGCAAGCTCTTCGGTGGGATCAGGCGGTTGGCCGACGAAGGTTCCCTTGCCCTGCTTGCGCCACACCAGACCTTCTGCCTCAAGCTGATCAAGCGCCCTCCGAACGGACCTGCGCCCTGCTCCAAACTCAGCCGCGAGATTTCGTTCTGTCGGCAACCTGCCATCGGATGGAATAAGATTGTTTGTCACGATCTGGCGGATGGCCTGCAAGACACGCAGGTTTTCCGACAGGTCATGATCTTCCATCTCACGGTTTTGCTGCATTGGAGGCCCAAATCATTCTGCCTTTGGTTTGAACCAATCATGGTTTGGTTCACCTCAAGCTGTCAACAAATACCGTCCCGCGCCGGGGGTTTCGCACTTGCCGCTCGATCAAATCAGGTCAAAAATCACCCGAAGAACCTCGCAAGGTTCTGAATAGAGTATATTTTTCCATAGCCCATTTCTAAGGCATTCCTCGAAGACTACGCGGCCCGAACAAGAAGAAACTGACCAGTCAGTGCGAACGCCAACAGAATCAGAGTGGCATCGCAGGCAGGGTAAGTTCTGATCAAAGATGAACTCGAACCGTTGAATGGGTGAATCTGATTGATACGTCGTTCTCTGCGGCAGACCGGGCCTGGAGGCCTCACGCCACACGATTACGTCTGCAAAATCTGGACATCGAAGCCTGATCTATTCATCCCAGATCCGATCCTCGATGTGCCGGGATTGAACACCTGAGACCATCACCGTCGATGCCACACCTCTGTCGTCGCGGCGAAACGGTCTTGCCTACACCGGATCAGTCTTCCACGTGATCCACGTCCATTGCTGATGCGATAAGACCGGCACAAAGCAGTGCCGATTTCTGCAGAGCTTTCTCGTCAAAGTCAAAATTCGGCGTGTGGTGGTCGTCCGCAAGATCCGCACCCAGAACGAAGATGCCACCGCGGCCTCCACGCGCAACAACTCTGCTTGCCAGCGTCGCCGCATCCTCGCTGGCGCCGAAAAACATATCTGGTAACACAGTGCCGAAAGCCCCGGTCGCGGTGTTCACGCCCTGCGCCCACTCAGCGATCTCCTCAGGATTGGCGTAACCGTCCGCACCACCTCCGGGAACAAGGCTGACTTCTACGCCATGCGCACGCGCTGTCGCTTCAACAAAATCCTTGCAGCGCGCCTCCAAGGCCTGCAGGTCAGCTGTCTCCTGCGCGCGCATCTCAAAGGTCAGTGTGGCCTCTTCCGGTACGATATTAACAGCCGTGCCGGCGTTAAGCAGGCCGACGTTCAACCGCATGCCCGGACGGCTGGATTGCGCCAATGTATGCAATCCAAGTGAAATCTGACAGGCAGCCAACAGAGCGTTGCGCCCGGCCTCAGGCGACTTGCCGGCATGAGCGGCCCGTCCCTTGAGACGCACATCGTACCGTGCATTCGCAAGAATCCCGTGAACGGCAAAAGCGGCGCTGTCTGAGGGAACACCAAGGCCAAGGTGGATTGCGAAAAAGAGATCGACATCGTCCATCCAGCCAGCATCAGCTACGGCGCGCCCCCCGCGGCCGCCTTCTTCGGCAGGTTGGAAAAGCAATTTCAGCTTGCCCCGCCCGCCCTTCAGAAGCGGTTTCACGATGCGCGCCACTGCCAGACCAATTGCCGCATGCCCATCATGGCCACAGGAATGCATGACACCTGGCTTGCGCGAGGCAAAACCCTGCGCGGCTGGCGCGTGATTGCCAGTGGCTTCTTTGATTGGCAGCGCATCAATGTCGACCCGCATGCAGACCGTCGGTCCAGGCCGTCCGGTATCGTAGATAGCGATGCAACCAGTATCGCCCTCTCCCGGAATCGGATCTTTGCTTAGCCCCCGTCGTTCAACGTCACCAAGAAACGCCGGACCGGCTACAATTTCGTAGCCAGAGCGCGACAGGTTTTTCACGATAGCTGCGGTGGTCTCAATCTCCTGCCAGCCAAGCTCGGGGTTGGCGTGAAAACTTCTCCGGTCCGCGATCAACCTCGCGTCCTCGGCTTCTGCCAATCGTCGCAAGCGATCCGAAAGGTCTGAAGAAAGCTGTGATTGCGGGGGACTATGTATCATGGGGTAAAGCTAAGTGTTTCACCATCCGCTGGCAATGAATGACACGCTTACCGTCTCCAACACCGCGAAGGTCGTCTGCTGAACAATCCTCCCGATAAATTTCATCCGAAGGAGCTCGTTTTTCAAATTCACAGACTAAGACAGCATCAGCATCATAAGCCTCTCAATATCGCCAGACCTCATTTGCCCCCGATTGTTTAGGAAGCCCCAGGCCGCTTAATCATCAACGACGGCTATTGTTGGTTGTCTTTAGCTGCCACATCTTCTGGAACAACATCTTGAACTGCTTGAGTTGCAGCTGCCGAAATTGCCTGCTTGTCTTCTTCGGTAAGCTCCGACCTGTCCATCGAGGGAAGAGCGACGCGCACTTCGCGCCGAGCAAATTCAATTCCATTCTCGGCAAACTCTTTGTTCACCCGATTAAAGATCTCCTTACGGATCATGAATTGCTTGCCGGGCTTGGCCATAAATTTACCCCGGATGACCATGCCAACATCGTCTATTTCCAGAACGCCTTGGGATTTGAAGGGTTGCAGGAAGTCGCCCTCGAACTCCGGGGCTTCAATCAACTCTTGGCCGATTTTTTTGAAGATTTTCTTGATCTTAATCGGATCACTGTCAAACGGTACGGTAAAGCGCAGTTTCATGATGACCCAATCACGCGAAAAATTGGTGATTTTTGGGATTTCTCCGTAAGGAATTGTATGAACCGGCCCCTTGTGATGACGCAGCTGCATGGACCGGATCGAGATTTTCTCGACCGTGCCCATTGTGCCATCGACGGTGACATACTCTCCAACACGGAACGCGTCATCGACCAGAAAGAAGATGCCAGATACAACATCCGTGACCAGCTTTTGCGCGCCAAAGCCGATTGCAAGACCGACGATGCTGGCACCAGCAAGAAGTGGGGTGGTGTCGACACCAATGTTACTTAGACCCAACAGCAGGAACAGCGTGACGATGAATGCTCTCGTCACGAGCAGGATAAGTGGCAGCACGGTAGAAAGTCGCGATCCGCCAGCACCGCCGCCGTCGCCCCCGACCTCTTGCTCATCGGGGAAATAGCCTGAGGCGGTCTGTTCTGCGGCCAGCTTGCGATTGATAAGCAAAGACGCGGCTTCATAGAGCAAGTAGCCAATAGACATAATGATGAGGAACTCGATCGCATTGGCGGCAAATCGTGCCCCAACACCTGCAGCGGCGATTGACGTCGGACTCATTCCCCAGAAATTGGCGATAGACAACACAACGACAGCAAAGATCACAACGCGCCCAATTCGGATGTAAGCCCGCTTGCTGGACCGATAAGCCCGTTCAGCAATGGGACCATCGCCTTTCATCGCGGGGGTCAGGTGGCGGACCAATCCCCGAATGGCGGTATCCATCGCGGGGGCAAACATGAGCAAAAGCATAGTCTTGTAATGTGGTGCGCTGGCGAGCAGCTCAAAATTTCCGTAGCTGACAACAATATTGATCACCCACCAGACCGTGATAAATATGGCAATATTGGCATAAGGATAAAGCTGGGCGGCCCGTTCCTCCATCGGGGTTACATCAGGGTCCGCGCCCCGCATCATCGATACACCGCCCCCCCGGTAGCGCCAGAAAATCACGATGAGATAAACAATAAGCGCCAGGTTCAGCCAGAAACCAAGGCGTGTCTCACCTAAAGGCACACCGTTGTTGGCATTGAAGATCAGGATTGCGTTGGAAAATCCAAGCAGAAAGGCAAGCCAGAATTGGTGAAAACAGAATGCACGAGCGATGGGGGTTGTGACATTCAGCAGGCGGTACTCCGGGTTCATTGGAGCAAAGAAGAAAAAGCCTATGGCCAGCATGAAGCGTGGGAAGCCAATCAAGTAGATGCCGATGAGCTGCACGGTTGGAAATAGATTTTCGGGCAGGATGAATGCCCCGGTCGTACGCGACCCCAATACGAAGATTACAACTGCAATGACTTGGGTGGTCAGGCGTTGGGTCAACAATTGCACCGTCTCACGCAGGGTGATGTTTTCCGGGTCAGCCGGTGGCAGAACGTGCCAGTTGCGTGTCAATCGCCGAAAGAGGACTTCTGCGACTGCGCCAACACCGAAAACAATCACCATATATCCCAGCAACACGAACAGACCGCTGCCACCGCCGATGGTCTGATAGAAATTTGAGAATGCCCTCGATTGTGCGCTGAAAAGGTCGGGAAGGCGCTGCATGGGCACTACAACGGACTGCCAAGCTCCTTCGGTGGCATGATACAGAAAATCCTCGGTGCTGTTGCCTTCATTTGCCTGAGTTTCTGTGGCTTGGGTATTGAGCTGGTCGAGCAGAAGTGCGCGCACTTCGCTATCTGACAGACGTGAAATCAATGCATTGGCGGACTCAGTGGTCAGTGGTACTGGCAGCTCTGGCATTGTTTCCGCGTCAGCGGCAGCCGTTGAACCTGGGGTGAAGGGGACCTGGGCATGTATTGCGCCCGTTGAAAGCCCCAGAACTAAGAGACATGCAGCAAGAAATCTGAGTACCACCAAGCTGTTTCCTTCATTTGCCGTGTCTTGCGAGTAGATTGGCAAAATCAAGATATAGCAAGGTTGGATCTTGCGGGGGCGACGCTAGCTTTCTTCCCCCTCGCAGCTAATCGCACCTGGTATTTGCTGCGGGTCGTATGACAGGCGAGGCTGGTGACTTTGCCATACGACAAAGGACAGGCCAGTAAATGCCTCTTTGAGTGTCAATGTTCGCTCATGTCCGGTGGATGCGCGACGAGATGGCCAACCGGCCCGAAGCCGCGAACGGGTTCGTGAAAGCGTTGCGGCATATTTATGCCTTCGCGGTCGAGTATGGGCTGGCGCAGCGAAACCCGGCCCGTGACGTGCCCCATTTTAAGGCCAAGGGCAACGGCTTCCATTCCTGGACAATGGAAGAGGTCCGGCGGTTCGAGCAGCATCACCCGGTCGGCAGTAAGCCGCGGCTGGCGCTGGCGCTCAAGCTCTACACCGGGCAGCGGCGCTCAGACATCGTCAGGCTCGGCCCACAGCACAACAAGGACGGCTGGATCACCCTGACCGAGGCCAAGAACCGCGACCGCAAGCCCGTCACCCTCTCCATACCAGTCCTGCCCGAGTTAAAGGTGGTCATCGACGCCACGCCCACCGGCAACTTGGCCTTCTTGGTCACAGCGTTCAGCAAACCTTTCACTGTCTGACGTCAGCGCCTATGGGTCCAATTAGGGCAATTTGATAAGAGAGGGTTTCTGGCTCATCGTCACCACCGAGGAGTGGACGATGAGAAAGACAACGAAGAGCCCCGGCGAGAGGATCGTCAAAGAGATCAAACGCGCCACGCGTAAGCAGTATTCGAGCGAAGAGAAGATCCGGATTGTGCTTGATGGGCTGCGCGGTGAGGAGTGGACCTGTCCCGTTTTCGTGCCGCTCCAAGTGCTCGTTTAAGCCACTTTCCTTTCGAAGGCGACCGGGCTTTTCCAGCCCAATGCTGAATGCCGCCGTCGCGGATTGTAGAAGCCGTTGATGTATT
>NZ_JAABNT010000016.1 GCF_010667575.1 Sulfitobacter sediminilitoris
GCAGGTCGCGCCATGGCGACCCGGTGCGTACCCGCCAGAAGACCGCCTCCAGAAACAGGCGATTGTCCTTTGCCGTGGCTCCGGAATCGCTGGCCTTACCCGGAAGATGCGGCTCAAGCCGCTGCCAAAAGACGTCCGACACCACAAATCGCTGCTCGTTCATTCAAACCTCCATTTTGGAAGCTTGAATCAGAAATCGGGCCAAATGGGAATCCTAAATGTCCACAGGCCCTAGAAAGGTTCGTGTCCGATACCGGTAAAGCCGATGCTGTGGCTCAGGTGCGGCAACATCATGGGCTGGGCGGGCGGCAGGACAAGCGGATCATCGGTACAGGCAGACAGCAGACCGCCCATCAGCACGGCGGCAACGAGTAAGCGTGGCATATGTATTCCTTGGCAGATCAGGATTGCGCCACTATTGCCGACACACCGCGCAGCGACAAGCCCGACAATGATCCACTAGGCTTGGACAGATCGTCTGCAAGCGATTTGCTGTGCGCACGCTGATACGCGTCAAGGCTCACACGATGCATTGTCCAACGCAAAAAGCCGCGCAGATTGCGCGGCCTTGCATCAGAACAGAAGCCTGATCTTACTTGATCTTGCCTTCTTTGTATTCCACGTGCTTGCGCGCAACGGGGTCATACTTCCGCACGACCATCTTTTCGGTCATGGTACGCGCGTTCTTCTTTGTTACGTAGAAATGGCCTGTGCCCGCGGACGAGTTCAGACGGATCTTGATCGTGGTTGGCTTTGCCATCTTGTCATCTCCTGCTGCACCCGGGCCTATGCGGGGTGCGTGAATTCTGAAACCCGGCTTCTAAATGAAAGGGGGGCCGAGTCAACACCTAAAGGACGGGTTTGTCCGCAGGCGTGACCTCCAGCCGATGGCGCGGCACCTGCCTGACGGTGCCGATAGAAAAAATACGCGCGGAAGGCCTGTAAGCCGGATTCTGTCCAAGGGTTGCCCCTCTGGATGACCATTCCTCTGACCGCACCGTTGCCGATGCGGCTATAGCTGCCAACCCGGACCTGCTGGGGCAAAAGCAGCCCTGTCTTGCGACACGCGGTCCCTATTTGGCATTGCTCCCGGTGGGGCTTGCCGTGCCGCCCCTGTTGCCAGCGGCGCGGTGGGCTCTTACCCCACCCTTTCACCCTTACCCCACATCGGTTTCGGTTGCCCGACCTGATGCGAGGCGGTTTGCTTTCTGTGGCGCTTTCCGTCGGGTTGCCCCGCCCGGGCGTTACCCGGCACCGTTACTTTTTGGAGTCCGGACTTTCCTCGACAAGGTTACCCTCACCGCAGTCATCCAGCCTTCCGCGCAAGACTGCAGGTAGTGTCCCACCTGTGGTCGCGTCAATGGGTCAAGCGTTGGCGGCGCGGGATTTTTTGCCAAAATGGGGGCGCTTAGCCCATTGAATGCCGGCCAAGTCGATAATCGAGGGGATGAAGAGGGCCGCTGCGCCATGGCGCAAAGCGCAGGCGCGTGGCGTTGAGCAAGGTCTCAAACGGGACATCAGCCGTAAAACCCGCCGCTTGAGCGCATGTGCGAAAGCTGGCCTCTGTCACCTCCTTTGGCGTTTCTCCTTGGGCGCATACCGCGAGATTGCGGCGGGCAAGCCGCGCCCAGTCGAAATGCGGCCCCGGATCCCCCTTGCGCCCCGGCGCCATGTCCGAATGGCCGATCACGCCTTCGGGTCCGATGCCCCACTTCTGCATGAGCCGGTCCATAAGGTGCTCAAGTGCCGCCATCTGTGGCTCCGGGAACGGGTGATTGCCTGCATTATCAAGTTCAATCCCGATAGAGCGGGAGTTGATATCGCCCTGCCCCAACCATTCTCCAGCACCCGCGTGCCAAGCACGCTGGTCATCCGCCACCAGTTGGGTAACCTGACCGTTTGTCGCGATGACATAATGCGCCGAAACCTCAACCTGGGGGTCGCACAGCCGCTCAATCGCTGCTGCCGCGCTTTGCATGGCAGTGTAGTGCAGCACGATCAGTTGCGGGGTCAGACCGTCGCGCCGTGGCCCGCAGTTGGGGGACGGGTGCCAGACAAACTCCAAGTCTGACACGCCTTACCCCTGCTGGGCTGCGCGCCGGAAGGGGGTCGGATCCCATGTGCAGGCAAAGCCGTCACCGTCGGGGTCCACGCCCATGCGATCCCGATCCGGGCCGCCGCGTGCCAGAAAGTCGATCTGCGCCTGATCGGGGCTGGCATATTCCGCGCAGGCACGGTCATACTTGGCCTGTTTGTTGAAACCCGTCCGGCGATAGACTGGTGTGCCGGGCGCATGACCGGTTTGGATCGCGTAGGCCACGATATTGGGGCCTGAATCCGTGCGGTCGGGCAATGCCTCTGGCTGGACGACCTGATACTGGGACCGGTTCGCCGCGATCCGGGCGGCATCCGCGTTGATACTGCGCTGGCCGGAAACCGCATCAAAGTTGTTTTCATCCGAGATGCCGGCTGCGTTCAGGACGGGCGGAGGCGGGTTCGACGGGCTGGCATTCAGCGGCTCGCCCCCGGAATTGCTGACCACGGCGGCACCGGGCCGTGTCGCAGCCAGCACGCGCGCGGTTTCGGCGGCCGTTGCCTCGGCAGAGCCGTCGTTCGCGGTGGCCTGAAGCGGCACGGAGGAGACCTGCGCAGGGGCTGGCACGCCGCCACCGGCAAGAGCCGCATCGCGGGCGCGCTGTTCAGCGGTGAACTGATCGTCAAAGCCCACGCCGCGGCCGGAGTCGGGGACCGCGGGTTGACAGGCCGCAAGCGCCGCGCCAGCGACGAGAACAAGGAAAGCGCGTGGGGTCATGGATCCTGCTTTGTCTTTTTGACTGCTTTATTACGCGGGGTTTACCACCATTTGTCCGGTTTGGCTACAAAGCCCGCCGCCTGTTCCAATGCGTAGGCGGAAGACAGCAAATCCGCTTCTTCCCATGGGCGTCCGATCAGTTGCAGCCCCAAAGGCAGCCCCTGACGGTCCGTGCCTGTCGGCACGGCGATGCCGGGAAGACCCGCCAGGTTCACGGTCACTGTAAAGACGTCATTGAGATACATCTGCACCGGATCGGCATCCGTCATCTCGCCCAGACCGAAGGCGGCAGAGGGCGTGGCAGGTGTTAGGATGCTGTCGATCCCTTGGGCAAAGACATCCTCGAAGTCTTTCTTGATCAGCGTGCGTACCTTGCGCGCGCGGTTGTAGTAAGCGTCATAAAAGCCAGCTGACAGCACGTAGGTGCCGATCATCACCCGGCGCTGGACCTCGTGGCCGAAACCTTCGGCGCGTGTCTTTTCGTACATCTCGGTGATGCCGTCACCCTGATCCAGCTTGGCACGGTGGCCGTAGCGCACACCGTCATAGCGGGCGAGGTTCGAAGACGCCTCGGCGGGGGCGATCACGTAATAGGCGGGCAGCGCGTACTTGGTGTGCGGCAGCGAGATATCGACGATCTCGGCGCCTGCGTCCTTCATCATTGCGATGCCGTCTTGCCACAGCTTTTCGATCTCTTCCGGCATGCCGTCCATACGGTATTCCTTGGGGATGCCGATTTTCTTGCCACGCACGTCACCTGTGAGCGCGGCCTCAAAGTCCGGCACGGGCAGATCGGCCGAGGTGGAATCCTTGGGATCATGTCCGCACATCGCTTCAAGCATGATTGCCGCGTCGCGCACCGACTTGGTCATTGGCCCGGCCTGATCGAGGGACGAGGCAAAGGCCACAATGCCCCAGCGCGAGCAGCGCCCGTAGGTTGGTTTGATGCCCACGGTGCCGGTAAAGGCGGCAGGCTGGCGGATCGAACCGCCAGTGTCGGTGCCGGTCGCCGCGAGGCAAAGGTCTGCAGCAACTGCAGCGGCTGAGCCGCCCGAAGAGCCGCCGGGTGTCAGTTGAGCATCATCATTGCCACGCCGCCAAGGGTTCACGGCGTTGCCGTAGACCGAAGTTTCATTGGAGGAGCCCATGGCGAATTCGTCCATGTTGAGCTTGCCCAGCATGACAGCGCCCGCGTCAAAAAGGTTCTGACTGACAGTGCTTTCGTATTCCGGCAGGAAGCCTTCGAGAATGCGGGAGCCCGCCTGGGAAGGCACGCCCTTGGTGCAGAACAGGTCCTTGATGCCGATGGGCAGGCCACACATGGCGGGCGCATCGCCCTCGCTCAGACGTTTGTCCGCTGCTGCGGCCTGCTCCATGGCGATCTCTGGCGTGTGGTGGACAAAGGCATTCAGCGCCCCTGCTCCGTCGATGGCCGCCAAGCAGGCTTCGGTCAGGTCTTTTGATGTAGTCTCGCCGCTGCGCAGCGCGTCGCGGGCTGCAGCCAGCCCCAGTTTGTTCAGATCAGACATTATTCAACCACCTTCGGCACTGCAAAGAAGCCTTCCCGCGCGTCGGGCGCATTCGACAGGATCTTGTCCTGCTGATTGCCGTCCGTCACCTCGTCCTTGCGCCGTTTCAGGCGCTGCGGCGTGACTGATGTCATCGGCTCAACCCCCTCCACATCGACTTCGCTCAGCTGTTCAATAAACCCCAGAATGCCGTTGAATTCCTGTGCCAGCGCAGGCAGCGCGTCAGGTTCGACCTTGATCCGGGCCAGTTTTGCCACGCGGGCGGCGGTTGTCTCATCGATTGACATGGGCGGTCCCCTCTGCGGTCATCTCGTTTCCCTGCCAATACCGCCCCCGGCGAGGCCTCGCAAGGGCGGGTCCATGTGAAATGTGGCAACGGATCGATCTAGGGACGGGCAATTGCCCCGCGGCTTGATCTGGCGGTCAACACCGTTCCGGATCAGAGCATCTTTTAAGCGGGGAGGATGTCTGAAAACGAGCGTCAGAACTGAGCCAGATCATCGTTAACCCAGCCTTAACCAAAAGCCCTGAACTCGCCTCAATTGGCGGTCGGCCTGCCTTACTTGAGCCAAGCCCGGTCCCTAGCTCAATACGCAATCAGGTATGAAAACCTTTCAGCAAACGTTTGAGGCCGACATGAGAACCTATCCGATCCCCTTCAATGAAGTACAACGCAGCGCCGCAGTGCAAAACGTGCCCGGTTTGACCCGTGAAAACCACGATGTCTTTGATAATCTGTGCCGGGCCACTGCCGCTTTGCTGGATTGCCCGATTGCCCACATCAGCGTCGTCGAAGAAGACAAGCAGTGGTACAAGAGCGTTGTTGGTATCGACCTTTCCGATATGCCCAAGGACAATTCGTTCTGTACCCTCACAATCATGAGCGATAGCCCGATGGTTATCACGGACCTCAGCAAAGACCCGAAGTTCAGCGAACATCCGATGGTCGCGGAAGGCGGTCCGCAGGCGCGATTTTACGCCGGTGTGCCTCTTGTGCTGTCTTCCGGGTATCGCTTTGGCAGTCTGTGTGCGCTTGATCTGGTGCCTCATGAAATGCCCTCGGATCAGCTTCTTGTTGTTCTGGAACACCTTGGAAAATACGTGGTTGCAGCCCTTGAAAAGGCGCCGGCAGCCCCCGCAGTGACAGAGGATGAGCATGGGCATTCTACGTTTCTGAATCTTGTCGGCCATGAACTGCGCACACCACTTACAATCGTGAACGGCGGCCTCAAATTACTGGAGCACCGGATTGAAGACGATGTGGTCAAGCAGCTTGCCAAGAGTTCCATCAAATCGACGGACCATCTTGCGAAACTTATCGATTCAATACTGAAGTTCAGTGATGTTTCGACCGGCGAATTGCAACTGAATGAGCAAAACACAGATCTTGGTGCGTTGCTGACCAATCTTGTAGAAACGCATGCCACCGCGCTCGCCGATGCACACAAGTCGATTGAGGTCACCAATCTTTCGACATCCAGACCTGTGTTACTTGATCCAGAACACATCAATATTTGTGTTACGTCACTGCTGCTGAATTCGGTCCTGCACGGCGGCGACACGGTTGAACTGTCCTGCACTCATGATGCCAAAGGACACATTGAAATACATGTGATCGATGATGGAAACATTGACGAACACGTTGAATTGGCTGAGCTTTACAAGCCCTTCATCATCGGCGGTGATGTCGAAAGACGGGGAACTCGCGGTGGCTTGGGGCTTGGCCTGCCTCTGACCCGCAAGCTGGTTGAGCTGCACGGCGGAGAATTCGAGGTCCGTTCAGAGGTTGATAGAACAGTGGCTTGCATTCGCCTTCCCAAGTGGCGGGAACTGAACTGAGGCGTGATACGCTGATCACGTCAGCAGTGTTGGCAGGCGTGCTGTCCATCGGCATGGCAGGGAACCACAGCAAGGCTAGACCTTTTGCGATGTCCTACTAAACTGCCCCCAAACATATTGGGGGAGAGACATCCATGAATATCATCTGGCTTGGCCACGGTTCATTCCGGTTCGAAATCGAAGATCAGGTGATCCTGCTGGACCCGTGGCTGAACGGCAATCCGATGTTGGCCGAAGATCAACATGCCGCGGCCATTGACGGCGCGACGCATATCCTTGTGACCCACGGCCACTTTGACCACGTCACCGACGTGGTGGAGATCTCCAAACAGACCGGCGCGCCCGTGTCTGGCATGTACGAGCTGGCCGCCTATCTGACGGCGCAGGGCGCTGTGGAAGGTGCTGGCTTTAACATGGGCGGCACTGTGCAGATCGGGGACAAGGTCAGCGCCAGCATGGTGCCGGCCTCGCACTCATCAACGAACAGTGTGAATGACATGCCAGTCGACATGGGCAGCGAGAGCGGATTTATCCTGCGTGGTGAGGGACATACGATCTATATCTCAGGTGACACAGGTATCATGGCCGACATGGACTGGATCGGGGATTTCTACAAACCCGACATCGGCATTCTGTCGGCAGGCGGTCATTTTACCATGGGCATGGCTGAGGCTGCCTATGCCGCGAAACGGTATTTTGATTTCGAGACCGTTATCCCCTGCCACTACCGCACCTTCGAGTTGCTTGAGCAATCGGCCAAGGTGCTGGCAGACGGTCTGCCCGGCGTGGATGTGATCGAGGCGGAGGTCATGACCCCCATCGCGCTGTGATGTCGCAGGTCGTCGGTTCTGCGGAACCTCCTTTGGTCCGCCGGGTTGAGGGGGGTAATCACAGGAGACGACGATGACCGACGCCGCAGACAAACCGCTGACCTTGACGATCTTTGGGGCCTCAGGCGCCACGGGGCGCGCCGCGATCAAGGCCGCGCGCCGCAGGAACCATAAAGTGCGGGCGGTTGATCATCATCTGCCTGAGCAAAGCGAAGACGATCCGATGATCACGCATGTTCAGGCCGATGTGCTGCAGGACGATCTGCGCGAACATGTGCGCGGTGCCGATGCGGTTCTGTCCTGCGTTGGGGTCGGGAATGCGCCGGAAACACTCCTGGACCCGCCGCCCCTTTATACCGATGGCACCGACGCGATTTGCAACGCGATGGAAGCAGAGGCGGTAAAGCGGCTGATCGTGATCTCAGCCACCTTTGTTGAAACACGCAATCGTGGGCCGATCTGGTTCAAGCTGCCAGCAATGACCAGCCTGCATCTGGTCTTTGAACAGATGAAGGAGATGGAGCACAACCTGCAGCGGCACAAAGGGCTAGACTGGACGGCTGTCCGCCCTGGATGGCTGATGGAAGGTCCCCTGACAGAAGACTACGTGGTGCAGGACGACGAGATCCCCAAAGACCTGATCCGAACGCGCCATGCGGACCTTG
The DNA here is from genome assembly GCF_010667575.1 of Sulfitobacter sediminilitoris. Taxonomy (GTDB): domain Bacteria; phylum Pseudomonadota; class Alphaproteobacteria; order Rhodobacterales; family Rhodobacteraceae; genus Sulfitobacter; species Sulfitobacter sediminilitoris. The sequence continues at coordinate 7,676 of NZ_JAABNT010000016.1, forward strand.
GGCACTTCATGGTGTCGTTGGCCGAGAGTGGTGAGTGGGTGCGTCAAACCCCGGCAATCGCACGGGATGAACCGGCCCATACCACGTCACCCCTTGCCGTTCTGGACGAGATCATGGGCGGCTAGGCCCTTTTTCCGGCAAAGAAACCCTTGAGCAGTTCTTCGCAGGCCAGCCCGTCTATTCCGTCAAAGACCTCCGGGCGATGATGACACTGCGGATGGTCGAAAACGCGGGCGCCATGGGCGACGCCGCCGGATTTCGGGTCAGCCGCGCCGTAATACAGCCGCTTAATCCGGGCCGCCGAAATGGCAGCGGCACACATCGGACAGGGTTCCAGCGTCACATACAATGTGTGGTCGACCAGTCTTTCGGATGCGGACAGCTTGCAGGCCTGACGGATCGCCAGAACCTCGGCGTGGGCCGTGGGATCGCTCAGTTCCCTTGTCCGGTTGCCAGCCTTTGAAACGACATTTCCGACAGGATCGACGACCACCGCACCAACGGGCACTTCGCCTCTGGCGCCAGCCGCACGCGCCTCTTCCAGCGCCTGATCCATGAAAGAACGGAAAACCATGGGCGCAAGAGGACCGCAAAAGCCACCCTTTCGCAAGTCTGCCAAAGCGGCTAAGCGGGGGTATGACAGACAAATCCTCCCCAGATACGCCGCCCGGCGACCGCATAGCCAAAGTCTTGGCCCGCGCAGGCGTTGCCTCGCGCCGCGAAGCGGAACGCATGATCGAAGCTGGCCGGGTCAGCGTGAACGGCAAACAGATCACCTCCCCGGCGCTTAACGTATCGGAAAATGACAAGATCACTGTGGATGGAAAGCCGGTATCAGAGCCTGAGCCCCCTCGGATGTGGCTATATCACAAGCCGCCGGGACTGGTGACCACAACGCGGGATGAAAAAGGCCGCGAGACGATCTTTGACAAGTTACCCGAAGATATGCCGCGTGTGATGACCGTGGGGCGGCTTGACCTGAACTCCGAAGGTTTGTTGTTGCTGACCAACGATGGGGGCATCAAGCGCAAGCTGGAACTGCCCAGCACCGGCTGGCTGCGCCGCTACCGGGTGCGGGTCAACGGGCGACCCACGGACGACAGCCTTGAACCGCTGCGCAAGGGCATCACGATCGACGGCGAACGTTTCCTGCCGATGACGGTCACGCTGGACCGTCAGCAAGGTGCGAATGCATGGCTGACCGTGGGGCTGCGCGAGGGCAAGAACCGTGAGATTCGCCGTGCAATGGAGGCGGTCGGACTGAGTGTGAACAGGCTGATCCGGATCAGCTATGGTCCTTTCCAGCTGGGTGAGCTGAAGGCTGGGGAAGTAGAGGAATTGCGCCGCAAGATCGTGCGCGACCAGCTTGGGCTGGAACTGGAAGATGACAGCGGGACGGCGGTGAAAAAGCCCAAGGCGGTCAAGCACATGTCCCGAAAAAGCCCCGCCCCGCGACAGCGCAGAAAAACGCCAAGGCCATAATGCCGCCAGTATGACTTGACGCTGTTTCGATGTCGCTTTTGCGGCAGGGGATTGCGCTTTGACCGCCAGAGCAGGTTGGATGCGCGACACTCAGGCAAACGGCATGAGCCCGACCCTAGCACCCGCTGCATATAACGCCTATGTTGCAGGGCAGAGAGAGGTACTATGGGCCGATTGTTTCTGATCCTGATGGTCTTGGTGGCGTGCGTTGTCATCGCCATGATACTTCATTCGATCATAACCGGCATCATCGAGGCCGGTCAGCGCGGCTTGCGCCCCGTACTGGGGCAAACAAAGGATGGGGAAATGGCACCGACCGGCATTCAAAAGGCCGCCTATGTGGCTTTGATTGTTGTCCTTTTCGGCGTAGCTTCTGGCTGGCTAGGAGGGATGTAGACCGTGGCACAACGCTTTGGCGGAAAATACAGCCCGGATGGCACAAATGGCGATGCCCCCCGCCCCGCACGCCGGGTCGAAGTAGATCCCGCTGGGGGGCGGTCGAACGTGATGTTCGTACCGGCCATCGTGCTGGTCGCCACCACGTTGTCCGATGGGGCGCTGCCCATGACGCTGGGATTGGCTGGCGCGGGTGTCTGGACGCTCTCTGCATGGCTATTGCGTGAAGGGCTGCAGGCTGAGGCTGCGTTTCGGGCGCGCAAGGTGGCCCGGCGCCCGGCGTTGCCGCGCAAGATGCTGGCAGCCGTTGGGATCGGTGTTGGAACCGCACTGGCAGTCATGGCGCATGTCAACAATACAACCGACGTATTGGCGCCCCTCTTGTTCGGGGTCTGCGCCAGTGCGCTGCATCTGGTGGCCTTTGGCATTGACCCGTTGAAATCCAAGGGCATGGAAGGGATCGACACCTTTCAGCAAGACCGCGTGGCCCGCGTGGTGATTGAGGCCGAAAAGCATCTGAATGCGATGACGGACGCGATCAGGCGCGCGGGCGACCGGAAGGCCGCTGCCAAGCTGGAAGACTTTCAGGAGACGGCACGCACCCTGATCCGCACGGTCGAGGAAGATCCGCGCGATTTGACCGCGGCGCGCAAGTATCTTGGCATCTATCTGCAGGGCGCGCGTGACGCGACGATCAAGTTTGCGGATATCTATAGCCGCACCAAGGATAAAGAAGCCCGGGACGACTACATGGCGCTGCTTGATGATCTGGATCACAATTTTGCCGCCCGCACGCGGAAATCCTTGCTGGATGATCGCAGCGACCTGACCATTGAAATTGACGTGCTGCGCGAGCGGCTGTCGCGTGAAGGGGTGCGTCTGGAATAACCTGCGCACTTCGCCATAAACTTTAAGGGACTCCATCAAATGTCTGAAAATGTTCGTGAAAAAGCCGCCAAGGAATTAGCCTTGGTCGAAGAGGTGACCGCCGTTGTGCTGCCTGAACCGGCCGAGGCAAATGCGATTGTGCCACTCAAGCAAGCCGACAAGCCGCTGGGCGAAGAAATCAAGCGCCGCATGGCCGAGATCGACATGGAGGATACGCAGTCCATCGTTTCGTTTGGCTCTGCTGCGCAAGCGGAATTGCAGGAAATCAGCCAGTCCATGCTGGCCGATGTCCGCAATAAGGATGTTGGGCCGGCAGGCGATTCCCTGCGCAATATCGTGACCACCATTCGCGGTTTCTCGGTTTCGGAACTGGATGTCCGGCGCGAACGGAGCTGGTGGGAAAGGCTGATCGGGCGGGCCGCGCCCTTTGCGAAGTTCACCGCGCGGTTCGAAGAGGTACAGGGGCAGATCGACCGGATCACGGACAACCTGCTGGGCCATGAGCACACGCTGCTGAAAGACATCAGATCGCTCGATATGCTCTATGAAAAAACGCTCCAGTTCTATGATGAACTGGCGCTGTATATCTCGGCCGGGGAAGCAAAGCTGGAGGAGCTCGACAGCAAGACCATTCCCGCCAAGGAGAAAAAAGTCGAAAAGGCCGCAGAAGACGCGGCGGTCATGAAAGCACAGGAGTTGCGCGACATGCGGGCCGCCCGTGATGATCTGGAACGCCGGGTGCATGATCTGAAACTGACGCGTCAGGTCACCATGCAATCGCTGCCCTCCATCCGGTTGGTGCAGGAAAACGACAAGAGCCTTGTGACCAAGATCAACTCTACCCTCGTCAACACTGTTCCCCTGTGGGAGACGCAGTTGGCGCAGGCCGTGACCATTCAGCGCTCGGCCGAAGCGGCGGCGGCAGTGCGCGAGGCAAATGACCTGACCAATGAGCTGCTGACGTCGAACGCAAAGAACCTGCGCGACAGCAACAAGATGATCCGTCAGGAAATGGAGCGCGGTGTATTCGACATCGAAGCGGTCAAACAGGCCAACGCCGATCTGATCGGCACCATCGAAGAAAGCCTGCAGATTGCCGATGAAGGCAAGGCAAAGCGCGCGGCTGCTGAAAAGGAACTGAAGGAGATGGAAGCCAAGCTGCGTGATACACTGGCTGCTGCCAAGGCCAAAAAGACAGGCTTGGGTGAAACCGCCTCAGGATCGGTGCCTGGCTGATCCGACATGGGGTTTTGGGCCGGCCATAAAACACTGCGCTGGGGGGCTGTTTTGGCAGCGACCCTGACGCTTGTCGCCTGTGTGCAGGGACCTGTTGGAGAATCGCTCAAGCCGCAGGCACGCCCGGCAAACGCAGCACCGCCCCCCGTTGTTGCCAAGCCCACGTCAGAGAAAAGCGCCCTGCTGCGCCAATACCTCAATCAGGTGCAGCAGGCGCAGTTGAGCCAAGGATTGCTACGACAGGATGGTGGCGGCGTAGACACACCCTTCACGCCTGACATTCTGGCGCGCAACTTTGAACAGATCGTCTTTTTCAATGAGTATGACGGCAACTTTTCAGGCCGTGGTGGGGCCAGCCCGCTGCGCCGCTGGGAAGATCCGGTACGCATGGAAGTCATCTTTGGCGCCAGCGTCCCGCCGTCGCGCCGCAAAAGTGATACCGACGATGTAAACCGTTACGCCCGCCGGCTGGCGCGTGCAACGGGGCATCCTGTGTCCGCCGTGGGACAGCCGAATTTTCTGGTGATCATCGCATCCGAGGACGACCGGAGCGAAACGCTGATGCAGGCCGCGACGCGCGTGCCGGGCATCTCTGCGGCCTCTTTGCGGGCGTTACGCGACATGCGCAGAGATACCTATTGCGCCGTGGCTGCCTACGCTGCTGGTCCGAACGCAAATGTGTACACGGCCGCGGTCGCGGTCATCCGCGCTGAAAACCCCGATTTGCTGCGCCTGTCATGCATTCACGAGGAACTGGCGCAGGGCATGGGGCTGGCCAATGACAGCCCCGCCGCCCGTCCGTCCATCTTTAACGATGACGACGAATTCGCGCTGCTGACAGATCACGACGAACTGCTGTTGCAAATGCTTTATGACCCGCGCCTGCGCCCCGGCATGAGCGCCACCGAAGCAGCACCCATCACAAGGATCATCGCCCGCGAGCTTTTGGGCGGACCGCTTTGATCCAGAACTGACATACGACGCAAAGGATTGACCCCATGGGCATTTTTGACTTTCTCACCGGCGAGTTTATCGACGTCATCCATTGGGTGGATGACACCCGCGACACCATGGTCTGGCGGTTTGAGCGCGAAGGCCACGAGATCAAGTACGGTGCCAAGCTGACCGTGCGTGAAGGTCAGGCGGCGGTCTTCGTGCACGAAGGCCAGCTGGCGGATGTCTTTACCCCCGGTCTTTATATGCTTGAGACCAACAACATGCCGATCCTGACCACGCTGCAACATTGGGATCATGGCTTCAAAAGCCCCTTCAAATCCGAGATTTATTTCGTCAACACGACGCGCTTCAATGATCTGAAATGGGGCACAAAGAACCCGATCATCGTGCGCGACCCGGAATTCGGCCCGGTCCGCCTGCGCGCCTATGGCACCTATTCCGTCCGCGTCAGCGATCCGGCACGTTTCCTCACGGAAATCGTCGGCACTGATGGTGAATTCACCATGGATGAGATCAGCTACCAGATCCGCAACGTCATCGTGCAGGAATTCTCGCGCACCATCGCGCGTGCGCAGATCCCGGTGTTGGACATGGCGGCCAATACCCGAGAGCTGGGCAAATTGGTGGCGCAGGAGATCGCCAAGCAAATCGGAGAATACGGCCTGTCATTGCCTGAACTCTACATCGAAAACATCTCGCTTCCTCCGGCAGTTGAAGAGGTCTTGGATAAACGATCTTCCATGGGTGTGATCGGGAACCTGAACGAATACGTGCAGTTTCAGGCGGCCGAAGCCTTGGGCCGCGATGGTGCAGGTGCGGCGGCCATGCAGACCGGGTTGGGCGCGGGCCTTGGCATGCAGATGGGCCAGGCAGCGGCTGCGCAGGCAGGACCCTGGGGCGCACGCACGCAAGCCCCGGCTCAAGCGCAGGCCCCAATGGCTTCGCCACCGCCCCCTCCTGTTGAGCACGTCTGGCACATCGCCGAGGGTGGAGAGACGAAGGGTCCATTTTCCAAGGCCGCTCTGGGGCGGATGGCCGCCGAAGGGGCGCTGACCCGCGAGACCTACGTCTGGACACCCGGGCAGGATGGCTGGCAGCGCGCAGAAGATGTCGTGGAACTGGCGCAGCTTTTTACCGTTTTGCCTCCACCACCTCCGGGTGCATAGGCGGGCACAGCAGATCATGTTCTGTCGTGCTGTAACACTGGCGTTGGCGAGACAGCCGTGATGCGCCTTCCGCAACGGCGGACGGCCCTCAAGATCATGCACTGGGCCATGGTTCCCCTGCTGATCTGGTTCATCCTTGTCACGCCGGATGACGTGCTGCCCTTTGGCCCTACGGCGTTTCAGTTCCACTCCATTCTTGCGCTGGTGTTCGTGACGCTTTGCCTTTTGTGGACTGCCGATTATCTGCGCCGTGGCCTTGCCAGCCGTCCCGGCCCCAAGCTTGGCCCTCTGGCGCGGTTGATCCATCAAATGCTGCACAAGCTGCTGATCTGGGGCCTGTTTGGTGTGGCAATCGGTGGGTTTCTGCTGGGCCTGACCTCGGCAAGGATGCTCAAGGCGGGCGGGTTCCTGCCCATTGCCCCACCGCTGGGCCTGCGAGAAGTCAATGAGATCATTGGCAAAATTCACATCTACGAGTTTTACCTGCTAACCTTTATCGCCGCTATCCACGCGGCCTTTCACATCTGGCGTCACGTCAAACTGCGCGACAATGCCCTGCGGATCATGGCCCCCAAGGCGCTGCATCGCTTTTTGTAGGCGACACACGCTGGCAGGCCGCCCGGATCAACGCTATGTCTGAGCCATGGCCGATACGCTGACACCTGACACCCCCCTGACAGAGCATCGCTTTCCCTGCGATACCTGCGGGAGTGACCTGCGCTACGCGCCAGATGCGGGCAAGCTGGTCTGCGATCATTGCGGCAATACGGAACCCATCGAAGGCACGGGATTTCGCTTTCAGCCCATCGCGGAACTGGACCTGCACAAGGGTCTGCAAGCGGACCTCGCAGCAGACCAGATGGAAGAGACCCGCGTCACAACCTGCCCGAATTGCGCCGCTCAGGTCGAATTTGAGGCTGGCAAACACGCGACCGAATGTCCCTTCTGCGCGACCCCCGTGGTGGTCGACACCGGCACCCACCGCCATATCAAACCGCGTGCCGTCCTGCCCTTCGCCCTGACCGAAGAGATCGCCCGCGATGCCATGAAAGACTGGCTGGGCGCGCTTTGGTTTGCGCCAAACGGGTTGCAGGAATACGCCCGCAAGGGCCGCCGGATGCAGGGTATATATGTTCCCTACTGGACCTACGACGCCGATACAAAATCCAGCTACACCGGCCAGCGCGGCACGGTCTACTACGTGACCCGCACGGTCATGCGCGACGGTAAACGCGTGCAGCAACAGGTGCAGAAGGTCCGCTGGCGCCCGGCCTCTGGACGGGTGGCACGCTTCTTCGATGACGTGCTGGTTCTGGCCTCTCAATCCCTGCCCAAGAAATACACAGATGCGCTCGAGCCCTGGGATCTTTCCGCGCTGGAGCCCTACGCCCCCGAATACCTCGCAGGCTTCCGCGCCGAAGCCTATGCGGTGTCCTTGGAAGATGGCTTCAAGGAGGCGCGCGCGCATATGGACAGGGTGATCGAACGCGATGTGAAATTCGACATCGGCGGCGACCGCCAGCGCGTCCATTCCATCGACACGTCCCTCAGTGGTCTCACCTTCAAGCACATTCTGCTCCCGGTCTGGCTTGCCGCTTACAAATACCGGGGAAAGACCTACCGTTTCGTCGTGAACGGCCGCACCGGACGGGTTCAGGGCGAACGCCCCTACTCGGCCATCAAAATCACCATCGCGGTGATCCTCGGCGCCATCGCCGCAGGCATCATCGGCTATCTGGCAGCACAGCAATGACCGCATATGACACTTTGAAAGACACCCTAACGTCCCGCTATTCCTGCCGGGGGTTCAGGCCCGATCCGGTCCCGGACACGGTTATCACACAGATTGTCGACGCCGCGCGCCATGTGCCGTCATGGTGCAATGCCCAGCCCTGGCAGGTCACGATCACCAAGGGCCCGGCGACTGAAGCCTTGCGGGCGTATCTCACTGACATCGCCACCAAGGGCACCCCGCCAGAACCCGACCTGGAATGGCCCAAGAAATACTCGGGAGAGTACGGCGAACGGCGTCGGACCTGCGGATTCCAACTCTATGACGCTGTCGGCATTGCCAAGGAAGACCGGGCCGCCCGCGCCCAGCAGATGCTCCAGAACTATGCCTTGTTCGGTGCGCCCCACGCCGCGATCATTCACTCACCCGCCGAACTTGGCCCATACGGTGCCATGGACACCGGCGGTTTCGTGACCGCCTTTACCCTCGCCGCCACCGCCCTTGGCGTTGCCACCATCCCGCAGGCCGCCATCGCCGCCTATGCGCCACAGGTCCGCGAACACCTGGGCATCGGGCAAGACCGGCTGATCCTCTGCGCGATCTCGTTTGGCTATGCCGACCCGGACCACCCGGCCAACCAGTTCCGCACGGAACGCGCGCCCACTGTCGATATCATCGACTGGAAGAACTGATGCGCGCCCTCCTACAACGGGTCACACAGGCCTCTGTCTCCGTAGACAGCACCAAGATCTCGGAAATCGGACCCGGTCTGCTGGTCTTTGTCTGCGCCATGCCAAACGACACCGAAACCACGGCCGAAACGCTGGCTGCCAAGATCGCCAAACTCCGGCTCTTCAAGGACGAGGCCGGGAAAATGAATCTCAACCTGTCCCAGACAGGTGGCGAGGCTCTCGTTGTCAGCCAGTTCACCCTGGCCGCCGACACCTCTCGCGGGACCCGCCCCGGCTTTTCCTATGCCGCCAAGCCCGACGTGGCGCGCGCTCTTTATGAACATTTCGCGAGCCACCTCGCCACCCTGGACATTCGCACCCAGCGCGGCCAGTTCGGTGCCGATATGTCCGTTGCCCTCACCAACGATGGCCCCGTGACGATCTGGCTTGATACGGATACCTGACCACCTGGTTTCGGAGCCGCCATTGCGTGAGACCAGGCAGACAGGGGCAGCGCCGGTTGCCAAGGCAAATCGTCGAGGGGCCCCTTGGGGATACGACTATTTTCCTTGGGAAGCGGGGCTGACGCTGTCAGACAGGGCTCGGGCACGGGCGGCGTTGCCACCATTTGGTTTTGGTGGGCCAGCAGCGCCTGACACATTCCAACCGCCGGTCCGGCGAAGACGCGCGACGCGCGGATGAGCGGGCCGCTCAGGGCTCGCGGAACGCTTCTTTCGATTTGTAGAGCGGTTTCAGAAGATACTGCAGGACCGTCTTTGCGCCGGTGTGCAATTCGACGCTGGCCTGCATCCCCGGTCTGATCTGCAAGGAGGCCTGCCGTTCCGTCAGGTTCTGCGTATCCACCTTCAACGTGACCTTGTAATGCGGGTTCCCATCCGCCTCCCGTGCACGTTCATCCTTGAAGGTGTCGGCAGAGACCAGTTTCACCTGCCCTTTCAGGGTGCCGTAGATCGTATAATCATAGGCGGAAAGTTTGATCGTCGCTTCCTGTCCCGGCCGCACGCTGGCGATGTCTTCGGGGGGCACCCGGGCCTCCACGAACAATTCCTCGTCCAGCGGAATGATCTGCAGGATCTCTTCTCCGGGCCGCACCACCCCGCCAATCGTGGTCACGCTGAGGTTGTTCACGATTCCCCGCATGGGGGAGGTCAGCACGGTGCGGTTCAGCTGATCCGTGCTGGCCGTGAGGTTCTGGCGCAGGGTCGCCAGCTCTTTCAGCACATCGGAGTATTCCTGAGCCCGGTCCAATTCGGTTTGCGTGACAATTTCATCAAAGCGGATCCGTGCATCGGCATAGGCCTTGCGCGCCCGGGTCGCCTCGAGCAGCGACACGATGTTGCGGTCCAGCAAATCGTTCATCAGATCGCGCTCGCGCTGCGCCTCGACCAGCACCCGCTTGGCCCCTTCAGAGCGGGACACAAAGTCGGATTGCCGCGCCATCAACAGGGCGCGTTCACTTTCCACAATTGCGGGCGTGCGTCCGGCCCATTCATCTGGCACAGAGAAATCGAACTGGCCGGCAAGTTCAGCTTCAAGGCGCAAGCGCCTGATTTCGAATGCCGATATCTGGTCGCGCAAATCATCGACCGAGGACTGGAACTGCGTGCCATGCAACCGTGCCAGCACATCGCCCTTGTTCACGATATCGCCTTCGGCCACCTCAAGCTGGGCAAGGATGCCGCCTTCGAGGTTCTGAATGATTTGGGGCCGCGAGGACGAGATCATCGACCCTTCGGCGCGCACGATCTCATCCACCCAGGCAAAGGCGGCCCAGATCAGGAACAGCAGTACCGAGGCAGCGCACAGCCAGATCACCATGGACGGGCCGCGCATCTGCCTGCCAAGCTGTGCATCGAACTGTGTCGGGTTCACCAGTGTCATGCCGCCTGCCCCTTGCTACGGGCAATGTGGCTCAGCACCTTGTCCTTGGGACCATCGATCGTCATCCGTCCGCCCTGCAGGACCAGTGTCCGGTCGGTGAGCGCGAGGATCGGCGCACGGTGGGTGGCGATGATGGCGGTGCGCCCCGCCATCCAGCTTTGCAACCGGCTGACTAGCGTTGCCTCGAGCGTCTGATCAAGTGCTGCGGTCGGTTCATCCAGCAGACATATCTGCGGATCCTGTAACCAAAGCCGCGCCCAGCCGATCGACTGGCGCTGCCCGATGGACAGCCCTGCCCCGTTGTCCTTGATCTCAAGATCGAGGCCCTTGTGATGTTCTGTGACGAAAGGACCAAGTCCCGCGAAATCCAGCGCCGCCTGCAAGCGGGCGTCATCGCGCTCCAGCATCGTCAGGTTCAGGTTGTCGCGCAGTGTGCCCGCAAAAAGCCGTACGTCCTGCCCCAGATAGCCGATCAATCGGCGCAGATCGCGCGGCTCGATCTGGCTCATCTCCGTGCCGTCGATCAGAACGCGCCCCGTCTCGGGCGCATAGAGGCCCGATAGCAGTTTCAACAGGGACGATTTTCCCGATCCGTTGGCCCCCAACACCGCAACCTTTTGTCCCGGCAGGATCGCCATGCCCTTGATGTCCAGCGTCGGTGCACCATCATCGTCGTAGCGGAAGGTCACATCGCGCAGCTCGTAGTGACCCTTCAGGGCCTCCCGGCGCAGGTAGCTGCGGTTTTCTTCCGTGTCCTGTTCGACCTGTGCGATTGCCTCCAACCCATCAAGCGCCGATTTCACGTTGCCCCAGCGTGCCATCGTCCCGGCAAGCTGTGTGAGCGGGGCCAGGGTACGGCCCGTGAGGATGCCCACCGCGATGATGGAGCCAACTGTGAATTGTCCTGCGAAAACAAGATAGGTTCCCGTGATCACGGCGGCCACGTAGGTGCCCTGCTGGACCCCCTGTGACCAGAATGTTAGGGTGGAAGCGAGCTTGCGCTGATCGGAGGATTTCATCGCCTGCAGCGTATTCAACTCGTGCCAGAGCCGCATTACCCGGTCCTCACCGCGCTGGGTCTTGAGGGTATCAAGCTCAAAGATCGTCTCGTGCAGCAGACGCGAGGCCTTGGCGGAGGCACCTTGCGTCTCTTGCGTCAGACGGATCATCTTTTTCTGCAAAAAGAAGCCGGGGATGACCATCAGGATCCCCCCCAGAACCAGCACCCAGACAACATTGCCTGCGATGCTGGCCACGAGGAACAGAAAGACGAAGATGAAGGGAATGTCCGCGATCGTGCCGATGGTTGACGCGGTAAAGAATTCCCGCACGGACCCGAATTCGCGCATGGACGAAAAGACCTGATTGGGTGCCTGCCCCCTGACATCAGAGCGCATCCCAAGGATGCGCTCCATCAGGACCTGAAGCACAGAGGTTTCGATCTGACGTCCGGCCCCGTCCATCAGGCGCGCCCGCGCGATCTTGATAAAGGCCTCCATCAGCAGTGCGAGGGCGGCACCCGCCGCCAATACCCACAGCGTCGCCTCGGACTGGTGCGGGATCACCCGGTCATAGACCTGCAACGAGAAAAGCGCGACCGCAACCGCCAGAAGGTTTGCGATGAATGAGCCAAGTGCGATCTCGGCCATTTGTCGACGGAAGCGGCCAAATTGCCCCCAGAACCAATGCGGTGCCTTGCTTTCCGTCTTGTGCGTTTCTGCAACCTTGGCCAGCGGCGCCTCGGCCCGCACGATCAACCCTGCGAAAAACGGTGTGAAATCAGCGACCGGCACATGTGCCCTGTTGTCGGGGCAGGTCTTGTCGAAAATGATCAGATCGCCCCGTGACTGACCCAGCACCAGAAGCACCTGACCGGAGGTCATATAGGCAAGGGCCGGCCAATAGTCCGCATGGGGCCGTTCAACCCGGCTGACCTGCGCCAGAAGACCGAGCGAGACAAGCCCTTGCGAAATCGCCGCCGCCTCTTCGTGTTCCGCCGCCCCTTCGCGTGTCGCGGCACCAATCACTTCGAAAAGATCGCGCTGAATGGCCGCGACGCCCAGAAGCCCGGCATAGGTCGCCGCCAGCCCGGCACGTGTCGCGATGCGGTCCTTGAACCGGTTTTCCTTTGCATCAGCCGGAGAGACCGCGGTGTTTGCAGGCGCAATTCGACCCTGATTGCCGTTGGTGATAGTCAGCGTGAAGGGGCGCTTCTGGGTCAAATCTCATCCCCATCCGCCAAAACGCCCAGAAGTCGTGCCAGTTCGACCTGCAATCGCAGCGCATCGTATTTCAGCGTGACTTCCTCATGCTGCTGGCGCTGGTAAGTTTCATAGACGCTGACCACGTCGATAACCTGTCGCTGACCCGCGTCGTATTGTGCCTGAAAGAGATCAAGATTTTCCTTGGCTTGCGCGGTCAGACCAGCGGCCTCGGCTGCCTGGCGGGACTTGGCGGCGATCTGACCTTCGAGCTTGCGCAGACGGCGATTGGCGTCCTCATTGGCCTGAGACACCTTGCGGCCTGCCGCCTCCTTGGTCGCTTCAATCGCGCGCAGGGACGCGCCGGTGCCAAGACCCAACAGGTTTTCCGATCTGACCCGCAGCCCAAAATCGGAATTTTCGCCCACGGTGCCACCGGCAGAGAGGCCCGGCAGTTGATCCGCCCGGTCGATCTTGGCCGCTGCAATCGCGCGGGTCTTCTCCGCCTCGGCCAGCACCACGTCCAAGGGCTGCGCTGCGGACGATGACACGTTGAAGGCAGGCACGCCGCGCAGAGCGGTAAGCGGTTCGATCGACATGGCATTCAGTTCTGCAATTGCGGTGCTCGCCTGCTCGGCATTCGCGGCGCGGTCGGCTTTGATCTCTGCCAGCTTTTGACGCAGGATGTTGAGGTCAGACCGGTCCGACACGCCGCCGCGTACCCGCTCTGACATGATGTATTCAAAGTGGCCCATGTCTTTGAGCGACCGCTCGGACAGAACGGATTTCTCGCGCCCCTCGGCGGCTGTCAGATAGAGATCCAGCGCCGTGCCGACGCGATCATTGGTGTCCTGCGCCAGACCAACAGCCGCGACCTCAACATCGGCGATTGCAAACTCTCGCTCGCCCTTGAGACGTCCGTTGTCAAATAGCACCTGATCCACAACCAGATTGGTAACCAGTGAGCCCAATGATGTCAGGCTGATCTGCGGGCCGATCTTTGGCAACCAGTTCTTGCTTGCCGCCTCAGACCGAAGCCGGGCTGATCGCAGCTCGGCCTCTGCGGCACGGGAGTTGGCCGCCAACACAGAGGTCGCCACCCGCTCAAAGCTGCTGTCCGACGGCAGCACCGACCGGCGGCTCATGAGCCCCTGAATGATCACGCTCTCGGAGTTTACTTTTTCGGCATGGGTCGGCTTGGCAACAGAGGTGTTGTCAGGTGATTTCAGTCGCGCGACGAAATCGCCGCCCGCGTCGGACAGACATCCTGTCAATGCGAATGCTGCTGCACAGCAGACGACTGCCCTTTTTACACCTTGCCCCATGTCCTGCCTTTAGCGGTACATTTATGTAAGGGCGCGGGTCATTTGCCGCCCGCGCCTCTTGTTCAATCGGTCAGGTCGTCACGTTGATATCATCGTCGATGATGATCGTGCCTTCGCTGCCCAAGGAATAGATATCGTTGCCCAAGCCATCAGAGCCTTGTCGTGTCGCCCCCTGAATGGTGACGGCGTCGTCAGAGCCACCGATGATGGTCAGCTCGTTCGAATTACTCGACAGCGCCAGCAGTGCAGCTTCGTCGATTGTCAGGCGACCTTCCTCGGCAAAGCTGAGGTCGACCGTTTCGATGTTGTAGTTCCCCAGACCGGGGTTGCTCATCGTAACAGAGGTGCTGGCGACTTCATCGTCCAGCACCACGTAGGTGCCCGAAGTGTTGCCGGCCTGATCTGTGGCCGTGACCACAAGATGCGAACCGTCCGGCACGTCGGAATTGAACTGGAAGTTCGTTTCGTTGCCGAAATCCTGACTGCGCGCGCCGATCTCAGTGATCGACCCGTTCTCGGCCACCTGATAGACATCCAGATCGTCTGCGCTGATCTCGGTCGAGATGCCGCGAATGCCGTCGCCGTCACGGGTATAGGACGCGATGACCGGCCCTTCGGGCGCTGCTGTGTCAATCGCCAGCGTGTCGCTGATTGTATCCACGTTACCGACAGCGTCAGTCGCGCTGACCGTGATGGCCGCATTGTAGCTGCCTGCCCGGATTGCCGAAGGCGGGATCGTGACAGACCAGTTGCCGGCCGCATCGACAAAGGCGGTGTGATTGGTTCCATCGAAATTGACCACGACGGTCGAGCCTGCCTCCACCTGGCCACCGAGATCGATGCCGGTGGCTGCTTCGGCGATGTTGACGGTGCTGTCATAGCCCCCCGCGCCATCCGCCATGTTCAGCGGAACGACTTCGGTATCGATGTTGACCACATCAGATACGGTGGCGGTGTTGCCCGCCCGGTCCGTCGCCTGCACCGAAATGCTGGCCGTATAGGTGCCGGGGCTGACCTGGGCAGGTGTATAGTTCGCGGTCCATGTCCCATTGGCCCCAACCTGCGCGTTCACGGCCACTCCATTCAGTGTAACAACAACAGAAGTCGAGCCGATCTCGGTCGTGCCGGTGATCAGCACGCCGCCGCCATCGGTCCGTTCCACCCCGTTGATAACGCCATCGCCTTCGATGATATCGGCGCGCACGCCAAGGTTATCGACCCGCGTATCAACCTCGACACTGTCAGAGGCATTCAGCGTATTGCCCGCCGGATCGGTGGTCGTCGCGGTGATCTGCGCGGTATAGACGCCCGGCGCCACTTCGGAATTGAGGTAATTCGCCTGCCAGTTGCCGCCTGCATCGGCAGTCACAGTCTTGCTGACGCCCCCCATGGTCACGGTCACGATCGCATTGGGGTTGGAGGTACCGGTGATAACGACGCCATCGCTGGCCTCGACCTCGTTGACGATATCATCCCCTTCCACCGGTGCCGAACTGATCGTCAGGATACCCGCGTCGCGGTCAATTTCGACGTCACGCGTGATGGTGTCGATGTTGCCTGCGATATCGGTGGCCACGGCTGTCATTACGGCGGTCTGCTGACCTGACGGAATTTCATTGGCGGCAAAGGTCACTGTCCAGGACCCATCCACTGAAACCGTTGCACTGTGCGTCACACCGCCCAAGGAAACCTGAACCGTTGAGCCGGGCTCTGTCGTGCCGGTCATCACCAGATTTTGTGCTGCTTCTTCGGCGTTGATCACGCCGTCCGCCCCGCCGGTTGTCCCGGTAAAGGCAAAGTCGCGCACCAGGGTGTCGATATCGACCATGCCCGAGGCGCTGCTGACATTGCCAAAGGCATCGGTCGCGGTTGCCGTCACTTCGGCCTGCATTTCACCGGTTGGCACTTCGCCCATTGCGAAGTTTGCCGACCAGTTGCCTGCCGCATCTACCGTGGCTTCATGCGTGCCCGTTCCAAAAGTCACAACAACAGTTGAGCCGGGCTGCGCGGTACCTGTCAGCGTCACGCCATCTTCGCGTTCGACTGCGTTTACGATGCCATCCGTTTCGACGCTCTCGGTCGCAATGGTCACTTCAGAGATCGTGTCGATCACAACCGTATCGATCACTGTAGTAGTGTTGCCGAAGGCGTCGGATGTCACGATTGTCACGCCCGTCGAGTATTCGCCGCCCTCAAGCGTGCCTGCTGCCCAGCTTACGGACCAGGTGCCATCTGCACCCACCGTGGTGATCTGTTCGATTCCGGCAATGGTGACCATGACGGATGCACCCGCCTCGCCTGTGCCGGTCAGCGTCACGCCATCGGCAAAGGACACGGCGTTAAAGAAGTCCTGAACGGACTCTGTGCCGGACGTTACTTCGATCAGCGGAGGCGTGGTGTCGATGACAAAGCCCGGACCATCGAGAACGACAGGGCCATCCACCGTGTAACATGTGCAGATCGCCTCGTAAGAGCCATCAGCAGGGAAATTCTCACCCTCGAAGACAACGATAAAGGTGCCATCTTCTCCGATAACGGTCTCGACCTCTTTGTCGCCCAGTATGATTACGACCCGGTCGCCGGGTGCTCCGCCGCCTGAAACTGTGGCGGAATGCGGCGCGGAATTGTCGCCGCCGATGTCTGTGCTGCTGTCAGGGTTGTTGATGTAGGATCAACTGACAGGTCTCGACCACCTCTGCCGCCCACACCGCCGCCGCCACCGCTGCCGCCATCACTGTTGCCGCCACCGGTGCCCAAGACGGCAGCGCCACCAACAACAGCTGCGGCAGCTGCACCGCCGCCGCCCAGAAGGCCCGCGCCCAGCAAGGGGGCCGCGAACATGGAAACTTCATCATCCGCCACGCCGGCAGCCGCCAGTTCCGTGCGCCCAAGATAGATCAGATCATCCGAAGGGCTCCACTTGCCCCATTGTTCGGACGGCCCGAATTGCGCGTACAGTTCTCCCGCGCCTGTATCCACGAAAGCCACCTCGTTGAGGTTGCCGTCCGCCGATATGAACAGCCGGTTGGGCGTCCCCGAACCGTTGAAGTAATTATCAATCGTGATCTCACGACCGTCGCTGAGCGTGATCACAAGATCATCGCCTTGCCGCTGATGCGACTGCAAGTCGACCTGTCGGAGATTAAGGGAAATCTGCTGGCCTGATCCGGCCTGGATGACATGGCTTCGCGCCTCGCTTGGCACAACCCCACGCTGCAATCCGCCCGCGCTATCGCGGACGACGAAATCAATCGCCTTCATAACACCACCACTCTACCTCGAAGCCCGTTCAATGCGTGACTTCTGTTTATTGCCGGTCCGTTCAAGCGAACCGTGCATAGTATTTCTGATCTTTGGGTACCTGCTAAACGC
This sequence comes from Sulfitobacter sediminilitoris, assembly GCF_010667575.1. Taxonomy (GTDB): domain Bacteria; phylum Pseudomonadota; class Alphaproteobacteria; order Rhodobacterales; family Rhodobacteraceae; genus Sulfitobacter; species Sulfitobacter sediminilitoris. The sequence continues at coordinate 25,004 of NZ_JAABNT010000016.1, forward strand.
CTGTTTGGCTATATTTTTTTTGAATCCTTCCGCAAATTCTACCCTTTGGTGTGCCTTGTCAGCTCAGCCATTTCTCCATTTGCAGACCTATACGATTCATTTCCAAGGGGAATTGCATTCGCATTTCGTCAGAATGGCACACAAGCAACAGTTGACAACAAATTCTGCGCCCCCAAGGGTTGCCGCATGACTGTGACTCAGAACACCCTTCGCGACATCACCGAAGAGCCCGACCTCGGCATTACCCTCTCTGACGGCTGCCGCCTCTCGGCGCGGATCTGGAAGCCAGTGGATGCCGATGACGATCCGGTCCCAGTGATCCTGGAATACCTGCCCTATCGCAAACGCGACGGCACCTGCGCGCGTGACGCGCTGACCCATCCGTGGTTCGCGATGCGCGGCTATGCCTGTGTGCGCGTGGACATGCGCGGCAATGGCGACAGCGAAGGCATCATGGAGGACGAATACGCCCCGCAGGAGCAGGCCGACGCGGTCGAAGTCATCAACTGGCTGGCAGCGCAACCCTGGTGCAACGGCAACGTTGGCATGATGGGTATCAGCTGGGGCGGCTTTAACGGTTTGCAGGTTGCGGCGCTTGGACCCGAACCGCTGAAGGCGGTGATCACGCTCTGCTCGACCGTGGACCGTTTCGCGGATGACATTCACTACAAGGGCGGCTGCCTGCTGAATGAGAACCTCGGCTGGGGTGCGACGATGTGGTCCTATTCGTCCCGTGCGCCAGACCCCGCCCTGCGCGAGAACTGGCGCGAGATGTGGCTGGAGCGGTTGGAAGCCGAACCGTTTCTGCCTGATCTCTGGCTGCGCCACCAGCGCCGCGACGCTTATTGGCGGCATGGGTCCGTGATTGAGGATTACAGCGCCCTAAAAGCCAAGGTGCTGGCGGTTGGCGGCTGGGGTGATGCCTACAAGAACGCTGTTCCACAACTTGTTGAGGCGCTGCCGGCTGCCAAGGGCATTGTTGGCCCGTGGGTTCACAAGTATCCGCACTTTGCCGTGCCAGAGCCGCGCATCGGCTTTCTGCAAGAGGCGCTGCGCTGGTGGGATCGCTGGTTGAAGGACCTCGACACCGGGGTAGAGGACGACCCCGATTATCGGGCGTATCTGATGGACGGCACGCGTCCCGCTGCGTGGTATTTTGAACGTCCCGGTCGATGGATCGCGGAAGCCGAAGGCGCAACCTCGCACCTTGAGACCAAAACCCTGCACCTGACGGACGAAAGTCTGTCATCGACTGCGGGAACCCTGACCAAGACTGTCGCCTCACCGGCGCATTGCGGCGCGGATGCGGGCGAGTATTGCGCCATCTGGCTTGGGCCCGAAATGCCCGGCGACCAGCGGCGTGACGATGCGCTGTCGACCACTTTTGACAGTGGACCGCTGACCACGGACATGGACATCGTCGGTGCACCGAAGATCACGCTCACCGTATCAAGCGACCGGCCACAGGCGCAGATTGCCGTGCGCCTGAACCACATTCATCCAGACGGTGCCGCGACGCGGATCACCTACGGTGTGCTGAACCTGAGCCATCGCGCAGGCGCCGCTGATCCCCGGCCGCTCCCCCCCGGACAGGCCGAAGAAATCAGCTTTGCGCTGGATCATATCGCTTACCGCGTGCCCAAGGGACACCGCCTGCGGGTCTCGATTTCAAACGCCTATTGGCCGCTGATCTGGCCCTCCCCGGAAAAGACCAACCTTAGTCTGACTGCAGGTCAGATCGCCCTGCCCCAGCGGCCAACGTCCGGCGGCAACGAACATCTTTTTGAGCCGCCCACCGCTGCCGACCCGTGGGAGATCGAAACCCTGCGGCCCGAAAACCACATCCGCCGACAGGAGGTCGATATGGTGACGGGCCATGTCGATCTGGTGATTGAGGATGATTTCGGGCGCGTCCGCGACTGCGATCATGGCCTGATTACCAGCACCATCGCCCGCGAGCGCTGGCGCATTCATCCCGACGATCCCAATTCTGCGCAGGGGTCCTGTCACTGGACGGATGAGTTGGAGCGCGACGACCTGCGCCTGCGCACCGAGGCGAGCTGCGAAATGACTTCTGATGCAACGCACTTCCATCTAAGCGCGCGCATGGAAGCATTTGAGAACGACGAACTGATCTTTGAGCGCGACCTAACACAGAGCATTCCACGCGATCACATGTAATCGGATCGCAACATAATCAGCCGGATTAAACCTTGCGAGCATGCCGGAAATGCGCAAACTTGACCCATCAATCAACAAAAGTCGCACCAAACGCGATTCCAACGGGAGAGACCTGAAATGAATGACGAACTGAAATACCTCAGTGGCAAAGTGGCCAAGGGCCTGATGACGCGCCGCGAATTCGTAGGCCGCGCAGCCGCCCTCGGCGTCACCGCCGCTGTCGCCAATACGATGCTGGCCGAAAGCGCCGCTGCTGACGGCCACGGCACGCCCAAGCGTGGCGGCATGTTGAAAATCGGCTCCTCTGGTGGTGAATCCACAAACACCCAGGACCCGGCGCTGACCGCCTCCGAAGTTCCGCTCAACAACCTGCGCTGCTGGGGTGAAACGCTGGTCGAGATCAGCCCCGAAGGCGAGATCGAATACCGCATGGCGGAAAGCGTTGAAGCATCCGCCGATGCGCAGACATGGGCCTTCAAGATCCGCAAGGGCATTCCGTTCTCCAACGGCAAGGACATGACGCCGGAAGACGTGCTGAAAACCATGCAGCGCCACTCCAACGACGACAGCCAGTCGGGTGCTTTGGGCATCATGAAAGGCATTGCCAACATGAAGGTCGATGGCGACAACTTTATCGTCGAGCTGGACACCCCCAACGCCGACCTGCCCTTCCTGATGGGCGATTATCACCTGATGATCCAGCCCAACGGCGGCATGGACGATCCCGGTGCCGGCATCGGTACAGGCCCTTACACCATCGAGATCGACGAGCCGGGCGTGCGCCACGCCTTCAAGCGTCGCGATGACTATTGGGACAGCGAAAACCGTGGCTGGGCCGATGAGGTTGAGCAACTGGTGCTGAACGATGCGACCGCCCGGACCGCTGCTTTGCAGTCCGGTCAGGTGCATGCCATCAACCGCGTTGATCCCAAGGTCGCCAGCCTGCTGGACCGCGCGCCGAACCTGAGCGTTCAATCCGCTTCCGGCCGTGGCCACTATGTGTTCATCATGCACATCGACACGGCACCGTTTGACAATAACGAACTGCGTCTGGCGCTGAAGTATGCCATCGACCGTCAGGAAATGGTCGACAAGATCCTGCGCGGTTACGGTTCTATCGGGAACGACATGCCGATCAACGCGTCCTATCCGCTGTTCGATGACACAATCCCACAGCGTGAGCACTCGATTGAGAAAGCCAAGGAGCATTACGCCAAATCCGGTCACGACGGCTCTCCGATCATCCTGCGCGTTGCTGACGGTGCCTTCCCCGGTGCGGTCGATGCTGCGGCCCTGTTCCAGCAGACTGCACAAGCCGCTGGAATCCCGCTGGAAATCAAGCGCGAGCCAAATGACGGCTATTGGTCCGAGGTTTGGAACGTACAGCCCTTCTGTGCGTCCTACTGGGGTGGTCGTCCGGTGCAGGACCAGATGTATTCCACCGCGTATCTGTCCACAGCCGACTGGAACGACACACGTTGGAAGCGGCCTGAGTTCGACGCGATGCTCAACGCTGCAAAAGCTGAGCTGGACACTGCCAAGCGCAAGGAAATCTATTCCAAGATGGGCCGGATGCTGCGCGACGAAGGCGGTCTGATCCTGCCGATGTTCAATGACTTCGTGTCTGGCGTGTCCAACAATCTGGGCGGTTGGATCACCGACCCGAATGGCGGCATGATGAACAACAAGGCCGCGATCAAGTGCTGGGTAAAGGACGCCTAAGGGCGTTCTGCGGTCATGCACCCAATCCTGAAACTCATTGCCCAGCGCGTCGCGCTGGGCATCATGCTGCTCTTTGCTGCATCAATCCTGATTTTCGCCGGCACGATGATGCTGCCCGGCGACGTCGCTCAACAAATCCTCGGCCAGTCGGCGACGCCCGAAAGCCTTGCCAACCTGCGCAGGGAGCTTGGCCTGAACGAGCCACCGGTTTCACGCTATTTCAGTTGGCTTGGCGGGTTCCTGACCGGAGACCTCGGCACCGCGCTGACCAATGGCCGCGACATTGCCGAAAGCCTTGGCTCACGCCTGTCGAACACGCTTTTCCTTGCCTTCTGGGCGGCCGTCATCTCGGTCCCGCTGGCCATCTTTCTGGGCCTGCTTGCCGTCCGCTACAAGGACCGGTGGCCTGACAAACTGATCTCTGCCGTGACGCTGACGACGATCTCCATCCCTGAATTCATGATCGGGTATGTCCTGATTTACTGGATCTCGATCCAGCTTGGATGGTTCTCATCCGTGGCGATCATCAACGACGGCATGAGCCTCTGGCAAAAGCTCAACGCGATTGCCATTCCCGTGATGGTGCTGACGCTGGTCGTTCTTGCCCACATGATGCGCATGACGCGCGCGGCGATCCTGAACGTGATGCAATCGGCCTATATCGAAACGGCCGAGCTTAAGGGCATGCGGATGCTGTCGATCATCCGCAAGCACGCCTTCCCCAATGCCATCGCGCCCATCGTGAACGTGGTCATGCTGAACCTCGCCTACCTTGTCGTGGGTGTTGTCGTGGTCGAGGTGGTTTTCGCCTATCCCGGCATGGGGCAATACCTGGTGGATCACGTGTCCAAACGGGACGTCCCGGTGGTGCAGGCCTGTGGTCTGATCTTTGCCGCAGTCTACATCGGGCTGAACCTGATCGCTGACATCGTGTCGATCCTTGCCAATCCAAGGCTGAGGCATCCGAAATGAGGAATATTCCAGTTGCGGCCCTTATCGGCCTGTTCTTCACCTGTCTTTACTTTCTCATGGCGATCTTTGCGGGCCTCATTGCACCCTACGGCATGGCCGAGGTGGTGGGGGATGTGTGGGAACCGCCTTCTGATCAATTCCTGCTGGGCACGGATAGCATCGGACGAGACTTGCTCACACGCCTGATCTACGGTGGGCAAACGACGATCTTTATTGCAACGATGGCGACGATCCTCAGCTTTACGACCGGCTCTATCCTTGGTTTCTTTGCCGCCGTGTCCGGTGGCTGGATCGACCAAGTGCTCAGCCGTTTCGTCGACCTGATCATGTCCATCCCGTCGCTGATCTTTGCGCTTGTTGTACTGTCGGTGATGCCGACAACCATGACGATCCTGATCCTGCTGATGGGCTTGCTGGATTCGACCCGCGTGTACCGTCTTGCACGGGCCGTCGCCGTGGACATCACCGTGATGGATTACGTCGAGGCCGCGCGGCTGAGGGGCGAGAAGATCGGCTGGATCATCTTCCGTGAAATCCTGCCCAATGCCCTGTCACCGCTGGTAGCGGAAATGGGCCTGCGCTTTATCTTTATGGTACTCTTCATCTCGACCCTGTCTTTCCTTGGTCTTGGTGTGCAGCCGCCGCTGGCCGATTGGGGCGGGATCGTGAAAGAGAACAAGGAAGGCATCAACTACGGCATCGCCGCAGCGCTCTATCCGGCTTTTGCAATCGCGACGCTCTGTATATCGATCAACCTTGTCGCGGACTGGATCCTGAACCGCACCACATCGCTGAAAGGGGGTCGAGGATGACCGAACCACTGCTCAAGGTCCGTGGCCTCAAGATCGGCGCGACCATCTATCCCCCCGGCGAACGCCCTCGCGACATAGAGATCGTGCACGGCGTCGACTTTGACCTTGATGGGGGCAAAGTTCTGGGCCTGATCGGGGAATCCGGTGCCGGGAAATCCACCATCGGCCTTGCCGCGATGGCCTATGGCCGTGGCGGTGTGGAGATCATCGGTGGCGAGGTCTGGGTCAACGGGCGCGACGTTCTGAAAACACGCATCGGAGACGTCCGCCGGTTACGTGGCGGTGAAGTCACCTACGTCTCGCAATCTGCCGCCGCCTCGTTCAACCCGGCCAAGAAAATCATGGAGCAAGTGACCGAAGCGGCCATCCTGCAGGGCAAGTTTTCAAAGAAAGATGCAGAGGCCCGCGCAATCGAGCTTTTCCGGAAACTGGGCCTGCCCGATCCTGAAAACATCGGCAACAGGTACCCTCACCAAGTCTCTGGCGGTCAGTTGCAACGCTGCATGACGGCCCTTGCCCTGTGCCCTGAACCGGACCTTGTGGTCTTCGACGAACCGACCACCGCTTTGGACGTAACCACGCAAATTGATGTGTTGGCCGCGATCAAGGAAGCGATCCGCGACACCGGTGTAGCGGCGCTTTATATCACGCACGACCTTGCGGTTGTGGCGCAGGTGTCAGACCACATCATGGTGCTGCAACAGGGCTCCATGGTTGAGTACGGCACCACGGACCAGATCATCAACAATCCGCAGGAAGAATACACACAGGCCCTCGTATCTGTCCGCTCTATCAAGCATGAAGAGAAGAAGCCGACCGACAATCCGTTGCTGAAGGTCGAGCATATCACGGCCCGGTACAGGGGTACGGATTTCGACGTTCTCAAGGACGTGAATGTAGAACTGCATCCTGGCCAGACCCTCGCCATCGTCGGGGAAAGCGGCTCTGGCAAATCCACCCTCGCCCGCGTCATCACCGGTCTGCTGCCGCCATCGGATGGCACCATCACCTTTGACAGTCGCACGTTGACGCCGGATCTTCCGACGCGCAACCTTGAAGACCTGCGCGAATTGCAGATGATCTACCAGATGGCCGACACCGCGATGAACCCGCGCCAGACTGTTGGCACGATCATCGGACGCCCGCTGGAATTTTATTTCAACCTGCGTGGCAAGGCGAAACAGGAACGCATTCAGGAACTGCTGGACGAGATCGAACTGGGTGACGGTTTTCAGGACCGCTATCCGGCGGAATTGTCGGGCGGTCAGAAGCAGCGTGTCTGCATCGCCCGGGCGCTTGCGGCCAAGCCAAAGCTGATCATCTGTGACGAGGTGACATCGGCGCTTGATCCACTTGTTGCGGACGGCATTCTGAAGCTGCTTCTGAAGCTGCAAAAGATCGAGGATGTGTCCTATCTCTTCATCACGCACGATCTGGCGACGGTGAAGGCGATCGCGGACAGCATCGCCGTGATGTATCAGGGCGCGGTGGTCCGGTATGGCCCCAAATCGCAGGTTCTGGCACCTCCGTTCGATGATTACACGGACCTGCTGCTGTCGTCTGTTCCAGAGATGAAGCTGGGTTGGCTGGAAGAGGTTCTGGAGCACCGCAAAATGGAAAGCGCGGGCAACTGACGCCGGTATCATGACCGCGCATGCACAAACCGTTCTGATCTGCGGTGCCACGGGCACAGCAGGCCGGGCCGCCGCCATGGCGTTGCGCGATGATGGCCAAAGTGTCATTGCATATGGACGAACCGCACCTGACATCGAAGGGATTGAAGCGGTTACAGGATCGATGCAGGACACAAGTGCGCTCAGTGCAGTGTTTGCCAGTCACAAGATCGACAGCGTCGTTTCGTGCCTTGCCTCGCGCAGTGGCACGCCATCGGATGCGTGGGCTGTCGATCACGGTGCGAACCTTGATCTGCTGGCGGCGGCAAAGCACGCAGGCGTCGGTCATTTCGTGCTGATTTCGGCCATCTGTGTCCAGAAACCGCGGCTTGCCTTCCAGCATGCCAAGCTGGCCTTCGAGGACACGCTGATCCGCTCTGGTTTGCCCTATTCCATTGTGCGCCCAACTGCGTTCTTCAAATCGCTATCAGGTCAGCTGGATCGTCTGCGCGCTGGCAAACCGTATCTCATGTTCGGTGACGGCACACTGACCGCCTGCAAGCCGATCAGTGATGCGGATCTTGGGCGGTTCATCGCCAGCTGTCTGACCGATTCTGCCCGTCAGAACGCCATCCTGCCCATCGGAGGCCCCGGACCTGCGCTTACCCCACGTGACATGGGAAAGGCCCTCTTTGACGCACTTGGCATTTCCCCCCGGTTTCGCAGTGTTTCACCCCGTGTGATCAGCGCCATTGCGGGTACTCTTTCGCTTGGCGGCAGGTTCAGTGAACGGATTGCGACCAAGGCGGAACTGGCCCGCATCGGCCACTACTATGCTACAGAATCCATGTTGCTTTGGAACGCAGAGACGTGCCGTTACGAGGCTGAGGCGACACCAGAATTCGGATCTGACACTCTGACGGAATTTTACCACGCGCTCGCCAATGGCGAGGTGACCATTTCACGCGGCGCGCATGCCGTTTTTTAGGGCTACTGCGTTGCGCTGACGCGTCCCCTGCGCCACAAACGATTGGACAAAACCGGAGACCCCGCCATGGACAACAAACTGCTGCTTATCATCCTTGATGGGGTGCCCTACCGCAACTTTCGCCGACTGTTTGGCAATCTAGAAGGCTGGGTCGATAGCGGGGATGCGCGGGTGTGGAAACACCGCGCCGTTCTGCCATCCATCTCTGCGTCCTGCTACGCATCAATTCACACCGGCGTGGCCCCCGCAGAGCATGGCAGCACCGGAAACGGCAATGTCTTTCGCCTGAAACACAAGGATGTCTTTAGCCAGGTCCGCGAAGCCGGTGGCGTCACAGGTGGCGTTGCGCACAGCTTCTGGTCTGAGTTCTTTAACCGCCATCCCTTTGATTACGTTCGTGATATCGAATATGACGAACCTGACAGCAAGACCATCAACCACGGTCGCTTTCACACGATGACGGGCTATGGCCACGCCAACCAGATGACGCCCTCTGACGTTGATCTTTTTGCGACGCTGACCAATCTATGCCTGCGCTTTGGACTGAATTACGGGATGCTGCACACCTGCACATTGGACAGCATGGGGCACCGCTTTTTTCACGATTGTCAGGAAATGGACCACGCCTGCGCGGTCATGGATGAAATGCTGGCACCCTTCATCCCGAAATGGCTTGGCGCGGGGTACGAGGTCATTGTGACAGCCGATCATGGACAAGACGAACGTGGCCATCACGGCGGGCGGGGGCCGTTGCAACAGGAAACCGCGCTTTATTACTTCGGCCCAGCTCAGGGTCCAAGGGAGGACACGGTCATCGACCAGCTGCAACTGGCGCCAACGATCCTGACACGCCTTGGTGCGCCCATCGCTGACACCATGAAAGCAGAGAGTTTCCTGAGCGCCTGATCAATAGGGCCAGCGGCCCTGCCCGACGTTCGCTATACCGTCAATCACACGGTCAAAGAATACCGCTGCACGCTTGGACATGTTCCGCGCCCGCAGGCAGGCGTGGACAAGCCCCGGTTCGTTGAACCAGACCGCGTTGCCGCCCGCCAACATCACCGCATCGCGGTAGCTTTCGCCGTCGCTGGCCAGCGGATCACATTCCGCCGTCACAACAACTGTAGGCGGCAAGCCACTGAAATCACTGTCACTGAGAGGAGCATAGCGCGGATCATCTTCGGGCGGTTCCGCCCCGCCGATGCGCACTGTGCGGTAGAACGCCAGATCGGCCATCGTGAGATGCGGTGCGTTGGCGTGTTTTAGATAGGACCCCTTGGTGGTGTCCCCGCCCAAACCCGGATAGATCAGCACCTGCCCGGTTACGCGCCCATCAACACGCCCCCGCGCGTGATGCGCGACGGCGGCTGCCAGATTGCCCCCGGCACTGTCCCCAGCCAGCACGATATCGCCTGAACGATCTGTTGCGATGGCGTCAAATGCCGCCCACGCGTCATCAAAGCAGCCGGGAAAGGTCACCTCTGGTGCCAATCCGTAATCTACTGAAATCACGTCAAAACCGGTGCGCGCGGCAATCTCGGCGCAGATGTCATCGTGGCTTTCCAAACCACCCACGACAAACCCTCCGCCGTGATAATAGACGACGGTCACATCACTGCCCGCTACCTCGTAAACCCGGCACGGAACGCCGCCGAATGCACGATCAGAAACAGCCACGCCCGACGGGCGCGGCTGATGAAAGATCTTGCACATGGCGTCATAGACGTCACGCTGACCTTCTATGGGCAGATCAACCGCATCAGGCGGATAGCTTGCATCATACCGCTCGATATAAGCCCACATCTCGGCGTCTATCAAACGCCGATAGTCAGGTTCGTTCACGCAGCCTTTTCCCATGGACGGGTGAAGCTGCCCAGCGCCTTATCGACCTCGTCATCCGACGCGCCGTTCATGGCAACCTGGGCGACCAGACCGCGCTTCTTGTCATCGATCACATTGGCCACGCGGGCGGCAGACCCGGCACCCTCAAGCGCGGAATCGTAGATGCGGATGATTGCATCCTTGCGCAGGTCAGGTTTGAAGATCTTGCCCACCGCCGTCTTTGGCAGCTCATGCATGATCTTGATGTGCTTGGGCTGCGCCGCACGCTCGGTGACGTGCTCCTTGCAGAAATCGATCAGCTCTTGCTCTGTGACCGATGCCCCTTCGACCAGTTCGACAAAGGCGCAAGGCAGTTCCCCCGCGTGCGCGTCTGGCTGGCCAATGGCACCGGCAAAGGCAACAGCCTCGTGTCCAAGAAGCGCCTCTTCAATCTCAGCCGGGTCGATGTTGTGACCACCGCGGATGATAAGATCCTTGGAGCGGCCGGTGATCCAGAGATAACCGTCTGCATCGACGCGGCCCAGATCGCCGGTACGCAGGTACTTGTCCTTGTAGTAAAGGCCTACGTTCTTATCCGCTTCGGTATAGGTGTTGCCGACATATACACCAGGGTTTGACACGCAAATCTCGCCGATCTCATCCACGCCCGCCTCAACATCGCCTTCGGCAGAGCCTTTGACGATCTTGATGTCCGTATACGGGAACGGGATACCGATGGAGCCGACCTTCTTTTCGCCATCAACCGGGTTGCCAGAGACAAGGCAGGTCGCCTCGGTCATGCCGTAGCCTTCGACGATGGTCATCTTGGTCTTTTCCTCGAACCGCTTGAACAGTTCGAGCGGCAGGGGAGCAGAGCCGGAGAAGGCGGTCTTGACGGTCGAGATGTCTGCATTGACCGGCACCTGCATCGTCGCGGCCAGCGCCGTCGGGACAGAGCAGACAAAAGTGACCTTATAGCGTTCAACCAGTTTCCAGAGGTTGTCGAAGACACCCTCGCCTCGGTAACCCTGCGGCGTCGGGAAGACCACATGCGCACCAGAGGCAACAGCGCCCATCAACATCACCTGACAGGCCATCACGTGGAACAGCGGCAGCGGTGCCAGCATCACGTCATCTTCGTTCAACAACGTGGTGGCACCCAGCCAGCCGTTGTAGATCGCACCCGAATAGAGATGCTGTGCAACCTTCGGCATGCCAGTTGTGCCACCGGTATGGAAGTAGAAGCCCACGCGGTCTTCCTGTACATCCTCGAAAGACAACGTCGTCGGCTGTTTGTTTAGTTCGGTATTGAAGTTCAGGTATTTTGCATGGTTCGTTGTGGTCAACTTTGGCCGTACCAGTGGAACGATCCATGACTTGGGCGGCGTGAGGTAGCGGTTAAGGTCCACCTCCAGCACGGTCTTGACGTTGGGCGCCAGTTTGACCGCAGCTGCGGTCTTTTCAGCAACATCTGTCTTTGGGAAGGGGCGCAAAGTCACAACGACCTTCGCACCTGTTTCACGCAGAATGGAGCCTATCTGTTCAGGCTCGAGCAGGGGGTTCACAGGATTAGCGATCCCGGCGACGGCGCCGCCCAGAAGGGTCAGAATGGTCTCGTTACAATTGGGCAGCACATAGGCAACCACGTCTTTTGGACCAACGCCAAGAGAACGGAACAGGTTTGCCGCCTGACTGATCTTGCCGTGAAGTTGCTTCCAAGTGAAAGTTTCCTTCTTGTCGGTTGGCCCCGACAAAAGCTGAAAGCTTACAGCATTGTGGTTCGGAAACCTGGTCGCTGTCTGTGTCACCTGTCCGTAAAGTGTCTTTGGAACGTCACGCTTCTCCCATGGCATTTCTGCCTCGATCGCATTGCGGTCTTCCATGCTGGCATATCTCATTGCCAATCCTCCCCTATGGTCACGTTTTGGACCTTTGTTTTTGCTGATCAGAAAGATGGGCGGAAACTCTCGGTTGCGCAAGCGTTCCGGTACGGAAATCTGAGGTTGATTAATTCGGCAGGCAAATAAAAAGGCGTTTACGCTCTACACGTAAACGCCTGTTACACCCGGATGTCAGGACAGCCTGACAAAATGGGGGCAATAAGACTGTTTCAGGACACAGGGATCCGCAAAACCTGACCGGGGTAGATTTTGTCGGGATCGCTCAGCATCGGGCGGTTCGCCTCGAAAATCTCATTGTAGCGCGAGCCATTTCCAAGTGTCTTTTCCGAAATCGCCCAAAGCGTGTCACCTTTTTCAACGGTGTGGAATGTGGGTTCACCTTCACCGCCTTCAATGTTGTCCTCTACCGCAGCAACGCCTTCGACATTACCAACAGCCAAGATGACTTTCTCTTTCATCTCCTGGCTGACAGCTTTGCCGCTGACTTTCACCTGATCGCCCTCAACCGTGATGTCGAGACCCTCTGCGTCAAGACCGAGGTCTTTCAGTTCGTCCTATAGTGCAGCACCAGAGACTTCTGCGTCATCATCCCCGCCAAAGACCTTCTTGCCGGCCCCTTTAACAAAACTCCACAAACCCATTTTGGATCTCCCTATTGAATTGGTTCGAAATCAGTATGCGCGACGGCGCAGGAAAAACAAAAGGGGGAATTATTCGGCAGCAATCCCATCGGTGAATTGCAGCCGGGCAAGGCGTGCATAAAGACCGTCCTTTGATACCAGTTCGTCATGGGTACCGCTGGCCACGACACGACCGGCGTCCAACACGATGATGCGGTCCGCCTTTTTCACCGTCGCCAGACGGTGCGCCACGATCAGGGTGGTACGGTCTGCGCTCAACTTATCCACGGCCTGCTGCACGGCGCGTTCGCTTTCCGCATCGAGCGCGCTCGTGGCCTCATCCAGCAGCAAGACGGGGACATTGCGCAAGATTGCCCGCGCAATCGCAACGCGCTGTTTCTGCCCGCCCGATAGCATCACGCCACGTTCGCCGAGGTAGCTGTCATAGCCTTCTGGCAGCGCCTCGATAAATTCATGCGCCGCGGCGGCCTTGGCTGCTGCGCGCACTTCTTCGTCTGTTGCGTCAGGCCTGCCGAACCGGATGTTTTCGGCTGCACTGGCTGCAAAAATAATCGGGTCTTGGGGAACCAGTGCAACCGCGCGACGGAATTCGGCCCGCGCCAGATCGCGCAGGTCGACACCATCCAGTGTGATCCGACCCGAAGCAGGATCATAGAACCGCAAGATCAGCTGTATGATCGTAGTCTTACCCGCGCCAGAGGGGCCGACGAATGCCACCGTCTCGCCGGGCAGAATCTCAAGATCGACGCCGTCAAGCGCGGCCGTTTCAGGACGTGCCGGATAGGAAAAATGCACATCTTCGAACCTGATCTGTCCACGCACGGGCGTGTCGAGGGACCGCCCCTGATCGGGATCCTGAACCGTGTCTTCCGTTTGCAGCAATTCGACAAGGCGTTCCGTTGCCCCTGCAGCACGCTGCAATTCGCCCCAGATTTCCGACAGCGCTGCGACAGCACCGGCTACCATGACTGCGTAGATTACGAATTGCACGAGCGCACCGGCAGACATGTCCCCTGCCCGCACATCACGCGCCCCGACCCAAAGGACGCCGACAATCCCGGAGAATGTCAGGAAGATCACGATGGTCGTCATCAGTGCCCTGATCTTGATCCGCCGCTTGGCCGCGTCAAAGGAAGCTTCGGTAATATCAGAAAACTGCGTGCGGCTTGCCGCCTCGTGGGTAAAGGCCTGTACGGTTTGCACCGCTGACAGGCTTTCAGAGGCATTGCCAGAGGACGCGGCGATCCAGTCCTGTGTTTCGCGGCTGATCACCCGCATCCGGCGGCCCAGCGTCAGAATGGGCACGATCACAGCAGGCACAATCAACAGCACAAGACCGGACAGCTTGCCCGATGTGAGCAGCATCAGGATCAGACCCCCGATAAAAATCAAAGCGTTGCGCAAGGCGATCGACACGGACGAGCCGATGACCGACTGGATGAGCGTCGTGTCGGTAGTAATCCTACTGAGCACCTCACCGGTCATGATCTTTTCATAAAACGACGGGCTCATCCCGATGACCCGATTGAAAACAGCTTTGCGAATGTCAGCTACTACACGTTCACCCAGACGAGTGACGAGCATGTAGCGCAGCGCAGTGCCGACGGCCAAGAGCCCGGCAATGGCAAGCGCTGCCAAGAAGTACTGATCCAGCAAATGCGGGTCTTCAGTGCCGAAATTGTCCACCACACGGCGCACGGCAAGCGGCAGTGTAAGAGATACCATCGCGGTCAGCACCAGCGCCATGACGGCGGCAATTATCAAAACCTTGTAGGGTAACATGAAAGGAGCCAGCGCACGCAATGCACCGATACGGCGGGATTTCTGCCGCTCTTCCGGGGCTTTGTAGGCAGGTGCTGGGGCGCGGGCCATGGGTCGTCCTTTATTCTAACACCGGGGTGATGGCGCGGCTTTCGACCGGGGTCAAGCGCTTGGACTGTCACAGGATGTTCCGATGCCAAGAAATTATCCACTCGCCAGCCGTGTCCTTGCCTTCCGATCAACCAGGAGAACCTGAGCAGCGCATCAGGATATCATTATATATCAGGTGGGTAGAAGCAGCGCCGTCAAGACTTTTAGCGTTTCTGGCAGATATGGACTTCTGGAGCGGGCGGCGGGAATCGAACCCGCATCTCTTGCTTGGAAGGCAAGGGTCTTACCATTACACAACGCCCGCTCGGCGTGATACGAGGTATTTCATAGGTGTTCTGAGGTCAAGCACCTGCAGTGCAAGTGGAGGGATTATCTCATGAACAAACCGCATGCCGTGGTTATAGGGGTTGGCGACGGGCTGTCCGCAGCTTTGGCGCGCAACCTCGCCTCAGACTACGAACTGACGCTCGCCGCGCGCAGTGGGGACAAGATGATGGCGCTCGCTGAAGAGACAGATGCCCGCACGGTTCTTCTGGATGCAACCGACGAAGACGCGGTTGCCGCACTATTCGATAATCTCCCTGCGGCTCCCCGCGTCGTCATCTACAACCCTTCTGCCCGCGTGCGCGGACCAATTGCGGAGTTGTCTGCCGATGATGTACGCAACGCTGTAGAGGTCACGGCCATCGGCGCCTTTCTGGCTGGAAAGCACGCGGCAAGGCACATGCTGGAGGCGGAACCGGCCAACGGAACACGGGGCACCATTCTCTTCACGGGTGCATCTGCGGGCGTCAAAGGATTTCCCCAGTCCGCGCCCTTTGCCATGGGTAAGTTCGCCCAACGCGGCTTGGCCGAGAGCATGGCGCGAGAACTGCATCCCCAAGGCATTCACGTCGCATGGATCAATATCGACGGTGGCATCCTGAACCCCGGCCGGACAGAGCCCGAGGACAAACCCGGCTCCATGCTGCGGCCTGACGCCATTGCCCGCACCTACCGCCATCTGATCGAGCAGGACAGAAGTGCCTGGACCAACGAAGTTGCCGTGCGGCCCTGGGTCGAGCGGTTCTAGGGAGCTTTTGCAGACTGGACGTTGCATATGCTGACTGACGATGAACTGGACCAACTCGATGACCTGCTGCTGTCCTTGCCAATCGATACCGACGGCATGCTTCTTAGCGAATTTGACGGCTTTTGTGCAGGCCTGATTGTGTGCCCCGAAATGGTCATGCCAGGGGAGTGGTTGCCCTGCGTGTGGGGGAACAACCCTGAGCACCTGGAAACACTAGAGGACATCCAGGCCGCGATGGACCTCATTATGCGGCACTACAACGACGTTGCGCGTTCGCTGACCCCACCGGCAATGGGATACGCCCCGCTTTATGACAAAGATGGGAGGACCGGTGAAATCCTCTGGGAGTCCTGGTGTTGCGGCTTTGAACGCGCGATGAGGCTGCGTCCGGATACCTGGGAACGCATCGTTGAAAGTGGCGACGAAGAAGCGGCGGCCTCTGTCAACATGATGCTTGCGCTATATGACATCGCCGAAGGTCAGAGCGATCTCCCCAAAGCCTCCGTCAAAGCGCTGACAGAAGAAGCCCCGGACCTCATCCCGAACCTTGTTTTGGCGATCAACGACTGGACCAAATCTGGTCGGACTGCTGATCCCTTCCCGGTTTGGGCTGCAGCAAATCAGTCTCAAGCCCCCCATCAAGGAACAAAAGTCGGGCGGAACGCCCCCTGCCCTTGCGGTTCAGGCCGCAAGTACAAGCGTTGCTGCGGGGCCAACTGAGCGCACAGGAATACTTTGCAAGCTGTGTGGAAGGAAGCTGACCCTCGGGCGGTTTGTGGGTTCAGCCGCAACTTACATTCTTGGCCCGCCCAGCCAATGACTGGTTCCCAGCTATTGAGCCAATTGGACCTATTGCTAGACGATCGAAAACTCGCACGATCCGCCAGCTCGAGGCCGATGCAGCCAATGGCGGCATATCGCGGGAGCAGACGTTCGTCACGCGCGCAGCGATCGGCTGGTGAGAGCCCATCTTTATCATTCATCCTCTAAGGTTTCCTTGACTGTGCTGACGTTCACTTGAACGCTTTCACACTGGATGACCTTGACCCGGAGTATTTTGGCAACTCTGATCAGCGATATGGATACCGTAGTTGGCAAAAGGTTCCGCCGGTATTCAGGGACTTCGTTCAAGAACCAACATGTCGCTTCGACCCGTTAGATAACGATCAGAACTGAGCGTCCGGATGCCAAACATACGAATGGACAACAAACCAGTCAGCCCCCGCCTTGGGCTGTGTAAACCAAAGTGTCAGGTTCTCCTCCGGCGACATTGACCATGTCACTTCACGCACGTCCGGTGGGTTTTCAGCTCTGCGGACCTCATCAAAAATGTTGGTCAACTCAATTCGAAACTCCAACACTGCCGTTCCCAATTCAAATCGGTCCTCACGGATCGGTTTGCCGAGTTTTTGTTCGGCCTCGCTGAAGGATTTGCCAATCATCTCCTCGCCAATACGACCCGTTTCCATTTGTATGCCCCCTTTTGAATTATCCGCAGTAGACACCGCTGTCGCACAGATGAGTGAGACAACAGTGGCTGCCACCAGTATGAATGCACCTGAATGTATCACTTCACGCTCTTAACCGAGAACGTGGTGTCAGGGATCATCTTGTTGAGTTCTTCAACAAGATGCTTCGCATGTCTTTTTTTCACCTCGTTGCCGCGGTTCATAATCGATTTCTTGTGATGTTTGTGGGAGCTTGTGGATTTGTATTCATCCGGTTGGCCGATAGCATGGCCAAACTCATGCGCGGCCACATCCATTTTGACGCCGCCACCAGCACCTTTATCCGCAGGCTGAAGATCTTCGGTATCAAGGTTGATTTCCTGCTTGCTCCAAACCACGTTCGAAACGAGCGAGCTCCCTTTGGGGATTTTGACAATTTTTGCAGTCCAGTGTTTCCCCTTCTTGCGTGGATCGACGTCAAAAAGCACCGTAAAGATCTTTCCTGCGAAGTATTTTGCGAAGTCCGATGTTCCGGATACTTCCAGAATGAACTTGCCACCCCAGGCCTTGCGGATGATCTTTTCGGTCTCTTTGTGGAAGTCACTCTTTTCTTTTGACGTCCACTTAGAGACCTTGCCTTTTGTCTTGAAGACATAGGACCAGTACTGCCGGACCCAAATCTTCTGAGTTGCGCCGGTCAATTCGAAGTCCATCCGCTTGGTTTTGAGGGTATAGTTCATTTTCTTTGGCGCAACGGGACCCGTCAACTTCGCTTTCAGCTCGGCCAGCGTGTTTGGCCCTGCCTTCCCATCAACTTTAAGCGGGCGGTTCTTCTTTTGAAAATCCTTCACCGCCGCTTCCGTAAGCGGACCGAATATGCCGTCAACGGTAAGCTTTGGAGTTGCTTTTGATTTGTTCAGATCGGTCTGGAGCTTTTTAACGTCATTGCCCTTTGACCCTTGCTTGAGTAACGCCATCTCGAATATTCCCTAACAGAAATCTCAAAGAACTTATTTTTTTTCGAATTTTGCCTCTCGGCTATGGTCAGGAAATCCCGACGGCGAGAAGGCTGTAACCTAGGTTAGGCTAAGAAATGCAAAATTGCCTTCATCACTCTCTTCTAACAGGTTTTTGCGAATTTTCAACCGATGGTTCCCAAGTCGCCTTGAGTTTGTGGAAGGTTTCGTAGGGTCAGGACTTCGGTAACGGGGCCGTCAGAGTCAAGGGATTTTGGGCAAACGAGTTAAGCCGCCAAAGGGGAGCTTTTTGTTCGTCTTGTCCGTTGTGCTTTATCTTGCGGCTTTCGGTTGTCCAACAAGCACGTCAACCTGACGCAACTTCTGAACTATCTCCTCTGGCTTGTGTCGCCTGTTTGCCATTCTTTGTCCTCCGTTTCTTAAACATAACGGTGGACCAAGTCAGATGGGGCACTCCAGATAGGCGATGGAAGGTTTCGTCAATTTCTGCTTTGTCCGCTCCTTGCTAGGCCGTCTCTAACGCGGCGAAGGATCACTTTGGGATTTGTCTGAAGCCGAGCCGTTGAATGTCCGCAAATGGAAAAATCCGCCGCGTTGCCGCAAATTCGATGCGGCGCTAGCGAGGGGCTTCTGCATCAGCAAAAGTGAGAATTCCAAGGTCGGAAATGCCCTATTGAGCGGGCCTTAATGCCGTGCGCAGCTAACGGCTGGAACGAGCTGATTGTGTTGAAAAACTCGAAAGATCCGCACTCTCGCTTTTCCGCCAAAACCCGTTGCATCGGAAAAGCTGGCACTGTTCGAACGGAGAGGGCATTTAGAGCTGCACACATCGCCAAAGCCCTGATTTTGCCGACCCCCTCGCCAAGATTTCCAACTGGCGCTCTATGGCGAAGTTTTTCACCGTTTTTTGGAGAAAACAAAGTTTTTCAACACAATCAGCCCATCTTTATCATTCATCCTCTAAGGTTTCCTTGACTCTACTGACGTTCACTTGAACGCTTTCACAATGGATGACCTTGACCCCGAGTATTTTGGCAACTCTGATCAACAACGCCTTCAAATGCGTGCCGACCATCTTTGGAAACTGCTGCAGGACATCCCCGACTATGCCTGCCACGGTCGGGTTGTGGGGCTGGCAAACTATTCCGAGCACAATCTCGAACAGCAGATAGCGCTTGCACGTTTGCAAGGGGTCGCACCAATCGACGGGATGCCACGGGAACATCTTGCCAGGCGCCGCGCAGGATTGGAGAGCGCAGGACTGGTAACGGATGTCTACGACCACTGGGAAGGCTCTTTAGGGACGTTCGAAGCTGCCGATGCAATTCTTGCCAATCGTGGCTTGCCCGCTGACCTGAAGGCCAGTGCCGTCACTGCGGAGACCTCGGTGGAAGATTTAACGAATCTCGATAACCTCACGCAGAACTGCGATGTGCTGCTTCCCATGGGCTCATTTCTGCGGGGTTTCGAGCGGCCAAGCGTATTCCTCTATGCGAAAGACCCTGAAGGACGTGTCGTCGGAGCCGCCGCGGCCGTCGCACAGTTTCACGACGAACACGACAAGGGCGGAATGGTGTGGTGGGGTATGCTCTCGACAGACCCCAAGCGACGCGGAGAGGGCATAGCGTTGCTATTGGGTGCCATGGTTTTGCGCGATGTTCGGAAAAAGCTGGGATTTTCGGAATGTTTCACCGGCATTCGCGCGGGCAATTTGCCATCTGAGGCGCTTTGTTCGAAGCTCGCATTGTCACGAACGAACACCGTGGATTTGCTTGCGATCAATCCCGAGTCGTTTGGTTGTGGCCAAATGACCAAGTGATCAGCGCTTATCCGCTCCGTCCCGCTCGGCGGACCTTGGTGCTAGGTGCCAGGAATGGGTCGAACGAGCCCAGAGTGGTTATCTGAAATTCCATATAGAGAACTGCGTCTTAAGCAGGAAGCTCTCCGCCAGACTGAAGCCATCGCGCTTCGTTTTCCGGAAGTAACTCTGCAAGACGTTCATGAAATACGCGAAGATCATTTTCGGACAGCTTGCCTTCCCATTTTCGACTACTTGCGCTATCGAAGAACGCAGCCGGGTCTTTGAAGGTTGCGGACCTTTGAGTGTCTTGCCTAGCACTTGCACGCGCATTGGCTTGCATGCTTTCGAACTGCATACTGTCTTTGATCGCGACCAAAGTGTCATCGTCAATTTCCAGGCCAAGAACCGAAGCAAGCTTTCTCGTATGAGAGAGCAAGTCGCGCTGCATATCAGCATAATGGAAAATATGTATGTTGGAGTGTTGGATGTTCGACTTGAAGGACTTGAAGTGATGAACGATGGCCTCAAGGGTGATCCCGTCGGCCATCTCCTCTCGGTCGGTCGCACCAAGGAACAGGGCGAATGACGCTGACGGCTCATCCGGGAATCTGTCCTGGATCAGGTCTTCCTGCAAGTTGGCCACGTGACGACGCATCGAAAAATGAGCGTCGATTGGGTGTCTGTAGACAGCGATGTAAGTGCAATCGGGATCGAAAGGAATGCCATCGAATGGCGTGTGTGTCTTGATGCATCTCCTGTGGCTCTGAGCTTCGAACATTCGAGCTATGGGGAGTTGATCTCGGAATGCAGGATCGAGCCAAACCGACAGATCATTCATTACCTTGTCCATACCGGGCTTTTCGAACAGGAGCGACAGCACAAGTGCCTGTGTCCAAGTTGTTCCGCACTTGGGCGGTGTTGCGACAATCACATCTCCTTGGCGGAGCGCGAATGTGTCCCAAATCCGGTTATCGGTAAGAATTGTTCTGTAATCGGATGATTTTTTGGAAGGCGCTCTTAGTGCCATTCTGTTCTCCGCCAATGAACCCTTGGATGAGACGATAGCAAGTCAGCTACAACGAACCTAGAACTTTGCTGGGACACCACGACCCGGGAAGCTGCTCAAAGCGCTAAAGCAAAACGTCCAGGCGCCGCCGGACGGCCGATTTGTCCCGCATCTCGGTCGTAGCCCGATTTCTGACGAACGCCCGCTTCGTTTTGAAACCAATCATCGAGACGTCAAACCAGACCTCGTACCGGGTGCAAACAGCGCTGAGTGACAGCTATCCGACTTCAAGCGGCCATCTAACCATCTTACTCAGATGTCCCAGGAGATGAAGATTTTCTGATGCGGGCCATGGCGCAAGGTTTCAGTTTGGCCGTTTGGGTGGCCCGCGTTGGAAAATCTTCATCTTTCCGGCCCTTCGCTCGCATCAGTTCAACTGCCGCTTTCGGCGTATTTTGTTGAAAAACTACTGGTTGATCGAAGTGTAGGTCGCTGATTCAATTCGTCCTAACGGGAGGGATTGGCGATGATGGGTCCGAAGCAAGAAGCGCAAGCGGCGTTGTTCTACGAGTTCTCGCTGGAAGATCATGTCCCGCAGGATCACCTTCTGCGGTCGATTGATCGTTTCGTGGATTTGTCCGGCATCCGCGCGCATCTTGCAGACTTCTACAGCCACACGGGCCGCCCATCGGTCGATCCCGAACTGCTGCTCCGGATGCTGTTTGTTGGGTATTGTTTCGGCATCCGGTCCGAACGACGTCTGTGTGAAGAGGTGCATCTGAACCTCGCCTACCGCTGGTTCTGCCGCCTCGATCTGAACGACCGGGTGCCGGACCATTCAACCTTCTCCAAGAACCGCCACGGGCGGTTTAGAGAAAGCGAACTGCTGCGGCACCTGTTCGAGACGACTGTCGCCCGGTGTATCGAAGAAGGTCTGGTCAGCGGCCAGCGCATGGCCATCGATGCCAGCCTGATCGAAGCGGATGCCAACAAACAGAACTCGACGCCGAGGGAAGTCTGGGACGCGGCGCGCATCGATCCAACCGATGCACCCCGCGCCGTGCGCGAGTATCTCGACACACTGGATGAGGCCGCGTTCGGGGCGGCGAGCGAAGTGCAGCCCAAGTTCACCTCCCATTCAGATCCGGCCAGCCAGTGGACGGCAGCGCGCAAAGGCCCGGCTTTCTTCAGCTATTCCGACAATTACCTGATCGACACGGACCATGGCGTCATCGTCGATATGGAAGCCACCAGATCAATCCGACAGGCCGAGGTCGGATCAACCAAGACGATGCTAAAGCGGGTGAAGGAACGGTTCAATCTGCACCCCGAACGTCTTATTGCAGATACCGCCTACGGCACCGGGCCGTTGCTTGGCTGGCTGGTGGACCGCAAGATCGCGCCGCATATCCTGTCTTCGACAAGTCCGGCCGCAATGATGGGACATGGACTCGGGCGGACTTCGAGTGGGATGCCGAGAACGACCAGTACATCTGCCCCGAAGGCCATGCTCTGAAGCAGTTCCGGCGCAACTACTCCGACCCGAACCGCGGTCCGACCGGCAAGGGTACAGCGCGCTATCGCGCGTTGAAGGACGTCTGCCAGGTCTGTCCTTCCAAAGCCAAGTGCTGCCCAAATGCCGATGCCCGCAAGATCACCCGCGAAGAACATGAAGACGCCCGCCAGGTCGCCCGCGACATCGCCAAGACCCGCCAGTACGACATCTCGATGAAGCTCCGGAAGAAGGTCGAGATGCTGTTTGCGCACCTCAAACGCATACTTGGCTTGGGCCGACTCCGATTACGCGGCCCATGCGGCGCAAACGACGAATTCCTCCTCGCCGCCACCGCCCAGAACCTCCGGAAATTGGCCAAGATCTTTCCTGCACCGCAGCAAGCAGCCTAAGCCTGACCAGAAAGGCGCTCGCGTGCAGCGCGGACCGCGACATTCTGCGCTCGGACGGAGCCTTTCGCTGCCGATGCAAGATCTGTCATAGGAAGTTGCACCCTGCCGGGTGAACTTGCCCCAGGGATTTCGACTTCGCTCACCGAAAACCAAGCCATATGCCCGCTTGCCCACTCGACCGACCCATGCGAATGGTCCCAAATGGGCGCTTGGACCCCGGCGGTTTGCGCCATCAAACTCTGAGGATCGGAATTTCTGGTCAACGGCTGCGCCGACAATGTTGATTTTCTTGTATTCCGACCCCCCTTTGTCCGCTAGCCTGTTCGCAATGATTTAACTCACACGAATCTTTGGCATATTTTGGCAAATTGAAAAACACGTCCAAAACTACATCCAGCGGTCAAGCCACGAAGTCCGGGGGCGCGTCAGGCGGTGATGCTGGTCTTTCGGCACAGCTGGCCGCGATGGCGGAGATTCTGAGCGTTGTTGCAGAATCTCGCGAAGATCAGGCGCCGGTGTTTGCGGCCATTCTCAAGAACGCCAAGGTGCTGTGCAATGCAGATATGGCGGCATTGATCCTGGCCAGCCCGGAAGATGCCACGCAGCGGCTCGCCGCACATATCAACGTCCTACCTCGTACCGTCGAGATGTTCGAGACCGGACAGATGAAGGTGGATCCGAACCTGTCCTATGCTGCCAAATGCATTGTGGAGGGCCGTCTGCTCGCCTGGGCCGACATGGGCGAAAGCGACCTTTATCGCGCAGGCAGCCCTATCGTGCGGGCCATGGTGGACGAGAGCGGCATCCGCAGTGTTCTCTTCGTCCCACTTTTGAAGGACGATGCGGCGATCGGCCTAATTACGCTTTTCCGCGAGGACGTCAATCCGTTCGATCAGAGCGAGATTGCGTTGGTGGAGAACTTCGCCACCCAGGCCGTCATCGCCATCGAGAACGTTCGCCAGTTCCGCGAAGTACAGACGCGGCTGGAACGCGAACAGGCGACGCGCGAAATCCTGTCTGTCATCAGCCAGAGCCGCGACGACGAAACTCCCGTGTTCCGTGCCATTCTCGACCGGGCGGAGCGGCTGTGCCAGGCAACCGGCAGCGGGCTGCAACTGGTCAACGAGGCGCGCACGCATCTGCTGATGATGGATTCAAAGGGGGATGATCACGGCTCTTTCCCGCTGGGCTTTGGTTTCGATCTGAACGAACCGCTGGGCATGTGCATGGCGGTCAAAGAGGCGCGGGTCGTACTTATCGAAGACCTCAAGGAAACCGATCTTTACCGAGCCGGGCATCCGGGGCGGGTGGCGCTGGTTGATGTGGAAGGCGTGCGCACGCATCTTCATGTGCCGCTGGTCAAGAACGGCGTCGGCTTTGGCAACATCACCCTGAGCCGCAAGACCGTCAGCCCCTTCTCTCCTGATGAAATCGCACTGGTCGAATCCTTTGCCGATCAGGCGGTGATCGCGCTAGAGAACGTCCGCCAGTTCCGCGCGCTGCAAAGCCAGCTAGCGCGGGAAGAGGCGACGGGTGAAATCCTGTCGGTGATCAGCCAAAGCCGCAATGACGACGCGCAGGTTTTCAGCACCGTGCTGGAGCAGGCCGCAAAGGTCTGCGGGGCGGATCAGGCCGCCGTCCTGCTGGCCAACCCGTCGGGCACCCGGTGCCGTATGATGGCCAGCTGGGGTGAAGTGCGTAGGGCCTTCGAGGATGGCGCGGAATTCCCGATGGAAGGCACCTTGCCCGCCATAAGCGCCATCCTGAAGGGTGAGGTGGTGCATGTCGAGGACATGGCGCAAACGCCCGAGTACCTCGCCCGTCAGCCTATCGCGGTGGAGGTGGTGGAAACCGAAGGTATTCGCACGCGGCTTGCGGTGCCGATGTTTCAGAATGGCAAACCCATAGGATCAATTGCCGTCAGCCGCCGTGAAGCGCGCGCCTTTGCGCCAGCCGATATTGGCCTGCTGGAACGCTTCGCCCAGCACGCGGTCATTGCCATCGAAAACACACGGCAGTTCCGCGAAGTACAGACGCGGCTGGAGCGCGAGGCCGCGTCGCGCGAAATCCTGGAGGTCATCAGCCAGACCCGCGACGATGGCCAGCCGGTGTTCCAGAGCATCCTGAAAAACGCCAGCCGCCTGTGTCAGGCACCGCTGGCGTTCTTGTCTTTGGCGGATCACGACCGCGACCGCGTCACCATTCCCGCCAACATCGGGACCCGGCAGGCCTTTGGCGACATCCTCGCCAACTTCGATGAACCCCTGACGGGGTCTGATCTGGTGGCGATCCGCCCCATGCTGGACGGGCAGATCATCCGGCAGGACGATATTGCGGATGACCCGCTTTATTTCCGCGACCGCAACGCGCGGCGGGTGGCGATGGTGGAGGTCGAGGGCGCGCGTTCTGTCCTTGCTGTGCCACTGATGCGTGAAGGCAGGGGGCTGGGTGTGATCGTGCTGTACCGGCGCGAGGTATCGCCGTTTTCGGATGACGATGTTGACCTGATCAGGACCTTTGCAGCTCAGGCGGTGATCGCACTTGAAAACGTAAGCCAGTTCCGCGCGGTGCAGCAGCGCACCGCCGAGGTCGAAGAGGCTCTTGAATATCAGATGGCGACGGCGGAAGTCCTTGACGTGATTTCAAGATCACCGGACAACCTGATCCCGGTACTCCAAGCAATCTTGCAGGTATCCTCGCGAATTTGTCGGCTTCCAGATGCATTTGTCAGCTTGCTGGACCCGGCTGATGGTCGCTTTCACGTGATTTCTCAGATCAACATCAGCCAGGCCTTTCATACGTTTCTGAAGGAAAACCCCTTCAAGCCTGGCACCCGGTCTGCGACCGCGCGCGCGGCATTCACTGGGAAGACCAGCTACATCGAAGACATGATTGTCGATCCGGACTACCAGCTGGATATCGCCGTCAAGTCCGAAGATTATCGATCCGTGCTTGCCGTACCCCTGAACAGGGATGGCGAAACCATCGGAGTGATAACCCTGGGTGGCCGCGAGGCAGCCTCTTTCACCACGTCTCAGGTCGATCTGATGGAAACTTTTGCCGCACAGGCGATCATCGCCATCGGCAACGCGCGTCTGTTTGACGAGGTGCAGCAACGTACGGCGGAGGTTGAAGAGGCGCTGGTGCGCGAACAGGCCAGCGCGGAAATCCTTCAGGTGATTAACGAGGCAACGACGGACCTTCAGCCGGTCTTTGACCTAATCGCTGTAAAGTCAGCAGAGCTTTGTCGCGCGAAATATTGCGTCCTAGACCGTTTCGACGGAGCTGCCTTGCACTTCTGCGCCCAGCACGGGTTCCCAGCCGAGAAGGTGCCGGAACTTGTCGCCGATTATCCGATTACCGCTGCCAAGGGCCATATGGCCACGGAGGTGGCCAAAAGCGGCGAGATCATCCATTTCGAGGATGGGCAAGCCGCCGACTACTACGATCCGGAATATGCGGCTGCGGTAGGGTTTCGGCGTCTGCTTGGCGTGCCGATCAAAGCGGACGGCCGGGTGTGGGGGGCGATCACCCTGGCATGGCCCGACACAACGCCACCGACCACAAGCAACATCGAACTGGTCCAGAGCTTTGCCGCTCAGGCCAGCATCGCGATCGAGAACGTGCGGTTGTTGCGCGAGACACAGGAGCGCACGGCGGAAGTGGAAGAGGCGCTAGAATACCAGAAAGCCTCCTCTGAGGTGCTTGAGGTTATCTCACGGTCGCCCGACAGGGTGCAGCCCGTGCTGGACGCGATCCTTGATGTTGTGGCGCGGATCATGCGGCACAAGGGCGGATACATTGCGCTTTTGAACGAAGAGACCGGGTTTTTTGAGCCGCAGGCCGTCAGCCATGCGTCCCCCGAAATGGCCCGGATTGTTTGGGAAAGCAAGCTGGCCGCTGATGATACGACAACGACAGGCCGTGTCGCCGTAACCGGCAAGACCGTTCATATTCCCGATCTCGAGCAGGACGCCAATTATGGCTGGGCCGACAAAGCGCAGGTGGGGGAATATGCATCGACAGTGGGCGTGCCGCTGAACAACCACGGGCGTACCGTCGGGGTCATCACGGTCGCGCACACCCGGAAAAACTCGTTTACGGACAAGCAGATCGCGCTTTTTGAAACCTTCGCGGCCCAGGCCGTCATTGCATTGAACAACGCCAAGCTCTTTGACGAGGTTCAAAAGCGCACCGCCGAGGTCGAGGAGTCGCTGGAATACCAGACTGCAACCTCCGAGGTGCTGGGTGTCATCTCACGTTCGCCCAACGCGGTCGAGCCGGTGCTGGAGGCCATTCTGGAAGTAGCCGCGCGGCTTTGCACGCCGCAATATGGCTACATCGCCTTGCTGGATGCGGCGGACGGGCTTTACCACATCCACAATACCCATGGGGTCGATAAGGATTTCAAGGCTTTCCTGGCCGCCAATCCGGTGCGGCCGGTGCATGGCTCCAGCACCGGGCGGGAAGCGCTGCTGGGCGAGACGGTCTATATCCGCAATACCGAGACGGATGAGAGTTACGAGTGGAAGGAGGCCTCCCGCAAGGGCGGTTACCTGAGTTCGCTGGCTGTGCCCTTGATGCGGGAGGGCAAGTGCGTGGGCGTGATCGCGCTGGCGGATGAAAAGGCGGAGGCCTATTCGGACCGCCAGATCAGGCTGCTTGAGACATTCGCCTCGCAGGCCGTGATCGCATTGAACAACACCCGCCTTTTCACAGCTTTGGAGGAGCGCACGGCAGAGGTGGAAGAAGCGCTGGAGCGGCAGAAGGTGACTTCTGAAATTCTGCGCGCCATCAGCCAGTCTCCGACCGACGTGCAGCCGGTCATGGAAACGATTGTCAGCAACGCAACGCAGTTGATTCACGCTGACATGGCGATTTTCCATTTGCGCGATGAGGATTATTACTTTCCTGCGGCGGGCTCCGGACCAAATGGCGTTCTGATCACCGAAAGGGTGCAGGAGGGGGCGCGACAGCTTGCAAAAAGATTCAGTGCCGACGGGCTGCCATTGCTGCCGCTGGCCCCAGAACAGAATTTCCCCTCACGCGCGATGGTGAGCGGCGAGGTGCAGCACATCACGGACTGGCCCAATGCCGATATCCCCGCGCATGAGGTGGAGCGGGGCAAACAGCTTGGGCTGACCTCCGCCATTTACATCCCGCTGGTGCAGGGCGGCACTTGCCTAGGGTCGCTGGCGCTGGGATCGACCACGGAGACCTCGTTTTCCGAGCAGGACATCGCGCTGGCAAAGTCATTCTGTGATCAGGCTGTTATTGCTTTGCGCAATACTCAGTTGTTTGTCCAAACGCAGGAAGCCTTGGAGCAACAGACCGCCAGTGCGGAAATCCTGAGTGTGATCAGCCAATCTGTCGAAGACACCAAGCCGGTTTTTGAGAAAATTCTCGACAGTTGTGAGCGGCTGATCCCCTGTCCTGATCTGGGGATACTGACGTTGGAGAGTGATGGGTTGGTGCATCTTGGAGAGATCCGGGGCACCTATGGCAGAAAGTTGGCCGAAGGTTTCCAACCCATGCCGATCGCGCGTTCCCTGCTGGAACCGGTCATGGAAACGCGTTCGCGATGCTATGAAGTCAACCCGCTGACAGACCCGGATGTGTCGCCAGTCATCAAGCGCATGGCGGAGCGGGATGGTGACTTTGCCATCGTGGTGTCGCCGATGCTTTGGAAAGGGGAAGTGGTGGGTGTGATCACCCTGGGCCGTCCTCACACGTACGGTCATCAGGCGTCGTTTTCTGATCGTGAGATGGACCTGCTGGATAGCTTCGCCGATCAGGCTGTCATCGCGATCCAGAACGCACGGATGTTCAAGGAGACGCAGGATGCGCTGGTGCGGCAGACGGCGAGTGCCGAGGTGCTACGCGTGGTCAGTGAGACGCAGGATGATCTGACGCCGGTCTTTGATGCGATCCTGAGCCGCGCGGCGGGGATTTGCGGGGCGCCTCTGGCGAGCCTCAATCTGGTGAATGAGGATCGAACCTTTGCCGATCTGGTGGCCCATCAGGGTGAACAGCTTGATGTGCTGTCGGTGGGCGAGACGAAGTGGGAAATGAAGCCCGGTCTCTCTGTCGCCGACAGCATTCTCACGGGCAAGCCGGTCCATCTTCATGACCTCAAGGACACTGACGCGTATCGGCAGGGCAATCCGGTACGGCGCATGGCCGTGGATGAAGAGGGTATCCGGACCTTTCTTGCCATTCCGCTGGTCCACAAGGGGCAAGGGATCGGCAATATCGTCCTCTACAAGCGCGAGGTGAAGCCCTTCACCAATGAGGATATCGCACTGCTGGAAAGTTTCGCGGATCAGGCGGTGATCGCGATCCAGAACGCGCGGCTGTTCAAAGAGACGCAAGCTGCGCTGTCGAGGCAGACAGCGAGTGCGAATGTGCTGCGGGTGATCAGTGAATCTCCCACTGATGTGACTCCGGTGTTTGAGGAAATCGTGACCTCCGGCGTGTCACTGATTGATTGCGATCTGGCGATTGCCCTGCGCACGGACGGGGATTTCGCCTGGCAGGAGGCGGTGGCCTCACCTGCGGGTCTGGACGCGGAATTTACCAACACCAAGTTGCGCATGTCCGAAGTGGATAACGTGCCGTCCCGGTCGATGCTGAGCGGAGAGATCATCCATGTGCCGGATTGGGATACTGCCGATTTCGGTGAGTTCGATGCGGCGGTGCGCGCAAGACACGGTTTCAAATCGTCGCTCATCGTCCCGATGATGCGGGGGGAGACCTGTCTGGGATCGTTCAGTTTCATTCGCAAGACCAAGCGGCCCTTTTCGCCTGATGAAATCGCGATGGCCGAGTCATTTGCCGATCAGGCGCTGATCGCGATTGAGAACGTGCGCCTCTTCAACGAGACCCAGACCGCCCTGATCCGGCAGACAGCAAGCGCGGACATCCTTCGGGTGATCAGCGGGGCGCAGCAAGATGCGCGGCCGGTGTTTGAAGCGATTTCTCAGGCCGGGATGAACCTGCTGTCCTGTGAAGGGGCAGCGGTTATGATCCGGAAAGGGGACCATTTTATCCCCGAAGGCGGGATGCAGGTCTCGGGCGGGCTGAAGAGCCTGAGCCCTGAACCGGTAAAGATTGATCCCGAACTGAACTATCCGTCGCAGGTGTTTGAAAGCGGTGAGGTGATCCACATCCCCGATTTCGCAGCGGTTGAAGTGCCTGTGCATGAGCGGGTATCGGTGCCGAAGTTCGGGATGAAATCGGCGGTTTTCCTGCCGATGAAGCGAGACGGGATCACGTTGGGGGTCCTGGTCTTTACGCGGGTGACGGCCCCCAAAGCGTTCACAGAAGAAGAGATCGAACTGGCGCAAAGTTTTTGCGATCAGGCGCTGATCGCCGTTGAAAACGTGCGGCTCTTCAACGAAACCCAAACCTCCCTTGCCCGCCAGACGGCCAGCGCGGAGATTCTGCGGGTCATCAGCCAGTCCCCCGACGATGTAAGGCCCGTCTTCGAGGCGATTGCCGAGGCGGGTGTGCGGCTGATTTCGTCGGACATAGTCGCGGCCATGACAGCGCAGGAAGGCACTTTCGAAGTACTGGCGCGGGTCACCGAGGAGGGGGTCGGAAGCCTTGAGGGGGACCAGACCTTCCCGGTCAATCCCGATCCGAAAACGAGCTTTCCCGCGTGGGTCGCGCACGAAAAACGTCTGCTTCATCTTCCCGATTGGGACGAACTTGACCTGTCACCCTTCGAACAGGTCACCTACGACCGGCACGGGATACGTGCCGCCCTGCTGGTTCCGCTCCTCAAGGCCGACACCTGCCTCGGTGTTCTGGTCTTTGCGCGACAGACCGCAGGGGCCTTCACCGATGATGAGATCAAACTGGCGGAGGCCTTCGCCGATCAGGCCGTCATCGCGATCGAGAACGTGCGGCTTTTCCGGGAAACCCAGAAGGCCCTTGCCCGCCAGACCGCCAGCGCCGAGGTCCTGCGGACCATCAGCGCCTCGCCAACCAGTGTCCAGCCGGTCTTTGAAGAGATTGTGCTGGCGGCCGTCCGCATCGTGCAGTGCGATTTCTCGGTCGCCCTGATCCGTCAAGGCGACGGCTTTATCTATCTGGCGGGGGCAACCGAGGAAGGCTTGAGAGAGAACAGGGGACTGCCCGAAATCATGCCGCTGGACCCGGCGCAGAACTTCCCTTCGCGCTGCTTTGAAACCAAGAAGAAGCTCCATTTTCCGGATTGGTCGAAAGCGGACTTGCCCCAGTTCGAACAGCGCGTTGGAGAGGTGAACCGGATCGCCTCTGCGCTCTACATGCCGCTGGTAAGGGGCGAGGATTGTTTTGGCGTTCTGACCTTCGCAAGGCACACGGCGGTCGCCTTCTCGGACGAGGAGATCGATCTGGCGCAGTCCTTCTGCGATCAGGCCGTCATCGCCATCGAAAACGTCCGCCTGTTCCGCGAAGCGCAGGAAGCGCGGGAGGAGGCGGAGAAAGCCAACGAGGCCAAGAGCGCCTTCCTTGCCACCATGTCCCACGAAATTCGCACGCCGATGAACGCCGTGATCGGAATGAGCGGGCTGTTGATGGACACGGAACTGGACGCCGAACAGCACGACTACGCCCGCACCATCCGCGACAGCGGCGATGCACTTCTGGGGATCATCAACGAAATCCTCGACTTCTCCAAGATCGAAGCCGGTCAGATGGACATCGAGGAGCACCCTTTCGATCTGCGCGAATGTATCGAGTCCGCCCTCGACCTCATCGGCGGACGCGCGGCGGAAAAGCAGCTTGATCTGGCGTACCTCTACGAAGATGCGGTGCCTGCCGGGATCAGCGCCGACCTGACGCGCCTGCGGCAGATCCTGTTAAACCTTTTGTCCAACGCCGTGAAGTTCACCGACAGCGGTGAGGTGGTTTTGTCGGTTGATGCGACCAAGAGCACCCGCGGCAGGGTCCAGCTGCATTTCACCGTGCGCGATACCGGCATTGGCCTGACCGATAAAGGCATGAGCCGACTGTTCCAGTCTTTCAGCCAGGCGGATAGCTCCACCACCCGTAAGTACGGTGGCACAGGGCTGGGCCTTGCCATTTCCAAGCGGCTGGCCGAACTGATGGGCGGTAAGATGTGGGCCGAGAGCGACGGGGCGGGCAAGGGATCGACCTTCCATTTCACCATCCTTGCCAAACCCGCCAAGCTGCCCAAAGGCAAGGCGCGCAGCCTTGTTGGAGAGCAGGAAGAGTTGCGCGGCAAGCGGCTGATGGTGGTCGACGACAATGAAACCAACCTGAAAATCCTGTCGCTACAGACAAAAAAATGGGGGACCGAGACGTTGGCCTTCGGCACGCCTTCAGATGGTCTGAAGGCGCTGAAGTCAGGCGAGGCCTTTGACCTCGCCATCCTAGACATGCACATGCCGGAGATGGACGGCGTTGCCCTGGCACAGGCCATCCGCAAGCTGAAACCCGATTTGCCGATGATCTTGTTCAGTTCGTTGGGCCTGCGGGACATTGAGACGGACGAAGGGCTTTTTGCTGCCTATCTGGCCAAACCGCTGCGGCAATCGCAGCTTTTTGACACGCTGGTGACGCTTTTTGCACCCACGACCCCGGCGACGCGAACGGTCAAGACGACTGACAAACCGAAGACCGATCCGGACATGGCCAAGCGCCACCCGCTGCGCATCTTGCTGGCCGAGGACAATCTGGTGAACCAGAAGCTTGCCACCCGGCTGCTGGAGCAGATGGGCTATCGGACGGACCTTGCCAGCAACGGAATTGAGGCCCTGGAAAGTGTGGCGCGGCAGACCTACGACGTGGTGCTGATGGACGTGCAGATGCCCGAGATGGACGGGCTCGAAGCCTCGCGCCGGATCAACCGTGACCATCCCGACAACCGCCCCCGCATCATCGCCATGACCGCCAACGCCATGCAGGGCGACCGCGAGATGTGTCTGGCCGCAGGCATGGACGACTACATCGCCAAGCCCATCCGGGTGGATCGCCTGATCGAGGCGCTGCTTGAGGTGCCGCCGCACAGAAAGGAGAGCCCATGACCGAGCCCCTGATTGCCCCCGAAGTCTATGCCGAACTGGCCGAGACCATGGGCGCGGATTTCGCCGCCGAACTGGTTGCCACCTTCCTAAGCGACGCGCCCAACATGATCGCAGATCTCAAGGCGGCCGCCGCCGGGGGTGACGCCGATGGCTACCGCCGCGCGGCGCATTCGATCAAATCGAACGCCGACACCTTCGGGGCCCCGGCGCTCGCCGCACAGGCCCGCGCCATGGAGCTTGGCGGCCTGCCGGAGGGTGATCCACCCCTTCCTGCGCTCGAAGCGACCTATGCCGAAACCGCAGTTGCATTAAAGGCGCTGGCTGATGCGTGACGCCAAGGGCGAAATCCTGATTGTGGATGACAACAAGGTCAACAGGCTGTTGATGGCGCGCAGCGTGGAGATTCTGGGGCATCGCGCCTCGGTGGCTGAAAACGGACAGATTGCCATGAGCATGCTGGTGGACGGCACGTTTGATATTCTGCTGTTGGACATCGAAATGCCGGAAATGGACGGCTTTGAAGTGCTCGAAGCGCTCAAGAGCAACGCGGCCCTGCGCGATCTGCCGGTTATTGTGACGTCCTCCGTCGAGGGTCTGGGCAACATCGTCCGCTGCATCGAATTGGGGGCCGAAGACTACATCCCCAAGCCCGTGAACAAGATCCTGTTGAAGGCGCGCTTGGAATCCTGCCTTGAGAAAAAGCGACTGCATGACGAACAAAAGAGGCTGCTCAAACGGTTTGCGACCGACGAAGTTGCGCGTGACCTGCAGGAATCAGGCTTCGCAATCGGTGGACACCGCGTCAGCGCCACTGTGCTGTTCTGTGACATCCGAGACTTCACGGCGATGTCCGAACACATGGCACCTGAAGCAACGATCGAGCTGTTAAATACCTACTACGCGCTGATGTTCGAGGCGGTTACAAGCAACGGTGGTATGGTCAATCTGATCGTCGGCGACGGGCTGATGGCGCTTTTCGGCGCACCCGAGCCGATTGAAAACTCGGCGCAATCAGCGGTAAACGCTGCAGCCGAGATGTGCGCGATGATCGAGATGCTGAACGAAGAACGCGCCATGCTGAACGACCCCGCCCTGGAGGTCGGCTTCGGCATCGCCACCGGCGAAGTCGTCACAGGCTACGCAGGGACCGACGCCCGCGCGACCTACACCTGTATCGGAAAGACCGTTAATCTTGCCTCGCGGCTGGAAGCCCACACAAAGGTCGCCCAAGAGTCCATCCTGATGGACTCTGCAACGCAAAGACGGTTGCCTGTAGAAATTCGTAGCAAGGAAATTCCTGCCATCCATTTCAAGGGTTTCTCGGAGGATCAGACCATCTTTGCTCTCGAACCAGTCACGTCAATCGACTGAGCGAGCAAAAGCCGAGCAAAGCAAGTGCTTGGGAACCCCTCGGCATTTCCACTAGGCTCTGGACCTATAAACGGAGCGCGGTCTCAACGGCAGCTTTGACCCAGAGCAGACACTGGCCAAAATTGCAGCTATGACTGGGTTGCGAGACGGAGCAGACCTTGAGGATTGAGTGCAGATACCCGAAACTCGTCGGATGATCTATGTACTGGCGTACCCAAAACTTGAGGCGAAGATTTCGCGGTCCCTTGCTGCGTTTCGCCAGACGCACGAGCCTGAAAGAGCGCAACTTGTAGCCCCCCACATAACACTCGTGTTTGGAGTTCGAAAATCGTCTCCCGAAGAGATTGCGGCGATCTGCGATCAGGTAGCTTCAAAGACTTCAGCGATTTCTACTGAGTTTTCGAAAAGTGAGATATGCTACGACCCTTTTGAAAAAGTACATAAAATCTCTCTCTTATGTACCAAAGGTGCCAAGCAGCTTACAGCATTACATCGTGACCTATATGAAGGCCCGCACAGCGACGAATTTGATACTGATATTCCTTTTCGTCCGCATATGACTGTTGGTGCAAACAGCAATCTTTCTGAATTGGAAGATGTAAGTCTAGCGTCAATAGGAACTCTTCCCATCATTGCAGAAATCGATAGTTTGAGCGTTGTGCAGATTGCCAATCGTGAGCTGCAGACGATCTGCTCAGTCAAGCTTTCGATGTAGCTATGGGCTCGTCTCGGTCATCTGAGCGTTTTGCTCAGATGTCTGCAAAACGTCTGATACCGGTCACTTGGCGCTGGTCGGCAGCGAAGCAGGGTCCACTTTTGATTTGCACCGACCGCTCCTACCAACACCGGCCATCCGCTGCGGTTACATCGGATGTCTCAGATGCGGACTCTCCGGACCTTGAGGATTTCGCACGCTGCTAACGCAGAAAGACCATGCAAGCGCAGCACCGCGTTCGCGGCGCCGCAGCAGGTTTCCCGTATCCGGCCGTTCAGCCGCGCATGTTTCGCCAAAATCCAAACTGACCATTCGCTGCATGGCGGGCGGACAGGCAAGGTGCGGACTAAGCCGACTTTCGCTGCGGCTGCGCCAATGACCGCTCTAGGGAATTTCGGTTGGTCACAAACAGTCACCTAGGCCTTTGATAAAGCGCGTTTCAAAGTGTCATGGACATTTCATGCCATGTCATTCCACCGTGATCGGAGGCTGACGGTCGCAAATAGCGATATCCGAACTTCTCATAGAGCGGCAGATGGTGCTCTTTGCACATCAGATGGATTGTCAACTTGCCCATCCGCCGCATGCGGTCAATAAATTCGTCCATCAGCTTCCGTGACAGCCCTTTGCCTTGATGTGCGGGATCAACAACGACTGACATGATCACGACATTCGGAGCGTCAGGGTCGTGACCGATAAGTTCCTTGAACTCCTCGTCCGACATTTCGACCTTGTCCGCACACCCGCAATTAATGAACCCAACTACCGTCCCATCTATTTCCAGTACAAGGAAGCCATCAGGAAAAACCTCGATCCGTTTCGAAATCTTTTCGTGGGTAGCGGCCTCATCGCCTTCGTAAGCGGAGGTCTCAATTTCGAAGCAGATATCGACGTCATTTGGCCGGGCGTTTCGAAAAATGTGCATCTGTTACCACTAAGCTTTGATGGCACTCATCCTATAGTAGGTCAGCGAGAAGAAAAACCGCCCTTGCCTCGCGAGGTCAATCTGTTCGTCGAACCAAGCTTTGGTCTCATGTCCACTCATGTGCCCATTTTCCGCTGCATATCGCGACATCAGATGCAACAGCATGAATGCTAAACCATCGGGACGAAGGGTGACGTCGCAAAAGGTGAAGGGTTCGACTTCGACGGCGACAAACCCAGCATCCCGCGCGAAGCGAGGCCAAAGTGCCGCGACCCGCGGTTCAATGTAGTGGTGATCCCATGCGTCCAGCACGCGGCGCATCCGGTCTTCATTCTCAGAGAACCAGTCAAGTGTGTTGCATCCAGTATCCACCGCAACAAATCTGCCACCTGCGCGCAATACTCGATTAGCTTCGCCAACGGCTGACGGAATATCCGAGAGATATTCAAGGACTTGCACCGCTACAGCTTTGTCAGCCTCCCCGTCACGCAACGGGAGCGCGTCGGCTAGACCATATTCAATCTCTACAGTCGGAAACGCAGCGCAGCGTGCCGAAGCCGGCGCGCGCATGTCTTCACTTGGGTCAACTCCGATGACTCGACCGGTCGGGCCTATGGCGCGCGCAATCTCTTCGGTCAAAAGTCCGTTGCCGCACCCTATATCAATTACTGTGTCACCCTCCGAAAGATGCAACGCATCAACTGCCATGCGACGGCGTCGTGCTACGTCGCCACCCCGATATGCAATCTCAAGCAATTCTGCCGTTTTCTCATCAAACTTTAGCATTCGCCGAGGCTTTGTTGCGCAAATTGGGTGTAGGACGTGCTTCCCCTTACCCCGGACGGACTTATCCTACGGGCACAGTGACGGGTATGCCAAGGTACATTGATTGCGATGGAGACAGGAGCGCCTATCCAGTCAAAGAACTAGCTGAGTAAATGGCATCTATGGACGAAATCAATCTGCGAAGGTACGCCCTAGAGTTCTCGCCTTCACCAGAAGCGCCTGCCTTTCGTCGTCGCCTTCCAGGGTATCGTGGAGGAGTTCCAATCTGGCGTTCGTGATACCGCAAAAGTTCATCACTCCTACGACCAGCTGCGTCTCCATCGCAGTCGTATAGCCGCGCTTCTTGAACGACGCGGACCCAGTTGCCGCGAGCCCAACCAACAGTGCTCGGTCAAGCGTTAGCTTTTTGTTTCCGTAAGCCCAATCGGCATTCCAGACCCTGTCGATCCAACCCTTGGTCATCGCTGGCACTGACCACCACCAAACCGGAAAGATGAAGGCAACCGCATCGTTTCTCTCCACACGGGCCTGTTCGCGTTGCACGGCTTCGGTATAGGTTTTTGTTCCACCACTTAGGTCAGGCTCATCTTCAACGGGCATGCGGGGATCAAATCGCTCAGCGTGCAAGTCCGCGATCTCAGGAGTGTTCCCGCTTTCCTCTAAGCCTAGCATGAACTGATCAAGCACAGCGCCTGACAGCGATTTCTGTCTCGGATGATCGAAGACGACTAAGACATTCATGACGGCCCTTCCGCGCTACCAATTCCGCACCATAACACGAGAAGGTCTTTTGCGCTGACGAGTGCGAGCTGAAGCACCGCTTTCGAGCGACACACGCAGCGACTGCTGGCACAAATACATGCTTCCAAACACTGTTGCTGAAAGTGTGTTCAAGCACAGTGTTTCAGGTTAGTGTGTTGAACAGAGTGTTTGCCCAATCTGCCGCAGCATTGTCGCATCGCACAGTTTATCGCACACCTCAATTTATCCCTAAATACCCATTTAAAATCAATGATTTAGAATAAACACAAGTCTTGAAAATCCTCGTGTCGGTGGTTCGATTCCGCCCCCGGGCACCACTTAAATCATTATAAAACAGTGACTGCCGGAATTCTGCGTTGCAGCGGAAATCCTGTGCTAGGCCGAAAAACGCTAGCACAGTGCTAGCACAGTCTCAAAAACACCTGCTAGCACAGTTTGTTATAAGCTGTGCGCCGTGCACCTAGCACAGTTCTAGCACAGTGCATGACCAACGCTCCTTGCCGTGCTTATGGTGCTACGGGAGTGATGTTTTTTGGGTAAGCTGTTGGGGTTGCTGGAAGAAATCTTGGGTTTTCAACGTCTTCGGATTGCTCGTCGGTTTGGCTGTCAAGAGGAACATCTTTTCTCGGGAAAATTGCAGTCAGAACTTTCCTGAGGAAAGTTTTGGCGAGTTCTTACGCGGGGGAACTGGTAGCCGCTCAACTTGATTAAATCAGGTTTTCAGTGGGAGCGGACCCTCGCGCTATAGTGTGTGAATGGGCAACATGCGGGGCTTTCCAAGCGCTGGGCAAAATTCCGCGAATGACTGCTATCGACTTTCATGTCTTCAAAGCAGCAACCCACTGGCAAAAAGGATATGAAGGACTATTAGCTTTGCAGACTCCCCAGATGTGGGGCAGTCTTTCAGAACAAGAGTATGTCGCACGAAGCACTTATGGTCCTGAATTGTGAGAGTGACCCAACAGGAAAGAGCGTCCATGTCTGATCCGTTTGAGAATGTCGATGCCGCCTCTCCCCAAATGATCGACATCATCGCGACCGCATTGGAAACCAGGGCGGAAGACGCCGATATGCTACCGGTGGTCGATGAATATCTTGGTCTGTTGAATGTTCCCGAAGGTGGTCGCATCATCGATATTGGGTCAGGTACCGGCGGCATAACCCGGCGGATCGCGGATCGATTTCCTGCAGCATCGGTTACGGGCTTGGAGCCATCAGCCGCATTGACCCAAAAGGCCATGGAACTCGCAGGAGAGAGGCCCAACCTGACCTTTTCTATAGGGGATGGGGCGGCTCTCGATCTTGAAGATGCTTCTGCCGATATAGCCATCCTGCACACTGTCTTGTCTCACGTTACAAATCCCGAACCCCTAATCGCAGAAGCTGTGCGTATCCTTCGTCCAGGTGGCACTTTGGTAATTTGCGACGCTGATTTCTCCAAAGCCATGATGGGGGTTGTGCCGGGCGATCCTCTCGGGAGTTGCTCAGAAGCTTTCGTCGCAGGATCGGTGACGGATCCATGGCTTGCCGGAAAGCTAAAGCCGTTGGTTGGCGAGGCCGGCTTGTCGGTCAGCCATTTCAGCGTTCTAAACCGGGTGGTCACTTCTGGCATGGGTGCCTTGGCTTGGGTTCGGATGTCCGGGGCACGCTTGGTCGCAGATGGCGTGATCGGCCAACCCCTGGCGGACGCCTTGGAAGCTGAATACGTCCGACGTGCCGAGGCAGGCATACTCTACAGCTTCTTGCCTTTTGTAACTCTCATGGCGACCAAGTCTTCAGTCTGAAATAGGCTATGGCAAACCCAACTCTAGGGCCGT
Organism: Sulfitobacter sediminilitoris; assembly: GCF_010667575.1. Lineage (GTDB taxonomy): Bacteria > Pseudomonadota > Alphaproteobacteria > Rhodobacterales > Rhodobacteraceae > Sulfitobacter > Sulfitobacter sediminilitoris. The sequence goes on from NZ_JAABNT010000016.1 coordinate 64,146, forward strand.
CTTGAGGATCAATGGGGCAAAGAAGGCTATGCCTTTAGCATGTGAGTCGGTGTGCCCATCAAGGTAAAGCTAACACATCTCCAACGCAGCCGGTGACCAACGCTCCTTGCCGTGCTTATGGTGCCTTAGGAGTGATCCTGTGGTGTTAAGCTGTTGGGGTTGCTGGAGGAAATCTCGGGTTCTCACGGTTTGCGAGAAATAGTCATGGAACCTGGCTTGGCCTAGTTTCTTAAGTCTCAAAGAAGGACTGTATTCCGACAGCCGAAATGTTGCCCTTACCTAGGCAAACTTTGGCAAACATGTCAGTGGCATGCGTCTGTAGCGGGTCTTTGGCTGGGAACTTCCAGTCCACGGAAAGTACGTAGGTAAAACTGTGTGCTGTGTGCTATCCAAGCTGACGGTTCCGATTTCTCGCAATCAGGTGAGAAGAAATGTGAACCAAGTGGGGGAAATATGTCCGCAACTCTTCAGGTTATCTATCCGAACGCTGATGGTACTAATTTCGATTACGACTACTACATGAGCACACATATGGGAATTGTTGGCGACTGTATTGGTGAGCACATTCAAAGCACATTGGTTACGAAGGGAGTTGCCGGGGGACCGGATACACCGCCAGGTTACCATGCTATCGCTTCAATCGTGTTTGCAGATGGTGCCGCATTGGATGCCGCCATGGGCAGACTTGGCCCGGCACTCGAAGACATTCCAAACTTCACAAACGCCGCACCTCAAGTGCTGATTGGCAACCGTTTAGACGGCTAGCACTTTGTGTATAGCTCGCGTTTGACCGCGTGAGCTATGCACAAGCTCAGTCAGTGACCAACGTGGTTGCCCTGCTTGCGATGATACAAGTGTGATTCTGCGTGGGTAAGCTGTTGGGATTGTTGATGGAAATCCCATGTATCAGCGGTTTGTTGCCAAGCAGTTGAAGTTGACCCGTTTCAGTGAGTTTCAACGGCTTCCAATTGGCCCAATACCAAGCTCATACCTGTCAAGAACAAGAATTTCCGCCGGAAAATTCTTCCAAAATCTTTCCTGAGGAAAGTTTCTTCGAGTTCTTACGCTGGGATAGAGGTGATCGAAAATTGATTAAATCAAGTTTTCCAGTGATCCGGACCTTCGCTGCACGGTGCTAGAATGAGCGAGATGCGGACAAACCTGCCGTTGGGTGAACGTCCGCTTTGGTAAAGGTGGTCACACTTCTTCCGAGCGTCTAAGCTTACATCGAAATTAGATTTCGGAGCACCCCGGATGCAGGGTCAAACAATAGAAGGCGAAAACGTCAGCCTGCGCGCCGAAGTCGAAAGGCTGAGAGAACGCGAAGCTGCCAGCCGGGAAATTCTTGGTGTTATTGGCCTGAATCGGAGCGACGAACGACCAGTATTGGATGCGATAACGCAGAATGCGGTCAAGTTGTGCGATGCCACCGGCGCTGGATTGTGGCTTTCGAGCGCCGCACGTGACGTTATCCGGCTGGCAAGCGTCGCCGCGACGGACAAAACGGAGTTCCCGGTCGGCATGGAAGCGGAACGGGAGTCCATTTCGCCAATGGGGCGGTGCATGCACGACGCGCGCACAATAAATGTGGCTGATATTCGGGATGACCCATACTATTTGGACGGCGATCCGACCCACATAAAGATGATTGACGAGGTTGGGATCCGTAGCCGGTTGATTGTGCCGCTTGTCGCAAACGGGATTGCGTTTGGGTGTATCAGTCTGATCCGGAAAGAAGTGCGTTCGTTTTCAGACGACGAAGTCACCTTGATCGAATCCTTTGCAGAGCAGGCCGTAATCGCCATCGAGAACGTGCGTCAGTTCTGCGAGGTGCAAACTCGGCTTGAGCGTGAAGCAGCTTCGGCCGAGATCCTGCAAGTCCTCAGCGAAAGCCGCTCTGATGATGAGCCGGTTTTCAAGGCAATCCTGGGCAACGCCGCCAGGCTCTGCGGCGCTCGACTTGTGACGCTGACATTGGTGAACGAAGCACGCACGCATCTGTCCTATGTCACACACTGGGGCACGCCGCTGACGATCTTCCAACCAGGCGTCACCGAATGGACAATCAACAGCCCCACCGCCATGTGTGAGGTGATACGTGAGGCGAGCATCGTTCACGTCGCTGATCTTGTTGACAGCGACCTCTACCGGGCAGGTGACGAAACGCGGGTCCGGGTTGTGGATGAAGAAGGCGTTCGTGCCATGCAAGCAGTGCCGCTGATGCAGGGCGGGCAAGCGATCGGCGCGATTGGGTTACACTGGTCAACGCCCAAAGTCTTCAGCGAAAGCGAGGCCGGGCTGATCCGCACATTCGCAGAACAAGCCGTCATCGCAATCGAAAACGTACGTCAGTTCCGCGAGGTGCAGGAACGGTTGGAGCGTGAGATTGCGACTGGGCAGATCCTTGGCGCGATTAGCCGGAGCCGTGCAGATACCGCGCCGATTTTTGAGGAAATCCTAGAAAGCGCAGCCCGTTTGTGCCGTGCTCCCATGGCGTGGTTGCTGCTTCTCAACTCAGATCGAAGCGAACTTCAGTTGGCAGCCTATCATGGTCCAACACGGCGCGCATTGAAGATTGGGCAATCTTGGCCTCTGACCCCAGACCGCAATATGACTGGGTTGGGTCAAGCACTGATCAACGCGCTCACCGTGCAGGACGAGGACCTGACGCAGGTGCAGGGTTATCTGAAAGGCGAACCCGACATGGTGCAATTGGTAGACGAAGAGGGACTGCGAACGCGTGTTTCCGTACCACTGGTGCGCGAAGGTCAATCAATCGGGGCCATAGTGCTCAGCCGACGCGAGGTCTCGCGTTTCAGCAACGAAGATGTCCGACTTGCGGATACATTCGCTGCTCAGGCCGTGATTGCCATCGAGAATGTGCGCCAGTTCAGAGCCTTGGAGACTTTGAACGCCGAACTCGGTGACCGCGTGAAAGCTCAGGTAGGCGAGATCGAGCGCATGGGGCGTCTGAAGCGTTTCCTCCCCTCCGCTGTCGCTGATGCTGTGGTGACGACGGGCGACGAAAGCATGCTGTCCTCCCATCGCGCGCTTGTCGCGACGCTTTTTTGCGATCTGAGGGGGTTCACTGCGTTCTGTGAAAGTGCCGAGCCAGAAGAAACCATCGAAGTCCTCCAAACCTATCATCAGGAGATGAGCGTGCTGATTGACCAACATGGTGGCGGTGTCGACCAGCGCGCGGGCGACGGCATCATGGTCATTTTCAACGATCCAATCCCCGTTGATGATCCGGCAGGCGACGCGATACGCTTGGCGCTAGCAATGCGCACGAAAATGCGCGCGCTCTGTGCCGACTGGAAAAAGCTGGGCCACAGGCTCGGGTTTGGGGTTGGCATCTCTTTTGGCTACGCCACGGTCGGTATCGTCGGCTCTGCAGGACGTTTCGATTACACCGCATCCGGAACCTCGATCAACACGGCGGCCCGGCTCTGCGATATGGCTGCAAACGACGAGATCTTGATCTCTCCACGTACTTGGGCCGCAGTTGAAGGCACTTTCGAAGCCGAAAGCAGAGGCGAGGTGGAAATGAAGGGCATAAGGGAACCTGTAGAGGTATTCGCTGTCCTTTCTGAGTAGTTTCCGAAAGCAGCAAGAGATCAATTCTTGAGAAATTTGGGCTAACGGAAGGTCGTCTGAGGGCTCGAAGCCGTCATCTGTGTCTTGCTATCGGATGACCGATAAGCCACCGCAAGCAGTCACCTATGACAGGTCCGCGCTGTGGCCGCGTCCGCTTTTGCGCCCCAACGGCTGCTCTTACCAACACCAACCATTCGCTGCGGGCGCGATCGATGTCTCTCATGCGGGACTTTGAGTGAATTCGCTGCGGTTGAACGAATGTCTGGTTTCAGCGATTTATCCAGAGTTGTCGCTTCGTAGACAGACGTGCAGTCGGCTGTTCGACAACGGAGATATCCGCGCCAACCGTATGGGGAGGTTGTTTATTACTCTTCGGGAACCCCTGCCTGTCGCAGACCATCAATGAACATCTGGTGTCGAGCGTGTGTAGCGGGAGGCATGCTATCGACCACCCGCTTGATTGTCAGACCGGGGTAAGACTGCATCAGCGCAGCTACCGCATCGTCAGCTTCTTCCTTTCGCCCTGCGTTTGCACAAAAACTTGCAAGATCGCGATAGGCCCACGTCACGCCCGGGCCCGCCGTAAGTCCCAGCTTCACAAGCCGAATAGCTTCATCGTAATTTTCGGCCAACCCCAACGCATACGCACGTCCAAACTGAAAATTGAAAAAGAATGGATCACGCGGGCTCAGTGTTTCGGCGCGATCAAACGCGGCAAGGCCGGCTGCAATCTCCTTGCGATAAACGTTGTTCCAACCCAATCGCATCCATCCCCAAGCGGAGTTCGGATCAAGGGATAACGCCCGTTCGAGCAGTTGTCCTGCGCGATCATGGTCCAGGCCTGTCATTCCTAACGCAGCAGCGATGGCCACCAATGACGGCGCATGGTCACCAACCGAAAGCATCGCCGACTTCGCGTCGGCCTGTGCATTTTCACGTGATACCAACGGTGTGTCGTTCCACATATAGGTTGCTTGCTGTGCATACGCCCAAGCCCTGAGTGCCTGCGCCCGAATATTGTCGCCGTCCCGCTTGATCGCGAGAGACAAAAGTTCGATCGCTCGTTCATTTTCTTCTCGCCTGTGCTTCCAGAAATGAGGAAAGGCACTCATGTACAGCTCATAGGCCCTTCGATCCCTGGGTGCGACCGCGCGCGCATCAGCGATCTCGGATGCACGAATAGACGGGGAAATTGCACCTGCAACTTGTGATGCAACGCGGTCTTGTAATTCGAAAAGGTCATCAAGGTCATCGTCGTATCGCTGGGACCACAGGTTGGCTCCTGTTTTCGCGGATGAAAGCTGCACAGAAATCCTAACCCGCGATCCGGCTCTTCGTATTGATCCTGTTACGACATATCGGGCCCCCAATTCCCGACCAACCTCGCGAACTTCTGCAACGCGCCCCTTGAAGATAAAGGCTGATTGGCGCGCGATCACGGTGATGTCACTCGCGGTGGACAAAGCAGATGTGATCTCATCAACAATGCCGTCCGCAAAAAAGCTATCTTCGGCCCCGATCTCGTCGAAAGGCAGCACCACGACGGCAGGGGCAACCTCGTTTTTTTGCCCTGGCTGTACAATACCTTCCCCGACCACCCACGCTTCAATCGGGTCAGGCAAATTCTTGACTGAAACTTCGCCGACAGAGTTCAGATCGGCGTCGATCCGACCCTTTATCTGATCCCGCATCGCGCGTGATATGCAGATGCCTCCTACAGGAGAGATTGCTTCCAGTCGGGCGGCGACATTCACAGCGTCACCGAAAATGTCATCGCCAACTGCGACGACGTCACCAAGATGCACACCTATTCTGAAACAGAGCTGATTGTGCTCCGCCCGACCCGCTTCTTGAGTGGCCATCTTCTCTTGAATGGCCAATGCACAACGCGTTGCTTCAATTGGTGATGGAAACTCCGCCAGAAATCCGTCGCCCATGGTTTTTACGACCCGCCCTCCCGCATCTCGCACCAAAGGGCTCACCACTTTACTCCAGACAATTCGTAGTCTGGAAATTACGCCTTCCTCATCCTCTGCAATTAAGCGAGAATACGCCGCTAGATCGGCGGCGACTATCGTCGTCAAACGTCTGATATCAAGCTCCCGGAAATCGTCCATTTAGCCTGAATGATCGATAATCGCATTGCAAGTATTGGCTGTGCCACAGAAGCTGCCATTCAATCGCCCCGCAGCATCGGTCGAATTGGGCTCGCTCCAGTCATTCGCTGCACTTGTCTCGAATGACCGCTTCGATGAAACAGCTGCCCTTCGTCGCTCTGTCTCCGCTACATTACTTGCGACCTTAAGGCTTTCACGTCAATCAGGTCCGCTACCGGGTGGATACCGACATTGCGGTTCATCTCCCCTCCCCTTTTTCGACAGTCTCGACCCATCCTATCCCGATCGCACCACCCACCAGGCAGACCATGTCACCTTGTGCGGTGTCCGAGTGGCACTGGGCACAACCCTCTGCTGGTCAGGGCTCAGCCTGCGTCTGCTAAGGCGCGCCAATGCCTGCTCAACGATCCATGGCTCCAGCATCATCGTGCCAATACTATGATGGCGCAATTTTATCTGCTTTGGCAGCTCCAGATAGGTGCTGGCACTGAAGTCTGGCTCAGGTTACTGACGCCAGATGAACCTTGCCGCCGTACGTTTCCGCGATTTTCGCATTTACCTGATCGGCAATATCTTCGCGCTAAACGGCCTGTGGATGCAGCGCCTTACGATCGGCTGGATTGCATGGGAACTGACGGAATCGGCTAGTTTTGTCGGTTTAGTTGCCTTCATCAATTTCGCACCGACCATCTTCGCGGGACCATTTTTTGGTGTTCTTGTTGATCGCATCAGAATTCGACGAGCCGCATTGATTACACAATCGGTGCTATTTGTCCTCGCAATCATGCTATTTGTGAGCTTTTCGGCGGGTTTGCTGGGCGTAGCTTTGCTGGCCATCGTGTCGGGCGTCCTTGGGACTGTTATGGCGGCGCACAATCCAATTCGGATGTCCCTTGCTCCGCGCCTCGTCGACAGGTCCGCTATCGCCTCAGTCATCAGTCTGACAGCGATCAACTTCAATCTCGCCCGTCTGAGTGGTCCCGCACTGGCTGGATGGCTGATCACATCTTGCGGTGTCGGCGCCTCGCTTTTAATTCAGGCTTTGTTCTATCTTCCTTTCATTCTGGCTCTGTCGATCCTCAGACCGCGTGAACGCACCCGCACCAAGGAGAGGGCCGCGCCATTCTTTCAGGACATGGCGGTTGGAGTACGTCACGTGCTACGGACACCCCTTATCCGCCAAGCATTATTCGTCACAGGCGTCAGTGCGTTCATTTCCCGCGGCGTCTTGGAAATCTTACCCGTTGTCGCCGGTGGTGCCTTTGACAAGGGCGCAACGGGACTTGGTCTGTTGACAGCCGCTGCCGGGCTTGGAGCGTTGATTGCCGGAATATCCAAGGCGCTCCTGCCCGGGCAGACCAGTGGTCAGCTTCCGAGCATTGCCCTCGTTTCTGCCGTCGTGGGGACCGCGCTTGTCCCTGCAATCGGATTCTCAGGGTTTTGGCCGCTGACGCTACTTCTTGTGGCTTGCCTTGGCTTCGCCGCGACAATGACAGGTGTCTCGATGCAGACTGCCATCCAAGTCGATCTGGAAGACGACCTACGCGGTCGTGTCATGAGCCTTTGGGTCCTTGTCGGCATTGGCTCAGCGGCAAGTGGAGCCGTCTTCCTGGGAGCCCTCACAGATTTGACTGGTATTGCCGCTGCACTGAGCTGGGCGGGCGGTTTTGGGGTTTTGTTTTTGGCGATTTACATCCGACGGAACTGGAAGCCATAAAGTACGAAAACACAGACGAAGAACGGCGAATGCATGTTCAATACAGTCCGGGACTGCGAGGTGCGAACAACTGTTTTTACCTGATACTATAACCTAGTTTACGTATTTGCTGCACTAGGCAAGAACAGCCAGTCTGATGCGGTTGCGTTGCCTTGAAAGGAGCATCGGGGCGCTGCCAGCACCGAGAAAAGTGTACTGTAGGGGCTTTTCAGGACTTCAGCATGGGTCTGAGAAAGACCTCCTGACTTGCACCAGTGTTGACCCAAATAGTATAGGGCCATTAAGTTTAGCAAGAACTTGCGGACCGGTGCGTGTGGATTTCGCCAATGTGCACCGCATCCTTGGAGGAGCTCGTCATGCACGCTGATCTCAAGTCTCGCCGACGGTTACTGGTCATTGCCAGCCAACGCTATGTAGTTGCCGATAGCGCATGGCAACAAGGCCTCCGCGAGGCCGCAGCATTTATCCCAGATGTAGTCAGCCACAACATCCGGAAGATCGGAAATCCCGGGTCGCGTATCCGCAAGCTCTACGAGGCACGGGACCATGCATTACAGCGGTTGCTCGTTGCTCAGTTCAAGCTTCAGGTTGCCAAAAAACGGATCCAGGACCAGCAGTCTCGACCGCCTAAGGCCACCCTATTTCTTGTAGTTCATCATGAGCTTGGATAGCTGAAGCCGGACATGCCACGCCCAAAAGTTGGATTCATCACCCAGACGGAGGCACGTCGATCCCTGCTATCCAAGGCTTGATGTCCAACACCGGCGTGCGATCAAAAGCATCCGTTGTATCTATTCCGATTATGCCGGCATCATTGTCGATCGACGTGATTATTACTGCAGCCATCGCAATGGGATTTGGCCGAACTGGCGAGCGCAGGGCAAACACACCGCGCGGCTCCGGCGAATGCCGGGGGTATTGAACGATCAGATCCCGCTCTCCACGATCCATCCAATAAATCACCCAGATCGGTTGACCGACGTCCAATCCTTGAAGCCCGGGCAAATAGTCTGGCGCCAGTTCAATGCGGGCATTCCCGCCTCCTGCTTCTCTCCCTTGGGTAATATTGCGCGGACTTTTCCCTCGCGACCAGTCCGACCGGATAAAGCCGACAAAGGTCACACCTGCGTTAGCTCGATCCGCTGGGTCAAAGCCGAGCCGGATTTCACCCTCTCGATGGTCCCTGTCCTCTACCATGGTTCTCCTATCTCAGTTCTGATCTGTTCGCTTATCTGATCCAACCCCTCTTAGCAGCACAAGGCGGTCACGCCGCTACCTCGCTACCACCAGTGGGCTGATCAGCTTCCTTCCCACCAAGATCGAACAGAAAAAATGATCGCTCCCCAGAAACAATGATCGAAAGGCCGCGCACAGTACATTGATATCTTTCAGATTTTTCAGACTCTTTTCGTGAACATCATCTGACCAACCCAAATTCTCTCCAGCCCGGGAATAAAAAATCTCCGCGTGGGAGAGTGTGTGGGTTGTGGCAAGCAAAGTTCTGAGAGATTGACCACCCCCTCCCCCTTTGAGCCCGCATCAGTCTCACTATTTCACCATACCGGCAGCCAAGAATTCCGCCATTTCACGCGGTAGCTGCCCATCGTACTCGATAATTGCTGCGCGCTCCTCAAACTCTGCAATCTGATCTTCAGTCCAACTCTCTTCGATGAACTTGCTGCGCTTTGGTTGCAGCTCGACGTGTGCGTTGGTCTGAGCGGCCTCATCCGATATCGCGGACCTAGGCTTGCTGCGGCCTCTTTGATCAGGCGGGCTTTGCAAATCGTCATATACCGGTTCCGCATTCTGCAAAATCAGGCAAATTTCCTCGGCACCCATCGTGAATTCACTTCCCCTGAATGCGCCAAGCGCGGCTGGTTGTCTGTCCATCAACGATTGTCTTGGAGGTTTCTGGGGTCAACCAACCGTTCCGTTCAAGGATTTCGATTACCGCATCCAGAGTTATTGAGTTGCGCACTTTCGACGGTCCGCGACGTGTTATGGCGCGCTTAGAAATGAACACTTCTCGCCAGGGTGGTGTCAGACCAATTCGAACCAGTCTCTACAAGGACAGCGAGCCTGTCCTTTATGCCGCGCCGAGCTGACGCCACTCGGAGAGAGCGGCGGCTCGGTTCAGCTTGAAATTAGCTCGGGAGTAGAGGCTCCGTTCCTGGTTGAAATGGTTTGAGACGGAGGCGTGAACGGCGGCGAATTTCTGTAAACATCTCATGCTGCGGAACCGTTGCATGGCGCGTTCTCGTCGT
>NZ_JAABNT010000017.1 GCF_010667575.1 Sulfitobacter sediminilitoris
CTTTGATGAATTCCCATTCCAGATCGCTCATGTCTGATCGCGCCACTTGCATCCTCCCGCCCGTTGTTTGGGCGAAATGAATCACAAACCTATGCCGCTAAACAAGAATTAATGGGTGTGCTGCCTAGAGATTTCTCAGTCGGATAATATGGGGGAACCACCCCAGTTTTCGTCAGAAGACCCAAATAATAAAATACGGGCAATAATTACATAATCCGTATTACCGCCCCATCACGCCCCGAAATAACTCTTCGCCAGCTGATCGTCCTGCGCCAGTTCTTCCGCCGTGCCCTCCGCAGTCACATGGCCGCCTTCCAGAACGTACAAACGGCTTGCCAGCGACAGGGCAAAATTCGCGTTCTGTTCGGTGACGATCACCGTCAGGCCCAGTTCGGCGGACAGCCGCTTGAGCACTTCGGCGATCTCGGCGCAGACCTTGGGGGCGAGGCCGATGGTGGGTTCGTCCACCAGCAGGACGGAGGGCGAGGTCATCAGGGCGCGGCCCAGGGAGACCATCTGGCGTTCGCCGCCCGATTGGGTCGAGGTTTCCTGCCATTCGCGTTCGGCCAGACGGGGAAAGAGGCGGTGGACGGCGGCCATGTTTTCCTCGATGTCGTCGCGGGCGGTGTAGGCGCCGACAAGCAGGTTGTCGCGGACGGTCATGTGGGGAAAGAGGTTGAAGCGTTCGGGGGCGTAGCCGATGCCGCGTTTGACCATGTCGGCGGGTTTGAGGCCGGTGACGTCCTCGCCGTTCAGGCGGATGGTGCCGGTGGTTTTCACAAGGCCCATGATGCAGTCGAGAAGCGTGGATTTGCCGGCGCCATTGGCACCGACGATGGCGATGGTTTCGCCCGGCTTGACGGTGAGAGAGACGTTACTGAGGGCCTGGGCCTTGCCGTAGAAGGCGCAGAGATTGTCGATTTCGATCACGTGCATCAGGTGTCCCCCAGATACGAGGCGCGGACCTCGGCGTTGGCGAGCACGTCCTTGAAGCTGCCGTCGGCAAGCAGTGTGCCACGTTCGATGGCGATGGCGCGGTCGATCAGTGGTTCCATCGCGGGCAGATCGTGCGAGACCATGAGGAAGGTAAAGCCGCGCTGGCGCAGGTCCTGAATGAGATCAGCGATCATGGCGATTTCGCCGCTGGTGAGGCCTGCGAAAACCTCGTCTAGCAACAGCACCGTGGCGCCGGTCGCAAGGGTGCGGGCGAATTCAAGTTTGCGCAGGTCGCCCATGGCAAGCTCGGAAGCGGGGCGATCAAGGTCGGACAGGGTGAAGCCGACGGATTGCGCGATGTCGGCCTCGCGCTGGTGATCAACGGTGCCAAAGATCATGGCGCGCAAGCTGTCTGGCATCAGGCCCACGCGGATGTTTTCGCGCACGGAAAGGTCCGTAAAGGGGCGCGGCACCTGATAGGTCCGGCTGATGCCACGGGCGATGCGGTCGGGCGTGGAGAGTGAGGAAATTTCCTGCCCCATGAAAGTGATCGTGCCGGAGGTTTGTCTGAGTTCGCCCATGATCTGGCTGAACACCGTCGTTTTGCCCGCGCCGTTGGGGCCGATAAGGCCGAGGCTTTCGCCCTGCGCTAGATCGAAGCTGAGGTCGTTGGTTGCGGTCAGGCCGCCGAAGCGTTTCACGAGGTTGCGGATTTCGAGGGCGTTCATGTGCGTGCCCCCCTCGCCCAAGCGATGCCGCTGTCGATGATCGCCATGATCCCTTTGGGTTGGTACATGTAGATCAGCAGCGCGATGGCGCCGTAGACGAAAAACCGTTCCTGCCCCGGCAGGAAGGGGCGCAGCCATTCCAAGAGGAAGACCATGAAGAAGGCGCCGATGATAGGGCCGAGAATGGTGCCCGCCCCGCCGATCAGCACGGCAACGATGATCTGGAACAGCACGTTGATGTCAAAGAACGCGCGCGGTGTGATGGTGCCAAGGTAATGAGCGTAGAACGCGCAGCCGAGGCCAGCGACGGCTGCCGAGACGAGGAAGGCGAAGCTTTTCAGTCGGGTGGTGGAGAGGCCGGAGCCGCGTACGGATTCCTCGTTCATGCCGATGGCCCAGAGGGCAGTGCCGAGGCGCGTGCGCATCAAAAGCCATGCCATAAGGGCAATGACAAGCATGAGACCCACGGCGAGATAATAGCCGTTTTCGGCCCCGCGCGTGAGGGCTGGCAGGCGCGAGATACCGCGCGTTCCGCCTGTCAGGTCAGGGCGGACGACGGGGACGAGCTGGTACATCAGTTCCATCACGGCGAGGGTGACGAGGGCGAAATAGCTGCCCTTGATGCGGAGGGCTGGCAGGAGGACGATGAGACCGCCCACCATCGTAACGAGGACGGCGATGGGGATCGACGCCTCAACCGGGAAGCCGTAGCGGCGGGTGAGGATGGCGGTGGTGTAGGCACCGATGCCGACAAGGAAGGGGTGGCCGAACGAAATGTAGCCGGTACGGCCCGAGAGGATATCCCAGGAGATGGCGAAGATCGCGAGGTAGCAGGCAAAGATCATCGTGCGCAGGGTCCCGTTGCCGACGAACTGCGGCATAAGGAACATCAGCGCGACAAAGGCGGCCCAGAGGATGAAGTGGTGGAGGCGGAGGTTCATCCCTGCCACCTTTGCTGCGCAGACGCGCCGGTTGCGTTTGAGGGGAACGTTGTGTGCATCACTAGTGCTCCTCCCGTCCGAACAGCCCTTGCGGGCGCATAATCAGAACGGCGATGATCAGCAGCATGGTGAAGACCCCGCGCAGTTCCGGCGCCCAGACGGCGACGACGATGATCTCAAGAAAGCCGATGATATGGGCCACGATCAGCGTGCCGATGATCGACCCGATCCCGCCGACGATGACGATCGCGACGGAGATGATCACGGGGGCGACCCACATCGATGGGGAAAGCTGCGTGTAGCTGGCAAAAAAGACACCACCCGCAGCACCCAACCCCCCGGAAATCGCCCAGGTGATCATGTTGATGCGGTCGGGGTCCACGCCTGAAATGGCAGCACCCTTCTGGTCCATGGATACGGCCTGCATGGCGCGGCCCGTGTGGGTTCCCCGAATGAAGGCGTAAAGCGCGAGGATGATGACCCAGCTCATCACCGTTGCGGCGAGGATGTTGTAGGTCACCTGCGCGCCGGAAATCGTAACAACGCCGGGGATGATCGGCAGCAGGATTTTCGAGGCGTCGCCAAACAGCAGGACGACCGCCGATTGCATGATCACGGCCAAGATAAGGGTTGAGATTTCGACCGCGACCGGATCGCCCTTGAGCGGCTTGACGATCAGGCGGTGTTTCAGCAGGCCCATGACCGCACCAATCCCGACCGCACCAAGGAAACCGACCGCCTTGGGCATGCCCAGCACCTGCGACAGCCAGAAATAGATATAGCCGCCGATCATGATGTAGGCGCCATAGGCGAGGTTCAGGGTCCGACCGATGGAAAAGATCAGCATGAAGCCCATCGCAATCAATGCGTAAAGGCCGCTGAGCAACAGCCCCTGAATGATGATCTGCAACATGTGCTTGCCTGTATGGAGGGGTTTGAGGCGGACGCGATGCGCCCGCCTCAGAGCGTGTTACTTGACCCAGCTGGGGACTTCGAATTCGGTATTGGCATATTCGAAGGGGTAGACCACACCGACGCTGCCGTCCTCTTTCCACTGGATCACCACCATGGAAGGCTGTGCATCCTCGTAGGGGGCGGTCAGATCAAAGCGGGCGTTCTGGGGGTAGGTCCGCTGGGTCACTTCCTCGACCTCATCTGGACCCCAGAAGGCGTAGCGCAGCCACAGCTTGCCGTCCTTCATCAGTTTGAGGTCCTGCTTGAGCATCTCAGCGTTCCACGCCTTGACGTCATTGAAACCGCCCGCTGCTTCGGCCGCTGCCATCGCCTGTTTCACACCGTGGTAGGCGTTGAAGCCGTTGAAGTGAGGCATCTTTGGGCGCGTGTCGTATTTGGCCTGATAGTCCGCGACGAACTGTGCGCTGACCGGATCCAGATCGAAGCCCACGGAGGGGATTGGCGAAAGGGTCGAGATGCCGCCGCCTGCGCCACCGGTGTCTTCCCAATATTCAAGACCAAGGGCCGAGACGTTCACGCCGGTCATCGCCATCGGCACCTGCAATTTCACGTACTGCGATGAAATCACTTGGGAATTCACGGATGAAACCTGATAGATGAAATCCGCGCCAGAGGCCTGTGCCTTGGAGAAGATCGGCGCGAAATCGACCGTGCCGATGTCGTAGGTGATGATCTCTTTGACCTCGATGCCCGCAACGGGGCCTAGGGCGTCTGTCACCAGACCGGTGATCGCCTCGCCGAACGCGGTGTCCTCGGCCAGGATCACGACTGAGTCCCAGCCCATCTTGGCCTTGAGGACGTCCGCGCCGAAGTTGATGTAGAGCGTCGCGAGGGCTTCATCGCTCGCGATGTTCATGAAATAGGGTGCCATGGTGTCGGGGTCTTCGACCACCATGTCGATGATGCCGATGTAGGATGTCCAGGTGTCCAGTGTCGGGATCTGGAATTCCTGCATGCGCGGCAGCCAGCCCAAAGACACATCGTCGATGGAGCCGGAAATGACGAAATCGACCTCTTCGGTCTCTGCCAGGTATTCGTAGGCTTTCACGCCTTCGGTGACGTCTTCACCGGTGTCGGCGGTGACCAGCGTGATCTGTTCGCCCATCACGCCGCCCGCTGCGTTCAGCTCTTCAATCGCCATTTCCGCGCCGCGCAGGGTGGACAGGCCGGTGTCCGAAGAGAGCGAGCCAATGAAGCCCACTTTGATTTCTGCCATGGCGGTTGAGGCCATGAGGGTCGCGGCCAATGAGGCGGCGATGCCGTATTTGAATGTCATGGAAGTCTCCCTTGTTGGTGGCTTGGCCCGTTGGCGGGCTCTAACTGTATTCTGTATACAGTACACAACTTTGCGACTCGATCAACGATTATGACTCGTCCCGGCCCTGCATCGGACCCACCTGCCCGCTATTCGGGCGTCGACAGGTGGTCGATTGAGCGGCAACACTGGACGTCGAGGATGAAGACCTGCTTGGGGTCGAGCATCTGGGGAGCGTTATCGAGATACCAACAGGCGGCATCTGCATTCTGAAGCGACAGAAGGCCAAGGAGGTCACGCGCTTGGGCGGGATAGCCATGTTTTTCGACGATCAGGGGTTTGCCCTGGGCGACCGCCCGCAGGAGCGACAGAATGCTCGTTCCGGAACCTGCTGCACGGGTCTGAACGGAAATCGGCGCGGCCTGCAGCGCCTGGAACCGGACACCGATCCAGGCATCGCGCACCCATTGGGGCGAGGTGCCATCGGGGGCGGAGATGATTTCGAAAAGCATGGGCGAGCCTAGCGCGCCGACCAGTGCGGGCGCAACGGCGGGGTTCAGTTTTCCGGGATTGAACCATCCGGCGTGTGAATGACGGCATCCACGTCGATTTCGACAACAAGGCCCGGTTGCGTCAGTCCGGCTGTGACGGCGGTCAGCACCGGATCGATATCTTTGAATACCTCGCCATGGGCTTTGATAAAGCCCGCCGCATGGGACATGTCAGTCAGGTAGACGCGGACGCGAGCCACGTGGCGCAATTCTGCGCCGACTTCGTTAAGGAACGCTTCTGTGCGGGAGAAGATATATTTCGTCTGCGCGTAGGCATCGTAAGGCGCGTGGATTTTACCCGTTGGCTCGATCGCTGTGGTGCCTGCGGTATAGGCGAAGGGGCCGATCCGCTTGGCCCGGGCATAGCTGCCGATCTCTTCAAACCGGCCGCCTGCCTTGTGGATCTCGACGCTCATAGACCCAGACGGCCGCGAATGGCCTCGGCTGCGGCGTGAAGGGCTGTGTTTTCGGCTTCGGTCAGGCGCAGTTCCTCGACTTTGACGAGACCCCCCTGCCCCAGATGTGCGGGTACGCCGAGCACGACGCCGTCGATGCCGTATTCGCCCTGCAGCATCACAGAGACCGGGACGTGGCCGGTACGCGCGCCGCGCATGTGGTTGATGAGTTCGATGGAAGCGTGCGCTGGCGCGATGGTGGCTGAGCCGGATTTCTTAAGCGCCACGACCTGCCCACCGCCGGTGATGGCGTCCTTGACGCAGGCCTCGATCTGCGCGTCGGAGAGGAAGACCGACAGCGGTCGCCCCTTGATCGTCGCGCGGGAAGAGATCGGGGCCATTTCGTCGCCGTGGGAGCCTAGCGTGATGGCGTCCACATCGGCGGGGCTGACGCCTGCGGCCTGTGCCAGCGCGTTGCGGAACCGGCTGGAATCGAGCGTGCCGGCCATGCCGAGGACACGCTCGCGCGGGAAGCCAGTGGCGCGGAGCATCTCGACGGTCATCTCATCCAGCGGATTGGTAACGACGATGACGACAGCGTTGGGGGCCTCTGACCGGATCGCTTCGGCGGCTTGCCGGATCACGCGGGCGTTGACGTCAATCAGATCGGCGCGGGTCATGCCGGGGCTGCGCGCACGGCCTGCGGTGACAACGACGACCTCGGCCCCTCCGACCATGTCCAGCGTCTCGCCTCCGATGCAGCGCCCGCCTGCCCCAGTGATGCCGGAGGTGTGGTTGAGGTCGAGAGCAGTGGCGGCGGCAACGCCGGGGGCGATGTCGATCAGCGCGATTTCCTCGGCCATGTCTTGCATCGCGGCCAGATGGGCGATGTTGCCGCCGACGCCCCCTGCCCCGATCAGCGCCAGCTTGCCCAGGCGACGGGCCTTGCGGGGCGTGCGGCTGGGGGCCTGCCATTTCGGGGAACGGCGGTAGAGCACGCGACGAAGTGAAGTGATGCCATCGGTGCGGACGGGTGCGGGCATTTCAACGGGGCCATCGACGAGTTTCAGGCCGAGGCGTTCAGCGGTCTCCTTCGCGAGGGCAGTGACGATATCGCCGGGCATCACCTCGACAATCAGCCGCCCGCGCTGGCGCGCGTCTTCGATGGCCTCGGCCCCGATGACGCGCGGATCGCTCATGCTTCCTTGCCGTCCACGGCTTCGATGGCGCGGGTTGCGGCCTCGACGGCGGTTTGGACCGAATTTTCGGTGCCGGAGATGAAGAGACGACCAAAGCGGCCGACCGCGCGGACCTCAACCATGTCGATTTCGGCGGCCTTCTCGGCCTCGTTGGCGGCGATGGAGATATAGGCGGCCGGGGCGCATTCGATGATGCCAAGGGTCTGACCCGGCACCAGAAGCGAGCCTTTGCGCCATTTGTTCAAGAGCTGCGCCTGATAGGGTTCGACGCTGGTGATGATCTGGGTGTTTGTAATCGACGGTTTCAGCCGGTCGGACATGGTCGCGCCGAGTTCCGCCAGCATCGCATCGCGGGCGGCGGACACTTCGGCGTTTGACGGGGACCGCAGGATGAAGAAGCCAAACTCTCGCTCGACCATTTGCGTGGTGGCCTCGACGCTCGACGCCTTCAGCGCCCGGTCGATGAGGGAGAACACGCCATTGCCGGGGGCAAATTCACCGATGAGAACAGTGTCGCCAGAGAGCGGGACGGACCCCTGCACCGTCGCGCCATTGTAGGCGGCGAATTTGGGTTGCAGGTTGTCGATCTGCATCAGCGCCCGGATGGTTATCTCGCTCATGCGCCGTACTCCTTATAGATGTCGCGCCATGGGCGGCTTTGGTAGGCCACGCGCTTGATGTTGATCAGGTGCAACGCGGTCACGTTGTCGCTGGTGATGGAGCCGGACCATGTGCCGGTGCCCAGCATGAAGGACGGCTCAAGGTCCGTGGAATAGCCCATGCCGCCCATGATCGCGGGGGTGTTGACCAGCACGCGGCCAGTGGGCACCGTGGCAAACTTCGCGACGACCTCGGGATCGTCGCAATGGATGACCGACGAATGGCCCCAGCCTTCGAACCGCGCGATTTGTTGGGACAGTTCCAATCCGTGATCGGTGTTCTTGGCCGCGTAGAAGGCCAGCACCGGGTTCAGCTTTTCCGCCGACAGGGGGCGGTCCCAGCCGATCTCGGTTTCCTCTGAGACAAGGCAGCGGGTGCGGGGCGGGATCGAGAACTGCGCGGCATCCGCAAGGGCCTGCGGCGACTGGCCGACGCGTTCGGGGTTCATCGCCTGTTTGCCGGTGAAGATCACCTTTGCCAGACGGTCCGCCTCGGCGGGGGTGCAGAAATAGGCACCCTTGAGCTTCATCTCGTGGCGCAGGTCGCGGGCAACCTCGGCGTCCGCGATGACCGCCTGTTCGCTCACGCAGGCGGTGCCGTAGTCAAAGCACTTCGAGGTGACAATCATCTCGGCCACTTCGGCCAGATCCTGTTTCTTGGATTTGTGCACGTAGCAGGGCACGTTGCCTGCGCCGACGGCCAGCGTGGGCTTGCCGGAGGAATAGGCGGCCTTGACCATCGCAGGGCCGCCCGTCGCCATCACGACGGAGGTCCGGCGGTGGCGCATCAACTCGGCGGTACCTTGGATCGTGACCTGATCCATGCACTGGATTAGCCCCTTGGGCGCGCCCATCTGTTCGGCGACGCGGGCCATGATGGCAACGGTTTCCATGCCGCATTTCACGCCCCGAGGATGAGGTGCACAGACGATGGCGTTGCCGGCTTTGACTGCTGACAGGACCTTGAAGATGATGGTCGAGGTCGGGTTCGTCACCGGGATCAGAGCAGCAACGACGCCCATCGGTTCACCGAAAGCGGCGATCTTGGTCGCGTCGTCGCGCCAGAGCATGCCCAGCGTTGTCACATCCCGCAGGTAGTCTGCGACGGACAGCGAATTGAAGAGGTTCTTGACGCGTTTATCGGGGACGTTGCCATAGCCGGTTTCATCGACGGCCAGTTGACCCAGACGTTCGGCTTCGGGCTCTATCGCGCGGGCCATGGCGTCAACGATGGCGTCCACATGGGACGGATCGGTGCCGAGGAACTGGCGGTAGGCGTCAAAGGCGCTTTCGGCCATGCGGCGGGCTGCGGCGATGGATTTGAGATCTGCGTCCATCAGCGGCCTCCGGGCGTGAGCGCGTCAAAGGTGCGGCGCGCGTCGTCAATGGTGTCTGCGGTGATGTCCATCGTCTCAAGGCGTCGACCGCTGGCAGCGATGTCGGCATCAAGGATGGCACCGGTTAGCGCGATCATGGCGTCGGTTTGCGGCACGGAGATGCCTGCAAGGGCGGCAGCAGAGCAGAGAGGAACGAGCGAGCCAATGACGCCGTCGCGCAGCATGTGCCGCGCGGTGTCGCGGTCGGGAACGGGGCGGGTGCCCTCGCCTTTTGCGGCTCCAGTATGTTGGGCGATCCAGTCAGCCGTATCAGGCAGGCCCCGGATGCCGAAGGCACGGGCGACGGTCTTGCGCTCTTCGGCCAACACTTCGATCAGGCGCATCTGGTCGGGACCGATGAGGTTGGCGAAGGTCTCGTTTTCGGGCAGTGGCACGCCGCCCATGGGGATTTTCACGCCACCAGAAACCAGCCCTGCCCCACCCATGATCAGCGCCGGGATGTCCACGGCGGCGGAAAGATCGGCAAAGCCGCTGGCCAGCACGGATTCAACTTCCTGAAGGTTGGGCAGGATGTGGTTCAGCCCGGTGATGGCCTCGCTGCGGCCCCGTGGCAGTGTACTTGCGGCAACTGGCGCGCGGTCCGACAGATGAAGCGTCGCCCCTTCGGTGCGGAACCAGTAGGGCAATCCTTGCGTCTCGATCAGCGTGACATCGGCTGTGCACCCGCCAAGGCGGAGCATCCAAGCGGACTCGACAGCACCAAGGGAACGACCGGGGGCCAGAACCAGCACCTGACCGTCGCTCAGATGATCGGCCAGCACCATGGCATAGGTGCGCTGTTTGTGGATCGGGCCGGTGAGGAAAATCGCCTCTGCCCCATCCACTGCCGCGTCAAGTTCCGCTGTCAGCTTTACCGACGCCGTGCCGCTGTCCACCTGATAGCTGCCGATGGGCCCCGCCCCGCGCAGGGCAATGCCGGAGGACGCGCGCATCAATTCCAGCTCTTTGCCGTAAGCGGAAAAGAGCGTGACGTCGCAATTTTCGGCCAAGGCCAGCGCTGCGATCAGCCGCGCATCCGGGCCACCGCCCAGCACCGCGATGCGGGTGAGGCGCGGCGCGTCTGGCGGCGCGGAAGAGCGGCTGCGCGAGGCAGCGCGCGCGAAATCCTCGAAATCGGCAGGCATGGGCGGACCTCTGGCTTTTGCTTAGCTGCTGAGACCGTCGAGGATCGCTTCAAGCTCGTCATGCGGGCGCGCGATGACGTGGACCGAGACAACCTCGCCCACTTTATTCGCGGCGGTGGCTCCGGCGTCGGTCGCGGCTTTGACGGCACCGACTTCGCCGCGCACGAGGGTGGTGATCAAACCGCCGCCCGCCTTGGATTGGCCGACGAGGGTGACGCTCGCGGCCTTGACCATTGCGTCGGCGGCTTCAATCGCGCCGACAAGGCCGCGGGTTTCGATCATGCCAAGGGCCATCTGGCCCGGTGTTGGTGATTTCGCCATGGGAGTTTCCTTTGGTTTTGATGTTCAGAATATTATTGTAATCAGGTGCTTATGCGGTCCACGACCGCGATGATGGCAAGGTCCACGGGGGCCGACGACAGCCCCTGCGCCATCCTGGCGGCAGAACCGTGTGTCAAAAGAACCGTATCGCCCACGCCGGCGCCGACGGTATCGGGCGCAACGGTGCTGGCGATCAGCACCTTGCCGTCCGCGTTCACCACATCGACGATAAGCAGTTTCTGCCCCGTCAGGCGCTCTGCCTTGGCGGTTGCGGTGACGGTACCTGTGACCTTGCCGATCTGCATGGCTCAGAGCGTCCTCAGATAACGGTCGGTTTCGACCGGGGTGACCTGTTCGGCAAAGAAGCCCAGTTCGCGTTCGGCCATCTGCAGGTAAAGCTCCCACATGGTCTCGCCCAGTACATCCTTCATCCAGTCGGAGCTGCGCGCGCGTTCGATCGCGGTGCCCAGATCCGTTGGAATTGGTTCCCCGTGGAATTCTTCGTAGGCGTTGCCCATGGTGGGTTCAGTCGGCTCCATCCCTTGCTCAATCCCGTCAAGACCGGCGGCAAGGTCTGTCGCCATCAGAAGGTACGGGTTTGCATCCGCCCCTGCGTCACGCTTTTCAACGCGCACGGCGCTGTCTGTGCCTTCGATGATACGTAGACCTACGGTGCGGTTGTCATAACCCCAGGAGGTGTTGATCGGGCAGAAGGTGTAAGGCTGGCGGCGGCGGAAGCCGTTGGGCGTGGGTGAACCGCAGACCGCTGTTTCAGCCATGCGTTTCTGAAGACCGGCTGTGAAATTCTTGCCCAGTGCGTTCAGCTTGCCGCCGTCGGCAAAGGCGTTCTTGCCGTCTTTCCACAGGGAATAGTGGATGTGGAAACCGTTGCCCGATTGATCAAAGAACGGCTTTGGCATGAACGTGGCAAGGTAGTTGTGGGCGATGCCCAACTGGCGCACCAGCGATTTGAACAGCACCACGCGGTCAGCCGACAACAGCGCGTCGTCATAGCGGATATTCACTTCGACCTGACCGGCGGCGTATTCGGGGTTGGATTGTTCAATCGGGATGCCGCATTCGTTGATCTGCTGGCGGATCGGGCCGACAATATGTTCCATCCGCGCCGCACGGCCCAAGCCGTAGACCTGAATGCCCTGATCGCGGGGCTGGCCTGTTTCGGGATCCAGCAGGTAGAACTCCAGCTCTGCCCCGGTCGAGACATCGAAACCCATGTCACGCGCGCGTTCGACCTGTCTGATCAGTGCCTGACGCGGGTCAATGGGGACCGGCTTGTGGTCCATGCCTTCGGCGCGGGCAAAGGACACTGCCACGCCTTCCTCCCATGGGACGGGAACGGGCTTGGTCAGCGGGAACATGTGCATGTCGGGATAGCCGTTGTCGAAATTGACGTAAGGCGTGTCCCAGACATCGCAGTTTGAATCGATGGCGAACATGGCAATCGACAGGGCGTTGCCCTGTTTGCAGATCGTTTCCCAATGCGATGCAGGAATGCGTTTGCCGCGCATGATCCCGTTCAGATCACCCAGGCCCAATATGACCGTATGCGTGCCTTCAGGCAGGCTGAAATCCGTACTCATCTCGTCCGTCTCCCTGTCGAGAATCTGATTGTTTTTATATGTATTCTGTATACAGTATTCATGAATGCAGTGACCTGACAAGGAAAATAAGGCCGATGAGACGAAATTCCTGCGTGGTGGTGGGGGCCGGAATTGCCGGTGTGATGACTGCCCTGCACCTGCAACGGCGCGGCGAACAGGTCACTCTGATTGACCGTTGGGAGCCGGGACACGCGCGGGCGGCCTCGACCGACTACAACCGGGTCATTCGTGCGATTTCCGGGCGGGATGAGTTCTATACCCGCTGGGCCCGGGAAAGCCGGGCGATGTGGCTGGAGATGCAGGCCGAGAGCGGTCAGAACCTGATGTACGAATGCGGTGCGCTGATCCTTGCCACCGAAGGGCATTGCGATTGGGAGGATTCCACCGCCGAGACCTTTGATAAGGTCGGTGTACCCTACTACAAATTCACCCCCGACGAGGTGCGCGCGCGGTTCCCGCAGTTCAAGGTGGATGAGATCAAATATGCGCTGTTCGAGCCGGAGGCGGGTTTGCTGATGGCACACCGCTGCGTGATCACAGCGCTGAAGATGTTCAAGGACGCAGGCGGCGTGGTAAAGCGTGGCACAGTCACGACAGACACGCAGGAACGCCCCTTGCTGGATGGCCAGCCCATCCGCGCCGATCTGATCGTGATCGCGACGGGCGCATGGATGTCCGAGATGTTCCCAAAGACGATCAAGACGATCAGCGCGATCATGGGGATCAACGTGCTTTATACATCAACCCCCGACGGGTCCGACGCCTTTGACATGGAAAACATGCCCTGCTGGATCGACCATGGGCAGGGCAGTTTCGGTATTCCTTCATCGGAAGGGTCCGGGGTCAAGGCGGCGGTGGTCATCCCCAACACGCCCATCGACATCAACAATGACGAACGACTGATCGAGAAGGCGTCACTGGCGAAAACGCGAACCTATATCCGGCACCGGCTGCCGGGGTTGATCGGGCAGCGCGTGGTCGACAGCAAATTCAATCAGGTGATCCTGACGCCCGACACGCATTTCATCGTGGACTGGCATCCGGTGCATGAGAACGTGTTGTTCGCGGGCGGCTGTTCCGGGCATCTGTTCAAGCATGGCCCGGTCTTTGGGAATTTTGTCGCTGGGGTGGCGACGCGGGATTATGGCACGGCGGACCGCTTCAAGATTGCGAACCGCCGCAAGCTGTCGCCCAAGGAGAGCCCCTCAGGCCGGTGACATATCGGCGTAAACGCCCGCATTGGGGCAAAGCGCCGTGTCAAAATCCACACCCAGATCAATCGCGTTCTGACAGGCATTGGCATTCTGGCAATGCCCGCAGGTCTGCGCCAATTCCATCGCAAGTCCGAAATCTGCGTCGATCATGGCGGGCGTGACACCAAAGCGCGCGGCAAGCACCTCCATCCGGGCGCGGGTGCCGTCCTTGCTGGTGATCAGGCGGGTATAGTCTGCGCGTGACATGCCCAGGTCAGCAAGCTCCAGATCGGTGGGCGCGCGCTCGCGGTCCTGAAAGAAGTCTTTGAGCAGGGTAATGATGGACATGGTTTTCCTCCCGAAACGGTATGCGCAAGATAATGCGCTGCGAATCGGGCGGGCGTCCTTGATCTGGATCAGATCGGGGTCAGTGGAGCGGTTGGTAGGCGATGCCGAGGCCGTTCGCGCAAGCCGAGAGGCGTCTGTCGTAAGTCCACAATCGAGCGCGCCTGTCGAGCAGACAGGAGGCCAGCAGCACTGCGTCGATCAATCCGATCCCTCGCGAGAACAGCTGCTCGCTTTCGATCAATACCCGCGTTTCCGAAAGCCTGGCGCTCGGCACTGTTTTCAGCCTGTCCAACCTCTTGAGGAATTCCGTGCGATTCCTGAGTGAACCCATCGCGAGTTCGCCGACGATAAGCGGATGACAATATACATTCTCGGCATTCAAGAGCGAAGCAAGCTCGGCGTTTCCCTCTCGCAGATGGTCAATCCAGATCGGTGAATCGACAAGGATCATCAAAGACGCCGCCGGGGTGGGGCTTCCGCGTCAGGATCACTGCCGCCCATGGCTGCTAGTCTGCGGGATGCCTCACGATGCACCAAATCCTGAAGTGCTTTGCGGATAAGGGCCGACCGCTCTTTGATTCCGGTGAGTTCTTCGGCGTCTTTCAACAACTCGTCGTCCAGTGTTACTGTGGTGCGCATGGTCTTTCTCCTGATGCCAAATGCATCAAATAGTGCATCATTTGATGCGGATCAAGATGCAGTGATCTCCAGATACGCGCGAAAGAAGTCGCCAGCCTGCTGTGCAAACAGATCGGCGGAGACGGTGCTGGCGTCGAATTGTGCGACGGCCGCGTCGGTTTCTTCCTCTGACAGCACCTCGCCCCGGCTGCGGCGCAGAAAGGTGGCGACGTAGTCACCGGAGTATTCCGGGTGAAACTGTACGGACATGGCAGGGAAGTCATAGGCAAGTGCGGCGATTGGGCAATAATCGGCCTTGCCGATGATCGTGGCACCGGGTGGCAGTTTCGTCACCTGATCCTGATGCCAGACATGGCCGTTCACGGTTTGGCCGCCGATCTCGAACGCACGCACGCCAACTTCGGCGGGGCCAACCTTTTCCGCCTTGCCCCCAAAGACGTCTGCCATGATCTGATGCCCGAAACAGACACCGAACATCGGTTTGCCGAGGTTTCGCGCTGCAACCAGCCAGTCGCGCAGAGGCTGCATCCAGGGGGCGTCATCGTAGACGCCTTTCTCAGACCCTGAAATAATGTAGCCGTCGAAATCCTGCGGTGCCGGGAACGGTTCGCCTTCGCCGATATCCATGATCGTGAGATCCGCGTCCGGAATGCCCCGAGACGCCCAAGCCGCCAGCAAAGCGCCAAAACGGGCCTGATCGCTTTGGTATTCCGGCAACCAGACGCAGAAGTCGAGGACAGCGATCCTCACCAGTCGTAGGCGCGGTCGATCCCCGCCATTTTGACGCCGGTAAAGGCGGAAGCCTCAAAGCTGAGCGCGCGCAGGTCTTCCACTTCGAGGTTGTGGACTGAGGACTTGCCGCAGGCTTTGGCGAGGGCTGTGATTTCCATGGTCATCGCCGTCAGATAGCGCGCGATGCGTTCTGCGCCAGCTGTCGGGTCCATGCGCTTTTCCAGTTCCGGGTCCTGCGTGGCGATGCCCACCGGACAGCGGCCCGTGTGGCAATGGTGGCAGGCACCGGGCGAGGTGCCCAAAGCGGTGTAATCATCAATGTATCGCGGCGTGTTGCAGCCCAGGGCGATCATGGAAGCATTGCCGATCATCACGGCATCCGCACCAAGGGCCAGACACTTGGCGGCGTCCACGCCGGAGCGGATACCGCCCGCCGCGACAAGAGAGACCTTGCCCGTCATGCCGCATTCATCAAGCGCCTCGCGCGCCGCGCGGATGGCGCTCATCGTCGGGATGCCGGTGTGGTTCAGCAACAGTTCAGGCGATGCCCCGGTGCCGCCTTCGGCGCCATCGACCACCACAACATCCGCGCCCGCCTTGGCCGCGACAGCCACGTCGAAGCGGGGGCGGGTGGCGCCCATCTTGATGAAGATCGGCACTTGATAATTGGTGGCTATGCGAAGTTCCTCGATCTTCACCGCCAGATCGTCGGCGCCAAGGAAATCCGGGTGGCGGATGGTTGAGCGTTGATCAACGCCTTCGGGCAGTGTGCGCATTTTCGACACGCGGGGGCTGACTTTCATCCCCAGCAGCAGGCCGCCCGTGCCGGGCTTGGCCCCCTGCCCCACGACCAGTTCCAGCGCATCAGCGCGGCGCAGGTGGTCAAGGTCAACGCCATATCGGGCTGGCGACATCTGGTAGAGCAGCCGGGACGATGCCGCGCGCTCTTCTTCCAGCATCCCGCCTTCGCCGGTGCAGGTCATCGTGCCGACCTTGGAAGCCCCATGGCCCAACGATGCCTTGGCCGAGGCCGAAAGCGCGCCGAAGGACATCGAAGCGATGTAGATCGGGATATCAAGCTCAAGCGGCTTTTCAACCAAACCACGGCCACCGCCCAGCACGGTTTTCGTGTCACATTTCTCGCGATACCCTTCCAGTGGCAGGCGAGTCATGGTGGCGGGGACGAACGTCAGATCGTCGAAGGTCGGCAGTTGCTTGTTGAACGTGTTGTAGCCACGCACCTGATAGCGGCCCAACTGCGCCAGCGCATGCACTTCCGAAATCGCTTCGGGCGTCCAGCGGGTTGATCCTCCTTCGTCGTAGGATGACGGCACCCCGGCGGGCCGCCCCTCGACCGCGCCGGCATCGCGAAATCGGATCTCGTCCTCGGAAGCCATCTCGAACGGATATTCATAAGGGGCGTCGATCTTGGCGTGATCCATGTCACCACCGTTTACAACGCCAGCCTGTCCGCCTTCCGCGTTCTTGTCTGCCATGTCACTCTCTCCTGTCGAAACCGGACCGGGTCAGAGCCCGTCCGGCTGCGGTTCCCCTCGCGGTGCGCGATGAATGCGCGCCGTACTTGTTGCCTGACCCATCGGGTGCGCATTCATCGCGCACCTTTCCGGGTGCATCATCCCGTCAAATCATCAGCCACGCGCTGGCGTCGCGGCTCTCGAAATACCAAAGGCGCTGGCCCGAGATCATCTTGCGCCAGTCGCGCGAGCTGTCGACAAGGCCCAGCGGTTCAAGAATCGCGTCCACTTCAGCGACTTCCTCTGCCGTGGGTTCCACGACGTTGACATCCACACCCAGACTTTCGACCGGCCCCGCGACCCAGACCTCGCCCTCCCACAGCGCGTCAGCACAGGATTCCCCCGCGCCACCCAGCGCGATGATCTTGCCCGCGTGCGCCATGAAGCCCGACTGGTAGCCGATCGTGCCCTCGACCACGATGTTGCCGCCCTTCATGGCGACCCCACAGCGCGGTCCGGCGTCGCCTTTTACATGTATGGTCCCGCCGATCATTGCCGCGCCGCAGGACATGCCCGCACGGCCGCCAACCTCGATATGCCCCTTGGCCATCCCCTCGCCCGTGGCCCAGCCGCTGTTGCGTTCGATCTTGATATTTGCGCCGGTGTTCAGTCCGCCGCAGTAATATCCCACCGACCCCTCAAAGGTGATGTCCACGTTATCGGGCAGACCGACACCAAGGTTATGGCGGCTTAGCGTGTTCACCACTCGGATGGGCTGGCCCGTCTTGCAAGCTTCCTGAATTTCCTCGTTGATCTCGCGGATATGGCGCTTGCCGACTTCGATGACGATTTCGCTCATGCCGCCATGCTCCGGTTGCCCACACCCCAGATGCCATAAAGGCTGGGACCATCGTGGTTGATCACGTCGCATTCATCGGCAAAGACGGTGCGTACCGCTTGTTCTTCGGTCGCTGCAGCCAGTTCACCGTTCTGTTCGATCACCACGAGCGGCTTCATTGCGAACCGGTCCTTCGCGTAGCCGATGCCATCCGGCGTGGCGATCATGAAGGTAAAGACACCGTCGATGGAGGTGATGGATTTCTTCAGCGCCTGTTCCATTGTCAGGCCCTGTTTCATCTGGTCAGAGACCCAGACGGCAATCAACTCAGAGTCGTTTTCTGTTAGAAAGCGGTAGCCCTGCCGCCGCAGCCTGTCGCGCCATGTATAGTAGTCAGTGATCTGCCCGTTATGCACGATCGCGACGTCTGAAAAGGGGCGCGCCCAGAACGGGTGGCTTGCGTTGGGCAGCACGCTGGATTCCGTCGCCAGCCGCGCATGACCCAGGCCGTGGGTCCCGATCATATCGTGCACTTTATGCTTTTCGCTGACCTGTTCGGCCCCGCCGATGTCCTTGACGATCTCAAGGGACCGCCCGCAGGACTGCACCTCGATCCGGCCCGACAATTCGTCGGCGTCGCTGGTCCAGGCGGCAATGTTGCGCGGGTCGCTGATTTCCATCCGAAAGCAGTAGTGCTTGTTTTCATCGGTTACGATGGTGGGTTCGCTCAGAAAGTCGCTGTCGTGGTCTTTCAGCGTGGCGCAAAAAAGCTCCAGATCAGCGTCCATTTGCGACTTGTCAAAGCCCATGCCGCGCAGCACGTAACCACTGTCCATCGGGGCGCCGTAGACCGCGAAACCTGTGCTGTCCGCGCCGCGGTGTTCCTGTGCGGCCATCAGCGCTACAAGATCTTTCCCGACCGTTCCGGGAGCGTTCAGAATCCGCCCTGCAATGCCACACATGCGTTTTCTCCCCTATGTTGGAATCTCTCTCGTGGATACTGTATACAGTATTCAGCCTGTGACAAGGGGGGCGTTGCGGGTTCTGTATTTCTGTATACAGTGTTCAAAATACACGCATCGAGGCAGTCATGGCGCTCCACAGCATTACCACACAACGCCGCCGTCTGGCGGACGAAGTTTATGATCAGCTGGTCCAGGCGATCATGGATCGCGAGATCGGCCCGGACGACCGTCTGGTGCAGGAAAAGCTGGCCGCAGAGCTGGACATCAGCCGCACGCCGGTGCGCGAGGCGCTGTTGCGGCTGGAAAAGGAAGGCGTACTGCATCTGGCGAACTCCGGCGGGTTCCGCCTTGCAAAGATCAGCGAAGAGGAAACCCTTGAACTGTATCAGGCACGTGCGGCCATCGAAGGACAGGCGGCGCGCATCCTGACCGCCCGCAATGACCCTGAGGAACTGGAGCGTCTGCGCGTCCTGATCCGCCAGACCGAAGACCTCAAGGACCCTACCACGCGCGACTATTTCATCGCCAACCGCACGATTCACCGCGCCTTCATGGAGGCGGCGGGAAATCGCTTCTTGCTCGAGATGTTCGACATGATCTGGGGCCGGGCGATGGCGTTTCACCTGTTTGCAGCCATAGAAAACGCAGATATCTCCAAGTCGCTGGGCAATCACATCGAGCTGGTGGATGTCATCGCCACAGGGGACCGGGGTGCCGCGCTTGAGGCCTTTACCGACCATATTCAGGAAGGGTTTGAACTGCATCTGACGGGCATCCGTCGCAGCGCCTGACCCCTGTCTGAACAGACCACGCAGTCTGTCATTGGCTGCCATAGGCCCGCTCCACCGTCATCTGATCCGCACCAAGACGAATTTAGCGGAATGACGTTCCGTTCTGCGGGATTGTAGCCTGCGATTTTCAAGCCTAGTCTGTCCGCAAAAGAGTCGGACGTCTGACGGAGGACGGACACCGGCGCTCTGCCTTGGGAGGGGACAGATGCCAGCACATGAGGGGCCGCGATGACGGCCATGACACCCGAAGACGCTGTGCGCCATGTGGTCAGCACCGATCCAACCTTTGCCGTTGAAGAGGTTGAAGTGCGCGGGGTTGCCGTCAAGGCGTTCAAGAACATTCCCGCCAGCGTCCCCGCTTTGCTGGCTGCGGGCTGGGAACGGCACGGCGATGGCGCGCTTGAATATCTGGCCTATGAGGACGAAACTTACACTTATGCCGAATTCACTGCGTCGGTCTACCGGATGGCCCGTGCCATGCAGGACGAATTGGGCCTGCGCCAGTGCGACCGCGTGGCGATCGCCATGCGGAACTATCCCGAATTGCTGATGCTGGTACTTGCGATCTCTTCCTTTGGCGGCGTGGTGGTTTTCGTTAACGCATGGTGGACCACCGAAGAGCTAGACTATGCGCTGCGCGACAGTGAGGCCAAGGTGGTTTTCGCAGACGGCCCACGCATGAAACGGCTGATGCCGTTGCGCGAGACGCTGGGCCTGACCCTGGTCGGCGTGCGCGACGGTGAAGGGCAGACGGCACTGGATTTCTCAACCCTGCGCGGCGCGGCCAAGTCCGATCAGGCCCCCGAAGTCAGCATCGACACGGATGATGATTTCGCGGTCATGTATTCCTCTGGCACCACGGGCCATCCCAAGGGCGTCGTGCAGACCCATCGCGGTGCGGTGAACGCGGTCTTCTCGTGGCTCATGCAATCGGTGGTGGCCCCGCTGGTTGACCCGCCCGAGCCGGACGCGCCAGAGCCGCCGCGCCCCTCGGCGCTGGCGGTCACGCCCCTGTTCCATGTTACGGCAACCCATCCTGTGTTCCTGCTCAGCCTGCCCGCCGGGGCCAAGATCACGCTGATGCACAAATGGGACGCCGAAGAAGCCGTGCGCCTGATCCGCGACAACAGCATCACCCGGCTGCTGGGGGTTCCGACACAATCGGCGGACTTGATGGAAGCGGCCAAGCGGATGGGAGAGACCCTCCCCTCGCTGGATTACATCGGTGCGGGTGGCGCGAAACGCCCTGCCGCGCAGGTCGCGCAACTGGCCAAGACGTTTCCGAACGCGGGAGTCGCCACCGGCTGGGGCATGACCGAGACCAACGCGCTTGGCATCGGGATGATCGGCGACGATTACAAGGCGCGACCCGATGCGGCAGGCAAACTGCATCCACCTCTTCAGGAACTCTCTATTCTGGATGACGAGGGTAACCCGGTCCCTAATGGCACGATCGGCGAAATTGCGGTCAAGGGACCGCAGATCATGCGCTGCTATCTCAACAAGCCCGAGGCGACGGCGGAAACCGTCGTGGATGGCTGGATGCGCACCGGTGATCTGGGCACGCTGGATGACGAGGGATACGTCACCATCCTTGACCGCAAGAAAAACATCATCATCCGGGGCGGCGAAAACATCGCCTGTCTGGATGTCGAAGGTGCGCTGCACCGGCATCCCGATGTGCTTGAGGCAGCGGCTTTTTCCGTCCCCGATGAACGGCTGGGGGAAACCGTGGGTGCCGCCGTACAACTGCGCGAGGGCACAACGCTCACCCTTGCAGACATGGCCGCCTTCCTTGACGGCCACCTCGCGAAATTCAAGATCCCCGCGCACCTCTGGGTTCAGCATGACGTGCTGATCCGGGGTGCCACTGACAAGATTGACCGCCGTGCGATCCGCGCGGCCTGTCTGGCAAAGCAAGAGGCTAAAGTATGAAGACCCTGACGACAGAAGAAACCGGCGCTTATATCGCCGAAGCTGGCAAACTGGCCTGGGAAGTTCCCGGCCTGCCCGAAGGGACGCCGCAGCGCGAGATCAAGACCGTTGGCATCATCGGTGCGGGCACCATGGGTGGCGGCATCGCGATGAATTTTGCGACTGCTGGCATCCCGGTCAAGATCGTAGAGACCACCCAAGAAGCGTTGGACCGGGGCCTGAGTGTGGTGCGTGGCAACTACCAGAGGTCTGCCGACAAGGGCCGCTTTCCGCAGGAGGAGGTCGAGGCGCGCATGGGCCGCTTTGACGGACGGCTTGCCATCGCGGACCTTGCCGACTGCGACCTGATCATCGAGGCCGTGTTCGAGAACATGGACCTCAAGCGCAAGATCTTTACCGAGCTGGACGCAGTGATGAAGCCCGGCGCAATCCTTGCCACCAATACCTCCGCGCTCGACATCAATGAAATTGCAGGCATGACCAAGCGGCCCGAGGACGTCATCGGGCTGCACTTCTTTTCGCCCGCCAACGTGATGAAGCTGCTTGAGATCGTGCGCGCCAAGCACACCGCCGATGACGTGGTCGCCACCTGCATGGACCTTGCCAAGAAGATCAACAAGATCGCCACGCTGGTCGGCGTCTGCCCCGGTTTCGTGGGCAACCGCATCCTCTTTGCCCGCCAGAAACAGGCGAACAAGCTGGTCTACAAGGGCGTGATGCCATGGGATGTGGACGCGGCCTTTAACGCCTTCGGGCACAAGATGGGACCGTTCCAGATGATGGACCTTGCGGGCCTCGACATCGGCTGGTCCAAGGGGGCCAAGACCGAAAACCCCATTCGCGACGCCCTGTGCGAGATGGACCGCCGCGGCCAGAAGACCAAGGCGGGCTACTATGATTATGACGAGAACCGCACGCCGATCCCGTCCAACGTGACGGCAGGCGTGATCCGCGACATCACCAATGCCCGCCCGATGAACATGGCCGAGGAAGAGATCATCGAGATCTGCATCTACCCGATGATCAACGAGGCGGTGAAAATCCTTGAAGACAGCAAGGCGCAGCGCCCCTCGGACATCGATGTGGTCTGGCTCAATGGCTACGGTTGGCCTGCGGACAAGGGCGGGCCGATGTATTACGGCGACATGGTCGGCGCGCAGGCGGTGCTGGACCGCATGGAAAAGCTGGGGGCAGAAGACGCTGAATTCGCACCTGCTGAAACACTGCGCAAACTCGCCAAGGACGGCGGCAAATTCATTGAGATCGACACCGGAGGGCTGAAAGTATGAGCTACGAATTCATCAAGACGGAAAAGCAGGGGAACGTCCTGCTCGTAACCATGAACCGGCCCGAGGTCTACAACGCCGTTCATGCCGAGATGCATCAGGAGATGTCGGATTGCTGGGATGCCTTTGCAGAGGATCAGGACCTGTGGGTCGCTGTTCTGACCGGCGCGGGGGACAAGGCGTTTACCGCCGGCAATGACCTGAAGGCCACAGCCAAGGGCGGCCTCAAGAAAGGCCTGCCCGCTTCCGGCTTTGCCGGTCTGTCCTCGCGCTTCGATCTGGAAAAGCCGATCATCGCCGCCGTAAACGGCTTTGCCATGGGCGGCGGGTTTGAAACGGCACTGTCCTGCGACATCATCATCGCTTCGGATAATGCCAAATTCGCCCTGCCCGAAGTCAAGGTGGGCTTTTTCGCCTCCGCCTCCGGCGTGCAGCGCCTGTCGCGCTACATCGGGCGGCTGGCCGCACAGGAACTGATGCTCTCGGGCCGGACCATCGACGCAACAGAGGCGCTCAAGCTTGGCTGCGTGAATGAGGTCGTCTCACCAGACGCACTGATGGACCGCGCCATGGTAAAGGCGCAGGAACTGGCAAGCGTCTCGCCGTCCTCGATCAAGGCAACCAAGCGGGTGCTGAACGATCTGGCCAAGCGCGAGAACCTGCCCGACAGCCTGATGTATTCACGCGAGGTGCAGGCCGCCCTCGCCCAAACGCAAGATTTCAAGGAAGGCGTCCAAGCCTTCGTCGAGAAACGCGCGCCCAAGTGGGTCAATAAATAACGCCCTGCGGAGCAACGGAAACCGCCAATAGGAGGCACATTAATGTCCGATACAAATTCACCGCTCAGCCTGAACAACCTGGAAATGTCCGATGGGGCCAAGCCGCTGCTGAACGCAGTGGTCAAGCACATCCGCGAAAACGTCGATCCGATCTCGGACGAATTTTTCGCGATCAACGATACAAAGGAAAACCGCTGGTCTCATACCGAACGGCAGATGGAATTGCTGGAGGGTGCCAAGCAGAAGGCGCGCGAGAGCGGGCTTTGGAACTTTTTCCTGCCAAATGCCGAGACGGGTGAGGGTCTCTCAAACCTCGATTACGCCTATATCGCCGCCGAGCTGGGCAAGAACCCGTTGGCGTCCGAAACGCTGAACTGCTCCGCGCCCGACACCGGCAACATGGAAGTACTGGAGCGGATCGGCACCGAGGAGCAAAAGGAAAAATGGCTCAAGCCCCTGCTGGCCGGTGAAATCCGCTCGGCCTTTGCCATGACAGAGCCTGACGTTGCCTCTTCCGACGCCAAGAACATCTCGACCTCCGCCGTGTTGGAAAACGGCGAATGGGTCATCAACGGCGAGAAATATTATATCTCCGGCGCTGGTGATCCGCGCTGCAAGATCATGATCGTCATGGTCAAGACCTCCCCGGATGCCGAACCCTTCCGCCAGCAGTCGCAAATCCTCGTGCCGATGGACACGCCGGGTGTCGAAATCCTCGGCCCCATGCACGTCTTTGGTCACGACGACGCGCCGCACGGGCACATGCACATCAAGTTCACCAATGTCCGTGTCCCAGAAAGCAACATGCTCTGGGGCGAGGGCCGTGGATTTGAAATCTCACAAGTCCGCCTTGGACCGGGCCGCATCCACCACTGTATGCGCTCCATTGGTCAGGCGGAAAAGGCGCTGGACCTTATGATCGAACGCGGTCTGTCCCGTGTGGCCTTTGGCAAAAAGATCGTTGATCTGGGCAAGAACATGGAAACCATCAGCCGCGCCAAGATCGAGATTGAATCCATGCGCCTCTTGGTCCTCAAGGCCGCCAAGGCAATGGACGTGCTGGGCAACAAGGAAGCCCGCATCTGGGTGTCGATGATCAAGGCCAAGGTGCCGGAGCAGGTCTGCGACATCATCGATCAGGCGATGCAGGTGCATGGTGCAACGGGTATCTCCCAATGGTCGCCGCTCTCGGGCATGTACGCACAGCAGCGTACCCTGCGTTATGCGGACGGCCCCGATGAAGTGCACCACCACGTCATCGCCCGCAACGAGGTGAAGACCTATCAGGAAAGCAATGCGCGTCAGGCCATCGCCAAGTCGCACCAGCCAGAGCGTGGGTCTTCGGGGTTCATGGGATGAGCGATCTGTTTGACCTCACCGGAAAAGTCGCGCTGCTGACGGGCGCGTCCAAGGGTATGGGGCTGGCAATGGCAACCGCCCTGGCAGATCACGGCGCGACCGTCGTGATCTCTGCCCGCAAGCAGGACCAACTGGATGCCGCAGCCGAGCAGATCAACGCACGTGGCAAGGGCAAGGCCTATGGCGTGTCCTGCAACGTGGGCTACAAGGATCAGCTTAAGGCGCTGGTGGACAAAACCCACGAGCTGGCAGGCCCCATCGACGTTGTGATCGGAAACGCGGGGGTAAATCCGTACTACGGCAAAACCTCGGAAATCCCAGACGGCGCTTACGAGAAAACAATGGCGGCAAACGTACAGTCGAACCTCTGGCTGTCTCAGATGGTGGTGCCCGACATGATCGAGAAAGGCTCCGGCTCGCTCGCCTTCACCTCCTCCATCGGCGCCTTCAAGCCGTCGGTCATGCTGGGCACCTATGGCATGTCCAAGCTGGCGCTGATCGGCCTTTGCCGGAACCTTGCCGCTGAATTCGGCCCAAAGGGCATTCGGTTCAACGCGATCTGCCCCGGTCTGGTGAAAACCGAATTCGCGCGCGAACTGTGGGACAACCCGGAAGTCGAAAAGCGGATCAAGGAAGACATCCCCCTGCGCCGACTGGGCGAGCCGGAGGATTTCGCAGGCCTTGCCGTCTTCCTTGCCTCTGACGCCAGCAAATACATGACCGGACAGGCGCTGACCGTCTGTGGCGGCTCCAACATGTGGACCTGAGACAATGGATATCCAAGACAAGATTTGTGTCGTAACCGGTGCCGCCAGCGGCATCGGCAAGGCGCTGTGCATGGCCTTTGCCAATGCCGGTGCGAGGGAAGTTGTCTGTGTGGACCGCAACGCCGAAGGCGTGGCAGAAACCGCCGAAGCAGTGGGCGGTGCTGCCTATACCGTGGACGTATCCAGCGAAGTCCAGATGAAGGATATGATCGACAGCGTAGAGCGGGACATCGGCCCGATTGACCTCTTTTGGTCAAACGCCGGCATCGCGGTGGGCGGTGGCATGGACACCCCCAACGACGAATGGCAGCGCGTCTGGGAGATCAACGTAATGGCCCACGTCTGGGCATCCCGGCACCTGATCCCGCTGATGAAGGAACGCGGCGGCGGCTATCTGCTGAACACCGCCTCTGCCGCTGGTCTGCTCAATCAGGTCGGATCGGCTTCCTACGGGGTCACGAAACACGCGGCCGTCGGTCTTGCAGAATGGATCGCAATGACCCACGGCGATGACGGCATCAAGGTATCCGTCCTCTGCCCTCAAGCGGTACGGACCGAGATGACACGCGGCCACGAGGACCACGTCGCCGCCATCGACGGGATGATGGAACCCGAACCGGTGGCAGAGATCTGCCTTGAGGCGATCAAGGAAGAAACCTTCCTGATCCTGCCGCATCCCGAAGTACGCGAATACATGAAGAACAAGGTCGAAAACTACGACCGCTGGATTGGCGGGATGCGCAAGCTGAACCGCAAATTCGGCCACCTCGACACCTGAACAACAAAGGATATTGATATGATCGGCTATGTAACCCTCGGCGTGAACGACATGGAACGCGCCAAGAAATTCTACGCAGACCTTTTCGCTGAAAAGGGCGGCAAGGTCGTCATCGACCAGGGGCGCATCGCCTTTATCTCCGTGGCCCGCGGGGAGCCCATGGTCGCCGTCTGCGAACCCTACGATAAGGGCGACCCGACACCGGGCAACGGCACGATGGTCGCCTTCACCGCTGAGAGCAAAGCGGAAGTGGACAAGATGCACGCCCGCGCGCTTGAACTGGGTGCGACCGACGATGGCGAACCCGGCCAGCGCATCCCCGACCGTTTCTATGGTGCCTATGCCCGTGATCCGGACGGCAACAAGATCTGCTTCTTCGTCTTTGGCTGATCCCATGCCCCACATCGGCCCTCATGTCACGCTGAACGATCCCGCGTTCATCCACGACACCGCGCAGCTTTTCGGCAGGCTGACCGTGCACGAGGGCGCGTCGATCTGGCCCTATGTAGTCACCCGCGCCGAGATGCACGAGATCGTCATCGGCGCGCGCACCAACATCCAGGACCACGTGATGATCCACGTGGCCTATGGCGGGCCGACCATCGTGGGCGAGGATTGCTCGATCACGCACCGGGTCGTCCTGCACGGCTGCGAGATCGGGGACAGGGTGTTGATCGGCATCGGGGCCACCATCATGGACGGGGCGAAGATCGGCAGCAATTCCATCGTGGCCGGCCATTCCATCGTAACCGAAGGCAGTGTCTTTCCGGAAAACGCGATCATCGCGGGCAGCCCCGCCAAGCTGATCAAGACGCGCGATAATTCTGCCGCCAACCTGATGAATGCGAAATTCTACCACATGAACGCGCTCAATTACGCCAAGGGTGTCGAGCGACTGAGCAAAGAGCAACTCAAGACGCTGCAGGGCTAAGAAAAGGATAGAAAAAGGCGTCAGGAGCTTGGACCGAAGCCCGCGCACGCGGCCGAAACCGCAATCCTGACGCCTTCCTAAACAAACGTACCCGAAGGTACATGTGTCTAAATGCTCCAGCCCTCTCAGGCCTTTGCAAGCGGGATCACACCTTGCGATGCGTCCCCCCTACCGGTGCCAGTCCTAGAAACTTTCCCGGCCCCGCGATGGCTTTTGCGCCGCCTTCCCGAAAGGCTCTGAAAGACCCCCTCGTTTCGACCTGCGTCCCGTTTCCCTCAACACGGTTTCAGTCCGGTTTGACCCGTTCCTCCGCCGCTCCAGATCCAAGAGACCTTCGCGTCCCGCTTGGGGTCTGCAACCCTTCGCGTTAACTAAAGCCTGCGTCCTTAGAGGTGAGTCGCGCAACGAAAATCTCTGCGCCCGAATGATTTTTCTGGGGACAGAACCGCTGAATATCCTGGGGATTTCCTGTGGGAAGAGCGCTTTATTTTCGCACTCTCAACAGGTTGCCACGCTGGGGATAAACCGCATCATTCTTTCGGTTTCAACGGTCGCATCAGCCCTTCTTGCACCGTGCTGGCCACCAATCGGCCATCCTGCGCATAGATCAGGCCTCTGTTGAACCCGCGCGCGCCCCCTGTCCATGGCGCATCAAGATCATAAAGATGCCAGTCGGCAAATTCGATCGGCGCATGAAACCACATCGCGTGATCCAGGCTGGCCGTCATCACCTTGCCCTGAAACCACGTCAGCCCATGCGGACGTAATGACGACCCCAGCAGGTTCATGTCCGAAGCATAGGCCAGCAGGCAATGCTGCATCTGTGGCCCCTGCCCCTTGGCGGCCTCCATCCGGAACCACAGCTGGTTGCGATCATCCGCCGCCTCAGGATTAAAGAAATCCCGCGGCGCCACCTCGCGCAGTTCAATGGGTCGCTCGCGCAGGAAATCGGCGCGGTGGCGTTCGGGGATCTTGTCGACCACGGTACTGCGCAACTCGTCCCGGTTCGGCCAATCCTCCGGGTGGCCCACATCCTTCATCGGATGCTGGTATTCCCAGCCCTCTTCCTCGATGTGAAACGACGCCGACATATTGAAGATCTGCTTGCCGTGCTGGATCGCCACCACCCGCCGGGTGGTAAAGCTGCCCCCGTCCCGTGCCCGGTCCACCTGATAGATCACCGGGATCGCGGGATCGCCGGGGCGGATGAAATAGGCATGCAAAGAATGGCACAGACGGTCCTCGACCGTGCGATACGCGGCCATCAGCGCCTGCGCAATCACATGCCCGCCAAAGATGCGTGTCGTCGTCTCTCCCCCGCCGCCGATCCCGCGAAACAGGTCGACCTCAAGCTGTTCGATGTCCAGCAGGTGCAGCAGTTCTTCGGCGGGGGTCATGTGATACCTCTGTCAA
Source organism: Sulfitobacter sediminilitoris (assembly GCF_010667575.1). Classification (GTDB taxonomy): domain Bacteria; phylum Pseudomonadota; class Alphaproteobacteria; order Rhodobacterales; family Rhodobacteraceae; genus Sulfitobacter; species Sulfitobacter sediminilitoris. The sequence continues at coordinate 28,333 of NZ_JAABNT010000017.1, forward strand.
TTTCCGGGCCGTCAGCGTCCTCGACTTGATCCCGGACCTCACCAACAAATGCAAGAGCCGAGTCTTCGTGATCCGGACTTAATGCGTGGAAACGGGTTCGCAGGTGCGGTTCGCTGCGATCTGCGAAAAGTCTGCTTGGCGGAGAGGCTGTGTGAAAACTATTTGCGCGGCGGCAAAACGACAAGAACAGCAAGATTTGCAACCTCTCTCGTTGAGCTGAGCCACAAAAACCTCGCTTCGGGAAAATGAGCGGCACCAAAGGGCGCGAATTTCGAGTTTTCACACACCCTCCGGACATAGCAGTCATAGAGCATAGTAGCGCTACAAGGGCATCCCGGAAGCTTTCATGGCTTCGAGCCATCGGTCGAGAACGCCCGGAGCAATCCACAAGCCCGCGTTAACATCGCGTTCTCGGGAAACGGTCCAACTTGGGTTCTCAGCGACATAGACAGCCATTACCTGAGCTGCCTTGTCTGCATTGCCTAGACAGTGATGAATTGCTGCCAGCATCTTATTGGCAGCGATCGGTATTGAAGGCGACGACTGAAACGTCTCCAGCGACTCGTCACACTCCCCCATCTGCCATTGGATTCGGGCCTTCTCCCAGTGAATGTCATGCCCATAAAACGGGTCCACAAGTTCGGCCTCGGTGATGACCTCCAAAGCCTCTTCCGTTTCTCCGATGTAGCCCAGCGTTTGCGCCAAAGACGTTCGTGCAAACGACGATGACGGGTTCAGTTCGATCGCGCGGCGGAAAGCGTTTGCCGCGGCTTCGGGATTGTTGTTCATCGTCAAGGCCCGTCCCAACGCCTGATAGGCCATGAAGTTATTGGGATCCAGTTCCACGCCCCGGCGCGCCAGATCATACATCCGTTTGCGGATTTCCTCTTCGTCGCCTTCAATCCAGCCGTAACGCAGGCCAATCCGCAGCGAGAGGGCCTGTCCAAGATACCCCCAGGCAGAATCCGGGTAATCTCTCAAGGATCGTTCCTGTTCTTCGATGTTCTTCAACAGGCTCTCGCGGCTAAAGTCCCGCATGATCCGGCTTTGCGCGGCATTCGCAATCATCAACGCGCTGACATCGTCTTTTGTCATACGCGCCACCTCTGTCTCGATGACCTTGTTTCCAACGGATTCGGCAACATTCAAGCTGATCGCGTTGTTCGATCTGAGCAAGTCTTCCAAAGGGACATCTACTTCGTCGGCCCAGATATGAGCCTCCGTCTCCCCGTCAATCAATTGCGCGGTGATCTGTAGTCTTTTCCCATCATACTGTTGGGTTCCTTCGAGAATGAAATCGGCCCCCAGTTGATCGGCTATTTCAGAGGTGCGAAGGTCGGAATCCCGGAATTTGAAGCTGGATCGCCGTGAAATCACTTTCATCTGCGGAAAGCGCGCCAAAGACGTGATGATGCCTCCGCTCACGGCGTCGCTTAGTGAGCCTTTGTATTCGGCGCTACTGAAGTCTTCGAAGGGAAGTACCGCGATCACAGGCGGCTCTGAGGCCTCCGGTCGCAAGAAATACATCGCACTTGAGAGCGCAATAACCACAATTGCTGCGGCCAGCACCCAACGCCTTGCCTTGCTGCGCGGCACTTCGATTTGTGGTTCTGTGATCTGAGGTGGCGTTTTCATGGCAAGCGCTTGCGAACGCGCATCGAGCTCTACCTTGTAGACCTCCACAGGAGCAGACAAATTCTTGAGCTTTTGCGGCCCCATTTCTGCAAAGGTGAGATCGAGCTTGTTGTTTACCTGATCAAAGACGGCTCGGGATATGCAAATGCCGCCGGGCTCAGCCAGCCCTTCGATCCTAGCAGCGACATTCACACCGTCACCGTAAATGTCTTCGCGGTCCACAATGACGTCACCCACGTTGATTCCAATGCGGAACCGAATGCGTTGATCATCTGGCATGGCGCTTTGAGCCTTTGCGATGGCGTGCTGTACATCCACAGCAAACAGAACCGCATCGACTACGCTGGAAAACTCAATAAGGCTTCCGTCTCCCATCAGTTTAACGGTGCGGCCGTTGTGCCGTGCGATACGGGGGTCAATATCAATACGTCGGAGTTTTTGCAGCGCCGCCAGAGTGCCGCTTTCATCGCTACTCATCAGGCTTGAATAGCCCACGACATCAGCCGAAAGGATCGTGATGAGCTTGCGTGTCTGTCGGTTTTTGTCCAAGGCTTTGATCTCCGCTAAGCCGAGCCTATCGCAAACGGGATCAACGCGTCGAGTAGACTGTGATTGGCTCTACGACATCAGCTTCGACATTCACGATTAGCGGCAACTTTGGGCTCACTCCCGACCTTCGCGGCAAGATGCGCTAGTGTCGGCAGTGCGGAGAGGCTGTGTGAAAACTATTTGCGCGGCGGCAAAACGACAAAAACAGCAAGATTTGCAGCCTCTCTCGTTGAGCTGAGCCACAAACACCTCGCTTCGGGAAAATGAGCGGCACCAAAAGGGCGCGAATTTCGAGTTTTCACACACCCTCCGGACGAAGCTGCCGTTTGGGGCAGACGAACGTCACCGAGACTGCTTTTCGTTCCATCAACCGAAGCTGTCCAAATGTCGGGTCCCTCTGCGCTACATACGGGCACGAAGGTTTTCTCTATGCCGACTCGGCGATTTGGAACATTATTCTCCTCAAGACGGGAGGAGAGATTAAATGAAGTTTCGAACTTGTTCGATAATCGCGTTGTTTGCGGGAACCGCTGTGCTGGCCGAACCGACTCTGGAGAGAGGTGAATACCTTGTTGAAGGTCCAGCAGGCTGCGGTAACTGCCACACGCCGATGGGGCCGCAAGGACCAATCATGGACATGAACCTGTCCGGTCGCTTGGTGGACGAGACGCCGGCCTTCAAGGCGGTAGCTCCGAACATTACACCCGGTGGCCGGGTCGCGGCATGGACGGATGATGAATTCGCCAAGGCAATTCGCGAAGGGATAACTCCAGGCGGCACGCGGGCGATCGGACCGCCAATGCCTATTGCTCTTTATCGTCGGCTGTCCGACGATGATGTTATGTCGATGGTAATGTATCTTCGCAGTGTACCGGCCGTGGACAACGATCCGGGCGAGAGCGTCTACAACATCCCACTCCCGCCAGCATACGGCCCCCCTGTAGACTACGTCGCCCATCCCGAAGAGGGCGTCACAGTTGCCTACGGTGAATATCTCGCGGGGCCGGTGGCTCACTGCATCGAGTGCCACAGCCCGATGGGACCAATGGGGCCGGATTGGATGAACCAGCTCGGTGCCGGCGGTTTCGAATTTCACGGTCCTTGGGGGACTTCGGTTTCGGCGAACCTAACACCTCATCCCGAAGATGGCATCGCGGAATGGTCCGACGAAGAACTGTCTCAAATGATCACGGCCGGCCTGGCTCCGGACGGGACACCGATGATGCCGCCAATGGGCTATGGGTACTATAGTCGCATGACAGAAGAAGACGTTGCCGCTGTCATACTCTATCTACGCCAGATACCGCCGCTACCAGACCCGATGTGAACATAGAGGCCTCTGACCAAGGGACCTTGCTCTCATGGGCGAAACGGCAATGCAGTGCGAACAAGTATGACCGCTTCGGGCTCGGAGCCGACCTCCGGCGATTGACGGCGTAGCAACCAAAATCTGTGAAAGCTCGCGGAGCTTGAGCCAAAAACAAAGGTTTTCGCCTGTGACACAAACGGTTGAGTTTTGGCACATCCTGCGGTGCGGAGAAGGTCGGAACAGAGCCGATTGTGTTGAAAAACTCCTATTTTGGCAAAAACTGCCAAAAAAGTGGCCCATAGAAAGCCTGCCGGAAAATTCCACGAGGGGGGCGGTCGAAACGCTGACTTTGCAATGTGAGAGGTCCTCACGGCTTACACTGACCGTTCCGCGCGGACTTGGGTGATTCAATGGATTTTGGCGGAAGAATTTGGCGGTCGAATTTTCGAGTTTTTCAACAAAATCAGCCCAAACTTCCGGACGCTGCACTTTGCACGATTAGCCGCGAAGCACCGAAAGCCGTATGCGTCCGGTCTGACCGCCCTGCCGACGGCAGAGCGCCGGGGATAGTGTCCATCATGGGATAGTGGACACCATTGATGCAGCTGATGACGATACGGCGGAAGTGTCAACGCCGGAGAGATAGTGCACCAGTCGCCGGAGCAATAGTGCACCATTTTGCAGGATCTGGTCGGAGTAAAAGTGCGCCACTTTTCGGTATACATGTTTATCCATAGACCCGCACGGCGGAGTGCCCCCACAGAGCAACGAAGCTGTACGGGGCTGTGGTCAAACCGGGGCGAGGCGTTTTTTGGGGCGCAAGCGCGTCGCCCCCTCCTATTTCCTTTGGTCGCAGTCCGCTTTTGCCACGGCGGGCGTGATGACTGGCCTAACCCCCCCCCAATCGCCTGCCCTGTCGGCATATCCCCTATCCACTGCCTCGACTTTCTGCGTTTCAACTTGTTAGGTTTTCGGCCAACGGAATCCTTTTCGGACGATATTGCCAATGCCAATGCCCTGGACATACCGGCACGCCACCAAGGAATGGCACGCTTTTCTCAGTGATGTGAAAGAGCGTCTGTGCCTCGATTCCGACAATATGGCCTACACCGCGGTAGATGCGGTGTTTCAGGTGTTTCGGCGTCGCTTAACAGCGCAGCAGGGCCTTGATTTCGCAAGTGTTCTGCCCAGCGTTCTGCGCGCTATTTTCGTGAATGGTTGGGACGTGACCAAGCCTCCGGTCCCGTTTTCCGAGCGAAGCGCGCTGATCAAGGAGGTTCAACAGGTCCGGGTGAACCACAACCTGACACCAGGCAACGCGATCGAGGCAACCGCCTGGGCCATCCGGCGCTGCACCAACAAACAAGACTTTGAGCGCGTGCTGGCGCGAATGCCCACTGAAGCGAGGGCCTTTTGGCACATCGACGTGGACGACCCGAAGGAACTGGAGCAACGGATCATCTAGCCGGGACACATCTTATGTCGCCGCGAATCCCGCAACGACCACTAGCCAAATTACAGCCACGCAATAAGGACCGACCTGAAACATAAACCTTTCATATCATGTGCTTATGAGGGTGCTACTCACTCATCAAACCCCACGAACCGCGCAACCTCATCCACCGAACGCCGCTTTGACACCACCGAATTCGCCGCGAATTCCTCGTTCGGCCACCCCAGCGCCACGCAGGTCATGATCACCTCGTCGTCAGGTATCTGCGCATGTTCGCGCACCACCGGCGACTGCATGATCCCCTGCCCGTTGATCACCGCGCCCAGCCCCCGCGACCACGCTGCCAGCACCAGACCGTAAGTCACCGCGCCCAGATCGAAATGCGCGATCGTCCCGCCTTCCAGCGACTTGTCGAAAGTCACAACAATGGACACCGGCGCATCAAACTGCCGGAACCCGCGCATCACCCAATCCTGCCGCATGTCCTTGTCTTCCCGCGCGATCCCCATCGCCGCGAAAAGCTGTTTGGCAATCTCCACCTGCCGCTCCCGGTGCGGCCCTTCATAGGCCCCGTGATCCACGATCTCGCGCACCGGCGGCACCCCCGACAGCATCCGCGTCGAATTGCCCTCGCGCACCTTCTCCAGCGGCTCCCCGGTCAGCACATGCAAATGCCACGGCTGCGTGTTCATCGAACTGGGCGCACGGTTCGCCAGCGCGATGATCTCCTCCAACAGCTCCCTCGGGACCGGTTTGTCCTGAAACCCCCGGATCGAACGCCGCTCGCGCATGGCCTGGTCTAATTGCATCTCTCTGCCTCCCAATAATTTGCACAAAGGCTACCCGGCCACCGGGTCAAGGGCCACCCTGCCCGTCCCGACTGACGTACCGTCAGTTGATCCAAAAGCGGACCCAAAAATCACAGGCCGCGCAAAAGAATAATCAATATTTTGTTCTTTACCCCTCTTCTTCTATAACCCTCATAATATGATTTAATTCTTGCACCCAAAGGATACCCGATGCCTGCCACCCCTTCTGTCAAAAACTCTTTGGTTCAGCGAACAGAGCGGTGCGCGACCAGAACTGGCCCTCGGCATATGATGCCTATGCCACTGTTTTAAAAAGGTTTCCTGCCAATAACCGCGCAAAACGCGCCTTGCAGGACCTCAAGCCCAAGGCGCTCCCGGAGATCCTGACCTCAGCTCAGAAATTCCAGGGGGCCGGGGAATGGGTGCAGGCGGAACGCCACCTGCGCATTGCCGTTGACCTCGCACCCGAGATCACAGAGGTTCAGCTTGCCCTCGCGGCCTGTCAGCTTGAACTCGGACGCGCCCCCGCCGCCCTGCGCACCGCCGACCGCATCCTGCAGCTCCACCCCCAGAACAGGCTGGCGTTCATCTACAAGGGCCGCGCAGAACGGGAAATGGGGTTGAACAGCGCAGCGGAACGCAGCTTCCTCGCCGCCCTGCACGCCGGGCAACCCGACGCGAACACCCTCAACAACCTTGGCATCACGGCACGGGCGCGCGGCGACACGACCGCAGCGATTGAATATTACCAACAGGCCCTCGCCCTCGACCCGGACAATGTGGAACTGCACCAGAACCTTGCGCAGGCAAAATCCTACACCGCTGATGATCCCCATCTGGCGGAGATGCGCAGCCTGGCAACGCGCCTCGTCGCCACGCGCAAACCTGCTGCCCCCCTTCACTTTGCGCTTTTCAAGGCGCTCGACGATGCAGGCCAACCCGATGATGCCTTTCGCTTTCTCCAAAGCGCAAACCGCATGGCCAACGAACAGGCACCCTACGACTTTCAGGCAGATGCAATCGCCTATGCGGTCAGCAAATCCATCCTCAAAACGCCCATACTGGCGGAGCCCACCGATGCCACCACACCCCGGCCTATCTTTGTGACCAGCCTCCCACGGTCCGGCACCACCCTTGTCGAACGGATTCTCACCATGGACCCGGAGGTACAGGCAGGCGGCGAAATGACGGTCACCCAACTGGCAGTCGGCACGATGCTCAAGACGGTCATGGGCCGCGACGACAAACGGCTCGTAACCGCCGATCTGAACGAATTACGCGCTGAAGTCTCTGCCGGGCTGGCGGAGTACACAGACGGACGGCCCGTTATCATCGACAAAACACCGCTCAATTTCCGCTGGATTGGATACATCTGCGCAGCCCTGCCAGAGGCACGCATCGTCCATGTCACCCGTGATCCCGCGTCGGTGGCGTGGTCGCTTTATCGGCTGTCATTCAATGGGGGCGGCAACGGCTTCATCTACGACTTCAGCGATATCGCGAAATTCATGGTCCTGCACCGCAATTTCATGGCGCACTGGCAGGCTATCTATCCAAACCGCATCTTTGATCTCGGCTACGAAGCGCTGATCGCCAATCCCGAAAGTGAGACGCGCGCGCTGGCAGCGGCGACCGGGCTGAACTGGACCGAGGAATGGCTACACCCGGAAAAGGCAACAAATCAGGTGCTGACAGCCAGTTCCGATCAGGTGCGAAAGCCGATGTATCAGGGCAGCAATGCCCAATGGCAGCGCTACGAAAACCACCTGAAACCGATGATCAGGCAGCTACAGGATGCTGACCTGCTAGACGGCTGACCTGGGCCAAAGACGCAGACTGTAGCAACAAGGGGGGTTGCCGCGGGCAGGCCCCCTACCCTTTTTCCAGCTTCTCTTTGATGTCCAGCATCAGCATTTCCATCAACTCCGCTGAAACGCCTTTACCGCTGAACCGCAGGACATAGCCATTGGAATCGGATTCGCGCCGCATCGTCACCCCGGTCGAGGTGCGCAGCACATCGTTTCCGGCCCAGCCGGCCTTGGGCACGCTGACCTTCGGCCGCCCCCCGCGCTTGGGGTCGCGCCCGTCGTCGCCCTGCTCGCTCAGCACCGCCTCGATCAGCGCCCATTCCGATTTCGCGTCGACACCCTGCCCCGTGCCCAGAACCTCGCGCAGCCGCGCCTCCGCCCCGCCACGCAGCGCCTGTGCCAGCCGCAAACCGTCCTTCTCGCGCATCCCTTCGGGAAAGCGCAGCATGTCGCCCAGTTCCTCGAATATCATGGCGAAAGACCTGATCTTGCTCCGCTTGGCCTTGGACGCCGCGCCGAACATCTCTGAGACAGCAGCTTCGGTATTGGCAAAGGCCCCCTGCTGGGCGGCAATCGCCGCAATGCGCCCGCGCTCGTAATGGCTCAGATCCTGACGTATCTCGTTCTCCTCCACCATCGCGACAAAGGCACCGCCCATCTGTTCGGGATCGCGGACAACCGCCTTGATCTGCGCAAGGTTATCCGCGCCCGTCCGCTGGTACAGGTTCTGCTGCGCGATCAGGCGGCGATAGCCGGAAATCAGACCAAAGCGTTTGCTTTGCGCGGGGTCCTTGATCTCATAAACCTCAATTGGCAGGCGCACCCCGTGCAGACCGATGGAATACTCCAACTCCTCCAGGGATTCTTTATCCAGCACCGTCCGGTCACGCGGAATCGAAACGGGTTCCACCTCATCCAGCCCGATCAGCTTGATCACCCTGCCCTGCTCTTCTGCATCCCGGAACGCCGCTGCCTGCGCCTCGTCCCGCCGCTGCTCAGGCGTGCCCGGTTGATAGGCCTCCGCCGCCTCGGACGCTACGGTTGCGATCGGTGCGGTAGGGTTTCGGTAAGGGGTTTCGCGGCGAAACTCCTCCTCGATTCGCCCCAGATCCTCCGCCGACGGGGCCTCCAGCTTACGCCTCTTCGCCATCACCGCTCTCCTCTTGCTTCAACTCCTGAAGGTCCCGCCACCAGGTCCCCAGCAGCACTTCTTTGACCTCGGCCCAGGTCCGGTCAAACGTCTCGCGGCCGCGCACGTATGTCTCCCGGTTAAACTCTCGGTAATCCGCTTCGTATATGCCGTTCACCTGCTCGCCCGCCTGCCCGACCATCGCCGTGACTTCCTGTCGATAGGTGGTCATAAAATCCCCGAAATAGGCCTGAATGACGTTCGCCAGATCGGTTTGCTGCCCCGCATCAAACCGCGTGATCAGCGCCCGGACCGCATCCCATTCGAACTTCATCTCTGGCAAACCGTCCTGCCGCCGGATCCGGTTCTCGCCCTCTTCGATGCTCGCAAACGTCGAATACAGCATGTCGAAAAAGCGGCCCGTGGAATCGAACTCAAGAAAAGAAGCGCCCAACGGCACCAGCAGGATATCAGCGGCGGCCAGCGCGTTAATGGTCAGATACCCAAGGGCAGGGGGCGTATCGAGCAGGATGATGTCGTAGTCATCCAGAATGCCCTCGCTCTCCAGCGCGTTGGTCAGCGCATCCCACAGCGGCCAGGACCGCACCTGCATCCGCCAGACGGGGACCTGAAATTCGGCCCAGTAGAGGTTCAGTTGCGCGCCGATCAGGTCGATGTTGGGCCAGTGGGTTTCCTGGATCAGGTTTCGCGGCGAAACCTCAAGGCTTTCGGTTAAGGTTTCGTCAAAGGGCAGTTCAGCAGCACCGCGCGCACGCCTAACGGAATTTTCACTTTGAAGGTGACGGGCAAAATCCTTGGCCAGAAGGGGGAATGCCGTGGACCATTCGTCCGGCACATTCCCACCCATGATTGAGGTCAGCGAGCCCTGGCTGTCGAGGTCAATTACCAGCACGCGGTAGCCATCCAGCGCGGCGGACATGGCCAGATGCGCGCAGGTCGAGGTCTTGCCTACACCACCCTTGAAATTTGCGACCGAGATGATCTTGGCGGGCAGGCCTTCGGGGCGCCAGGATTTGTACTGCTTGTTCGAGGCCCCTTCAGTGGCGAAATGTTCGCGCAGGCGCAGGACTTCTTCGAGGGTGAACCACTTGCTGCCAGCCTCACCGGTGCCTTGAGGCAGGTCGGGATGCGCCTTGAGGACCCGGCGCAGGTGGGCCGGGGCCACGTCGATCAGATAGCGGCAGATTTCCCAGGTCGAGAAACGGCGCAGGCGTTTTTTGCCATCTGGGGCATAGCCGCGGCGGGCGAGATCGTCGCGGCCCTTGGTGGCGAAAGCGGCGGCTTTTGCGAATCGGGCGGTGTCGATAGGCTCCGATAGGCGTGCAGCGGCCTTTTCAGGATCGATGTTGAAATAGGGGGGTGGGGGTGCTTTTGGTGGGGAAGCCATGAAACCTCAGATATGTTCGCGCATTTCGCGTGTGTTCGCAAATTTATCGCACATCCCAAGGGACTTGTGAATCTTTTAGGTGGATCGGCCACTCTTCCTTTCACTCATCGTAGATAATACGACACATAGTGTAGAATCTTTCAGTTCTTTAATGATGTTTAGGTGAGAAGTTCTTTTATATCCTAATAGGTTAGGCCTGTTTTGGTGCCTGTCTGCGGGAAGACGAGCACCTGAATGCAGGACAAAGGGTGCCAGAATACAGGATCAGGCGTCCCGATTCGCGGGAAAATGGGGACCCGAATCCGGGAAGCGCTATGTTAGGGTCTGTTTTACCGGTTTTAGGCTCTGATCGCATCTGACGCGTATACCATGCGTCCCGTAAATTGGTACCTTTCAAGCCCCTGCGCCAACGCCGAGGATAGGCACCCAAGGAGTTCTTGCCTGTGGGTCCCTTTTCGCCCATGATCGCCAGAATAGACCGGAGAAAACTTCGGCACGGGCAGTGACATGGAACATTGGCATGGACAGACAGGCGGCGCGCAGCGTTGAGGATATTCCGAAAAACCAGCTGACAGGCGCGTTGCGCCGGGGGTCGGTCAAAAAACATGTCGCGGCGATCCATGTGTCGGGCAAGCTGACGCTGTTGCAGCGCAAGCTGAGCAATGTGTTGCTTCTGAACGCCTATGACACGCTGATCACCAACCAGGTGCATATGATTGATGCGCGGACGCTGTGCCTGATGATCGGGTATAATTCAAACGACATGGATACGCTAAAGGCATCCTTGCGCGGTTTGGCAGAGACCGTTGCGGAATGGGATATGCTGGACGATCAAGGCCAGCAGGAATGGGGCGTGTCGAGCCTGCTGAGCTATGCCAAGCTGAAGGGCGGGGTGTGTGAATACGCCTATTCCCCGGCGCTGGCGACCAAGCTGAACGATCCCAAGGTCTTTGCGCTGATCAATCTGAACATCCAGCGCAAGTTCACCAGTGGTCATGCGCTGGCGCTGTACGAAAACTGCTACCGGTTTGTGCGGACGGGCAGCACGGGCTGGTGGCCGCTGGATCTGTTCCGGCGACTGATGGGGGTGGACGGGTCAGATTACTATGCCGTTTACAAGCATCTCAATGCCAAGATCATCAAACCGGCGGTGAAGGAGGTGAACAAGACCTCTAACATCATGGTGGAGCCGGAGATCAGGAAGCGGGGCAGGGCGGTGACCGACATTCGTTTCAAGATCACGGAGAATCCGCAGCTGGCCATTCTGGACCTTGATGACGGCGCAGGGGTGCGGCGGTCAGACGTCTATGAGAAGCTGCAAGGATTGGGCGTCAGCGACCGGTTGGCGCGGCAGTGGATCGCGGAACATGGCGAAGATCATGTTGCAGCCAAGATAGCCTATGTCGGGGCACAGCGGGGGGTGAAGAACCCTGTGGGCTATCTGTCAGCGGCGCTGCGGGAAGATTACGCGGCAGAGAACGCGGTGGTGCCCGTGTCGTCCGAGCGGGCCAAGGTGCTGGCGGTGGTCCGGGACCTTGTGGCGGCACGGACGCCGACCCAGCGGGATGCTGACAGACGGCTCTTTATGTCAATGATCGAGGATCCGGGGGCGCGGGCGGATTTTGAGCGGCACGGCTGGATGTCAGCGCTGAATACAGGCTCTATCAAGGCGTTTTGGGCCGAATTGGAGCCGGAAGCCTTTGAAGGGGTTTAGGCCGTTTCAGCACCCTTGCGCCACGGCGGGGTGATAAGTTTGCCGTCTACGCGTACCTCGTCACCCTCGTTGTCGAGCACTACGGGATTGTCAAAGATTGTCAGGGTGGGGCGAACGCCGAAGCGGGATTTCATCCAGTCGGACCAGTCGTCGTTGAACCACGCCTCTGCGTCCTCGCGGGTGGCGAATTCGTAGATGCCGCCGCCGCCCGCCTCGCTGTTGAGGAAATACTTGCGTTTGAGCCCTTTTACCTCATGGAAGATCTTGGTGGCCTCCACCGATTGCGCTGTCACCAGCGCGTGGTCGCGCTTGGGGCCATCTAGCGGGATTTGAACGAGAGCGATGATCATTTGACAGATCCTTTCTGGGGTAATTCCAACCGGATCGGACCGGCGCACGAGAGGCAGGCGGTACAAGGCCGGGGCCGTGAAGGTTATCGAGCGTCAAAATCCAACCATAATATAGCCCGCGTTTAACCCCCTTGGCATCATTGTTTTGTTAGAGTTTGCTTTATGCGTCTGAGATATGGCAACGTTTAACTACTCAGGATACGATGACGATCAGATCACCTGGCCGGGTGGTACCGTGTCCAATGGGGATACGATTACGTTTACCCAACCCACAGACCATACCATTTCCATAACTGACAATGATTCGACTCTGGTCGATGGAACCGATGACCGGGATGATGAGGACACCAGCCAAACGGCCATCGTTTATGACGAATTCGGCGCAGTAGAAACGTCGGGTCAGATTCAGCCACGGAACGAGATCACACTGAACGATGGCACGAATACCTATTACATGACCGAGGTCTATATCGCGGCGACCAATTCGTATTACTACATTTTTCAGGATCCCGCACCGTCGTTGAACGTCGAATACACGGTCACAAACGTCAGCAGCCCGAACAGCACCACTTACGCAGAGCTTTCGGAACCGGGGATTGTGTGTTTCACCAGCGGAACGTTGATCGCAACGCCCCAGGGGGATTGCCGCGTCGAGGATTTGCAGCCCGGTGATATGGTGATGACCCTTGACCGGGGCGCACAGTCGATCCTGTGGATCGGGCAGCGCCGGGTCAGCTGGCATGAGATGAAGCAACGCAAGGGCATGCGCCCCTTTTTGGTGCGTGCGCATACTTTTGGCCCGGCATATCTGGCCAGGGATACGCTTTTTCCCCGTCAGCATCGCATCCTGATCACAGAAGGGATGGTTCATCATCAGGCTGTCAGCAGTGCTGGCGTCTTGGCGCCGGTTCACACCCTGACAAACGTGCCGGGTATCGAAGAGCAATGCCCGCCCGGTGGCGTCACTTATTTCCACATTCTGACCCGAAATCACAACCTGCTTTGGTCGAACGGCGTGGCGACGGAGAGCTTTCTTGTGACGGAATACAGTTCGACGTTGGCAAAGGGGGCAGCCAACGCGATTGTTCATTGCCCATCGGAGATTGGTTTGGCGAAAATGGATCCTGCGCGGCCCATCCTGCAAAACCGGCTTGCGCGCGAGGTTGCGCTGACGGTTCAAGCGCCGGACGGTTTTGAAGAGGCGGCAACGGGGACCTGAGAGGGTGTGTCTGGCGCTTGCCGTGTATCTGACAGTCGCTGGGGTGAGGCTGAAACTTGCCTTGAGGTTCGTTCGGCGCTAGCCCGTTGCCATGAAACCTTTCCTGATCCTGCAACTGCGCCCCGAGACCGATGCATCGGACGATGAATATCGTGCGATCCTCGATAAATGCGGGCTGACCCCCGATCAAACGCGGCGCATCCGGGTGGACCGGGAGGATATCCCCGCTGATCTGGATGTGACGGATTTTGCTGGCGTGATCGTGGGTGGCGGGCCGGGGTGCGTGAGTGACGTGCCCGAGGAAAAGAGTGCGCAGGAGGCGCGGATTGAAGCGCAGATACTGGCGCTCATGCCGCAGATCACCAGGCAGGATCATCCGTTCATGGGGTGCTGTTATGGCTTGGGGATACTGGCGCATCATCTGGGCGGTGAGGTGAGCAAGGCGCAATACGGTGAGCCGGTCGGGCCGACGGTTTGTGCGACGATGCCGGAGGCGGGGGAGGACCCACTGCTGGCCGGGCTTGATGATGCCTTCGAGGTGTTCGTGGGCCACAAGGAGGCGGTGCAGCGGGTGCCGGAGGGGACCGTGCATTTGCTGCGCTCTGAGGCATGTCCGGTGCAGATGATCCGCTACGGGCAGAACGTTTATGCCACGCAATTTCACCCGGAGGCGGATGCGCATGATTTCGAGCGGCGGATCAGGGTTTACCGCAACCACGGGTATTTCCCGCCGGAGGATGCGGACCGGCTGATTGATTTGTGCCACGCGGCAGATGTGACGGTGCCGGGCGAGATCCTGCGGCGGTTCGTGGCGCGGTACAGCTGATCAGCTGGCGGCGAGAATTTTCGGTATGTTCTGGACAGCGGCCTTGCTGGCGGGGCCGAACTGGCTGAGCAGGGCCATTTTTTCCTCGTCCGCCGGATCGAAACCGGCCATCAGGTGGGTGATTGCCTGCAGGCGCGTCCGGTCCATCCATTCCTTGACGGGCGGCACCCTGGACCATGCGCCCTGGTTCATCATTGCGGGCAGCATTTCTGCGATGTATTGCGCGGGCGTATCGTGGAAATTGACGGTGTGGGTGCAGGCGGCGCGGACCGTGTCATCGGGGACTTTCGCCTCAAGAAGGGCGATCAGGGCGGCGCTGAAGAGGGGCTGAAAGGGGCGGATCAGGTTGATGTTGATCGTGTCTCCGTCGAAAATGGGCGGCATGTTGTCGGGCATGACCACGCCAGCGGATGCTGTGCAGTCGATGTAGAGACTGTTCTTGGGGATCTCCGCAGTGCCGTCTTGGAGGATTAGCTTGCCGTTTTCGATGTCGGTGACATGGCCCTTGCGGATGACGTTGGTGATACTGGCGAGCATGGCAACTTCACGCGGGGAGCAGACGGCGGCGTGGAACTTGGTCGGCGTAATAGCCGGGTCAATGCGATGCCAGACGCCGATTTCTTCCATCCGTGCGCAATATTCGTCCACGTTAGAGACTGTTGCGAGGGTTTGAAGCTCTTTCAGGAAAGTGCCGATGGTGGTGGTGAAGCGGGAAGGGTGGTTGATGATGTTCTCGCGGTTGAACAGCCAGTAGTCGTTTGGACGCACCCAAGAGATCGCGTCGGGCGAGACACCCTGTTCAAGCAGCCAGATGGCGGCGTCCATGCCGGTCTTGCCTGCGCCGATGACGGTGAAATGATCATGGTCCCTGGCGCGGCGGGGCAGGTCGTTGATGGGGACGCAGGTGACGTCCCTGGCAATGTCGAATCTAGGTGTGTGGGTGGCCGGGATGCTGCCCATGTTGCCCCATATGCCCGCGTTCACGATCTTTTTTTTCACGTCGATCTGCGTTTCCTGTCCAGTATTCAGGTGTCGCACGCGGCCACCGCCCAGATGTTCCGAATTGCGCAGATAGGTAACGCGGCCGGTGGGCAGATAGGTGTTTTTCATCAGGTCGTGGAAGTAGTGCAGGATTTCTGACTTGGTGGAGAGTTCGAATTTCGGATCGAGGCAGTCCTGACCGGGGCTGCGCCGTGCTCCGAGGTGTTTGGAATTCACGCCGTAAAAGCTGGCCGACTGGTGCAAGCGGACGAAAGGGTAGGCGTCATTCCAGTGGCCACCGGGGGCATCGCGGCGGTCAACAATCACAACGGTCGCGTCTGTTTCTGCCAGCAGCACATCGAGAAAGGACAGGGCGGTCGCCCCCGCGCCGGAAATCAGATAATCGGTTTGCATGGGGGCGTCCTTTTGCTTGGGTCAGTGCGATCCTAGTCCTTGAAGATCGCGAGGCCCAGCCATTCGGCGATGAGGGCGGGTGTTTCTTCGCCTTCGATCTCGATCGTCAGGGCGTTGGTGCGCAGCATGCTGGTGGCATCGCGCGCCTTGACGTCTTGCAGGGTAAAGCGGCCCCGCAGGCGGCTGCCGGCCTTGACCGGCATCAGGAAGCGCAGCTTGTTCATGCCGTAGTTGATGCCCATGACCTGTCCCGGCATCATTGCAAAGCAGTCATAGGCAAAGCGGCTGGCCAGCGAAAGTGTGAGGAAGCCGTGCGCGATGGCGCCGCCGAAGGGGGTCTCTTTGGCTGCGCGTTCGGGGTCGACGTGAATCCACTGTTCGTCATGTGTGGTCTTGGCGAAATCGTCGATCATTTTCTGATCGACGGTGATCCAGTTGGATACGCCGACCTCTGTGCCGATGAGCGCCTTTGAGGTTTCGAGGGCGTCTGCGAGAGATGACATTCTGGTCTCCTTTCTTGGGGTCTGCGGCGGTGCGCAGGTGAGTTATTTCGGGTCGGCAGCGACACGCACCAGCCGCTTGCCCTTGTTGTCGCCTGCCAGCAGGCCGATGAGCGCGTGGGGGGCGTTTTCCAGACCTTCGACGATATCTTCGAATACCTTGATCTGGCCAGTGCGGACCCAATGCTGCATGGCGCGCACACATTTGTCGTCGTTGTGGGCAAAATCCATGACGATGAAGCCTTCCATCTTGAGGCGTTTGACGACGATCACGCCGGGCAGGTTGCGGGGCCCTATGACATTGTCGGTGTCATACTGGCTGATCGCGCCACAGCAGACGACGCGGCCCTTTTCGTTCATGAAGTTGAGCGAGGATTCGAGGATCTTGCCGCCGACGTTGTCGAAATAGATGTCGACGCCATTGGGGCAGGCGGCTGCCAGTTTCTTGCTGAGGCCCGCCTCGCGGTAATCGACGCAGGCGTCAAAGCCCAGCTCGTCTTCGACCCATTTGCATTTTTCGGGGCCTCCGGCGATGCCGACGACGCGGCAGCCGAGGGCCTTGGCGATCTGGCCGACATAGCCGCCAACAGAACCAGCGGCGGCAGAGACAAGGACGGTTTCGCCGGGCAGGGGGTTGCCGATGGACATCAGGCCGTGAAAGGCTGTTTTGCCCGCGATGCCGTAGACGGACATAAGGCGGGAAAGCGGCTCTACCTTGGGGAGTTTCTGAACCTGATGGGCCTTGGCGGTGATGTAGTCGGACCACGTGGCTTCGGCGGCGACAATGTCACCGAGGGAAAGTTTGGGGCTGTTGGATTGCGTCACCTCGCAGATGGCATAGGTAGGCATGGGGTCGCCTGCGTTGACGGCAGCGCGGTAGGTCGCGCCCTTCATCCAGGAGCGGTTGGCGGCGTCGATCGACATCAGGATGACGCGCAACAGCACTTCGCCTTCGCCGGGGGTGGGCATTTCTGCCTCGACCAGTTTGAAGTGGTCCGGGGTCAGTTCGGCGGTGGGCAGTTCCGCGATGGTGATCTGGCGGTTTTGCATGGGATATGTCCTATTGCGGCAAAAAACGAGAGGGTTTGTTTATGAAAGAGGCACGACAGCACCGGTTTACCCCACCACCCGGCGCGGCGGATCTGCTGCTGATCCGGCATGGCGAGACACAGGCGGCGGTGCGCGGGCAGGATTTTCCGATGGTGGAAGGGCAGGGCGATCCTGCCTTGCACCCGGAGGGGGAACGTCAGGCGCATCTGGTAGGTGAGCGGCTGAAAACAGAGCCTATTTCGGCGATTTATGTCACGACGATGCAGCGCACGCATCAGACGGCGGCCCCGCTGGCGCGGCATCTGGGGTTGGAGCCCCGGGTGGAGCGGGATCTGCGTGAGGTGTTTCTGGGCGAGTGGGACGGGGGCGAGTTTCGGTTTCGTGCGGCTGAGAACGATCCGGCGATTGTCCGGGCGCGCGAGCGGCATGAGTGGGGCGAGTTGCCGGGAGCGGAGAGCACGGCGGAATTGCAGGCGCGGGTGCGGCGCGGGTTGTTGCGGATTGCGCAGGCCCATGCGGATGAACTGGTGGCCGTGGTGGTGCATGGCGGGGTTGTCGGTGCCGCCTTGGCGCTGGCTACCGGTGCCAAGGGGTTTGCGTTCAGCGGGGCGGCGAACGGGTCGATTTCGCGGCTGGTCGTGCACGGGGAACAGATGATCGTGCGCGGGTTCAATGATGTATCGCATTTGTAGACCGCAGGGTGCGTAGTCATTACGCACCCTTTTTCCGGTTGAGGGGGCAGTTGGTGCGCAATGACTGCGCACCCTACGGACCTTAATCAACCGTCACTACCACCTTGCCCAGCACTTTTCGGTCCTGCAGCAGTTGCAGGGCCTCGCCCGCCCTTTCGAGCGGGTAGCTGGCTGAGACGCGGGGTTTGATCTTGCCCTCGCCGTACATGCGGAAGAGATCGCCCATGTTTTCGGCGTGGTTTTTCGGCTCGCGCATCGTGTGCGCCCCCCAGAAGACGCCAACGATCTGACAGCCCTTGAGCAGTGTCAGGTTGAGCGGGATTTTCGGGATGCCTGCGGGGAAGCCGACCACAAGGAAGCGCCCCTTCCATGCCAGCGCGCGCACGGCGGGTTCGGCGTAATCGCCGCCGACGGCGTCATAGACCACATCGACACCTTCGCCGCCGGAGAGTTTCTTGATCTCGTTCGAGAATTCCTTTTGCACCGCGCGGTCGGACATGTCGCGGGAATAGATGATGGTTTCATCGGCACCGAGGTCGCGGCAGAACTGAGCTTTTTCTTTGGAGGATACGGCGGCGATGACGCGGGCGCCTGCGGCCTTACCCAATTCGATGGCGGCGACACCGACACCCCCGGCAGCGCCGAGGATCAGGAGCGATTCGCCGGGCTGGATCGCGGCGCGGTCCTTGAGCGCGTGATGCGAGGTGCCATAGGTGAGGACGAAACAGGCGGCCTCATCAAAGGGCATTTTATCGGGGATTTTGACGACCTTCACGGCGTCCAACACGACATGGGTGGCGAAACCGCCAAAGCCGGACATGCCCAGGACACGGTCACCTTCTGCAAGGCCTTCGACGCCTTCGCCGATGGCGTCGACAACGCCTGCGATTTCACCGCCCGGGGCAAAGGGACGCGGGGGTTTCATCTGGTACATGTCACGGATGATAAGTGTGTCGGGAAAGTTTACGCCCGCCGCGTGGACGCGGATCCGGACCTGTTTCTTGCCGGGCTGCGGATCGGGCAGTTCCTCCAGCACCAAAGTCTCTGGTCCGCCGACCTCTTTGCTGAGCATTGCTTTCATGGTGTCCTCCCCAAAAATTTTGTTCCGCGAAAGTGAGACGTGGCGTCGCGTCTTGTCAATCGCAATTCGGATCGGCATTCTGCACAGCGGAATGGATGTCCGCAAACTGACGTGACGTCCCAAGGGAGGAAGATCTGATGAGTGATGCGAGCCTTGACGGGTTCCGCGCCGAGCTGCGCGCGTGGTTGGAGGAAAACTGTCCGCAAGAAATGCGCGATGGGAAGATGACCGAGGACGGCATTTGCTGGGGCGGCAAGAACTGGGTCTTTACCTCGGACGCGCAGAAGGTCTGGTTGGAGCGCTGTGCGGCCAAGGGGTACACGGTGCCGACATGGCCCAAGGAATACGGCGGTGCCGGGCTGACGCGGGATCAGGAAAAGGTTTTCTACGAGGAAATGGGGCGCATCAACGCGCGGTCGCCTTTGCAGTCGTTTGGTATCTGGATGCTGGGACCTGCGTTGCTGCATTTTGGGAGCCATGAACAGAAGCTGCAGTATCTGCCGCCGATTGCGCGGGGCGAGATCCGCTGGTGTCAGGGGTATTCGGAGCCCGGTGCGGGATCCGATCTGGCGAATGTGCAGACCAAGGGCGAGGACAAGGGCGATCACTGGCTGGTGAACGGTCAGAAGATCTGGACCTCTTACGCGGACAAGGCGGACTGGATTTTCGCGCTGGTGCGGACGGACCGTGAGGCACCCAAGCACAAGGGGATATCCTTCCTGCTGTGCGACATGGAGCAGCCAGGGGTCGAGACGCGGCCGATCAAGATGATTTCGGGCATTTCCCCATTCTGCGAGACGTTCTTTACCGATGCGGTGATCCCGAAGGATCAGATCGTGGGCGAGGAGAACAAGGGCTGGGATGTGGCCAAGTATCTGCTGACCCACGAGCGCGAGATGATTTCGGGCGGGGCCGGTGGTCTGACCGGAACGGGTCGTGCCTTGGGTGCCGTGCTGTCAGAGACGATGGAAGAGATGGACGCCACGCTGCGCGCAGACGCGATGCGGTGCGAGATCGACACGCTGTCGATTGGTCTGACGCTGGAGCGGTACAAGGACCAGGCCGAGGCAGGGCAGGGGGCAGGCGATGCCAGCGCCATGCTGAAGTACATGGGCACCGAGCTGAACAAGCAGCGGCATGAGCTGATGATGTCGGCAGGCGGGTCGGACGCCCTGGAGTGGGACGGGCCGCTGGGGAACCGCGCGGGCGACTGGCTGCGCACCAAGGCGAATTCAATTGAAGGCGGGACGTCGGAGGTGATGCTGAGCATTGTCTCGCGGCGTGTGCTTGGGCTGCCGGGGTAAGAGACATGGCAAAACTGGTAAAGACAGAAGAAGAAAACATGCTCGCCGATATGGCGCGGGGGTTTCTGGATGGGGCGGCACCCGTGTCGAAGCTGCGGCAGATGCGGGATGACGGGGTGACCCATGATCCCGCGCTGTGGAAAGAGATGGCCGAGATGG
Organism: Sulfitobacter sediminilitoris; assembly: GCF_010667575.1. Lineage (GTDB taxonomy): Bacteria > Pseudomonadota > Alphaproteobacteria > Rhodobacterales > Rhodobacteraceae > Sulfitobacter > Sulfitobacter sediminilitoris. Next base: position 48,723 of record NZ_JAABNT010000017.1, read on the forward strand.
GCTGGGCCGGGGTGCTGGTGCCTGAGGACGCTGGCGGGTCCGACATGGGGTTCGCCGCGGCCAACGTGATTGCCGAGGAGATGGGCAAGACGCTGGCGGTGTCGCCCTTTATCTCGACGGCGGTGATAGCGGCAACGGCGTTGCGGCAAGTGTCGGGTGCGCGGGCGCGTGAAGCATTGGGGCGGATCGCCTCAGGTGAGGCGACCTATGCGCTGGCGGTGGATGAGGGGATCAAGTTTGATCCTGATGCCACGCAGATGGAGGCAAAGGCAGATGGCAACGGGTTCCGGTTGAACGGGCGCAAGCAGTTTGTCGTCGATGGTGCCTTGGCGGATCGGTTGCTGGTGCTGGCACGGACCGAGGATGGTTTGACGCTGTTCGATATTCCCAGCGATCGGGCCGGGGTGGAGCGCACAAAGTCAAACATGATTGATGCGCGGGATTCGGCGCGGATTGAGTTCACGGATGTTGAAGCGACGGGCGACGATGTGCTGGGGCAGGTCGATCAGGCGATGACGGTTCTGAAACCTGCGATCGAAGCGGGGCAGGCGGCGCTTGCGGCGGAATTGACCGGGCTGGCGGCCGGGGCGTTTGATATGACGGTCGGGTATCTGAAGGAGCGCAAGCAGTTCGGGGTCGAGATCGGGCGCTTTCAGGCGCTGCAGCATCGCGCCGCGCATCTGTGGTGTGAGACGGAAGTCACGGCGAGCGCGATCCTGCACGCGGGGCGCAAGCTGGATGAGGACCCCGAGAACGCGGGGTTGGCGGTATCGCTGGCCAAGGCGCGGGCAACGGCGACAGCTAAGCTGGCGGTGATCGAAGGGGTGCAGATGCACGGGGGCATCGGGATGACCGATGCCTATGACATGGGTTTTTACATGAAACGCGCACGGGTCGGGGCAGAGTGGCTGGGGGATTATTCCTATCACGCTGAACGGGTCGCGGCAGCGAGGGGGTTCTAAATGGATATTCAGACGTTGTTCGGACTTGAGGGCAAGACGGCCCTTGTGACCGGGGGTGCCACGGGCATCGGGCGCATGGCAGCCGAAGCGCTGGTGCGGGCGGGAGCCACGGTTTTGATGGCGAGCCGCAAGCAGGGGGCCTGTGCGGCGGTGGCCGAAGAGCTGAATGCGCTGGGGGCGTCTGGCAAGGCGATTGGCTTTGAAGGTGACGTGGGCAGCGAAGAAGGGATCGAGGCGCTGGTCGCTGCGGTGAAAGAGCGGACAGACAGCCTTGACATCCTCATGAACAACGCGGGTATCAGCTGGGGTGCGCCGCTGGGGCAGTTTCCCTATCATGCCTGGGAAAAGGTGATGAGCATCAATGTGACGGGGCTGTTCCATCTGACACAGGCGCTGTTGCCGATGCTCAAGGCGAGCGGATCGGTGGATGATCCGGCGCGGGTGATCAACGTGGGTTCGGTCATGGGCGAGCGCGAGATGGGCGATGGGGCCTATAGCTATTCCGCGTCCAAGGCGGCGGTGCATCATCTGACGCGCATTCTGGGCAAGGAGTTGTCCGGTCATGCGGTGACGGTGAACGCGCTTGCACCGGGGCCTTTCGTGTCGCGCATGACGGCCTTTGCGACTGCGGATGAGAACACGCGCGAGAAGGTTGGCAAGGACGTGCCGATGAAACGTGTTGGCCGCGATGAGGATATCGCGGGTTGCATGTTGTTCCTCTGCGGCAAGGGGGGGGCTTACGTGACCGGGGCGATCATCCCGGTAAGCGGGGGCATCAACGTGATGTCTGGCGGCAATATCTTTGAACAGGCGATGCACTGATGGTTGACATTCGATTTGACGGGCGCGTGGCGATTGTCACTGGCGCGGGCACCGGATTGGGGCGGAGCCACGCCCTTGGGTTGGCGAAGCGTGGTGCGAAGGTTGTGGTGAACGATCTGGGCGTGGGACGCGATGGGTCGGGGTCTTCGTCCGAAGCGGCGCAAGCCGTTGTGGCCGAGATCGAGGCCATGGGCGGCGAAGCCTTGGCGCATGGTTGTGATGTGGCGGATGAGGATGGTGTCATTGATATGGTCACGCAGGCGATTGCCGTCTGGGGCCGTGTCGATATCGTGGTGAACAATGCGGGTATTCTGCGTGACAAGACCTTTGCCAAGATGGACATGGCCGATTTCCGCAAGGTGGTCGACGTCCATTTGATTGGGTCGGCCAATGTCGCACACGCCTGCTGGCCGATCATGCGCGAACAGAAGTACGGGCGGATCGTTTTCACATCGTCAGCATCGGGTCTGTACGGAAATTTCGGGCAGTCGAACTATGGGGCGGCCAAGGCGTCGATGATGGGGCTGATGAACGTGCTGCATCTGGAAGGGGCGCGGGACAATATCCGGGTGAACACGCTGGCCCCCACGGCGGCGACGCGGATGACGGAAGAACTGCTGCCTGCCGAGGCGGCGGAACTGCTGGCGCCCGAGACGATCACGCCTGGGTTGTTGTATCTGGTCAGTGAAGATGCGCCATCGCGCACGATCCTTGGGGCAGGGGCGGGCAGCTTTGCGCTGACCAAGGTTTACGAGACACCCGGCATCACCTTGATGGACGATGAGAACACGCCCGAGACAGTGGCTGCGAAATTCGCGGAGATCGCGGCGGCGGAGGGTCAGGAGGAACTGACCGACGCCTTTAGCCAGACCAAGAAATACGCCCTCAATGCAGCCAAGGCCCGTGGCCTGAAGCTGGATTGGTAACCAGATCATTTAGGAGAGAACACATGCGTGACGCAGTAATCGTATCGACGGCCAGAACGCCGATTGGCAAGGCTTACCGGGGGGCGTTCAACAACACCACGCCGCAGGCATTGGCGGGACACGCCATTGAACAGGCGGTCAAGCGGGCGGGAATTGATCCGGCGTCCGTGCAGGACGTGGTGCTGGGGGCCGCGTTGCAGCAGGGCCATTCGGCGGGCAATATCGCCCGTCAGGCGGCGGTGCGTGCGGGGTTGCCGGTGACGGTGGCGGGCATGTCGCTGGACCGTCAGTGTGCATCGGGCATGATGGCGATTGCCACGGCGGCGAAGCAGGTAGTGATGGATGGCATGGACGTTGTCGTGGGTGGCGGTGTCGAGAGCATTTCGATGGTGCAGACGCCCGAGATGCGGGTGAAAGCCGATCCGTGGCTGACGGAGCATAAGCCCGCGATCTATATGTCGATGCTGGAAACAGCCGAAACGGTCGCGGCGCGTTATAACGTCAGCCGTGAGGTTCAGGATGAATATGCCGCGCAGTCGCAGGAGCGGACACATCTGGCGCAGGAAGCGGGCAAGTTCGACGATGAGATCGTGGCGATGACCTCGACCATGATGATGCAGGACCGGGAAACCAAGGAGATCAGCCATCACGAGGTCACGCTGGAGAAGGACGAGGGCAACCGCCCCGGCACAACAGCCGAGAGCCTGGGTGGTTTGCAGCCGGTGTTCAAGGACGGCATGACGATCAAGGAAGGCAAATACATTACCGCGGGCAATGCATCGCAACTGAGCGATGGCGCGTCAGCGTCCGTGGTGATGGAAGCGAAGGCGGCGGAGAAGGCGGGGCTGGAACCGCTGGGCCGCTACGTGGGCGTGATGGCCGCAGGCTGTGAGCCCGATGAGATGGGCATTGGTCCGATCTATGCCGTGCCACCGCTGCTGAAGGCGCATGGGTTGACCATGGACGACATTGGCCTGTGGGAGCTGAACGAGGCGTTCGCAGTGCAGGTGCTGTATTCCCGCGATCAGCTGGGCATTCCGAATGACATTCTGAACGTGAACGGCGGCGCGATTTCCATCGGCCACCCGTATGGTATGTCCGGGGCGCGCATGGTTGGCCATGCGCTGATCGAGGGCAAGCGGCGCGGGGCCAAATACGTTGTCTGCACCATGTGTGTGGGTGGCGGCATGGGTGCAGCCGGGCTGTTCGAGGTTCTGTAAGTTTGCGATTTGCCAACAAGAGGGGCGGTTTCACCCGCCCCCTTACCGTCAACATGAATGCATTTGGAGGCTCTATGGCCCGTGACGACTCCCATCTTCCATCCGCGCTGCAAGGTCTGCGCATCCCCCTGATTGCTTCACCATTGTTCATCATCTCGGTGCCGAAACTGGTGATCGCACAGTGCAAGGCGGGGATTGTCGGATCATTCCCGGCGCTGAACGCACGGGAAGGGGAGGGAGAGCATCCGCTGCTTGATACCTGGCTGACCGAGATCAAGGAAGAACTGGACCGCCACAATCAGGCGAACCCGGACCGGCCTGCGGCCCCTTATGCGGTAAACCAGATCGTGCATCGGTCGAACGGGCGGCTGGATCGTGATCTTGAGATTTGTGTCAAGCACGAGGTGCCGATCTGGATCACCTCCTTGGGTGCGCGGGTTGAAGTGAACGAGGCGGCGCATAGCTGTGGCGGCATCGTGCTGCACGACATTATCAACAACAAATTTGCCAAAAAGGCGATCGAGAAAGGCGCTGATGGTCTGGTCGCCGTGGCGGCGGGTGCAGGGGGGCATGCGGGCCAGCAATCGCCCTTTGCGCTGGTGCGTGAGATCAGGGAATGGTTTGACGGGCCGATTGCGCTGTCGGGGTCGATTGCGACGGGCGAGGCGCTGCTGGCCGCAAGGGCCTTGGGCGCTGATCTGGGGTACACCGGATCGCCGTTTATCGCGACCGATGAGGCGAATGCGGATCAGGCGTATAAGGATATGATCGTGGACAGCGGGGCGGAGGACATTGTTTATTCCTCGCTCTTTACCGGTGTCTGGGGGAATTACCTGAAGGGGTCGGTCGAGGCGGCGGGGATGGACCCCGATAACCTGCCCACTGCCGATGCGTCCTCGATGAACTTTGGGCAGGACCGGGAAAAGCCCAAGGCGTGGAAAACGATCTGGGGGTCCGGTCAGGGCATCGGTGCCGTGAAATCGGTGGGGCCGGCGGCCAAGATCGTGGACCGGATGGAAGCCGAGTACATGGCGGCGGGCAAGAAGCTGGCGGCGGAGTTTTCGTAAGTGGCGGAGTTGCTGGTCATCAGGCATGGGCAGGCATCCTTTGGGCAGGACAACTATGATGTATTGTCTGATCTGGGGCACAGGCAGTCCGAGTCCGTGGGTGCATTGCTGCGCGAGTTGGATTGGCAGCCGGATCGTTTGGTGACGGGGACGCTGAAGCGGCAGAAAGATACGCTGTCATCCATGGGATTTGATACGGCACCCGAAGAACACGCCGGGTTCAATGAATACAATTTTGACGATCTGTTGAATGCGCGGTTCAAGGGGAATGTGCCGGACATGGTCATCGGCGACCGGCGGACGCATTTCCGGGCGCTGCGGGAAACGGTGTTCGAATGGCAGGACGCAGCGTTTGACGGGGCATCGGAAACCTATGCAGAGTTTGCGGCAAGAGTCGAGGCGGCGCGGGCCTTTGCCACCGACACAGAGGCCAAGCGGGTTCTGGTCGTGTCTTCAGGCGGCGTGATCGGTCAGTTGACGGCGACGGCATTGGGCGCGGACAAGCGGCATATGATGGAACTGAATTTGCAGGTAAAGAATACGGCGATGACGCGTTTCATGTTCAAGGGCGCCCGCTGTTCGCTGCATGAGTTCAACGCAACGCCACATTTTATGTCGCCGGGTGGGGCGGCATTGCTAAGCTATAGCTGAGGGAAAAGAATGAGCGCGGATACACAGACACTCGATGAGGCGGCGGTTTCAGCCTATCTGGAAAAGAACCTGCCGGGGTTCGAGGGGCCGCTGGAAGTCTCGAAGTTCCAGACCGGGCAGTCGAACCCGACATTCCTGCTGAAAACGCCTGCGCATAACTACGTGCTGCGGCGCAAACCACCGGGGGTGTTGCTGAAATCGGCGCATGCGGTGGACCGGGAATTCCGGGTGCAAAAGGCGCTTGCGGATACGGATGTGCCTGTCGCCAAGATGCATTTGCTGTGTGAAGACGATGATGTGATCGGGTCCATGTTCTATATCATGGACCATGTGCCGGGGCGGAATTTCAATGAGCCTGCGATGCCGGATGTGTCGCCTGCGGACCGCGGGGCGATTATTGATGAGATGGGCCGGGTGCTGGCGGCGTTGCATGACGTGGATATCGACGCGGTGGGGCTGAGCGATTACGGACCGCCCGGCAACTATTTCGAGCGGCAGGTGGGACGTTGGACCAAGCAGTACAAGGCGTCTGAGACCCAGAACATTCCGGCAATGAACGAGCTGATGGAGCGGCTGGTGGCGGAGCGGCCCGAGGATGATGGGCAGCGCACGCTGGTGCATGGGGATTACCGGCTGGACAATATGATCTTTGACGCCAAGACCACGGATTGCCGTGCGGTGCTGGATTGGGAGTTGTCGACCATCGGGCATCCGTTTGCGGACCTTGCCGCCGTGATCATGCAGTGGCAGTTGCCTGCAGGCACCGAGGGACGCGGCATGGGTGGACTGGACCGGGCCGCCCTGGGATTGCCCACGGATGAGGCATTCGTTGCGCAGTATTGCGAACGGCGGGGGCTGCCGGGGATTGATAATTTCGGCTATTACCTTGGGTTTTGTTTTTTCCGCATGGCGGGGATTATCCAGGGCGTGCTGAAGCGGGGCCTTGATGGCAACGCGTCAAACCCCGAGCGGGCGATGAAGCTTGGTGAATTCGTGCCGGTTTTCGCGCAACACGGTCTTGATGCGTTGAACCGGGGTTGATTGCGGGATGGAGGATTTCGGCCCAGACGAACAGGACGGCAAGGACCGTAACTTTGTCACTGCGTTGGCGCGGGGGCTGGAGATATTGCGGTGCTTCGGTGAGAACGATCTGACCCTGACCAACAGTGAGATCGCGGACCGGACAGGCTTGCCCAAGGCGACAATTTCGCGGCTGACCCATACGCTGTGCGAACTGGACTATCTGGCGGCAGACAACCGTGCTGGGACGTACCGGTTGAGTGCGGGGGTTCTGCAACTTGGCTTTTCGATGCTGGCGGGCATGGATATCGGGGATCGTGCAAAGCAGGAAATGCAGGCGTTGCGGGACGGGCCGAATTCCTACATCACGGTGGCCTTGGCGGAACAGCATCAGCTGGATGCGGTATATCTGGCGACCTCGAATTCGCGCGAGGGGGTGACGCTGGCCATTCGCGTGGGGTCACGCTTGCCGATTTTTCATTCCGCGATTGGTCGGGCGATTCTGGTCGGCATGACCGAGGATGACCGCGAGCGGGTCTACGAGATTGCACGTAAGGAAAGTGCGGAGACCGAAGCCGACGGTCGCGCGCAGGTTGCCGAGGCGCTGGCGGAGTTTCAGGCCAAGGGATTTTGCAGCGGCTATGGCACGTGGCGCAGTGACGTGAACGGGATCGCGGTGCCGGTCTATTCCCTAGGTGGTGGATTGGTTTACGGGTTGAACGTTGGCGGGCCGTCGTTCCGGGTGAAGAAAAAGCAGCTTGAGACGGTATATGGTCCGCTGCTGATCAAGGCGGCGGAGACGCTGAGCGCGAAGTCGTAGTGTTCGGGTTTGGAAGCGTGACGGATGAATGTTCCGCATAGCGGAACAAAAACACAATTTATTTTTGTGTGTCATTGAAAATCTTTACGAATATTTCGTGCCTAAATGATGTGCGATCACTGGCTGTTCGAGGGAAAAGAGGCTGTTTACATGGCTGCCTGCTGTGCCTTGAAAGTGAATTAAAGTTATTAATAACAATATTTTATTTGAATTTCCAACCAGCTTTGAGCAGCGGTTTAGAGAGTTTTGTCGCGTCATTTGTGCCTTAATGGTGGGCTAAACTGACGCTAGGGCATAACTGCCTTGAAGCCTTGACTTTAGACGGGGGTATGCAACTCTTTGCGCACGACCGGGAGACACGAAAAGAAACGTCAAAGCGGTCACTTTAGGGAGGAATATATGAAGAAGATCACCAAGCTTGGCGCGGTTTCCGCGCTGTCACTGATTGTAGGCGCAACCGCCGCGTTCGCCGAGAACGTCAAAATTGCATTTATTGACCCGCTGTCTGGCCCCTTTGCCAGCACAGGCACAAACGGTCTGCACCAGTATGAATTCGCTGCTGATTACATGGTCAACCAGAATGGCGGCGTTCTGGACGGCCAGATGTTTGAAATTGTGCCGTTCGACAACAAGATCAGCCCGAAAGAGTCGCTGATCCAGCTTCAGGTCGCGATTGACCAGGGCATCCGTTATATTGCGCAGGGTAACTCTTCGGGTGTTGCGAACGCGCTGACCGAAGCCATCGACAAGCACAACCGTCGGAATCCCGACAGCCGCGTTCTGTTCCTGAACTATGCGGCGGTTGATCCTGCGCTGACCAACGACAAGTGCAACTTCTGGCATTTCCGTTTTGACGCGAACGCAGACATCAAGATGGACGCGCTGACCGACGTTATGGCAAAAGATGAGGACCTCAAGAAGGTTTACATCATCGGTCAGGACTATTCGTTTGGTAAGGCTGTGGCTGCCGCTGCTGTCGACATGCTGGGCAAGAAGCGCCCCGATGTTGAGATCGTTGGCAACGAACTGCACCCCATCGGCAAGGTGAAGGACTTTACCCCATATTCACGCAAGATCGTGGCATCCGGTGCGGACGCGGTAATCACCGGTAACTGGGGCGCGGACATGCTGGGTCTGGGCAAATCCGTGATCGAGAACGGTTTCGAAGGTCCGATCTATACCTACTATGCGGCGGGTTCCGGTATCACGGCGGCCTTCGGCGAGTCTGGCAAGGACCGTATCCGTCTGATTTCACAGGGCGGCATCAACCCGATCGCGACGGAAGAAGCACGCGCGGCCTATGAAGCGTTCGAGGCGAAGTATCCCGAAGGCAACATTGACCAGAGCCGTATCTTTAACGTGATCGGCATGCTGGAGAAAGCGATTGAGCAGGCGGGAACAGCCAATGACGTGGTTGCCGTTGCCAAAGAGCTGGAAGGCATGGAGTACGACAGCATGTGGGGCGGCAAGATCTTTATGCGCCCACAAGATCACCAGGCGATTCAGGACATGCACGTTGCCGTTCACACGGACCAGAACATCGACTTTGACTATGATCAGTCCGGTTTCGGGATTCTGACAGAGTCAACGGTTGAGATGGCATCCATGGACAGCCCGACAACATGTGACATGAAGCGCCCATAAGCGACGCTTAGCGACCCGCGCTGCACCTTGTGGCGCGGGTCTTTCCTTATCAATTTCCGCTTACCCTTTGGGGGGACCGATGGAACTCATCCTCGTCAATATAATCGACGGGCTTGTGACCGGATTGCTGTTGTTCATGCTTTCGGCCGGCCTGACGCTTATCTTCTCCATGATGGGCGTGCTTAACTTTGCGCACGCCAGTTTCTATATGCTGGGGGCGTATTTCGCCTACCAGATCAGTATCGCGCTTGGGTTCTGGATGGGCCTGTTGATTGCACCGCTGATTGTCGGCGTGTTGGGAGCGGGCGTTGAGAGGTATGGGCTCAGGCGGGTCCATCAATACGGTCACGTGCCCGAGCTGATCTTTACTTTTGGTTTGGCATTATTGATCGAAGAGCTGGTCCAGTTCATCTGGGGCAAGAACCAGATGCCTTATTCGGTGCCGGAAATCCTGAACTTTACCGCATTCTCGATCGCGGGGAATTCCATTCCGGCGTACAAGATTTTCATGATCTTCACGTCGGTGGCGATCTTTATCGGGCTTTTGTATATCCTGACCAAGACGCGGGTGGGCATGATCATTCAGGCGGCGTTGAGCTATCCGCGCACGGTTGAGGCGCTGGGACATAACGTGCCGCTGATCTTTATGGGCGTCTTTGGCGTCGGCACCGCGCTGGCCGGTGTGGCAGGCGTGATTGCGGGGCCGGTGCTGGGCACGTTCCCCGGCATGGCGTTTGTGCTGGGCTCCATCGTTTTCGTGACAATCGTGATCGGTGGGCTTGGCAGCCTGTGGGGCGCGCTGGTTGCGTCCTTGCTGATTGGCTGGATCACGACATTCGCCAAATCCTACAACATCCAGATGTCCGATATCCTGAACGGGATCGGCATCAGCACACCTGAGAACCTGAGCGAAAATGTGTTCAGGGATCTCTGGACCGTCACATCGCCCCAGATTGCGGATATCCTGCCGTATATCCTGATGGTGCTGATCCTTATCTTCCGTCCTGCGGGCCTTTTCGGAAAGCGTCACTCATGACTGATGAAAATCTTACAACCGATCCTGCCAGACCGGCACAGCGGATGCGTGCTGGTTCCCTGAGCCTGACCTTTACGCCGTGGATTGTCGGGGGCATCTTGCTGGTATTAATGCCGTTTATTTTCACGTCGAATTCGGCGCTGACGATCATGAACCAGATGTGGATTACGGTGATCTTTGCGCTGGCTTACAACATGCTGCTGGGGCAGGGGGGTATGCTGTCCTTTGGTCACGCGGTATATGCGGGTGTGGGCGGTTTTGCCTGTATGCATATCATGAACGCCTCGGACTTCTTTTCCAGCCTTCCACTGCCGGTGTTGCCGGTCTTTGGCGGTTTGTTTGGCATGGGCCTTGCCCTGATCGTGGGCAGTTTTTCCACGCGGAACGCGGGCACGGTTTTCGCGATGATTTCCCTTGGCGTGGGCGAGCTGATTGCTGCCTGTTCGGTGATCATCGTGGCGTTTTTTGGCGGCGAGGAAGGGATTTCGGGTGACCGGACCTATGCGATGCCATTCTTTGGCAACGAGTTCCTGCAGCAGATCGACGTCTATTACCTGACATCTTTCTGGGTGCTTTTGTCGGCGGCGCTGATGTACCTGTGGTCACGCACGCCCGTGGGCCGGATGGCCAACGCGGTGCGGGACAACCCGGAACGGGCCGAGTTCCTTGGCTATTCCGCGCGCTGGGTACGGTTCTACAGCTTTGTCGCCTCGGGTTTCTTTGCCGGTGTCGCGGGGGGGCTTTTCGCCATCAACTATGAAATCCTGACTGAAGAGAACCTGAATACGACGTCGTCGGGTGTGATCCTGCTTGTCACGTTCCTGGGTGGTGTCGGGTTCTTCTTTGGGCCGATCATCGGGGCGGTGGCCTTTACCTTGCTGCAAACGGTGCTTTCGCTGCAGACCGAATTGTGGGCGTTTTACGCAGGCACGCTCTTTGTGGCGACGGTGATGTTCTTTCCCGGCGGTCTGGCAGGTCTGATGATGATGCATGTTCCGGCCTTTAGGTTGGGCAAGGCGAACCATCTGATAGTGCCGTATATCAAGACCCTGATCCCCGGTTTCATCGGCATTCTGGGTCTATGCGCACTGGTCGAGATGACGTTTCACTTCCGTCATGCCGCAACAGGTGACAATGAAATGACGCTGTTCTGGACCACGTTCGACAGTCACACGATCCTGCCATGGATCATCGCGATTGCCGTTACCGCCATTGGTCTGGGCATCGCGCGGGCCACGGCACCGGCGCTGAAAGAGGCCTGGAATGAAGCCAACACCGCAGGAGGTGCCGCATGAGTACGCCAGCACTTGAACTGACCGGTCTGAAAAAGAGCTTTGGCAAGGCCGAGATCATCCGCGGGATCGACCTATCGATCGGGACGGCGGAACGCCACGCAATCATCGGGCCTAACGGCGCGGGCAAATCCACGCTATTCAACCTGATCACGGCGCGGTTTCCGGCGACGGAAGGGACCGTGAAACTGCATGGCGAGGATCTGGCCGGATTGCAGCCGTTCCAGATCAATCGCAAGGGTCTAAGCCGGTCTTTCCAGATCACCAACATCTTTCCGGCGATGACCGTGTTCGAGAACGTGCGCTGTGCGCTGTTGTGGTCGCAGGGGTACAAGTATTCGTTCTGGAACCTTGTGAACCGGTCGCGGCAGCTGACGGAAGGGGCGGATGCGATCCTTGATCAGATCAACCTGCTGGAGCGGCGCAACCTGCCTGCCGGTACGTTGTCTTATGCGGAACAGCGCGCGCTTGAGATCGGTATCACCATCGCGGGTGGCGCGGATGTGATCATGCTGGACGAACCCACTGCGGGCATGAGCCATTCGGAAACCGACTATATCACCGACCTGATCCTGAAGGTCACTGAAGGCAAGACGCTGGTGATGGTTGAGCATGACATGGGCGTCGTCTTTGGACTGGCGGACCGGATCAGCGTTCTGGTCTACGGAGAAATCATCGCCACCGGCAAACCCGAAGACGTTCGGGGCGATCCTAAAGTACAAGAAGCCTATCTGGGCGCGGCTTTGGAGGCAGAACATTGATCGAAGTCACCGATATGCACGCCTATTACGGCAAGTCGCACATCCTGCAGGGTGTGACGATGAACATACAAGAGGGCGAGATCGTTGCCCTGCTGGGCCGTAACGGCGTGGGGCGTTCGACAACCTGCAAGGCCATCATGGGCGAGGTGGAGCCGAAGGGATCTGTCAAGTTCAAGGGGCAGGAGATTGCGGGTAAGAAGGCGTTCGAGATTGCCAACCTTGGCATCGGCTATGTGCCGGAGAACCGCGATATCTTTCCGGGGCTGACCACGCGGCAAAACCTGACGCTGGGCCTGAAGCCAGGTCAGAAGGACGGCGCGGGCCGCTGGTCCATGCAGCAGATGTTCGAGATGTTCGAGAACCTGGATCGCCGTGCAGACGTCGAAGCATCGGTTCTGTCGGGTGGCGAGCAGCAGATGCTGACCATGTGCCGGACGCTGATGGGCGATCCGGATTTCATCATGATCGACGAGCCGACCGAAGGCCTGTCACCGCAGATGGTCCAAAAGGTCGCTGAAGTGCTGAAAGAGATCGCGAACCGCGGGCTGTCCACGCTGTTGGTGGAGCAGAAGCTGGCGATTGCGATGGACATTGCGCACCGGGTTTACGTGATGGGGCACGGTCAGGTGGTGTTCGAAGGCACGCCTGCCGAGCTGAAAGAGCGTGAAGATGTGCGTAAGGAATGGCTCGAAGTTTGATTTAATCCGGAGGAGGGTCTGATGGGCAGCTTTGATAAAGAGAGGCTCGCGCGGATCAAGGGCTGGATGCAGGGCTATGTGGATGCGCGCAAGTATCCCGGCTGTGCCGCGCTGATCGCGCAGGGCGGCGACGAAGTGTTCTACCACGATTGCGGTTTGCGCGATGTGGCGGGCGATGTGGCATGGAGCCGCGACACGGTCGCGCGCATCTATTCGATGACCAAGCCGGTGACGTCCGCCGCGATGATGATCCTCGTGGAGCGCGGGCTGGTGCATCTGGATGCACCGGTGTCCGAGTTCATTCCCGGTTTCGCGGACACGCGGAATCTGGTGTCCGGCGCGGTATCACTGGATCAGACGGAGCCTTGTGCAGCGCCCACGTTGCACCAGTTGCTGACGCATACTTCTGGTCTGACCTATTCGTTCAACTCCGGCCCGTTGCCTGCGGCGATGGGCGAGGGCAAGCTTGATTTTGGTCCCGGCCAGCGGACACTGACGCAGGCGGCGGATGAGATTACGAAACTGCCCCTTGTGTTCCGGCCGGGCAGCCGCTGGGAATATTCCGTGGGGATCGACATCATCGGCCGTGTGGTCGAGGTGATTTCGGGCAAGAGTTTCGAGGACTTTCTGGTTGATGAAATTCTGGGGCCACTTGGGATGGATGAGACGCGGTTCGCGGTGCCTGAAGGGGGGCGCGACCGGTTTGCCTGTCTGTACACGCCGCTTGCCGGAGATTCCTTTGATCTGAACGCTGTCAGCAAAAGCGCGGAGACCTTGCGGCTGGCCGATGGCAGCACGGAATCGCCTTACCTGAGCACCAAGATGCATTCGGGCGGTGGCGGCCTTGTCGGGACGATCGACGACTACATGAAATTCGTCGAGATGTTGCGCGCCGGCGGCAAGGGTATCTTGTCGCCGCACACGCTTGATTTCATGATGCGCAATCACCTGCCGGGCGAGATTGCGTCGATGGGCCCGCAAAGCTTTGCCGAGCAGCCGATGGAGGGCATGGGCTTTGGCATCGGGGGCGCCGTGGTGCTGGATCCGGGCCGCGCACGGGTGCCGGGATCGGTTGGGGATTTCTCATGGGGGGGTATGGCATCGACCTTTTTCTGGGTGGACCGGCAGCATGATCTGAGCGTGATCTTCTTTACCCAGTTGTCGCCGTCATCGTCCTATCCGTCCCGGTCGCAGCTCAAGGCGCTGGTGCAAGGGGCCTTGATGTGAGCGGCAAGGTGCTGTGGACGCCTTCGGCGGAGCGGTACGACGCCTCGACCATGGCCGCGTTCGAGCGGTTTGTGGGCGCAAAACTGGGGCTGGAGTTTGAGGACTACAACGCCATGTGGCGTTGGTCCGTCGATGATCTGGAAGCCTTCTGGAACGCGATCTGGGATTTCTTTGATGTACGCGCCAGCGTGCGCCCTCAGAAATTGATGGTGAAACGCCAGATGCCCGATATGGAGTGGGGCACCGGCGGGAAGCTGAACTTTACCGACAATATTCTCAAGCACGCCGAAGGGCGCGAAGATGCGCTTGCCTTGATCGTGCAGTCCGAAATCTTCGGGCGATCTGAGATGACATGGGGGCAGTTGCGCCGGCAGGTTGCCAGCGTTGCTGCGCGCTTGCGTGGGATGGGGGTCAAGGAAGGCGACCGGGTGGTCGCGATACTGCCGAATACGGAAACAGCCTTTATCGCTTGTCTGGCAACGGCGAGCATCGGTGCGATCTGGTCGCTTTGTGCGCCGGACATGGGGCATGTGGCGATCCTTGACCGGTTTCAGCAGATCGAACCCAAGGTTCTGATCGCGGAGGACGGCTATGTCCACGCGGGCAAGACCATCGACCGGCGCGATATCCTTGCGCAGATCGGTGCGGGGCTGCCCTCAGTGCAGCACTTTGTGACCAAGGCCGTTGTGGGGGATCTGCCTCAGGGCCACGTGGCATGGGATGACCTGACCGGCGATGACGTCCCCTATGAAGGCACGCAGGTGGATTTCGAGCATCCGCTTTGGATTGTCTATTCCTCCGGGACCACCGGCAACCCTAAGCCCATCGTGCATGGGCACGGCGGGATCATCCTCGAATCCTGCAAGCATTCGCTGCACAAGGACATCACGAACAAGGATCGCTATTGCTGGCTGACCTCCTCTGGCTGGATCATGTGGAACAACCAGCTGGGCGCATTGGGGCAGGGGGCGACGGTCGCGATGTACGACGGCGCGCCGCATCATCCCGATCTGGGCGTGGTCTGGCGGTTCGTGGCGGATGAGAAGCTGACGTTCTTCGGGGCAGGGGCGGCGTTTTTCAGCACCTGCATGAAGGCGGGGATCAAGCCGCGCGAAGAGGTAGATCTGAGCGCGTTACGCTCCATCGGGTCGACCGGATCGCCGCTGTCGGGCGACACCTACGACTGGATTTACCGCGACGTGAAAGAGGACCAGTGGCTGGCCCCGATTTCCGGCGGTACCGATCTGGCGGGGGCGTTCGTGATGGGCCATCCCGGCATGCCGGTGAAGGCGGGCGAGATGCAGTGCCGCGCCTTGGGCAATGCGGTGCGCGCCTTTGACGCGGAAGGCAACGAGATTTTCGGAGAGGTGGGCGAGCTGGTCTGTACCGAGCCGTTGCCGTCGATGCCGCTGTTTTTCTGGGGGGACGAGGACGGCTCGCGCCTGCACGACAGCTATTTCGACACCTATCCGGGCGTCTGGCGGCACGGCGACTGGATCTCGATTGCCGAGGACGGGTCGAGTGTCATCTACGGCCGCTCGGACGCAACGATCAACCGCAAGGGGCTCCGGCTGGGATCGGCTGAGATTTACCAGGCGGTCGAGGGGCTGGATGAGGTGATGGATTCACTGGTGGTCGATCTAGAGTTCCTCGGGCGCGAAAGTTTCATGCCGCTGTTCGTGGTCCCGGCGGAGGGCGTGGCCGTAGACGATGCGCTGAAGGACAAGATCAACGCAGCGATCCGGTCGCAGGTCTCGGCGCGGTTTGTGCCCAATGAGATTGTCGAGGTGAAGGAGGTGCCGCGCACGCTGTCGGGGAAAAAGCTGGAGGTGCCGGTGAAGAAGCTGCTTTTGGGTGGCGATCCGGCGCGGGTGGTGAACCGGGACAGTATGGCCAATCCGGGGAGTTTTGATTTCTTCGTGGAGTATGCGGAGCAACGCGGGGAAGGGTAGCGGGCTGCTGAATGCCCGCGCAAAGGGCGAAGCGGACAGGATCGAACTGTTTTTGGTCTTCGTATCCGCAGGATATCACCGGACGAAAAAGACTGCCCTGAGCGGTTATTCTTGAATTGCGCAGTTAATTACCGAGTCGAGCCCATACCGGAAGTGCTCCCAGGCCTGCGCTCGCAGGTGCAGCAGCGAAATCGTCCGAAGCCGTCAGCTGCAACGCAGCAAAAAAGCGGCCGTGCGTTCCAGACGCAGCATAATCTGAGGAGCCTATGACCGAGTTGCGGACAAAACGGCCCTTTGACTTCCGCAGAGAATACCTCCGTCGGCAGATAAATCACTTCTGTGGAAGGCTCGTTCCAAGCAGTTTGTCGCGCCAGTGGTCAAGATCGTCCGGTTGCTTCCATTTTTGACGGGCGAGGTAATCCTTGACCGACAAGTCCGGCTTTTCGGCGAGGGCGCGCTCCACATAAGTGTCCGAATGTTCCGCCTGATCTAACTCCACACAGCACGCAGCCATTTCGGCTAAATGGTCCGGGCGCAGTTTAGGGATTTGCTTGTAAGATTTCAGCGCCTTCTGGTATTCCCTCAAAGCAAAGTTTGCGCGCGCGAGCAAATGTGACCTTCCCGGGGCCGACAGAGGATCGCATTGGTTGGCTTTCAGTAGCCAAACCAGCCCCTCCTCGGCTTGCCCCAGTTTTGTGAACAATTCTCCGCGCTGAGTGATGATTCTGGAATCGTTTGGATTTAGCTGAAACGCTTTGGCGTGGTGCAGTTCCGCGTTCTCCCATTCGCCGTATGCCATCCCGAATTCGGCGAGAATCCGATGGCATTCAAGATTGTTTTCATCCAGCGACAGGCCCTTGTGAACGGCATCCAAATTCCGTTCAATCAATTCATCGGGTGTGCCACCGCAACCCAAACCAAGCGCTTGCCCCAAAGTGCAGGCCTTCCAAGCATAGGCGGAGGCGTATTCGGGATCACACGCTATAGCAGCGTCTAGTAGTCTTAGGGCTTCTGCATTGTCTTCAGCGGTGTATTTGTGATGGTGCAGTTTGCCGCGCAATACAAAGTCGTAGGCTGACAATTCGTTGGGTGGCTTCCTTTTAACGCGACTCAATTCGGCTGTTGCAATCCGGCTTGGCACATTCGCGACGACGGTTTGTGTGATTTCATCCTGAACATCAAAAATGTCGACGAGATCGCGGTCATAGCGTTCAGCCCAAATATGATGCCCGGTTCGACCATCCACCAACTGCGCTGTGATGCGCACTTTGTTACCGCCTTTGCGAACACTGCCCTCCAGCAAGTATCGCGCCCCAAGCTTCAGGCTGATTTCTTCAGGCTTCTCCCCAGAACCCTTGTGCGGGAAAGCTGATGTTCGAGCGACTACAATGATATCTGGAAAGCGCGAAAGTTCCGTGATGATATCCTCAAAAATGCCGTCAGCAAAATACTCTTGTTCGGGGTCGCCCGACAGGTTCTTGAATGGCAGAACCGCAATAGAAGGGAAAAGCAACTCAGGCTCGTGGTCGCTTTTCTTTTGAGTGGTCGCATTCAGAGCAGGCGCGACAGTAGCCCCGATGCTGAAAACTCTTACAGGGCGGTCGATGTTCTTGACCTCGATTTCGCCGAGATCATCAAACTGAAAATCCAGGCGATCCCGGACCTGATCCCGTGCCGAACGCGAAAGGCAAATACCGCCGTTCGAAGCCAAGGCTTCGATTCTTGCCGCAACGTTGACGCCATCGCCGAGCAAATCATTTCCATTTGGAACAACGTCGCCAACATTAACACCTATACGAAACCGAAGCTGACGATGTTGAGGGACTAGTTGGTTGCGTTTGTCCATGCCTTCCTGAATCGCAACGGCACATCGCACAGCTTCTACCGCACTGGGAAACTCCGCCAGAATGCTGTCCCCGGCAGTGTTCGCAATTCGACCGCCAAACTCAACAATGAGCGGATCAGTCAGATCCACTCGATGTGACCGTAGTGCTGTCAGCGTTCCTTCTTCGTCATCGCCGACGAGTCGTGAATAACCGGCAACATCCATAGCTACAATCGCCGCTAGCCTTCGCTGGAGTCTCTGTGTCATTCAGATAGGTTAGCCTATCGCTTCGGGTTTGGGTGAAAATGTTTGGTCAAATGAATTCCCACTCCGGGCTCGAAGCCGACCTGTGGCGATGCAGCAGGTCGCATTCCAACCCAGTTCCGATAGCAGCCATTGCCAATACGCGGATGATACGGCCTTTCCAGCGACTTGGTCTCGTTCGCGAACTCCTTTGGATCACGACCGGTCGTCAAACGCCGGCCATGACCTCGTCTCTTTGGGCGTCGAATGGCGTCCCGTGTCTCAATACACTCCAGGTGATGCGCGCGAGCTTGTTGGTCAAAGCAATGGCCAGCTTGTTGCGATGCATGCGTGTCGCAGCCCGCGCCAGCCAGTCGCCGAAGCTGAAGCCGGGCCAGTGATGGGGGCGCATCAGCACGACATTTGCGGCCTGAACAAACAACATGCGCAAGTATCGGCTTCCGCGCTTTGAGCATGGCTCCAGAAC
>NZ_JAABNT010000018.1 GCF_010667575.1 Sulfitobacter sediminilitoris
CGCGGCCATCATCCGTTTTCTCAGATGCATAGGCCTCCAGCAGAACGGCAAGTTCGGCCTCAACCGCTTGCTCGATCAGTCGCTGCGCACCCGATCGCAGCAGGTCCGTCAGTGGATCAGGTGAAAACCCCTGTGGATCGGTCAGCTGGGTAATGGTATTTGTCGTCATGTGGCATATCCTTTTCTCAGACGAGAATTGCGGCGCGTGAACAACGCCATGATATGCCGCCCCTCAGGGGCCATCACCAACTTTTAGCTATATCTCCATCTTCAGCAGCAGGGGTACACTTACATCAAGCCTTAAGTCGCCAGCGACAAGGGTTACGCAGGGGGCGGCGGCGTGTCGTCCCCTTTTTTACGTGGATTCGGTAGCTAAGGCATGGCCTTTGTACCTGCGTGGCGGGAATCGGACGCTTGTTGTAAAGTGCGTAGCATTTGAGATGTTTGTAATCCGATGCCTTTTGAAAGCCGCCGCTGATGATCTACCGACTTGCCTTGCCAGCGGTCCTTCTGATCGCTCTGGCGATACCGCTGGGCGCAGGGCCTGCTTGCCAGGCGCAAAGCGGGATGACAGCGATAGATGCCTCCCACCCGCTGACTGAACTGACCCCGCGCAACGACAAATCGGGGTTGGCCGCGCTGCGTGATATGGGGATCCGTACTGTCATTCGCTACTACGACAATGTCGCGGAAACGTTGCCTTGCAAAACGCTCGTACCCGAAGAAACACGCGCATTGCTGGACGCGGGTTTTAGCCTGCTGGCCGTATTTCAGCACCACAATGATAACCCGATGACCTTTCTTGCACCCGGACGTGGCACGATGGATGCGCAGCGGGCGATTGAACTGGCGCTGGCCAATGGACAACCGTCCGGATCGGCGATCTATTTCGGGGTCGATGGCGTGGATGGCGCATTGGAATCAGCCAACTACGAATACGCCAAAAACAGCGGTGGACCGATCAGCAGCACGCGTGAGCAGACATTGCAGTCCAGCATGGGGGCGGGGGCCTATGCAAAACACAAGAGATTCTATGAAATCTACCGCGAAGAAGGTGCGTCCTTGTTCGGCGGCACGCTGGGCAAGCATCGTGCCCATGACATGCTGCCCCATATCGAAAGCTATTTCCGTGATTTGCAGACAGTGTTTTCCAATTTCGGACGGCAGACCGGCATCCAATATCGCTTGGGGGCCTATGGCGGCGGACTGGTCTGCGAGCATCTCATGGGCCTTGGACTGGCGGCACATTGCTGGCTGTCACAATCCAAAGGCCTGCCGGGGTATGATCGTTTCAACGGCTCTCAGGATTGGGTGATGCGGCAGGAACTGACGACCATCTGTCCGGGGTGGAAGTTGCGCACAGGTGGTGATTTTCATTTTGATTTCAATGTCGTAAATGAACGGACGCGCAACTTTGGACAATGTAACACCCAGATCGATTATGCGATTCCGTTCAGCAGGCCTCTGAAGAGGGATGGTGTTGGCTGCTACGCTTGGGAGGATTGAGTGACATGCGCATGACGTGCTGTGGTCCAGCGTTCCCAAGGGGCCATTTCTCACCAGTGTCGATGAATCCACCCTTGAGGTAGGCACGGATCGCACAGGGATTGATCTTGTTGACCGTCAGATAATGCGCGGTTGCCAATGGATAATGGCGGGCCAGATACGCTGGCAGAGCCTGTACCGCGCGGGCCGCGATACCTTGTCCTTGCCGATCAAGATCGACCATAAAGGCGCGAAGCCCAAGCGCGCCAAAAGGTACCAAGGGATACCGGTCGGAATAGGCGCGGTCGATCTTGAAAAACCCGACCGCCCCCCTGTCCAAAAAGATACCGTGAAAGCCCACTCCGTCCTCGGCCGCTTCAAAAGCTTCCGCGATAGTGCCGGAGAACTTAATTTGGTCCGGCGACACCTGAACATGCGCAACGCGGCTCAGATCAGAGGACCCAGCGGCGCGAGCACGAGTTGTGGCGTCACCCCTCCATTGCCTCCAGTTCGTCAATAAAGCCTGAAATCATCGACAGACCCTTATCCCAGAACGCCGGATCGCTCGCATCCAGACCGAACGGGGCCAGCAGCTCTTTGTGGTGCTTGGAGCCCCCCGCCTTGAGCATATCGAAATATTTATCCTCGAAACCGTCCTCGCCCTCTGCGTAAACGGCATAGAGAGCGTTAACGAGGCCGTCGCCGAAGGCATAGGCATAGACGTAAAAGGGCGAATGGACGAAGTGTGGGATGTAGGCCCAGAAGGTCTCATAACCGTCCATGAATTCGAACGCAGGCCCAAGGCTTTCGGCCTGAACAGACATCCATAGGTCGTTGATATCGTCTGGTGTCAACTCACCACCACGGCGGGCTGCGTGCAGCTTGCATTCGAAATCATAAAACGCGATCTGGCGCACGACAGTGTTGATCATGTCCTCCACCTTGCCTGCCAAAAGCACTTTGCGCTCTGTATCCGTCTTGGCGTTGTCCAGCATTTTCCGGAAGGTCAGCATCTCGCCAAAGACCGAAGCTGTTTCAGCCAGCGTGAGGGGTGTCGAAGACAACATCTCGCCCTGACCTGCGGCGAGGACCTGGTGCACGCCGTGACCCAGTTCATGCGCCAGCGTCATGACGTCACGCGGTTTGCCGAGGTAGTTCAGCATTACGTAGGGATGGACGTTTGTCACTGTCGGATGCGCGAACGCACCGGGGGCCTTGCCGGGCTTCACCGCGGCATCGATCCAACCCTTGTTAAAGAAAGGCTTGGCCAGTTCACCCATCCTTGGATCAAAGGCATTGTATGCATCCATGACCATCGTTTCCGCTGTCGGCCAGTCGACGATACGCGGATCTTCCATGGGAAGCGGCGCATTCCGGTCCCAGACCTGCATCTTGTCCAGACCCAGCCATTTGCGCTTCAGCTCGTAATACCGGTGGCTAAGCTTGGGATAGGCTTCGACCACCGCGTTGCGCAGGGCTTCGACAACTTCGGGTTCGACCTGATTGCTGAGGTGGCGACCGGTTTGCGGGGTCTCCATCCCGCGCCAGCGGTCGATCACTTCTTTTTCCTTGGCCTGTGTGTTGTGGACACGTGCAAAGGTTTTGACGTTGCTGCCAAAAACCGTAGCCAGTTCGCGCGCACCAGCCTCGCGCTTGGCGCGATCGGGGTCCGTCAGCAGGTTGAGCGTGCCCTCAATGCCAAGGACTTCGCCGTCCACTTCAAATTCCAACCCCGCAATCGTCTCATCGAACATACGCTCCCAAGCGTCGCCGACGACACCAAGGTCATGCAGAAACTTCTCAAGCTCATCAGACAGTTGATAAGGCTTCATCGCACGAATGCGGTCAAAGACGGGCTTGTAGCGGGCCAGATCGGGGTTCTGATCCAGCAGTTTGTCCAGATGATCATCAGGCAGCTTGTTGAGTTCCAGTGTGAAAAACACCAACGGTGTCGTAAAGTTGGTGATTTTTTCCTGACAGTCGGACATGAACTTGGCCCGGTCGGCATCCGTCGTCACCTGATAATACCGCAATCCTGCAAAGGACATGATGCGGCCTGCGACCTGATTGATCTTCTCGTTGCGCAGTACACAGTCCAGCAAGCCTGCTGCATCCAGATCAACCAATTTCCCTTCGTAATCTGTCGCAAAGCTCGCGCAGGCTTCTTCCAGCCAATCCAGATCACGTTTCAGCTCAGGCGCGTCTTCTGCAGTGTAAAGATCGTTCAAGTCCCATTCCGGCAAATCGCCAAGGTCTTTGCCGCCACCTTGGGCGTTGGCGTCATGGACGGGGAAAGGAAGATGGAACATGGGGTACCTCATTTGTTTCGTTCTACCTAAGCGCCAAGCGGGACAGGGACAAGCGGTGCTCAGCCGTAGACGCGCAGCATTTCGTTCAGATCGTCAAGTGTGTTGGCCTCTTGCAGGGGCTTGTCCTGTCGCCACCGCTTCATCCGGGGAAACCGGAGTGCGACGCCAGATTTGTGGCGGCTGCTGGCCTGGATGCCCTCAAAGGCGATTTCAAAAACGTGGTGCGGCGTAACTTGGCGGACCGGGCCAAACCGTTGCTGGGTGTTCTTCTTGACCCATGCTGTGATCTCACGGAATTCCTTGTCCGTGAGGCCCGAATAGGCCTTGGTGAAGGGCACCAGATCATTGCCATTCCAGACCGCAAAAGTGAAATCCGTAAACAGATTTGCACGCCGCCCAGATCCTGATTGGGCATAGATCATCACCGCGTCGATGGTCAGCGGATCAAGTTTCCACTTCCACCAATCACCTTTCTTGCGCCCAGATAGGTAAGGGCTGTCGGCACGTTTCAGCATCAAACCTTCGGCGTTCTCTTCTCTTGCTGTGCCGCGCAGGGTGGCCAGCGTATCCCATTCCTTGAACGTATGTTGCGGCGAAAGCCTGATCGGGGCATCGGCGGGCAAATCAGAACAGGCTTCCTCAAGCGTGGCGCGGCGGATGGCGAAAGGCGTGTCTCGCAAGTCTTCGCCTTGCCATTCAAGCAGATCATACGCGTGAAGCACCACAGGAGAGCTTGCGAGCAATTTCTTGGGAACTGTTTTGCGGCCGATGCGGGCCTGTAGGGCATTGAAAGAGCTTGGCTTGTCATTCTCTGGTTGCCAAACCAGCAGTTCTCCGTCCAGCACAGTACCGGGAGGAAGATGATCAATGGCGCGAGCAAGTTCAGGAAACCGGTCGGTCATCAGCTCTTCGCCGCGCGACCAGACAAAGTATTCACCGTCGCGCAGAATGAGTTGGCCTCGGATACCGTCCCATTTCCATTCAGCGCGCCACTCCTCCGGGTCACCAAGGCTGTTGGGCGTATCTTCAAGCGCATAGGCAAGGTAAAAAGGGTAGGGGCGCGAGGCATCGGCTGATGCGTCTTCAGCTTCGATCAACGTATGCCATGTGACGTCGTCCGGGTGCCAGTTTCCCATAAGACGGTGCGCCAGTTCCGCCTCTGGCTTACCCGTCGCCTGTGATAGGGCACGGGTCATCAGCTTTTGGCTGATGCCAACCCGAAAACCGCCGGTGATCAGCTTATTGAACAGAAACCGTTCAGCCCCGCCCAACCGTTGCCAGGCATCAAGTACAAAGGTCTTTCGTGCCGGTTCATCCACATGAGCCAAGCCACGCAAGTCATTGATCCAGTGAGAAAGTGGTCGATCTTCCACAGAGTTATTCGGAGGGAGAACAAGCGCGATTGTTTCTGCAAGATCACCGACGATTGCATAGCTGTCCTCGAACAGCCACAGCGGGATGTCAGCCACCTCAGCCGCCCATTCGCGCAGCCGCTTGGTCGTCACAGCCCGCTTGGGTCGCCGACCGGAAAAAAGCGCAACCGTCCAAAGTTTGTCTGTCTCCTCGGCTTCGGTGAAATACCTTGCTAGAGCGGCAACTTTGATAGTTGTCTTGGTGCTTTGGTCGATGGCGTTAAAGAGGGTTGCGAAACGCTTCATACCTCTTCCCCTTGATCAAGGCTTTCGCCCTCGAACTGGGTGGGGACCACTTGGGCTGCCCAACCATTGTCATTCAGATATCGCGTGAAGATATCCATGTACCCATGTGTGACGTATATGTTTTTTGCACCGGTTTCCTTGATCGCCCAAAGCAATCCGGACCAATCTGCGTGATCTGATATCACAAAGCCACGGTCGCCTGCGCGCCGTCTGCGCACACCGCGCAACGCCATCCAGCCGGAGGCGAAAGCGCTTTCCTGTGCGCCGAATTTTCGCGCCCATTTGCTCCCAAGAGCTGACGGCGGGGCCAGCACGAGCGCACCGGGATAGTCCTTTGGGTCAATATCGGCGGTTGCTTGGATCGTGTCAGGTAGCGTGATGCCCTGTTCCCGCATCACTGCGTTGGTGTTTTCGACCGCGCCGTGGGTCAGGATCGGCCCGATGGCCGGATCAAGCATCGACAGCAGCCGCTGAGCTTTGCCCAAGGCGTAAGCCCCTAGAAATGCTGTCTTTCCTACAGATGCACACTGCGCCCACCAAGCGTTGATTTCCGCTGCGACGTCGACTTGGGGCGTCCAGCGAAACACTGGAAGGCCGAATGTACTTTCGGTGATGAAATGGTGACATTTGACGGGTTCGAAGGGTTCAGAAACACCATCGTCGATGACTTTGTAATCCCCTGAGGCGACAAAAACCTCGCCCGCCACTTCGACCCTGATCTGAGCAGATCCCGGCACATGGCCCGCCGGATGGAAGGAAACCCGGGCATCGCCAATCTGACGAACTTGTCCATATGCGATGCTTTCGGCTGAGATATCCCCAAGCCGGTGCCGCATAACCGGCAAAGCAGCATCTGTGGCCAGATATGTCCCCATTCCCCAGCGCGCGTGGTCTGAATGCCCATGTGTGATCAGCGCACGCGACACCGGTCGCCAGGGATCGATGTAAAAATCGCCAGCGGGACAATAAATGCCCTTATCAGTAAAGGTAAGAACGGGGTCACGGCTCATGCGCTCAGACGTAAGGCGTCGTTGCGATTTGCAAAGGGCTCAGGTGGTGACGGTACCCAGAAACAGCTTTTCCAATCCGTCCATGATGGAAGATCGGATCGCCTCTCCCTCCATCAGAACTTCGTGTTCGCTGCCCTGCACGACCTCAAGACGTCCACCTTTCCAATTTTCCATGCGTTCATAGATTGGCGGAACGTGGACGATACGCTCTTGGCTGCCCAAGTAGGTAATAGCAGGCAAGCTGGGTGCCGCGCGGTTACTGAGATGTTTGGTTTCCGCGAAAGCCTCGCGCAACCAGACATAGCTTGGCCCACCAAGCGCAAGTTCGGGGTGGGCCGCGATCTGGTCACACATCACATCCCACATTTGCCGGTCCGTGGTCAGCATGTTGTCTTCAAACGGATCGCTCTGCACATAAGGATCCCTTTTGGTGCCGGGGGGCAGATTGTGACCCTTGCCAATCTGCGGCATGACCTTCGAGAGGGTGGAGGCTAGCAAACGCAGATGCGGTTTCACATAGATGCCCCACATCGGTCCGGTAAAGGCCGCCGCCTGCACACCTAACCCCTCCATAACGGCCCGCAGACCGATGCAACCGCCCATCGAATGGGCCAGCAAGAAGTAAGGGCGCGGCAGGCTCAGTTCACGTGCTGCACGCATCAGTGCCGCAACGTCTTTCTGGTAGTCCGAAAATGCCTCGACATGTCCTGTCAGCGGGTCGTCAAGCAAGCGGTCCGCCAATCCCTGCCCACGCCAATCAATTGAAATCGTGGCCAGTCCACGTGCGGCTAGCTCTGCCGCAGTGTGCCCGTACTTTTCGATGTATTCCGTGCGGCCGGGAAACAGCAGCACGGTTCCTTTGGCCCCGGTCAACGGCCAGTGGCCGACCCTGATCCTTTTGCCGTCAGACGTGACAGCCCAATGCGCCTCCCCGCCCGCAGGGCCGGGGTGCACATCGGTAAAAAGGGGGGCCGGGGTCAGATCCATCAGGACAGGACAGAGGCCAATTTCATTGCCATGCCCATGTCACCATCGACCTTGAGCTTGCCTGTCATGAACGCCGATGTCGGGTTGGTTTCACCTGAAAGGATCTCCTGAAACGTATCGGCATCCGCGCTCAGGGTCACATCCGCCTCGTCGTCCGACGCGCGCGCGCCGGAACCGTCGAAAATCACGGCACCTTCGCCTTCAATATCGAACTTGGCGGTACCGTCAAAATCGGCGCCGTTCATTTTTTCGTTCAGTGCTATCACCGCTTGGTTCACAATATCGCTCATCTCAGGCCCTTTTTGGCTAAATGGCTCCCGCATGTCTGGAATATTGGCGGCAGCCTGTTACATTCACATTTGTTATGCGCATCTTGACCGTCAACCTCAAACGTCACCTTACGGCACTTGCCCCGCTGGTGTTGCTATGCAGCACAGGTTTGGCGGATGCTGCGCCCCAGGAACTCTTGGATAGGTTGAAAACCGCGACCGAGGCCGAAGCACCGCGCATCGCTTCCGAAATTGAGCTGGAGTGGTCAAAATCCGGCTCCGCGGCCATGGATTTGCTGCTGCGTCGGGGGCGAGACGCGATGGAGGATGGCGATTTTGCTTTGGCGATCGAACATTTCACTGCATTGACGGACCACGCCCCGCAATTTGCCGAAGGATTCCATGCACGGGCCGAGGCATATTTTCGTGCCAGCCTATATGGCCCCGCATTGGATGATCTTGAAACGACACTGGCGCTGAACCCGGATCATTACGATGCGATCTTCGGGCTTGCAGTGATGCTTCAGGAATTTGGTGATCTGCGCAAGGCAGCGCAGCTTTATCGCAAAGTGCTGGCAATCCACCCCAACCACGAAAACGCGCGCGAGGCGCTGAGCCGCCTCAAGCGCGACGGCATCGGCCGGGAACTCTGATCGGGGACACAAGTGGCGAACGAAAGCCGGGTCGTGGCCATTCTTGGCCCGACCAACACAGGCAAAACCACCTACGCAATTGAGCGCATGCTGGGGCATCGCACCGGGGTCATTGGCTTGCCGCTGCGCTTGCTTGCCCGCGAGGTTTATGACCGGATTGTAGCGTTGCGGGGGCCATCTGTTGTGGCACTGGTGACGGGCGAGGAACGCATCGTGCCGCCGCGCACGCAGTATTGGGTTTGCACGGTCGAGGCGATGCCAGAGGGCATGGGCGCGGATTTTGTTGCGGTGGACGAGATACAACTTTGCGCCGATCCGGAACGAGGGCATGTGTTCACCGACCGTCTTTTGCGGGCACGGGGACTGCAAGAGACTAATTTCCTCGGTTCCGACACAATGCGCGGGACGATTGCGGCGCTGGTGCCGGGCGTCCAGTTCATCAAGCGCGAACGCATGTCAGAGCTGGTCTATTCGGGCCAGAAAAAGATCAGCCGGATGCGGCCGCGGTCCGCCATCGTCGGATTCTCGGTTGAGAATGTGTATGCGATTGCCGAACTGATACGCCGCCAGAAGGGCGGCGCGGCGGTTGTGATGGGCGCGCTTTCCCCTCGGACGCGCAACGCGCAGGTCGATATGTACCAGAATGGCGAGGTGGATTACCTCGTCGCGACCGACGCCATTGGTATGGGGCTCAACCTTGACGTGGACCACGTGGCCTTTTCTGCACTTAGCAAATTCGATGGCAGGCGCATGCGGCCCCTTGCACCGAACGAGCTTGCGCAGATTGCAGGCCGGGCAGGGCGGGGCTTCAGGAGCGGCACGTTCGGTGTGACAGGGGATGCCCCGGCATTGGATGACGGTGTGGCGCGGGCCATCATGGATCACAGCTTTACCCCACAGAACAAGATCAACTGGCGCAACCATGCGCTGCAATTCGGATCAATCGACCGGCTGATTTCCACGCTTGAGGCAAAGTCCAATAATGAACGTCTCGTCCGGGCGCGAGAGGCAGACGATCTCCGCGCGCTCAAGGCGCTGGGACAGGTGGATGAAATTTTTGCCCGCTCTACGGACGGGCCGTCGGTCAAGCTGCTCTGGGATGTCTGCCGCATTCCGGATTTTCGCGGCATCAGCCATGTCGAACACGCGTCGCTATTGGAAAGCATTTTTATCGACTTGCATCAGCGCGGCACCATCCCGGATGACTGGCTTGCGCGACAAATCAAGCGCATTGATCGAACCGATGGCGACATTGACGCGTTATCGAAACGATTGGCGTTTATCCGCACATGGACCTACGTCGCGCAGCGCAAAGGCTGGACAAAAGACGAAAGCCATTGGCGCGGGGCGACGCGTGTCGTAGAAGACCGATTGTCGGACGCATTGCACGAACGTCTGACCCAAAGATTTGTAGACCGGCGCACATCCGTGCTTTTGCGCCGGCTAGGACAAAAGGAGGCCATGGTGGCCGATGTAAACGAGACCGGTGCAGTCACCGTTGAGGGCGAATTCGTAGGAAAGCTGGACGGGTTCCGTTTCCGCGCTGACAAGGGCGCGGGCGGGGCAGAGGAAAAAACCATCAAGTCCGCCGCCTTGCAGGCCTTGGCACCACAATTCCATCTGCGGGCAGATCGTTTCTACAACGCGCCAGATACAGAGATTGATTTCACCGAACAGGGTGGCCTGATGTGGGGCTCTGCTGCGGTAGGCAAGCTGGTTGCAGGGTCTGACCCGCTCAAGCCGCAAGTGCAGGTGTTCGTGGACGATGTCGCCGGGCCAGAGGTTGCGCAAAAGGTCGAGCGGCGGTTGCAGCATTTCATTGACCGCAAGATCGCGGCGCTGTTCGAGCCTCTTATGGCGCTGTCCAAGGACGAAACCCTAACCGGCCTTGCACGTGGCTTTGCCTTTCAGCTGGTCGAAAACTTCGGCATCATCCCCCGCGCTCAGGTGACTGAGGACGTCAAGGCGCTTGATCAGGATG
The DNA here is from genome assembly GCF_010667575.1 of Sulfitobacter sediminilitoris. Lineage (GTDB taxonomy): Bacteria > Pseudomonadota > Alphaproteobacteria > Rhodobacterales > Rhodobacteraceae > Sulfitobacter > Sulfitobacter sediminilitoris. The sequence continues at coordinate 10,353 of NZ_JAABNT010000018.1, forward strand.
CGCGTGGCGCGCTGCGCAAGCATGGCATTCGATTTGGCCAGTTCACGATCTTCATGCCGCTGCTGCTTAAGCCCGCGCCAACGCGGCTGCGGCTGGTGTTGTGGTCGCTGTCCAAAGGCCTGTCCGAGTTTCCTGAATCGCCGCCACCCGGTCTGGTGACGATTCCGGTCGAAGCAGGTGCGCCTGATGGGGCTGACACGATGGCGGGTTACCGCAACGCAGGGACCCGAGCGATCCGCATCGATATGCTGGAGCGTCTTGCCGACATGCTTCGTGCAGAGGATTCGCGCGGCGGATTTGAGGCAAAGGCAGATATGCTGTCGATCACCGGCATGACACTTGAACAATTTGCGGACTTGATGACCGGATTGGGTTATCGGGCCGAAAAGGCGGAGCGCGTCAAGCAAAAGCCAGTGGATGTGGCGACCCCCAAAGATGGCACTGACAAAATGATGGATGCCAGTGCCGATAACACGGTACCGGAAAAGGTTCAGGGCGACACAGCCCCGGACGACGCCCCTGACAAACCTGTGATGGATGTCGCAGCAGAACAACCGGAGGGCGGAATCACCGAGCAGCCGACGCCGACCGAGGCAACCGAGGTGGTGCCGGAGGCTGTTGCGGAATTGCCGGACGAAGGCATCGCACCCGTCGCTGCAGAGCCAGCTGAGCTGGGAGCCGTTGAAACCGGCATCGGCGATACCCCGGCCGAGGAACTGACCCCCGGAACCGCGCCTGACACAGAGATGGCAGAGGCAGAGATGGAGGCGTTTTACACCTTCACCTGGGGCCGTGCAGCACGCGCCAACCAGAACCAGCGCCGCGGCGATGGCGGCGGCGCTCGTGGCAAAGGCAAGCCTCAAGGCAAGGGGCGCAAGGGCGCACCACGCGGCGAAAAGGGTGGAAAGGCGCAGAATTTCTCGGCGCGGCCGCCGAAAAAAGAAAAGCAGATTGATCCGGATAATCCTTTTGCTGCAGCCCTCATGGGGTTGAAGGACGGCAAATAAGTGACTGAAACGGCTGAAAAGCTGCGCGTGGACAAATGGTTGTGGCACGCGCGGTTTTTCAAAACGCGGTCCTTGGCTGCGAGCCGGGTAAAAACAGGTGCGGTGCGGATCAACGGCACAGTCACCCATAAACCTTCAAGCAATGTCAGCCCCGGCGACGTGCTGACCTTTGCGCAGGGCTATCATATTCGCGTGATCCAGATCGATGCTTTGGGCGAGCGGCGCGGCCCGGCACCCGAAGCACAGGCGCTATATACCGATTTGTCACCTCCAAAACCCAAATCAGAGAGCAAAGAGGCGTCAAATCCAAGGTTTGACGGGAAAGGACGCCCAACCAAGAAGGATCGTCGCACACTCGATCTTTCTAAGGTCCGCCACCTTGAATGATTGCGCCCCCCGGTTTAGCAAACGACACGCCAACCTGACAGAGATCGCTCCATGACATACATTGTGAATGACGCCTGCATCGCCTGCAAATACACCGACTGCGTCGAGGTATGTCCGGTGGACTGCTTTTACGAGGGCGAGAACATGCTGGTCATCCATCCCGATGAATGCATCGACTGTGGTGTGTGCGAGCCTGAGTGCCCTGCAGATGCCATTCGGCCGGACACGGAACCGGACATGGAGAAATGGGTGGAGTTTAACCGCAAGTACTCAGAGCTTTGGCCGGTGATCATCACCAAGAAAGACCCGCTGCCCGACGCGGAAGAGCGCGATGGGGAAGAAGGCAAGCTTGAGAAGTATTTCTCAGAAGCACCGGGCGAGGGCGGCTGATTCGCTGCCACAGCCGCATCGGCAGTTGACCAAAGCGTCATAAGCCATTGGGATTTCCGTGCCTTTTCATAGGCCAACTGGCATCGCCTTCCGAATGCCTCCTTTTTGTGCTATGATTTACTCAATGCCAAACGAACTAACGGTCAACAATACGCGTATGCCAGATCAACCAAGCTGCTACGGTTGACCCCAAAACCCGAAACAAAACGCACCCTGACGCGCGCGTATGCGCCGCCAGATTGCGTTTTTTGCGTGTCTCGGCACGCCTACGACCCAACTGCGGGGCAGCCCGCGCCATAGGAGCCAATACATGAGTAAGTCGAAAAAGCTTGATTTCCGCCCCAACGAATTCGTTGTCTACCCCGCGCACGGCGTGGGCCAGATCGTCTCGATCGAGGAGCAGGAAGTCGCCGGCATTTCGCTGGAGCTGTTCGTCATTGCCTTTGAAAAGGACAAGATGACCCTGCGAGTGCCAACGCACAAGGCAACAGAGATCGGGATGCGCGCACTCAGCTCTCCTGATGTGATCAGCCACGCGATGAAGACGCTCAAGGGTAAGGCCAAGGTCAAGCGCGCCATGTGGTCCCGCCGCGCTCAGGAATACGAGCAGAAGATCAACTCTGGCGACCTGATCGCGATTGCCGAAGTCGTGCGCGACCTGCACCGCACAGATGATCAGCGCGAGCAGAGTTATTCCGAGCGTCAGTTGTATGAAGCCGCGTTGGAGCGCCTGACCCGCGAAGTTGCTGCCGTCAGCGGCGGCGACGAACTGGCTGCAGCCAAGCAGGTCGGTGACGTGCTGGAAAGCCGCATCGCAGCCTAACCAAAGTTTCTTCGTAATGATTATGCGCCGCCTTTTTTGAAAGGCGGCGTTTTTTTATGGAAGGGCGCTCAAGCAAACCAGCAGCACTGTGATTTCAATCAGTTGTTGCGTTGCTCCCAGAACGTCACCGGTCTGTCCACCAATTTTCGCCTTGGCGATAAACGTCGTCAACACCATTGCAAATGCGACCGCGCTGATTGAGCCGAACAGGGGCGCGGGGATCAGCAGAGCCAGTGCTGCCGCGGCCAAGCCCCCCGCGCAAAGCGCTGCGTTGCGCGGAGGCTTTCCCGTTTGATGAGACAGGCCTGTTGCACGCGCATGGGGTAGGTACGCCATGACAAGCACCATGCCCGCACGCGAAATCACAGCGGCGCTGAGCAAGGCTGTCATCATCCCGCCGGTTGCGATCAAAGCGCTCAAGGCCCCCCAGCGCAGGCCAAATGATAGGACAAGAGCGATGACGCCGTAGGTTCCGATTTGACTGTCTTTCATGATTTCAAGGCGGCGCTCCTTGGTCCAGCCGCCCCAGAACCCGTCGGCGCAATCAGCAAGCCCGTCTTCGTGCATCGCACCTGTGCTGACGACACTCGCCAAAAGGGCAAAAAGCGCAGCAATGCCTGTCGGCAATCCAAATGAAAGTGCTGCGAAAGCTGCCAAAACAGACAGGGCACCTACCACGAGACCCACAAGCGGATAAGCCCATGCGGCATGGGCTGCGGGGCGTGGATCATTGGGCGCAAAGTCAGCGTATGGCAATGGCAATCGGGTGAGCAGGGCAAGGGCCACCAAAATGTCGCGGGGCTGAGGGCGAAAGGCAGGCGCGGGGATGTCGTTTCCGGTCATTTTTGTGCCTCTCGGCCTCTTCCTGTGCCGTGATGGGGCGGCTAGACAGGGCACAACCTAACCAGAACGCCGAGCATGTAAATGACCCAAGACTTCGCCACCCTCTCAGATTTTCGTGCCATTCTCGCAGACTTGCCAGAAGCCGATCAAGATGTGTTGACGCAGGCAGCCGATCATAACATGCAGTTAACCAAACCCCCCGGTGCCTTGGGGCGCCTTGAGGACTTGGCCCTTTGGTACCGCAGTTGGCGCGGCGGAGAGAACGCTGAAATCGCGTCTCCTCAGGTCATTGTCTTCGCCGGGAACCACGGGGTGGCGGCGCGGGGCGTTTCGGCCTTTCCGGCGGAAGTCACTGAACAGATGGTGCTGAATTTTCAGCACGGCGGTGCGGCCATCAACCAGATCGCGCGCACGACTGGTGCGACACTTGATGTCGTGGCGCTTGATCTGGACCGGCCGACAGAAGATTTCACCAAGGGTCCGGCTATGACCGAAGCGGAATGTGTTGCCGCACTGCTGGCAGGTTGGAATGCGGTGAAATCAGACACTGATTTGCTGGTCGTGGGTGAGATGGGTATCGCCAACACGACCGCTGCTGCGGCGCTCAGCTGCGCGTTATTGGGGGGCGACGCAGCGGACTGGACAGGGCGCGGTACGGGCGTGGATGATGCGGGCCTGTCTTTGAAAACGAAGGTCGTTGCGGAAGGCGTGGCACTGCACATGGGGCAGGGCGACGGGATCGAGACGTTGCGCCGTCTTGGGGGGCGCGAACTGGCGGGAATGGTGGGCGCGATTGCGCGTGCGCGTCACCTGCGCATTCCTGTCATTCTGGATGGCTATATCTGCACTTCCGCTGCTCTGACCCTTGCGCACACGCAGGAGGGCGCGCTTGATCACACGGTTGCCGGTCACCTGAGCCCTGAAGGCGGTCACGCTCGCATGTTGGAGGCGCTTGGCAAAGAGCCTCTGTTGCAGCTTGGTATGCGGCTTGGTGAAGCATCGGGCGGCGCGCTCGCGATTGCTGTGCTGACGGGGGCGATGGCCTGTCATGCGGGCATGGCGACTTTCGCGCAAGCGGGCGTCAGCGACGGATGAGAACCCAGCCGCGGTTGGCTTAGCCTTCACCCAGAGACGTCAGGCCCGCTTCTTTTCGTCTTCGTCGCCACGCTTAAGAAAGGCCGTCTCAAGGTCTTTTTGCAATTCCTTGGCGCGAGCAACGTATTCCTGATTTGCAGATGGCTCTACGTCAGGCCGCCAGAGCTTTGCCAATTCACGTACCGACATGCGGTCGTGATCAAAGAACATGCGTTCTGCCTCGTGTGCCTCGTATTCGGACAGGCCCATATTTTCAAGGACATAGCGCCCGGCGCGCAATGAACTGTCGAACATCTCGCGCACAATATCGTCTGCACCAGCCTGATACTGCCGGTAGACATCCGTTCGGTCATGGGCGCGCGAAATGATATGCAGATCGGGGCGCTGCTTGCGGGCGTAGGCGATCAGCGCCAACGCGGATTTTGGATCATCCAGCGCCACCACCAATACCCGCGCATCGCTTAACCCGGCTTTGCGAAGAATATCGGGGCGCGTCGGATCGCCGAGGAATGCCTTGAAGCCGAAACGGCGCATGACGGCGATGGTTTCAGGGTTATGGTCCAGAACGACGGTCTGAAAGCCACTTGCCTGCACGAGACGGTTCACAATTTGCCCAAACCGACCGATCCCGGCGATGATCACGGGGCCTTCCTCGTCAATGTCGTCAGGGATGATGGGGCCATTTGCCTCTTCCATGCGCTTGCTGATGACGTCGTAGAGGATAAACAGCAGTGGCGTGATCAGCATCGACAGCGCGATAACCAGCAAAAGTGTTTCAGCCACATTATTGGGCATCACCCCGGTGGTGACCGAGAAGCTGACCAGCACAAAGCCAAATTCACCCGCCTGCGCCAGCCCCAATGCAAAGAGCCACTGGTCACGTCCGTGCAGCCGAAAGATTCGCGCAAGGGCGAACAGAATCAGCCCTTTGACGATGATGACCAACAACGCCATCCCAAGGATGATCACCGTGTTCGCGAAAAGCAACTCAAAGTTGATCCCGGCCCCGACCGTAATGAAGAACAACCCCAGCAGCAGCCCTTTGAAGGGTTCAAGGTCAGTCTCGAGTTCATGGCGGAACTCAGAGCTGGCCAGAACCACACCCGCCAAAAAGGCACCCAGCGCGGGAGAGAGGCCCACGAGGATCATCAGGAATGAGATGCCAACGACGATCAGCAGCGCGAGAGCGGTGTACATCTCGCGCAGGTTGGCGGAATGAATAAAGCGGAACACCGGACGTGTGAAAAAGACGCCCACAAAGATGATCGCGGCGATGGCTCCGATGGTGACCAGCGTCACCCCCCACGCCGGGAGGTTCTCGATAAAATGAAAGGCTGCTTCTGCGGCTGCTGGTGCGGCATGGCCATCATCGCCCTTGTGCGCGGCGTCAACCTTTTCCGGATCGATAGAGATGGACCCATCCGGCATCACGCCGCCAATCGTGGAGATCGCAAGCAGGGGCAGGAACGCAAGGATCGGGATTACCGCGATGTCCTGTGTCAGTAGCACAGAAAACACAGACCGTCCGCCGCTGGTCTGCATCAGGTTCTTTTCCGACAGAGTTTGCAGCACGATCGCAGTGGATGAAAGCGCAAGAGTAAGGCCAATGGCCAGTGCCACATTCCACGGCTGATCATAGGCCATGGCAATGCCCATCAACGCCGCCGAAGACAGCGCTACCTGCAAGCCACCCAAGCCCAAGAGCCTGTGTCGCATGTCCCAAAGCGCACGTGGTTCAAGCTCCAACCCGATGAGGAACAGCATCACGACCACGCCGAATTCTGCGAAATGCTGCAAGTCCTTGGTCTCGGACCCCACAAGCCCCAGCAACGGCCCGATCAGAATGCCTGCCGCAAGATATCCCAGCACAGAGCCAAGCCCCAGCCGCGATGCGATCGGCACCGCAATAACGGCGGCGGCAAGGTAGACGGTCGCTTGGAACAGGAAGCCTTCCATTTCGGTCCTTTCTGGGGCGCGTTGAGGCGCAATCAGGTGGGCAGCGGCCCGTCGCGTTTAAGTTGATCCATCACGATCTGGCTGTGAACACGGGCCACGGCCCGATGGGGCAACAAGACTTCGTGGATCAGGCGATTCAGGCTGGGCAGATCTTCGCAGTAAACACGCAACAGATAATCCGCATCGCCGGTCATTGTCCACGCGCTTACAATCTCCGGTCGCGTTGCCAAAAGCTGTGCAAAGCTGCGCGAATACTCTGGCCCGTGGGTCTCCAGGTGGACCTGAACGAAGCCTTGGACATTCAGGCCGAGTTTCAGCGGATCAAGACGCGCGGTGTACCCACGTATGTACCCGTCGGCCTCAAGCCGCTGCCTGCGGCGTCCAGCCTGAGACGCAGAAAGATTCAATTGCTCTCCCAACTCTTGCGCGGTCAGATGCGCGTCCTTTTGCAAGGCAGAGAGCAGGCGTAGGTCTGTTTCATCCAGCATGACGCGGCCTTCTCGCATGTTTTTCCTGCAGTATGCGGTTTCTGTACAAAGATTCAATGCAACAAGGGTGAGAATGCGCAGAATGCGCGACCTGTCGCGCATATATTTCCCTCGATCGCATTTAGCGCCTAAAAAGGAGACACCCAATGGGTCCTTTCCCGCACGACGCCCCGAAATCTCAGATCTCGCCAGAGAATCCCGCAGGCACCGATGGCTTTGAATTCGTCGAATTCGCCAGCCCGGACCCTCAGGAACTGCGCGATTTGTTCACCCGCATGGGATACGCCCACGTTGCCAACCACAAGACGCAAAAAATCGAACTATGGCAGCAGGGCGATATCACCTACGTGCTGAACGCGGATGCCGACAGTTTTGCCGCGAAATTCGTGGCCGAACACGGCCCCTGCGCCCCTTCGATGGGATGGCGCGTTGTTGACGCGAAACAGGCGCTCGTGCATGCGGTCGCAAATGGCGCGGAGGAATATAAAGGCGATGGCAAGGTGTTGGATGTCCCGGCAATCATGGGCATTGGCGGGTCACTGATCTATTTCGTGGATCAATATTACGACACATCGCCGTACAACTGGGAATACGACTGGATTGCTCAATCCAAGCCCGAAGGCGTTGGCTTCTATTACCTCGATCACCTGACGCATAACGTGTTCAAGGGGAACATGGACGTTTGGTTCAAGTTTTATTGCGATCTATTCAATTTCAAGGAAATTCGGTTCTTCGATATTTCAGGCAAGTACACTGGCCTGACGTCCCGTGCGCTGACCTCTCCTTGCGGGCGGATCCGCATTCCGATCAACGAGGACCGGGATGAGAAGGGTCAGATCGTGGCTTATCTCAAAAAGTACAAAGGTGAGGGCATTCAGCACATCGCCGTGGGCGCCCGTGATATCTATGAGTCTACCGATGCGATTGCCGAGAATGGCCTCAAGTTCATGCCCGGTCCGCCAGACACCTATTATGACCTCAGCAAGGATCGCGTGAAAGGTCACGAAGAGCCGCTGGACCGCATGAAAAAGCACGGCATCCTGATTGATGGCGAAGGCGTGGTCGACGGTGGAGAGACACGCATCTTGCTGCAGATATTCTCAAAAACCGTCATCGGACCGATCTTTTTCGAGTTCATCGAACGCAAGGGCGATGACGGATTCGGAGAGGGCAACTTCAAAGCCTTGTTCGAAAGCATTGAACAAGAGCAAATCAATTCGGGCGAGTTAAAAGAGGCGTCCTGACCTTCTGACGGTGCGTGCAACGACGGCCGTCCAAGGTCTGTTCAATGGCATCACCCGCGCTGCAAGGTTTCTCATTCCGTAAGAAACCGGAAGACGTCGCAGTCCCTTCTGCGGCGTCTTTTTATCTGGGCATCTTCAGGACCAGATCACGGCCCCGTTTTGTATAGCGCAACTCTCCTTCACCTATCGCAGAGACGCGCCCACCATCGATCCGGTCACCTACCACAACTTTTTGATAACGCCCGTTGCCCAGTCGTACCAAGGCACGGCGGTTTGAGGGTTTGCCGTAGACGCCGATCAGGTTGACCTTTCGCAGATTGAGCGCGTTCCTGACCGTGGCTTGTTTGGCGACGGAGGTCTTAGAAGGGATCTTGGGCTGCACAACGCGCGGTGCGACAGCCGCAGCGCTGGCAACGCGCACCTCGTCGTTTTGGGTGCTGCGTTGTGCCCGCTGTACAATGCGCGCAAAATTGCGGGGGCGTGGATCTGGCCTGACAGAGGCGCGCACTGCAAATCTGGTCGCGTTCTCAATCGCTGATGGTGTCGCCAGCGCCGCGGCAACCGCTTCATCGGTATCTGCTGGTGCGATAACGGCTTCGGCTTCGGCCTGTTGTTGCAACGACTGGGGGCGCAGTGCCGGGCGGAAAGACGCCAATTCTGACCGGGTCAGTCCATCAAGCTGCGCACGTTCGGTATTCTCTACTAGGTCGGATGGTCGCGGTTGAGGGCGCAACGCGGCCAAGGCTGACCGGATGGCTGTGTCTTCTGGCTCTGACTGAAAACGGGTGGGCGTTGCGGGTGGGACCAGGGGTGGCTGGCCCAGAAAGACCGTAAAGCCATCGGGGCTGAGCGCCCCTAACGCTGTCGGAATTACAAAACCGTCAGCGTCCAAGGCAAATTGCGTCCCTGCGGCAGCAGGAGAGGATACAGAGGCGAGCAGCTGGTCCGTTCCAAATCCGTTTGGGTCGGGCAAGGCAATCGCGTCGGACGCGGTGCTGACCGGGTCAATGCTGGTCAGATACAAATTCTCTATATCCACAAGACCGGCCGGTTCCGGCGGCACCTGTGGCGCGCGCGGCCAAATGCCTGTGGTGGCATACTGCGCTTCCAGCTCCGCTTCGCTCAACTTTGCCGGAGCGACTGGTTGGACCGGCTCTCGCAAGGCATCCAGCACAGCGGCGTCTTCTTCGCTGAGACTGGGACTAAGCGAGGCGGTCTGTACTTGTGGTTCGGCCGTAACGACAGGCTGCGGGTCAGGTGCAAGATCAACCGTCGCTGTCTCTGGTGATCGTTCTCCAAACAGGCGCGAAAGCTTCAGGCCATTGTCCAGAAAGACAGACGCCCATGCAGCAACACCCGCAAGAAAGAGAAGTAACGCCGCTGTCAGGATCAGCCCGAGAAAGCGTGGCTTGCCGCCCACCTCGGTTTTGCGCGCGCCAAAAATAGTCATGCGCTCCTGCTCGGACCCTTCTTTGTCGGCCAGGGCGGGTGCGGCCGGGGCGCTGATTACCTCACCGGCAGATTGGGTGGATTGCTTTGCTTTGCGGCGGCTCAGGAACCCGCTACGTGGGGCCGGGTCTTTTTCCGGTGCGGTAGCGGCCAGTGAACTGCTGTCAGGTTCAATTGCGATCTCGCCCGAGGTGACGGACCCGGTGGTCGGTACAGCAGGGTCGGGAAAGGCCGTTGCTTTTGTCGCAGGACCGGCCTCGCTGCGATTGACGCCCCCCAGTACCGGCGTTTTGCTCTGATCGGGTGCACGACGACTGGCAAATCCCACGGCGGGCGGGCTTGCCTGCTCTGCCACCCTGTCATCTTGCTCAGCGCGGAGCGGCGGCAGCACCTGGGCGCTGTCATCGTCCGGCAATGAAGCAGATGTGGCCGCGATAGCTTGTGCAGGTTTTTCGCCGGTGTCAGCCGGTGATGGCCCCGAGGTGGAAACTGCTTCATCTTTAGAAGCTGCGTCCTTGGACACAGCTTCCGGTTCTTCGGCAGCCGCCTCTGTCTCGGGTGTTTCTGTGACGGGTTCGGAATCTTCCTCGAAGTGATCAGAAACGGCAGCTTCTTCGCTGGCTACCGGCCCTTCAGGTGGTGCGATATCACCTATGACAACAACCGCAATTCCGTCGGGCTCGACCGTCTCTCCTTGTTTCAGAAAGTCGTCGGCAGCAGCGGTTTTGCCAAAGAAAGGCTCGCCCAGATAGGACTGATCGCCTGGGACAGCAGCAAAGCTTACTGGGTTGAATCGGTGTTCGACTGCAAATGCTTCTGCTTCGGCAAGGGTTTCCCTGGCCACGGCTGCAATATGCGTCCGATCGCCATCGGCGCTGATGTCGAACGCAAGGTCTTTTACCGCATAGGGTGTGGCACCGTCCAATGCCGCTTCGGCGGCCTGGCGGCGGTCCGCGTCATCAAGGCCGGGTGTTTCGACACTCAGATATTTGATTTGTTCATTTGGCAGCAACACCTTGGTCCGCAGGCCGCCTTGCTCAAGGGCTGTGGCTGTCTTGCGCAGCACCTCAAGCTCAGACGCCATATCCGCTGACTCAAGCCCGACCTCGCCGACAACACGCCATCCTCCTGCGGCCCGGTGCAAAAGCCGGATACCGTCAAAAGAAAGGGAGAGGGCAAAGCTTGGTTTCATCTAGGCGACTTTAACACAAGGGAGGGCGGATAGAAGATACGCCCTGAGTTGTTAAAGAATAGCGCGTGACCCAGCGCAAGGAAAGGGTCGCGGCACCGCTCATCCGTTGCTTGTCGTGGTGTTGACCGTGGCAAATGGAGACAGCACCGGATAGACGCCCCCGCAACCAAAGTCGCGAGGGCGGTCAAGGTTCAGCTCGAGGCCTTGGTCAGGGCCTGATCGAGATCGGCAATCAAATCATCGGCATCTTCGGTGCCGATAGAGATGCGCACGACGTTTGGTCCCGCACCAGCGGCTTCTTGCTGTTCGGTCGACAACTGCCGGTGAGTGGTTGAGGCCGAGTGGATGACCAGTGAACGGGTATCGCCGAGGTTGGCGACGTGGCTGAAAATCTCCAGGGCGTTCACCAGTTTCACACAGGCCTCATAGCCGCCCTTCACACCAATGGTGAACAACGCGCCAGCCCCCTTTGGGCAGACCTTGGCCACGCGATCATAATAGGGCGATGATTTCAGACCGGCGTAGGTCACCTTTTCAATGCGATCATCCTGTTCGAGCCATTCCGCCACTTTCTTGGCATTCTCGACGTGTCGCTCCATCCGTAAGGACAGGGTTTCCGTCCCCATCAACGTATAGTGCGCCGCTTGCGGGTTCATGGTCATACCAAGATCGCGCAGACCAATGGCGATGCCGTGGAAGGTATACGCAAGGTTGCCGAAAGTTTCATGGAACTTCAGGCCATGATAGGCCGGTTCGGGCTGGCTGAGCGATGGGAACTTGTCATTGGCGGACCAGTCGAATTTACCTGAGTCCACGACGCAACCGCCAGTGACGGTGCCATTGCCTGTCAGATATTTTGTCGTGGAGTGGACAACCAGTGTCGCACCATGTTCGATCGGGCGGCAGAGGTAGGGGGTGGCTGTGGTATTGTCGATGATCAGAGGGATCTCGGCAGCATCGGCGATGTCGGCAATGGCGCGCACATCCATGATGTATCCGCCCGGATTGGCAATCGCTTCTCCAAAGACGGCGCGCGTGTTCTCGTCAATCGCATCTTTGACCGCATCCAAATCGTCGAAATCCACGAACTTACATTCCCAGCCGAAGCGCTTGATGGTGTGGCTGAACTGCGTGACCGTACCGCCATAAAGACGGGTTGAGGCCACGATGTTCTTGCCCGGCCCCATCAGCGGGAACAGCGCCATGATTTGCGCCGCGTGACCAGACGAACAGCACACAGCGCCCACGCCGCCCTCAAGCGTCGCGATGCGTTCCTGCAGTACAGCAACAGTTGGGTTGGTCAGGCGGGAGTAGATAAAGCCCACCTCTTGCAGATTGAACAACGCTGCCGCGTGATCTGCATCCCGGAACACGTAGGCTGTTGTCTGGTAGATCGGGGTCTGGCGGGCACCGGTAGCCGGGTCGGGCCGGGCGCCAGCGTGAATTTGCAGCGTGTCAAAGCCGTAGGTGGGATCGCTCATGAGTGTCTCCTTATTGGACGAGGGTCCGTTTGGCTCATCGTTAAGCCAATGGTGTGGGCCAGACAAGAGAGGCAGGCAGGTGAGGGAGATCGAAACCGTAATCAGTTTGATGACCAGACAAACGTTCCGGCGACAAGATGATTGCAGGACGAATGTTACCTATGCGCAGAAGACACACTGCGAAACATACTTGTGGAGTATGTTGTCGGCGCTGCGCTTATCGCATACATCACAAGTATGTTTTGAGCAGGAGACATCAAAATGGGAAAAACGGAAAAGATCAAAGCCACCAAGAAGTCAGAAGATCCAAAAGTCGGGCGCGCACGCCGGATGGAGGCCATGGCCAAGGCATCGACTGTGACCTTCACGCTTGAACCCGCCGTGCATCGCTTCATGGAAGCACTGGCCAAGGCTGCTGAAATGAACCTCACACATTACATGCAAAAGCTGGTTGAGACGCACGTCATTGACGCCGCCCCGAAAAACGACCCCCTCGCCATGCGCCTTGCGGGTAAGCGCCATGTGATCAATCACGCGCTTAAAACCGCAGCGCAACTGGACGCAGCAGGCAAGTTTGATGAGCACTTTATCCTCACAGTGATCAAAGAAGCCGAAAAAGACGGTGAGTTTGCCAAGCAGTACGCGGCAGCGCTGGGCGGCAAGGATGCCGAAGGCACCAGGGCCGGCGAACGCCAGCGCGTGTCACTGAACCAGCAGGTCGGGCGTGTGATCAAAAAGGCGGTCGGTGCGCGCAGCAAGCGAAACGAGAACGGCAAGATTGCCCGTGCTCAGGTCACTGGTTCGATCATCTCGACCTACACTTTGCTTGAAAAGCCAAGCTGAACCCGTCTTAGCGGATCCAGAAGCCGTTTTTCTTGATCTTGTTTCGGATCATCTGTTCCTTGCGGGGCAGGTGATCCTGATCGAAAAGCGCACGCACCTTGTGACCCCGCCCCTGATAGATCATTCGCTTGATCGCGTTTGATCCCTTCAAGACCTTCTTCAGTTTGTTGGGCGCGGTCACAGTCTCAAGAACTTCGACGACTCTATCGTTCTCGCGCGCATAGAGCAGCGGCAAGAACCGGTAATGGCAGCTTACTTCTCCGTCCAGATAGCCTTCGGGCAGGGTATCGCGGCCACCGCCTAACGCGTGGATGGTTAACGGCAATGCGATCTGATCCAGCCAAGGATCAAAGCTTTGCGCACAAAGTTCGACCGGGGGATTATCCCGGATCGCGAGCGCGTAATGCAGGAACTTTGCGCCAAATTCGCGCGGGCAGCGGAAAAAGAAGAAGCCCGCGTTGAAATACAGATACCGCCGCCAGTATTCATCCGGCTGGCTCAGGTCGAGGCTCGAGTCAAAATCGAGATCGAATTTGTCGTAGAGCGATTTCCACAGGCCGGTGTAGCCGGGTCCATAGACCTGTGGCACGGGCCAGGTGCCCTCGCGACGAAGGGACGCCGTGGGCCGGTCAAAGTCAAAGGGGACGCTTGTCAGGTCGCCTGTGATCAAGGTGTCCGTATCAAAAAACACAAACGGCTCGTCCTTGGGCAATACCTTCAGCATCTCGATCTTGTTGCCGTAAGGGTATTGCTGTCCGAAAAAATTGTTCTCAAACGGGACAATCTCGGCGCCCAGATCTTCGAGGGCGGCGCGTATTTCGCCGTTCTTGATGGTCGGGTTATTGTCCCACATCACACCCGGCTGGGGCTCTGCCACGATCAGACGCCCTTTGAAATCGGGGCTGCAGTGCCGCAGGGATGCGGCAAAAATCAAGGCTTCATATGCCAGCCTGCCTTGTTGCCCGACAATGGCGACGTTGAATATTTGCGAGCCTGCCTCTTTGCGTGCCATAATTGCGGTGCGCCCTGCTTTCTTTTTTTGGCAGTATAGGCGCGATTGTTTGAGCACAAAAGGCGGCAATTACGCCGTTGATCGGGGGATAAGCTGATGTTGGATGTTTTCTTTGCCATGATGGCTGCCGGGATGAATGCGACGGGATCAACCGAGGGCGAGGGGCAGGCGGTGGCGCCCGCGGCTGTCGCACAGGAGCAGGCCCAGTCCAGCGGTTCTGCAACTGTACAAATTGCACCGGGTTCGGTCGCTGTGGGACAGGGCACTGTGATTGGTGGAAATGCCGTCGGGGCCACACCGAAGCCAACTGGCAGTGACGAGCGGTTTAATATGTCGGTTGTCCCGGTAGGCCTTCAGGCAGAGCCGCAAACACCCAGCGGAAAATTCACCACGGCTGCTGAGGTCAAGCCGATCCTTGAAGCCACCAAAGGCAATTGGGTGGCGGTCCGGGATTACGACGGCAAGGACTGGCTTTACGTCACTCATCTGTGGAGCTGGCGCTGCGGATTGAAGGCGATGGCGATCTCGGTCAATGGAGAGACCATGCAGAATTGGCCGATGCCTCCCTGCCATGAACAATTCACCACGCCCAACGCGGTGCTTGAGGACGATGGCCTTCCCGTTCTTATGTTTCGGCAAGGATCGGTACAGACCATCACGATCCAAGTTGTCTATGACGACCTGAGCATGGACGTGGCAAGCTTTGAGCGCGGGAACGTGCTGATCCCCTGATCGTTCGCTTTGCCGGGCTGTCATCAATTGATTCGGCACGAATGAGGCAGCGAAATTGTGGCGAAAGATACAATAATTTTAGGGTGTTCGCATTGCGTCCTGATGTGAAACAAACTTCGATTTCAATGATCCAAATCCGGCCCGAATGGTTCCGAAATATGGCCAATGTGTGTTTTTCCAAGACTGGCTAAATCACTCAAGTTACGCCTGATCCAAATGTTGAAGAGATCAGGAGAATGCCATGGATACGAACTTAGATACGACAAACACAGCCGTCAAAGACCCGGTCACAGTCACACTTGGATGCGACCCCCAAGTTAATGTCACGCTGTCAGAAACTCCGACAGGAACGATCTTTGTGGTTGTCGCATCTGCAGACCCGGCCGTGCCAGTTGGCGACATCGACGGTATTTTCTTCAATCTCGCGCGGGATTCTGCACTTGATGATCTGATCTTCTTTCCGGATGCCAACGACGGCTCTATCTTTTCCCCGGTTACCGGTATTCAGGCGAATGCAAACAGTGTGAACACGCTCGCGAACGGTGCTCAGGTGAACGATGCCTATGACGTTGGCATTCAGTTTGGAACGGTTGATGATTCCACTCCGGATCTGTGCCGCAGGCAAATTTCACACTGTCCTCTGCCAATGGGCCACTCACACTTGACGATCTGGACCTCGACAGCCTGACGACCGTGATCCAGTCAGATGGCGGAAATGGTCAGGTGCTGACAACTGGCGACACAGCGGGTGGTGATCCGGTGATGGTCGATACCGTCAAGCTCTTCGAAAACTTCAACAATATTTTGACCCGGATGAAAGCTCAGCGATCGTGTACGATG
Organism: Sulfitobacter sediminilitoris; assembly: GCF_010667575.1. Taxonomy (GTDB): domain Bacteria; phylum Pseudomonadota; class Alphaproteobacteria; order Rhodobacterales; family Rhodobacteraceae; genus Sulfitobacter; species Sulfitobacter sediminilitoris. The sequence continues at coordinate 26,135 of NZ_JAABNT010000018.1, forward strand.
GAAATTGGGAAGTGCGCTATGGCAAGCTTTATACCGATGGCTGCAACGATGGCACGCTGACACTGGCCGAGGTCGAGGTGGCGGGCGCGGTTGGGATCTCTTTTGATGCCATGGTCGGTGACCTGTACAAGTTCGAGGCTACCGGTTCTTATGCGGACGAGCTTCGGCTGGAAGTGCAATTGAATGATGGCACATGGCAGACGCTCGATAACTTCGTCGTCAATGCAGACAAATCTGCGCTTGTCGGCTCCAACACCGGCAACCAGATCACTGAGCAGGAAAGCAGCCTGAGCTACGAGGGTGGAATTCTGGATAACGTGGAAGGCACGGCACAGTTCCGATTTGTATCTGATATCACTGCCAGCGACGAACAGATCTACATCGACAATATCGAAGTCACATGCTCGGAAGAAACCAGCGGCGGAACGGAGACGGTTGCGGTCCGGAGTGAAGTGATCGCAGAAGACTTTGACGGCCTGCATGAATTGACCGACAGCCATGACATTGTGCGCGCTGATGGATGGGAGGCGGCTTACGGCGGCGCCTATACTGATGGCTGCAACGATGGTCAGTTGATGTTCGCGAGCGTTGAGACAGAAGGTCCCGCCACGATCAGCTTTGAGGCGCAGGTCGATCAATTGTGCAAGTTCGAGGCGTCTGGCTACTACGCCGATAATCTGGCGCTTCAGGTGCGTCTGGACGGCGGTGAATGGCAAACGCTCGATAATTTCGTCGTGAACCAAGATAAAACCGTGCTTGTTGGGTCCGAAACTGGCAAAGAGATCACGGAAAACGCATCTACATTGAGCTACGAGGGCGGCATCCTTGACGATGCGACCAGCTCTGTTCATGTCCGATATTTCTGCCAGAGATGAGCGTGTTCTCATCGACGATGTGAAAATCGAAACCACCGAAATGGAAGTTGTAGACGGTGGCGGTCATTCAGGTGGTGCCGACTGTGACGCGCAATATGATGTGCAGTACATCGCGGGTGTACCAACCGTTCCGATGGTCGAAGAAGACCTGATCATCCCTGCTGAGCCTGAAGAGGAATTGGTCGATATGGACGTCTGATCTATCCAACCATCTGATATGAAGGGGCCCTTGCCAGTCTGGTGGGGGCCCTTTCTGCATTGAAGATACATTCTGCGGTCACCGCAGCTTGCCTAGGCGCAGGATCTGAACTGAAAGGAAATGGTGGTGGTGGACGCAGTTCCGAGCGAACTCGTCTCTGGCAAAAAATTCCTGATAACAGGGAATTTACAGGGAAAATCGGAGGATTCCGGTCAATTTCAGCGGATTTGACCCGGAATACTCATGCGATGACAGGTGGTTAGAGGCGATTTCCCTGCACTATGGAACAGGGAATTATCTTTGCCCGAGCAGGGAAAGAACTCTAACGAACAGGGAATGAAGAAGGCGGAGCAGGGAAGTGCTGGCTTCCAGCAGAATTACGAGGCCGCCTCCCACAGCATCAAAGACAGATGGGTCTGACTAAATACTAGGCTCTGGACCTATAAACGGGTCCCGGCGTCAACGGCTGCTTTGACTCAGACCAGACACTGGCGAAAAACACGGCTAAGACCGAGTTGCGGACGAAGGAGCTACTCGGGGCTTCTTTTGTTCAAACGAAATTCCCGTGGTATTGGTTACTATCTGAAAGAAACTTGGAGGTGATCATGGCTCTTCACAGAGACAGCATTCCGCAAATCAATGGCGGCGTATTCCTCGACTATGCTGGCATGGAAACCGAAATAATCTTTTCCAAGGGCATGGAGTTGCCCGGCTTTGCATCCTACCCCCTTTTGGAAACGAAAGATGGGCGCAAGATGCTCGCGGAATACATGCGGGCATTCATAGAGGTTGGCAAGTCCCAAGGTGCAGGCGTCATCATTGAAAGCCCGACTTGGCTGGCCAATAGGGACCGCGCAGCGCCCTTGGGTTACTCGCCCAAAGACCTAGCTGCTCTGAACCGGTCGGCCATCGAACTCGTGTCAAAAGTTCGCTCAGAGGCGGGCGACCTTCCCACGATTATCTGCGGTATCATCGGGCCGCGTGACGACGCCTACGCCCCCACGGAACAAATGACTGCGAAGGAGGCTGAGACCTATCACGCGGAACAGGTCAATGTTCTGGCTGAAACGGAGGCGGACATCATCGGGGGTTACACTGTTGCCTATCCTGCTGAGGCAATTGGTATGGTTCAGGCGATCAAGAACACTGGCATGCCCGCGATGATTTCATTCACAGTTGAGACAAACGGCAGGCTACCTACTGGCGAAACACTGGGCGAAGCAATCGAAGCAGTGGACGCCGCAACCGACTGTTATGCGAGCTATTTCATGATTAACTGCGCACACCCCGACCACTTCGTTGACATCCTATCGGACGAGCCCTGGATGCAGCGCCTACGAGGCATCATGGCAAACGCATCGCGATGCAGTCATGCGGAACTGGACGAAGCAACGGAGCTTGATGACGGTGACCCAGTGGAACTTGGACAACAGCTCGCCGAAATTCACGGAAATCATTCCCAGATCAGCATTCTAGGGGGATGCTGCGGCACAGACATGCGCCACATTGACCAGATCGCGAAGTCGGCCATCACTAACTGAACCGCCAAAAGAAGGCTGTGTAAAATGCCCGCTTCGGGCTGATTTTGTTGAAAAACTCGAAAATTCGACCGCCAAATTCTTCCGCCAAAATCCATTGAATCACCCAAGTCCGCGCGGAACGGTCAGTGTAAGCCGTGAGGACCTCTCACATTGCAAAGTCAGCGTTTCGACCGCCCCCCTCGTGGAATTTTCCGGCAGGCTTTCTATGGGCCACTTTTTTAGCAGTTTTTGCCAAAATAGGAGTTTTTCAACACAATCGGCTCGTTCCAGCCATTAGCTGCGCTCAGCACTAAGTTCTGCTGAGCGGGACTTAGTTGCCGTTATCCAGCAGCCTGTCGAGCGTAGTCGTCTGCATCGAACCAGCCACGGGAGGCTCGAACCTTTAAGTTGTCATTCAATTCCCATTCTTCCCAACCGCGTATCTTAAGTGGTTTACCTGTCGTCGCATCGTGACCGGTAAAGGTCCACACGTAGATCACGTGGTTCCCAGAGCATCGTACATCGTCGCAGGTCAGCGAGAGATCAGGAACATCAGCGTAGAAACCTGCGGCCATATCCTGCACCCGCGAGCGGCCTGTCCAAGGCTCTCCGCGGTTAATGATGATCTCGCCATCTTCAGCGTAGAACGAGGCGACAGCTTGTGCCTCTTTTGAGTTCCAAGCGGCCGTGTAATCGGCAGCAATTCGCTCCACTTCCTGCGGATCAATCATCTCGCTAACTCCATTGTTTCTTTCGACCAGAGGATGCCACTGATGTATCTGGGAAGTCGATGCTGAACTTGCTTGCAGGTCTGCTAATGGGATGAACCGGCTGCTTCCCCCGGTGGGTCATGCCTTGAAGAACTCGTTTCTGCCAATTCTGGAAGAAAGGCAGGATGAGATATCGCCGCGCATGCGTGCCATTCTGAGCGGTCTCTACGGCGACTGGCTGTGGCTGGATGAACGGATTGAGGCCATAGCCAAAGAGATCGAAGACATCAGCCGGACAGAGGAGAACTGCGACAATGTGATGACCATCTCGGGTATTGGTCCCTTGATCTCAACGGTGACCCGCAGCCGAATGTCGCCCTGTAGAACTTTGTAGCGATACTTGGTCGACCATACGATGTGATAGCGGTGATAGAACACGCAGTGGCTGCCGGTGTCGTATTGCATGTCCTTACCCTCTGGAAAATGTGCCTTCGACCCGGCTACGGCTCATTTTCCAGAGGGTAAGGACATCCACTTCTCGATTCACGCTAAAGCGAGACCGACTGGAAGTCGGTCGGTTTGCTCCACGGCGTGGATACTAACATATTGTCGCGCTTGCAGGCCAACTGACAATGACTCAAAGGCCTTCGATGGCGGCTTCGGCTCGGGCCAGGAGCAAGACTGCGCCCTGAGCGCGGGCGTCAGCCGCAGCTTGTTCATAGGCTTTGGCCGCAGCAGCACTGTCGCCTTGAGAGCGGCTGATGTCCCCAAGGATGCGATGCAATTCCGGTATGGCCCACCTCTCGCCGCAGACCTCTGCCTCAGCCAACCCGCGCTTGACAGCCGCCTCTGCACCTGCGGCATCACCCGCGCGAAGTTGGGCCTTAGCCTGCTCCGCGAGGAACAGAGGCGCCCAGAGCCAGCAACCGGTAGCTCGATAATCTTTCAGCGCCGCGTCGACTCGCGCGGGACCGTCAGCCTCATCGGCCATGCAGGAAGTGACCGCCTCGAAAATCCAAGCGTAGAGCTTCCATAGTGACATGTCGTGCTCTATCGCGACTTGGCGCATTTCTTCGGTCACCTTGCGCGCGCGCGAGATGTCGCCTTCCCATAAGGCCAACGTGATATCGTGCAGCCCAGCATAGCAAAACGTATTGGCGTGGTTCAGGTGGCGCGCCAATTCCATTGATCGGTCAGCCACCACAAGCGCCCCCTCACGGTCACCGCACATCCACATGGCGAGATGCATGTAGCACCAAATTTGCACGCCAGGGTCCTGCGCAAATTTGGTAGCAAAATCCGTGATCTCTGCCTGCTGGTAGAGATCATAAGCAACTTTCAGGTCTTCTAGCGCTTCTGGCGAACGGCCCATAGAGATCAGCGTGGCCGCCCGCATGCGGCGCGATATCAGACGGGGGATCAGTTCGGCTTCCCCCGACATCGCTTCGACCAATCTGTTTGCAGTCTCATAGGCTTGGTAGAGGCGGTTGCCGATATATGGTGCGATCCAGGCGCCATAGTAGATTGCAACGCGAAGTTCGGCGCTGTCTGTCGCGGCTATCCGCTGCATCGCCTTGCCGAAGGCTTCCGAAGCTTCAGCCGAGGCGTAGCCTTCCTTCGCGATATACACTTGGGCAATTTGCACAAGAAGCTCTAGCTCCCGCTCGCGCCACACGGGCTCGTCCAACAGGCCACCGACCTCGATAAGTGCCGTCTTTAGATGGTTTGCTGCCTCGTCGTAAGCAGGCCGCGCTTGCGCCTGCGATCCAGCCTTAGACCAAAACTCTGCCGCCTTTTCTGTCAATCCCGCCTGAGAGGCGTGATAAGCAGTCAATTCGGGCGCGGCATTCTCGGCCTCGAAGACTTCCACAAGACGGGCATGAATGTCCTGTCGTCGGCGCTTGAGCAGACTCTCATAGGCGACGTCACGCACCAGTGCGTGCTTGAAGACGTAGCTGGCGTCCGGAGGGGCGCCTCGCCGGAAGACCAATTCGCTTTGTTCAAGCTGAACCAGTGCATCGTCAAGCGTCTGCTCACTGACACCGGCAATCTTTTCAAGTGCAGCGCGGTCGAAGTTTCGCCCGATGCAAGCGGCCATCTGCGCAACCTCCTTAATTGGCTGAAGGCGGTCGATTCTCGCCATAAGGGAATCATGCAACGTCGCAGGGATGGTCACTCGGCTTAGGGGACCGGTAAGTTCATAGGCAGTCTCCGTCTCGCGCAAATCGCCCGATTCAAGGATCGTTTTGGTCATCTCCTCGATGAACAGTGGGACCCCGTCGGTGCGGGCGATGATCTCTGCTACAAGCTCCGGGGGAAGGCTCTTACCCCTGGCAATACGCGACAATACGGCTGCTGTCTGCTCTGATCCTAACCTGTTCAGCGTCAGCTTGCTCACGATTGGGTGGCCGCCAAACCCGTGAACGAAGCTCGGTCGCCCAGTGATCAAGAGCATGGCCCGCTCGCCGGTAATGCGGTCGAGGCAAGCTTCCAGCATTGCGAGTGTGGACGGATCAATCCAATGCGCATCTTCCACCACCATGAGCACCGGCTTCTCGCGGGCCAGCGCGCGTACCTCTTCCGAGGTCTCGGACATAATTTGGTTCCGGGTTTGCTGCGGCGTAAGGCCAAGCGGACCCAACTCCGCTTCCAGGTCAATTTGCAGAAGCTCAGCAATGATCCTCGGATCAGCATGACGCAGGTTCGTCTTTAGCTTTTCGAACTTGTCTGTGGGGCTATCAGTCTCGCTCAACCCCATCGCATGGGTGAGTTGCTGGATCACCGGGTAAAAACTTGAGTCCGAATGATAAGGCGAACAATGATAACTGATGCGGTAGTGTTCGCCCTGCGCGATTTCTTCAATCGCCGCACGTGTAAGGCGCGACTTCCCGATGCCAGCCTCGCCAGTCAGAACGACAACCTGGCCCTCGCCGTCGCACGCGCGCCGCCAACGCTCGATGATCAGCCCAAGCTCATGGTCGCGACCGATGAGCGGTAATGTCGGGTCAGGCGTGCCTTCCTCAAAACGTGTTGTGAGGCTGCGTTCAGCATCAACCTGCCAGGCGGTGACAGGATGCTCTACTCCTTTGATATTGAACGAACCTAGCTCAACGATCTCAAAATCCGCACCAAGAAGTTGCCGCGTGTTGTCCGCAATGATGATGCGCCCAGGATCGGCCAAGGTCTGTAACCTTGCCGCAAGATTTGGCGTGTCGCCAACCACCGCCTCCTCCTGCGCGGCTCCTTCCCCAATAAGGTCACCGACCACGACCAGCCCGGTTGCCGCACCAATCCGCACGGTCAGATCACGCCCGTCCGGTGCCTTAATGACCTGCATTGCCTCAAGGATCTCCAGACCGGCCCTCGCCGCGCGCTTTGCGTCATCCTCATGCGCACGAGGCCAGCCAAAGTAGCAGAGTACTCCGTCGCCCATATATTTGGCCACCTGACCCTCATAGCGCGTTACTACCCCTGCGACCGTATTTTGGTAGCTGGTAATGACATCGCGCATGTCCTCCGGGTCGAGGCCCGCAGAAAGCTCCGTAGAGCCGACCAGATCAACAAACATCGTCGTCAGGTGCCGCCGCTCCGCGCCTCCGCCAGTTCGCGCTAATTCTGTCTCAGTTATCGTTTCTCCAGCGCCTGCTTCCAACGCGGCGCGCAGCCGCTTCCGAGCGCCGAGAGACAGGCCCAACTCGCGCATGTCCTCGTCTGTGAGGTCAAACAAGATGTCGAGATCGATCTCATGCTCTGTCAGCGTCTCTTCCAGGGAGCTGAGTTTGCGAGACGATAGCCATCTGGAAAGATTCGACATCGCTTCAAGGCTCCCGGTCAAGAGTTACGAAAGCATATTCAACCCATCCCGCGCAAATAGCAAAGGTGTTTGATTGGATCGTCGTTTTGGAAGCCGATCTGCCGTCTATGGATGGATGCAGGATGCACAACTTGCAACCCGATATCCATGAGTACAGGAGCGATTTGATGATGTCCGGTCCGGGCTCAGAGCGGACTTGCGGCGGCGCAGCGGGGTAAGCTTGGACTGCGCTCCGTAAGCGGCCATTCCCGAAACACAGAAAATTCAACGCTTTCAGCGGCGTGCCCCGATCCCCGGACATTCGGTTGTTCGGATCAGTCGTTGGTCTACAGACCCCGGAACGACGGCTGTGAGCCCTTCTACGACGTTCATGATCTGTACAAAATCCGTCGCGAAGGGCGGATTCCGGACCTTCTCTGCACCCGCGAGCCACATTAACCCAGAAGCGAAAAGCAGACCTTCAGAAAACAGGGTATCCGCGCGCTATTCTGCACCGCCGCAAGTCGGCAATGAGCCCAGTCTTGACATTGATTGGACAATGCAGTCGGCGATCAAGAACGCAGAGTTGCGTTGCTGAGGCTTACTGTGGAACAGTCGTAGAAATTAACATCAAAGCAATAGTAGGTTTCATGAAAGAAAGTTCGCTCACTTTGGCCCTCCAGTCCTAAGTCAATGGATGTTTAGCAAGACTCTGAAGGCGGATCAGATGCAGCCGCAGATCATGGCCGCTGAACGCGAAGCTCAATTCTTCTCCGCATTTGCAAGACTTATAGTTGTCTCGATAGCAATCACGATCTTTCTGATTGCTGGAGGCACGCGCCTGCCTGTCGCTCCTGTGGTACTGACCTATTTGGTCTCTTACGGGACCATTTCGGTCATCTCAGCCGTCTTTTCAATGAAGAGGTTCTTTCGTCCGTGGTTGAGCCTCATTTTCACCGCGGTTGACGGAGTTTCACTAGCCCTTTTGATCGGATTTGCGCTGACTGTGACTGGATCATCGATGTCGCTGCATGCTGCGGTACCGGGATACATATTTTTCTTTTCGATACTGATCCTGGCAACGATGCGTTACACGGTCGGACCAACGATAGTGGCGTGCATCAGCTTCTCGGCTACGTTGTGGCTGTTTTCAGCATTCGCAACTGGAGATGCCGAGATGAGCAAGGCAAGCGTTGCAGCATCGGTGGACCCTGCGTTCTTCTTTGGACCGGTTCAGAATGCGGCGCGATGGGGTTTTGTTGGGATCGCGACCATTTTGTCAGTCTTAGCAGTTTTTCGTCGCCGAAAGACGCTGGAGGCTGCGATCTCGTCCACCATCAAAACGGCGAACTTGTCTCGCTACTTTCCAAAACGCATTGCCAGTCTTGCAGCCGAACAAGGCATTGAAGCTCTTTCTGCCGGAAGGCAGCAAAATGCAGCTGTTGTGTTTGTTGATGTAAGAGCATTTACCGGGATGTCGGAGACAATGTCTCCAGCCGAGCTCAGCAATTTCCTCAGCGACTTCCGTTCAATGGTTTCGAACGACGTCGACAGGCATGGTGGATTTGTCGAGAAGTTCATCGGCGATGCTGTCATGGTTGTGTTTGGTGTGCCGGACGAGACCACCGGCTGCGAAGCCAGAGCTGTCGAATTTGCGCGCGCTATCCTGCATAGCGTCGCCACTTGGAACCAAAGGCGATCCGACGGTGCCGCGTCTGCACTTGCCGTGACGGTCGGAGCTCATGCGGGTGTTGTTTTTGCAGGCGCTGTAGGGGCGCACGACCGGATGGAATTTACGGTATTGGGCGATGCAGTGAACATCGCAGCCCGTCTTCAGGAAATTGCCAAAGCTACGGACACGGGCTTAGTCGTGTCACGGGATCTCTTGGTGCGCTCTGGAGCTTTGGCGAACCGCCCTCATGAATGGAAAGAGCTAGCAGGCGGTAAGATACGTGGTCGCATAGGCGAAGTTGCCGCACTCGAATACGTTGGCTTCTCGTGATAATAATCATATGCGTTACAGACGTTCCAAAGTAATACTACCGCATGATCCAACCGGTTGGCTTGCATGACTGAAGAGAGAATTGAACGTCGACTCGCAGCAGTCTTCGCAGCCGACATTGTAGGTTATTCTGGTCTAATTGAGCGCGACGAAACAGGGACCCGCGCACGATTGAACGCAGCATTTGACAAGATTATTGCTCCGGCGCTCGAACGTCATCGGGGGCGCCTATTCAAGACGATGGGTGATGGGTTTCTTGCCGAGTTCGCCTCAGTGGTCGATGCCGTCGATTGCGCTGGGGTGATCCAGAAAGACTTTTCGGATAAGAGCGAACTGGTCCTGCGGATAGGGATTAATTTGGGCGACGTGATCGCTGAAGGCGATGATCTGCATGGCGACGGGGTCAATGTCGCCGCGCGGATTGAGGCGTTAGCGGAACCCGGAGGCATCGCAATCTCGCGCTCGGCCAGAGATCAGATCCGAGACAAGCTGAGTGTGACGCTGCACGATCTGGGAGAGATCGAGGTGAAGAACATCTCTCGCCCGGTTCGCGTGTTTAGTGTCGGGGAACCGGGTAGTGCTCCTGCCGCTCAGACACGGACCGTGACACGACGGGTGCCACGATGGGTCCTTGTCGCCGTTTCGGTGTTTACTCTGCTATTCGGCGGCATACTGGCCTATGATCGAATGCGGCCTGCAGATGTCGAGGCTGCGTCGCTGTCGCGGATGCAGCTGGTGCTGCCTGAAGAACCATCTGTCGCGGTTCTACCGTTCATGTCGCTATCCAGCTCGGAAGACGACGTTTTGCTCGCGCGCGCCGTGAGCGAAGATCTGACCCGTAGCCTTGCACGCGTCAGGGGCCTATTCGTGATCGCGAGCAGTTCCACCGAACGTTATCGCGGACAGACGACCAGCCCCGCGACAATTGCGGAGGAGCTTGGCGTGGCGCAAGTCGTACGTGGAACATTGCGCCGCTTCGGTGAGCGAGTGCGCATCGATGCCGAGTTGATAGACGCCTTGTCTGGACGCATTGTGTGGAGCGACCGCATCGAGCGTGCCTCCGAAGATGTGTTCGATCTGCAGGATGCACTTGTCACGCAGCTTGCCCGACAATTGTCAGAAGACCTAGAGCGTGTACAAGACCCGCACCGCTTTACAGAAAATCCGGAAGCCTTTTTGCTTTGGGCACGCGCTGATGAGGCAAGTTGGGTCAACACGCCGGTTTCCTACGAAAGCGCGCGCGCTTTGGCGCGACAGGCGTTGGCCGTGGATCCCGATTTCGTCAGAGCTAAGGCCCTGCTCGGCTTTGTCGAAACGCAAACCGGATACTTCCGGGTTGCAGATGATCCGCAAGCTGCTTTGGAGAGGGCACTCGAAATTGGCCGTGAGGTTGTCCGGCTGGCTCCGGATGATTGGTATTCACGTCAAGTTCTCGCGCAAACACTTTTGAACCTGCGCGATTACGAAGGTGCGCTTGTGGAGTTCAAGCGCGCGATGGAGCTGGAACCGGCCCACCCGCATCTATTGACCCGATCCGCTTTGGCATTGGTTTTTCTTGGCCGCGGTGCAGAGGCAGAAGAGTTACTGAATCTATCGGTGCGTTTGAACCCTTATCACAACTGGCTGCCAGACCAATTGCTAGGGCAGTCCATCTATCTGCAGGGTCGCTACGACGAAGCGCTAGAACATCTCGAAATCGCGCGATCCAAGAACCCAAAGTTTATCGGGAACCTCTGGTGGCGCGCTGCGACTTACGGGCAGCTTGGACAGGATGACAAGGCGCGCCAAACGGTCTCTGCAATCCTGGCGCGCACGCCCGGCGCCAGCATCTCTACAAGCTTCATCCAGATCACTGACCCTGTCGGTCAGGAGCGCTTCCAGAAAGGTCTCCGAGCAGCAGGCCTTCCAGAGTAACACTATGTTGGTCCAATCTGAAGCGCGTTTGAAAGACGCTTCAACTTGGCGGGTCTGCGCAGTATCTGTGTTCGGTAGCGTATCCGCCCCCCAGTTGCAGCTACGCCTGCATTGCTGCGCCATGTACGAAGGTCCGGTTCGGGGAGGAAAGTTGATCAGTTTGCCAGGTCTACGAATGTCGGGAATGGGCCGTTCGCCCCAGTTCGAGCGGGAACGCCGAAGTTCAGCAAAGTCCGCATCTGAGACATCGATCGTCTCCGCAGCGAATGGCCGAAGTTATTAAGAGCGGTTGTTGTGCGCAAAAGCGGACTTTGCCGCGCCGCGAGTTAGGCATGAATGACTGCTGACAGCGGCTTTGAGGTCATCCGATAGAAAGACTCGGATGTTTCAGCAGAGCCCTGAGCGGAAGCTTTTGAGCGCTAATCTGACGGGGAAAGCTTGCCAAAGAAGGTTCCTGAATACGGCATTATCTTTGCGCTAAGACTGTTGGAGGGTATGAGCCCGAATGAACGGCAACGCATGTTCGAAGAACTGATCAAAATCCGGCATTCCTTCAGTCAACATGTGATTGTTCCCTGGCAGCTCGATGAACTCAGCCCCTGGAATTGTGCGAGCGATCAGTCGGCCTTCCTCAACAGGTGCACGGCGATCTCCACGCGCATGCAAGACCAAGGTTGGAACCCTGAGCCCCTCTGCTTGATCTTTGAAATCGAAATTGGACAGCATATCAAATAGGCGAAGTGCATCCCCCGTGTCAGTGGCAACACGCTGAAGCTCGTCGAACATCGATAAGGTTCCTGCGTCGCAGTCTGGGGCAAAGCCAGAGGTGAAGAAGTGCCTGTATATTGGATTTGGCGATCCCCAGCCGTCTTCAATCATCTGACGGCTTAGATTGTAGAACTTCTCCTGCTCAGGGCATTTTCTGGCCAGTGATCCCCGCAGATAGCCTCCAAGAAAGACGATGCACGTAACTTTCTCCGGATAGCGCGCTGCATAATCGACGGCAAAACCAGCGCCTTGGCTTGCAGCAAAGAGTGCGAAACGGTCCAAGCCTGCTGCCGCCACCACTGCCTCCATGTCTTGCCGTATGGCCGCTATGGAGATGTTTGTGATATGACGGTCCGACAAACCGTTCCCGCGTTGATCGAACCGATGATAGGCAGTCGCCTTCGCAAAACGGTTAATGAATGGACCAAACAGAGGGTTGTTCCACTCATATTCCAAATGGCTCATCCAATGAGGTGCTCTGAGTACTGGGGCTCCTTCTCCTACCCTAGCCCAGGCAATCTGCGTTCCGTCTTCCGAACTACAAAACCGGACCTTCTGTCCCTGCGACAACACCGGACTTTCGAGTTGTTTTGGTTGGTTCATTGCCCACTGCCAGACCCGGATCGGTCTCGAGATGTTCTTGATCCTCTGACTACCTAGGTCGCGGAATGTTTCATTAAGTCCATCGGAAATGGTTTGATGAACAATATCCGAAATACATACTCCGCCAGGTTCGGCTAGGCTTTCGAGACGGGCTGCCACATTTACACCGTCACCGAACATGTCGTCGCCATCAAATATTACATCACCAATATTGATGCCGACGCGATATTGGATGCGGTTGTCTGCATCATGGCTTTCTTCGCGGCCAGCCATGCCAATCTGGATGTCAATTGCACAGCGGGCAGCATCCCGCGCTGACGCGAACTCAGCAATCATGCCATCACCGGTTGTCTTTACGATCCTGCCACGATTTCTTTCAATTTCTGGGTCGATCAACTCGCGCCGGTGCTGTTTCTGCCGATTCAGAGTGTTGATCTCATCACGCTCGATCAGGCGAGAGTAGCCGACCATATCAGCGACTAAGACCGCTGCCAGCCTGCGTTCCATCTTTGACCTCCAAGTCTCAGCTTCGCATCGCAAGCTTAGCAGACTGTGGTCTTTTTCGTCAGAAAAGAAACTCGACAGCAGGACAGTTGCTACCAATCCGCCTCGGAATTGAATACATTCAAGACCTTTAAAGTCAGGTTTGTCCGCTTCTGAGACATCGGACGCAGTCATAACGAGTGGCCGGTGTTGGCAAAGGCGGTCGTTGCGGTGCGAAAGCGGACGTTGCTGCGGCATGGGTTAGGCATCAGTAGCCGCTGACGGCAACTTACCAGTCATCTGATGAAAAGAGTCAGATGACCCAAGCGATGAAGGTTTTTCGATGCGGGCCATTGTGCGCGTTATCGGCTGGGGGTGACTGTGGCCCGCGTTGACAAACCTCTCAGGGAGGAAGCCGCGGGGTCTGGGTGCGGCCTATGGGGAAAGAGCGCGGTCGTCTGAGATTGTGGTCGGCACTGATGCGTTGGCGCGGGTATTGTGGGCGGCCGATTCCAGGTTTTGCCCGAGGCTTTGGTCAGCCTTCAACCCGGAAACGAGCCGTTTTGCGCCGTCCTTGCGACTTTCCGGACCGCTACAGACAGGCGGGCTCGGCCGGTGTTGCTGAAGCAACCGGTCTGCGGTGGATGGGATGAACGGGCAGTCGGTCATGCGGCCTGTTTCCTCGGTGGAGCGCGGGATCGTGGGGTCTCGCCGCGCCGGAATGTCTCAATGATGCGCATGGGGTCACCGCATTCCGGGCAGGGTTCACGCAGGGTAAGCGGGACGATCTCAGCAGCGGATGCGTCGTCCTGCACGCCCGCTTCCGCGCCGAGCAATGTGCGGATCTTTACGATGTTGGTTTTGCGGGCGGCGCTGGCGAGCTGGCCGTAGTGGCGGATGCGGTGGAAGCCGTCGGGGAGAACATGGATCAGGAAACGACGGATGAACTCATGTGTGGCCAGTCGCATGACCTTCATCCGGTCGCCCCGCTTGATGCGGTAATCCTTCCAGCGGAACGCCACGCTGTCGGCATCGGCACTGACCAGGCGGTGGTTCGAGATGGCGACGCGGTGAGTGTAGCGGCTGAGATAGGCCAGCACGGCCTCGGGGCCGCCAAAGGGTGGTTTGGCATAGACCACCCATTCGGCTTTGCGCAGCGGAGCGAGATAGCTGGCAAAGGCCTCGGCATCCTCCAGGCTGTTCAGATCGCCGAAGAAGGCAAGCTGCCCGGTGTGATGCAGCGCCATCAGCCCATTGATGAACAGGCGCCGGAACAACCTGGATAGGACGCGCACCGGCAGAAAGAAACCGGGGCGGCAGGCGATCCACCTTGTGCCGTCCGGCGAGAGCCCGCCGCCCGGCATGATCATATGCACATGCGGGTGATGCGTCATTGCCGAGCCCCAGGTGTGGAGCACGTTGGTCATGCCGACGCGTGCACCGAGGCGCTTGGGATCGGCGGCGATGGTCGTCACCGTCTCGGCTGATGCCTTGAACAAGAGGCCGTACATTGCTCGCTTGTTCCAGTAGGCGATGCGGGCGATCTCGGCTGGCAGCGTGAAGACGAGGTGGAAGTACTCCACGGGCAGCAGATCCTCAGACCTTGCCGCCATCCAATCCCTTGCTGCCGGTCCCTGACACCTTGGGCAGTGCCGGTTTTTGCAGCTGTTATACGCGATGTGCTGGTGATTGCATTTGGTGCAGGCCGCCACATGACCACCGAGCGCCTCGGTCCGGCAGGCTTCTATGGCCGACATGACCTTGAGCTGCGAAAGGCTCAGATGCCCTGCATTGGCCCGGCGATATCCAGGGCCGTGGCTTCGAAAGATGTCGGCAACCTCCAGCGTGTGCCTTGGCACGCCGCCGCACCTGTCAGGTCACGTCCTGCATATGCTCATACGGGCTGGCGACATTGCGCAGCGTCTTGGTGGCCACATGGGTGTATCGCGCCGTCGTGGTCAGCTTGGCATGGCCCAAGAGCACTTGGATCACCCGTACATCCGTGTCGGCCTCCAACAGATGCGTGGCAAAGCTGTGCCTGAGCGAATGCAGCGTCGCAGGCTTCTTGATCCCGGCCATCGCCTTTGCCGAGTTGAAGGCGCGGTTCAGAGACCGGGGCGACAGAGGTTCAACCCGGCTTTGGCCCGGAAACAACTACCCTTGCGGACGTGCCTCGCGCCAATAGTCGCGCAGCAGCGCCAACAGAGACGGCGACAGCATCACATCACGATCCTTGCCGCCCTTGCCGCGCTCGACATGGATCAGCATCCGGTCGCTGTCGATATCCCGCACCTTCAGATTGGTGACCTCAGAGGCCCGGAGCCCCGCGCCATACCCGATGCCCAAGGCCGCGCGGTATTTGAGACCCGGCCCCGGTGCCGAAGCCAGCACCGCCGACACCTCCTCGAAGCTCAGCACAATCGGCAGCTTCCGCGGCTCTGTGCGGAACTGCATGTACTTCTTCATATCCTCCCGATCGCAGGTCATGCCAAAAAAGAACCGCAGCGCCGTGATCCGGGAATTGTAGACCGAAGGCGTGACCTCAGTATCGGTCATGTGAAGCTGATATGCGCGCAACTCATCGGGCGTCGCCGTGTCCGGCGAACGTCCAAGAAACGCAGTGAAGTCCTTGAGTGCCCGGATATGCGCCTTCTGCGATGTCTCGGCCAACCCCCGAATGCGCATGTCCTCGATCATCCGCGCGCGCAGCGGGCTCATCTTCTCATGTGTCATGGAAACCTCCTGTCCGATTGAGAAACCCCAATCGTCAGGCAGGTCCGTTATATCGCAAAGTTGGCGCCACGCTGGAATGGATCACGACGGCGGCAACACGCGCCAATGCCGCGAGAGCGGCTTAGTCCACGAGCCCATTTCCGACGGCTATCCTATGCGCGGCATCGGTCAACGAGGGCAGAAAGCGGAACTTAGTGGTAAATGCGAGCCTGAAGGCTTCGAAGCGGACGCCATATGCTCCAAAGTGAAGCACCTGAAAAGAAAATCACGCATATCTCGCTTTGAGCACCGCACGCCTCTAGGCTAGCTGGAATGGCTCGACAATCATTGAACCAACTTATGCTGTTCCGACGGGCGTGCCATCGGGCCGGGTATCGTTGGGACGCGTGGAAATATAACCTTCAAGAGCTCTGCGAATGTCCGCCGCTTCGGGCGCGTCGAAAAGGTTCACCTGCTCATCAGGGTCGGCGACAAGATCATAGAGCTCACCCGCGCCAGAGTTTAGATCGACGGTCAGTTTATGCGTGCGGGTGCGCACGGTGCGAAGTTCAAGCGCAACACCGACCCGCCCGGGTAGCAAACCCCATTCATTCAGCGCGAAATCGCGGGTGGCGATGTCCGTCTCTAGAAGGGGGCGCAGGCTTGATCCATGTTGGGTCTGCAAGGGTGTGGCCGAACCATAGTCATAGAATGTCGGTCCCAGGTCCAGCGTCGAGACCGGTTGATCGACTGCGACGCCCGCTTGTATGCCGGGGCCGCGCACGATCATAGGCACGCGCAGAAGGCCTTCATAGTGCATAGGGCCCTTCAGGATCAGACCATGATCGCCGAGCCAGTCACCGTGGTCCGAGATATAGATCACGATGGTATTCTCAGCCAGCCCGGCCTCCTGCAGGGCGATCATCAGACGTCCAACTTGGTGGTCGATAAAGGCGATCTGGCCATAGGTGTTGGCGATGATCTCGCGCAGCTGGTCATCTGTCTGCGGCTGGATGCGCGAATAGGCCTTCCGGATATCGGCAAACTTCGGATCGGCGGGCTCACCTTCCATCGCGGCCTCATGCCACCAGGGCTTGCCTGCGTAGCTGCGGGTGCGGTTCTTCGGCAGGTCCACGTCCTCAGGCTTGTGCAGCCAAGACCAGGGTTCAGGGCAGTCAAAGGGGTGATGCGGATCGGGAAAGCTGACCCAGGTGCAGAAGGGCTTATCCGGGTCGCGCCCGTGTTTCAGCCATTCGATCGTGCGGTCGGCGGTCCAGGGCGTGTTGTGCCAGGCCACGGGCAGGCGCGAGTGCCAGACCTGTGCGGCATTCTTGGTGTCGCCAGCGTTCTCCCACATCAGCTTGGTCTTTTCGTCGCCACGGCCGTCCATGTGATAGAAGCGCTCGTAGTGTTGGCCTGCGGGCGGCTTTTCCGGTGCCCACCAGTTGTGTCCTACCAGCATCAGCTCGAGATGCTGGAACCCCATGTAGGGCCCGTTCCAATCCGCACCGTATTGCGCGGAGGACCGCAGGCATTCCGGTGTGCCCGTAGGCTCGTAGGTGTGATAGGTCGAAAAGTGCGCCTTGCCGAAAAAGCTTGTCTGGTAGCCCGCCGCCGCCATAGCCCCCGCCCAGCCCTTCTCGCCCACCTCCGGATCAAGGTCGATGCCATTGTCGTGCACACCATGGGTGCGGCACAGCTGTCCCGTCAGGATGGAAGCCCGCGCGGGCTGGCACACGACCGAAGGGGTGATGCAGGAGGTGAAATGCGTGGCCTCCGCCGCCAACTGATCCAGGTGCGGCGTCTTGATGTTGCGTCCCATGAACCCGAAACAATCTGCGCGTTGTTGGTCTGCCGACACTAGAAGAATGTTGGGGCGTGTCATCGGGCAGTGCTCCTGAGACTGTAGATCACGACGCCGATCGCCAGCAGGATGAAGACCAGTGCGATTGGACTGTTGAAAAGGAAGAAGGGGTCCGCGCCGGTTGCCGCGAATGCTTGCCGCGCCGTGGCTTCAAGGTTTCCGCCCAGAATGAAGGCGATGACGAAGGGCAGCGGCGACATGCCCACACGGCGCATGATGTAGCCGAGAAACCCGCAGAAAATGGTAATCCAGACCGCAACCATGGAAGTTTCCTGCACGTAGATCGCGGTGAGAGTCAGCAGCAACACGATGGGCAAAAGCCGCGCCTTGGGGATGCGCGCCATAACGCCCACGACCCGCATAAAGATGCCGCCGATGGTCCAGTTGAAGCCATTCGCCACGAACATCGTTGTGAATAGCCCGAAGGCCATGACCATTTCCGGATTGAGCGCGCCGTCCCCGATCCCGCCGTCCAGCCTAAATACTGAAGGGCCGGGATTGAAGCCACCGATAGAGTCCATGGCAAGGATCAGAAAGACCGCCGCCGCGTTGCCTGGGATGCCTAATGACAAGACCGGGATGAGGTTGGCGCCAGAGACGGAGCTGTTGGCAGCTTCGGTCGCCGCGATGCCTTCGGGCGCACCTTCGCCAAATTCAGGGTCGCTAGCTGATTTCTTGATCGCATAGCGGCGTTTTGCGGTCGTGTAACCGAGTGTTGCTGCGAGGGTGGAGCCAATACCCGGCAAGGCCCCGATGCAGGTGCCGATGACAGCGGAACGACCGATGTAGGGAAAGAGTTTGCGCAGCTCCAAGAACTCAACCTTGCTTTCTTGGACGTTCACACCGGTCTGCGCTTTAGCCGATCTGTCGTCCAGATAGATGTCCTCAAGTGCCTTGAAAACTTCGCCCAGAATCAGCACGCCCAGAATGGCAGCGGCAATCGGGATGCCTTCGGACAGGGACGGCTGCCCCATGGTCAGGCGTGGATAGAAGTCCTCTCCGGTGGCGACCATTGCGGCCAGAAGTCCGAGACCCATCGAGATGATCCCTTTCCCGACCGACCCGCCGATCACGGAAGCAATGAAGGCCAGCGACAGGATCAGCAGCGCGGTTTTCTCGGGCAAGTCGAGATAGCTTTCGACCATGATCGCAAGGAAGGGGGCGCAGACTACCAGCACAATGTCCGAAAAGGTATCACCGGAGGCCGACGCGAAATGCGCCACCCTCAGAGCTTTGCGTGCCTCGCCCTTTTGCGCCAGCGGATAGCCGTCGAGCGTTGTCATATAAGCGTCGGGTGTGCCGGGTGTGTTAAAGAGGATCGCGGGCACAGCACCCCCCACGGTCGCCCCCTTCATGATGCCGATCAGGAAGCCCAGCACCGGCAGCAGCGCGTCGTTCGAGAACCCGAAGATCGAGATCAGGATCGGCAGGGAGATGGCCATGGCCATCGGACCCGCCAGCCCCGGTGTGGCGCCCACGGTGATGCCCAGAAGGAACCCACCCAGAACCATTAGTATGGTGAGCGGTACGCCCAGTACCGGGTCGGACTGGAAAACCGCCAATACACCCGCGATGACATGATCCCAGATGCCCATCAAAGGTCTCCGTTAGGGGGCAGGATCAGATCGTCAAAAGGCAAGTCATAGGCCAGGGCGATCAACAGGGTCGCGGCAAAACCAATGGCGAAGTCCTTGAGAGACAGGCGGCGCGTTGTAAGCCCGGTCAGTCCACCAATCATGACTGTGCCGCCCAACAGAAAACCGATGTACTTCCAGGGCAGTGACGCCCGTAGCGGGCGATAGCCGCTCTCAGTCCAAGCCGCGGCCAAGGGGCCCGCGTAGCGCATCAGGACGAGAGAGACTGTGAACAGACCAAGAAGGCATGCACACCAGATGACGTTCGCGCGGGTCAGCGCCCTGCCGTTCGCAGGCCGCAGCAGACCCAGTGCTGCGCCAAGCGCGATGGCTACAGCTGCCACGGTGGGTGCAAGGGCGTCACCGATGACAAATTTACGGCGGACCTTTTCGACCAACCCGGTGCCTGTGTCCAAGGGTATCCAGACAAAGATGAGGATTAGCGCAAAGCCCAAAAAGAAGAGGGCCAGCCAAATGTCCGCAGAGTGTCCGGGTTTCATAGGCTGGCCCTCTCCAGGGTCTGAAGGGCTACTGCGCCGCTTCCATCAAAGCGCCAGCGGCCTCGAAGTCGGACTGGAACAAGGCGTCAAGCTCTGCACCCTGGATGTTGACGGGTCCACCAAAGGCCTTGGTGATCATTCCATTAGCCTTGCCTGAATTGGTGGATTCGACAATTGCTGCGGTAAGCGCCTCCCGCGCAGCAGGGTCCATGCCTGCTGGTGCCACGAAGACGAAATAGCCATCGGCGTTGAACGACACACCGAGGTCGGCAAAGGTCGGGGCGTCCGGCGTCTGCTTAAGCGGTTCGGAAAGGGCGGACGCAAGGTTGACCAGATCGCCCGAGGCGACGCCCTTGCCCTGGATGCCGGCCATGAAGCCAAGGTCCATGTCACCCGCCTGCACACCGTTCATGACGGCCTTGCCGCCCCTGACCTGCACAATATTGAACTCGACGCCATGCGCCTCACCGAGCAGGTAGGCGAGATCCGAAAGCTTGGGGGACATGGTGCCAAAGCGCAGCTCACCTTCTTTGGCAGCCGCGATCATGTCTTCGAAGGACGTCCAGCCTTTTTCAGCCTTGGCCACGACGCCCATCTGGAAGCCCGCAGTTGTGGTCAGGCCAGTGAAATCGGACGGGGAGATACCGGCGCCCTTGGCAGCGGCAGCATTGTAGCCAATCGACTCGGTCACGACCATTGCAATCGCCGTCCCATCGGCAGGCATTTCCTTGAGCGCTACCAGCGCGTTCACGCCACCCTTGCCGGTGACCTGCTCTGGTACGATCTCCCAACCGGTTGCCGCTTGCAGGTCTTCAGCGATCAAGCGCGCGTGCGTGTCGGCACCGCCACCTGCAGCAAAGGCGATCATCATCTTGATCGGGCCTTCGGGTTTCCAGCCATGCCCCTCCGCAAGTGCGGATGTAACGGATGCGATCGACAGGATCGCTGCAGCAGCTGTCGCCTTCAAAAAGGTCGTCATGTTTGTTCCTCCCGTTTTTTGTTGAAGCAGAGGAATCCACAAATTAGTTGACCTGTCAAATTATTTCATGAACCTTGGGCGCATGAACAAACACATCGCCTCCAGCTTTCGGACTCCATCGTCCTTTGTGACCTTCCGCTTTGCGCGGCTACAAAACAGCCTGAACGCACAGGCCACCTTTCTGCTGAGATCCAAAGCGGACCTGTCCCTTGTAGAATGGCGCCTCATCCAATCACTTCGCATGTTCGAGAACGCTTCAATGACAGAGCTTTCGGGTCACGTCCAAATGGACAAGGGCCAGCTTAGCCGCAAGATCAGTGCGATGGTGAAGAAAGGGTTGCTGCGGGTCGAGAAGGACAAGCACGACCAGCGGGTGCAGCATCTTCACCTGACCGAAAAGGCCCAACGCCTGAGCGACCAGATGATGCCCACAATGGAGGCGAGACAGACCTTGCTTTTGGCCGATGTTCCAGAAGACGACCTCGCGACCTTTTACCGGGTGCTTGAGAAGATCGAAGAGGCTTCGAAGATCAGGGATATCGAATGACCAAATCTAATCTGCTCGTCATAATGTCTGATGAACATCAGGCGCGCGCAATGGGGTGTGCGGGCCATCCCTTCGTTCAAACGCCGAACCTCGATGCGCTTGCAGCGCGAGGCACACGCTTTACCAGCGCGTACACGCCCAGCCCGATCTGCGTTCCCGCACGGGCAAGTTTCGCCACCGGGCTTTATCCCCACCAGACGCGACTATGGGATAATGCTATGCCCTATGATGGGTCGATCCGGGGTTGGGGGCATGCACTGCAGGAAAAGGGCATACCGGTCGAAAGCATTGGCAAGCTACACTATCGCGCCGAGGGCGACCCGGCCGGGTTCGATATCGAACATATTCCCATGATGGTGGCGGGTGGTGTCGGCATGGTTTGGGCAAGTATCCGAAAAGAGGACGAGCGTATTCTGGGTCCAAAGCGCATGTTGGGCGACTACATCGGACCGGGCGACAGCAAATACACCGAATATGATGCAGCTGTCGTCAAACGGACCAAGGACTGGATCGCGGATCACGCCGCAGACAATCAGCCGTGGTGCCTTTATGTCGGTTTGGTGGCACCGCATTTCCCCCTGATCGTGCCGCAGGAATTTTTCGATCTATACCCTCCACACATGTTGCCACCGGCAAAGCTGCACCCTGATAACGGGCATCCACGCCACCCATGGATCGAGAAACAGAACGCGTTCATGGACAGCGAAGCCAAATTCACGGACGAGAATGAGAGGCTTGCCGCAATGTCCGCGTACTATGGCCTTTGCACTTGGCTGGATCATAACGTCCGACAAATTCTGGACGCGCTTGATCGGGCGGGACTGACCGACACCACCACGGTCGTCTACACGTCCGATCACGGCGACAATGTGGGGGCGCGCGGTCTCTGGGGCAAGTCGAATATGTACGAGGAAAGCGCTGCCGTACCGATAATCATGGCGGGTCCAGATGTGCCTGTAGGTGTCTGTGATAGCCCTGTCAGCCTGCTCGACCTGTCAGCCACGATCGCAAAGCATTTCGATGCTGAGATTGATACTGCGGACGGGGTTACCGACCTGGCAGTGCTTATCAAGCGGCCCACCGATAAGGAACGCGTCGTCTTTGCGGAGTATCACGCGGCGGGTGCAGTTTCGGGGGCGTTCATGCTGCGCAAGGGGAACTGGAAGTTGATCCGCTATGTGGGCTTTCCGGATGAGCTATTCGATTTGGAAAACGACCCCGAAGAACTTAAAAACCGGGCCAGCGATCCGTCATGCGTAGCGATCCTGGAGGATCTGCATACCGAATTGCTCAAGATATGCGATCCGGAACAGACTGACGCACAGGCGTTCAAGGATCAGGCCGCCTTGATCGAGCGCCACGGCGGACGCAAGGCCGCCCTCGCCCTTGGCGCGCCGGGGGCAACACCACCTCCTGCGGTGGCGCAATGAAACTTACGATCCTTGGCTCAGGTTCACCCGAAGCCTACGCGAGGCGTGCCTCTAGCGGCTATCTGGTCGAGATCGGCCGCGACCGCATCCTCTTCGATTGCGGCGGCGGCGTTTTTGACAATCTCCTGCGGTCCGGACGGCTCCCCTCAGACATCACGCATATTATCTTCAGCCACCTCCACTCCGATCACATGATGGACTACGCCCGCTTGGTTCATGCTGCCTGGGATGAAGGTGGCGCGCCCATTCAGGTCTACGGGCCCGCCCCGATCAAAGCCATCACTGACGGCTATTTCGGTCCCGAAGGTGTGCTATCCCATGACCTGCGCGCCCGCACCGAATTGCCCCAAAGCCAGGAAGTCTGGCTTGCCCGTGGCGGCACCCTACCACGCCCTTGGCCCGAACCAGTGGTGCGCGAGATCACACCCGGCCAGATGATGAAGGGTGACGGATGGCAAATCCAATCCTGCCAAGCGCCACATGCGCAGCCGTTTCTTGAATGCATGGCATTCTCGTTGACAACTGCAGACAAGAAATTCGTCTATTCAGGCGACGCAGGCCTTTGCCCGGCGGTAGAGACAATTTGCCAGAATGCCGACTTTCTGTTGCACTGGTGCTACCGGCTGGATGGCGAGGATGTGAACCCCAAGATGGCGGCCACGACACCAACTCCTTCGGAAATCGGTGCCATGGCCAAGCGGGTTGGCGCGCGCGCATTGATGCTCACCCATTTCCGGAAGCACATGGATGAACCTAAGCGTTTTGACCGCGCGATCCAAGCTGCCTCAGACACCTTTGGGCGAAGTGTAACCATCGCCGAAGACCTGCAACTGATTCAGATATAGGCCAAGCAAGTGAACCACTGGATTGTATTGTTCAGAGATACCCCGGATATGCTCAGTGTAAGGGAGAAGCACTTCGCAAATCATGTCGCCTACCTGACCGCACACACAGAGATCTTTGTCGAGGGAATGTCATTGTCCGACGAAGAAGATGCCGATCCAAAGGGAGGTATGTGGATCGTACAGGCTGTGGACAGGGACGACATTGTAGGGCTGATCGAAGGAGACCCAATGTATCAATCTGGCCATCGTACCTATGAGATATACGCCACCGGAAAAGTGCTGTCCCTCGGATAGGCGGCTCACCTTGGCGGCCCAGAGATGTTGCCGCTTTCCAGGTCTCAGCTGAGTCCGAGAGCACTCAGCGAGGCACTGTCAGAGCAAACTGGCTTGAGACGGGCCGGGCGGGTTTGTAGCCTCCGTTTATGACCAAATCTGACCCATTTCGCTACTTTAAAGCGAGCCGAGAGATGATCCGCCTGGCGGTTATGATGTACGTTCGTTTTCCTCTGTCCCTTCGCAATGTCGAAGATCTCCTGCACGAACGGGGCATCGATGTCAGTCATGAAGCCGTACGATTTTGGTGGTATCGCTTTGGGCCGATGTTCGCCAGTGAGATCCGGAAACGGCGGATCGAGGCCATGAAATCCAGCCGATGGCGTTGGCACCTTGACGAGATGTTCGTCAAGATCAACGGCGAGAGACACTATCTTTGGCGAGCTGTCGATTACGAAGGCGAAGTTCTGGAAAGCTACCTCACAAAGACGCGAGACAAGAAGGCTGCGTTAAAATTTCTCAAGAAAGCAATGCGTAAGCATGGTTGCCCGGAAGTCATAGTCACGGACCTGTTGCGCTCATACGGTGCCGCGCTGAAGGAGATCGGTGCATCTGGCAGGCAGGAAACAGGTCGCTGGCTGAATAATAGGGCAGAGAATTCACATCTGCCGTTTCGACGACGGGAGAGAGCGATGCTTCGTTTCAGGCGCATGCGAAGTTTGCAGAAATTCGCCGCCGTCCATGCCTCAATTTACAACCTGTTCAATTGGGAAAGAAGCCTTCACTCACGATCCAATTTCAAACTCAACCGCGCCGTTGCTCTGGCCAAGTGGCGTGGTCTCGGCACGAAATAACAGACAGTCTCACTGTCCTTCTGAAGGCTGGTTCAAATTAGTCTGCTAGCACCCGCGGCAAAGTCCGCTTTTGCCCGCAACTACTGCTCTCACCAATTTCGGCCATTCGCTGCGGTTGTGCTTGATGTCTCAGAAGCGGGACAGAGCGGCCATTCGACGGATCAACGATCAAGTATGATGCAAATCGGAAAACTGCAATGCGCCCTAGCCGACGTGGCTAGTCTTTCGGCCAGTTAGCGACGCCGCTGACCGTTAATTCCCGTGAACCTGAGATCGATTCCGTGGTTTGAGAATAATGGCCACGACCGCTGATGCCTTCGTGCTTTCCCGACCCGCCAATAAAGTGCCACGTTCCGAAAGCAGCACCTGGAGCAATATCATCAACCGTCCAAGCCTGTAGGACTTGGTCACCGTCGAGATCTGTCAACACACAGTTCCCTGTGCCGTTCGGGCGACCCATCAGGATTGTCGTCGCACCGAAGCATCGCATGGTCATGCCCTCTAGGAGCGTGCCCCCAAGGCCCTCAACCCGATCCAACGTTGATCCGCTCCTGACGACCATCAGCTCTCCTGACAAAGCCTCAAAGAATTGCTCCGTCTTTCCATAGGCGATGAAATCTACATCGAAAGACTGTGCCTGAGCGGGAGCTGAGAGCATGTGTAGAGCGGCGAATGAAACAAGGATTCTTTTCAAAAGCGGTTTCCTGAGAAATAGTGGCGCAAGGTCCAGCCTAGAGACTACTTGACCTAGGATGACCTATCGAAGAGGAGATGTCCAATCAGCGCGACCGGCTTCACAACCAGGTGACCCTAGCTACCTCTACGAAAGATTCCCTTGCTTATGAATTCCATGACCACTTCGTTCTTCTGATTGCTCACTGAGACCTTGCTGACCACAATCCCAATCTCCGGACGGCTTTTCGATGGGTTGGTCTCAAGTACTTCCTGCTCCACACAGAGCACATCACCTGGATACACCGGTCGAAGCCAACTAAGACTGTCAATTCCGGGGGACCCAAGAGAGCGGCCCTTGCCATCCATGTTCTCGACCATCATTGCCATGGTCATCGCGCAGGTGTGCCACCCGCTGGCACAAAGGCCTCCAAACAGCGAGTCTTTGGCTGCCTCACGGTCCAGATGGAAGAACTGTGCGTCATACTTCTGGGCAAACTCGATGATCTCTTCTTCGGTCACCTCGTATGCCCCAAAGGTGTGCTTTTGCCCAACCTCGAAGCTCTCAAAAGGAATGTAGTTCAGCTTTGCGGAGTTCTCAGTCACGTTTCTGGTTCCATGGTTGTTGTATCTAGCCAAACACTCGAAATAGACACCGTTGAGCCCCACTGTTCAGGTTTCTCACAATCGATCAAGAAAGCGCCCAAGGGCTCCTTATGTGCCGATCAGGCGCACTCGACATCACTCAAGCGCCAGCAACTTGCCGCAATTGCCTAGCGATCGCAAAGATCACTCAGTAACTGCCGGAACTGTCGGCCATGGCGAAGTCCGAGGCCAACGACGCCAAGGCGTTCATGTCGCGGCAGCAGGACGATGTGCGGATGGTCTACGACCGAAGCAGGACCAGCTTCCCGCGCCAGTGCGTGATCTGGGGCACCACGAACGACAAGGAATACCTCCGGGACGCCACTGGTGGCCGCCGCTACCTGATCGTCGAGATGACCGCCGAGCAGATCGACACGGACCGCATCGAGCGCGACCGTGACGCGATCTGGCAGGCCGCTGCACTGGGTTACGACGAGATGCGCGCAGAGCAGCCCTACGGCACCCTGCCGCTGTTCCTCCAAGGCGAGGCTGCCGAGACCGCCAAGCAGATGCAGGAGCGCGCCCGTAAGAGCGAGGCATGGGAAGGCTGGATGGAGACCATCATCGAATGGTTGGACGAAGGATTGACGCTGCAAGAACTCTTTAACCGACAAGAGCGCGACACGGAGAAGCTGCTCGATGGCGACGACACGTTCCACGGAGTCCCCCTCACTGCGATGGTGTGCCGGGTTGCCTTTTCCCAACAGGATGCGATGCGGAAGGCCCTGGGGATGAACGCCAATGCCCCCATCACCGCACAGGCCGAACAGTTTTGGAGCAAGGTCGTGTCGAAGATGAAAGAGCAGGGCTGGATTCACGGCAAAGGCAAAGAGAATGTCCCAGCCACCCGGAACCGCGCAACCATCGGCGGCAAGCAGAAGATGTGGATGATCCGGCCCGACATTACAGACGAAGAGCGTAAGCGCGGGTTCCGTGTTTGCAATCCGGCGCAGGCCCCCGAATCCGGGTCCACACAAGTTGCCGACGACGACGACTACGACGACCTGCTTTAACCCTGACAGGAGACTACAATGACACGCAAGACTAAATGGAAACAGGCCAACGCTGAGATCGCCCACCGCACCAAAGTGACGGAGGACGCCGCCTTGAAGATCGCCTCTTTCAGCTTCGCTGACTTCCGGGAACTGTTCAAGGACGATGGGTCGCTCACCGAATTTTCGTTCACACGCTACTCGTTGGGGGTCTGCGAGATGGCTCGCAACATCAAGGAAACAGCCGAGATAGAGGCCAGAAAGCATATGTTGCAGATGATGAATGACGGCGAAGTGGAGATCATCCGGGAGGAAAAAAGGTCTCGCCATCTGAGGGCCGTCCCGGATAACGATCTCCTGTAGCACCCCCACAGTGTATCTGAGTGTATCAGGCTCCCCGTGAGGGGGATTTTTCGTCTAGTAGGGGGTAGTAGGGGGTAGTAGGGGGTCAATTTTGTAACCCCTTGAAAAAAAACACTATCTGTTTGGTAGGGTAGTAGGGGGTAGCAAGCCTTCAAAGACCTACGCAGATTTCCGGGTTTTTCGGCGCTTTTCGGGCCGGGTGGGCCTGTCCCGCCCCCCTATATACACACTCTATATATCATATACTTTTAACTTATATACCCCTACTACCCTACTAATACTCTCAGATTCCCCTTGTTTATATGGCCGAAACCCCTAGTAGGGGGGCTACTAAACCCCTACTACCCCCTACTAGATGCTCTCAGAACCCCCCGCAGCACTCTCAGGGTAATCTCGATCCCACACAGCGCATTAAATCCCCCTCACAGGGAAAATAAGTTGTGGTATCAGGATACCCCAAAAACTGCGGAGAACCGAGGCTCAGCGCACCCCCTGAGAGGGGCCGTACCCTGGGAAGGACCCAAGCGACCCCTGCACAGGGATCTGCCCAGCACCACAGTCCCCAGAGATCGCAGCCCCCTGGCTGAGCTATCCTTTTCATTCCCCACGGCGGGTGTCACAAACACGGCATGTCAAAGAAGACCCTCAACAAGGACAACCTGACCGAGCTGGGCGCAGAGCGTCTGGCAGATTTACTGCTCGAGGTCAGCACTGGCAGCGCCGACATAAAGCGTCGACTGCGGCTTGAACTGAGCCACAATGTTGGCGCGACAGAGCTTGCACGGGACGTACGAAAGCGACTCGTGTCGCTGCGCAAATCGACCAGCTTTGTGGGATGGCGCAAGCGCAAATCCCTTATCAAAGACCTCCGCACTCAAGTTGACATGATCACCGAAAAGATAGCCCCTGAAGAGCCGACAGAGGCCTTTGATTTGCTGTGGCAGTTCATCGAACTTGCACCGTCAGTCTATGAACGGGTGGATGACAGCCGTGGCGATGTCGGTGATGTCTTCCGGAAAGCACTGGCACGATTTGAAGATATCGGGCCCCGTGCTTTTCTCGATCCAAAAGCTTTGGCATCCCGCGTGTGGGATGCACTGCGCGATAACGGCTATGGCGAATTTGATGGGATCATCGGGCTTCTTGCGCCTACACTGAGAGAGGACGGCCTACAGGCCCTCAAAGACTTGGTCGAAGCCTATCGCGAGATGCCTGCAGAAGCGTTGCAGGACGATCATGAGGCGCTCCGTTTTCTCCGTGATCTGCGCAGCAACAGCGGCAACTACGTGAGCGATCAGAAAGACCGCCTGATAAAGATGTGCCTGCAGGAGATCGCAGAAGCGAAGGGCGACACAACGGCCTATATTGCCCAGTATTCAGCGCGTGATTTAGCGCGTCCTGACATAGCTGCCGAGGTTGCTCAACTGTTGCTTTCGCAGGGTGAAGTCAAGGAGGCGCTGAAAACACTGACTGACGCAGACCTTAGCGGACGCGCGTTCGGCCAAAAGGAATGGGATGCGGCATATATTGCCTGTCTGATCGCGCTTGACCGGATTGATGAGGCTCAGTCCCATCGTTGGGCCCGCTTCAGTGACACGCTTAATCCGGACCTTTTGCGGGACTATCTTAAGGTCTTACCCGACTTTGATGATATTGAGGCGGAGGACAAAGCAAAGGCCAAGGCTCTGGATTTTGAAAACCTGCACCTGGCTTTGATGTTCTTTCTGGATTGGCCGGACCTGACCTGTGCTGCGCGCCTGATCGAGAGCCGTGCTGATGAACTGGATGGGGATCTCTATCACATCCTGACCCCAGGTGCTGAAGCCCTGCGAGAGAAGCATCCTTTGGCGGCGGTTTTGCTGTGGCGGGCCATGATTGATCATGCGCTCACTGAGGGTCGCTCAACCCGCTATGGCCATGCAGCTGATCATCTGATGGACTGTGCGGCAGTTGATGACATAATCAGCGATTACGGGTCGTTTGTACCGCATTTGAGTTATCTGGAAAACTTGCGCACGCGGCACGACCGAAAGACGTCTTTTTGGCAGAGAGTGCACTAAGGCTTGCATCGATCTGATGCCATGTGCATTCAAGCAACCGTGCCCCATTCATTCAATCAAAATTCAAGGTCTTTGGCTGCCCTCGGATGGTCGGAGTTCTTTTCCGTCCAACTGGAACCCGGCGAGGCAGATTATGCCCGTATGCGTATTGCAACCGTACATCGGTCCCGGGTGACAGCTGAATCCGAAGAAGGTCCGGTAAGGCTAAGCCTTCCTTCTCAAACCAATACGACGGATTTTGCCGTTGGGGATTGGGTCCTGGTCGACCCTCAAACCCGCATGCTTGTTCGTTGGTTGGAAAGACGCACCCTTCTGCAGCGCCGTACCGTGGGTGCGCGTAACCAGCAGCTCATCGCCGCAAACGTGGACACGCTTTTCATCGTGACGTCCTGCAATGATGATTTCAATCCGGCCAGGCTGGAGCGATATCTAGCCCTCGCAAATGAAGCCGGAACAACCCCGGTGATCGTTCTGACGAAAGCAGATAAGGTCACTGAAGTAGAGTCCTATCAACAGCAGGCAGCAGCCCTTCAATCCGGAATTGCTGTTGTTTCGTTAAACGCGAAAACGCATGAAGCGGCAGCGGCTCTGGCTCTTTGGTGTAGACCCGGGCAAACCGTTGCGCTTGTCGGATCATCTGGGGTGGGGAAATCAACATTGCTGAACACACTCGCTGCCAAGCCACCTGACGAAGCGCAGCTTACAGGCGACATTCGAGAGAACGACGCCAAGGGGCGCCACACAACCACGTCGCGCTCGCTCCATGCTATTGAAGGTGGCGGTTGGCTAATTGATACGCCGGGAATGCGGACGCTTCATGTCAGCGATGTTGCCGCAGGTCTGGACATTCTGTTTGCAGAGATCAGCGAACTTGCACCCACGTGTCGCTTCAGAGATTGCACCCACGCGTACGAACCGGGCTGTGCAGTTCAGGCCGCGGTTGCAGCTGGTATGCTCGACCCGGCGCGACTTGACCGATGGAGGAAGCTTCGCGAAGAAGATCGCGAAAACACTCCATCTGGCTCTAGTTCGCGCGGCAACAAGCCCCCGAAGGCTCGCGGTAAACGGCGGTGAAGCTGATGCAACGTTGTGGTTGTGTTCGGAATGAACGATGAAGTGGAAGAGTATCTCAGACCACTGAACAGGAGATTTAGGCGTGATAATTTTCGGATTGAGGACCTGCGCAGTTTGTCAAAGATGCTTGAAGGCGTTGGAGGCAACCGGGAGGGACGTCAGTTTCCGCGATGTTCGGGCGGAGCCTCTGAGCGAAGCAGAACTTGCGGAGTTGATTGTTGAGTTTGGAGATCGCTTGGTAGACCGAACTTCGAACGACTATCGGGCGCTGAATGACTGGCTTAAAAACTCTGAGGCAGAAGCGCAGATATCCGCCCAGCCGAAGGTGATGACCCGTCCCGTGATACGCGATCATGATGAGTTTTACTTAGGTTGGGACGACGCAGTTCAAAAAGCCTTAACCCGTCAACGAGAATGAGGATAATCACATGGATAAGACACTTTTCATCACAGGCGCCTCAAGCGGCATTGGAGCAGCCACGGCACGTGCAGCTGTGAGCGCCAGCTGGCGGGTAGGTCTTTTTGCGCGTTCCAAGGACAAGCTGGACGCTTTGGCAAAAAGTCTGGGCAGCAAAGCAACAGCCCTACCGGGTGATGCGACTGATCTGGACAGCCAGCATAGCGCGATGAAGACCTTTGCCAATGAAACTGGCGGTATTGATGCGGCCTTCGCAAACGCTGGTATGGGTCTTTCCGCGGCGGGGACCGATGCAGGCGATCCCGGCGAATGGGAGCAGATGATCCGGCTCAACATTCTCGGCGTACTCTGGACCGTGAAGGCAGCAATGCCGTATCTCAAAGAACGGAAGGGCCACTTGCTGCTGACAGGGTCAGCTGCCGGACGACGCCATATATCGGGATCCGTTTATGGCGCCTCTAAGTGGTTCGTGCATGGTTACGGTGGGAACCTGTCAGAGGAGATGAAGTCTTTCGGTGGGCGTTGCACCGTGGTGGCTCCCGGCATGGTGGACACACCCTTCTTCGACACGCCGAAACCAGACAAGCTCCAGCCCGAAGATGTGGCTGACGCGGTGATGCACGCTTTGAACGCTGATCCGAGGTGTGCCGTGAACGAAATATTCCTGATGCCGACACAATAGGCTCTACGCCGGTCCCATCAGAGAAAACCTGTCTGACCGGCGGGAAGAAACGCAGATGCATTTCCCTCCCGCCGGCATAGTTACATCGTAACCTCGCACCTCATGCATTTGCTGGAGTTTGATTGAGGTTCGGCAACTCAATTACACCGATTAGAGCCCGGGAAAGTCCGCATAGACGAGAGCATGATCACTTGCATGGTTCTGCATTGTGTCATGAACAGCAAAAGAGCCGGGTTCAGAGAGATATCGGGTCATTCCAGTTCGCACTATCTGGGGAACGACATCTGGGTATTCTTTTGCCAATCGCGGGGACACAAAAATCCGGTCTGGCCGTGAGTGCACATGCGTGTCCGGCACTTCGAAGGTCCAATCGGTTCCGCGTGGCAAACGATCCAGCAGATCCTCAGAAAAGCCCTGCTTTAATGGTTCAAGCGCCGACGGGTCAGAGCCGCGCCCCCAAGAGGGCTCATTAAAATCTCCCACAATTATCCATCGCTCGTCTTCTGGCTTCAGAAAACGGCTTTCGACAATCTTCCGGACAGCGCGCGCCTCGGCCTCCCGTACTATCTGAGCCTTGGCTTTATCCGGATAAGGCGCCTTGAAGTGACAAACAAACAGCGTGAAAGTTTCAAAGTCGACTTGTAGGCAATCGCGACGAAAGAGTGGAAAATTTCGAAGGTCTTCTGGCAAATCTGTCAGCCCAAAATCTATACCAGTCAGATGCGCATGGCTTTTGACGGACAGCGGTGCGACCTTTGAAAGCACAGCCACATCGAGGCCACGACCATCGTTGCCGGGTAAACAAGTGCGGGCAGGGTAAAGAGGTGACCCGGCCTTGAGCAGGAATTGGTCATGGAAGAAGTCCAGGGACTCATCATCAAACACTTCCTGAAGAGCAATGACATCGGCTTGCGCCGCCGCCATGACCTTGGCGGTCAAAGTTCGGTCAGCAATATCCTGATCGACCGATCTGGGCCGGTCATCAAAGTCCTGATCCACGGCGCCATCAAGAACCAGGCGTCCCT
The DNA here is from genome assembly GCF_010667575.1 of Sulfitobacter sediminilitoris. Classification (GTDB taxonomy): domain Bacteria; phylum Pseudomonadota; class Alphaproteobacteria; order Rhodobacterales; family Rhodobacteraceae; genus Sulfitobacter; species Sulfitobacter sediminilitoris. The sequence continues at coordinate 58,571 of NZ_JAABNT010000018.1, forward strand.
GCCTCTCGCGCAGTCGTAGATTTTGTACATTGAAAGTGGCCAGACGCATTTTGGCTACCTTTGGTCATTTGGCCGTTCCTAGACTACCTGAATCGTCGACGCGACCATCTTTGATACAACGCACGGCGTGTAAGGCTTTCTGCTGCTTTATGGCAAAAACACTAGGACAGCCTTTTAGAGGCAGGTTCTCAGTCCTAAACCTGCAATGGTTTGGTGCTTTGCGCATGCGATGCTATCAACACTCACACCTCCGATAGGACCGGCATGTCAATTCTCCAGATTACATCACTTCTTATCGTGCTGGCCGGAGCCTTTGGGGCAATCAACTATCTCTTTCTGAAGTTGCCATCCGCGATCGGGATCCTCGTCGTGGCGCTGGCCACATCTTTCGCAGTCATTGCCACGGATGCCTTGTTTCCAAGTCTGACTGTCGAGGAACAGATCCGCGCGCAGGTGCTCGAGTTGGAGTTCTCAGATGCTTTGTTGGAAGGCATGTTAGGACTTTTGCTCTTTGCCGGTGCCCTGCACGTCAAACTTTCGGATTTGCGCAAAGCATGGTTGGTCATTTTTCTGATGGCTACGATCGGTGTGGGGGTTTCGACGGCTATCGTTGGTTTCGGCTTTAGCTGGATCACGGGGATGCCTTTATTTGTTGCGCTGGTCTTTGGCGCACTGATCTCACCGACGGATCCGGTTGCAGTCCTGGGTGTGCTGCGCGAGGCAGAACTCCCTAAGTCGCTTGAAACCAAAATAGCTGGAGAAAGCCTCTTTAACGATGGCGTCGGCTATGTCGTCTTTTTGGTGCTCGTTGGATTTGCCTTTCCGACTGGAGGCGGCCATGGGTCTAGCCTCGCTGATGCCGGGGTGTTGTTCATCCAGGAAGCATTGGGCGGGGCCATCTTGGGTTTGGTTCTCGGCTGGCTGACCTTTCGGGTCATGCGAAAGATCGATGATTATTCCCTGGAAGTGCTGATCACCCTCGGTCTTGCGTTTGGCGGTTATGAACTGGCTGTCTGGCTTCATGTATCTGCACCGATCATGGCGGTCTGTGCAGGTCTCCTTATCGGCGACATTGGTTCCAAACATGGCATGTCTGAAGAAACCCGCCAATACGTCGAAGCCTTCTGGAAGTTGGTCGATGAAATACTGAACGCTGTGCTGTTTCTAATGATGGGTTTGAGGTCTTCGCGATTGCCTTTGAAATGGACTTCCTCATCGCGGGTTTCATGGCCATCTTGCTTGCACTCGTCGCGCGACTTGCCGCCGTTGCCGTCCCGATGTTGATCCTGAAGCCCTTTCGTACCTTCAGCAGGGGTGTCATCCCGATCATGACCTGGGGCGGTCTGAAGGGCGGCATTTCCGTCGCACTGGCCTTGTCTTTGCCCGACAGCGAGTGGAAGCCACTGATCTTGACGGTCACGTATATTGTCGTGATCTTCTCAATCATAGTGCAGGGACTTACCGTAACACGCCTTGCAGAACGGGTCGGGCGCGCGCCAGAGTTGCCCAATGATTGACCGCGACGCGTTTGGTGTTGTTCCAGCAATGGCGATTGTCGGTTGATATCTATACCATCAAGGCAAAGAGCCGCTCTGGCCGTCTGTTGAAAAGGAGTACTTGATGACCGCGCCTGCACCATTTCAAATCCATGCAACAGATGCCCAATTGGAGGATTTACGGGCTCGATTGCACAATACGCGATGGCCGGAAAGGGAAGTCGTCGATGACTGGTCTCAGGGCACACCGCTGAGTTACGTCCAAGAGGTGTCCACCTACTGGGCCGACCAGTACGACTGGCGCTCCCGCGAAGCCGCGCTGAACCGACTTACCCAGTGGCGGGGGGAGGCGGAGGGCTTTGGCCTCCATTTTGTCCATATGCGCTCACCGCATGAAAACGCCTTGCCTCTTTTGCTCAGTCACGGTTGGCCCGGTTCAATAGTCGAATTCGCCAAGGCAATCCCAAGTCTGCTGGACCCGGTCGCGTATGGTGGCAAGGCAGAGGATGCCTTTCATATTGTGGCACCGTCGCTGCCAGGATTTGGCTTCTCGGACAAACCAAAAACGCCCGGAACCGGCGTCCATAGAATAGCGACGCTGTTTGACAGTCTGATGCGCGGGCTGGGCTATGACCGCTATGTGGCCCAGGGTGGAGACTGGGGCTCCGTGATCACGACATGCATTGGAGCTCAGAACCTGGGCGCATGCTCTGCGATTCACGTGAACATGCCAATTGGTCGACCAACGGCCGATGACATGAACAGCTCTGACCCGGATGCTCGGGCGGGCCTGGCCGCGTTGCAAGCCTATCAGGATTGGGATTCAGGTTATTCCAAACAACAAGCCACGCGTCCCCAGACAATCGGTTATGGCCTCGCGGATTCTCCTACCGGTCAGGCAGCGTGGATTCTTGAGAAGTTCTGGCGCTGGACAGACTGTGACGGTCATCCAGAGTATGCGCTGACACGCGACGAGATGCTGGACAACATCATGCTGTACTGGCTGCCGAATACGGCAACTTCTTCTGCTCGGATTTATTGGGAGAGCTTCGGAAAGCCACTTCTGAAAGAAACCGGCCCGGTGAAACTGCCGACAGGTTGCTCGCTCTTCCCCAAAGAAATATTCCGCCCGCCGCGCCAATGGGCAGAGCGGGAGTATGCCAACATTACCTATTGGAATAAGCTAGACAAAGGCGGCCACTTCGCCGCGTTTGAGCAGCCGGAGACCTTTGTTGACGAGTTGCGCTGCTTTTTCAGAGAGTTTCGCTAGTTGCCGCGGCAATGCAGTAGAACTCACTCTTGAGGCGTGGCGTCCCTTTTCCCAACCGACGTCACTCAAGGCGCACGATTTCGGCGCTTAGCATCTCTTGCTGCGATGCGCTCGCCGAATTCCTTGCGGCAATGCATCACCATTTACCGATCATTCGCAAGTTTGCTAAGAACACGCATGAAGACGGGAACGCGAGTAATCGTAACCTTTGGCGAAGGCACTGATCTTGATCCATCACCGGGCAAGGTCATCGACTTGCTGTTTGGATCGGAAAACGGGCTGCTGATAAAAGTTCTGCATGACAACGGACAAGAAAATTGGCACCTGGCAAAGATGGTCAGTCCATTACTTCGGCCTGTTTCCTGACGCAAACATCAGTGCAGCTAGGCGCTGCAAAGAGGTTCTTGGATGACAGGTTCGATGGTAGATACCGCAATTGAGGCCTATGCCGCTGAGCTTCTTAAAGCCTATGATAAAGGTTGCCAGATCGCCCCAATTTCCGATGGCGACCCTGCCTTCGACGACGAAGCGGCGTATCGCATCGCCCGTGAGATCGCTGCACTGCGCGAGGCACGGGGTGAGCGGCAAGTGGGCCGCAAGATTGGTTTCACAAACCGCACGATCTGGCCCATCTACGGCGTCTCGGGTCCAATTTGGGGGCCGGTGTGGGATACAACTCTGCACGAGATTGGTGATGGGCTGCACACTTTGCCGCCGGTGCCCGAACCTCGGCTTGAACCGGAAATTGTATTCGGCTTAAAGTCTGCGCCTCGGATAGGAATGAGCGAGGTTGAGCTAGCCGGGTGCATCGATTGGGTGTCACACGGGTTCGAGATCGTATTTTCGCCCTTCCCTGACTGGCGTTTTTCCGGCGCAGACTGTGCCGCCGCTTTCGGCCTGCACAGCGCGCTCTATCTCGGCCCACGATTGCCCCTGACGCAATCGATCATCAACCAGCTGCCCCGATTTCGCATCGCGCTTGAGAGGCCGGACGGCAAGCGGCTGACGGGCTGCGGCGCAGATGTTCTGGACGGTCCTCTAAGGGCGCTCGGTTATCTTCTCGACGCGCTGGCAACCGACCCCGGTACAACGCCAATCGGCGAGGGAGAGATCATTAGCACCGGAACCTTGACTGACGCACTGCCGATATCGCCTGGTGACCGCTGGACCACCCGGCTCGATGGCATCGACCTGCCAGGCGTGACGATCGCCTTCCGCTAGCATTTCAGGTGGGCAGCAAAGAACTCCTCATGGGCACGCTAGGTAGGGTTCACCCTCCGCTCACCTTTCGTAAGTGGGTTAGTGGGTTTGTCGTATGAATTATCCAGACGACATTCGACAGCTACATCCCGCTTTGCTGCCGCTAAAGGCAGCCAGGACGAACGGCTAATCCACGTCAGACCGGACCTTCATGCTGTCCGCTGCGATCGGCCGGAGAGAGCTGATTTTGTTGAAAAACTCGAAAATTCGACCGCCAAATTCTTCCGCCAAAATCCATTGAATCACCCAAGTCCGCGCGGAACGGTCAGTGTAAGCCGTGAGGACCTCTCACATTGCCAAGTCAGCGTTTCGACCGCCCCCCTCGTCGGATTTTCCGGCAGGCTTTCTATGGGTCACTTTTTTAGCAGTTTTTGCCAAAATAGGAGTTTTTCAACACAATCAGCCCGAAGCAGACATGGTCCCACATCAATGCTCGCAGATGCAGCAATGTAATTTACCAAATCCATCATCTACGGCGCAGCGAGAAAAGCAGACATTGGTCGCGACCGCAGCGAATTTCAGGGGGTCTATGACCGAGTTGCGGACGAAACGGACATTTGGTGCCACATCTGCTATTGTTTGCACCCGAGACTTTGAGAAGTGAGATTTCATGCCCAAAATATTACTTCATCATGTCTCCTATCCCGTCAGGGATGTTGAGGCGTCAGCTTCATTCTACGAAAGTCTTTTCAACCTAGAACGCCTTGACCGCCCACCATTTTCGATACCCGGAGTTTGGTTGGAATGTCACGATCGCCAAATTCACCTAGTGCTGAACGAAGCTGGAACCTATCGTACCAAATCGTCTCCTGACATTGCTGACGTTCACTTTGCATTCTGCACCGACGACTTCGAAGAAATGGTCGAACGCTTGGAGGCAGCTGGATTTAGGGAGGACTTGCCAGAGGGTGACAGAAAAAGACTGCTTATTCTGCGTGAAGGCCTCGCCGGGTTCCCACAACTCTATCTGCTTGATCCCGACCTCAACACTATCGAAGTAAACGCAGCTCCAATGCCAGGAGAACCCTGAAGCGAACTCGCTGTTATTACCCCTTTTGGCTTCGAAGCAGACCAAGTCAGGAAAGGAGCATGGGTCGGCTGTGTTCACTTAGACCGACCGTCTGCCAGACTTGCGAGCGATGCCCGGTGTGCGGGAGTAGCCGCAAATTCCTTTCAGAAATGGCGCAACTCTTTCGATCCGTGTCAATCCAACTCGAACCGCAGGACGCCCGCTGCGGCAAGTTCATCATCGAGTTCCCTTGCCGTCAGAAATTCAAGGGCAGATGCCGCGCTGGCCTGAGAGGTTCGACTAAGGAATATCGACATATCGATATGAGTCCCAAGCTCTTCGGGTAGGATTGCCGCAGGAACCACCCCGGGTGTTGAAAGGACCGTGGTCAGCGGAGCGACTGCAAGCTCAACTTGGCCAGCGGCAACGGATGCGACCGGCTCGCCACCACCCATGGCCAGGCTCTTGGGTAAGAGTGCTGTACTCAGATCGAGCCGCTCGATCACATCCAGGTAGGTGCGGCCACTTGTACCTGCACCCGTGTAGGCGATGCTGTCGGCTTCATGCAAAAGGGCTCTGATAGTCTCGACGTCTTTTCTGATTGAGTCTGCGGTTTCCTCTTTTCGGCCAACGGCAAGGGGCACACGTCCAAAAGCTCGGTGACTGGCTGCGTCTGCTTTTCCAGCATTTATGAGCCCCTTGGCGTAAGGGGGATTGGTCAAGCCGATGTCATAAGCTTCACCCGCCGAGATGCGCTCAGGTATCGCAGGGTTGAGATCAACCAACTGAGTGAACGATGCACCCGTTGCCGTTTCCAAGCGCGGAACGAGGTTATTCATGATCGCCTGGATCGCCACCGGTACAAAAATGCGCAGTTCACTTGGCATAGCAGATGAGATTTCTGACGGTGTGCTCCAACATTTATCTTCGCATGATTCACAACGACTGAGAACAACGCAATCCTACCCGACAAGAACAGTCCGACTTGGACACTGAGCAGACGCCGCCCAATTTCGACTGAAATGCTGCTCATAAGGGACAGAGCCGACCTTGCGTTCAAAGTTCGGCAACTAGCCTATTTGGGCTTGAAGCAGATTATCTGCACGGGGTGGGTTCGGCGTTCTTCGATGTTTCGCGCGGCATTTCGCACAATTTGCGGAGCCAATTTGCCTAACAGAATATGAGTGCCAAATACTGGTGCTTCGCCCTTTTCGGCAAGCTCGATAGCACGGTTGTAGCCTTGTGGACCTGTCCCGTTTTCGTGCCGCTCCAAGTGCTCGTTTAAGAAACTTTCCTTTCGAAGGCGACCGGGCTTTTCCAGCCCAATGCTGAATGCCGCCGTCGCGGATTGTAGAAGCCGTTGATGTATTGGAAGATGGCCAACTCGGCGTCTCTGCGCGTCTGCCAAGACCTTC
>NZ_JAABNT010000019.1 GCF_010667575.1 Sulfitobacter sediminilitoris
GGCAGGGCCGTCAGAGAATGGGTTGCCGCACGGAACCAGTTCGCTATCCTATACCCAGAACGGTTCAACATATGACCCGTTTCAACTGCATCGGCTGAGCCTCATACACAGAGTTTCGGATACTCCCTTGGTTAATCGCTACATCTGCTTCATATAGTTGGGTAAACGCCTCTTGACACGACGCCATGTTCCCGGCCGCACAATCCGGGATCAACGGAAACTCCGCCATTGACAGCGAAAAGTTAATCTCAAAGGTATTGTACTGGCTGTTGGGAACGTCTCCGCATTGCGCCCTCGCGTCATTTGGCAGCGCGAACATGCCAATGGCAAATAGGACCAACGCTTTCATGATACTCTTCAGATAAACCGTAAGAAGATTCTTGCACATGTCAGTACTCCCCTTCGTTTGGGTAGCAAGACAGGGAGGCGAACCCTTGACGCAGATCAATTGACCAATATCCGCCTCGCCTCGTTCATGACTCCCAATGCCGTTTTTTTTTGCTTTCTTCGGACCGCCCTTCTCGCCGTTAGATTTTGCGTAAGCGGTGTCTGCTTTTACGGCTTTTCGCTGCAGACGCGATGTGCATTCAACCGACATTGGTGCGGGCACAGGGAAAGGCCGCTTCGTCCGCAAACCCGACCCTAGCTGTCCCTTTACGCAGTGTAACTAGGCCCCGATCACTCCGCCATCGGACGTCCGCGCAGGCGCAGGAACAGGCTTTCTTCGTCATTGTTCTTGAAGAACGGCACAGAGGCAGGCGGTGTGCGGTCCCTGGCGCGGGCCTCGACTTCGGCCAACACAACTTCTGTGATGAACGGCATGTCGAATGAACGCGCCTCCGACAGCGGCACCCATTGCAAATGGCTCAGTTCATCGCAGGCGGCGTCGAAATCATCTAGGTCACTCGCGATCTCATCTGCATCGACCAGAAAAAACCGTGCGTCAAACCGGCGTGGTCGACCCGGAGGGGTCAGCGCACGAAAGGTAAATTGCAACGGGGACGCATGTGGCACATGCCCGGTGGCAGCAAAGCTTTCCCAATCTGGTGGCGGGGGCACATTCCATGTGCCGGGACGGCCAAGGATCAGGCCGGTTTCTTCCCACAATTCCCGGATGGCAGCCACGGCAATTGCATGGGCCAAACTTGGGTTCGCGTCTTCGGCCAGACGTGTGGCACAGGTGTCGGGCAGGGGGGCCGCAAGCGGGATCTCAGCGTCAGCCGCATCAACAGCACCACCGGGAAAAACGAACTTGTTGGGCATGAACGCAGCTTTGGCCCCGCGCTGCCCCATGAGGATGCGCGGTGCTTCAAACCGGTCGCGCAACACGATTACGGTCGCTGCGTTGCGTATCTGACTTTTGTCGATGGTCATGCCTGCTCCTTGTCCGGTTCTTGGACGTAAGGGGCGGGATCAGGTGGTGCGGGCAAAGCCGCCCATTTCCTTGGCCCATTGAAAGCCGATCATAGCCCCCTTCAATCTTGGCAGAAGGTAAAGCGATAGACCGACACAGCCAACCGCAAAAATCGTGAACAGCGTCAGTGGCTCAGGTCGCCATGTTACAAAGACCCAATGCAGCAATGGTGCCATCAGGTGACCCACAAAGAGGATGGTCAGGTAGGCCGGGCCATCATCTGCTCTGTGATGGTGGAATTCCTGACGGCATACCGCGCAATCGTCATTCACTTTTAGATAGCTCCGCAACAGCGGGCCAGACCCACATTTGGGGCATTTTCCACGCCAGCCCCGCCACATGGCGTTCCAGCGGGGACGCTGGTCGTCGCTCTCGGTGGTGGGCGCGTGAAGGTGTGAAGGGTCTGCGTGCTGGGTCATGGATTTGTCCTTGAATAAGACTCACATGCGCTTCCGCCGCAGAAAAATAAAGGGTTCAGCACCTGGTTGCGGCGCGATGTCGCAAAAATCCGCGAGATTTTGCATTTTTCTGCGACGGAATGTCCGAGCGATGCCGTTTGATGATCATCTGGCCCAGGAAAACGGGGCCGAGCAGATCACAGAATGGAGACAGAAATGATAAATCGAACAGTTCTCAAGATTGCAGTGCTTTCAAGCCTGATAACACTTGGCGGTGTCGCCGTATCGGCCAAGACCTTTGGACCTGGGCCAATTTTCGAAACGATTGATGCCGATGGCGATGGTGAAGTGACACAGGAAGAAATGCGTGCACATGCCGCAGCCCGCTTTGCGGAGGCAGACACTGACAAAGATGGCTTTTTGACACCAGAAGAAATGATGGCTTCGCGCGTTGGCAAAAGAGCAGAGCGGATGCTTGAGCGGCACGACACGGATGGCAACGGCCAGCTGAGTGCAGACGAGCTTGAAGCGGCAGCGGCTGAGCGCGGCGGCAAGCGGGCCAATTGGATGATGACACGTCTGGACACGAACAACGACGGCAAGCTGGCGTTGGAGGAAATGACAGCAAGACGCGACCCGGCCAGGATCTTCGAGCGGCTGGACAGTGACGGGAACGGAACTTTGAGTGCCGAGGAGTTTGCAGAAGCGCGCAAGCACCGGCACGGTCGCCAAAAGGACTAAGCAGTCAGATGCTTTGGACCGGGCGCTTGTCACGGGCGTCCGGTCCGATTAGCCAGAATGGACATGTCTCAATCAAACCACCCGACAGAGGCCAGTGACGAAGCCGCCTTGCTGCGCCGCTACGCGGAGGGCGATCCCGTCGCGGCACGGCTATTGGCGGGACAGATGACGCCGCGGGTCTTTGGCCACGCAATGCGGGTGCTGGGCAACCATGCCGAAGCCGAAGACGTGACGCAGGAAGCGATGATGCGGCTGTGGCGGATCGCGCCCGACTGGCGCGAAGGCGACGCGAAAGTGTCCACATGGCTTTACCGGGTGACGGCGAACCTGTGTACCGACCGTTTGCGTAAACGCGGGACAACGGGATTGGACGAGGTTGCGGAGCCTGAAGACCCGCAGATGTCAGCAGAGCAGAACATGCAACAGACAGCGCGCGTGGATGCCTTGCAAAAGGCCCTCAACACCTTGCCGGACCGGCAAAGACAGGCGGTCGTGCTCCGGCACATAGACGGCTTGGCCAATCCGGAAATAGCCGCCATTCTGGAGATTAGCGTTGAAGCGGTTGAAAGTCTGACGGCGCGGGGAAAACGTGCCTTGAAACAGGCGCTTGAAGGACAGCGAGACGCATTGGGGTTAAGCGATGAGTGATAAGAACCATAACGACGATATCGAGCTTGAGGCACTTTTTGCGAACGCCCGTGCGCATCCTCCGGTGGTGCCCCATGAAATGATGGCGCGGGTGATCGCGGATGCCAAAACCATGCAGCCATCCGGTACCGGTTCCCGGTGGCGCAATTGGTTTGCTGCGTTTGGCGGTTTGCCAGCGCTTGGCGGGTTGGTGACGGCGACATGCGTGGGGTTTTGGATGGGTGTCGCGCCGCCTGATATACTGCCAGATCTGGCCGCAGCAGTGATGGGCGTCGAAACAACGGCAAACCCTGAGTACGAAGGCTCGGTGATCAACGGATACGGCTGGGATATCGGTGAGGGGTGAGGGCATGACGAATGAAAGAAATCCCCGGCGCGTGGGCCGCGCACTGAAGTGGGCGTTAGGGCTGTCTCTGGCGATTAACCTGATCTTGGTCGGGTTTCTCGCCGGGGCGGCTATGCGCTTTTCCGGCAAGGATTGGGCAGAACGGCGCCCAGGACCGGAGCTTTTACTGTCTGGTGCGCCCTTCGTACGGGCTTTGCCGCATGATGCAAGGCGGGCACTCGGACGCAAGCTGCGTCGTGAGGCGACTGATTTACCGTCCCGGGCAGAGCGGCGCGCGCTTTATGCCAGCATGATCGAGGTCCTGAGGACAGAGCCGTTTGACCCAGACGACATCAGCGCAATTTTCGCAACGCAAGCAAGCACCGCGCAGAGCCTTCAATCGCGTGCGCAGGCGGGATGGCTTGAGATCGTGTCCGGCATGACTGCAGATGATCGAGCGGATGTGGCGGCGCGGCTGGAAGAGGCGCTGACGCGGCGGCGTGACAAAGGCGAGCGGCGTCCCTGACCCTATTCTCGTCTGTGCCTGCTTGCCCTGAACGGGGACGCAGGGTACGCACGCGAGAACATGAGCGGAGCAGAGCCCTTGGAATTTCAGGACGAGAACGAAGTATTGGCCGTTGTGCGCGCGTCGATGGGGCGGCGTATTCTTGGTATCGTATCGCTGGGGATGCTTGGATTTCTTGTGATCTATATCGCGTTTACAAGACCGCCATCAATTGGCTGGCAGGCTTTTCTGCTGGTGATCGGGGGGGCGTCCCTGTGGTGCATGGACGCCATGCGCCGCGCCACATCCAGCGCGGTCGAACTGACACCGACGGAGTTGCGCGATGCGGATGGCACGGTGATTGCACTTGTTGAAGACATCGAAGGGATTGACCGAGGCTTTTTCGCGTTCAAACCGTCGAACGGATTTCTGCTCAAGACAAAGACCAAAGCCGGGCGCGCTTGGCGTCCGGGTCTTTGGTGGCGCATGGGACGGCGCATCGGCATTGGCGGCATGACACCCGGCAGCCAGACCAAGTTCATGTCTGAAGTGCTGGCTGCGATGATGGCAACCCGTGACGCGCAGGACTGACGCTTCAGGTGTCAGGCCTGAACTGGTTTAGTTACACTGGTTCCAGCAAACACGCGGGGCAAAACGTGGGCGCGTGAAGACAAAGTTGCGGATTTCCTGCTCTTCGATGCCCGTTTTGAAGGGCGGGTCATAGTCAGCCCAGGTTTCCACCAGCATCACACGCTCATTGTGTGGCATGACCGGCAGAAGAGTAGACCATTCACGCACGTCGTCGTCGCTTAACTCAACCCGGGGTCCGCGCGATTTTGACCAATCACGATAAAAGCGATTTTCAGTTGCATTCCAAACCAGTGACGTGACCCGCAGCGCGGTATCGCCGGTCGCTCCGGACAAATAGTTGAACAGCGAATAGGCCCCATTCAGGTACTGATCATCCAACGGTGCTGTCTCGCGAGAGATTGCATCACCGATGGTGAAGGCAGCCTTTTGGTTGATGCTGTAAGTGCGGAAAGAATGGAACACCGAGAATACTGAAAGGAACGCCCAGAACATCACCGGTATGACAATCATCGCCTCAAGCGCGATGGTGCCGTCATCGCGACGGGCAAAGCCCGCCAGCGCTGTCTTAATGCGTGCCATAAACATTAGCCTGGCTCCTGTACGAAGGCTGCAAGCGAGATCAATTTGGCCTGACCTGAGCCGTCTTTTTCGAACTCATGGCCCAATCCGCTTGTTGGATACACCGGGTCGAATTTGACACAGGCGCGCAGCATCATCATTTCGTTTTCCTTGCCCAGTGCAAAGCCCCGCACAGGCTCCACTGGTTCAGAGGTGTCGACGCAGTCTGCTGCTTGGTCGAATTGGGCAAACTGCCTTGGATTTACGCGGATCATCTCAAGACGGAGCGTCGTTTCGCAGTTCTCAAGCCAACCCGAGTTATCGCAGATCATCTGCTTGATATCGTCGTGCGTGTAGTTCGCGTTTGTATTCAGGCGGACAAAGCGCACCGCGATGTCGAGGCCCCTGTCCAGATACATCTGGCGCATGGAGTAAAAGCCCATCTCTACGGCCATCAAGAACGCACCGAAAAGGAGGGGTACGAAGATGCAGAATTCGATTACGAGGGCGGAGCCATCCTCACTGCGGCGAAAACGCCCAAGGAAGTTTTTGACAGCGCCGATCATTGTGTGAGCCTCAGCTGGTTGATCTGGCGTGCAATCGAAGAAAACGCATCGGTGATCTCAACACCTTCCACTCGGAAGAAGTGGCTGGGCGACGAGGCGCAGTCACGCATAACATTTGCACCATGGTCTGTGACTTCGAACCCAATGGACCAGATGATGATGTTTTTATTCTTTGCTGCGTCGCAGATATTTGACAGCAGGCTATCTGCCTTTGAGGGCGAATATTTGCTGTATTTCCAATTCGACCGATCGCTGGAACGTACGTAGTGGCTCAGGTACCAATTCAACGGATAGTTGCTCCAGTGGCGCGCATGGCTGCTGTTGCGATAATAGCTATCCGAAATTCGCTGCGTAGTTACGTTTTCCCCGTCCGTCATCAAGATCACCGTCTTTAGCGTCTCGCTCGAGCTTGGGTTGGACGGATCTGGAAAGGCTGCCGGACGGTCGCGGAACACCGGATCGACTTCAGGCAATGCTTGGTTGAATGCATTCCAGGCAGGGTCAAGCATGGCAACTCCCCATTTCATTCCGAGGTGGATTGCGGTGTTCGCGCGTGGCTCAAATTGATTGATCCGGGCCTTCAGCACTTCTATGTCCTGCGAAAATGCGAATACAGTTTCGAAGTCACGCTTTGGACAGCCTGGATTACCAATGTTGTCTGATCCATTGTCTCGTCCGTTCCAGTAGTATCCAGCATCGAAATGCTGCATGTGCTCGTATGGCTCGCCACCAAAATTGTTGCCCGCATACACCGCGGTATTGTTGAAATCGGCGTCGGTGAAATCGATGCAGTAGGACCATATATGTTTCTGGTTTACATCCATCATTGAGAAGATGTTTCCGCCTGCGTTGACCTGAGCTGTGTAAGGCACGATTGATACTGATATAAGGTCCTGATTGTCCGACTTCAGAACCGTATCCAAGAACACAGATGCCGCATCCTTCAGGTGTGGCATCTTATTATTCCGCCTCATAGACCCCGAAATATCGAGGACCAAGGAAATTTCGACCTTGTTGACCTTTTCTTCGGCGGTTGAGATGCCGGGCACGTGAAGCGTCTGTCTTCCGAGGTAATCCATGAACATCGTGTTCACGTCGGTCGAAGCATCCACCGTCACGGTGCGGTAGTTCAGGCCCTCATCAACATCGACCTGACTGACGAAATCTCCAATACCAGACTTGGTAAAGTAGTCACGCACAACGAATTCAGGGTCCAGCGTCTGGTCGAGGTCGGCCGCAGCAAGTACCGCACGGTCAGCGACCGCCTGAATACGTGTGCGCTCCATCTCGTGACGCATCATATCAACGCCGATGCCGCCGATCATCATCATGCAGAAGACCATGAAGAAGGCAAAGATCGTGACCATGCCGTCCTCATCGCGGGCAAAGCTGCGGCAAACGGCAAGCAGATCGCGTAGCTCAGGGCGTGTTTCGCGTTGTTCGTTCTTCATCTTCGACAACCTTTCCGGCTGGCCCGTCAAAGAATGGACTCAGCGCTCTTGGCGGATTTTCGCTTGTGAGAGTTGTCGCCTGTGAACGTGGCCTAATTGGGGCAAATCATTGTCGAATAATGGCATTTTGTGACTTTCTCGAGCAGCAATGCAGCCCAATTGCGGCAGCTGTTTCGAAGACGTGAACAATGGCGCCATAAAGCCCGATTCGCTTGTCGTGCGAGAAACACAGGCATTAACGATTAATAAAGTCGCTCCTTGCAAACTCAGTCGTTAGGGTGGCGAAAGGTTGCCGACCCAAATCAGTCTTCACTCCGTTCGAAGGCCATGGACAGCAGCCAATGGTGCAAAACAGGAGAGACCCATGCAGCCTGAAAACGAGCCGAGCTTTCGTGAAAGTGTCGACATCATGTTCAACCGTGCTGTCGCGCTGATGGACTTGCCGCCGGGGCTGGAAGAGAAAATCAGGGTGTGCAACGCCACCTACACTGTGCGTTTCGGTGTGCGTCTGCGCGGCAAGATCGTAACCTTCACAGGCTATCGGTCTGTGCATTCCGAACACATGGAGCCGGTCAAGGGCGGTATCCGCTATTCCATGGCCGTGAACCAGAACGAGGTTGAGGCGCTGGCCGCGCTGATGACGTATAAATGCGCCTTGGTCGAGGCGCCCTTTGGTGGATCAAAAGGCGGGCTGTGCATTGATCCACGCGACTATGATGAACACGAGCTGGAGTTGATCACCCGCCGTTTCGCCTACGAGTTGATCAAGCGCGATATGATCAACCCTGCGCAAAACGTGCCTGCCCCTGACATGGGCACCGGAGAACGCGAAATGGCCTGGATTGCGGACCAGTACAAGCGCATGAACACCACAGACATCAACGGTGTGGCCTGTGTCACCGGCAAGCCGACCCACGCAGGCGGCATTCAGGGCCGGACCGAAGCCACCGGACGCGGGGTGCAATATGCCCTGCATGCATTTTTTCGGGACGCACAGGGCAAGGAAAAGGCCGGCCTGACCGGTACCCTGAGGAACAAGCGTGTCGTTATTCAGGGGTTGGGTAACGTCGGGTATCACGCGGCGAAATTCCTCAGCGAGGAAGACGGCTGCCTGATCACGGCGATCATCGAACGTGATGGCGTTTTGTGCAACGATGCCGGTCTGGATGTCGAGGCGGTGCATCAGTGGATTTCGAAACATGGAACGATCGAAGGATATCCTAACGCAAATTTGCAGCCAGACGGTGCCGCGTTGTTGGAAGCGGACTGTGATATCCTTATCCCTGCTGCTCTCGAAGGAGTCATCAACCTTTCGAACGCGGAACGGATCAAGGCACCGCTCATCATCGAAGCAGCGAATGGTCCGGTAACGGCAGGCGCGGATGAAATCCTGCGCTCCAAAGGCACTGTGATCATCCCGGATATGTACGCCAACGCCGGCGGCGTGACTGTCTCGTATTTCGAATGGGTCAAGAACCTGAGCCATATCCGCTTTGGTCGCATGCAACGCCGTCAGGAAGAATCGCGCCATCAGCTGGTCGTCGATGAATTGGAGCGCCTGAGTGCGGACAGCGGGATTGGCTGGCAGCTGAGCCCGAACTTCAAGGAGAAATATCTGCGCGGTGCCGGTGAATTGGAGCTGGTGCGTTCTGGCCTTGATGACACCATGTCGACTGCATACGAAGCCATGGCGCGTGTCTGGCACAGCCGGAAGGACGTAGATGATCTGCGCACAGCGGCGTATATTGTGTCGATTGAGAAGGTCGCAGCGAGCTATCACGCCAAGGGGCTGTGAGGGGCGAGACGAGAATGCGGGGCAGCTTTGCCCCGCCACTGCCTCGCTTGCGGATGTTTTTTTAATAGACGCCCGATCTGAGGCGGACAGCCGCGCCGCCCGGCTTTATCTTGGCAACATGATGTTTGATTTGCCAGATGATGACGCGCTTTATGCAGCGCTGATTGCCAGAGATGCCGGATACGACGGGCGCGCTTATGTCTGCGTGACCTCAACCGGGATATTTTGCAGGCTGACCTGTTCAGCGCGCAAGCCAAAGCGGGAGAACTGCGTTTTCTTCGACAGTATTTGCGACTGCATCAAAGCTGGTTTTCGCGCTTGCAAGAAATGTCACCCGATGGCCCCGGCAGCAGAGGCCGATCCGCTCGTCGGGCAATTGTTACAGGCATTGCGCGAAAACCCCGCGCGGCGCTGGTCCGAAAGCGATATCGTCGCGCTGGACATGGATCCGTCAACGGTGCGCCGCGCTTTCAAACGTCATTTTGGAATGACCTTTCTTGAGATGGCACGGCTGACGCGACTGCGCGCGGGGGCCGGGGCCCTTCCTGACGGGGGACGGGTCATCGACGCGCAGTTGGAGGCGTCATACGACAGCCCCGCTGCTTTCCGCGCGGCCTTTGGCAAGTGGCTGGGGCTGGCCCCCGGCAAATTCGTGACGAACGCATTGTTACGGGCCGACTGGATCGACACCAAGCTGGGACCGATGATCGCGGTCAGCGATGCCCATACACTGCACCTGCTTGAGTTCGCCGAGCGCAAGGCGCTGCCTGCGGAACTCAAGCGCCTCTACGCCCACGCCAAGGGCAGTCTGG
Source organism: Sulfitobacter sediminilitoris (assembly GCF_010667575.1). Taxonomy (GTDB): domain Bacteria; phylum Pseudomonadota; class Alphaproteobacteria; order Rhodobacterales; family Rhodobacteraceae; genus Sulfitobacter; species Sulfitobacter sediminilitoris. The sequence continues at coordinate 9,805 of NZ_JAABNT010000019.1, forward strand.
GGTTCGGTCGTTTTGGACCAACGGACCAGATTGAGCGTGAGATGGATGCCTTCATGCACGGGCAATCGGATCGCTTCGAGACGCGGCTGGCCCCATTGGGCAGCGCCTTTACCCAAGAGGTCTGGCGCGCCCTGCGCACCATCCCGGCAGGAGAGACCCGCTCTTACAGCGATGTGGCTCGAATGATGGGCCGACCTGAGGCGACCAGAGCGGTCGCACGGGCGAACGGGGCCAATCCGATTGCGATTGCGATCCCCTGTCACAGGGTCATCGGTGCTGACGGGGCTTTGACCGGATATGGCGGTGGGCTGTGGCGCAAGCAGGCATTGATCGAATTGGAGCGTGGGTTTGCGCGGGAAAGACAGGGAGCAGACGGATGACAAGTCAGGTTGAGAAGGCGCAGGCATTTCGGGCAATGCACGTGAAAGGCGCGCCGCTGGTGCTATGGAATATCTGGGACGCAGGATCCGCCAGAGCCGTGGCAGATGCCGGGGCAGGCGCGATAGCGACGGGCAGTTGGGCCGTAGCTGCGGCCCAAGGATTTGCGGATGGGCAAGCCCTGCCAATGGAGGCGGCGCTTAGGGTCGCAAAACAGGTGGTAGGTGCGGTGGACGTGCCTGTATCTGTTGATTTCGAGGGTGGCTATGCTGTGGCTCCTGCTGAGATTGCCGAAAACGTTGGCCGGTTGATCGAGACCGGCGTTGCAGGTCTGAACATCGAGGACCGGGTGGTCGGTGGGGAGGGGCTCTATCCAATTGCCGAACATGCCGCACGGATTGCAGCGGTCCGCACTTCGGCACAGGCAGCACGGGTGCCCTTATTCATCAATGCGCGGACAGATGTGTTTTTCTGCGGTAACAAAGAGCCCGCGGGCCAATTGATTGAAGAAGCGCTGAAGCGCGCAGCGGCTTATGCAGATGCCGGTGCGGACGGCCTCTTTGTGCCGGGTCTTGAGGACCCGGAACTCATCGCCCGGATCAGCGCAAGCCAGCCGCTGCCGGTCAATGTGATGCGGACGGGCGATACGATCAGCTTGGCCGATCTGGCGCAGGCGGGCGCAGCACGGATCAGCCATGGGCCCGGTCCTTACTTCGCGACGATGAAAGCCCTGACAGAAGCCGCGCTGGTCTAATCCGTCGGCGGTCCTGTTGCGACGTCCCCGAAACGTCGCAACAGGACCAGCAATTGGCGCAAGGTCACAAGTGGGCGGAATAACGCGTTGATACTCCTCTCAGGGGCTGTCTAGATGAGGGCACCAACCAGGAGGGAGTGATCATGCGGTTTTCAGGGTGGCGCGTGCTGCGCGAAGGCTTGACCGGCAACAAGGGCTGGGCGCCCCATTGGCGTGATCCGGAACCCAAGGCGGAGTATGATGCCGTGATCATCGGTGGCGGGGGGCACGGGCTGTCAACTGCCTATTACCTGGCCAAGAACCACGGGATGACCAACATCGCGGTGCTCGAAAAGGGGTATCTGGGCGGCGGCAATGTGGGGCGGAACACCACGATCGTGCGGGCGAATTACGGTCAGCAAGGCAACTCGGAGTTCTATTCGCATTCGCTGAAGCTGTGGGAAAACCTTGAAGAAGACCTGAACTACAACGCGATGATGTCCCAGCGCGGTATCATCAACCTGTTTCATTCCGACGGACAGCGCGATGCCTTTGCCCGGCGCGGCAACATGATGATCAACCAGGGCGACGATGCGGAGCTGCTTGACCGTGAGGGCGTGCGGCGCTTGCTGCCCTACCTTGATTTCGACAACGTGCGGTTCCCGATTTACGGTGGCCTTCTGCACCGACGCGGCGGCACGGCGCGGCACGATGCTGTGGCGTGGGGCTTTGCGCGTGGGGCAGATCAGCGGGGTGTTGATCTGATACAGCAGTGCGAGGTTACGGGCATCGACATCGAGAATGGCAAGGTGCGCGGGGTTCAGACAACGCGCGGGGCGATCCGCGCCAAGAAGGTAGGGATCGTGGTTGCTGGGCGGTCGGGGCAGGTGGCTGCCATGGCAGGGATGCGTCTGCCGATCGAGAGCCATGTGTTGCAGGCCTTTGTCACCGAGGGGATCAAACCCGTGATCGACCACGTGGTCAGTTTCGGCATGGGGCACTTTTATATCAGCCAGTCGAACAAGGGCGGCCTTGTCTTTGGCGGTGATCTGGATTTCTACGCGTCTTATGCGCAGCGCGGCAACATGCCGATGATGGAGCATGTGATGGAGGCAGGGATGACCCTGATGCCGATGATCGGCAAGGCCAAGGTGTTGCGGTCATGGGGCGGGATCATGGACATGACGCCGGATGGATCACCGATCATCGACAAGACCGATACCGAAGGTTTGTTCATTGATTGTGGCTGGTGCTACGGCGGGTTCAAGGCTGTGCCTGGATCGGGCTTTAGCTTCGCGCATCTGATGGCGACGGGGGAACATCACGAACCGGCGGCAAAGTACCGGCTGGACCGGTTCCGCAAGGGGCGCGGCTTGATGGATGAAGAGGCCACCGGGTCTCAGCACAATCTGCACTAGCGCGGGGCTGAGAGTGCGGACGGTATACAAGGCCAAAAGGGAATGCGGGCCTATGCCCGATAGGGAGACGTGTCGTGAGAATTGACTGTCCAATGTGTGGGTCGCGAGACCGGCGTGAGTATTACTATCAGGGGGGCGCGGTGATGCTGGCGCGACCTGCCCCCGATGCAGGAGAGGCGGCTTGGGATGACTACCTGCATCTGCGGGAGAACCCGGCGGGTGAAACGGAAGAGTTGTGGCAGCATGACGGCGGCTGTGGCGCGTGGCTTGTGGTGACACGAGACACGGTAAGCCACGAGATTTCCAATGTGGCGCTGGCGGAGGATGTTAAGCGGGCAATGAGGAAAGCGTCATGAGACTTGCGGGCAAGGGGCTGGTTGATCGCTCAACACCTGTGCAGTTTTCCTTCGATGGGACAACATACAAGGGGTTCGCAGGGGATACGGTGGCCTCGGCGCTCTTGGCCAACGGTGTGAAACTGATGGGGCGGTCGTTCAAATATCACCGCCCACGCGGGGTATTGAGCGCAGGCAGCGAGGAGCCGAATGCGCTGATTACGACCGGCAAGGGCGCAGGGCAGGAGCCCAATGTGCGGGCGACGGTGCAGGAGGTCTATGACGGGCTGGTAACACGCTCACAGAACGCATGGCCCTCGCTCGATTTCGATGTGATGGCGGTGAATGACCTTGGCGCCCCATTTCTGGGTGCAGGTTTCTATTACAAGACCTTCATGTGGCCCAAGCGGTTCTGGGAGGCGGTTTACGAGCCTGTCATTCGCAAAGCAGCCGGCCTTGGCGCGCTTTCGGGCAAGTCCAACGAGGATACCTACGAACGGGCCTATGCGTTTTGCGATCTGCTGGTTATCGGTGCAGGTCCAACCGGGTTGATGGCTGCATTGACAGCGGCAAGGGCCGGGGCAGATGTGATTATAGCCGATGAAGACAGTCTTCTGGGTGGCAGGCTGAATGCAGAAACGGGAGCAGTGGGTCATCAGTCCGGCGCGGCCTGGGCCGCAGCGGTCGTCGCAGAACTTTCCAGCATGGAAAACGTGCGGCTGATGTCGCGGACGACCGTAACCGGGGCCTATGACGGCGGCATGTACGGGGCGCTGGAGAGGGTGAACCAGCACACGTCGCACCGAGGAGGCGGGGCGCCACTGGAGTGTTTTTGGCGGATTTCGGCGAAGCACGCGGTGCTGGCCGCAGGGGCATTGGAGCGACCGATTGCGTTTCAGAACAACGATCGGCCCGGTGTGATGACGGCAGGCGCTGTCCGTGCCTATCTCAACCGCTGGGGCGTGACGCCCGGCAAGCGTGTTGCTGTGTTTGGCAATAACGACGATGCGCACCGGACCGCACGAGATCTGGCGGCGGCGGGCGTACATGTTGTGGCCCTGATCGACAGTCGGAACGATGTGGCGGTGCCGGATTTCGACGGGCGGGTTTTTAAGGGAGCGCAAGTCTGTAATGCGGCGGGACGTAAGGAATTGGAGAGCATCACGATCCGCACTGCGACCGGTGAAGAGGCGCTGCAGGTAGACTGCCTCGCGGTCTCGGGGGGATGGAACCCGACGGTGCATTTGACCTGCCACATGGGCGGGCGGCCCACGTGGCGCGAAGATATTCAGGCCTTTGTCCCGACGGACGGCAGCATCCCGAACATGACGGTCGCTGGCGCCTGCAACGGTGTGTTCTCGACGCAGCAATGTTTGAACGACGGTGTTGAGGCAGCCAAGGCAGCTTTGAAGGCGCTGGGCAAGAAAAACGCAGATGTTGAGGTGCCCAAAGCAGAAGACGCGCCCTACCAGATGTCGCCGCTTTGGGCGGTCGCGGGCAAAGGGCGGGCGTGGCTTGATTTCCAGAACGATGTGAGCGTGAAGGACATCAAACAAGCGGCGGTCGAGAACTTCCGCTCGGTCGAGCACATGAAGCGGTATACCACGCAAGGCATGGCGACGGATCAGGGCAAGAATTCCAACGTCGCGGCCTTGGCTATGTTGGCCGATGCGACGGGGCGCGGCATACCGGAGACCGGAACGACAACCTTCAGGCCGCCCTATTCGCCGGTCAGCATTGCTGCAATGGGCGCGGGCGCGCAGGGACATGGCTTCGCGCCGGAGCGCTGGACGACGTCACACAAGCGGTCGGTCGAGATGGGCGCACCGATGATTGAGGCGGGCTTATGGTACCGGCCCAGCTATTTCCCGAAGCCGGGGGAAAGCACGTGGCGGCAGTCCTGTGATCGGGAAGTAGGCTATGTGCGCAATGCCGTGGGCGTCTGTGATGTGTCCACGCTTGGAAAAATTGACATTCAGGGGCCGGATGCGGCCAAACTGCTGGATTTCGTCTATACCAACATGTTCTCGAGCCTGAAGGTGGGGCGTGTGCGTTATGGGCTGATGCTGCGCGAGGATGGCTTCGTCATGGACGATGGCACCACCGCGCGGCTGGGCGAGCAGCATTTCGTTATGACCACGACGACGGCGGCAGCCGGCAATGTGATGCGGCATCTGGAATTCGTGACGCAGGCTTTGCACCCGGAGTGGGAAGTGTCCTTTGCTTCGGTGACAGAGCAATGGGCGCAGTTTGCAGTGGCAGGGCCGAAGTCGCGGGAGTTGTTGAACGGGTTGCTGGATGAACCGATCAAGGGCGAGAGCTGGCCTTTCATGGCCTGTGGGCCGGTCAGCGTTGTCGGTGTTGAGGGGCGGCTCTTCCGGATCTCCTTTTCCGGTGAACATGCCTACGAAATTGCAGTACCGTCGCGGTATGGAGCGAGCCTTTTCGATATCCTTTTGAAACGGGCTGAAGAGATGGGCGGTGGTGCTTACGGTATGGAAGCGTTGAACGTCCTGCGGATTGAAAAAGGGTTCATCACGCATGCTGAAATTGAAGGGCGGGCTACGGCTTTTGACATCGGCGCGGCAAAAATGATTTCGGCCAAGAAAGACTGTGTCGGAAAAACGATGGCAGCCAGACCCGGTTTGGTGGATGAAGACAGACCGCAGTTGGTCGGCCTCAAACCTGTCGATGCCGCAAAGCAGCTGACCGCGGGCGCGCATCTGTTTGAGCGTGATGCCGAGGCAGTGCGTATCAACTCCAAGGGGCACGTGTCCTCGGTCGGATTTTCGCCAGACCTCGGAACGATGATCGGTCTGGGATTCTTTGCGCGCGGGCCAGAGCGGCATGGCGAGGTGATCCGGATGGTCGATCACCTGCGCGGCGTTGAGACGGAGGTGGAAATATGCCATCCCGTTTTCCTTGATCCGGAAGGGGAGCGGGTGCGTGGTTGAGTTAATACAAATAAGCCCCTGCGCGGGGTTGCTGCCGATTACTCTGGGGTCGGTCACGCTGGATGAACAGGATGTTGGGCGGCTGACCTCATTGTCACCCTTCGGTGATGCTTCGGATTTGTCTGCGGCCTTGGAAAAAGCGCATGGGTGTACTTGGCCCAAGCCGAACAGAAGTACCGGCAAGGACGGTGGGCGGTGCATATGGTTCGGGCGTGATGAAGCGCTTCTGATTGGGCCCGCGCCTGACATGGGTTTGGCCAAGCACGGTGCGGTGGTGGATCAATCTGATGCCTGGGCAGTGGTATCCTTGGCAGGACCTGGCGCGGTAGACGTTCTGGCGCGACTGGTGCCCGTTGATCTGCGCGACGCTGCCTTCAAGCGCGGGCATACGGTGCGCACGCAGGTGATGCACATGAATGCTTCGATCACCAAACTGGGCACGGATCATTTAATGATCATGGTCTTCCGATCGATGGCTGGGACGCTGGTATATGACCTCAAGGGAGCTATGGCAGCTGTGGCATCACGCGGTTAACATCAACGCGATTCTGATCTGATGGAGTGTGTGATGGTGCGTGCGGGAGTTTTGACGGCGGTGTTCGTAATGGGGCTTGGTGGTCCGATGTCGGCGCAGACCAGCGAGGCGCGTAAGGTCGATTGCAGGCACCAGGCCGCAGTCGTGGCTGCGGTTCAGCAGGCGCGGCTTGACCGGGTGCGCGAACGCAAGGTGCAGGAGCACGTCAGAGAGAACGCTACCTGGCCTGAGAATTACAACAATGCGATCCCTCTGATTGCGGGCTGGGTCTATGGCAAGGACGTGACGATGCGCGATGTGCGCAACAAGGACCTTGCCGCCGCTTGGACAGAGCTTTGCTTGCAGCAGTAACATCGTCTGCCAAAAGCAAGACGCCCGCGCATCGGCCGATGGGAAATCCTTGCGATCAGGGTTGCCATTCTTGGAACAGAACCTGAGCCATGCCTAAAATCGAACACAGCATATGGTCTGAGCATGCTGGTGGAGTCCACCAGGTCATCGGGCTGGACAACGGCCCTTACGCAAATCTCCCCCTTGGTGATGTGGTGGGCCTGTCCCAGTTCGGCGTCCATTTGGAGCGCCTTCCGCCGGGTTCACGGTCTTCTTTTCGTCACTGGCATGAGGGCGAGGATGAATTCATCTATGTGGTTTCCGGTGAGCTTGTATTGATCGAGGATCAGGAAGTCTTGCTGCAGGCGGGTGAAGCTGCCCGGGTGGAAAGCAGGTGAGCCCGTCGCGCATTGTCTTGAGAACCGGTCCGACAGTGATGCCGTGATGTTGGTGGTGGGTGCGCGTGCCGAGAGGGATGTGGTTCATTATCCCGATCATGACGTGAAATTGCGTCGCTCCGGAGACGGCAGGACGTTTACTCGGAGCGACGGCAAGCCTCTGGATTGAAAACCCCGACAGACGCCAATCTTCTTATGGTTCCAATGACGCGCCTTCTGGACTCTGAGCAACCCGCGCCAATATAACAGGGCATGAGCCTGCCACCCGGATTTCTGGACGAATTGCGCACCCGGTCGAGCCTGTCACAGGTCGTCGGGCGCAAGGTCATGTGGGACCAGCGCAAGTCAAATCAGGGCAAGGGAGACATGTGGGCACCGTGCCCGTTCCATCAGGAAAAGTCCGCCAGTTTTCACGTCGATGACCGCAAGGGATTCTATTACTGCTTTGGCTGTCACGCAAAGGGCGATGCAATTTCATTTGTGCGGGAAACGGAAAACGTAGGCTTCATGGAGGCCGTCGAGATTTTGGCCCGTGAGGCCGGAATGCCGATGCCCGAACGCGATCCCCGGGCGGCTGAAAAAGCAGACAAGCGATCCGAATTGGCCGAGGTGATGGAACTGGCTGTGCGCTGGTTCCGGTTGCAGCTCAAGACGGGTGCTGCGGAAGAGTCGCGCGCGTACCTTGGTCGTCGAGGCCTGGATGATGCCGCGTTGGAACGCTGGGAGATCGGATTCGCGCCGGACAGTTGGCAAGGGCTTTGGGATGCGCTGAAGGGAAAGAATGTCAGCGACGAACTGATCCTTGGCGCAGGGCTGGCAAAACCTTCAACAAGAGGCGGCAAGCCATACGACACGTTCCGGGGGCGGATCATGTTCCCTATCCGCGATGCGCGGGGGCGGGCGATAGCCTTTGGCGGCAGGGCGATGGATCCCAATGACAACGCCAAGTACCTCAATTCGCCAGAGACGGAACTTTTCGACAAGGGGCGCAGCCTTTACAATGTGAAGGACGCGCGGACGGCGGCGGGCAAGGGGCAGCCCTTGCTGGTGGCCGAAGGGTATATGGACGTCATAGCGCTCCATAGCGCGGGCTTTGAGGCGGCAGTGGCACCGTTGGGCACTGCAATCACCGAAAATCAGCTTGCGATGCTGTGGCGCATCGACGCGGAGCCGATCATCACACTCGATGGCGATACCGCGGGGCAGCGCGCGGCGTTCCGGTTGATTGATCTGGCGCTCCCGTTGCTGGAGGCAGGACGCAGCTTGCGCTTTGTCATGATGCCCGAGGGGCAGGACCCGGATGATCTGCTGAAAGCGGCTGGAGCGGGGGCTTTCCAGAAGCTGATCGACGGGGCATTGCCGATGGTTCAACTGCTTTGGCAGCGTGAGACCGAAGGCCGCGTGTTCGACAGCCCAGAGCGTAAAGCAGCGCTGGACAAATCCCTGCGTGAAAAGATGATGCTGATCAAGGACCCGTCTATCCGCGGTCATTACGGTCAAGAAATCAAGGACTTGCGCTGGAAATTGTTCCGTCCACAGACAGGTGGCCGGCAGGCCATGGCGCGGGGTAAGGGCAAATGGCAGGCAGCACCGCGAGCGCCATTGCCCACGACCAAGTCTTCTGTTCTGGCCGCTGCAACCGACGCAAACGCGACCGAACATTTGCGCGAGGCGGTTATCCTTGCGGCTTTTCTCACCTGTCCACAGATCATCGAAGATTTTGAAAGCGGGCTGGAAGCAATGACTTGTACCGACCCCACGCACCGGACCCTGCGGGACATCATGCTGCGCAACGGTCCCAGCGGCGCGGACGCGTTGCGCGAAAAAATATTTAGCGCACTGGGGCCTGACGCCCTTGAAAACCTGCTGTCACAGCGCCACGTTGCCATCACACCCTGCGTGCGAAATCCGGGCAATATCGAGATGGCCAGCCTCACCGTAGCCGAGGAACTGGCCAAACTGGAGGCAACACGCGGGCTGGATGCCGAAATCGCAGAAGCGGTGGAGGACCTGAGCGGGGTGGCAGATGAGGGCGTGACGTGGCGACTGTCTGAGGCCGCACGCGCTGCCGATCTGGCGAAACGTTCAGGGCAGGAAGACAAAGCGGAATACGATGTAGGCGACAATGGCGCACGCATCAGCAAGGACGAACGCAGCGCGTGGGACACGCTGCTGGGCACTATCAATTTCAGCAAGTCAAAGGGCGGTGGCTGAAACCCGTGACCTTTTGGCAGGTACTTTAGGAAAAAGCAGGATATCGGGTTTAAGAATCACCTCGAAACCCGCATGATTCGGAATAACGAATCATCTGCATCTGATTCGCGCGCTGGCGCTGGAGGGACATATATGGCCGCTAAGGACACGAACGAAGACGCCAAGAGGGACGACGCCGACAGCGGTCATTCGCTGGACATGAGCCAGGCTGCCGTCAAAAAGATGATCTCGGAGGCGCGTGAAAAAGGCTACATCACGTACGATCAGCTGAATACTGTCCTGCCGCCGGATCAGGTATCCTCCGAACAGATCGAAGACGTGATGTCGATGCTGTCCGAAATGGGCATCAACATCATCGAAGACGAGGATGCGGAAGAGGAAGAGGCCAAGGGCTCGACCGAACTGGCGACCACCGACAGCAACAAGGAAGTCGCGCTTTCTTCTGGTACTGCGGAAAAGCTGGACCGGACGGACGATCCGGTGCGCATGTACCTGCGGGAAATGGGCTCTGTTGAACTGCTCAGCCGCGAGGGCGAGATCGCGATTGCCAAACGCATTGAGGCGGGCCGCAACACGATGATTGCCGGGCTTTGTGAAAGCCCGCTTACGTTTCAGGCGATCACGATCTGGCGTGACGAACTTTTGTCCGAGGACATTTTGCTGCGCGACGTGATCGATCTGGAAGCCACCTTTGGCAACCAGTTGGATGAAGAAGAGACAACACCCGTTGTCCCTGCTGCGGGCGCACCAAGCGAGACGAAGGAAGAAGAGACCAAGCAGGAATTGGATGCCGACGGCAATCCTATCGCCGTGGACGATGACGATGACGAGGACGAACAGGCCAACATGTCGCTTGCCGCGATGGAGGCCGCCCTCAAGCCACAGGTGCTCGAAGCACTTGATATCATCGCGGATGATTACGCCAAGCTGAGCGAGATGCAGGACAGCCGTATCTCGGCGACACTGAACGAGGATGGATCGTTCAGTGATAAACAAGAAACAAAGTACCAGAAGCTGCGCGCAGAGATTGTGCTGCTTGTGAATGAGCTGCACCTGCACAACAATCGTATTGAGGCGCTGATTGACCAGCTTTACGGCATCAATCGCCGCATCATGCAAATTGACAGCGCAATGGTGAAGCTTGCCGATCAGGCCCGCATTAACCGCAAGGAATTTGTCGACGCCTACCGTGGTTACGAGCTTGATCCCAACTGGATGGAGCGGATGGCTGAAAAGCCCGGGCGCGGCTGGCAGATGTTCATCGAACGATCAACCGACAAGGTTGAAGAACTGCGCGCGGACATGGCGCAAGTGGGGCAGTACGTTGGTCTCGATATCTCCGAATTCCGGCGTATCGTGCAGCAGGTTCAGAAGGGCGAAAAAGAAGCCCGTCAGGCCAAGAAGGAAATGGTCGAGGCGAACCTGCGTCTGGTGATCTCGATCGCCAAAAAATACACGAACCGTGGCCTGCAATTCCTTGATTTGATTCAGGAAGGTAACATCGGCCTGATGAAGGCGGTCGATAAGTTTGAATACCGCCGTGGCTACAAATTCTCGACCTACGCGACATGGTGGATCCGTCAGGCGATCACGCGGTCAATCGCTGATCAGGCGCGCACAATCCGTATCCCTGTGCACATGATCGAAACGATCAACAAGCTGGTGCGCACGGGCCGTCAGATGCTGCACGAAATTGGTCGCGAGCCCACGCCAGAAGAACTGGCCGAAAAGCTACAGATGCCTTTGGAGAAGGTTCGCAAGGTGATGAAAATCGCCAAGGAGCCGATCTCGCTTGAGACCCCAATCGGTGACGAGGAAGACAGCCAGCTGGGTGATTTCATCGAGGACAAGAATGCTGTGCTGCCTTTGGACAGCGCCATTCAGGAAAACCTCAAGGAAACCACGACGCGGGTTCTGGCAAGCCTTACTCCGCGCGAGGAACGGGTTCTGCGAATGCGCTTTGGTATCGGTATGAACACCGATCACACGCTCGAAGAAGTGGGCCAACAATTCAGTGTGACACGCGAACGCATCCGTCAGATCGAGGCAAAGGCGCTGCGTAAGCTGAAACATCCCAGCCGATCACGCAAGTTGCGGTCATTCCTGGATCAATAATTCAGGGCGCGCTCAGCGACCCTAAAGTCATCACAAACCCAGCCCGCGCGGCTGGGTTTTCGTGTTTCTGGCGTGCGCGGAGCCTTCAGTGACCAAGGCCGCAGTTGTCCTATTGAGATTTCTCAAGTTGAGAAGCGTCTCAACCGTTAACCTCTTTCAATTGGCGGTCGTTGGCTTGTGACGCAAGCGTGATTTTGACTGGCTCACGCGCTGCTCTACCGTTAGATCAATCCATAAGCTGGGAATTTCATCATGGGCATCATACGAACGGTTCTTTTTTCTCTTCTTGCATTTTGCACTCTGCTGCCTCTTCCCGCTTCTGCGCAAGTTTACCGGGCCATCAACTGGCTCACGGTTGTGCCGCTGAACGCGACTGATTTTGAGGTGATTGAGGGCCGCGGCGAGGGTGCGCGCGGTATATGGTGTGCGGCCGCGGACTTTGCCATCTACAGTATGAACGCCCCACGCCAGGCGCGCATTTATGTCAAGTCGCCGCGAGGACCCTCTATCAGCGGTGTCGGCCGTGTGGGTGTGGTCTTTACAACCGATGCGGCATCCTTGGGGACAAGCCCAAAACAATCCTATTCCGTCACAGTCCGGACCAAGGGTCTGGGTCTGCCCGTGCATCATGCACATCAGTTCTGCCGGGATTACTTCCTCGATCTTGACGATGGTCTCTTCAGGCGCCACCGGAGATAAACCATGCGCCGGGTCGTCTTTCTTGCAGCATTTCTGTTGATCGCCACATCTGCCGCTGCGCAAACATTTCGCGCGGAGAACGGTGTTTTTGTCCTCCCTTTCTCAGCAGGCTTTGAGGTCCAAAGTGATGGCGGCCATGGGGCGCGCGGCATGTGGTGTGCGGCAGCAGATTATTCGCGCAGGGTGCTGGGGGCGGCATCCGTTGACCGCATTTACGTGGCAGAGGGGCGTCCACCGGGGTTGGGGCAACGCGCGCCAGTGCGCTTTACGATGGATGCATCCGGTCTCACGCCTCGTACCGTGATTATTGTCGGTGCTTCCTTGAGCAGGGCCGGTTCCAATCTATCTGTTGGGCTTGCGTACAGGTTTTGTGCAGATGCGAGGCTGATCAATTGATGAAATGGATGATACTGGCTTTGACGTGGGCGCTGGCGCCTGTAGCCGTAGGTGCGGCCACCACTGGCGAAGAAGATACCATCGTAATCAACCGCATCAACAGCACTGATTTCGAGGTAATCCAAGGTACCAACTTTGGTGCAGCGGAATTCTGGTGCGGTGCCGCGACATTCATCGAACGCCGGAGCCGCCTGTCAGAGTTGACCCCGATCTTTGTCAAACGTCCGCGTGGGCCAAGTGTAACGTCACCCGGGCGTAACGGCGTTGTATTCTCGACCTCTGATGCAGGGCTGCCGCCTGCGGATCCGGGCAGGGTGACTTTGACCGTTCAAAGAACCGGCGCGACGTTAAAATCCTTCCAGGCGCGTCGCTACTGCCGCGATGCATTCACCAGATCTACGAAATAGCTGGCGTGTCCTTGGATTGCCAAGCAATGCTGGCCACGGCAGAGTGCCGAAATGCAAACCACCTTTATCATTGAGACAAGAGGTCAGGGGCTTTATGAGTTCACGACCGATATCGCAGCATGGCTTTCCGGTCAGACCGATGGATTGCTGACGCTGATGGTGCGACATCCTTCGGCTTCACTTCTTATTCAGGAAAACGCGGATCCAGATGTGAGGCTGATCTGCTGGCCTTTTACCAACGGCTTGTTCCGCCCGCGAATGACGGTGCAATGTCTTACCTGACCCACCGAATGGAAGGGCCAGACGATATGCCCGCACATATCAAGTCCGCGATGCTGCCGATCAGCCTGTCCATTCCTGTGCTTGAAGGCAGGATGCGGCTGGGAACATGGCAAGGCGTCTATCTGTTTGAACATCGCGATGCGCCGCACACCCGGCAGGTGGCGGCGCATTTCAGTGGCCAATTTAGGTTAGTCCTCCAACAGGAACGTCACCATCAGGTTGACCTGATAATGCGCGATCTTCCCGCCCTCGACCTTTACAGATTGCTCTTTGACCCATGCGCTGACGACGTTGCGTAAGGTCTTGCTCGCCCGTTCGACGCCTTCTGTCACGGCATCTTCGAAGCTTTTTGTTGAGGTTGCGGAAATTTCAGTAACGCGTGCGATAGACATGATGTTTCCTCTCTGTTTTGGCGGCGGCGGCCCGCGCATGTGCGCGGACACTGAACTTATCGCCAATAGAAGGGCATCATGCGGGCTTAGCCTGTGGGCATCAAATGGATTTCCCGCACAGCGGCATGATCTGGCGCATTCAGGGCATAGACAACTGCATTGGCCACATCGTCGGGCTGCAGTTTATCTGGCTTGGCCTCGGCAAAGAACTCGGTGTTCACCATCCCCGGAGAGACCACCATGCAACGTCCGCCCCATTCGACCATTTCGTCTGCAAGGTTGCCGGCAAATCCGTGAATGAACCACTTGGTCGACCCATAGATTGACCCTTTGAGGTGACGGCGCCCGGCAAGCGACCCGGTGACAACATACTGGCCGGTTGTCTTGCGCAGGTGGGGCAGGGCCGCGTGCGCGGTGTAAAGCGCGCCCATGATGTTGATGTCCACCATATCTTTCCAATCTGATGGATCGCCCTTCTCCGTACCTGCCTTAGAGGTTCCGCGCCCGGCGTTGGCAAAAGCGGCATCGAGTTGACCGTATCGCCCGACCAGCTTTTCAATCGCTTCGTTCTGCGCGTCGTAGCTTGTCGCGTCTCCGGGCAAGACCATCGCCCATTCGCCAATCTCGTCTGCCAACTTGTTCAACTTGTCTTCGCTGCGGGCAAACAGGCCAACGTTCCAGCCTGCAGCAGCAGCGGCTTTGGCAGTGGCGGCACCGATGCCGCTTGAGGCGCCGGTGATGAAAAGTGTCTTGGTCATGGGATGCTCCTGTTTGTTTGAATTCCCGGCTCAACGCGCGATGGGCCGATCCGGTTCACCACGTTCTGACCCCCAGATGTTGCGGTGCATTTCGCCCCTACCCAAAACCTCGCGGCTGCCCTATAAGTTTGGACAAGAGGGCCTCACGCCCCACTAGTCATGGCAGGAAAAAAGAGGGGGACGGCCCATGCGCTGCCCGTTTTGTGGAAATATTGACACCCAGGTGAAGGATTCTCGACCCGCTGAGGACCACGTATCGATCCGGCGACGTCGATTTTGCCCCGCGTGTGGTGGCCGCTTCACCACGTATGAACGGGTTCAGTTGCGTGATCTGGTCGTCATCAAATCCAGCGGCAAGCGCGAGGATTTCGACCGCGACAAGCTGGAGCGATCCATCCGTATCTCGATGCAGAAGCGCCCCATTGACCCCGAACGTATTGACCAGATGATTTCCGGTATCGTGCGCAGGCTCGAAAGCATGGGCGAGACCGACATCCAGTCCAAGCAGATCGGTGAGATCGTGATGGAAGCACTGGCCCGGATCGACACTGTGGCTTATGTGCGATTTGCCAGCGTCTACAAGAATTTCCAGGCCGCGGATGACTTTGACAAGTTCGTTCAGGAACTGCGCCCAGAGACACCACCGGAAGAGTGAGCGACGCCCGCTTCATGGCGCTGGCCCTGTCCTTGGGCCGGCGAGGGCAGGGAAGGGTATGGCCCAATCCAGCTGTTGGATGCGTGATCGTGCAAGACGGGCGGATCGTCGGGCGTGGCTGGACGCAGGATGGCGGCAGACCCCACGCTGAAACAGAAGCATTGCGGCAAGCGGGGGACAACGCCCGTGGGTCCACGGCATATGTCACGCTTGAACCCTGCGTACATCACGGAAAAACACCCCCCTGCGCCGAGGCATTGGTCGATGCCGGTGTGGCCCGCGTTGTTGTCGCGGTTGCCGACAATGATGCGCGGGTTGATGGAAAAGGTCTGGAGATATTGCGTGCGGCTGGGATTGAGGTTTCGGTGGGAGAAGGCGCATCAGAGGCCCGCCGTGATCATGCGGGCTTTTTTACGCGTACCGAAGTCGGTCGTCCTTTCCTGACCTTGAAGCTGGCTAATTCCTTTGATGGTCGGATTGCGACAGGGACGGGCGAAAGCCAATGGATCACAGGGCCAGAGGCGCGTCGCCTGGTACACGGGATGCGCAGCAGGCACGACGCGGTGATGGTCGGCGGCGGTACCGCTCGCAAGGATGACCCCAGCCTGACCGTGCGCGATCTGGGTATCTCGCATCAACCCGCACGGGTTGTCGTATCAAGACGGCTGGACCTGCCATTGATGGGGAAGCTGGCGCGAACTGCATCAGAGACATCTGTCATTCTGTGCCACGGCGCGGATGCGGATCATGCACTTCAAAAGACATGGCGCGATCTGGGTGCCACGCTTTTGCCCTGCGCCATCCGGGGTACACAACTGGACCCTGCCGATGTGTTGCAGCAACTGGGCGCTCATGGGCTGACACGGGTGTTCTGCGAAGGCGGTGGCGCGCTGGCCGCGTCCTTGATTGAGGCGGATTTTGTGGATGAACTGGTTGGCTTTACCGCTGGCGTTGTGATCGGTGCCGAAGGATTGCCGGGTATCGGTGCGATGGGCCTGTCCAAACTGGCAGCTGCACCGCGATACGCGCTGCAATCTGTCCGGCATGTCGGTGCGGACGTGATGCACATCTGGGAGCGCGGTTGAGGCGCCTGGATCAAAGCTAGAGATTGTCCGTCGGCGCACTGACCCTGCTGATCAGAACCCCAAGCGATCCCGCATCGCATACCAGCTCATCGCCAAAACAAGCAAAGGATTTCGCATTGCCGGACCGCCGGGAAATGGCATGTTCGGAATGGCGGCCATCGTGTCAAAGCCGTCACCATCGCCTTGGATGGCGCGGGCCATCAGCATCCCGGCATGGGTTGCAGTGCCGACGCCATGCCCTGAGTACCCAGAGGCAGACAAGATATTGGGAGCGACCCTTGCGACATAGGGCAGACGCTTCATCGTGATGGCAAGCGTGCCACCCCATGCGTAGTCAATCCTGACGTCCTTCAGGTGCGGGAAAACCACCGACATCGGCTTGCGCACCTTCGCGGCGATATCGCTGGGAAACTTGTAGCCATAGCTTTCGCCGCCACCAAAAAGCAATCGGCCGTCATGGCTTAGCCGAAAGTAGTTGACCACGAAACGGCTGTCGGCAACTGCCACGTCGCGTGGCAGCACGTCTTTGACACTTTCGCCCAAGGGCTCTGTCGCGGCGATGAAATTGTTGATGGGCATGACACGGGCGGCAACCTTGCGGTTTAGCCCGCCCAGATAGCCATTGCAGGCGAGGATCACATGGTCCGCGATGACATGGCCCGCGTCTGTCTGGACCCTGATCTGTTTGCCACCCTCTATGTGATGTACCGCGCTTCCCTCGAAAATGCGCGCACCTGCGGCATCGGCGGCCCGCGCCAATCCCAGTGCGAAATTCAGCGGATGCAGGTGCGCGGCTCCCATATCAAGAATGCCGCCTTTGTAGTCAGGCGATGGGCAAACCGATTGCAGCGCTGAATGATCCAGCTTTTCGATCTGATCATAGCCGTAGCGATCACCAAGAAAGTCCGCGTACTCGTGCAGGTGAGAGAGATCAGCGGTGTCAGACGCAGTCCA
This sequence comes from Sulfitobacter sediminilitoris, assembly GCF_010667575.1. Classification (GTDB taxonomy): domain Bacteria; phylum Pseudomonadota; class Alphaproteobacteria; order Rhodobacterales; family Rhodobacteraceae; genus Sulfitobacter; species Sulfitobacter sediminilitoris. Next base: position 26,843 of record NZ_JAABNT010000019.1, read on the forward strand.
TGCGACGCCCGGTTTCAGGTGGCAATCAATCTGGTGTTCGTTGATCAGGTCTTTGCAGAGAGCGACCGCCTCCAGCCCCAATTCCCAAAGTTGGCGTGCATGGTCAGCCCCGACCATTTTTTGCAGCGCCATTTGGTCGACGCGTTGACCGGTGCCCAGCTGTCCGCCGTTCCGCCCCGATGCCCCAAACCCCACGCGCTGCGCCTCCAACACAACCAAGTCGCGCCCCGCCTGTGCGAGATGCAGCGCGGAGGATAGGCCCGTGTAACCACCACCGATGATGCAGACGTCGGCCTTGGTCGCGCCTTTCAGCGGTGCAAAACGGTCCAGCGGTGTGGCCGTTGCGGCATACCAGCTGTCAGGATAAGCGCCCCGGCGGTCATTGGCAAAGAGCAGGTTCATCAAACGTTCAGCAGCAGATGCTCGCGCTCCCACGGAGAGATGACCTGCAGGAATTCATCATATTCTGCGCGCTTCACGATGCTGTAGACGCGGGCGAACTCGGGACCGAGGACTTCGTGCAGCGCAGTCGCTTCATCGAAAAGATCAATTGCCTGACCCAAAACGCGTGGGATATCACCGTCGCCGTCATAGGCATCCCCTTTGAATTCATCCTTTGGCTTTTTGCCTTCCGTCAGCCCAAGATAGCCACAGGCAAGTGATGCCGCGATACCAAGATACGGATTACAGTCCATCCCGGCCAAACGGTTCTCAACGCGTCTTGCCTTGGGGCTGGACAGCGGGATGCGAATGCCCGTCGTTCGATTGTCGCGGCCCCATTCAAGGTTGATGGGGGCTGCGTGGTCCTTCACGTACCGGCGGTAGCTGTTCACATAGGGCGCGATCACGGCAAGGGCGGCTGGCATGTGATTTTGCAGCCCGGCGATATAGTGCTGGAAATGTTCAGTCTCACTGCTGTCTTTGTTCGAGAAGATATTTTCGCCGGTTTTCGCATCCAGAATGGAATGGTGGATGTGCATGGCCGATCCCGGCTCATCCTCGATGGGTTTGGCCATGAAGGTGGCATAGCAATTGTGGCGCATCGCAGCCTCGCGAATGAGGCGCTTGAAGTAGAACACTTCATCCGCCAGCTTGACCGGGTCGCCATGTAGAAGGTTGATCTCTAGCTGACCGGCACCGCCTTCTTGCGTGATGCCGTCAATCTCGAACCCCTGATGTTCCGCAAAATCGTAGATGTCGTCGATCACCGGACCAAATTCGTCCACCGCGGTCATCGAATAGGCCTGCCGTGCCGCTGCAGGGCGCCCGGAACGGCCAATCATCGGTTCGATTTCATGCGCTGGATCGAGATTGCGAGCGACAAGGAAGAATTCCATCTCGGGCGCCACGACAGGTTCCCACCCCTTGTCGCGATAAAGCTGCACCACGCGCTTGAGCACATTTCGCGGAGAGAAGGGGACAGGTTTGTCATCCCTGTCATAGGCGTCATGGATCACTTGCAACGTCCAGTCGCCGGTCCATGGTGCTGCGGTTGCTGTCTCCATGTCGGGCTTCAGGATCATGTCCTTTTCGATGAAACCCTCATCGCCGGCGGCTTCCCCCCAGTCGCCTGTAATGGTCTGGTAAAAGATGCTGTCAGGCAAATGAAAGTAGTCCTGCCGCGCAAATTTTGTCGCAGGAACTGCCTTGCCGCGCGCGATCCCGGGCAGGTCCGATATAATGCACTCGACCTCGTCGAGCCGCTTGTCTTCCAAATATACTTGGGCAGCACCGGGCAGGCTTTTGATCCAATCGGCCATCAGGCCCTCTCTTTCTTGAAAAACGCGGTCATCTGGTCAGCAATTTTGGGGGAATCGAGCGGTGTCGTGAGCTTGGCACGGGCGGCCTTAAGCTGGTCATCGGGAACGAGCCCTTTGCCGCGATAGCGGATCAGGCCGTCGATAAAGTCATTCTGGTATTCGGGATGTGGCTGGATCGTCCAGAAAAGATCGTCATAGACCAGCGCTGCGTTGGCGCAGAAGTCGGTCGCTCCGATCACTTGGGCGCTTTCCGGCTTTTCGACGACCTGGTCCTGATGCCACGCGTTGATGGCATAGGTCTCACCGTTAATGGTATAGTCGACCGGCCCGACCGACCAGCCGCCGCCGAATTTCTCGACCTTTCCGCCCATCGCCTGAGCGATGATCTGGTGCCCGAAACACACACCGATCATGGGCACACGGGCGGCAAAGCTGTCGCGGATAAACTGCTCCAAGAGCGGTATCCAGTCATGCGGCTCATAAGCACCATGGCGCGACCCGGTGATGAGCCAGCCATCCGCCTCGGTGGCCGCTGCGGGCATCTCGCCGTCCACCACGGACCAACTGGCGTATTCAAAGGTATCCTCGCCCAAAAGTTTGCGGAAGTACGCGTCATAGCGCCCGTTCTCAGACAGTTCTTCGGGGGGATGACCGGTAATCAGGATGCCGATTTTCATGGGATTTCCTTACACGGTGTCGAGATAAATCTCGACCTTCTCTTCGGGGTTCAGCTCTTCCATATATTGCAGCTCCTGCCGCTTGGTCAGCACGAGGTTGCGGATCAGTTCAGGCGCGAAAATGCGGGCGACATGGGGGTCGTTCTCAAACAGATCAATGGCTGACTGCCAGTCGCACGGGATCTGTGGCAGGTCTTGTTCATAGGCGTTGCCTGTGATCGGCGCGGGCGGTTCTTGGGCGTCTTCGATGCCATTGATCGCGGCGCCCAGCACAGCGGCCAACATCAGGTAGGGGTTCACATCGCCGCCTGACACCCGATGCTCAATCCGGCGTGCCTTGGGATTGCCCGACGGTATGCGGATCGATGACGTTCGGTTCTCATAGGCCCAGCTGATGCCGGTTGGCGCGTGATTGCCCGGTACCATCCGCGCAAAGCTGTTTTCATGAGGGGCAAAGATCAGGGCAGAACCGGCCATCGCTGCAAGGCATCCCGCTACTGCATGACGCAACATGTCAGTGCCTTCGGGCCCACCGTTGTCAAAGACGTTCTCGCCCTCTGCATCCAAGACGGAAAAATGCGTGTGTAGACCAGAGCCGGGGTAATCGGGATACGGCTTGGCCATGAAGCTGGCGGCAAAACCGTGCTTGCGGGCCAGACCCTTGACCAGCATCTTGAACAGCCAGGCATCATCAGCGGCGCGCAGCGCGTCGTCACAGTGCATTAGATTGATCTCGAACTGGCCCAGACCTGCTTCGGAAATCGCCGTATCGGCAGGAATGTCCATTTCCTCGCAGGCATCGTACAGATCGGTAAAGAAGTTATCGAACTGGTCCAACGCCCGCATGCTGAGAATGTCACCCGCCTGACGACGCTTTCCTGTGCGGGGTGATGGCGGGACCTGTAGTTTGCGCCCGGAATCGTCGATCAGGAAGAATTCCAGCTCAACCGCGCAGACCGGAGTCAGGCCCCGCTGCTTGTAGCGTTGCAGCACCGCGTTCAGTGCATGGCGCGGGTCGCCCGCGTAAGGGCGCCCATCATCATGGTACATCCAGATGGGCAGCAGCGCTGTGGGCGACTCCAGCCAGGGCATAGGCATGAAACCCCGCTCCGTTGGGCGCAGCACACCGTCCTTGTCACCGCTTTCCAGCACGAGCGGACTGTCATCGATATCCTCGCCCCAGATATCGAGGTTCAGGACAGAAAAAGGAAAGCGGGTGCCATCTTCGATCGCCTTGTCGGCAAAGCGGGTGGGGATGCGTTTGCCGCGTGGCTGGCCGTTGAGATCAGCAGCAGCCACCCGGATGGACCGGACCTGCGGGTTCTTGCGAAGCCAGCTATTCATTGCACACCTGATAGGGCGGTGGGCCATGCAGTTCAGCGGGTGCCGAATACCTCCGTCGCCCACGCGCCGGATAATTTGATCAAATGTTGGATACTACCGGATCAGATTGAGACGCAAGCGCATTTTTTGACGGCGCTGCTGTGGCAGATGGCGGTTAAGACGCATGTTGATCAGACCAAAGGCAGCAATGACGATCAGGGTCAGCAGAATGAAATAGCCCGCAAGGATGGGATAGGGGACGAACGGGTTAAAGGTCTTGTCCGCAAAATAGCTCGCGTAATAAAGCGCGTCGCCGCGTTGCTGCCATGCGGGGAAGCCGGACAGGAATACCAGCGTCGTGGAATGGAACAGAAAGATCGCCTCGTTCGTGTAGGCAGGCCACGCAAGGCGCAGCATGGTGGGCCAGATTACGCGGCGGAACCGCGACCAGCCTGACAGACCATAGGCGTCAGCAGCCTCGACATCGCCCTTTGGAATGGATTGCAGCGCGCCATAGAAAATCTCGCCCGCGTAGGCCGCGGTGTTGAAGAACAGAACAATCAGCGCACCCAGCCATGCGGCGGTGAACGGGTCAAAGAAGGCGTAGTTCGACTTGAGCGTCAGGAAAAGGAAGTAGCCAAAGAAGAACTGGATAAACAGCGGTGAGCCGCGAAAGACAAAGATGAACCATTCTGCAGGTTTGCGCAGCCACGGGTTTGCGCTGGCCTTGCCGACACCAAGAGCGGTTGCAAGGAAAAACCCACAAGCCAGTGCCATCACACCAAAGTAGATGTTCCAGATCATGCCCGAACCGATCAGCGTGAACTGCTGGCACAGCGTGAAATCCTCACGCGGGAGGAGGCGTTCTCCAATGCCCACAGCGCGCAGGCCGTAATCCTGAATGGTCTGCCAGCAACTCATGCCGCTTTCCTTTGTGCTTCACCGGCTGTCGTAGCCTGGCCATGGGTCAACCGGGCCATGACCCGGCCCAGGACGATCTCTGAGATGCGCGTGAAACACAGGTAGAAAACCAGAAGCCCGAGGAAATACCACATCCGCCAGTCATCGTGTGGGTAGTCGGTAAAGCGTGGTGTCTTTGTCCCCCCCAATTCCCGTGCCCAATAGACAATGTCTTCGACCCCCAGCAGGAACAGCAACGGCGTTGCCTTGATCAGAAGCATCCACAGGTTCGACAGACCCGGCAGTGCAAAGACCCACATCTGCGGGACCAGCACGCGCCAGAAGGTCTGCCGCGTGTTCATGCCGTAAGCTGCGGCAGTCTCAAGCTGGGCATGCGGCACGGCGCGCATGGCACCGAAAAGGACATTGGCGGCAAAAGCACCGTAGACAATGGCAAAGGTCAGCACGGCAATGGCGAAGCCGTAGGTTTCGTGCACCCACTGCGGGGCTTCGCCCAGCGGCATCTTGGCGGCCTGACAGACGACAAAATCGTTGCCCTGCCGAACGGGCTCCAGCACGTCGGGGCATAGAATGCGGTGGCGCGTGTATTCGATGGCTTGATCAAGGGCGATGACGAAGAACAGAAAAAACGCAATGTCCGGCACGCCGCGCACGATGGCGATGTAGGTCTTGCCGATCCACCTGAGAGGCGCAAAGACTGAGCGGGCGGCGGAGGCGCCGGCAAATCCGAAGGCAAGTGCCGTTGGCGCGGTGATCCCAAGCAGGATCAACACGGTCAGCACCGACCAATAAAGGTTCATGTGCTTGCCCGTGGTCAGGTAGCAGGCGAACCAGCGCAGGCTTTCAAGTTGTTCGGGGTCAGCGCAGGAGGAAAACATCACGTGCTCATTTTGGGTTGTCCCAGTTTTCCCAGTAGGCTGCCGGTGTCAACCTCTTGCTGCAGGATCGGGGCCAGTGCAGTGTCCGCTGCAAGGTTTTCAGCGAAAGGTGCGTCATGACAGAGCAGGGACCCTCCATCATCATCGTTGGCGCAGGCATCATCGGTGCCGCAGCGGCCTATGCGCTGCAATCGGGAGGGGCGCGGGTGACAATCGTCGATGCGGGGGGCGAGACGGCGACAACTGCGTCCTTTGGCTGGATCAATGCAAGTTTTTTCCATGATGAGGCGCATTTTCGGCTGCGCGAGGAAGGGATCGTCGCGTGGCATCGCCTGTCGGATAGGCTGAAGCTGCCTCTGGACTGGCAAGGTACCTTGTGTTGGGAAGAGACCGGTGCGGCATTTGACCAGCAGCGCGATCAATTGCGCGGGTTAGGCTATGACGTCACGGAAATCGGCTCAGACCACTTTGCCAAGCTGGAACCACATGTCGCGACGCCGCCGGAGCGGGCCTTGCAGTTTCATCAGGAAGGTGCCGCCGACAGCCCGATGGTGGTGCAAACGCTGATGAACGCAGCAGTCGTTGCCGGTGCGCAAAGACTGCGCGGTCTGCGGGTCAGGGAACTGGTCGAACAAGGAGGACGCATCACGGGTATCCGAACGGAGGCTGGCGTCACAACAGCGGATCAGGTTCTTGTTGCCGCAGGTACCGGCACGGCGGCGTTGATGGCGGCGGTTGGCGTGCCGCTTCCGATGCTGCACCGGCCCGCGCTTGTCATGCGCACCCGGCCCGTGCCGCCCGTACTGAATCACGTCCTCGTCTCTGAATTGGGTGAGTTGCGGCAGCTGCCGGATGGAACGCTTTTGATGCCTGCGGCGGTCAGCCATCAGGGGGATGCGTCCGATCCACTGGCGGAACCTTTGGATGTCACAGCCCAGCGTGTGCTTGAGCGGTTGCGCGCGCTGTTGCCGGGTGTTGCGCTGGATTGGCAGGAACTGACGCTGGCTTTCAGACCGGTGCCGCAGGACGGTCTGCCTGTCATCGGGAGTGTCCGTGACGGGCTGCATGTCGCCTGCATGCATTCCGGCATCACGCTGGGTGCCCTTGCGGGCGAGGTGGTGGCGCAGGAAATGCTGGAAGGGGTATCAAACCGTTCAGGCGCGCTTTTGGCACCGTACCGACCGGGGCGGTTTGACGGGTAGGGGCAGGCCAATGATGGCCCGCCCCGGGATCATCTGATCAGAACAGTTCGGCTTCGGGGAGCCACTTTTTGATCAGTTCATTCAGGGAACCATCGTCCTTCATGGACTGGATGGCGGTGTTGAGCTTGGCACGCAACTCACCGTCGCTTTCGCGCACGCCCAAGCCAATACCACCACCGATCAGCTCCTGCTGTTCGAGCAGCATCAGGTCGGCTTCAGCCTCAGCGATGGGGGCGAGGAAGGACTTGTCGGCCAGGACCGCGTCGGCCTCACCATTTTTGACGGCCGCAACTGTCTCTTCGGGTGTGGCGAATTCAACCAGTGTCGCACCTTCCATGGACGCGATGTGTGCCGCCTGAATGGTGCCCGACTGAGCCGCGATCACGCCGGTCGACGGGTCCATTTCACCCATCGCCAGATAGGCCGATGGGTCGGGCAGGGTGTAGGCATCGGAGAAGTCGATGACTTCATCACGTTCGTCCGTGATTGACATGCCTGCGATGATCACGTCGTAGTTTCCGGAAACGAGGTTCGGAATGATGCTGTCCCATTCGTTGGTGACCCATTCGCAGGTCAGCTTGGCACGCGCGCACAGCTCATCGCCTACTTCGCGCTCGAAACCGGCCACTTCGCCGTTGTCGTCAAGGAAGTTGTAGGGAGGGTAGGCGCCCTCGGTTCCCATACGGATTGTTTTGGCGTGGCCGTCGGCAAACGCCAGACCGGCGGTCAGCGCAAGGGCAGCCGTCAAAAGGATCAGTTTTTTCATTGAGCGATACTCCCGTTTTTTTCTTGGGTTTTGGTTACGTTGCGTGGGTGGCCGAAAGGAACCCGCGCAGGCGTTCTGATTTGGGTGCACCGAACAGCTGATCGGGCGCCCCTTGTTCTTCGATAAGGCCCTGATGCAAAAAGATAACGTGGTCAGACACGTCAGCGGCCAGTTTCATGTCATGTGTGACAATGATCATCGTGCGACCTTCGTTTGCCAGATCCTTGATGACCTTGATCACTTCCTGTTCCAGTTCCGGATCAAGAGCAGACGTCGGTTCATCAAAAAGCAGTGCTTCGGGCTCCATGCACAGGCCACGGGCAATCGCAGCGCGCTGCTGCTGACCGCCAGAAAGCTGTGCCGGATAGACATCGCATTTATCGCCGATGCCGACCTTGTCGAGGTAGCCACGCGCAGCCTTTTCCACCTCTGCACGGTCGCGTTTCAGCACGGTCAGCGGTGCTTCCATGACGTTTTGCAGGATCGTCATATGGGCCCAGAGGTTGAACTGCTGGAACACCATTGACAGGTTCGTGCGGATGCGCAGCACCTGTTTGGGGTCGGCGGGACGGCGACCGTGATGGGTTCCTTTCCACTTCACCGGCTCACCCTTGAACAGGATCTCGCCCTGCTGGCTGTCCTCAAGCAGGTTGCAGCACCGCAGCAAAGTGGATTTGCCAGAGCCGGAAGAGCCGATAAGGGAAACAACATGCCCACGAGGGGCCTTAAGGCTCACGCCCTTGAGCACTTCCAAAGAACCGTATGCCTTGTGCAGGCCGTCAATCTGGATCACCGGGGGTGCTGAATTCACGAAGTACGAGCCACTGCTATTGATTCCAGAGGGTATAAAGCGGCAATCTGCCTCAATTTGCAACGCATTGTGTGGATAACCGGCGCGGTTTACTTTGGGTCATGCTGCCAAAGTAACCTTTTGTTCAGCCATCGACACGCTGCCGCGCCATCGCACTGTCTGTGTCTGTCACCCCCAGAAGATTGGCGACCAGCCGCAAAAGCGCATTTTCTTCGTCGGTACGTGTCCCATCTGCCAATACAACTTTCCACAGTGCCTCAATCACACCCAATCGCTCTTCATACGGCACAGCATCCTTGATCGCGCGGGTAAAGCGCACCGTGTCGGGTGCCTCCGCCTCCAAAGCCTCACCTTGGCTGCGTAATTCCCGCGCGTCTGCTGAACTCAGACCATAGCGTGCTGACGCGATATCTTCGATCAGGCGCGCCTCGGACGTGGCATAATCGTGGTCCGATTTCGCGACGCGCACAAGCAGGGCGGTCAACGCCAAACGGGCGTCGTCATCGGCAAAGGGGGCGGGGTCCGGCTCTGTCAGCCGTCTGAGAAAATCACCAAACATGGTGTGGATATAGGCGGCGGTTCAGGAAAGGCCAAGTCAGCTTTCGCCGGTGGCTTCCTTGCGCAGCGCCTCGATGTCTGTGTCGGTCAGCCCCAAGGCGGTTTCAATCGCCAAAAGCTGGATTTCTTCGGCCTCGTGGCGATGACCATCGGCAAGTGCGACGGACCACATGGCCTGTCCCAGTGAAAGGCGATGGGCGTAATCAACTTCTTCGCGCAGGATGCGGGCAAAATCGGAAGTATCGGGCGCGTCATGTTCCAGCTTTTCACAGACTGCACGCAGCTTGGCTGCCTCAATCGGTCCAATGTCAAACGTCTGTGACAGGATGCGATCAATCTGGCCGATCTCTTTGGCGTTATAGTTGCGGTCCGCGAAAGCGACACGAACCAACAAAGCGCCGAGGGCCAATTGTGCATTCGGCTGTGGCAAGGGGGCCGGCGCGGGCTTGCGGCGCGGGAAAAGGCGTTCAAACATAATGGATTGTTAACTCAAATCAGGTGGTTTTCCAAAGCGTAACGTATCAATGGCAAGGCCCTGTGGGTCCGTGTTGGTAATGATGAACCCAGCGATATCGGCTTGACCCGTACTGCGCAAGAAACCGACAGCGAATTCACCGGTGGGCTGTACAGGCACCTGGCCGATTGCGCTGCCATCGCGCCGGTAGAAGGTGACAAAAGCGGCACCTGCCTCACCGCCGCGCAGATCGAAGGCAAGCGCGGACTGATCGGCGTCAAACAGAACGGCAATCGCGCCTTCACCTTGCGCCTCGCGTTTGGGAAATCCCGCCGCGCCGTAGCCATTGAGCACCGTCTGTCCGTAGAAATGCACCACCGAAAGATTTTGCCCGGTCGCGCCCGGCAGCATTGTCAATGGGGCAAAGGCATCGCCCGTGATTTCATCGTGTGAGCCGCGGGCGCGCGTACTCTGACCCGCAAAACGCTCTCCGAAAGTGGCGCCGGGCAGGGGCAAAATGTCATCGAAATTGCGCCCCGGACCCGCGCCACTGCGCACATCCTCAAACGTGATGATTTCGGTCAGGGTCAGACTATCGGGATCAACCAGACAGACCTGCGCGCCGCAGGCCAAAGCCGCGCCGGGAGCAAGTGCCAGAAAAAGGGCCGCCAGACGTTTCATAACATCAGTTTAGCACAATTTTCAGCTTTCGTACCCCTCAACGATCACGAGACTGCCTTCGGCGACGGGCAGGCGGATCGCTTTGGCATTTTGGTAGTCGTCGCTGTGATAGCAGGCCACCGCATCCGCGTAGGATGCGAATTCGATGATCACTGTCCGGGCGCGCCATGTGCCTTCTTCGACTTGCTGTTTGCCGCCACGAGCGAGAAACTTTGCACCGTAATCAGCAAAAGGTTTGGCGTTCGCTGCGCGGTAGGTGTCATAGACTTCGGCGTCTTTCACATCCATCTGTCCGATCCAGTATCCTTTGGGCATATTTTGTCCTTTTATCAGAGTGTTGCGAATTTCGCTGAAAGCCGCTTGGCCTCGTCTTGCGTACCATAGGGTGCGTTGATGATGAACATGCCTGATCCAACCATCCCGTGGCCGGGCCGTGCGGGCGGAAAGCGGACCTCGTGACGCAGCGCGTCGGGGTGGGCCTTTGTGAGCGCGTTCAGCATTGGCAGATGTGCCTTGCTGACCAGCAAAGGATACCAAAGCGCGATGATGCCCACGTTCCATGCCCTCGCAATCTTGGAGATATGACGTGGAATGGCGGCATAGTCGTCTTTGACCTCGTAACTGGGGTCAATCAGCATCAGTCCACGGCGGGGTGTCGGCGGGGTGAGGGCATGAGCCATCTCAAACCCGTCGCGATTGTGGATTTTGGCAGGGAAGGGTGAGAGGGCCAGTTCAAGGGCTGCATGTTCGCGCGGGTGCAGTTCTGCGATGTGAATCTGGTCCGTCGGTCGTAACAGGCTGGCGGCGATTAGGGGGGAGCCCGGATAGCTGTTGGGGCCGTTTTCGGTCTCAACCTGTTTCAAAACACGTGCATAGGGGTGATCGGGCGCAAACCAGCTGCGCACCTTTTTGATGCCTTGCGCGGCTTCGCCAGTCCTGAGCGCCTCATCACCGGACAGGTCATAGAGCGCCCGACCGCCATGTGTTTCAATGTAGGTCAGAGGTTTGTCTTTGACCGCCAGATAGGCCAGCATCCACGCCAGCAAGGCATGTTTGTGGACATCAGCGAGGTTTCCGGCGTGGTAAATGTGTTGATATGACAGCATGTCCCACCTGTGGGGGCCGGACACAGCTCTTGCAAGAGTTTTAGGAGGAAAACCGGGATTTTCTGAGGCGCTCAGACAAGACGCGAAATTTCCTTGGCCGCGCGGATGAAATCCTTGAACAGGGGATGCGGTGCGAAAGGCTTGGATTTCAGCTCTGGATGAAACTGTACCCCGATAAACCATGGATGGTCCGTCCATTCCACGATCTCGGGCAGTTTGCCGTCAGGTGACATGCCCGAAAAGCAAAGGCCGACTTCTTCAAGCTTGTCTTTATAGGCGATATCGACTTCGTAACGATGCCGGTGGCGTTCATCAATCGACGTGGTGCCATAGGCTTCGGCCGCCTTCGATCCTGGCTTCAGTGTCGCATCGTAGGCCCCCAAACGCATTGTGCCTCCCTTGTCGTCACCTACCTTGCGCTCGACCTTGTGATTGCCCTGCACCCATTCCTTGAGGTGGTAGACCACAGGCTCAAACCGCTTCTTGCCGGCCTCATGATCGAATTCCTCGGATCCGGCTGATTTAAGACCTGCCACGTTTCGTGCGGCTTCGATGACTGCCATCTGCATGCCCAAACAAATGCCCAGATAGGGCACCTTGTGCTCGCGGGCATATTGGGCCGCCTTGATCTTGCCTTCTGTCCCACGCTCGCCAAATCCTCCGGGAACGAGGATCGCATGAAGACCTTCGAGATGCGCGCCGACATCTTCGGACTGGTCGAAGATTTCGGCATCAACCCATTCAATCCTGACCTTGACGCGGTTCGCCATGCCGCCATGTGTCAAAGCCTCTGCAATGGACTTATAGGCGTCTTCAAGCTGCGTATATTTGCCCACGATCGCCACGCGCACTTCGCCTTCGGGATTATGAATGCGGTCATAGACGTCATGCCAGACGGTCAGGTCCGGTTTCGGGGCCGGAGAGATCTCGAAGGCATCTAGTACCGCCTGATCAAGCCCTTGCGCGTGATAGGCCAGCGGGGCCTCATAGATCGATTTAAGATCGTAGGCGGCAACGACCGCCTCTTTGCGCACGTTACAGAACAAAGCGATCTTTTCGCGCTCCTTTTCAGGGATTGGTTTTTCAGAGCGGCACACGAGAATGTCAGGCGCGATGCCTATGCTTTGCAGTTCCTTGACCGAGTGCTGTGTTGGTTTTGTCTTCAACTCACCAGAAGCCGCCAGATAGGGCAGCAGCGTCAAATGCATAAAGATGCACTGCCCGCGCGGCTTGTCATGGCTGAACTGACGAATGGCTTCGAAAAAAGGCAGGCCCTCGATGTCACCAACAGTGCCGCCGATCTCGCATAGCATGAAATCAACCTCATCGTCGCCAATGGCGAGGAACTCTTTGATTTCATTGGTGACATGGGGAACCACCTGAATTGTTTTGCCAAGGTAGTCGCCCCGACGCTCTTTCTCCAGCACGTTCGAATAAATGCGGCCAGACGAGACTGAGTCCGTCTTGCGGGCAGGAACGCCGGTAAAGCGTTCGTAATGGCCCAGATCAAGGTCTGTCTCTGCCCCGTCGTCGGTGACAAACACCTCGCCATGCTCAAAGGGGCTCATCGTGCCGGGATCGACGTTGAGATAGGGGTCAAGCTTGCGCAAGCGCACAGAGAAACCACGGGCTTGCAACAACGCGCCCAAAGCAGCCGACGCCAACCCTTTGCCAAGGGAAGAGACCACACCGCCGGTAATGAAAATATAGCGCGCCATCCGTTTTAGGACCCCCGTGAAGTTCAGTTTGTGCGGAAAACCCGCCTGAGCCGCCGTCGAAAAACCACAGCATCACGGGATTTAAGGATAACAGGATTCGTGAACTCAAGGCAAGGCCGGTGCCCAACATCATGTTGGGAAATTCGAGCCTTCCTCAAGGTGTTGTAGTTCTTGCTTAATCCGACAGGGGCACCAGAGGCGCGTTGTCATCAGCCGTTGGTGGCAGAAGGCTCTCGCCGGATGGCACTGTGCTGTCTGTTTCGGTCGCCGCAGGCGGTGTGACGCCCAAGCGGTCGATGACGGAAGCGCCGGAGGATTTCTGTGCAACAATCACGGTCAGCGTGATTGAGGTCACGATGAAAGCCGCACCCAAAAGCCAGGTCAGCCTCGTCAGTGCCGTGGCAGCCGCGCGACCAGACACGGCACCGCCGCCACCACCGCCCATGCCCAGACCGCCACCTTCAGAGCGTTGCATCAGCACAACGGCAATCAGGCCAAGGGCCAGAAGAAGGTGAATGATCAGAACGACGTTTTCCATGGGGCGGTGACTTTCGTTTTTGGTTTGCGGCTATCTATGCATCTTTGCGCTTAGGGGCAAGGAGGGATTGGGGTCACATGTGCGCCGAATGTAGCCTATCCACGAACAAAGACCGCCGAAATTGCGGCGGTCTTTTTTCGAGCGGTTCTCTACCACGCCATGTTAAGAGGGCTATCCTGGAATTGAGGTGGATCAGACTCGCTCTATGGGAATTACCTTATCACAAAAGCGCGCAAAAATCGCACACAAAGAATTAAGGAGAATGAGGGACTTGGCCTCAATCCCGATGGACACGGCTGATTTGGTGGTGCAGTCTTAGTCCATGCCACACGATCATTCCCACGACGACCCGCACGCGCTGTTGCCCTCTGATCCGGCCCTTCGGGTCAAGGCGCTTGAGACTCTTTTGACAAAGAAGGGCCTGATTGATCCTGCCGCACTGGATGAGATCATCGACACCTATGAAAACAAGATCGGGCCGCGCAACGGCGCGCGGGTCGTCGCCAAGACGTGGATCGATCCGAATTTCCGCAAAGCCTTGCTTGAAGATGCCACGTCTGTGGTGGCCGACCTTGGTTACTATGGCCGGCAAGGCGAACACATGGTCGCGGTCGAGAACACGGATGCAGTGCACAACATGGTCGTCTGCACGCTGTGCTCTTGTTACCCGTGGCCTTTGCTGGGCATCCCGCCCGGCTGGTACAAGTCCGACGCCTACCGCGCCCGCGCCGTGCGTGAGCCGCGCAAGGTCTTGGCGGATTTCGGTGTCACCCTGCCCGAAGACATGGCTGTGCGCGTTTGGGATTCAACGGCCGAGATGCGCTATCTGGTGATCCCGCAGCGTCCTGCCGGAACCGAAGACATGGACGAAGAAGCCCTGATGAACCTTGTGAGCCGTGACAGCATGATCGGCACGGCACTGGCGGGCACGCCATGACCCGCGTGCATGATATGGGCGGGCGGTTTGGGGATGGAGCCGTTGTGCCGGAACCAGAGCACGAAGTATTCCATGAAGACTGGCACAAACGGGCACTGGCCGTAGTACTGGCCTGTGGGGCGTTGGGGAAGTGGAACCTCGATATCTCACGTCACGCGCGCGAGCGGTTGAAGCCAACGGACTATGCGCGATTTTCCTACTATGAAAAGTGGATGGGTGGCTTCGCGACGTTGCTGGTGGAAACAGGTGTTGTGACCCGTGATGAACTGGCTGGGAACGCTGAGCCTGCTCCATCCGACCTTGCCGAGAAAGCGTGGAAGCCGACGGAGATCGCCAAGGTCCTGTCAAAAGGCGGTCCGGTGGACCGGCCCAGAAATGTGGCCCCGATGTTTGCCCCCGGCGACACGGTGATTGCGCGTCCCCATGCGGAGAACATGAAAGTCAGCGGTGGGCATACGCGCCTGCCTGCCTACGCGGCCGGTGCGCGTGGCACCATCCTGCGTCTGCATGGCAGCCACATCTTGCCCGATGCGCACGCGCATGGCTTCGGCGAAGCGCCAGAGCCGCTCTATGCGGTGGTCTTCCCTGCGTCCGAGCTTTGGGCGCATCCAGAGCATCCGCGCGATGAGGTCGTGCTGGACATGTGGCAAAGCTATCTCAAGCCCACATCATGAAGCCTGAACCCGTCTTCGAAACGCCTTGGCATGCGCAGGTTTTTGCACTCACCGTCCATCTGAACGAAGCGGGGCATTTCGAGTGGGGCGCATGGGCTGAGCGCTTTGGCGCAACCCTGAAACGTCACGGGTTGGGCCGCGAATTGAACGGCGGCGAGGATTACTTCGCGGCGTGGCTGGAAACGCTTGAAAGCTTGCTCGATGAAATTGGCATGGCTGCACCTGAGGATGTAGCCGCGCTTCGCGACGCCTGGGAGGCTGCCTATCTCAGCACCCCACATGGCGCACCAGTCAAGCTGGCAGATGCATGACGATGCAATTGCCGACGGGGGCGATGTGTCCCGTCAGCAGTCCCATCACTTGCGGCTGAAAATCCCCGCTTTGCGCAGGAACCGGCCCCATGCCCCTTTGCGTGGCAGCCACCCTGTAACAGTGCGTGACGTGCCGGCCAAACGGTTGAATTCATGGTTGTCGATGATCCGCTCGGCGCAGCCGCACCCTTCGCCCGTGGCCACCTTGTCGAAATAGAATTTCTGAAAATCCTGGGCTTTGTCCGGTCTGCGTCCCATTAAGTCTGCTCCCTATTCGTCCACATCATCCATGTCTGACTGACCAGATAGGGCGCGGCGCACATGGCTCCAGCTTAAACCGATGCCCAGCACGAAACTCAACGCCCCCAGCGCCAGCCACAGATTAAAGCTGGCATTGTCCAGTCGCAACACACCCAGATCATGAAGCACCCAAAGTGCAGCACCGACCACTGCCAGAACCAGCAGCATTCCGAACGCCCCGATGGAGCGCAAGGTTGCGCGCAGGTAGATGATATACCCTTTCCCAAGGACCAGCCCGGTTAGCACCGCAATCGACAGGTTGGCCCCGCCGTAGCTGCGCACCCAATCGACGTAATTCTATTCCGTGGGGTTGAACGTCGCCGCAAGCAACAAGAACGCGAATACCCAACGCAGTACAAAGCCCATGATGCCTTTCTCCTTGGTTTCATGACCAGAGTAGCCGGACAATTGTGCGCGTCCAGCAGGTTATTGACGTTAACAAATGTGGGTCATCAGCCCCGCCGCCAAAGGTGCGCCTGCGTGGCGAAAAGCCCCTGAAGTTTAGACAGAACACGATTTGCCGGACCGGGACGCGGAATATCACCAGAGGCGAGCCGGTCCACGATCACTTCGACCGGGCAGGGCAGACCGGTCTTGGGATCGCGGTAGCGCGGATAGTCGATGAGCGTCGCATGGACCAAACCTTCAAGGCTTGGTTCCGCCCGTCGGCGCGGCGGAACGTCGCCCAGATCACGTGTCAGCCCCCATCCGGCGTAGAAAGGTGCGCCAAGAGTGGTCACCGGAACGCCGCGCAACAACGCCTCGAACCCAAGGAGCGACGTCATGGTCCATACCTCGTCAATCTGACCCAGCAGCGCAATCAGATCGGTTTGGCGCAGTACCATATCGGCAAGCTCGCCCGCGTCTGTGCCGCCATCGCGCAGACCTGCTTCGACATCCGGATGCGGCTTGAACAGGATTTGGGCCGCAGGATGCGCGGCGCGCACGGCCTCAAGTAAGGCACGATTTGTCTGCACCTGATCGGTGCCGGTGCGGATCGAGGCGTCATCCTCGACCTGACCAGGGACAAGGATACGTTTGCCCTGAGGCAGGGGAGACATATCAGGTGGCTTGGCGCTCAGGTTATATTTGCTGAGGCCCGCGTCCCTCAGACGTTCGATCAGACGCTGCGCGCGGGCATGCTGATCGGGGCGCAAATCGGAGCGAGTGGTGATCCATTTCTCCAGTCGTGAGGGGCGCGCAGGATCGTAGTAAATCCCCAAATCATCGCAGACCAGCGACAGCGGTGGGATCAGTTCTGCGCCAAGCCCTTTGGAGCGCAGAAAACCATCCTCGACCCGCATCGCATCCGCGTGGCCGACCTGCGCCTTACCTGCCCAAACCATCCATGGACGGCCTGCTTGACGCGCTTTGACAGGATCGTCTTCGAACACGACCGCTTTGTGCTGACCAAAGAATTGCTGCACAGGTTTGCGTTTCCAAAGCCGCATCGCCGACGCCGTCCAGCCCCGGTGATCCTCGCGCCAACAACGGGTTTGCGCGGCAAGCGTCTCGATTGCGTCTTCCAGCGTGCACAGGCGGTCGCGGTAGGGGTCGTACCATTTTGGATAGAGGATCATCGCGGCGGCAAAGAGCTGTGGGCGGGTCAGCTTGCGCTGGCGGCGCTGGACCTCGAACTCGTCTGTCGTCAGACCCCATCCGGCATAGAAAGGCTGGCCAAAGACGCGCGGCTTGTGGCCTGCAAAGATCGCCTCGAACCCCATTTGCGACGAGACGGTGTAGACGCCGACGGCACCCTCGAAAAGTGTCCATGGGCTTATCGGGTCGGTCAGCAGCGTGATGCGGTCATTGGCATCGTCGGGGCTGAAGTAACCCTTGCGAAACCCTTGGGCCGTCTCAGGGTGCGTTTTGATGATCACTCGCGCGCCGGGGTGTTCTTCTTGCGCAAAGACCAGCATCTCGACAAAGCGGGCACGGTCGGCACCCGACGCGGTGACGGAGGCATCGCCAAAGGTCTGGTCAATCACCAGCACATAGCCGGGATCGGGCACAGGGATTTCCAGATCAAAAGCGGTGTATTTCGTCAGATGCGCCTCGGCCAGTCGGGCCATCGCACCCCGTGCGCGGTTCAACAGGGCGGTATCGTCAAGCGGATGCGTGGCGAGCAGATCCTCAAGGTCGGAAGGGTGGCTTGGGTCGAAATGCGCCGCCTTGTGATCCACCAGCAGACCCAGCGGCGCTTCTCCGGCGCGACCGGGATAAAGCGAACGCAAGAACGCGTCTTCGACCCGGACCACAGGCACGCCGCGTTTTTCAGCCACGCTCAAGCCGCGATGCGCTGTGGGGGAATTGCCCCAGATCGCTACGGCATCACCTTCTTTGGGCAAGCCCAGATGCAAGGAATGTCCCGCAAGCTTAAGAATGCGGCGCACCCGGCGCTGGGTCAGGAATCCCCCGTTATAGATAAAAAGCCGCCGGTCCTTTGCAGGGCCGGCGGCGGGGGTGTCGTATGTTTCAGGCCCAAGAGCCATGTCGCGGGGTCAGCCCCCTGTCAAAGTCGTCAGACCGGCTGCCGAACTCGCAGTACCCGTGATGGCCGAGATGACCTTGCTCCACTGGGTAAACGGCGCTTCGGTTACATAGATCGTGTCGCTGTCGCGGATCACGAAATCGCGGGCCATGAACATGCCATTGGGCTGGGTCAGGTCAAGCACGTAGACCATGCGCTGTGCGCCCTGCAGATCGTCACGGCCCAGTACGGCCCCTGCGATTTCTTCGGGTTCATTCCGAAAGACGAAAACGCCGGTGGGGTCCGCAGTACCTGCGTTCAGACCGCCGACTTGCGCGATCCCTTCAAGGGCAGAGAGGGTTTGGGATTCAAATGGCACCTGCGCCTGACCGCCGGTGGCACCCAGCGCAGTAAAGGATCGGCTGTCTTCCTCAACAAGGATACGGTCACCGCCGCGCAGGGCAATATCAAGTTCGGGGTGGTCGTAGAGGTCCTGCAACCAGATCTTGCCGCGGTGTGTCCCGCGGATCACGGTGATCTGCGCGATCTCGGGCTCGATCGTCACACCACCCGCTTGTGCCAGCATGGTGCCCAGCGTCCGGGTCGGACGCTCGATCGCGTAAACACCCTGCGCACCGATGGACCCGATCAGCGAAACGGTCGAGCCGTCACCGGCCGCGCGGCGGACCTCGACCTGTGGGTCGGGGGTCTGTTCACCCAGCTTGTCGGTGATGATGCGGCGGATGGCGTCCGGCGTATTGCCTGCCGCTTTGATCCGGCCTGCATAGGGAATGAAGATGAATCCTGCTCCGTCAACCTGGACTTCTTCCAGCACGGTCGCCGGAGAGCCTTCGACCCCCAAAAGCGGATCATCGACGTTCTCGTAAACGGTGATACCCAGAACATCGCCCGGACGGATCACGTCAGAACCCAGCAGGCCTGCATTTTTGAATGCGTCTGAGAAACCAAGTGCGGGCACTACGGAAGTGGCACGGGTCACGCGGTCATTCACGGAGACGATGAACGCGTCGCCTTCTTCCTGCACAGAACCTGAGAATATCTGGCGTTTGTTCGGACCGACCTGCGGCAAACCACAAGACGAAACAACGGCCAAGGCCGCGACTGCTGCGATGGGGCGCGCCCACCGAAAAACTACGGATTTCACTGCCCGGTCTCCTCGACCTGTTCAACTCTGCCTCAAAACTCGTCGGTTTACCGACGTAATTAGGCGCAGGCTACCGCAGGTCGCAGCGAAAAGCTAGTCAGGTGAGGGGCTTGTGTCAGGTGACGATACGCAACTGTTGCCGTGGGGACGCGGTGCCAGATCGCAGGGCATCATAGGGATCTTCGTGAGACAGCATCATGTCGACGACCTGCCGCAATAATTGCCGGCGTCCTCGTGCGGAATAGAAGCCGCCAGGAATCTGTGAAGTTTCAAGCAGAAAGCGCCTATAATCCTTGTATGCCTTATTGTCTGGTCGGATGGCCTTTGCAAAGAATTCCGGCAGCGGCTGGTCCGAGACGAATTCCGGCTGCGCATAGACCGCACGGCCAAATACCTTCAAGGGGATACCCCGCCAAAGGACCTGCTGTCCCGCAGTGGAATTGACGGTGACAGCGCTGCGCGCGTCATTGAGAAGCTGTGCAAGCTTGCCGCCGCGCACATAATGAACCCGTGCAGAGATGCCCAGTTTCCGCGCCAGTCGTTTCAATTCTCGCCGCACCGGCACGCGGCCATCTTCCAGCGGATGCGCCTTGACGACCAGGTGATGGTGTTTCGGTGCACCCTTGGCAAAACCTTCAATGACCAGCTCCAGAAAGTCGGTCATGGTTTCAAAGGGTGAATGCATCTGAAACGAACTGTCATGTTCAAGTTGCATAAGGGCGAGGTGATAGGGAAATCCGCCCAGGCGAATACGCACTGTCGCGATCAGGCGATCAGCGGACAGGAAGGGCATCAACAGCAGGCGTTTGACGTAAAGCCTGAATTCCTTGGTCACAGGCAAGCTGCGGTGCGGGCGAAAGTTAAGATAATCGCGATTCCGAAACATCACGAACCAATGATATAACGCGCCATAAAAGATATGCTGGCGCATGTCGCCCCAGTCACCGGGTGGCACGGGGGCTTCCATATCTGATTGCGCAAGTGCCGCCTGCATCTGCGGGATCGTCATATGCATCAGTCGCGAGTTGCCGTTTGAGCCGCCCCGTTCATAGCTTACCCAATAGGGTCGCATATAGCCTTCTTCAAAAACGTGGATGGTGATACCGCGTGCCTTGGCCTCTTCGACGGCTTGGGCGTGGATTGGGCGCGTGTCCCCGTACAGGACAATGTCCGTCACGCCTTTCTCCTCGATCAACGACTGGAAGGTTTCAGGCCAATCCGCCGTCGTGCCGCGATAAGGAATATAGCTTTGCGGATGAAACCAGAATGCTCGATCACCAGCGTTGAAACCCACGCGCCAAACCTCGGCCCCTGCCAGGCGAAGCATTTTGGCCAGCCGGTTGAAGAAGGGTCCGTGCGGCCCTTGCAGGAACAGAAAGACCCTGTGGTCCTTGGCGATTGCGGTCATTACGTACCTTGCTATGCCTTTCAGCGCCGCAGATAAACAAGATAATCTCTACGAAAATGCGGCGTGTGGGACACTTGCCATGGCAAGGTGGGGCCGCTACCTCCTAAGCTGAATGGAATAAAGGAGCCTGCGCGCATGTTTACCGGCATTATTACGGACGTTGGCGAAGTCACTGCGCTGGAGCAGGAAGGCGATCTGCGGGCGCGGATCAAGACAAGATATGACACATCCCGGATCGATATGGGCGCGTCTATTGCGAGCGACGGGGTTTGCCTGACGGTGGTTGGCTTGGGTCCGGATTGGTACGAGGTCCAGATCAGTGCTGAAACCGTCGACAAGACAAACCTGTCGTCTTGGAAGGTTGGTAAACGTCTCAACCTCGAACGTGCGCTCAAGGTCGGTGATGAATTGGGCGGACATATCGTATCAGGCCATGTGGACGGCGTTGCAGAGGTCGTGGCGATGGCGGATGAGGGGGACAGTACACGTGTGACCCTGCGGGCACCGAAAGACCTGGCGCGATTTATTGCGCCAAAAGGGTCCGTTGCGCTGAACGGGACCTCGCTGACAGTCAATGAAGTCGATGGCTGCGATTTCGGCATCAACTTCATCCCTCACACAAAAGAGGTGACGACCTGGGGCGATACGAAGGTCGGCGATTTGATCAACCTCGAGATTGATACACTGGCGCGTTATGTCGCGCGGCTCGGAGAGATGTCGTGAAACCCGTCGTTCTGGCCTCGTGGGAAGATCCCGACGGACTGCGCTGTGTCGATATTCTTTCTCATAAGGATGGCAGTTTTGGGTATGTGATCTGTCGAAGAGATCCCGAAGACGGACACGGCTGGCGTCACATTGGGGCAGCAAGTGGGGAGCGATTTAGCGAGCGTGTAGCCGCAGAGGCAGCCGCCAGAGGCGCCGCCCCCTGGTGCGTGTCATGATCCCGGGGATAGGTCACAATCAGGGCCCAACAATGGAGCGGGGCCAGAAATGGCGCACTTTCCAATGGCAAAAAGCCCGTGCAGAGGCGATGCCAAAGGCGATGCCGTTGATGGTCGTCAAAATGCATGTTGCGCGGGCGCATCAGCTTGGTCTGGATTACCCGCCATATGCAGCTGTCCGCAAAGCTTCGGGCCGCGATATCATGGGCCTTTTGTTTTCATCGAATGCCTTGCGCGTGGTGCGTGCTGCATCCCCATACATTCCGCTTGAACGCGGCGATGTCGTGCGTGCTGTTGAAGGCGAACAGAAGCTTGCTTTGGTTCACCGTCCGCTCAGCGCGGACATGATCCGCATCGCGAACCCGGTATTGGATGCGGTCCAACTAGCCCCCAAATTCACCGACAGTTGGGGCGAAATGCGCGCGCATCTGGGCAACTTCATCAACGAACGTCGCCTGACCCGCGATCAGGTTCTGATCATCGGTGATACGGCGTTCGAACGGGACTGGACGACGGCCGCACGTGCAGCGGGATATCTTGACGCCACGCGGTACTTTGCGGGCTGAAAGGCCACGATGATCGTGACCAGTGGTATGCCCAAGTCAGTTGAAAGAGCCTCTGCTGACCCGGAAAATGCGCCAATTCACCCTCTCAGGGATCGCCAAACCTGAAACCTGCGATCTACTCTGTCATGCATCGAATTGCGACAGACACGGATACCTCATCGGGTCTGGAAGCACTGGCGCTGCATGCCCCATTGCAAGCTGTCGACCGTCAAACATGAGATGCAGGATGCACTTGACGCCGTAAGATCGACACCCCGGCCACCGCTGGTCAAAGGCGCAAGGCTGGGCTACATGAGGCGCAGCCACAACGGGGAAGCTGATGAACTACGAAACACCGGGGCCGGTCGAGGAAGAGCTGGCAAGCGCCATCTCTCCGATCGAAGATATTATTGATGACGCGCGGCAGGGCCGGATGTTCATTCTGGTCGATCACGAAGACCGCGAGAACGAAGGCGATCTGGTGATACCGGCGCAGTTTGCCGATTCCGAAGCGATCAATTTCATGGCTACTTACGGGCGTGGCCTGATCTGTCTGCCTATGACCGCAGAGCGGGTGGGGGAACTGGGTCTGCCAATGATGGCGGTAAACAATTCATCCCGGCACGAGACGGCATTCACCGTCAGCATTGAGGCGCGCGAGGGCGTCAGCACCGGTATCTCGGCCGCGGACCGTGCGCTGACGGTAGCCGTTGCGATTTCCGAGCAGGCCGGTGCGGCGGATATCGCGACACCGGGCCACGTCTTTCCGCTGCGGGCCCGTGATGGCGGTGTGTTGGTGCGCGCCGGCCATACGGAGGCTGCAGTCGATATCAGCCGTTTGGCAGGGCTGCATCCCTCGGGAGTGATTTGCGAGATCATGAATGACGACGGCACCATGGCACGTCTGCCGGATCTGGTAGCGTTCGGCGCCAAGCACGGGCTCAAGATCGGAACGATCAGCGATCTGATTGCCTACCGTCACAAGCACGACAATCTTTTGGTAGAGCGCGACAGCCGCAACGTTACCTCTGCCTACGGCGGTGACTGGCAGATGCGGATATTCAGTGATCAGATCACTGGAACAGACCATGTGGTTCTGACCAAGGGGGACATCACGTCTGACGCACCGGTTCTGGTGCGGACCCACGCGATTAATGCTCTTGAAGATGTTTTGGGGCTTGGGCCGTCTCAGGCGGATGAATTGCCGCGTGCGATGCAGATCATCGCCGACGAAGGGCGCGGGGCGGTTCTTCTCTTTCGCGACCCTTTTCCACGCCTGCGGCTGGAGGGTGAAGAAGACGAAGGGCCACGCACGGTCAAGAACACCGGGCTTGGCTCTCAAATCCTTGCAACGCTTGGGCTGACCAAGCTGATCCTGCTGACAGACAATCCGGAAACACGCTATTTGGGTCTGGATGCCTATCACATTGAAATCGTGGGCACCCGTCCAATCACCCAAGGGGAATAACATGGCCTCAGCCGAAGAACACACCGTCCTGCCGCGCCCGACGTTCGACAAACCTGTCAAAGTGCTGATCGTGGTCTCGCCCTATTACAGTGAAATCGCCGAAGGTCTGCTGACCGGCGCCAAGGCTGAGCTTGAGGCGGCAGGCGCGACCTACGAAGTGGTGGAAATGCCCGGCGCGCTGGAGATTCCGACGGCCATCGGAATATCGGACCGGCGCAGCAATTTTGACGGCTATGTCGCGCTGGGCTGTGTGATCCGGGGTGAGACAACGCATTACGAGACAGTCTGCAATGATAGTTCGCGCGCACTATCAATGCTGGGCCTGTCAGGTCTGTGCATCGGCAACGGCATTTTGACGGTTGAGAACAAGAAACAGGCCGAAGTGCGGGCTGATCCTGAGGGCCAGAACAAGGGAGGCGGGGCTGCGGCTGCGGCCTTGCATCTGATCGCGCTCGCCCGTAAGTGGGCCTCGGCCAGCAAAGGCATTGGCTTCAAGCCGCGCGGCGAAGACACGCTGATGGCGGGCGATACGGACGGAAATACAACAGCATGACAAGCGCCCTTTCAGGCAACCAGAAACGCAAGATGAAATCGGCGGCCCGGCTTTACGCGGTGCAGGCCTTGTTTCAGATGGAGCATTCGTCCCAAACCGTGGACGTAGTCCGGCGGGAGTTTCTGGAGCACCGTTTCGGTGAGACCTATGAGGGCGAGGAAATGCTGGATGGTGACGTAACCCTGTTCGCGCGCGTCCTTGAAGATGCAGTGAACTATCAGGCTCCGATTGATCAGTTGACCGACCGCGCACTGGTTGCCAAGTGGCCGATTGCGCGTATTGACCCAACCCTGCGGGCGCTTTTCCGTGCAGCCGGGGCAGAGTTGCGCGATAGCCAGACGCCACCAAAGGTTGTCATCACTGAATACGTAGATGTTGCGCGCGCTTTCTTTCCCGATGGCAAGGAACCCAAGTTCGTGAATGCCGTGCTTGATCACATGGCACGCGAAGCGCGACCTGAGGCATTCTGACTGATTTGCCCCGGGCAGGTGCCGTGCTATGATTGACTTGTAGGAGGGCGCGATATGCCAGTAATCATTAGGTTCTACATCAAGCATTGCATCATCGGGTTCGCTGTCTCTGCAGTCTTTATCGGGGCGCTGATGTTTTTCAACGTGGCCAACCTGTGGCACCTGATCAGCACCTCTGACATCGGTATCATGGCCTTGGTCGTGTTCTGGGTATTGAACGGTATCGTCTTTGCTGGTGTTCAAAACGGTGTCGCGATCATGCTGATGGCCGAGGACGATCAGGATGAAGATAGACCCCGTGGCGGTACGCCCGAAACCTTGATCCCGGCACCACAGACAGCGCAGGCGGAGAAGGGTCCGTTTTAAGCGGGTTCATCAAAAGAAATTTGGCTGGAACAGTGGTCTTGCGTGACGGGACCACACCTGCCGGTCAGTTTTTTATTCCCGAGGACCTGTATATACAGGTGGGCGCCAGGTAACCGGACCAGGGCCCGGACAGAGCCAGCTCCCTCGGATTTGCTTAAGGCCACTGGAATGTAACGTCTCACGAACAGGGCAGTACCCGTCACAAGGTTGTAGGTAGAGCGCACTGTGGCTTTGGACAAGGGCCGTTGGTCAACTCTCTGCGGGGTTGGTGGTAAATTTGTAGCTGCGCAGCTCTTCTGGAACCAGAATGTAGATTTCGTCAGGCGGTGTCACCAGCGCGTGACGCATGACCAGTGGGTCGATCCCCATTTCATCGAGATAGCCCATCACTTCACCCTGACCGCGCTGAATGTCTTCAACCGCGACAAATGCGGGGAGAAGGGTGCTCTCGCCAAAATAATGCTGATGCACCCCGACAGAGCCCCCATCCGGGATGTCGCGCGCTACGCCGGATGCCAGTAGGTAGGGGCAGGCGGAATAGCAAATGTCACCATCGCGCAGGGCAGTGTTGAACCCTTCGGCACGCAGAAAGCGCCCCAATGCCAGCGCCTCCTGAACAGAGCCACCCGGTGAGTTGAGGATGATGCGCCGAGGTTGTTGTGGCAAAGCATCCAATTCTTTTGCCATCCGGTCCCCGTCACCCGCAGCGATACTACCTTCCAAAAGCGCGGATGCACCGGCTTCGATCATGGTCAGGACCAGCCGGTCGGGCAGGGGAGACGTGGGCATAGGCTGGCCGGGCGCCGGTGCGCGGTCAGGGCGGTAACGCCGGGTTTGGTCACCGGGGCGGATAGGCTCGGTCAACGCCGGGGCGCTGGGCCCGAAGCCCGGCAGACGAAGCCCGTTTCGCAAATCGCCCCAGAACAGCAATCCCGCAAGACCAAGCTGGAAGAACAGCACGCTTGTCAGGACACGTCTGATTGGATTGCGGGACTGGGTGCTCGTATCTGTCATGAGGATTTCAGCGATGTGACCTGCGCGGCTGTTTCCTTAGGCGCAGGCGTCTGTTCGGGAGTGTCGTCTTTCATAATGAAATCCACATCCCGCAGCGCGGCGGCGGCGGCGCGTAACTCCGCTAGCGTGAGCGTATCTGCGAGGCTGGCGTCGTCACGGCCTGACCGAATGGCAGACTGGGTGATCGCAAGAATGAAGACCAGCACTGCCGGCAAAAGATCAATCGCGATTGCTCCGGCCCAAGACGGGACGAAATTCCGCGCATAAAGGATGACCGCGTCAGCACTTGAGATGGGTGTGTAAGTGGTCTCGGTGGGCGGGGGCATAGCCAAGACAGCCTGCGCGGCACGCTCCAGCGTGGCCGCGCGCTGGGCGAGCACCTCTCCAGCACGGAGGTGATCGTCGCGGTCTGGGCCCCTCGATCTTCAGCCGTACTAGCGTCCAGCTCGGGCAGCACGACTGATGCCGCAAGGTCTTGGGCTGCGCGTTCTACCAATGGCGCCACGGAAAGCTGACGCAATTGGGTGATCAGACCGGCAAGACGGACAGAGGCTTCGGAAAATTCGACAGAGCGCGCTTCTACCGGACCCTGCTCAACGGTCAGAGCACGTATCCTGCTCAGGATCTGGTTGCCCTCAGCGAAAGCCTGTTCGACCAGCGGTGTCTGGCTGGCTATCTGCGTTTCAAGGCTAGCAAGTTCGGCTGATTTCTGCCGAAGCACTCGAAAAACAGCACCTCTGCCTGCAAGGCCTGACAGCCCCCCCGTGGCCTCCTGTTCGCTCAGATCTTCAAAACTCTGCCGCACACGCGATACATCGCGCTCCAGCCCTTGGGCAGAGATGGCGATTTCATGCGCACGTTCCAGCGACGATTGATAGTCTTGCACGGTGCGCGCCAGATGCTGTTCGACGGCGGCAGACCCGGCAAGCGCGGCCGCGTTCAGCCAACTCGACATCGCGATGATTGCAAGCGATCCAAGCCCCATTGCCCCCAGCAGGCCAACCCGCGCCCGCGCACTGCGCACGGCAGGGAAAAGGCGTAACATATAGGACCAGAACACAAAAATGCCGACTGAAACCGCAACGGAATAGGCAATCGCGGCAAAGGCAGACATCGCGCCGTTGCTATCAAGAAGCGAGGACACGCCAAGATATGTGTAGATACCTGAGGCTGTAGCGAGCACGCCAAGCGCTGTGCCCGTAAAGGTGTCCAGCCAGCCCAGATGGCCTTCCAGCTCCTGCGCATAACGCACCCCATGGGCGTTCGTAATTTCCTTGGACATTGACGCCCCCTTTTTCGCTCACCGCTGTTCAAGATAGGAGCGAGGCATTGAAATACCATTCTGCGGCAACGGACTTGCGTCATGTTCACGAAATGTTCATTAATCGGGTATGGCACAAATTGATCTGCACCCTTCGGTCTCACCCCTGCAACCGGGTCAGCTTTTGGCACGCGGTGTGGCACGACATCTGGTCAGTCACGGTTTTGCCTGTGTCGAAGAACTGCTGCCGACGCGGGGTTTGCGCGTTGATGTGATGGCGCTGGGGCCAAAGGGAGAGATCTGGGTGGTTGAATGCAAATCCTCACGCGCAGATTTCACCTCTGACGCAAAATGGCAGGGCTATCTGGAATGGGCGGACCGTTTTTTCTGGGCAGTGGATCAGGATTTTCCAACTGAATTGCTGCCGGATGAGACCGGGCTGATCATCGCCGATGGCTATGGCGGAGAAATCATCCGCATGGGGCCCGAGAGCAAGCTTGCCCCCGCACGACGCAAGGCGATGGTGCAGAAATTCGCCGTTCACGCCGCCCGGCGCCTGCACCTGCTGCGTGATCCGGACATGTTGCCAGAGTGGGATTAGCGTTTCTTGTTTTTCTGCGCACCGGCAACGCGATTGGCCGCAGCGGTGATTTCCTCTGCGATTTCATAGGCTTCTTCCGGCGTAAAATCCATTGGGATCTCGATGCCATCCCCTTCAATATAAAGCCGGACCATCCCCGCATCGGTGGGACCGATTTGCAGGTTCGCTTCGATGTCACGCTCGTCGTTGATGCCCATGGGTGCCTCCCGTCTGATCGGAGCTATCGCTAGCCTGACGGGCCTTGAAAGGCAAGCGGGGCGAAGCGCATGCTCAGACGATGGATGGGGTCGAGATTCGCAGATTTACCGCCACTGATCGGGATTGGCTGGTGGCACAGCACCGGGACCACTACGCGCGGGCGGAAGGGTTTGATGAGACATTTGGCGTCCTCGTGGCGCAAATAATTGATGATTTCATCGCCGACCATGACTCAAGCCGCGAGGCGGGATGGATCGCCTGGGACGGAGATCAGCGGCTGGGGTGTATTTTCTGTGTGAAACTGGATGGGGAAACCGCCAAGCTGCGCTTGTTTCTTTTGACTAAAGGCGCGCGTGGCAAGGGGCTGGGGCGGCGGCTGCTGGCAACCTGCGTGGACTTTGCGCGGGCGCAGGGATACCGGCGGATGAAACTCTGGACCCATGAATCCCACCGGGCTGCAGGGGCTCTTTATGCCAAAACAGGCTGGACACTCACGTCATCTGAGCCCGTGGTTTCGTTTGGTCAGTCGCTTGTTGAGCAACATTGGGAAATCGGCCTTTGAGCCGATTTCCGGACAGGCGGCAGCCGCTGCGACGGGGATACAGGTTGGTCTGGCGCTGGTCGCAACGCGTGCGCTGGCCGAAGAGGTCAGTCCGATGACCCTTGCCATGTTGAGATACGGAATCGGCGTCACCATCCTGTTGCCATTCTTTCTGAGAATGAAACGTCCGCCCATTGCGTGTGCTGATCTGCTTCCGATACTGGCCCTTGGTGTTGGCCAGTTTGCGGTCTTGATCGCCTTGCTGAACCTCGGATTGCAAAGCGTTTCCGCCTCGCAGGGCGGCGTCATCTTCGCGACATTCCCTCTGGTTACGATCCTGTTTGCGGCCTCTCTTGGTCGGGAACAGCTGACAGTATTGCGTAGCCTTGGGGCTTTAATGTCGTTCGCCGGTGTTACCCTTTGTCTGGGGGCCAGTGATCTGCCCAGCAGCATCTCAGGGGCGGGTCTGATTTTTGCGTCTGCTTGTGTCGGGGCCTTGTGTTCGGTGTTCTACCGTCCCTACCTGCAAAGATATCCAACGTTGCAGATCGGCACGCTCGCCATGGTAGCGGCAACCGCAGCACTGATTCCCGGTGTTTTGATCGAGAACCCCGTTGCTGAACTGACCAAATTGTCTGTTCAGAGTTGGGGATTGATCGGATTTATCGGTCTGGCCAGCGGTGCCGGCTATCTCTTGTGGCTGACGGCGCTCAAGAACACCGATGCAGGAGAGGCAACCGTTTTGATGGGGCTGTCGCCCGTCACTGCCGCTGTTGTTGGGGCTGGGTTGCTGCGCGAACCCATTGGCTTTGTCTTTCTTGTGGGTCTTGCACTGGCACTTTTGGGGGTCAGCCTTGCAGTTCTTAGCCGAGGCTGATCCCTGCCATTTGATCTGTCTCTTGGGTCTTGCAATCTTTTGGCGTGGCGGCTAAATCCGCCCTAGTGCCGCCTTAGCTCAGTTGGTTAGAGCGCTTGATTGTGGATCAAGAGGTCCCTGGTTCGAGACCAGGAGGTGGTACCACCCCCTCAACTTCGCTGATATTCAATGCGCAGGGATCGGAGAGGCTTACGCTTGTCCGCGAGCCGGGTGACGAGCGCAGTTGCCCGCACTCCTCAACGTGAGGGGTTATTCCACGGTGACCGTCTGGCGTAACGCGCCCGTGAGGCGGTCAAAGATCAGTATAGTATCTTGCGATGTGACGACGGCATACCAGTCGGGCCCCTGCGTGAAGGCGACGGCCGTTGCACCTTGTGGCAAAGTGATCATGTCGGGCAGCGAAGGGGCGTCGCGGTTCAGGCGCGTGACAAGCAGGCCAATCACCACTAGAACCCCGCAAATCATCACCACGGTCAGTACCGTCACCAACCGCCGCAGAAACCGCAGGTTTGCAGGCTCAATCGGATCTTCCATGTCAGTCCACCGCCGTATTTCATTCGTTTTCGGGGAAAGCCCGCCGCCCCGCCTTGATAAGGCGCTCGCGCGGGATGTGCCAGAGGATGCAAACCTGTCGCGCACACGGCTGGGTAAGCTGATTGAGCAGGGGGCGGTCAAGATCGACGGTGCGGTTGCCCGTGATCCGCGCGCAAAGGTGACCGAGGGCCAAGTGGTAGAGATCGGCGTGGAGGAGGCAGAGGAAAGCCATATCCTGCCCGAGGATATCCCGCTGGAGATCGTGTTCGAAGATGACGACCTGATCGTCGTCAATAAACCTGCGGGGATGGTTGTGCATCCGGCACCCGGTACACCCTCAGGGACGTTGGTCAATGCGCTGATGGCGCATTGCGGCGATAACCTGTCCGGCGTGGGTGGGATGAAACGGCCGGGCATCGTGCACCGTATTGACAAGGAAACCAGTGGCTTGCTGGTCGTTGCGAAATCAGATGCAGCGCATCATGGGCTGGCAGCACAGTTTGAGAAACATACAGTTGAACGCTACTACAAGGCGCTGGTCTACGGTGTGCCGGATGCGAACGACCCGCGTCTTCGAGGGGTCAAGGGCGCGTCTTTTGAACCGGGAAATATCCTGAAGATCACAACACAGCTGGCCCGGCACAAGACAGACCGGCAACGTCAGGCAGTGTTGTTTCAGGGCGGCAAACATGCGGTGACCCGCGCGCGCACCGTGGAAAGCTTTGGCACGCCGCCGGTTCTTGCGCTGATGGAATGCTGGCTTGAGACCGGGCGCACACATCAGATCAGGGTGCATATGGCCCATGCGGGGCATGGACTGGTTGGCGATCCTACCTATGGCGGCAAACGTAAGCTGCCAAAGAATGCGCTGCCGGAGCTGGCGACAGATGCCGTACGCGATTTTCCGCGACAGGCGCTCCACGCGGCCGTTCTGGGCTTTGATCATCCTGTGACCGGTGAAATAGTGCGTTTTGAAGCGCCTTTGCCACAAGATATGGCGGATTTGCTGGATGCCGTGCGTCTGGCGGTCTGAAATCAACAGCACATCCGCGTGACAGCACAGTAATGTAACTTCCTGTTTACACATCTTGTGCCAATATTAACAAAACGCACAAGGCACGCCTTGAAATCGACCGTTATCGCAACCATATCCATGTTAAGCCTTTAAACATAAGGCTCCGCATATGAGGAAAGGGGACAATATGGCCAACTATGCAAATTTGCCGGCGCCTACGCCGGAAGGTGGTCTTAACCGCTATATGCAGGAGATCCGAAAATTTCCGCTCCTTGAGCCTGAAGAGGAATACATGCTCGCCAAGCGTTGGGTTGAACAGGAAGACACCGAAGCTGCGCACAAGATGGTAACATCGCACCTGCGTTTGGCGGCAAAGATCGCCATGGGGTATCGTGGTTATGGTTTGCCACAGGCCGAAGTGATTTCGGAAGCCAACGTGGGCCTGATGCAGGCCGTAAAGCGGTTTGACCCGGAAAAGGGGTTCCGTCTGGCCACCTATGCCATGTGGTGGATCCGGGCATCGATTCAGGAGTATATACTGCGGTCGTGGTCCTTGGTGAAACTGGGCACAACATCCGGTCAGAAAAAGCTGTTCTTCAATCTGCGCAAAGCCAAGAACAAGATCGGCGCGTTGGAAGAAGGCGATTTGCGCCCCGAGAACGTTAAACGTATCGCAACCGACCTTGGCGTGACCGAGGCCGAGGTGATCTCGATGAACCGGCGTATGTCTGGTGGGGATGCTTCATTGAATGCGCAGGTCGGTTCTGATGGCGAGGGTGCCATGCAATGGCAAGACTGGCTTGAGGATGAGGACGCAGATCAGGCCGCCGATTATGCCGAGCGGGATGAGCTGGAAACCCGTCGTGAGATGCTGGCCGAGGCGCTGGACGTGCTGAATGACCGGGAAAAGGACATCCTGACACAGCGCAGATTGAGCGATGAGACAATCACGCTTGAAGACCTGAGCACAAAGTACGATGTCAGCCGTGAACGGATCCGCCAGATTGAGGTGCGGGCATTCGAGAAACTGCAAAAGCGCATGCGCGAGCTGGCAAAGGAAAAGGGCATGATGGCCACCGCCTGATCCCATTTCCTTGACGAAAGACAGACCCTGCCCACATCATTGGGCAGGGTTTCTTTTTTGGGAGACGATGTGATGGCCGGTGGATGGGCAAAAGACGGAGCGGTTTCAGAGCAGATCGAGGCGTCAATCAATGACGAGTTGGCGCGGCTGAAAGCGCGGCGCACACCTGTAGGCGAAAGCCTAACCCATTGTGCGGAATGCGACGAGCCGATCCCAGAGGCGCGGCGGCAGGCGATTCCCGGCGTAAAACTCTGTGTTAATTGCGTGGCAGAGCGCGATAAGCAGTTCAAGGCACGAGGCGGGATCAACAGGCGCGGCTCAAAGGACAGTCAGCTGAAGTAGTATTGGCGACTTGAGGTCATATCGGTCCTGCCTGCGCCAAGCTCATATTTGAATGTTTTGAATATCCTGAGATCGCGGCTAGGCTGAAGGTTCACAGCCTAGGGAGGACATCATGTTCAAGGCATTTCTAACGCTTCTATTCGCTACAGTCTTTGCCCTTTCAGGGGTCATGACCGCTGACGCTTCGGAACGGTATGGCAAGCAGAAAGGTGTCTATCACATCAACTATGACGGCGGCCCGGAGTCAAAGACATACAAGGGCGCCATGCGCAACATTCAGAACCACATCAACGCGGTTGGCGCTGAAAATATGGACATCAAAGTCGTCTTACATGGCAATGGTCTGGGCGTGCTGATGAGTGCAAAGGAAGACGATACACTACAGACGGCGGTCTCTTCGCTGAAAGGGCAAAACGTCAGCTTTCAGGTTTGCAACAATACTCTGAAGGGACGCAAGATCAGTTATTCAAACGATCTTTATGATGTTTGGGAAGAAGATATCGTTCCGTCCAGTGTTGCCGAGCTGTCGCATCTTCAGGAGCTATGCTCAAAAGTTGGTGACGGCGTGATCAGGCGGCTTGATTAAGTTGTTTGATCCCGTCCTTAAATGCAATCCCTTCGATGATCTCGGGCATGCGGTTTGCGCCGTCGAGCTTCCGCCATTTGGTCTGGGCTGACATCATCAACTTGAACGCCATAGCGAGACCAG
>NZ_JAABNT010000002.1 GCF_010667575.1 Sulfitobacter sediminilitoris
CTTTGCCAAATCTACACCGATCATTGTATCAATCATATTGCCGTCCTCTCTCTAGCGTGGCCGTGTACGACCACATCTTTGGCACATTGCGATGCCGTATGGGGAGGGCGGCAACCATACCATCTCTGGACGGTCGTAACGGTCTATTTCTACTGGCAGTGGTGGCACTATACCCGGCAAAGCTGGGGTATCTCCCGCGCTTATCGGGGCAAAGACCGCGAGGCGATCTATGAAGATGGTTGGCTGGACCAGGCTATCTTCTACGCGATCCCGATCTTCGGCATCATCAGCCGCTCTGCTGAACAGCATCCGACATTCATCGGAATGGAACTTTGGTCATTTCCTGTCCCGCCCGTGGTTGCAGAGTTCTCCGGCTATTTCGCAATGGCGCTTCTGGTCTATTGGTGCCTCGCCCGTATCCGTGCTGCTGCGCTTGGAAAGCTTGCGACGATACATACGCTCTACATGGCGACGCATTTCGCAATCTTTTATCTGGGTTACATCGCAACCAGCGACATCACGCTGGGGTGGCTCATGATCAATATCTGGCACAACGCCCAGTACATTCTGTTCGTGTGGATGTATAACAACAAGCGGTTCAGCAATGGCATCGACCCGAATGCGAAAATTCTGTCCTATATCTCGCAGAACGGTCGGATGTGGTTCTACATGCTTACCTGCATCGCGGTCACGGGTGTTATCTATTGGGGCGTTCTGAGGACGCTGGACTGGCTCTTCTTTGCAGGGCTTTCCGCGACCATTGTTCTCTACCAGATCGTCAACTTCCACCACTACCTGATCGACACCAAGATCTGGAAGCTCCGCAAGCCAAAGCTGCAAAAGACGCTTGAGATTGACGGCTGATCCATGAATGTTTCGCTGAAGGTTCTTAGCCCCGGAAAACGTCTTGCCGAGGCGCTTGCACCGAACCCGGCGGATAATGCATGGCTTGATTGCCTGCGAGCGCTGGCGATAGCGCTCGTCCTTCTGCGCCACGGGCAGCGGGTTCTGGAAATGGGACCCGCTGCGAGCTTCATCGAAGTCATAAGCGTCAACGGCTGGGCCGGCGTGGACCTCTTCTTTGTGTTGAGCGGCTATCTCGTTACAGCCGGATTACTGCGTAAATATTCGGAACGGGGTTTCATCGACCTGAGCCAATTCGCGGTCAAACGCATCCGCCGGATCGTGCCGGCTTACTTTGCCGTATTGACCCTCGTGCTCATCGGTTACTTCCCATCGTTCGCCGTGCCTGATGAAGACCTCGGCACCCGCGTTCTTTATCACCTGTTCTTTCTACAGGATGTTTTCCCAAGTGATATCAATGTTGTCTTCTGGTCCTTGGGTGTGGAAGCCAAGTATTACGCGCTCGTTCCCTTTTTGCTGTTCCCCATCCTCCGCATCTCGTCCCTGCGCCTGATCCTCTGCCTGGGGCTCATGGCTGTGCTTCTTGGCCCCGCTGTGCGTTGGCTGATTTACGCGACCACTCAGATAGCCGATTACAATGCGTTCTGGCAAACGCTGCGCAGTCCGTTTTATGCATGCCTTGAGCCATTTGCGCTGGGGTTTCTGGTGGCGGTTCTGGAGAAGCGTGGGGTCCTTCGCCTTGGCCCCAAGGCAGCTTCGATGCTGTTTTTTGGTGCGCTGGGTGTTTTGGCGGTCTTCCTGGGTTCTCATATCCTGCTCGAAGATATCGGCACCTGGGACGCCACTGTTCAACCACTGTTCCTGGCATTGATCTTCGCGGCATTGGTTGTCGCCGCGATCAACATGAAACCCATGAAGAGCCAGTATGAACCGATCTGTCGTTTTGGTGCGAGGATCAGCTACTCGCTCTATCTTGTCCACTTTCCCCTCATACCGCTCAGCATAAGCCTGACAAACGCCCTTGGCCTTGGCGTTCCGGCGTTCTGGATGCTTTACACAACCATCAGCATTGCTCATGCCCTGATAATACTCGCCTATATCGAAATACCATTCATGAAATCAAAGAGCCAAGCCCGGTCGATCCTGCCCGCCCAACATAACGGACAGAACGCGGTCAATTGACTGTTCTAAGAAGGGTCACCGCCCGAAAGAATGACTGTCTTCGATTGAGCTCTGGGTACTGACAAGAACGCCAATCCCATCATCTTGGTGATCTTAAATGCGCGCCATGCGGACCTTCGCCGCACCCCACCCCCCGCGTGATGCCCCTCCAACCGAGTCCCGGCTGAGCCATCCGCCGGAATACGGACTGGCAGCCGCTGCCCCAACGCTATTATAGAGAAGCGACACCAAGGGGAGCACGTTCATGTCCGGAACATTCGGCAAAGGCCATCATCTGCATTTGATTGATGGCTCCGCTTTTATCTTTCGCGCCTTCCACGCACTGCCGCCACTGACGCGCAAATCCGACGGCCTGCCCATCGGAGCGGTGTCAGGGTTCTGCAACATGATCTTCAAGATGGTCGAGGACAATCGCGGACCCGACGCGCCCACCCATGTCGCCGTGATCTTTGACAAGGGCAGCCATACATTTCGCAACGACATGTATGATCAGTACAAGGCCAACCGCGAGGCGATGCCCGAAGAGCTGCGTCCGCAAATCCCCCTGACCCGCCGTGCGACCGAAGCCTTCAACATCGCCTGCAAGGAGAAAGAAGGATACGAGGCTGATGACATCATTGCCACGCTGGCCGTTCAGGCGCGCGAGGCCGGGGGGCGCTGCACCATCATCAGCTCTGACAAGGATCTGATGCAATTGGTGGGCGATGGCGTCGAAATGCTGGATGCCATGAAGAACACGCGCATCGACCGCGAGGGCGTTCTTGAGAAATTCGGCGTTTATCCGGAACACGTGGTCGACGTGCAGGCGCTGGCGGGCGATTCCGTTGACAACGTACCGGGTGCGCCGGGTATCGGGATCAAGACAGCGGCCCTGTTGATCAACGAATACGGCGATCTTGAAACCCTGCTGGAGCGTGCCTCCGAGATCAAGCAACCCAAACGACGCGAAACACTGATCGAACATGCCGACCAGATCAGACTGTCACGCAAACTGGTATTGCTGGATGACAAAACCCCGCTCGATTTCACGCTCGACGATCTTGAGGTCAAAGAGCCGGACGCCGATACGCTGCTCGCATTCCTGGCCGAGATGGAGTTCCGCACGCTGACCAAACGGGTGGCAGAACAGATGGGCAAGGAGATGCCCACGATCGAGGACACGCCGGCGCTGCCGGACGCGCCGCAGATCGACGACATCCCTTTTGACGCGGACAAGTACGAGCAGGTCAGCGATGCATCCGCCCTGCAAAAGTGGATCGATGCGATCTACGAGGTAGGCTACGTTGCCGTGGATACCGAGACAACCGGCCTGAACGAGATGACTGCCGAACTGGTGGGCATTTCGCTGGCCACGGAGCCGGGCAAGGCGTGCTATATCCCGCTGATACACAAGGCCAACCGGGGCAATGATCTGTTCGGCTCGGACGATCTGGCCGAAGGCCAGATGCCGCTTGAGCAGGCGTTGGAGATGCTGACGCCCATGCTGGAGGATCCAAGCATCCTCAAGATCGGGCAGAACATGAAATACGATGCCAAGATCTTTGCCCAGATCGGCATCACCGTGGCCCCGTTCGATGATACGATGCTGATGTCCTACGCCCAGCACGCCGGCCTGCACGGTCATGGCATGGACACGTTAAGCGAACGTTACCTCAACCACACACCAATCCCGATCAAACCACTGCTGGGATCAGGCAAGAGTGCAATTACTTTTGACAAGGTCCCATTGGAGGACGCGGTCAAATACGCGGCCGAGGACGCGGATATCACACTGCGTCTGTGGCAGTTGCTTAAACCCCAGTTGCATATGGCGCAGGTCACCCGCGTTTACGAACGTCTTGAACGCCCGCTGGTGCCGGTGCTGGCCCAGATGGAACGTTCCGGCATCAAGGTGGATCGCGACACGCTGTCGCGGATGTCCAACGCATTTTCGCAGAAAATGGTGGGGCTGGAGGATGAAATTTTCGAGCTGGCTGGGCGCAAGTTCAGCGTCGGCTCTCCCAAGCAGATCGGTGAAATCCTATTCGACGAAATGGATCTGGAACTGCCCGACGGAAAGAAACCCAAGAAGGGCAAATCAGGCGCGTGGAGCACGGGCGCCGACGTGCTGGAAGACCTCGCCACCGTGCACGACCTGCCGCGCCGTATTCTTGACTGGCGACAGTTGGACAAGCTGAAATCGACCTATACCGACGCGCTGCAGAACCATATCAATCCTGATACCGGCCGCGTGCACACGTCCTATTCCATCGCCGGTGCCTCAACCGGGCGGCTTGCCTCCACCGATCCGAACCTGCAGAACATCCCGATCCGCACCGAAGAAGGCCGCCGCATCCGCGAGGCCTTTGTGGCCGAAGAGGGCAAGACGCTGGTCGCGCTTGATTATTCCCAGATTGAGTTGCGCATCTTGGCACATATCGCGGACCTGCCTGCGCTCAAGGACGCTTTCGCACGCGGCGATGACATTCACGCCATGACCGCGTCCGAGATGTTCGATGTGCCGATGGAAGAGATGACCCCCGACATCCGGCGCCGCGCCAAGGCGATCAATTTCGGTGTGATCTATGGCATTTCCGGCTTTGGCCTTGCCCGCAACCTGCGCATTCCTCGGGCCGAAGCGCAGGGCTTTATCGACCGCTATTTCGAACGTTTCCCCGGCATCCGCACCTACATGGATGACACCAAGACCTTCGCAAAGGAACATTGCTACGTTCAGACGCTCTTTGGCCGCAAGATCCACACGCCAGAGATTGCGTCGAAAGGGCCGCGCGCCGGGTTCGCCGCCCGCGCCGCAATTAACGCGCCGATTCAGGGCACGGCGGCAGACGTCATTCGCCGCGCAATGATCCGCATGCCGGATGCGATTGCCGATCTGCCCGCCAAGATGCTTTTGCAAGTCCATGACGAATTGCTGTTCGAGGTTGAGCAGGGATCAGAGGATAAGCTGATCGACGCCGCACGCGAGGTGATGGAAAACGCGAACGATCCCGTTGTGAAACTTGACGTGAAGCTGACGGTGGATGCAGGCACTGGCCAGAACTGGGCCGAAGCGCACTGACCGCCATGCAGCCGCCTGTCCTGTATTCGTTTCGCCGCTGCCCCTATGCCATGCGCGCACGGTTGGCGCTGGCCAGTTCAGGTATGCAAGTCGAACTGCGCGAGGTCGTGCTGCGGGACAAGCCGGAGGCATTTCTGAAACTGTCCCCCAGTGCCACGGTACCCTGTCTGGCGACACCTGAGGCTGTGATCGACGAGAGCCTCGATATCATGATCTGGGCCTTGCGTCAGAGCGACCCAGAAGGCTGGCTGGACATGCCGGACACCGGTTTTGAGTGGATCGCCCGCTGTGACGGCCCCTTCAAGAATGCACTGGACCGAACAAAATACGCGACCCGCTATCCGGACGAAGACCCCGACAGGCATCGCGCGCTTGCTTCGGACTATCTGCGCGATCTGGACAGACAGGTCGAGAACTGGATTTTCGACAAGCCGACACTGGCCGATTTTGCAATCCTGCCTTTCGTGCGGCAATTCGCCTTCATCGACAAGCCATGGTTCGATGCGCAGCCATGGAGCCAGCTTCAGCAGTGGCTGGAGCGGTTTTTGTCTTCGCCTCGGTTCGCGCAGATCATGCCCAAATACACACAATGGAAACCGGGCGACACGCCGGTTCTGTTTCCTGCGTCCAGCTGACCGCCTGATTGTGTCCTCCAGACGCGGTCAGGAGGGAATGGAAACACGGCTACTCCTGCCGCACCAGTCTCGCGACCAACCGACGCGTGATCGGTGCGACAACCAAAACCGCAGGGAACGCGACCATCCAGCTTGGCACCCATGCCGCAAACCAGAGATCGAAAAAGTCAGGTACGGCGCCCACCGCGCGCAAAGTCGAAATACCCGATACGAGAAAAGACATCAGTCCAGACAGGATAAAGCCAAAGAGAACAGGGGAAAACCGCGCTGGGATCATGATCTTTTCATCCAATTCAAAGTGTCGCCGGTACGTCCATCGGTGTGGTACTCCGCGCTGATCCAGCCGTCATAGCCAGAGCTATCGATCCGGTCAAACAATGTGCCAAAATCCACATTACCGCTGCCCGGAACACCGCGTTTGGGCGTGTCGCCGATCTGAATATGGCGGGCCAACGGACTGTATTCGTCAAACACCGCGATCGCGTCCCCGTGGATCATCTGCGCATGGTAGCTGTCGTATTGCAGCGCGACGTTCGGCGCATCCACCGCTATCAGGACTTCGGCGGCCAGACCGTAGTCGCACATGAAATAACCGGGCATCGCGGTCTTATTGAGCGGTTCAACCGTCAGGGTCAGCCCGTCTGGTGCACACTCAGCCGCCCAGCACAGATTATCAACGAAGGTTTGCTTGGCCTTCTGCCCCTCAGCTTCGCCCGACATGACGTGAACAAAGGAAACCCCCAGCGCCTCGGCGTAGCGATAGGCGCGCACGATGTCGCGGCGGAAACGCTCCACCATGTCGGGCTGCGCGGCAAAGCCCCTTGGACCGCCGGTATAGTTTGGAGGCGGGGCGTTCAGCAGGATCATCTGCAAACCATTGGCCGTCAGCGCGCGCTGCGTTTCCATGGCAGCGATGTCATAGGGGAAAAGTACCTCGACAGCCTCAAATCCCGCGTCCGCTGCGGCGTCAAAGCGATCAAGATAGGGCAGTTCAGACCAAAGGAAGGTGAGGTTGGCGGCAAACTTCAGGGGCATTCAGGCATCTTGTGGCAATTCATCTGATGGTATGATGCCAAAGAACGCGCCGCCTGACCACACGCCAAACCAACCGTCATGATGTACCCCAAGATCGACAAGCCGGTAAAAGCTCTTGCGGTCGATCAGCGCCTCAAGATTGCGTCGGATCAGCACGTAGGGCGACGGCTCCCCGGTTTCGGGGTCACGAACCACACGGATCGGGTGATCCGGGCCCGCCTTGGCCTGATCGTCGACATTGGTCGTGAACGTCAGCGTCTGGTCCGCTCCCGCACCGGTGACATCGAAATCGACTGCGACAAATGGCGCATCCTCGACCTGTATCCCGACCTTCTCAACTGGGGTGACAAGGAAATAATCGTCGCCCTCGCGCCACAGAATCGTTGCGAAAAGTTTGACCAGTTCCTTCCGCCCGATGGGCGTTCCTTCGTAAAACCATGTCCCGTCACGCTTAATCTGCATGTCCAGATCACCGCAAAACGGTGGGTTCCATTTCTCCAACGGCGGCAAACCGCGCGATTTTGCTGCTTTTGCAGACGCTGCGAGGCTGCTGGCGGTCGGGGTCACAGTTTTTTGTCCGCTCATTGCTTTTGCCATTTCCACTTAAAGAGATAGATTTACACTAACGCTATATAATCCCGAGGAAGCAATTGTCATGACCAAGGCCGAAGACATGGTGGCGCAGATCGAAGCATTGGGCGAAAAGCTCGCCGAGGCGAAGAAGTCCATCACCAACCGTTTCATCGGTCAGGAGCGCGTGGTTGAGCTGACTTTGACCGCCCTGCTGTGTGGTGGTCACGGACTGCTGATTGGTCTGCCGGGGTTGGGCAAGACCCGGCTGGTTGAAACCCTGAGCACCGTGATGGGCCTGCATGGCAATCGGGTTCAGTTTACCCCTGACCTGATGCCTGCGGACATCCTGGGATCGGAAGTTCTGGACACCGCCGAAGATGGCAGCCGCGCTTTTCGTTTCATCGAAGGGCCGATTTTCTGCCAGCTTTTGATGGCGGATGAGATCAACCGTGCCTCGCCCCGGACGCAATCGGCGCTGTTGCAGGCGATGCAGGAAAAGACCGTGACCGTTGCTGGCAAGGACCGCCCATTGGGTGTGCCGTTCCATGTATTGGCCACGCAGAACCCCATCGAGCAAGAAGGCACATACCCCCTGCCAGAAGCGCAGCTTGACCGTTTCCTCGTTCAAATCGACGTGGCTTATCCGGATCGCGATACGGAGCGTGACATCCTGCTGGCAACAACGGGTGAGACCGAAGCCAAGTCCACACAAGTCTTTTCTGCTGAAGAACTGATCGAGGCCCAGCGCGTGTTGCGCCGCATGCCGGTGGGCGATTCTGTGGTTGAAATGATCCTTGATCTGGTCCGGGCCTTCCGCCCCGAAGAAGAAAGCGCCAGCCAGCAGGTGCGCGAAACAGTGGCTTGGGGTCCCGGCCCGCGTGCGGCGCAGGCGCTAATGCTGGCTGTACGCGCCAAGGCGTTGCTGAACGGGCGGCTTGCCCCTTCTGCCGATGACGTGCTTGACATGGCGCGGCCTGTGTTGAGCCACCGAATGGCGCTGAACTTTGCCGCTCGCGCACGCGGAGACAGCTTGCAAGGTCTGATTGATGAAACCGCCGCCACGCTGACCGGGTCAAAGGCCGCCGCGTGAATACGCCCCTCACCCTTCGTGCTGACGCAGAAGATCAGGCGTCCCGGCTGCCCGCCCTTCTGGCGCGGGCAGAACACCTTGCGGGCACGGTCCTGCTTGGGGCGCATGGGCGCAGGCGTGCTGGTGTGGGGGATGATTTCTGGCAATACCGTCCGGCGCAGATGGGCGACAGCCGCCGCATGATCGACCATCGTAGATCGGCAATGGGTGATCAGGAATTCGTTCGCGAACGCGAATGGCAGATTGCGCAATCCGTCATGCTTTGGGTCGATCAGGGCGCCTCTATGCGCTTTTCTTCCGAAAAATCGTTACCGCAGAAAGCAGATCGCGCACGGCTGTTGGGGCTGGCACTGGCCATCATGCTGTTGCGTGGAGGAGAGCGCGTCGGCCTGACCGGGACAGCATTGCCGCCACGCCGGGGTAATCCGCAGGTGCTGCGACTGGCCGAGATGTTTTGTCAGGATGACGAGACTGACTACAGCCCGCCAGAACATCGTGCGATGATCCCGCATGCGCGGGCAGTCTTTATCTCTGATTTCATGGGTGATCTCGACGGGGTGCAAACGGCCCTTACCAAGGCCGCGGACCGGGGCGTGCGCGGTGTACTTTATCACGTGCTCGACCCGTCAGAAGAACTGTTTCCCTTCACGGGCCGCACGATTTTCGAGAGCGTCGGCGGCACGCTGCGACATGAAACGCTCAAGGCCAATGACCTTAAGGACCGCTATCTTGAACGGCTGGCCGCCCGCAAGGCAGAGCTTCAAAGGCTCTGTGCGCTGACCGGCTGGCAATACGGATTGCACCACACCGACCATTCGGCCCAATCCGCGCTGCTTTGGCTGTACGGGGCACTTGATGCACGTGCGGGGGTAGCAGCGTGACGGTTCTGGGTGGCATCGGCTTTACTGCACCGTGGTTGCTGACAGCGCTGCTGGCGCTGCCAATTCTCTGGTTGATCCTGCGGGCGGTCCCACCTGCGCCGATCCGCCGCCGCTTTCCGGGTGTTGCGCTTCTGCTGGGCCTGACCGACGATGAAACAGTGTCGGATCGCACGCCATGGTGGCTGTTGCTGCTGCGGATGTTGGCCGTTGCTGCGATTATTCTTGGCCTTGCAGGTCCGGTTCTGAACCCTGATGTCGACCGGGCCGAGGGGGATGGCCCGCTCCTGATCGTGCTTGACGGCACATGGGCCGGCGCCACCCGCTGGCCGCAGCAAATACAGGCGATCGAGGCACAACTGACCCGCGCCAGCCGGGCCGAGCGCCCGGTAGGCTTTCTCACCCTCACCCGGCCGGATGAACCGTCGTTCCAGTCTGCCGATGTGTGGCGCTCGCGTCTGGCGGGGTTTGCCCCCGCGCCATGGCAGCCATCGCAGGCCGATATTGCCCGCGCCACGGAAATTATGGGCAACCTGCCTGATTTCGATACGCTTTGGTTCAGCGATGCACTGGATTTTGACGGGCGCGACGCCGTGTTAGATACCCTGCAATCACGTGGTGCAGTGGAGGTATATCAGACCGCTGCAAACGTGCTGGCCATCGCCCCGGCAGTCTATGAGAACAATGTCGTAAATCTGAATGTCGCGCGGGCCGTCCCCGGTCTTGAGCGCGAAGTTGTCATTCAGGCCGAAGGCCGTGATCCCGCAGGAAACGCACGTATCCTGGCGACAGCTTTCGCATCCTTTGACCAAGGTGCCACAACGGCAACGGCCGAACTTTCCCTGCCATCGGAACTGCGCGCAAGGATTACCGGGTTCACCATCGCCGGACAGCGGTCCGCCGGGGCCACGACGCTGGTGGATGATGCGCTGCGACGGCGCGAGGTTGCCTTGATCGGAAACGATGGCGGCGAGGAAGGTCTGCAACTCCTGTCGCCGCTCCACTACATCGAACAGGCGCTGGCCCCCACGGCAGACCTGATCGACGGCTCCATCGCGGATGTCCTGCCTGCCAACCCCGATGTGATCGTGCTGGCCGATGTGGCGACATTGTCCGAGGCCGAGGCAAACCCGCTGATTGAATGGATTGACGCAGGCGGCATGCTGATGCGTTTTGCCGGGCCACGCATTGCCGCCAGTGACATCAGCCGTTTCGACGAAGACCCGCTCATGCCCGTCCGTCTGCGTGCCGGGGGCCGCAGCGTTGGCGGCGCGATGAGCTGGGGAGAGCCGAAATCGCTGGAAGCCTTCAAGGAAACGTCGCCCTTCTTTGGCCTGTCGATCCCCGATGATGTCGTGGTGTCAGCGCAGGTCGTGGCGCAGCCTGATCCGACGCTGGCGGACCGTGTGATTGCGTCGCTCAGCGATGGTACGCCACTGGTCACGCGCAAGGTCGTCGGCCAGGGCCAGATTGTCCTGTTCCATGTGACCGCGACGGCAGAATGGTCCACTTTGCCGCTCTCAGGTCTGTTTGTTGAAATGCTGGAACGGCTGGCGGTATCATCTGCCGCAGCATCACCAGACGCAGGCGATCTTGAAGGGACGACATGGACGCCACTGCGGGTGATGGATGGCTATGGTGTGCTGTCAGATGCCGGAAACCTTCCCGGTGTCGATGGGCCGGAACTGGTTTCCGCCCCGGCAGGCCCGTCGATGCAACCTGGCATCTATGGCAACGGCGACCGCCGTTTGGCGCGCAATGTCTTTACTGCTGACAGTTCGTTGGAGCCTGCAAACTGGCCGCTGGATGTGCCGGTGCAGGGATTGGCCGTTGCGCCGGAACAGCCGGTCGCGGGTTGGTTGCTCAGCCTGTCGATCCTTTTGTTGCTGGCAGATGTGGTTGCGTCGCTTGCTCTGTCAGGGCGTTTGCTGGGTCGTACCTCAATAGCTGTGATCGCGCTCTGCGCCCTGCCTTTCCTGGGTTTTGCTCCCCCGGCTTTCGCTCAGTCAGAGCCT
The DNA here is from genome assembly GCF_010667575.1 of Sulfitobacter sediminilitoris. Classification (GTDB taxonomy): domain Bacteria; phylum Pseudomonadota; class Alphaproteobacteria; order Rhodobacterales; family Rhodobacteraceae; genus Sulfitobacter; species Sulfitobacter sediminilitoris. The sequence goes on from NZ_JAABNT010000002.1 coordinate 11,331, forward strand.
GATGAATTCGCCCTCGCCGCCACCGCCGAAGTGTCTCTGGCCCATGTCATCACTGGCAATGCACGTGTTGATGAGATCGCAGCGGCAGGGCTGAACGGCTTGTCAGACACGCTGTTCTTTCGCACCTCTGTTGAACCGGCCACGGCAACTGCTGTTGATCTTGAGACAGACGAGCTCGCCTTTTTCCCGATGCTTTACTGGCCGATCACCCCTGATCAGCCCCGCCCCTCAACCGAGGCTTATGCCAAGCTGAATGACTATCTGCGCTCTGGCGGGCTGATCCTGTTCGATACCCGCGACGCAGATATCGCAAGCTTTGGCGCAGCCAGCCCAAATGGCCGCAAGCTGCAGGAGCTTGCCGCGCCTCTGGATATACCGCCGCTTGAACCTTTGCCGGGCGATCACGTTTTGACGCGCACCTTTTATCTGTTGCAGGACTTCCCCGGCCGCCATAACAGCCGCGATGTCTGGGTCGAGGCTGCTCCGCCGAATGCGGAACAGATCGAAGGCATGCCGTTCCGCAATCTCAACGATGGCGTGACGCCGGTGGTGATCGGCGGCAATGACTGGGCTGCCGCATGGGCCGTGCGCAGCGATGGCGCCCCGCTGTTGCCCATTGGCCGTGGCTATTCCGGGGAACGGCAGCGCGAACTGGCGAACCGCTTTGGGGTGAATTTGATCATGCACGTTCTGACAGGCAACTATAAGTCGGATCAGGTTCACGTGCCTGCCCTGCTGGATCGGTTGGGCCAATGACATCCAGCATCGTATATGACCCGCTGATCCCACTGCCGCTGTTGATCGTTGTCGCGATCATCGCGCTGATCGGTCTGATCCTAGCGATCCTGCGGGGCCTGAATGGCTGGCCGCTGCGCGGACTTGCGGCCGCCGTGGTGCTGGGCGCACTGGCCAACCCGTCCTTCCAGCAAGAAGACCGCGCTCCACTCAGCGATATTGTGCTGCTGGTCGAGGATGAAAGTGCCAGCGGACGGCTGGCGGACCGGGCCGAAGAGACTGCAGACGCGGCCACGGCACTTGCCGCACAGATCACCGCCCGTCCGAACACCGAACTGCGCCGCATTGCCGTGCCTGACGGGGCGGGCGATGCAGGCACCGAAATGATGGCCGCTATCAGCGAGGCATTGGCCGAAGAACCGCGTGCGCGCATTGCAGGGATCCTCGCCATCAGCGATGGGCGCGTGCATGATGCGGACCTTCCGATTGATCTGCCCGCGCCGATGCATCTGTTGATGACGGGCAAGGAAACCGACTGGGACCGCCGCCTGACAGTGCGGAATGCGCCTGCTTTTGCCATCATCGGTGAACCAGTCACCCTGACCCTGCGCATTGACGACCTTGGTGCGGCACCCGAAGGACAAGAGCTTGCACCGCTGGACATCTCTATCGACGGTGAGCCGGCGCAAACCTTCCGAGTGCCAATCGGCCAGGATCTGGAATTGCCCATCACCCTGCCCCACGGGGGGCGGAACGTGATCCGCTTTTCCCTCCCCGAAGCAGAGGGTGAACTGACGGACCGGAACAACGCCGCGCTGATCCAGATGAACGGCGTGCGCGACCGCCTCAGCGTGCTGCTGGTCAGTGGAGAGCCGCACCCCGGCGGGCGGACATGGCGCAACCTGCTCAAGTCCGACAGCTCTGTTGATCTGGTGCATTTCACCATCCTGCGTCCGCCCGAGAAACAAGACGGCGTGCCGGTCAATGAGCTGTCGCTCATCGCCTTTCCGACGCGCGAGTTGTTCATGGAAAAGATCGACGATTTCGATCTGATCATCTTTGACCGCTATCAGAGGCGCGGCATCCTGCCCGCGCTTTATCTGGATAACGTCGCAAGCTATGTGCGCGAGGGTGGTGCGGTTTTGGTGGCGGCAGGGCCGGATTTTGCCACAGCTGACAGCATTTACCGGTCACCGCTTGGCACGGTGCTGCCTGCGACGCCAACCGCGCGTGTGCTTGAAGAACCTTTCAGCCCGACGGTCACTGACCTTGGCAAACGCCATCCTGTCACCACTGATTTGCCAGACAATGGCGATTGGGGCCGGTGGCTGAGGCAGATCGACGTCGCGGACCAGCAGGGCAACGTGGTGATGCAGGGCCATGATGAACGCCCCTTGCTGATCTTGAACCGCGTCGGCGAAGGCAGGGTCGCTCTTCTGGCGTCCGATCATGCCTGGCTCTGGAGCAGGGGATACGAAGGCGGCGGTCCACAGCTTGAATTGCTGCGCCGCCTTGCACACTGGATGATGAAGGAACCGGAGCTTGAGGAAGAGGCGCTGACCGCGACTGCCGAAGGCCAGACGATGCGGATCATCCGCCGCACCTTGGGCGACAGCGTGCCGCCAGTCACCATCACCAAACCCGATGGCAGCACCGAAGAGCTGCCGCTGACCGAGGGCGCCGCTGGTATATTCGAAGGTGTCTATCAGGGACCGGAAATCGGGCTTTACCGGCTGGACAACGGCGATCAAACCGCTGTGATTGGGCTGGGCCCTGCAGCCCCGCGAGAGTTCATTGAAACCATCGCAAGCGGCGAAGCGCTTGATCCGGTTATTTCTTCTTTGCGAGGTGGCGTAGTACGTCTCGAAGACGGCTTGCCCCGGTTGCGCAACGTCCGTGCAGGCCGTCCTGCTGCCGGTCGGGGCTGGCTGGGTATCACCCCGCGCGGCGCTTATGAAACCCGCGATATCCGGCAAACGGCCATTCTGCCGGGATGGCTTGTGCTGTTGCTGTCCGCTGCGCTGATCACCGCAGCCTGGTTGCGTGAAGGGCGTCGGTAGACCCTGCTAAATCGCCCGCAGCAACAAGCCGCCCGCGATAAAGAGCACCGCAGCACCTGCCAGAACCTCTATCCCGGCCATGGCTCGCGCCAGCTGAGCGGAACCGTTTAGCCCTGCCAGAACACCACTGCGCAGCCCTCCGGCCGCAAGTCCAACGAAGATCGTGATCAAAGCCGTCCCCAACGCCATGGCGAAAGCCCCGCCAATGCCAAGCCCGCCGATGCCCATCTGCCATGTGATGATCAGCACGAAAAGCGCGCCGGTGCAGGGTCTGATCGCGATGCCCGCAATCAGCGCGAAGGCCTCGCGCAGCGAACCTGCCTGGTCAACCTGATCCAGCGTCGGTCCGTGTGCATGGCCGCAGCTTGAGCAGACCGCGCCATCGCCCGCATGGGCATGATCGTAAGACCGTGCCAGCAGCTTGCGCGCCCCGCGCCAGACCAGCCACAGACCGATCAGGCCAATCGCGCCATAGCTGATCGGGGCCATCATCGCTTCAGTCACGTTTACCATCGCCTGTCTGCCGATGTTCAGCACCAGAACACCCAGATAAACCAGCGTAACTGCCGTGACAGCCTGCCCAAGGGAGGCCAGCAGCGCAATTAGAGAAAGCCGCAGCATCGGCACCTTGCGGGCAAACCCATAGCCTCCGATCAGAACCTTGCCATGTCCCGGACCCGCCGCATGGGCAAGGCCGTAGGCAAAGCAGGCTCCCAACAGTGCCATCACCGCACCAGCTTCCCCTGCGCGAGCACTGCGGAGGGCGCGGGCGATTGTATTCTGGAAACCGCGTTGCTGGCTCGCCGCCCAGGCGCTCAGTTGATCAAACCCGCCGCTGAGCCAAAGCCAGCCAAGAGCCGCCAGCACGACAAGTGCCGCGAAACTCAGGAAATATCGCATGTGACCATCACCGTACTGGCCAACAGGCCACCGATGTCGGGCAGACCTTCGTCCTGCGGTGTGGTGTCCATGTCCAGCGTATTCAGCAAATCGCGCATTTCACGCAAACGGGCGTCAATATCGGGCATATCGATGCTGTGGCGACATGCATCAAGGCCGGAAATCCGCACAGGCAGCGTGATGTCATACGCGGTATAATACGTCGCATCATAGGGCTTCACATCAATCCGCGCACCAACGTGCTGGTCCGGATCCACGCGGCGCACATGGGTCGTCGTGATCCGGCCATCGTTGAACACGGCGGTTGCCTCCATCGGACCGGACAGGGGCAATTCACGCCCCTCCTGCATGATCACAAGATCGCCGTTAAAGCCTTCGGTCCACTGCATATCGAATCCGGTGAGGTCCGCCAGCTCTGTGGGTGTAAGAACGCCGTCGAAATCGGGATCAAGCCCGCGATCCTCTGTGATCAGCAGCGAATAGAATTCGTCGTAGGCCCATGTGACCTTGACCTCGGTTAGCCGACCTTCGGCGTCAAAACGCAGGTCCAGACCCGTATCCACAAAGATATGCGGATGGGCTGCCAGCGGGCTGGCAAGCATCACGGACAGCATAAGGACAAGAGCGTTTTTCATGGTGAACCGGACATATAACATCACCCTGCTACCGGCAATATCCCCAGCGGCGGATTCGTGCTACTGCAGTCGGATCTGAACGCTTGCCGCACGCCCCTTGGCATCGATCACCGAAATGCGCGAGAACCCCGGTCCTGTCATCGGCAACAACGCGTCGCGATGGCGCAGGTTGGTCAGAACCGGTGCGCCATCCACCAACACCGTCAGCGGCAAGACACCTGCGCTGAGCTTGAGCGGCACCGGCTCGCCTGTCATCCGCAGGACCGCGCCGTCGGGAGGAAAGCTGACCTGCGGCGCATCACGGGCCGGGGCAAAAACCGCGTCCCGGCTCCGAAAGCGCTGCAAAGGTTTGGGCAGGGCTGCCGTGCTCAGGATCAGGGTTTCGGGCGGCGGTGGCGGCAAAGGCGCGGCGCGCGCCTTCAGTCGGCCAAATGCCTCGAACAGAACGGGGGCAGCGAGATCACCGCCAAAGGCACCCGGCACCGGGGTTCCGTCGGGGCGCCCTAGCCAAACGCCTATTACATGCGCCCCGTCAAAGCCGATTGCCCAAGCATCCCTGTGGCCGTAGGACGTGCCGGTCTTGAAAGCGATGTGCCGCGCATCAGCAGCGCTGCCTTGTGGCGCGGATATGCTGGCAAGGATATGCCCTACCTGCCATGCTGCACTGCGCGACACGATCCGATGTGATGACTGATTTGCCTGTCCCGTGCGCCAACTCAACGGGCGGACCTCCCCCCCATTTGCCAGCCCGCCGTAGAGCTGCACCAGATCATTCAGCGTCAGGCCAACACCGCCCAAAGCCACGGCCAATCCTGCCTGACCGCCCGGCACTTGTGGTTGCGCGCCGCCTTTGCGCAGGGTCGCCAAAAGCCTTGCCGGTCCCAGCTCTTGCATCAGCAGCACGGGCGGAATGTTCAAAGACAATTGCAACGCCTTGCGCAGCGTCAGTTGACCGCGGAATTGGCCGTCGAAATTCTGCGGCGCATAGCGGCCAAAGGAGACGGGCACATCATCAATCAGCGTGTCAGGATGCGCCAGCCCCTGATCAAACGCCAGCGCGTAGATGAATGGTTTCAGCGTTGAGCCGGGAGAACGGACAGCGCGCGTCATGTCAACGAACCCAAGGCGCCCACCGGTGGCGGCATAGGCTGGTGATCCGACCGAGGCAAGCACCTCTCCGCTTTGATGGTCCGCCGCTACGATCGCGGCGGAAACGCCCTGCGGCTGCCCCCGGACGGCTTGGGCCGCAAGCTCTGCTATCTGTTTTTGCAGGCCTGCATCCAAGGTCACGTCATGCCGCTGGCTCAGCGGGGATTGCCGACGCATCTGGTCAGCTAAATGCGGGGCAAGGCGTGCGAAAGGACGCATGGCGGCAGGCACAGGTGCCGCGCGTAAGTCCTCCGGCGCATTCACCCGGTCCAGCACACGGGCGCGGGCAGCTTGGGCAATATCCGGGTACCGGTCCGGGCGGCGCGCCTCGGGTGCTTGCGGCAAGGCCACCAGCAAGGCCGCTTCGTTCATGCTCAGGCGTTTAGGCTCCTTGCCGAACCAGGCAAGCGATCCCGCACGCAATCCTTCGACCGGACCACCATAGGGGGCGTGGGCAAGATACAACTCAAGTATCTGCGCTTTGCTCAATCGCCGCTCCAGCGCCAGCGCAAGCCGAACCTGCCGCAGCTTGCCCGCCAAGCGCCCGGTGCCTGAATTCTCCAGAAGGCGGGCCACCTGCATCGTCAGCGTGGAGCCTCCTGACACCACCTCGCCTGCCCAGATCGCCTGCACCGCAGCGCGCAGTGCGGCCAGCGGATCAACACCTGAATGGGTGTAGAACCGTTTGTCCTCGTAGGTGATCAGCATCGACAGGAAATCCGGGTCGACCTGATCAAGGTCAGGCGCCAGACGGATGCGACCATCCTCAACCGGAAAGACACGCATCAAGGTGCCATGGCGGTCCCGCACTTCAACCGATGTTTCAACCAGAACCGGCGGTACCTTGGTCCCTGCGACCCAGCCGTCGAAAGCATCACGCAGGCCAGCCCCCAGCCCAAGGGCGAGGACCAGCCCAAAGAGTGCGTACCGCCGGATCATGGCGTCACAGTCACCTGACCCGTCGCGGTGTTGGCGCGGTACTCAGGGCGGTACATGTCTTCAACGGTCGCTGCGGGGTGATGGTAGCGTCCCGGCGTGACCGCGCGCACGGCATAGGCCAGCCTGAACGGCTCTGCCTTTCGATGATCGACAGCGGCGATGAAGCGGTCGCTCCGGAACTCCGCTGTTTCCGGCTCTTTCGTCTTGAGCCAGTCAAGCGCGCCAATGTCGCCACTGCGCAGAAGGTTCGGATTGTCGATCTCAAACCCGGCGGGCAGCGGATCATCGACGATCAGCCGCGCGCCGATATCCTCAAACGGTGTTACTTCGATCACCACGACCAACCGGTCACCCGACGCGACAGGCCCCTCTGCCGGTGCGCCGTCCATCGTGTAATAGCGGCGCGTAATCTTGTAGCCATACCCATCGGCAGCCGACGCAACCTCTGGAACACCGTAAGCTGTCATGGTCACATCCATTGGAACGGTACTGATGTTTTCAATCACTGACACCTGCGTGTCTGTATCGTCCATCCGTTTGACCACCGGGCCGTTTGCCACCTGCCCGTCGACCCGTAGCCCCGGTACTGCATCAGAAGAGCTGAGCGCATGGGCGGCCATCACGACCTGCGCAGCTTCCTGCGTGGATAGTCGTCCGGTGCCCCGATGCACCAGAGACACAAGGCTCGCCCGATCAATGGCGGCGCTACCTGCTTCTGCGGTCAGCTTCAGCACAGCGGCTGTGTCGCGCAGCGGTGTGCCGAAATCCACACGCCAACCGCGATTGTCGCGCTGTCCCACCAGCATCGCACCGGCACGCCGGAACATTGCATCGGCCCGGACCGGATCACCATAAGACGCCAGCGCAGCACCAAGCTGTGCTGCGGCAAGTGGCGTGGCAAAATCCTGCGCCTTGGTATCGGCATAGTATCGCAGATCTCCCATGCTTGCGGCACCCTCACGGGCCAGCACCAGAAGGGCATAGGCGATATCCTCTCCTCCGTTGTCAAAGTCGGGGGCATAGCTGATCCGGTTGCGCAGGTTGTCCATGGCAAGACTGAAGGCCAGATCAGGCACGGTATGCCCCTGCCCGCGCGCCCGCGACAGGAAATCAGTGACGTAAGCATCCAGCCAGAACTCGCCCGAACCGGCCCGCCACAGGCCAAAGGCACCGTTGCTAGATTGCCGTGTAAGCACCCGTGCGATGGCCTTGCTGATCTTGTCGTCAATGCGCTCCGGCTCTCCCAGTCCGGCGGCTTGTGCCATCGAACTGAGGTAGAGCAGCGGCATCGCGCCTGAGGTGACCTGTTCAGTACAGCCGTAGGGATAGCGATCAAGCTGCCGCAACAGTCCCGGCACATCGAAACGCGCAAGCGGGCCTGCGGTCAGCGTTGCCGATCCGGTGCCCAGCCGCAGTCCGGCAAAGACATTCACGTCAAAGCTGAACTTCTCCCCGACACCAAGGGAGAACTGCCGCGTCAGCGCGGTCTCTGGATCATTGTCGCGGACTGGCAGTGTCAGCACCTTGCGCAGCTCTACGCCATCAGGAGTGGTAAGCACGACAGTGATCAGATGATTGCCAATCTCTCGGGCTGTCACCGGGATCGCCAGCCGTTCCGATCCTTGGTCATTCAGGGTCACACTGGTCGGCACGTCGCCCAAGGCCACGCCTGCATCGGCATAGACCTGAACAGGCATCTCGCCTGCCCCGCCATTAGCGTGAACCAGTTCCAGCAAGAGACGGCTTTCATCTTGAGGGGCCAGGAACCGTGGCAAAGATGCGGTCACGACCACCGGGTCCTTCGCCACCACGTCTTGCGTCGCATCGCCAACAGCAGTTGGTGACCACGCCACGGCCATCAGCTTGATGGTCCCGTTAAAGGCGGGCTTGATGATCTCAACCTCCGCGCGGCCGTCCGGCCCAACCTCAACCGGACCAGTGAAAAACGCCATCAGTTTCTCGGTCGGCGGCGGTGATTGCACCTGTGCACTGGCGGCGGCATCCCCGCCTGAACGCACCGTACCCATCGCGCCGTTCATGCCGTCAATCAGGCGCCCGTAGATATCCCGCATCTCGACGCCCAGCCTTCGCTGGCCAAAGTAGTGATCGGTGACATCGGGGGCTTCAAATCCCGTGAGGTTGAGGATACCGACATCGACTGCGGCAAGGGTGACATAGCCCGTCTCGCCTGAAGCGACCCCGTCAACCTGTACCGCTGCACGTATGGTGCCTGCTTGACCATCGACGACGTCGGGCGCATCGACGCGAACGGAAAGCGCCTTGTCACCGGGTGCCACGGCGGCATGGGCCACGCCGAGCTGTCGCGAAGGGTTCAGCCCCGCTGAAACATCCATTCCGCGAAGCACCGACACGGTGACATAAGCCCCGCTGCCCCAATCCTCTCCCACATCAAGCGCGACGGAATTCTCACCCGGACGTACCGGCACCACCCGTCGTTCGACTATCCTGTTTGAGAGCACGGAGATCATCGCAACGCCATCACCCTCGGCCACCAGCCGTAGTGTCGCCGTGTCGCCGATGTCGTAGCGTTCCGCATCAAGGGACATTTCCAGCCGGTCCGGCGTATCGGTTGACCCATCGTTGCCGTACCAACCGGAATGGAACGTGACCGAAGACGCTGAATATGGTGCGCCGACACGCTCCACCACGATCTCGTACATTCCCCATTCGGTAGGTGCCGATACAGTCGTTGGATCCTCGCCCAGCATGATTTCACCGGTGTCTACCCGAATGCGCCGGGTAACGGGTTCCCACTCCCAATTGCCGTATAGCTGATACCATTGATAACGGGTTTCGACCTTGTTGACGGTCCAGCGGACGGCCATCGGAATCGCAGCGCCGTCAGGCGACACTGCAATCAGATCGAATGCGGCCTCAGCCCCTTCGGCGATTACGTCATCAAACAAGGGTTTGATCCCGATCAGGGCGGCATCCGACGTCACTGGCTTGGTCACGCGCCGTTCAACAGGACGGCCTGACCCCTCTGCAACGCGCAGGATGACCTCGGCCTCAAGCTGGGTTCCGGGGTTTTCGTCCAGGGTCGGCAATTGCAGGGCCAATGTCGCCTTGCCCTCCGCATCGGTCACGGCACTCTGAATGATCCGGGTCTGGGTGCGGAAGGGTGTATCATGCCGACCAAAGAGGTATCCCGCCCAAGTATCCAGCGTGCGCGTCGCACGCAGCCGCACATCGCCTTCCACGGTCAGGTCGGCCCCCGGCGCGCCAAAAAGATAGCGGACATCGACCGTCAAAGGGGGCGTCTGGCCCAATCTCATTGGCGCATCCGGCAGGGTAATGTCGAAATCGATCCGCTCGGGCAGGAAATCCTCGACCAGCACCGTCTGGCTTGCCAGCACGGGGGCATCTACGTCCGAAAGGATGTCCAGCCGCCAGGCCCCGTGCGGCACATCCGGGCCCAAAGGCAATGCAAAAACATGCCCCCCCGCCTTGGCGTTCTGGCTCAGCTGTCGGCTATACTCCACCCCGTCGGGACGTTTGAGGATGGCCGTCACCGGCAAGCCCTCCAGCGCCTGCGACTGCGCATCGCGGGTCAGGGCGGTGGCATAGATCGTCTCGCCCACGCGGTAGGCACCCCTGTCGGTTGTCAGAAACGTGTCGATGGGGGGCGCAGGCGGGTGGCCCTCGACGCCCCTGTCGGACAGATCGAACGCCGGGTCCGTCAGCGGCAAAAAGGCAATGTCCACCGCCGCATCCTCGGCCATCACAAGTGCGGGCTGTGCTGCCCCTGATCCACGCGTCAGACCTGCCGGGAAGCGTGCGAAACCGTCTGCATCGGTCACCGCCGTACCCAGCACGGCATTGGCGCGGCTGATCAGACTGACGGTCACGCCCGATTTGGCCGATGCGTCGGCAAGGCGCCTTACCGCCACCTGCATGCCATCCACGCCAGACCACGTGGAAAGGCCCAGATCAGACAGAACGAACCACTGCATTGCGGCGGCGTTCTCGTAAGGGTCCTGACCCGGTATGGCGGCGCTCAATGCGTAAATACCAGGGGGCTGATCCGCCAGCGCCTCCCCCATGAGCAGGCGCGTTGTCATGTCGACGTTCAGGTCATTTTGTACCTCTGCCTGACCGGTCCAGACCTCTTGGGCGAGGTTCTGCGCAAACTGATCATCCTCGTAGGCGCTGAGCGGCCTGCCGAAATAGCTTTCCCGAATGGCGCGTACAAGGTTGCGGTCGCTGACCCGGCGCAAGCGAAGATCAAGCGTTGAGGCATTGACCGTTTCGATTGGGAGCGCCGCATCCGCACTGCGCGGCAGGACATAGGCGCGGCCCGGAAAACGGACTGCTGGCGTCCGGTCGCGGACGTAAAGCTGCAGGCGCACGTCCTTGTGCAAGGTTTCTCCGCTGGCAGCGGGCAAGCCTGCACGGAAGGTCACACCATAGCGCTGACCGTGTTCCACCCCGTCAATGCACAGCTGACTGTTCTGCGCCTGCACGACCAGCCCGCGCCCCTCGACGCGCACGAAAGGTTCGTAGTCCACACCGACCTGCACCAACTTTTCAGAAAACTCAGCGCAGATGCGCGGCGCGGCGGCGTCATTGTCAACCCGGTGTTCGGTGATACGAAAACCATACTTGCCAATGGCATCGTCCAACGCCTGTTCGATATCTTGCCGAGGCGAAATGCCAAGCGCCAGACGCAAAGCGGGGATCATGTCGCGCCCGCGCCGGTTGGCCTCAAGTGCGCGCGCCATAACGCTGAGCCCCTCGACCTGCACAGTGGGCTGATCAGCGCGCAGATAGGCGTTGATCGCAGCCAGCAAGGCCTCGCGCCGGAATTGGCGGCGCTCCGCGCTTTCACCGTTTTCTGCCCGGATCAGGGCAAGGCGTGCGTAGCCCGCCCAGATCTCCCCCCGGTCGGTCAGTGCCGCAGTCTTGCCTGCCCAGCGCAACGCTGCGCGTGTATCCCCGGCCTGCTCTGCCTCCGCCATGGCGGCAGTCAGATCCTGCACCGTTTCACCGGAAAAGGAATAGCGTGCGCTGTTGGTCGCGACAAAGCCGCGTGCGGCATTCAGACCCGTTTCATCAAGAAATCCAAGGTCAGAGCGCCTTGCCGTTTGGGTGGCCAGAACGACCGCATCGGTGGCAACCTTTTGTGCGGACAATGCCCCTTGGTACGGCTGCCTGTCCGTGATGGCCGACTTTGGAAAACAGGCGTTGTTACGCTGGTTATAGGTAAAGGCGATGCACGCCTCTTGGGCCGAACAGGCACGCGCACAAGCCTCTTGGCTGGTGTCAAAGAGATTGGTCAGATCAGCGCCATAGAAATCCACATCACGGGAATAAAGGTACCGGTGATCGGGCACGGCGTTTTGGGCCGCTGTTTGGAAAACCCCCAGGATCAACAGGACGAACGACAGCGCAAGGCCATGCAAAGGGCGCATCAGAAATCTCCTTTTGAAATGCCGTCAGGGTGCCACGCGGCTTGCGATGCGGCAAGTCTGGCGTCAGATTTAAGCAGATGTTCACCGCGCTGGTTCAGTGTGCGCCCCACGACAGGAACCCTTTGGAGCGGCGCATGAGCCTTGCCAGCAAACTGACACAAGAACGGCGCAGCAGGCTTGCCGCCGAACGGTTGCCGGAACTGAAACAGGCCGAACTTTTTGCCGCCAATCGCAAGCTGGGCCAGCACGCGCAACAACTCAGCGAAGAGATCGTTGAAACCCGCGCCGAGGTCGCAAGCATCCGGGGTGAAAACCAGCGCGTGAAATCCGACCTGAGTGCGGCCAACCAGCGAATTGCGATCACGGAACGGCGTTTGTGGTACACGATCGAATCAATCAAGGACGGATTTGCTTTCTTTAATGCGGACCATGAGATGATCATGGCCAACAACGCCTATCTTCAGGCCTTTGACGGGGTCGAAGCGATCCGCACAGGCGTGAATTATGTCACGATCCTGCAGGTCCTCACGGACGAGGGGATTTTGAACACCGCAGGCATGCCGCCCGCCGACTGGCGCCGAATGATGATGGAACGGTTTCAACAGGCCAGTCCTGACCCGATCGACATTCAGCTGTGGAATGGGGAATACATCTGTTTGATCGACCAGCGCGGTCCTGAAGGCGACATTGTTTCGCTTGCGCTGAATATCACTGAGGCCGTCGCTTATGAGGAAAAGCTGAAAGAGGCCCGCAGCGTGGCGGAAAGCGCAAACAGGGCCAAATCCGCCTTTCTGGCCAACATGACCCACGAAATACGCACTCCCATGAACGGTGTGATCGGCATGAGCGACCTGCTCATGGAAACCGAACTGGATGAAGAACAGCGGCCATATGCCGAGACCATCAAAAGCTCAGCCGAAGCCTTGCTGGTTATCATTAACGACGTGCTGGATTACTCCAAGATCGAGGCACAACGGCTTGAGCTGAAGCCGAAACCCTTCAACCTGCAGGTCACCATTCAGGAAGTACTGATGCTGTTGATGCCAACGGCCAAGGGCAAGGGCATCGCGCTTGAGCTGGAATATGACACATCTGTCCCGGTGCATCTGATCGGTGATCCGGTCCGTCTGCGCCAAATTCTGGCAAACCTCATCGGCAATGCTGTGAAATTCACCTCTGACGGTCATGTCGCGGTGCGGGTGACCGCAGGCGAGGTCCAAGAGGATGGTCAGATCGATATGCAGATCGACATTGCGGACACGGGCATCGGTATCCCCGCAGATATGATCGATCACGTGTTTGGTGAATTCAATCAGGTCGAGGGAGAGCGGAACCGTCAGTTCGAAGGCACCGGCCTTGGGCTTGCCATCTGCGAACGCTTGGTCCGGATGATGGGCGGAGATATCTGGGTCACCTCAGAAGAAGGTCAGGGAACCTGCTTCAGTTTCAAGATGACCTTAGCACTGGCCAAGACACCCGACAGCCAGCCAGATGCCGCCGCCCCCCATGACACAAAACCGCAGCAAGGCGCGGCCGAGCTGCGACCGATGCGGATTCTTGCAGCGGAGGATAACAAGACAAACCAGTTCGTCTTTGGCAAAATGATCAAGGATCTGAATATCGATCTGGTCTTTGCCAACAACGGGGCAGAGGCGATCAGCCTGTTTCAGGAAAACACGCCAGACCTGATCTTTATGGATATCTCAATGCCGATCGTGGACGGCAAAGAAGCGACCGCCGCCATTCGCCAGCTTGAGACAGACAGGCGAACACCGATCATCGCGCTAACCGCTCACGCCATGGCCGGGGATGAGGATGAAATACTCAAGGCCGGTTTAGACGGCTACCTGACCAAGCCGCTGCGCAAGCCATCACTTCTTGAACAGATCGAGACCGTGCACACCCCCGACATGGCACCGCTTTATGCGCTTCAGGAAGCCGGGTAATCGCGAACAAAGACGGGTTTTTCAGGCGTAGATGCGTCCGCCTGCCAGGCATATCCGCCAGTGTCGAAGTCCCTGATCGCATCGGGGTCGGTCAACCGGTTCTGAACGATGAATCGCGCCATTGCGCCGCGCGCCTTCTTGGCAAAAAAGCTGACAATCTTCGGCCCTTTGCCGTCGCGCTTGTCTTCCATGAACTGCGGTGTGATCACCCGCAACTTAAGCGCCTTGGGGGCCACCGCGCCAAAGTATTCCTGGCTTGCGCAGTTGATCAGCACATCGCTGCACACCTCATCGGCCTGGGCGTTCAGCGCCTTGGCAATGTCATCGCGCCAGTAGTCATAGAGGTTCGCGCCCCGGCGTGTCTTGAGCTTGCTGCCCATCTCAAGCCTGTAGGGCTGGATCGCGTCCATCGGGCGCAGCACACCATAAAGACCCGAAAGGATGCGCAGGTGCTTCTGCGCCCATGCCATTTCATCCGGATCAAGACTGGCTGCCTCCAGACCCTGATAGGTGTCCCCGGCAAAAGCCAGGGCCGCCGGACGCGTCGCTTCGGCCTCTGGGGCGTCTTCGAACGCCTGAAACCGGTCCCGGTTCAGCCGCGCCAGATCATCACTCAGATCCATCAGGTCCTTGAGTTTGCCCAGCGTCAGATTGCGCATGGTCTTGGCCAGCCGCACTGCGTCATCCTGAAAATCAGGTTGCGTCATCTGCGCTTCTCGCGCGTCCCAATCCAGCCTTTTGGCAGGCGAAATCACCACCAGCATTGCGGTCCCCCTTCAAACGTTTCATCACACATAGCGGCTGAGAACATGACCGCAAGGTCGCTGCGGCATTCAGCCCGCCTCGCGGAGCACATCCAAAAAAGCGGAGCCGAAACGCGATGCGCGCCGTTCACCCAGCAGGCGTTCAATTGCTGTCTCATCCGCGTTGCGCAGTTGCGCAACCTTTGCCAGCAAGGAGGCCGAGCAACTCAAAGGTTTTTCTGTCCCTGCCTCACCGCGGGCCAGATCTGCCTGAACCTGCAAAAGCTGATCATAGACTGTGCCCGCGTCTCGACCGGCCAATTTGCGGCGCGTCGGGTGCATGACTTCGGCTTCGCCGTTGATCACTTCAAGGAACGCCGCACCGTAGGTTTCCAGCTTCTTCGTGCCTACACCACTGATCCCGGCCATGGCGTCCAGATTGTGCGGTCGTGTTTCGGCCATCTCGATCAGCGTTCGGTCGGTGAAAATAATATACGCCGGAACCTTGGCCGCCTCGGCCAGTGCACGCCGCTTGGCCTTGAGCGCGGACAGCAGCGGCGCGTCCTCTTCGCTGACCATTGCCTTGACGGCGGGTCGCCGCGTGGCGCTTGCGGTCTTGATGGAATCCCGCCGCAGGCTGATCTTGGCCTCGTCACGCAGAATGGGCAGGGCGGCATCGGTCATGCGCAGGGCACCATGGCGTTCAGGATCAGGTCGGATCAGATCGTGGCCCATCATCTGCCGGAAAACCGCCTGCCATTGGCGGCGATCATATTCACCCCCCACGCCGAAAGTCGGTAAATCAGCGTGACCACGCGCTTTGACTTTATCCGTCTCAATCCCCAGCAAGATATCGATCAAATGTCCCGACCCGAACCATTCCCCGGTGCGTAGGATCGCTGACAGCGCCTTGCGCACTGCCGTTGTGCCGTCGAACACGTCCGCTGGCGTGTCACACAGATCGCAGCGACCGCAGGTCACCTCCGTTTCATCGAAATATCCCAGCAGCGTCTTGCGCCGACATTCCAGCGCCTCCGCCAGTCCCAAAAGCGAATTCAACCGCGCGTGATCTGCGGCACGACGTTCAGGCGGGGCAAGCCCCTCGTCAATCTGGCTGCGTCGAAGGCGAATGTCATCGGGACCAAACAGCGTCAGCGTCTCGGCCGGTGCCCCGTCGCGACCCGCGCGGCCAATCTCCTGGTAATAGGCCTCAATGGATTTCGGCAGATCGGCATGAGCGACCCATCGGATGTCGGGCTTGTCCACGCCCATGCCAAAGGCCACCGTCGCGCAGACAATCAGCCCGTCCTCTTGCTGAAAACGTCGCTCCGCGATGCGGCGGTCCTCTGCTTCCATCCCACCATGGTAATGGATCGCTTTCTGCCCAGCCTCGTTCAACGCCCGGGCTATACCTTCGGTCTTCGCCCGCGTGCCGCAATAGACGATGCCGGATTGTCCCTTGCGGGCGGCGGCAAAGTTCAGGATCTGCTCTCGCGGCTTGTTCTTGGCGGCAAAGGCAAGATGAATGTTTGGCCGGTCAAAACCGCGCAGGAAGGCGTGTGGCGGTGCGCCATCAAAAAGCTTTTCAACAATCTCAGCCTGCGTTTCGGCATCCGCCGTCGCGGTGAACGCTGCCAAAGGCACATTCAGTGTCCGCCTCAGCTCACCGATGCGCAGGTAATCAGGGCGAAAATCGTGGCCCCACTGGCTCACGCAGTGGGCCTCGTCCACGGCAATCATGTTGACGCCGACGCGTTTCAGCATGCCCATGGCGGACCCTGCCGCCAACCGCTCTGGCGCCATATAGAGCAGCTTGATCGTCCCCGCTTCCAGCCCTTCCCATACGGCATCCGTTTCTTCTGGTGTATTCCCAGAGGTCAGAGCCCCCGCGCCAACGCCCGCCTCTTGCAGGAAACGCACCTGATCCCGCATCAGCGCAATCAGCGGGGAAATCACGACAGTGACCCCCTCGCGCATCAGCGCCGGCAATTGAAAACACAGTGATTTGCCGCCACCCGTCGGCATGATCGCCAGCACGTTTTCACCCGCGGTCACAGCCTCGACAATCTCTTGCTGGCCGGGGCGAAAGGCATCAAAGCCAAAGACGTCTCGAAGTAGCGTGGCAGCGCCAGTCATCGGGGGAACCTGTAAATTTATCTGCTCTTTTTTTGCAGATTCCCACACTAACAATTAATGAACAAGCCCGAACTCGCCTTAGTAAAAGGCCGCCGCGTTGTTGATCAGAACAATCCGTAGAATTGCCACGCCGATCAGCACGATCAACGGCGCAAGGTCCAGGCCGCCCATCGGCGGAACGATCCTGCGCACGCGGCTGTAGATCGGCTCAAGCAGGCGGTTCAGCCCGTCCCAGATCTGCGCGACCAGCGGCTGACGCAGGTTCAGCACCTGAAAATTGATCAGCCAGGACATGATGACATGCGCGATCACGATGAAATAGACGATGTTCAGCAGCAGCATCAGGATCTGGAAAATGGATGTCATGTCTGGCCTCTCTGGGATGATGCCTGTCAGTTAAGCTGCGATCCGCAAAACCGCAAGAGTGCCGCGACGTTCCCAATTGACGCAGCCACACCATAGGTCAACTGCGAGGGTAAAGGAGCCAGTCCATGTACCCATTTGTCCGTACCTTCAAAGAACTCTACATCGCTAACCGCCAGCCGCGTTTCACCGAATTGACGCAGACGCATGTCAGCCAGCATATCTGCTGGCCCCATGACCTCGATTTCTGGATGGAACTGAACAACGGGCGCGCCATGTCACTCTATGACATCGGGCGCACGGCGATGGCGCTGCGTGCCGGTCTGATCGACGTGGTGCGCAAGAACCGCTGGGGGCTGACGATGGCTGGCACAACGACCCGGTTTCGCAAGCGCATCCACGGTTTTGAGCGTTTCGAGATGCGCAGTCGTGCGGTTTGTTGGGATGACAAGTTCGTGTATCTTGAACAAAGCATGTGGAAAGCGAACGGCGACTGCGCCAGCCATGTGCTATACCGCGCGGCCGTCACCGACAAGAATGGGCTGGTGTCTCCCGACAAGGTGCTTGAGGCGATGGGAAAAGAGGTCAGCTCTCCTCCAACGCCGGAATGGATTGCACACTGGTGTGCAGCGGAAAGCCACCGGCCATGGCCGCCAATGCAAGAGGTCTATGCCTGCATCGCGTTGATCACGACTGAGAAATCAAGCGCATCCACCAGCTTCATCGACCAATCTGAGAAATAGCGGCTGGTGATCTCTTTTTGATCGATGATCTTGAACCCGGAATGGCGCGGATCGGCTTTGATCGTTTCGATCAATGCCATCACCCTGTCATCCGGACCTTCCAGAAGCTGGCAAAAGTTACGCCCATTGTAGGCCAGCGCCCCGGTGATCCCCAGATCCGCATTCTTCACTTCCGCTTCAGCCACGATCCTGGCCACGTCTGCAGCGCTCAAATTTACACGGGCCGTGCTAAAATAAAGAACTCTGATCACCTGGCCGCACCTTTAGTAGTCTGCCCACGGGTGATCCACGTTACTTTGAGCACTGATCAATACAAGGGTTTAATCGTCGCAAACCAGGCAAAACCCGTGATCAACCCGCCTTGAACGGTACAGTCTCTCTTGCGCGGCGGCGGCGCGCCTGCTCTACCCTTAGTCAGGGTACGGGGGGCAAGAATGGCAGAGATTTCACAGCGCAAACGCATCTGGGGATGGTATTTCTTCGATTGGGCAAGTCAGCCTTATAATACGCTCTTGCTGACCTTTATATTCGGTCCTTATTTCGCCCAGACGGCAACCAATGCGCTGATTGAGGGGGGAATGGCCGTTGACGCGGCCAAAGCACAGGCGCAGGCCTATTGGGGATACGGCCTTACGGTGACGGGCATCTGCATCGCAATACTCGCGCCCATCCTTGGTGCAATCGCTGATTCCACGGGCAAGCGTATGCCATGGATATGGCTGTTTTCACTGCTTTACTTCGTCGGCGCGGGCGCACTTTGGTGGACGGCCCCGCAGGATTTCTCAATCCTCTGGGCGCTGTTCTTTTTCGGCATTGGCCTCATTGGAATGGAGTTTGCGACGATCTTTACCAACTCCTACCTTCCAGAACTTGACCCGGACCCGGCAGAGCGCGGGCGCATTTCCGGCTCTGGCTGGGCCTTCGGCTATGTCGGCGGCGTGGTCGCCCTGATCGCAATGATTGCGCTGTTCCAGGCAGGCGAGAACGGGCGCACGATGGCAGGGCTTTCACCGTTGTTTGGTCTGGATCCGGGAACCGAGGCCGACACCCGCATCGTCGGACCTTTTGCCGCGATCTGGTTCGCGATCTTCATGATCCCCTTCTTTCTCTACACCCGCGACGACCCGACGTTCGAAGGCAAACGCTATCGCTTTGGTCAGGGCCTAAGCGATCTGATGCGTACTTTGCGCAATCTGCCCCGGCATCCGTCCCTGCTCGCCTATCTTGGCTCGTCCATGTTCTACCGGGATGCGCTGAACGGCATGTACACCTTTGGCGGCATCTACGCGCTGGGGGTGCTGAACTGGTCGATCATCGACATCGGCATTTTCGGCATACTCGCCGCAATCTCCGGTGCGATCTTTTGCTGGATCGGTGGCCGGGTAGATCGGCGCATAGGCCCGATGCCGGTGATCGTGTTTTGCTGCGTGACGCTGATCCTGACCGCCATTCTTATCATTTCACTCACTCCGACGTCGATCATGGGTATCGACTTTGGGGAAGGCACATCTGCCCCTGATGTCGCCTTCTACATTGCCGGTGCCCTTATCGGTGCGGCAGGTGGCGCTCTGCAGGCATCCTCCCGCAACATGATGACCCGGCAGGGTGATCCCGAACGCATGACCGAAGCTTTCGGGCTCTATGCGCTCTCTGGCAAGGCGACGTCATTTCTTGCCCCTGCACTGATTGCCGTGACCAGCGACATCACAGGCAGCCAAAGACTTGGCATTTCCCCCGTTGTGGGGCTGTTCATCCTTGGGTTGATCCTGTTAGCATGGGTGAAACGAGATGGAGATTTTGCCAAATGATCCTTTCCCGAATACTCACAATTACTGCACTGACATTCACGCTCGCCTCCTGCGGCGGCGGAGGGGGCCGTGACATCAGCGGCGAAAAAGTGGTCTTGCCAACGATCGGCACCTCCGGCGGTGCGCTGTCCGGGGTGCAGGCCAAGAAGCTGTTCGGGGCGAAAAGCTTTGCCTCTGCGCAAGGCCCCGCACCCTTTGGAAGTTACGCCAAGGGATGCCTTGCAGGGGCCGCGCAACTGCCTGAAACCGGACCGACCTGGCAGGCCATGCGTCTGTCGCGCAACCGCAACTGGGCTCACCCTGAAATGATCGACATGGTTAAAAAACTGTCGACCTTTGCGGCGACGCAACCCGGTTGGGAAGGGCTCTATATCGGCGACATGAGCCAGCCGCGCGGCGGGCCCATGCTGACCGGGCACCGCAGCCATCAGATCGGACTGGATGCCGACATCTGGATGCTCCCGCCCAAGTCGCTCAGCCTGAGCGCAGGGCAGCGCGAGAAAATCTCATCGATTTCAATGCGGCGCGCCAACGGCGCATACGTCAACAGTTCCTGGACCCAGGCGCACCATAACATCCTGAAGGCCGCCGCCAAGGATCCGCGCGTTTCCCGAATCTTTGTGTTCCCCGGTGCCAAGGTCCAGATGTGCAACGACGAAAAAGGCGACCGCAGCTACCTGCGAAAGATCAGACCGTGGTACGGGCATCACTATCATTTCCACGTACGCCTGAACTGCCCCAAGGGACTGGCCGGATGCGTGAACCAGAAGGCCCCGCCCGCAGGCGATGGCTGCGCCGATGCGGTTCAGTGGCAGCAGAATATCCTCAATCCGCCGCCGCCAAACCCCAATGCAAAACCGCCCAAGCCCCGGCGCGAGCTTTTGCTGGCCGATCTGCCGGCACAGTGCAAGGCGGTTCTGGAAAACTGAGACGTCTTATCCTTGGCTTGATCGTCGCGGCATATGCTGCGGCCCTGCCCGCATCGGCCGATCCCGCGCAAAAGATCGATTCAAACCTGATCTGGGATATCTCGGAGCCATGGTTCGGCGGTTTCTCCGGTCTGGAGGTCTCTCCTGATGGACAATCACTGACCATAATTTCTGATCGTGGCGTGTTGGTTACGGCCCGCCTGATCCGCTCGGCAGGCACGGTGATCGGGATTGAATTGCTGTCGGTCACCCCGCTGCGACAGGCGGATGGCACGCCATTGCAAGGCGATCTGATCGACGCAGAGGGGCTGGCGATTGATGCGGATGGTCAGGCCTTTATCTCTTTCGAGAACAAGCATCGGGTTATGGCGCTCGACCTCTCCGGGGGCATCACGACCCCATTGGCCTCTTACAAGGATTTCGAGCAGCTTGGTTTCAACACGGGTCTCGAAGCGCTCGCCATTCATCCTGACGGCAGGCTCTTTACCCTTTCCGAGGGCAAAGCAGATGAAACCGGGTCAACGCCTCTTTATCAATTGCATGGCGGGCGCTGGACCATCTCTCACCGGGTGCCCCTGAGAGGGCCCTTTGTCCCAGTCGGGGCCGATTTTGATGACAACGGACGTTTTTACCTGCTTGAACGCATGCTCTCTCCGCTGGGGTTTCGCAGCCGCATCCGCCGGTTCGATCTGGATGCTGGACCAAACGCCGTTGAGACGCTCGTGTCCACCATTCCCGGCACCTTCGACAACCTTGAGGCGCTGAGCGTCTGGCGTGACCCCATGGGGCAAATCCGCCTGACGCTGATATCGGACGACAACTTTTTATCACTCCAGCGTACCCAGATCGTGGAATACGTCATCAAGGAATGACTTGCGCCCGACCGCGTGAACCCCTAAAGCGCGACCGTCTGCGATCCCCGCAGGCCAAGTCGCCGCACCCTTGTACAAAACGGTTTACATATGACACGCACACACCTTCCCGGCATCCTTGCCATGGCCGCCATTGTTGTGGCCTCCAATATTCTTGTTCAATTTCTCTTCGGTCAGTGGCTGACCTGGGGGGCATTCACGTACCCGCTTGCCTTCCTCGTCACCGACATCATGAACCGCGTCTACGGCACGTCGGCTGCCCGCCGGGTGGTGCTGGTGGGCTTTGTCGTCGGTCTGATCTGTTCGCTGATCGGCACCCAGATCATGGGTGAATTCGGCCCTCTCGTTACGGTTCGGATCGCCATCGGATCAGGTATCGCCTTCCTTGTGGCCCAGTTGATCGACGTGTCGATCTTCTCTGCCCTGAAAGACGGCGCATGGTGGCGCGCACCTTTGGTCAGCACGCTGATCGGCTCGACCGTGGATACGGCGCTGTTCTTCTCCATCGCCTTCTCCGGTGCGCTCAGCTTTATCCACCCGGCAACGGATGTCTCCTGGGCGGCGGACAGCCTTCCGCTCTTGGGAAGTGGCCCCATGGCACCGCTTTGGGTCTCTCTTGCCGTGGCAGACTGGACCGTGAAACTCAGCATCGCGCTGATCGCGCTGATCCCGTTCCGGGTGATCACAGGCCGCTTGCTGCGCACGGCATAAGGCCGCCCGGCCCCGCCGTCATGCTATGACTTTCAGGGGTCGGGGGCAGTCCTCCGGCCCTTGTCATATGATCTGCAAGCGACGGACAGCAGGACCACCTCAGGGTGCGACACAAAAAACACTTTGCGTTTGCAGAAATTCATGCGACGATTCGGGTGAGTTCAACAAATGTAAAGGAGGTGATCCAGTGTCAAGAAAGGTATTGGAGAGAGGTGTCGGAACAGCTTTGGAGGGTTCCTGCTAGGGCAGCCCCTGGCGGTCGAGAACTGCAAAGTGGACGTCGGTCTAACCGGCACACCTCCGTAAACCATTCGATTGGGCCGCTCCGTCACCGGGGCGGCCCATTTCGCTTCAGGCGGCGACTGCCTCGGCGTCCAGTGAACGCCAGGCGGCGAATTCTTCGTCAAAGGTTTCCTCCTCGACCGGGATGATCGCGTTCATCACGTCGATCAGCGTTTCCGCCCCATCGGGTGCGCCGACCACCACATAGCGGCCCACGTTAGTCACCGACCGGAAACGCGATTTCAGCGCTTCCCAGCTTAACGACGCACCTGTCTCGGCACCTTTGTAGCGGTCAAAGATCATCAGCATGTCGACCTTTTCGGTCTGGTCAAACACGCGGTTCATATATTCGGCCATCGCCGTCATGTCCTCGCGGCTGACTTCCGCGGTGATGCGGAAGGCATAGAGATCTTTGCGGCTGGTGGCGATTTGGGTGATAGAGGGACGCGTCAGCATGGGGTGCCTTTCTGTTTCAGCAGTTGCAATGCCAACGCCCCTTCCCCTCAACCAGTTCCGATGCGATGTTGGCTCTCATGCTGCGGATCAATGACACCATCACCATTCAGGACTGGGAAATCACAGAGCAATTCGTGCGGTCATCGGGCCCGGGCGGCCAGAATGTGAACAAGGTCGCCACCGCTGTCGAATTGCGGTTCGAAGCTGCGAGTTCGCCCTCGTTACCGGGCCCAGTCAAGACGCGGCTCAAACGGTTGGCGGGACGGCGCTGGACCAATGAAGGCGCGCTGATCATCCAATGCGATGAAACGCGAAGTCAGGCGCGCAACCGCGACATCGCGCGGGATCGTCTGACCGATTTGATCAAGAAGGCGCTGACGCCGCCCAAACGCCGGATCGCCACGCGCCCCACGCTGGGCTCCAAGAAACGTCGACTGAAAGCCAAGAAGGTCCGCGGAGAAGTGAAAGCGTTGCGCGGCAAGGTCGACCCGGAAAACTGAGCCGCCGTTCTTCTTACACCATTATGATTTCATAAACTTTTTGTCCCCGCGGGGACAGGCGTTATTTTTCTTTGCGCAGCACGTAGATATCCATGATCCACCCGTGATTTTCACGTGCTTCCGCCCGCATTTTCAAGATCTGCGCGCTGACCTCGGCCAGCGGCCCTTCACAGATGATCTGTTCCTCCATGCCGACATAGCCGCCCCACCAGATGTGATACCCGTCAGGCGGCAAGGTTTGAAACGCACAGGTGCCGTCCAGCATCACAGCAATCGTATCGACGCCCGGGGGCCAGCCATCATCGCGCAATCGCCTGCCCGTGGTCACCGTAAAGGGTGCGCCGATCTCGTTGATCGGGATCGCGTGGGCCGCCGTCAGCGCCTGCAACGAGGTTATGCCCGGGATCACCTCGATCTGCGGGGCCGGGTTCAGCCGCGCGGCGATGCGAAGTGTGCTGTCATATAGCGATGGGTCGCCCCAGACCAGAAGCGCAACCTTTTGCGCCGCCGGATGCGTCGCCATCGCGTCCTGCCAAGCGAGGGCGATGGCATCGTGCCAGTCATCGACACGTTGGCGGTAGTCGGCCGTCGCCTCGTCCCGCACAGGTAAATCGAATGCGACGATCCGTGTTTCAGGATTTGTCAGCACGTCATCACAAATCGTTCGGCGCAGCTCGGCCAGATCTGCTTTCCCCTCCCCTTTTTCCGGGATCAGGATTAGATCCTGCGCATTGATCGCACGAATTGCCTGAAGCGTGAGGTGCTCAGGATTGCCGGTTCCAATACCGATAAGCGTCAGATGCATCGCTCTACCCCGGTATCCGCGCAATGGCCTTGGTTCGCAGATTGCCGATCACGCGGGCATCCTCGAACGTGCCGTCGGGCGAGCGTGCGTAATGATCCACAAAGGCCTGCAAATCGGGCAGATCAGCCTCCGACACGTCGCCAAAGAGATAGGCCACCTTGCCCGCCTCGCGGAAGGCCACGGTCTGCGGACGCTTGCAGCCGGACATGCAACTGACGGCTTCGACCTCGACATCACGCAGGCCGTCACGCAGCACATCGACGATGGCACCGTCTTCGGTACAAGTCTGGCAAACGAACATTTTCATCCCTCCAGCTCCGCCAGAGGCCCGTAAAAGATCAGGGCCGGGGTCGTGCTGGTCGTACTTTCAAGGTGGGCGGCAAGGGTTGCAATCGTGTGGCGCGTGACCTTCTCGGCAGGCGTCGACACAGCCTCTGCCAGCATCGCAGGGGTGCTGGAGGGCAATCCGTGTTCGATCAGCTTTTGCACCAGACCGGGAAACGTGCGCTTGCCCATGTAGACCACGGTCGTCGCCATTGGGTCTGCCAGTGCAGCCATGTTCACATCCGGTGGCAGATCGCCGGTCACATCGGCCCCGGTGATGAATTGCACACGCCGTGCTGTAAGGCGACGCGTCAGCGGGATACCAGCCGTCGCGGCAGCGGCCGAAGCAGAGGTGACGCCTGGAATGATCTCGAACGGGATGCCAACGTTTTGTAGGGCGGTGATCTCCTCCTCAAGACGACCGAACATGCCGCTGTCACCGGATTTCAGGCGCACCACCCGAAGACCGGCCTTGGCATGATCGACCAAAACCTGAGACACATGATGCTGTTTGGGAGACGCCCTGCCCGCCCGTTTGCCCACACCGATCAGGTCCGCATCCGGGTTGGCATGCTCAAGGATCGGTCCTGCGCTGAGGTCATCAAACAACACCACCTCAGCCGCCCTTATACGATCCACCGCCTTGACCGTCAGCAACTCAGGGTCGCCGGGTCCCGATGACACGAATGAGACAAACCCGCTCATGCGCCCTCCGAGATCATGTGAAAGAACGTGCCCGTTGCACGTCCCCCACCTTCGAAGGTGCGCACAGACCCGGTTTCTGACACTTCCTGATCGTTGCTATCGGTGATCTTTGCCAGCGGAGCATCCGGTTCTGTCAGGATCGTCGCATAGTGGAATTCGTGACCGCGCAGGCGGGTGCCCTCATCGAAGCCCGGTATCGGTGCGTTCAGCGTGGCCTTGCGATAGCCAAGGTGAAACTTGCGTTTTTCGAATGACGTCTCAAGCTCAAGCAACCCGGCCATCTGGTGCGGGGTGCCTTCCTTGTCGACCAGCACCGCGCCCATGGCCATATAGCCCCCGCATTCACCATGTACGGGCCGCGTGCGGGCAAAGCTGCGGATGCCATCGCGAAATGTTTCTGCCGCGGCAAGCTTGCCCGCGTGCAGTTCAGGGTATCCGCCCGGCAACCAGCAGACATCGGCGCGATCGTCCGGCGCCTGATCAGCCAGAGGGGAATATGGAAGAACCTCAGCCCCCGCTGCACGCCATCCGGCCAGCAGGTGCGGATAGACAAAGGCAAAGGCTTCGTCCTGCGCCAGCGCAATGCGCTGCCCCGGCGGGACAACTTTGGCCGGGGATGGTGCATCCTGCAAATGGCCCGTTGCCGCATCGCGCAGCGCACCCAGATCGACGTGCGCTGCAACAAAGGCCGCTGCCTCGGCCAGGATCTCGGGCAGGTTTTCCTGCTCACCAGCCTGCACGAGGCCGAGATGGCGTTCAGGCAACTCGATCTCTTTCCGGCGCGGCAACGCGCCTAGAACCGTGATGCCAACCTGCTCCATCCCGACGCGGATCAGCGTCTCGTGCCGGGGCGATGCGACGCGGTTCAGCACCACACCGGCGAGGGTTACGTCAGGCCGGTACGTCTTGAAGCCCAATGCCATTGCCGCCACGGATTGCGCCGCGCCCGATGCATCAAGCACCAGCACAACTGGCCACCCCATATGCGCGGCAATATCGGCGCTGGCACCATTTCCGTAAGCACCGGGGATCGCGACACCATCGAATAGGCCCATCGACCCTTCCGCAAGGATCAGGTCCGCGCCATCTGCATTGCCGACAAGCCCGCTGATGGATGGCAGGTCCATCGACCAACTGTCGAGATTGAAAGACGCGCGGCCCGATGCGGCCGTATGAAAGGCCGGGTCGATATAATCAGGTCCGCTTTTGAAGGGCTGCACATTGATGCCCTGTGCGCGAAATTCAGCGAGAAGACCCAGCATCAGCGTGGTCTTTCCCGTCCCCGAAGACGGGGCTGATATCATCAGGCCGGGCGGGATCATTCGGCCGTCTCCGGGAATCGAGGTGATGTCCCCACGGGGCGGAACCGACGATCGTAATCGCCAGCGTATAGGCGGCTTTCACCGAAGTCTTCCGCACCGATGGCATGGCCGACAAGGATCAGCGCGGTGCGTTCCATTTCCTCGCCTATGGCGGTTTGCAGGGTCGCAAGCGTTGCCTTGACCACGCGTTGGTCAGGCCAGCTGGCCCGCCAGACCACGGCAACAGGGCAATCCGCGCCGTAATGTGGCGTCAGTTCCTCAACGACTTTGTCAAGGACATGGACCGACAGGTGAATGGCAAGCGTCGCACCGGTTCTGGCGAAATTCTCAAGGGTCTCGCCCTCGGGCATCGCCGTGGCACGGCCAGATGTGCGGGTCAGGATGACCGATTGGGCGACACCCGGCAAAGTGAGTTCCGCATTCAACGCAGCGGCAGCGGCGGCGAAGGACGGCACGCCGGGCGTCACGTCATACGGGATGTCCAGCTCGCGCAGGCGGCGCAACTGCTCCCCCATGGCGGACCAGACCGACAGATCGCCCGAATGGAGGCGTGCCACATCGTGACCTGCCGCGTGTGCGGTGCTGATTTCGGCCATGATCTCGTCCAGCGACATGCGCGCCGTGTTCACGATCTTTGCCCCCTCGGGGCAGTGAGCGAGCAGGGCTTCAGGCACCAGCGATCCGGCATAAAGGCAGACCGGGCACGCCGCGATCAGGTCGCGGCCACGCAGGGTGATCAGGTCAGGGGCACCGGGGCCAGCACCGATAAAATGGACGGTCATTGGGTCTGATTCCTTCAGCTTTCCGCAATGGCGGCTGTGGCCATACCATCGCCCGAGACGACACGCGCCGCAACCAGCCGGGCGTTCGGACCCGCAGCAGCAAGAGCGGCGGCTTCGGCCAGCGAGCCGGTGCCGAACTTGTCCTGAATGCGCTGGGATTGGGTGGGCGTGATCATCTGTTCAAGGTCTGTTTTCGTGATGCCAAGGCCGGGAAGGCCAAGCAATTGGGCGAATTCACGGAACACTTTTTCACGGGACTTTGCGCTTTCTGTGACCAGCGCATTAGGTTTCTGGCTGCCGCTTGCTTCGAGCGCCAGACGCATGGCGTCTTGCAAACTGGACAGATCGGCAGCCGCGCGGAACCCCAGACCCATAACCCTCATAGCGTGACACTCCACTGCACGACAGGTCGCGCCGGGGACCACCCGCGCAGACCGCCGAGCGGTTGGGCCTGTGCCAGCTCTATGCGCAAAAGCTCACCGCCATGCGCTGCGTGAAGCTGGGTGAGCAGTGCCTCGGTCTCCAGCGTCACACCATTGGCGACAAGTCGCGTGCCGGGGCGAAGACAGTTGAACAGACGCTCGAACAGCTCTGCGGTGCCGCCGCCACCGACGAAAACGGCGTCAGGCGGGGGATGGCCCTCAATGCTCTGAATCGACGGGCCTTCGACCACCTGCATCAAGTGGTCGATGCCGAAATCCGTGATGTTGCGGGCGATGTTGGCGGCGCGGTCCGGTCTGATCTCAAAGGCGGTGGCGCGGCCACGCGCAAGACACCATTCTACAGATATGGACCCCGACCCTGCGCCAATATCCCAAAGGTGTTCCCCGGCTCGTGGCGCGAGTGCCGAGAGGGTCAGCGCGCGCACGGGGCGCTTGGTGATCTGGCCGTCATGGGTGAAAGCGTCATCCGGCAGGCCAGACGCCCGCGAAAAGCCGACATCGGCGGGGAGATCAATCGCAACAGCAACCGGCGCTTGGACATCGGTGAGGTCGAACCCGGCTGCGGTAGTGTTTCGGATACGCTGGTGCGCGCCCCCCATACGCTCGCAAACAAAAAGCTCCGCTGCCCCGGCGTCCTGATCCGTCAGCCATCTGGCAAGCGCGGCAGGGACGTCTGCATCACGGACAAGGCAGATCAGGCGGCCCTTTGGGGACAGGACGCGGCGCAGTCGGGCGAAAGGCGCCGCGTGCAACCCGTGGCACGTCGTTTCCTCAAGCCGCCAGCCCAAAGCACCCGCCACCAGCGAAAAGGTCGAAGGGGCGGGCAGCACAGTCCAGTCTGCGGGATCAAGGTGCGCTGAAAGACTGCCGCCTGCGCCGAACCAGAACGGATCCCCCGAGGCAAGTACCACGGTCGGGCGGCCTTTGGCGGCGAGCACCGGGTCGATGGAGAAGGGCACCGGCCAAGGATGCCCCTTGTCGCCCGCGCCAATCAGATCGAGGTGCCGTGGCCCGCCAAAGATCATCTCTGCCGCGTCAATCGCTGCACGACTTGCAGGCGGCAGGTTTGCCGCGCTATCGTCGGCCATTCCGATGATCGTCAACCAAGGATCACCCATCATGCGCATCCTTCTGCTCGGCGGTACAACCGAGGCCAGCAGCTTGGCCGAAACCCTCGCCAAGGCGGGTGTGGATGCCGTGTTCTCCTACGCGGGACGAACGAACGCGCCCAAGGCACAGCCTTTGCCAATGCGGCTTGGCGGCTTTGGCGGTGTGGCCGGTCTGATGGACTATTTGCGCAGCGAAAGCATCACGCATGTCGTTGACGCGACACACCCCTTTGCCGCCGGGATGAGCCGAAATGCCTTTGAGGCCTGTGCGCAGATCAATCTGCCGCTTATTCGGCTGGAGCGCCCGGAATGGGTGCCGGGGAGCGGTGACAACTGGACGCTTTTGCCCATCGTCGAAGACATTCCGGCGGCCCTGCCCGACGAACCGTCGCGCGTGTTCCTGGCGATTGGCAAGCAGCAGATCGGCCTCTTTGCCGTGAAACCGCAGCATCACTATCTCTTGCGGCTGGTCGATGAACCAAAGGACGCACTGCCCCTGCCTGATTGCAGCGTTGTGATCGAACGCGGGCCGTTTGACGTGAGCGCGGACCGGGCGCTGATGGAGACGCATCGGATCACTCATGTCGTTGCAAAGAACGGGGGCGGGCGTGGGGCGCGGGCAAAGCTGGATGCCGCACGGGCCTTGGGATTGCCTGTGTTGATGGCAAAGCGTCCGGCGCTTCCGGGGAACAGTGTCGCAAGGGATGCGGAGGAAGTGATGCGCTGGTTGGATCATGATGCGGATCGGGGCGTATAGACATAGCGCCCCACACGTTTTGTGGATGCATTGCCGACGATCACAACCGTACGCATGTCAGCCATTTCTGGCGTGGCTTCTGACAGGACAACGGTATTGAGCATCTGATCAGGCGTGCTGACGGCGCGGGCGAAAATAATCAGGCGCTCAGGTTCACATTCCTCGCGCAGGATTTTCAGGGTCTTTTCAAAGCCTTCAGGCCGGGATTTCGAACGTGGATTGTAGAATGCCATCGCAAAGTCGCCACGTGCCGCCATGCGCAGGCGATGTTCGATCAACTCCCACGGCTTGAGATTATCGCTGAGGTTGATCGCGCAGAAATCATGGCCCAATGGCGCACCTGCGGCGGCGGCGGCGGCGAGCATCGCGGTAATGCCGGGCAGGACGCGAATTTCTGTTTCCTGAAACGCCAGATGCTGTTCAAGCGCCTCGAACACGGCGGAGGCCATGGCGAAAACGCCCGGATCACCGGAAGATACGACAACGACCTTTGCCCCTTGGGCGGCGAGCTGAAGCGCGTGCAACGCGCGGTCAAGTTCAACCCGGTTGTCCGTGGGATGCAAGTTAAGACCGGGGCGTTCGGCGACGCGGGCGACATAAGGGATATAGCCGATGATATCGGTCGCCTGATCAAGTGCCGCAGTCACTTCGGGCGTGACAAGGGCCTCGTTGCCCGGCCCAAGTCCCGCGATGGCCACCCATCCGGTCATTCGGCCGCCTCAGGCCTGCGGCCCTGCCCATGCACAAGGACGATAGCGAAATAAGGACAATCGTCTTCGGCAACGTCCGCAAGCTTTGCAATGCGCTGTCCTCGCATCGTGCCCTTTTCGACCAGCCAGGCGTCCTGCAACTTGCCTGCCCTTTCCAACGCCCGCTTCACACGCGGGAGATTACGGCCGGTCTTCATCACCACCAGCGCGTCAGCGGCCTTCATGTGGGCGACAAGGTCATCTTCGGGCAGCGTGCCCATCAGAACCGTCATCACGTCATCGCCCCAGGTGTAAGGCATATCGAGGGCGTTCCAGCAGCCAACCATACCGGGGATGGCCGGGAGCACCTCAACCTCGGCGCGGCCTTGCAAGCGAGTATGCAGATGCATGAACGAGCCATAGAAGAACGGATCGCCTTCACACAGAACGACCAAGTCATGGTCCTTGGCAAGCGCTTCTAGCTTGTCGGCCCATTCCTCATAGAAATCGACCATCAACTGGCGATATTCTTCGCTGTCAAAATGCAATTCGGTCGTGACAGGATATTCCATTGGATACTCGATCGCGTCGTCGCGCAGCAGGTCTTTTACAATTGTACGCGCCTGTCCTGCACGGCCCTTCTTGCGAAAGAAGGCGACATGTTTTGCACTTCGGATCACGCGGTCGGATTTGACGCTGATCAGGTCAGGGTCACCGGGGCCAAGGCCCGCACAGATGATTTTGCCCATGACCTATTCCACCCTGCTGGCAAGCGCGTTGACGGCGGCGACGGTGATCGCGGATCCCCCCAGACGCCCCCGGACGATCATCGACGGGACAGGCAGGTCCTGCATCAGCGCCTCCTTGGATTCGGCGGCCCCGATGAAACCAACCGGGCAGCCGATGATTGCAGCCGGACGCGGGCAGGTGGGATCCTCAAGCATGTTCAGCAAGTGGAACAAGGCCGTGGGCGCATTGCCGATGGCAACGACCGCGCCACCGAGGTTGGGCCGCCAGAGTTCAAGTGCCGCGGCTGAGCGCGTGTTGCTCATTGCCTTGGCCATGTCGGGCACACGTGGGTCCCTCAGGGTGCAGATAACTTCGTTTTCGCGGGGCAACCGTTTGCGGGTGATCCCTTCGCTGACCATGTAGGCGTCACACAGGATCGGCGCGCCGTCCTCAAGCGCGGCACGGGCGGCGATGGCCATGCCGTCCGAAAACTCCACATGCTCTTCAAGCCCCACCATGCCTGCGGCGTGGATCATGCGGACTGTCACGATCTCTTCTTCGGGTGTGAACCGGGCAAGGTTGGCCTCGGCCCGGATCGTGGCAAAGGACTGGCGGTAAATCTCTGCGCCGTCGGTGATGTAGGTGTGGGGCATTCAGAGAGCCTTGATAATTTCTTCGGGTGTCATGCCAGCGCGGTCAGGCGCATCGTCGGCGCGGCCATCGCGGATCAGGTTCAGACCGTCTGGCGTGGCCGTTACGGTCAGATGTGTCGGTTTGGGATGTGCGCAGCCTTTGGCGCAGCCGGAAACGTGCAGAAACGCCCCGTCTTTCAAATGCAGCGCAAGGGTCCGGGCAAGCGGGCGTGTCTTGGCCTGTCCCTGTGCGCAGCGCGGTGCGCCCGTGCAGGCGATGACCCTCAAGAGCGGATCGTTCGGGTCGGTGATGATGCCATCGACACCGGGCAGTTCGCGGGCGCTTTCTACCAGCAACATACGCCACGGTGTCATGCGCAGACCGCCTTGTTTCGCAAGGCTTGCCAGCGTTTTGACGGGCAATTGCCCAAAGGCGAGCCCGACCATAGCACCAAGGGGCGTGTACCCCGGTGCCGGAACATGGGTCTGTTTCTGGCGCGGGATAAAATGATCGGCGGGCAGTGCGGCACCATCGCGCAGCAAGGCCGCCATGCGGTTCTGGTCGGTGCGGGTTTCCATGAACCAGCGGGCCAGCGCCATCGCTTCATCAATGATCGTTTCGATGGAGACAGCCTTGCCCTTGTCCGACCCGTCCGCGACCAGGATCAGTCCACCGCCCGCATCCCGTTCCAGCCGAATGTCGGCAGAGGCGGTCTGGAGCACCGGCTGGCGGCCCGTGTCTATGGCGAAACCGAATTTCCCCGGAATTGCTGGGGCATCCGCTGCGCTGATGGCTTCTGTCAGGGCGGGGGCCAGTGCTTCGGTCTCACCCCCAGTTTGCCAGAAGGGCGTGACGATGATGTTCCGGCGGCTTTCTATGGCCTCGTCAGGGTCGAGCAGACCCATGCGGCGCAGCCCTTCGATCAGTGCGGGATAGGTCGCTTCGGTCACGCCCCTTATTTGCAGATTTCCCCGGCTGGACAGATCAATCATCCCATTTCCATGGGCGGCGGCAAGGGTCGCGATGCCATCCGCCTGCGCACGGCGCAGACGTCCGTTAAACGGACGGATACGCACAACAATGCCGTCGCCCGATTGCATGGGGCGCAGGGCACCCGGGCAATACCCTTTGATCTGCGGCACCGTCATTCGGCGGCATCCATCTGTGCGCTGATCGAATTGCGGCGTGTTGTCCAAAGACCCGCGTCGCGCAGGGCAGCAAAGCGGGCGCGCATTTCTTCGAGAGCTTGGGGGTTTTCACGATCCATAAATTCCACCAGATCGGCGCGGCCAAGGGTTGCGTCATAGTAGAGGTCGAACAGATGGGCCGGCACGTCACGTGTCAGATGCGCGAAAGCAGCGAGATTGTCGAGGGTCGCGGCGATTTCGGCAGCACCCCGGAAGGCGTGGCGCATCATGCCGCTGGCCCAGTCGGGGTTCGCAGCGCGGGCACGGACGACACGGGCGATTTCCTCGGCCATGGTGCGTGCCTTTGGCGACCCCAGTTTTGTGGTGTCGACGTGGTACATGCTGAGTTTCGATGCACCAAGGTGGGCCATCGCGGCGGCGAACCCGCCCTCATGGCTGGCGTAATCGGACGCCAGCAGCACGTCGGATTCGGTGAGGTCCTGAATATGGGCAAAACTGTCCGTGGTTTGCAGACGCTGTTCAAGTGCTGCGCGGTTCTGCGTTGCCTCGCCCTTGGCGTCGATCGCCCATTCGGAGGCTTTCAGCCAAGCCTCGCCCGCGGCCGCACGACCCTCGCTGGAATAGTCCAGCATCGCGGCTTCCATGTTCATGCCGTAAAGGCCCGGCTTGGGGCCGAAAACGCGTGGCGTTTTGATGGCATAGGGGTTCATGTCAGGCGCTTCTTCACGCTCGGCCAGCGCCAGTGCGCCTGCCTCGAAAAGCTGCGACAGACCGGGGAAGACATCACGGAACAGACCGGAGATACGCAGGGTCACGTCGATGCGGGGACGGTTGATCAGTGCAAGCGGCAGGATCTCAAAGCCGCTGACGCGCTCGGACCCGTCGTCCCATTTCGGTGCGAGGCCGGCAAGGTGCATGGCCATCGCGATTTCCTCGCCCGCCGTGCGCATGGTGGCAGAGCCCCAGAGATCAACGACAAGGCCGCGCGGATAGTCGCCTTCGTCCTGCAGATGGCGACGGATAAGTTCCTCGGCCAGCTTCACGCCTTGGGTATGCGCCGCACGTGTTGGCACGCTGCGCGGATCGACGGCAAATAGGTTACGGCCCGTAGGTAAAACGTCTGACCGGCCCCGGTAAGGAGAGCCACTTGGCCCTGCCTCGATACGTTTGCCTAAAAGTGCGTTCAGCAGCCCTTCCGTCTCGCCCTGCCCTCCGCCAAAGGTGTGCAGCCCGTCGCCGTACTGGGATTCCTTGATATCACAGACAAAGCGGTCGATCGCCGTGATAGCCTCGGCCATGCAGCTGTCGGCGGTGAGGCCAAGGTCGTCTTCGACGCCTGCAGCCTGTGCCTCGGACCGGATGGTTTCGATCAGCCGGTCGCGGCGGGCGGGGTCAAGGCCATCGGCGGTGGAGTACTCGTCGAGCAGTCGTTCAAGTTGCAGCAGGCCGTCTGGCGTGGCGCTGTCCTTCATCGGGGGTGGCAGGTGGCCAAGAGTCATTGCGCCGATGCGGCGTTTGGCCTGTGCCGCTTCGCCGGGGTCATTGACGATGAAAGGATAGATGACAGGCAAGTCGGCGGTCAGCGCTTCGGGCCAACAGTCGTCCGACAAGGCGACGGATTTGCCGGGTAGCCATTCGAGCGTGCCGTGGGCACCGATGTGAACAAGGGCGTGAATGCCTTGAGTGCGCAGCCAGAGGTAGAAGGCGACGTAGGAATGGCGCGGCACGCGGGCAAGGTCATGATAATCGGTGTCGCGCTGGTCAATCGCACCCCGTTCGGGTTGCAGCGCAACAAGGGCATTTCCGCAGGATTGAGCGGGGAAGTGAAACGCCCCATCTTTGTGCAGCGGGTCGCTTGCTGGATCGCCCCACGCCGTGTGCAGGTCTTGTTGAAGCTGCGCCGGGAGCGTGCGGAGCGCCTCTTCGTATGCACTCATCGGCCAGGCAATGGTCGTCCGGGGCAGAGTTTTCCCAAAGCCGATTTCGGGCGTCACGGCATAGCCCGCACCCGCCAGCGTCAGCAGCATATCCTCTGCCGAGGCGAGCGCATCCAGTCCGACGGCATGGGCAATCTGATCGGCGCGGCCCGGATAGGTCGACAGGACAAGGGCAAGTTTCTTGTCCGCCACCGGTGTCGCGGCAAGGCGGTGCCAGCCTGCGACACGGTCCACCACGGCCTTGATACGCGGCGCATTGGCGCGGTGGGAAAAGCGGGAATACTGAAGATGCGGATCTTTCTTTTCCGGCGCCTTGAAGCTGACGACACCGGTAAAGATGCGACCGTCCACTTCTGGCAGGACGACATGCATCGCAAGATCAGCAGGGGACAGGCCGCGTTCCGATGTGGCCCAGTCCTTTTTCCGGGCCGTGGACAGGGCGACCTGAAACACCGGACAATCAGGCGCGTTGAGCGGCGATGCGCCATCCGCACCACGCCCCGAAAAAGCGGTGGCATTGATGATTGCGGCAGGCGGATGATCCCGCAATGCGGTGGCAAGGAAGGTGCGTGCGGCTTCGGCCTTGAGCGAGGGCACGAAGAGGCCCATCGCGGTAAAGCCCCGGTCACGCAGTGCGCGGATCAGCGCGTCAATCGGAGCGGTATCGGCGGCGGTCAGATAGCTGCGGTAAAAGGTAACTGCGATGAGTGGCGCGTCACCAAGCGAGCTGCGCGGGCAGAGGGTGACGATGCCCTGATCGGGATCGTAGTATCCACAGGGGGGCACGGTCTTGGTACCTGTTACCGGGCCTGCGTAGAAACCGGCGGCAAGGCTGAGTTGCGCCAGTGCGGCCTGCGCAGCAACCGCACCGCCTGCATCACAGAGGTGCGACAGGCGACGAAGGGTGGAGACAGGCAGCGTCGAATGGGCGTCAAGCGAGGGATCCTCGCGGCCGTCGGCAGGCAGAACTGCCAGCGCGATGCCGTTGCGGCGGGCGAAATCCTGCACCTGCATGATGCCGTAGGGCCAGTAATTCTCGCCCCCGATAAGGCGGATGAGGATGCCCTTGGCCCCTGTCAGAGTCTGTTCAACGTAGTTGTCGACGCTTGCAGGATGGCGCAGGGCCGTGAGGTTGCACAAGCGCAGCGTGGGCAGCTTGCCCTCCGGTCCGCCACCACGATGCCAGCCTGCCGCGAAAGCGCCAAGGTCGCTGTCGGAAAACGAAAGCACCACCAGATCGGCGGGCGTCTGACCCGGATCATAGGGGGTCTCGCTATCCTCTAGCCCGTGGCTTTCGCGGAAGACGACATGCATGGCGTATCACGCACCCAGAACGGCGCGAATGGCGGCGGTGTCGATGTGATCATGTTCAGCAATGACCACCAGATGTCCCTGACGCGCATCAGCGCCCCATGGGCGGTCGTACTGGTGCCGCACACGCGCACCGACCGCCTGCACCAGCAGCCGCATCGGCTTGCCTTCCACGGCTACGTATCCCTTGACGCGCAGGATATGCTGTTCGTTGGCCAGCCGTTCGATCGCGGCGGTCAGCGCGGCGGGGTCCGCGATCTCGGGCATGGGCACGACGATGGTCTCGAAATCATCATGTTCGTGATCGTCATGCCCGTCATGATGCGAGGGGCGCGCGGCCAGATCGTCTTCGGCCTTGGCGTTCAGGCCAAGAATAACGGAAGGATCGATCACGCCTTCGCTCATCGACAGGATCGGGATCTTGCGGGGGCTTTCCGCTTCGATCACCATGCGCGCGCGGCCCAAGCCCTCGTCACCGGCAAGGTCGGCCTTGGACATCAGGATGATGTCGGCGCAGGAAATTTGGTCCTCGAATACCTCGGAAAGTGGGGTTTCGTGGTCAAGACTTTCATCGGCCTTGCGCTGCTCGTCCACCGCATGTTCGTCGGCGGCAAAGCGGCCTGCGGCGACAGCCTCGGCATCGGCCAGTGCAATGACGCCGTCGACGGTGATCTTGGAGCGGATCGCGGGCCAGTCGAACGCCTTGAGCAGCGGTTTGGGCAGGGCGAGACCGGAGGTTTCGATCAGGATATGATCGGGGCGGGTGGGCAGTTCCATCAGCGCTTCGATTGTCGGGATGAAGTCATCTGCAACGGTGCAGCAGATACAGCCGTTGGCCAGCTCCACGATATTCTCCGCCGGGCAATCGTCAATCGCGCAGCTTTTCAGGATGTCGCCATCGACGCCAACGGTGCCAAATTCATTGACCAGAACGGCCAGCTTGCGACCGCCTGCGTTGGTCATAAGGTGGCGGATCAGGGTTGTCTTGCCGGACCCCAGAAACCCGGTGATCACAGTGACAGGGATTTTGCTCAGGTCATTCATTCGGCGGCCTCCAGCGGCATTTGAAACGGGGGAATACGCGCAAGGCTTTGCTTGCGAAATTGCACGACGCGTTCGCGCCATGGGACAAGCCCATCCGGCGTGGCGGCATAGGCGGCGGCACCGGCAAGGATATCGGGCGCATCGTCAAGCGTCATGCGCCCGTAGACATAGGTCCATTTGCCTGGGGCCGAGAGAGCTACGGCGGCACCTTGCGAACATGCTGAAAGGCAATTGACGCCGACCACCTGTACACCTTCGGGCGCCTCCATTGCCGCAAGCGCTGCGTGCAGACGCGCGCCGGGCCGGTTGGCATCGTCTTCGTGGACTTCGCCTGCTTTGCAGGTCTGACAGACGTAGAGGGTCGTTGTCATCGCGTTACTCCACGGTGATTGTTTGTCGGGCTGTGACGGGCGTGCCGTCCACAGCAAGGGGGCGGTGGTCGTTGGTATTGAGGGTCACTTCAACCTCGACCTCACCTTTGGGCAGATTGTCGAGGTGCATCCACGCGCCATAAAGGCGGCCCAGCTTTTCGCCGTTGATGTAGACATGGGCGTGCCCTTCGCCTGTCACGTTCTCAACCCCCGCGTTCTGCGGAGAGAACGCGAAATTGTCAGTCATGACGTGCAGATTGAAGCCTGCCAACGGATCGGGGTGCAGTTCGATTGACAGACGCGGGGCGTCTGCGGCGGGAACGTCGAGGGGTGTGTCATGCATGATAGCGTGGTCCAAACTGCCATGATCCATCGCAGCATCGTGGTGCGCCGGGTCGCCGTGGTCATGACCATCGAAAGTAATGCCATTCCCTGCGGCGATGGTGAACCCGATGCCGCCACCAAAGATCAGGCCGATCACGAAAAGGGACAGGGTGCGGCTCATTCTAGTTTCCTGCTCGTGCGGTCGCTTCGGCATGGGCCCCTTCACGCTGCCAGAAATAGCCAGCGAAGGCACCCACCAGGGTCCAGGCAACCAGACCAAGACCAAGCGCACGGGCGGCAAAGAGGGCGGCAAGCTCTGTCGGTACGGGACCGGTAAAGATGTCCGGCTCAGGCGCGCCGATTACATGCGGAGCCAGCAGCAGGATGGCGGCAAGCCCCCACATCGACCAGCCTTTGCCAAATGCAATCAGCCACATGGCTGCGGCTGCCGCCGCTGCCGTCGCAAACCACCAAATCTGGCGGGCGGTGATGTCCGCTGCCGACACGCCGGGGAGTTCCGGCGCCAGCGAAAAACCGGGGGCAAGGTGAAACGAGACAAAACCAGCGATGCCCCACAGGATACCGGTGCGACCATTGATCTGCGCACCACGATCCTCGGCGATGCCCATCGCTGCCAGCATGATCAGGGCATAACCGCTATAGGTCAGCATGCTGAAGACCAGACTCAATCCGTCGCGCACTGGGTTGAACCCCGGCAGCTCAGGCGTGACCGTGGCCGCCTTGTCAGCGCCAAAGTGGACCAGATCGCCGCCTTCATAGAGTTCGGCATGCAGCATGATGGGCTGAAGGAACCAAAGCTGCAGAAGGGCTGCGATCAACCCGGCAGCGGCACCGGCAAAAAGAGCGGAAATCAGAAAGCGAGCGTACATCACGGAGTACCTGTGCATTGGGTTCGATAAGGTGCTCGGAACGCGCTTTTACCAACGCAAAAAAGCGGGCCACCAATAAGTGGGGCCGCGATCACACCAACGAAGATGGGTGGGCCGATCAGGCAGCCCCAAAACGCCTAACGCCACGGCACCGCCGTTCGCTGATGCGACGCAGCCCGAAACGTTTCAGGAAGACCTGCTTAGTGGCAGGGAAAGCCTGTCGCGTGGCGCACATCATGGGCCGCATCGTGCAGGGCTGCTGCCTGAACGTGACCTGTCAGCGAGATCACAGCGATGCCCAGAGCAGCCGCAAAGAGGGCGGGCACAAAGCGAAGCGCGCTGCGTGTTTGTGTGGTTGTTGTCATGTCTTCTCTCCTTACCGTCACACCCGACGGCATATTTCTTGCGCTTGCCTGGCAGGTCTCCTGGCTCGCGGTTCAGCGCCTTTTCCCGCCTTCCCTGTCCAAAGACAAGTGGCATATCGGGTCAGGCTCACCGCTTACAGTCGCGGGGGCGGCTTCAGCTTGGGGCGGATGCCTTGACTGAATTCCCTGTTAGGTCCCATGCAGATTTGCCGCATATCGGGACACCAAGCGTTTAAAACGTCGCATTTTGGTCCTGTGAAAGCAAGATTGATTTGCGACGCAAAAGCGCCTCAAAACGCGCTTGCTCTGGCGTCAACAGCCTGCATTCGACATAAACGGACTACGCTTGGGGGTTGCCCGGCGAATCCTCGCCGATACCGGAGCGCCTGATGCCGACCAATCGAACCACCCTCGCGATCATCTATTCGCTGATGGCGATCGTGCTGTTCGATGCCATGGGGCTGATCATCAAGCGCCTGTCGGTTGATTACGGCGCGGCGGAACTATCGGCATGGCGCAACCTGTTTGGATTGATCCCGGCGGGTCTGGTGCTGTGGGGTTCGGCAGAGTGGCAACGCAGGGGGCGGCAACTGAAGCTGCGGCAATGGCGACTGGCACTTTTTCGCGGCGTCGTTCTGACTTTTGCGCAGTTCTCTTTCTATTTGTCACTTGGCTTGCTGACATTCGCCACGGCCTCAACAATCACTTACGCGAATGCGCTGTTTCTTGTGGCCCTTGCGGTGCCAATTCTGGGTGAACGGGTGGGACTGGTCAGGTGGGTTGCGGTGTTGATTGGGTTCATCGGGGTGATCCTGATCGTCGGACCGGCGCGTGACACGTTTTCATGGTCTGCGTTGCTGCCTTTGGTCGCCGCCTTTTGCTATGCGCTGACCGGTGTCACCGCGCGGCTGATTGACGAGGACGTGCCGACCGCGCTGATCAATCTTTACTCTTCAACGATTGCCGCCATTGGGGCGGTTCTGCTGGCCGTTTTCACGGGTGGGTTTTCCCCGATTGGACAAGCGCAGGACATGCTGTGGATCGCAGGCATGGGCGCTTTCGGTGGCAGCGCTGTTTTGTTGCTGATCAGCGCCTACCGCATGGCCGATCAAAGCGATCTGGCACCCTTCAGCTATTTCGGCATCCCGATTGCCTTCGTCTTGGGATGGCTCTTTTACGATGAGGCGCCATGGTCAGAGCTCTTCCCCGGCTCGCTCCTGATCGTCTTCGGCGGTCTGATGATCATCTGGCGAGAACGCAAGCTGCGACAGGGTCAGACCAGCACCTCCTCGGCCACCTGATCGCCGACGCCGAAAACCCTTTTGTAGCGTTCAATCTCGTCCGCTGGTCCCATCGCCTTGTTGGGATTGTCAGACAGCTTGACCGTGGGCCGCCCGTTGGCCGAAACGGCCTTGCAGACTAGCGAAAACGGTGCCAGCGCGTCATTGGGGACCAGACCCCGGAAGTCGTTGGTAAGCAACGTGCCCCAGCCAAAGGAAACGTTGACCTTGCCCGCGAATTCCGCGTGCAATTCGGTGATCTTGTCCACATCCAGGCCGTCACTGAAGATGATCCGCTTGGTTGAGGGGTCTTCACCCCTTTCTTTCCACCAGTCGATAGCGATATTGGCCCCGGTCGCGGGATCGCCACTGTCGATACGCACCCCGGTCCAACCCGCCAGCCAATCGGGCGCGTGTTTCAGGAAACCCTTGGACCCGAAGGTGTCCGGCAGAATGATGCGCAGATTGCCCTCGTGTTCGTCATGCCAATCCTGCAACACGTCGTAGGGTGCTTGTGACAGCGCTGCGTCATCCTCGGCCAGCGCGGCATATACCATGGGCAATTCATGTGCGTTGGTGCCGATGGCCTCAAGCTCGCGCATCATGGCGATCCGGCAGTTCGAGGTACCGGTAAAGGCGGCACCCAGACCTTCGTGCATGGCCTGCACGCACCAGTCCTGCCAGAGGTAGGAATGCCGCCGCCGCGTGCCGAAATCCGCGATGGAGAGGTTCGGTATGTCGCGCAGCACCTCGATCTTTTCCCAAACACGGGTCATCGCGCGGGCATAAAGCACCTGCAATTCGAACTTGCCCATGGTGTTGAGCACGGAACGGCCCCGGAGTTCCATCAGCACGGCGAGAGCAGGAATTTCCCACAGCATCACCTCGTGCCATTTCCCCTCGAATGTCAGTTCGTATTGGTCTCCCTTGCGCTCAAGGTAATAGGGCGGCAGGCGCAGCCCTTCGAACCATTCCATGAAATCGGATCGAAACATCTGGCGCTTGCCATAAAAGGTATTGCCGCGCAGCCAGGTGGATTCGCCGCGGCTCAGCGACAGGGAGCGGATGTGATCCAGTTGCTCGCGCAGCTCCCCCTCGTCGATCAGCTTGGCCAGCGGCACATGCTTGGACCGGTTGATGAGCGAGAAGGTGACGGTCGTGTCCGGCTTGTTGCGAAAGATCGACTGACACATCAGCAGCTTGTAGAAATCTGTGTCGATGAGCGACCGCACAATCGGGTCGATCTTCCATTTGTGGTTCCAGACGCGGGTGGCGATATCAACCATTGAGTATCCTCGTATATGCGTGCCTTTGTCGCAAAACTGGAGCGGCAGGGGCAAGGGCGATTTCACCAGAGGTCATAAGGTTGCCCGAATCGTGTCTCAGGCTGATGATGCAACCGCAGGAGATTGTGATGACGCCGCTCGATATTCTAACCCCTCTCATCCTCTTGCTGGCCTTCATTGGGTACATCACCTGTTTTGTACGGATGTTCCGGCTGACGCTCGCCGGGACAGCAGCATTGGCGATCGTCATATCGCGTGATTTCGGCTTTGAAACGGGAAACCTTGTCTATTGGGGTGCAGGGTTCAGCGTTGTGCTGGCTGCTGTTCTTGCGGCAACCTTCCAACGGGAAACACAACGCGCTGAAGCCCCGACAAAGAAAAACGGCAAGTCAAGAAAACCATCTTCCGAGGTGGTTATTGGCGGGACCAACGTGATGTACTGGGACGGAGAAGCGGACTTGCGCACACTGCGGTCTGTGGTTGATCAGCTTCGCTCCAAGGGCAAGTATCCATTTGTCTTTCTCGATGCGTCTTCGCGACACCATTTGAAGGATCCGTCGCTGGATGAAAGAGGTTTCGCGAAGGCACTGGGCCTGAAACGCGACCGGATCATGGTGTGCCCTGCCCGCACCGAAGCAGACGCGTTCATCCTGAAGTACGCGCGTGAACATCGGCTGCCGGTGGTGTCAAACGATCGCTTTGGCGACCGGGCACAGCAAGCCAAGGGTCTCAAACTGATCAAGGGCGGTGTTGCCGGAGGCAAACCTATCCTTGAAGGCCTGTAGCTTTGTCGCGGGTCTCAAAGCCTGCAAAGAACGCCAAATCATGGTAACCTGACGCGATTTCATTCAGGAAAGCCACCATGCCCAAAGCTTATATCATTGCCCACATTGACGTTCACAACGCCGACCTATTCGCCAAGTTCAGAGAGCTTTCCGCGCCGGTCCTTGCCGAGTACGGGGCGAAGGTTCTTGTCGGAAACCCCTCGCCGGATCAACGCGAAGGGGCGGTGAAACCAACAACGGTTATTGTTGAGTTCAAGGACATGGAAACTGCGACGACGTTTTACGAATCACAAGGCTATACCGAGGCACGTGCGGTCAGGCAGCAGGCCGCAGACACGGACCTGATAATTGTAGAGGGCCTTGGTTAGGTCAGGGCTACCCCCGCCTCGCGCATACCGTCTTGGGCTGCCGCCAGCGAACCATTCAGATCAATCGCCCGGCACAGATCCTGCCGCACGGTCACGTCGAAACCCAGTTTCGCTGCGTCCACTGCCGAGTAATTCACGCAGAAATCCAGCGCCAGGCCGACCATCGTGAGCTCTGATATTCCCCGCGTGCGCAGATATCCCTCAAGCCCGGTCGGGGTTTCGTGATCATTCTCAAAGAACGCAGAATAGCTGTCGATCTTCGGATTATAGCCTTTGCGGATGATCAGATCGGCGCGGTCCTGATGCAGTTCCATATGAAACTTGGCGCCCATGCTGCCCTGGATGCAGTGATCTGGCCAGAGTACCTGTGGGCCGTAAGGCATCTCGATCATGTCATAGGGGTTCTTGTCTTCGTGGGATGACGCGAAAGAGGAATGGCCCGCCGGGTGCCAATCCTGCGTCAGGATCACCGCATTGAAGTCAGCCATCAGCGCATTGATGTCCTGTACGATCTCATCACCGCCCGGGACGGCCAGCGCGCCACCGGGGCAGAAATCATTTTGGACGTCGATCACGATAAGGGCACGCATGTTGCTGTTCCTTGATAGGTGCTCTTAGTGTGGATTTTAGCCTACCTCCCACTTGCACAACAGGGGCCTGAGGGCCTATTTCGCCGCCATGTACACAATTGCCGCCCTTTATCACTTCACCCGTTTCGAAGATCCTGCCGCGCTCAAACCTGCGCTGCTGGACCTGTGCGTGTCACAGGATGTGAAAGGAACGCTTCTGCTGGCGCAGGAAGGGGTGAACGGAACCATCGCAGGCCCGCGTGCCGGGATCGACGCAGTGATTGCGCATTTGCGCGGCTTGCCGGGATGCAAAGAGCTTGAGTGGAAAGAGGCCACGTCAGAGACACCGCCGTTCCCGCGCATGAAAGTGCGGATCAAGCGCGAGATCGTGACGATGGGCCAGCCCGATGTGGATCCGGCAAGCAAGGTCGGCAATTATGTGGATCCCGCCGATTGGAATGAGCTGATCACAAGCCCTGATGTGGCGGTG
Source organism: Sulfitobacter sediminilitoris (assembly GCF_010667575.1). Classification (GTDB taxonomy): domain Bacteria; phylum Pseudomonadota; class Alphaproteobacteria; order Rhodobacterales; family Rhodobacteraceae; genus Sulfitobacter; species Sulfitobacter sediminilitoris. Next base: position 55,136 of record NZ_JAABNT010000002.1, read on the forward strand.
ATTGACACGCGCAACGATTACGAGGTTGCGATTGGTACCTTCGAGGGGGCGATTGACCCCGAAACCAAAAGTTTTGGTGAATTCCCAGCTTGGTGGGAAAAGAACAAGGATCGTTTTCACAACAAGCGGATTGCGATGTTTTGCACCGGTGGCATCCGCTGCGAGAAATCGACGAACTACCTGCTGGGTCAGGGCGTCGAGGATGTCTATCACCTTAAAGGTGGTATTCTGAAATACCTCGAGGAAGTGCCCGAGGAAGAAAGCACATGGGACGGTGACTGCTTTGTCTTTGATGCCCGCGTGAGCGTGGGCCACGGGCTGAAAGAAGGGCCGCACCTGCTGTGCCACGGCTGCCGTCAGCCGATCCTGCCCCAAGACACGCACCGGCCCGAATACGAGCATGGCGTCAGCTGTCACAACTGCTTTGACAAGACGTCCGATTGGGACAAGGAACGCTTTCGCGAGCGGCAAAAGCAGATCAAGCTGGCTGAGGCGCGGGGACAGGGATAGCGGGTTTGCGTGGCCTGCTGCGCAGCAAAAGCCAAAGCATGATGGCGACGTTCACCCCGTTCCAGACGATCCCGTTGATAAACGCCCATTGGTAACTGCCGGTCCAGTCATAGATCTGACCAGAGACCCAGCCGCCCAGCGCCATGCCCATGATCGTTGCCATCATCACAAATCCGACGCGCGCGCCCGCCTCCTTGGCGGGCATGTATTCGCGGACAATCAGCGCGTAGCTGGGGACAATGCCGCCCTGGCTTAATCCAAAGACAAGACTGACAACGTAGAGCGAGACGAGACCGCCCGCCGGCAGATACAGAAACAGCGCCAGTCCCTGAAGCGTGGATCCGATGAGCAACGTGCGAACGCCACCCAGCCGATCCGCCAGGAGGCCCGACACGATGCGAGAGCCAACGCCACCCAAAAGCATCAGCGACAACATCTCGGCCCCAACAGCGGGGCCAAAGCCCAGATCGACGCAAAGTGCCACGATGTGAACCTGTGGCATCGACATGGCAATGCAACAACAGATACCTGCAAACCCCAGCAAAATGGCGAGTGTGCGCGGGCTGAGACCAGCTGACTGTGCGTTGAGGCTGGAGGCCGCGTGGGCGCTGGCATGAGTCTCTGAGGAAACCTGTCGCCGGAGCAGCAGGGCAAGCGGTATAATACCGAAAAAGGTGACAACAGCCATCACGGTGTAGACCGCCCGCCAGCCGCTGTCCTGCATGACACCCGCAAGGACCATCGGCCAGATCGCTCCAGAAAGGTAATTGCCACTGGCCACCAGCGCGACGGCGATGCCGCGCCTGCGGACGAACCAGTGCGAGATGTCGGCTATCAGAGGACCGAAACCAACGGCTGAGGCAAACCCGATGAGAAGTTGCGCAAAAGACAGCATGGCGATGGATTGAGAAAGGATCGCCAGGATCAGACCGCCAACAATACCGAGTGCGGCAAGGATGAGCGAGACAGTCACGCCGAACCGATCCAGCGCCCGGCCCAGTGCAAAATTGCCCAAGGCGAACCCGATCATGTTCAGCGTGTACGGAAGAGACGCATCCGCACGACTGGTCCCGAATTCAGCCTGGACGGCAGGCAGGATCACGATAATCGCCCACATGCCCGCATTGGCAATAATCGCCACCAGCATCGTGACGACAAGTCGAAACCACGAATAGCGGCTGTCTGTTTCGGCAATCTGGGTCAAACAGGATCCTTCCACCTGCATCAAGCGTCAAACCAGAATTATGCGCAAGGGCTGAGGTGAAATGCGCACAATTGAAGCTGTTAAGCTCGCGTTAGGGGCCACCTTGCTAGCACAGCCTTGGGTGAATAGAGGTGGTGGAGATGGGTGCGCAAGCAAATGCGGCGCCAGTCATCATCAAGAAGAAAAAGGTCGTTGGCGGCGGTGGGCATCATGGCGGTGCCTGGAAGGTTGCCTACGCGGATTTCGTGACCGCGATGATGGCTTTTTTCATGTTGATGTGGCTGCTGAATGCGACGACAGAACAGCAACGCAAGGGTATTGCGGATTATTTTTCGCCGACGATTCCGATCAATCGGGTGTCTGGCGGCGGGAATGGTGCGTTTGGCGGAGAAAGCATATTCTCCGAGACCACACTGCCACAGACAGGGACCGGCGGCACCGATACACGGATTTCCCCGAAGTGAGTGCGCGTGGAAATACCGGCACCGAGATGGACGACGACGCAGACCAGGAAGCCTTTGAGACGCTCGAGAAAATGCTGGTCGGGCAAGGCGGCGAGACCATGGTCATGGAAAACGCGCTGCGGCATATCGTGACCCGGATCACTGATGAAGGCTTGGTGATCGAACTTTTTGAACTTGAGGGAATTCCTCTGTTCGAGGATGGCACTGACACGCCAACGCAGCTTTTGCGGGATTTGTCGGCACTTATCTCTTCAACGGCCAAGGCCGTTACGAACGGCATAGCGATTGGCGGGCATGTCCGCGCGACACCCATTGTATTGGCCAACAGTCCGGTCTGGGATCAATCAGCCAATCGCGCGGCAAAAATGCGTGAGCTGCTCGAAGATTCCGGCATCGCACCCGCCCGTATCAAAAGAGTCACCGGACATGCTGATCGCACTCCGGTTCTGCAGGACACGATGGCGCGACGTAACAATCGCATCGAAGTGGTGTTGTTGCGGAAAACTGACCGCAAATAGGCTGGTTACGGCCACGGCAAATACCCGGCATTTTATCTGTTAGCCCGGAATTAAGCCGGCGTCGTCTATGTGTCCGGTGAACAACACTGACACAGCAGAAAGGCGTTTCTGACTTATGACCATTTCTTCTTCGCTCAATGCCGGGGTGGCGGGCCTTCAGGCGAATGCAACCCGATTGGCTTCGATTTCGGACAACATCGCAAATTCGTCGACCTTCGGGTACAAGCGGGTCGAAACGGATTTCCATTCCATCGTGATCGCCTCCCGGGGGGGGGACATATTCGGCAGGCGGCGTGCGCGCCTTGACAGAGCGCCTGATTGATGAGCGAGGCTACCTTGTCTCAACCAACAATGCCACGGATCTTGCTGTACGTGGACGCGGGTTTCTACCTGTGACGCAAGCCACGGACGTTGAGGTTGCCAATGGCGAGGCAAGCATGTTCCTGACCACCACAGGATCTTTCCGGACCGATTCCGAAGGGTATTTGAGGTCCAACTCCGGTCTGGTGCTACTGGGGTGGCCTGCGTTGCCAGATGGCACCATACCCAGCTTTCCGCGCGACACATCCGATGGGCTTGAGCCTGTCCAGATCAATGTCAATCAATTCTCAGGAGAACCGACAACGCGCATGACGCTTGGCGTGAACCTGCCCGCAACCGAAACAGATGCGGGTTCGGACGGTGATATCTCGGAGTTGTCGGTGGAGTATTACGATAACCTGGGCACGTCTGAGAATATTAACATCACTTTCTCGCCCGATGTGCCTGCAACGGGGTCCTCCAATACTTGGACTATGACCCTGCGCGACTCGGTCGACCCTACGGTGACGATCGGGGAATACACCCTGGAATTTGCGGATGACCGTACTGCGGGCGGGACGCTTTTGTCCGTAACATCTGTCGGTCCGACAGGTGGTGCCTATGATCCATTGACCGGCACGATCATCGTGGATGTGGCTGGCGGCCCAATGGAGATCGATATCGGTCAACTTGGTGAGAGCGACGGGATTACCCAACTTTCTGACAATTTCGCACCGATCTCGATTTCAAAAGACGGTTCACCTGTCGGGAACATGACCAGCGTCGAAGTGGACCCAAATGGGTTTGTCTTTGCCTATTTCGACACGGGAATCACACGGGTGATTTACCAGGTGCCGCTGGTCGATCTGCCATACCCAAACGGCATGGTCGCGCTTGATCAGCAGACCTATCAGCCGTCGCTCGATAGCGGGTCGTTTTTCCTTTGGGATGCCAGTGACGGTCCGACCGGAGATATCCTGTCTTTCGCATTGGAGGAATCCAACACCGATGTAGCGGGTGAGCTGACGTCGATGATCCAGACACAGCGCGCCTATAGCTCGAACGCGAAGGTCATTCAGACCGTGGAATTATCCTTGGCACTGGCGACCGATTTACCGGTCGAAATTGCGTTTTGCGTCCCGGCCAGGCTGGCATTGATGGATTTCAGAGTCTGCAGCGCAACCATTGCGCTGTTGTTGGTAAGAATGCTCGACATAAGCATGTTCCTTCAGTCATTGACGCTTTGCGTCCGTTATGTCCCACCCCCCACGGGGCTGGACGACATGTCGTTCTGACCAATGCATGCGCTTTTGATGTAAGACGATGCGCCACCCGACCTCGGATGCGGCACCACTGATGCCTCTGCCGGGTTAACGAATGCTGAACACCTGTACGTGGATTCTTAAGATTTTTAATTAAAGACTCATGCCCGCCGTTCGACAGAGCTATCAGGCAATGCAACGATGTCGTGTTTCTTGCCGTCTGCCCCATAGGTCTCAAGGGCGCCTTTCACCTCTCGCAGTTTTGCAAGCCGGGATGCGACCGCGCGAATACCTTCTAGCGCCCCGTCCATCAGCAGCTGATTCCGACGTACTTTGCTGTCCAGCATTTGCATTGCTGAAAGGTCGGATTGCGGTGTGCTGTTCATCGCCTCAATCAACGCTTCCTTGGAAACAAGGAGCTCATTGAGCTTTTCAAGATCTCCCTTCAAAAGCGCTTCGCGCTCTGTATCCAGCAGATCACTCAGTTCAATCACCGGTCCGTTCCCAGTCTTAGCCGTCATTGTCTCGCTCCTTCAGTGCTTCAAAAATCGATTCGCTCAACCCGATACCCCCTGCCCGGACCATTGCCATTGCGTGTTCCTCTACCAGGAACGAAGAAAACTGGTCTTCTCCCGGGCCACCACCAAACCCCTCGCGCGACGAGCCAAGTCCAGCTCCTTTCAGCATTTCCGCAAGAAAACTTGCCTCAAGTTTCTGAGCCGCTTGGCGAAGGGACTGATCAAGAGAATTGCTGGTATGAGCCGGTAGTGCAGGTCGTACGGTATCCACGGGCTGGGTCCTTAAATTGCGGTCTATTTTCCGCAACATGCGCCACGCCTGGTAAACAACCGGTAACGACCTTCGCAGATAAAGAAGCCCAACGGAGAAGAAATCCCGGAGGTTTTCGTGCATCAAATCATGTCGGGCAGCTTGCTACCGCTGGCTCCCGAAGTGGCGGCCCAGCCTATTGCGCCGCAACAGAATACAACACCGGAAGGTGCAGTATCTCCGAAAGTTTTGGAAAACGCCCAAAGTTTTGCAGCGCTTTTTGCCGAAGAGCATTCACAGGGCGAGGGAGCGACGACCCTGTCGCCTGATTTGACTGCCGTCAAATCTGACGCGCCTGTTTCAATCACCGCCCCGGACGCCGTTGAGGGTAGCCTAGAAGCAGACCAGATAGACGTCAGGCATGCGACGGGTAGCAAGTTGTCTCTGGAAAATTCAGAAGACGTTGATACAGCACGTTCTGGCCCGAATGCTACCAGCTCCAAAAATATTGCCAATGGAAACGATGAAATTGCGGTCGGTCGCTCTGATGATCAGGTACGTTTCACTGAAGCAGGGCGCGTCCCGATCCAGCCAGCGACCCGTGCGGTGGATCTTTAACAGAAAGCGCCAAAATCTACAGATATGCAGACGGACATGGCAGGCGTCGCACCATTGAAGAAGGCGTCAGGCGCAACAACGTCCGCGCAGACTTCCGTTCAAGCTTTGCATTTGGATCAAACCGTCCACAACTCAAAGGCTCTTTCCAACGATAAGATAGCGAAATCTTCCTTTGGTAGGCCGGGAAAAACTGATGGCGTTGAGACCACCCAGACGCGCACCTCTGAGGTGGGGAGTTCGCAGTTGCAGAAAACAACATCTTCATTTGCAGCCAAAACTCAATCGCACGGCAATCAGATATCATTAGTAGCTTAGGATGCACCGGCTGATCCGAAGCATGTCATTCTTCAAAGACACATCAGCACTCCACAATCTGGCTTTAATCCAGACGTCATGCTAAATAGCCCCCAAGCCCCTGGCAACGATGAAATTCTCATTCCCACTCTTCCCGGGCAGCGATCCAAACGTCGTGCTGAAATCAGACGCAGTGTTGATCCTGTCTCTACAACCGCAACGCTCCCGCTAAAGCCTAACAATCCCGGACAAGCAACGCCCAACGCTCCTTCAGGTTTCTCGATGCACGTCCTGCCGGAGCATCGCAGAAATGTGTTCTTTACCACTCGTTCAGGCGATCAGATCGATCCACACGCATCTGTTCGAACCGATTCTCAAACAACAACCTCACTGCCAGTCAATAACACCATACCCTCTCGTATGGATTTGCCTCAGATGATTTCGAGGCAGATCGCAGAGGCGCTTTACCATATGCCAGCACGGCCGGTGGAAATCACGCTCAGCCCGGAGGAACAGGGACGGGTACGATTGGCTCTTTCATCGTCAGAAGCTGGGATTGTGGTCATTGTGCTGGCTGAACGGAGCGAAACAATTGATCTGATGCGGCGCCACATCAATAGTCTTGAAGCGGCATTTCAGGCCATTGGCTACAGCGATATTTCCTTCTCTTTCTCAGGGGGCGGGGATGCAGAAACGGAAAGCAGGGCTGAGCAAACAGACACTTCTCCGTCCAAACGTTTGAATGGAGCGGAACACGCCGACCCACAAGCCTCTCAGATCAGATTAGCACCCGGCGTCACAGCTGGGCTCGACATCCGCCTTTGAACAGGACAAAGCATGGACATCAACTCCCCCACCATGGCGCCGTCAGCCCCATCGGCAGCAACCGCGCCACAGGCCAACGCCGTACTCTCATCGGATTTTGAGACATTCTTAAAAATGCTCACTGCCCAAGCGCGATATCACGATCCATTGGAACCGATCGATTCTTCCGAATACGCTGCGCAGCTTGCGCAGTTCTCAATGGTGGAACAGCAGGTCATGTCGAACGATCTGTTGGCCTCGCTCGCTGCGCAGCTAGGCTCTGGAAATATGGCGCAAACGGCAAGCTGGATCGGGATGGAAGCCCTGACAACAGCACCCACCTACTTTGATGGAACACCCCTGCGCATCACACCGAACCCTGCTGCCATTTCTGATGAGGTCTTTCTGATTGTCCGTGACGAAACCGGGCAAGAGGTCCAGCGTGTCGCACTTCCCGTCTCGGCAGAGCCCTTTGAATGGGCAGGTGTGGCAAAGGATGGCGGCCCGTTCGAAAACGGTATCTACAGCTTTGACATCGAAAGCCGCGCAAACGGAGAAGTCATTCTATCGGAACCTGCTGAAACCTACGGACGGATCACCAAAACACGCCTTCAAGACGGTGAAGCGATTCTGATCCTTGAGGGTGGATCTGCAATTCTTGCGGCTGGCGTCACCGGGCTTCGCGAACCAGTCTGATCAGGTCATCTGTCTTGCAGCGCAAATCCTGCATAGGCAATCGGCATGATTGCGCGGCGCAGCCGACCAAGTTCAAATTTTGACAGCGGACGTTGGATCGCTTTGGGGTAGACGCGTTCTGGCTCTTTGTCGCGCACCAAATCGGCCAGCAATACACCGCAATAGCTGGCCATGGCCACACCGTTCCCATGATAGCAAAGGCTGGTGTAGAATCCGGGTTCTCCCGGCACTGGCCCAACATAGGGCATCCGATCACGGCCGATACAGACCATTCCGGACCATGCATTCGTGGTTTCAATATGCCTCCAAGCCGGAAACATCGCATCGAAGTCGGCGCGCGCGCGGCTGATCGCGCGTGCTTCTGACGCTGGATTGGCCATCAAACCGCCGCGCACGCCGAACAGCATGCGATTGTCCGGCATCAGCCGGAAGTAGTGCAAAAGGTGACGGGTGTCATAGGACGCCTGCCCAGAGGTCCAACCCTGTGCACCCAGTTCCGATTGGGTCATGGGACGGCTGACGATGATGCTGGATTGTGTAGGCATGTACCGACCGGCCAGCCAATTTGGCAGATCTTCGGAGGAATAGCCGTTGGTCGCAAATATCACTCTGTCTGCCTGCACCTGACCACTGCCCGCCTGCACTCGGAACCCGTCATGCGAGCGCGTTATCCCCGTCACCGGCGTGTCATGAAATATCCGGGCACCGGCACCTTCAGCAGCCCTTGCCAATCCATTGATGTATTTCCGCGGGTTCAGGGCAAACCCGATCGGCGTCGTCAAGGCTCCAAAGAATCCGGCATTCATACCGCTGGCCTCAAGCTCTCCCGGATCGGTGAGCCGCGCCTCCAGACCATAGCTGTCGCTGTAATAGGCCAGCTGTTGTTTCATCTCTTCGAAATCGCGCGGTCTGTGGGCAAACTGCGTCTCCCCGTCAGAGTGGCGGTCTACGTCGATATCAAACCGCTGCAGCAGAGATTCGACCAAATGGATCGCGTCCATTTCGGCCTTTCGCCAATCATTTCGGCCAGCTCGGCCAAAGGCTTTCTCCAGCGCTGCATTGTCCAGCATCCCGCCACCCAGACAACAGAACCCACCATTCCGGCCGGACGCACCCCAGCCGACAAATCGGCTTTCCAGCACCGCGACGGAAACACCCGCCTCAGCCAGATGCAGGGCAGCAGAAATACCAGTAAACCCACCTCCGATGATCGCAACATCGCAGGTATGTGCGCCATTCAGCGAATCGCGTTGCGGCAAATCGGTGGTCTGATCCCACCAGCACCCGGCGCGTGGTGCATCAGAATAGGCAAAGTCCGAATATATCCGGCGCATCAGGCCGTGCGCTCGGCCGCACGCGCGTCCTTTTGTGCGCGGACCGCGCTCTGCTTGCTGACCAAAGACGCGCTGATAACACCCACGGTCACAATCAGTATCATGATGGTGGACAGCGCGTTGATCTCGGGTGAGACCCCCAAACGGACAGCTGAGAAGATCTTGATCGGCAGGGTCGTGGCAGAGGGACCAGCAGTGAAGGACGCGATCACCAGATCATCAAGGCTTAGGGTGAATGCCAGCAGCCAGCCAGAAATGACAGCCGGTGCGATGATCGGCAGTGTCACCAGCCGAAAGGATTCCCAAGGGGACGCACCCAGATCAAGGGCCGCTTCCTCAAGCGAACGGTCAAAGGTAACAAGCCGCGAGGATACGACAACCGAAACATAGCACATTGAAAATGTTGTGTGTGCCAGCACAATGGTCAGCACCCCCCGATCCAGACCGATCCCGATGAAAAGCAGCAACAGCGATAGGCCAGTTATCACTTCTGGCATCACCAGCGGGGCGTAGATCATGCCGGAAAACAGAGTCCGCCCCAAAAACCGCCCGCCCCGTACCAGCACGTAGGCCGCCATTGTGCCCAGCACCGTCGCGAAGGTCGATGAAATTACCGCGACCTTGATCGTGACCCAGGCAGCATCCAGAAACGCCTCGTTCCGAAACAGCTCTCCGTACCATTTGGTGGAAAACCCGGCCCAGACCGTGACCAGCTTGGACGCGTTGAAACTGTACACGATCAGAACGATCATCGGGAGATAGAGAAACGCGAACCCGAGTGTCAGGGATGTGACATTGAACCAGCTTAGCCGTCTCATTGCTCGGCCTCCTGCTGTTTTTGCTGATTGCGCTGAAACAGCACGATGGGAATTACAAGGATCAACAGCAAGATCACCGCAACAGCCGACGCAACAGGCCAGTCACGATTGTTAAAGAACTCCTCCCAAAGCACTTTGCCGATCATCAGCGTGCCGGATCCACCCAACAGGGACGGGATCACGAACTCGCCCAGCGCTGGAATGAAGACAAGGAAAGAGCCTGCAATGATACCGTTCTTGGACAATGGGATGGTGACAAGCCAGAACGCCTGCATTTTGGAGCATCCCAGATCTTCTGCTGCCTCGTTCAGAGATGAATCCATCCGGTCGAGCGCGGCATAGATCGGCAGGATCATGAAAGGCAGATAGGTGTAGACGATCCCGATATAGACAGCGGTATTCGTGTTCAGGATCGTCAGCGGTTCATTGATCAGGCCAAGCCAGGTCAACAGCTGGTTCAGCAGCCCTTCATTGCTGAGGATCCCCATCCATGAATAGACGCGGATCAGGAAAGACGTCCAGAACGGCAGGATCACCAGCATCATCAGCGTCGGGCGCCATTCCTCTGGTGCCTTGGCCATACCGTAGGCAATCGGGTACCCCACAAGCAACGTCAGGAAGGTCGAGATCAAAGCGATCCGCAGTGAACTGAGGTAGGCTTTCCAGTAGAGATCATCTTCGGTCAGGAAAACGAAATTCTCAAAATCCAGTTCGCTGATCAACGCGCCGATGCCATCCTTCAACGTCGGCGTATAGGGCGGGATCGCAAGCGCGGCATCCGAGAGCGAGATTTTCAGAACGATCAGAAATGGTGCCAGAAACAGCACCAGCAGCCACAGGTAAGGGACAGCGATAAGGGCGGCGCGGCGCATCATCAATGCTCCAGCAGCACGCCTGCGGTGGCGCTCCATGAGATCCACACCGGATCTTCCCAGGTGATGTCCCGCCGCGCAATCCTGCGGGTGTTGGCGGTTTGTGCCTTGATGATCTGACCCGTCGGGAGTTCAACATGGTAGGTGGATAGGTTGCCAAGATAGGCAATGTCCAGCACCTTGCCCTGCATCGCATTATCCGCATCGTCCGGTTTTTCGGTAGAGATGCGGATTTTCTCGGGACGAATGGCCAAGTGCACTTTTTGACCATCGCTAAATGTCTTCTGTGACGTGGCCTTGATTGGCGCTTGGCCCTCGATCCAATTCAGCGAATATTCATCCTCTCCGGACGGGCGGGCCTCCGCTTCGATGATGTTCACATCACCGATGAAGTCCGCCACGTAGACCGAGTTCGGGTACTCATAGATCGCCGCAGGTGTCGCGACCTGAATGATACGGCCCTCGTCCATAACCGCGACGCGACTGGCGACGGTCATCGCTTCTTCCTGGTCGTGGGTCACGATCACGAAGGTGGTTCCTGTCGTTTCCTGAATGTCCATCAGCTCAAATTGCGTGTCCTGACGCAATTTCTTGTCCAAAGCGCCAAGTGGTTCGTCCAGCAAAAGCAACTTTGGCGCCTTCGCCAATGAACGCGCAAGGGCAACGCGCTGACGCTGACCACCGGAAATCTGGTGCGGCTTGCGGCGCGCGAATTTCTCAAGCCGGACCAGCTTGAGCATCTCGTCGACCCGTGCTTCGATCTCAGCCTTGCTCTTGCGGTCACGCTTGAGACCAAAGGCAATGTTCTCCCAAACACTCAGGTGCGGAAACAAGGCATAGGACTGGAACATCATGTTCACCGCACGTTCATTCGGCGGTACCGGGCCAATGTCCTGACCTGCGAGTTCGATCTTGCCCTCTGTCACGGATTCAAAACCTGCAAGCATGCGCATCATCGTGGTCTTGCCACAGCCAGATGGCCCCAGCAGCGCAAAGAATTCCTGCGCGTAGATGTCCAGCGTCAGATCATCTATCGCAACAAACTCACCAAACCGCTTGGTGACGTTTTGAAATCGAATGAGGGGTTTTTCGTTGGGGTCGTCCCACGGGGCGAAAACAGATTGGCTCACGAAGAGGCATCCCTTTGATTGGCAAGGGGTCAACGGAAAAGGGCGCGACCTTTGAAAGCCGCGCCCTTCCGAAACATCTTAGGTACCGGACTTGATCTTGGTCCACATACGGGTCACGGTCCGCTGCACCTTAGGGCCGTAGGGCGACGTGGTATAGAGGTTTTCAAGCGTTGCCTCATCCGGGTAGATCGCTGTGTCGCCGATCACGTCTTCCTCAAGAAATTCCTGAGACGCCTTGTTACCGTTGGCGTAGTAGACGTAGTTGGATGCCGCCGCCATGTTCTGCGCGTCCATGATGAAGTTCAGGAACTTATGCGCCGCGTCCGGGTTTGGTGCATCCACCGGGATCGCCATGTTATCGAACCACATCAGCGCACCTTCTTGTGGCGCATAGTATTCGATCTCAACCCCGTTGTCGGCCTCTGCGGCGCGGTCACGCGCTTGCAGGATATCCCCGGACCAACCGATTGCAACGCAGATATCACCGTTCGCCAGCGCATTGATGTATTCAGAACTGTGGAATTTCTGCACGTAGGGTGCCACTGCGGTCAGCACAGGCTCCGTCTTTGCGATCACATCGGGATCCTGGCTGTCAGGGTCTTCACCGATATAGGCCAGTGTTGCCGGAATGATCTCTGCGGGCGCGTCAAGGAAATGCACACCGCACTCAGACAGCTTTTCCATATTTGCCGGATCAAGCACGAGGGCGAGGGAACCGACAGGCGCATCGTCGCCCAACACTTCCTTGACCTTGTTGATGTTCACACCAAGGCCGGTTGTGCCCCACATGTAGTTGATCGCGTACTCGCCTGTGGGGTCATACTTGGCCAGACGGTCATTGATGACGTCCCACATGTTTTCTTTGTTGGGCAGCTTTGCTGGATCCAGCTTCTGGAACGCCCCTGCCGTAATCTGGCGCTGCAGGAATGTACCCGATGGTACCACCACGTCATAGCCAGAGCCACCGGCGAGCAGTTTGGTCTCCAGCACTTCGTTGCTGTCGAACACGTCGTAGATCAGCTCAATCCCGGTTTCGGTTTCGAACTTTTCCAACAGGCTCTCATCGATATAGTCCGACCAGTTGTACACGCGGACTTCTTCAGCCGCTGCGGCACCAGCCATCAAAGCGGCAGCAGCAACGCCGCCCAGAATACGATTAATCATGTGTTACTCCCATAACATTGCCGGGTTGGTCCCGGCATTCCGGTAATTTGATCAAGTTTTGCCTCTCGCGGCAAGATAATTTATGCTTTCACGCAGGGCGCAAGGGTGCAAGGTGCATCCAGAGCCGCAAAAACAGGCGACACCTGATGAACCTTGATGTGACGACACCTTCCAACCCGTTTCTGCGCACGGATGCCGGGAAAATGCCCGCTCACCAACTTGTCTATGAACAGCTGCGGGTCATGATTTTGTTCGGGGATCTGGCGCCCGGCCAGGCTGTGACAATTCAGGGTCTAACCACGCAGCTGGGCGCGGGGATGACGCCGGTGCGCGAGGCGCTGCGCCGGTTGATCGCAGAAGGGGCGCTGACACATCAGGGAAACCGTCGCGTCAGCGTTCCTGTCCTGACACCTGATTGTATAGAAGAGCTTGGTTTTATGCGAAAAACCATAGAGCCAGAGCTGGCGAGGCGCGCAGTCAAACGCATATCCGAAGAAGATCTTGAGGCCATCACCAGCTGTGACGACGATCTGAACATGGCGATAGCAAAGGGCGACATCGGCGGTTATCTGACACATAACTACCGCTTTCACGCAACGATCTATGAATGTGCCCAAGCACCGATCATGACGGCGACGGTAGATCGGCTCTGGTTACGATTTGGCCCCTCTCTGCGCGTTGTCTGCGGTCGGTTTGGCACCAGCAATCTGCCAGATAAACACAAGGATCTTCTGGTCGCCTTCACCGAAAGGGACGCAGATGCCGCAGCCGTGGCAATGGCCGAAGATGTCGAGCAGGGTATGCGCCAAATTGAGGCGGCCTTGTCGGAGGGATAAGCCGCGGTTTGATTCGATTGACTTTGCACAATTTGATCATATTCTGACGCCAAGCGTCTCCTCCCCTCGCAAAGGTCCCAGAATATGTCCAGCATCACTAATCATCTCCCCACCGCTGAACTGCAGGCGCTGGATGCCGCGCATCACATGCACCCCTTCACCACCGGGGACGAGATCAATGCCAAGGGCGCGCGGGTCATCACCCGCGCCAAAGGCGTCTATCTGACCGATAGTGATGGGAATGAAATTCTGGATGCAATGGCAGGCCTGTGGTGCGTAAACCTTGGCTATGGCCGCCCGGAGATGGGTCAAGTTGCGGCGCGGCAGATGAATGAACTGCCTTACTACAACACCTTCTTTCAGACGACCCACGTACCTGTCATCGCCTTGGCAAAAGAATTGGCCGACCTTGCACCGGGTCACCTAAACCACGTTTTCTTTGCCGGGTCCGGGTCCGAAGCGAATGACACCAACCTGCGGATGATTCGGACGTATTGGGCTGAAAAGGGTCAGCCAGAGAAGTCACACGTCATCAGCCGCAAGAATGCCTATCACGGCTCTTCCATCGGCTCCGGCTCTCTTGGTGGTATGACCTATATGCACGCGCAGGGCGGCATGCCGATCCCCGGCATCCACCATATCGGTCAGCCTGATTGGTGGGCAGAAGGTGGTGACCACACGCCAGAGGAATTCGGCCTGGCCCGCGCAAAAGAGCTTGAGGAAAAGATCCTTGAACTGGGCGCCGAGAAAGTCGCGGCCTTTATTGGTGAGCCTGTTCAGGGTGCCGGTGGCGTTATCATTCCGCCCAGCACCTATTGGCCCGAAATCCAACGGACCTGCAAAAAATACGATGTTCTGCTGATCGCAGATGAGGTGATCTGCGGCTTTGGCCGGACCGGCAATTGGTTCGGTTCCCAGACCATGGACATCACGCCCGACATCATGACCATCGCCAAAGGACTGTCCTCTGGCTATGCGCCCATCGGCGGTTCCATTGTGTCTGATGAGATCGCCGAGGTGATCAACGCCTGCGAATTCAACCATGGCTACACGTATTCAGGCCACCCGGTTTGTGCATCGGTCGCGCTGGAGAACCTGCGGATCATGCAAGAAGAAGACCTCTTGAGCCACGTACGCAACGTGGCGATGCCAGCCCTTCACGCAGCACTTGAGGAATTGGGCGACCACCCTCTCGTGGGCGGTGTGAACGTTTCAGGCATGATGGCTTCGCTCCCGTTGACGCCGCACAAGGAAAGCCGCGCGATGTTCGCCGGAGAAAAAGGCACCGTCGGCTATATGTGCCGCGAGCATTGCTTTGCCAACAATCTGGTGATGCGTCACGTGGGCGACCGCATGATCATCTCTCCGCCGTTGGTGATCACACCAGAAGAGATCGAGGTCTTTGGCAAAAGGGCCAAGCTGGCGCTTGATGCAACCTACAAGGACCTCAAAGACAAAGATATGCTCAAGGCTGCGTCATAGACCGGGCTTAACCGACTATTGCCAAGACGGTCTGAAAAAGGCGGGATCAACCCCGCCCTACAGCGCCCGCAACCTTTCAAGGACCGCCAGTGATGGATAGCCGTCGGGCAGAAGCCCGTTGGCGAGCTGAAAGCGACGCACAGCGTTGATCGTCAGTGGTCCCATTTTGGCGTCGATCTTTACAGTGTCGAATCCGGCAGCAGTCAGGCGTTTCTGCAACTCGATCCGCTCATCCTTGGTCAGCGCGCGCAGGCGGCGGGGCCAGCTGTGTTCAATGGCGGGCCCTCCGCTGATCCGGTCGCTTAGATGACCAACGCCAATAACGTAAGCATCCGCTGAATTGTATTTCTCAAGCACCGCGAAATTTGAGAAAATCATAAAGGCCGCCCCTTCAGCACCGCCGGGCAGCAGGATCGAAGCAACGCCGTGAGCGTCGTCGAATGCCCCGCTTACCGGCTTCACGCCGATGGCCGCCCATGTGCTGGGCAACCTCAGGTCTTCGCGATCTGCGCGCGTGTAATCAAAGCCGTCGGGCAAACGGACTTCGACACCCCAAGGCTGCCCTTTCGTCCAGTTGAAATGGCTCAGGTACGCCCCTGTTGATGCCAGCGCGTCGGTCGGATCATCCTCCCAGATGTTGCGTTTACCATCACCATTGAAATCGACCGCGTAGGTCTGAAAAGAGGACGGCATAAACTGCGTGTGCCCCATCGCCCCGGCCCAGCTGCCGGTCAGCTGTGACGGCGTGGTGTCACCGCTTTGCAGAATGCGCAGTGCCTGCACCAACTCGTTCTCAAAGAAATCTGCCCGCCGCGCATCATAGGCCAGCGTGGTCAGTGCATTGATGATATCGATGCTGCCACGAAAGGTACCATAAGCGCTTTCAAGACCCCAGATCGCGACAATGACTTCTTTTTCCACACCGTAACGCGCTTCAATGCGTGACAGCGTGCTGTCCCACTGCGCCAATGCCGTGCGCCCGTTTGCAATTCTCAGGTCAGAGACCGCCGTATCCAGATAGTCCCAGATCGTCTTGGTGAACTCCGCCTGATTGCGGTCGCGTTTGATGATCTCGCTGTCATAGGTGACCTGGGACATCGTCTGGTCGAAAATGCGCGCCTCAATCCCTTTGGCCAACGCTCGCGCACGGAACCCCTGAACCCAATCGGTCAATCCCTTGTCCGCCTGGACCTCGGCTTCGGCAGCAATCAAGGTGATCTGCATGTTTCTTTGTGAAGGCCTGATTGATGTCTCAGGCCCGGTGGCCCAGCCAGGCCCGGTTGTGCAGGCCAGCACAAGCCAAGCCGCGATAAAAGATCGCCATTCCATGACCAATTCCGTTCTCGATTACTGCTCGGTCACAGCCTACTCTGGTAACGGTTTTGGAAAAACCCCTCAGTCCTCCGCCGTGCGACGTTCCGCCCGTTCCAGAGCTTCTGCGCGCAATCTGGCGGTATAATCGCGCAACATCGGGACGCGTCGGGGTCGAAAGCTCCGACCGGTGCGTTCCAGATCATCCATGCGATCCAGACGGAAGGCGCGAAAATCACCGCGCAGATGACACCACGCCATCAGCATATTGGTATCCTGCATGTAGACAATCCCCAGTGGATCAACCTCGCGCGTTGTCTCGGCACCCTTGGCATCAACATAGGTAAATCGCACTGTTTCCTCCTCCCATGTCGCGGCGCGCAGCGCAGCCACGTTGATGCGCGGTGGGTCGGGTCGAAAGAAACGCCGGGCGTCCAGAATGGCGTGCTGTAACCGATGCGCCTGCCGGGGAGGGACGCGGGCGGTCAATTTGGCCAGCGCAGAGTCCGCAGCCTTTGCCAGCGCCGGATCCCCGATCACCGCAACGTTCCGCAGGCCCAGAACCAGCGCTTCCAGCTCATCATTTTCGAAACCGAGCGGCGGCAGAGCGGCATCTTCGATTAAGGTATAACCAAAACCTGCCTCACCGTCGATCACCGCTCCGAGCCCTCGGAGTGCATCGATATCTCGGTAAACGGTACGCAATGACGTACCCATCTCATCGGCCAGTTGAACTGCCCTGACCGGCGCAGGTAACCGGCGCAGGGTGGTCATCATCTGAAAAAGACGGTGTGTTCTGGTCATGGCGGAAGGCTATGCGATGCTGACAGGATATGACAGCACCGGCCGCTGGAACTCTTGCAGCCACCAATCATCAAGATGCCATGGTCGGTTTGCTCGCATCCTTCAAGCGAATGGCAAAGTAATCCCGGGCAAGTCCGATATCCGAGCTTAGCGTGAAGGCTCCGGCACTGATTCTTACTGCCTGCCGGACGTTGAGCCGCTCGTGCATTCATCCGCATGGCCAAAGACAATGTTCTTTGTCGCTACATCAACCGCGCAAGCGATGCGATGGCGCCACCTGTCAGCGGCGCGTCCGTGAAACCTTGCGCTTGATCTTGTCCTTCTTGCGCTTGCCCTTTGCCGATTTCCGGCGGGGCGAACGCCCTGCGGGCGACTGTCGCCCTTGCGGCACCTTCGCCCCTTCAAGTTCCAGCAATTCCAGCGCGATACCACCGGTAACCGGCACCGCCTCTGCCAGCCGCACCGTTACACGCTGACCTAGACTGATCACCATGCCGGTATCGGCTCCCATCAGTGATTGAGTCTCACCGTCGTAATGAAAATACTCGTTCCCGATTGACCGCATAGGCAGAAGCCCGTCCGCGCCGGTTTCATCAAGTTTCACAAAAACGCCGAACCGGGCGATGCCACTGACACGGCCCTGAAATTCATTGCCAACCCGTTCCGAAAGATAGGATGCCAGGTACCGATCAGTCGTGTCCCGCTCAGCCATCATGGAGCGACGTTCGGTGTCTGAAATATGTGCGCCTGTCTGTTCGAGCGCATCGTAGTCTTCGGGCCGCAAACCGTCCTTGCCCCAGCCGTGCGCAGTGATCAACGCGCGGTGCACGATCAGGTCGGAATAGCGCCGAATAGGAGAAGTGAAATGCGCATAAGACCGCAGGGCCAGACCAAAGTGGCCAGTGTGTTGCGGGCCATAGTAGGCCTGGGTCATTGAGCGCAGGGTCGTGAGATTGATAAGTTCTGCGTCATCCGATCCAGCGGCGTCATGCAAAAGCTTGTTAAGATGCGCGGTCTGCAGCACCTGCCCCTTTGCCAGCGTGAAACCAGCGGCCTCCGCTGTTTCGCGAAGGCTCTTGAGTTTTTCCTGCGTCGGCTCTTCGTGGATGCGGAACAGCAGAGGGACTTTCTTCGACAGAAGCGTCTCTGCGGCGGCGACATTCGCCAGCACCATGAATTCTTCGATCAGGCGGTGTGCATCCAGTCGGTCCTTGAAGTTGATGGATTTGACCGTTCCATCCTCATCCAGCACCACACGCCGTTCCGGCAGGTCCAGATCCAGCGGTTGCCGGGCATTTCGGGCTTTGACCAGCGCATGATAGGCGGCGTAGAGCGGCTTCAAAACAGGCTCTAACAAGGGGCCGCAGCGGTCATTCGGATTGCCATCAATGGCGTTCTGGACCTCTTCGTAATTGAGCGAGGCAGGGGAACGCATCAGGCCACGAACGAACTTGTGCGACAACTTGTTGCCCTTGGCATCTAGAACCATGCGGACCGCGATACAGGCACGCGGCACCCCCTCGTGCAGTGAACAAAGATCACCGGACAGCCGATCAGGAAGCATCGGTACGACGCGATCCGGGAAGTACGTCGAATTTCCCCGCTTGCGTGCTTCACGGTCCAACGCAGAACCGGGTGTCACATAGGCCGCCACATCCGCAATCGCGACCCAGACCACATGGCCGCCTTCGTTCTTGGGATCTTCGTCCGCATGGGCATAGCAGGCGTCGTCGTGATCCCGCGCATCGGACGGGTCAATGGTGATCAGCGGCAGGTCGCGCAGGTCTTCGCGGCCTTTTAGTCCCACAGGCTTGGCACGGTCAGCCTCGGCAATCACGTCATCGGGGAATTCGTCCGGTATGCCGTGTTGATGAATGGCGATCAGCGATACCGCCTTGGGTGCTGAAGGGTCGCCCAGCCGTTCGATGATCCGCGCCTTGGGCAAGCCCATACGGCCCTTTGGCCCCGCCTGCTCGCCCTCGACCAGTTCGCCATCCTTGGCACCGTGTGTCGCCCCTTCGGCTACGATCCATTCGCGGTCGAGCCCCTTATCAATGGGGACGATACGCCCGCCTTCCGACTTCTTGCGAAAGATGCCTAGCAGCTTCTTGGGGTTGGTTCCGATCCGCCGTATCAGCCGGGCTTCGTAGTGATGGTCTTCATTCTTGACCACCGTCAGCCGCGCAAGGATGCGGTCACCTTCGCCCAGCGCCGGATCAGAGGCGCGTGGGATAACCAGCACAGAGGGTTCCTTACCTTCGCCGTGCCATTCCATCGGTTTGGCAAAGAGGTCGCCCTGCGAATCCGGCCCGGTCACCAGCAAGACCGATACCGGCGGCAGGCGATCCGGATCCTGGTAGCTGCGCTTGCGCTTTTCCAGATGGCCTTCTTCTTCCAGCTCTTTCAGCACGCGCTTGAGATCAATACGCGCAGCCCCCTTGATGCCAAAAGCCTTGGCGATATCGCGCTTGGCGGTCAGCGTGGGGTTCTGCTCGATCCATTCGAGGATTTCGGCGCGTGTAGGTATTTTGCTCATGTAATGGAGTTAGCACGCGACCCCGTGCGCGTCATGAGCAAATCGTCACCGTTGTCCACGTCCCGCAAAGTGGCGACCCTGGCGATACGATAGTCGGGCAATGTGGCCATACTGTCGGCAAGTGCCTGTTTCGTAGACCAGCGAACGCCTTTGAAAATGCCGTGCGGCTGGCGGCGCGGATGCTTCAGCCCCACCAGCCAATAGCCGCCGTCCGGGGCCGGCCCAAAGACAGCATCGTTTTGGCCGAGCACTTTGAAAGCCTCCCAAATATGGCTCCGTTGAATGCCGGGAATATCGGCGCCGATTACACAGGCTGAACCGCCCTCGACACTGCACAGCATCCGCGCCATCCGCGCACCCAGATCGCCGCCGCCCTGCCCCCAACGCGGCAGATGGGCAGGCCATACCCGGCTTTGCACTCCTTCCACGTCCGGAGAAACGGCAAGAACCACCTGCCATCGCGGGTCTTCGATCCGCCGCAACAAGGTGCTGACCTGATGGCGAAACCACCATGCCGCCGGAACAAGCCCGATGTCCTTTCCCAGCCGGGTCTTCACGCGCCCCGGATGCGGTTCCTTGACCATCACGATCAGCGTGCGGTTCATAGGTCACGGACCGTATCGCGGTGGTCGATGCCTGCATCGTCAAAGACCGGACCCGTCGCCACGAAACCCAGCCTTTCATAGAACCGGAGGGCATGGACCTGCGCGCCGAGCTTGGCTGTGGTTGCTTTGCCCGTCGCCACCTCAAGCGCCTTGCGGATCAGATCAGCGCCCAACCCAGTGCCGCGGTAGGGGCGCAGAACGCAGACCCGGCCGATCTTGGCCGTATCCCCTTGGATCGTGATCCGCGCTGTGCCGGCTGGTGCATCGTCCACAAACGCAATCAAATGCAGGCTTTGTCCGTCAAGATCGTCGATCTCATCCGCCTCCGAGACACCCTGCTCATCAATGAATACTTCGCGGCGCAGCCTGAGGCATGTTGCGATATCGTCAGTGACCTCGATGCGCCACATCATGTAAAGTAGTCGCGCAGGATACGCCCGTAGATCGCCTTGAGCTGATGAATGTGCTCGACCCTCACATGTTCATCCACCTGATGCATGGACTGCCCGACAAGGCCGAATTCGACCACAGGGCAATGCGATTTGACGAACCGTGCGTCAGAGGTGCCGCCAGTGGTGGAAAGCTCGGGCGTGACTCCAGTCTCTGCCTCCACGGCGCTCGCCACGAGTGTAGATAGTTCACCGGGAGGAGTGATGAAACTTTCGCCGGAAATCTTGATGTCCATCTCGATCACCACGCCGAATTCCTGCCTGACTTTCTCTGTCTCCTGCTCAAGCCATTGGGTCAGGCTTGCCCCGCTGTGCTGGTCGTTGAACCGGATATTGACGCAGGATGTGCATGAAGCAGGGATCACGTTGTTCGCCGGGTTGCCCGTGTCCATTGTGACCACAGCCAGCGTTGATGGATCAAAATGTTCCGTCCCCTGATCCAATTCATGCGACGCAAGCCTGTCCATCAGCCGCACCATCGCTGGAAGCGGATTTTTGGCCCGATGCGGATAGGCGGAATGACCTTGCTTGCCGATTACCTTGAACCACGCTGTCATTGACCCGCGCCGCCCGATCTTGATCATCTCGCCCATTCTTTCAGGGCAGGTCGGCTCACCGACCAGACAAACATCCATGCGTTCGCCGTTCTGTTCCATGTATTCCAACAGCGCCGTCGTGCCGTCCACCGCATCGCCTTCCTCGTCCCCGGTGATGGCAAGGATCACGGAACCATCGGGCGGCGTGTCGGTCACGAAATCGACGGCAGCAGCGGCGAATGCTGCGACCCCCGATTTCATATCTGTGGTGCCCCGCCCATACATCACGCCGTCTTTTATTTCGGCACCGAAGGGGGGCATTGACCAATCCGCCTCATTCCCAATTGGCACCACGTCCGTGTGTCCATTGAACCCAAAAGCGCGGGTGTTCCCCTTGTTGCCCCAGCGCGCAAAGAGGTTCCGAATGCCGCCCCTATCGGCCCAGGCGCAGTTAAAGCCGGCATCGCTGAGCAGGGTTTCCAAGATCTCGAGTGCGCCATCATTTGCCGGGGTGACAGAGGCACAGCGCACCAGTTTGGCAGTCAGGTCTACGGGGTCAATGGGGGCCATCGGCGCTCCTTTTCAGTGAACTTTCGGGCAACAACCCTTTTTTGTGGCGAAAAGAGCGCGGTGCCAAGGGCGCAATGCAAACAAATACTTAACAGAAGCCCGCCGTGCTGGTAGCTTTGTGGCAATAATATGGCCCGAGGCAGGGCGTCAGCAGTATCGCAGTTCAAATGAGCACCTGAAAACAGGGCCCACCGATCTGCACCACTTCCGAACACAGGTAGGCGCATTGCGTCCTGCGCGTGTGCTGTGACCTGCAATCCGGGCCAATGGCTTGGGGCAAGACATGGTAGCAGCATCAGAGCTTCCGATTAGTACGGTACGTGAAGGTACGACCGCCATCGATATGGCGGAAATGATCTTTGGTAACGGGGTGACGGTCACCGGAGCAACCTACTACGGCGATATTGACAGCGCTGGCACCTATTCCAACGGTGACGCAGTCGCGCCTGGTGTGGCACCAGGGGACACTGGCATCATTCTGTCCACTGGCAATGCAGAGGATTTCACCAACTCAAGCGGCCAGTCCAATCAGCGGACCAATACTTCGACCGATACGTCAGGCACCGATTACTTTGGTCAATATAACAACGCCGCAAACGCCAGAACGTATGATGCCGCCACGCTGGACGTCGACTTTATCCCCGACAGCGACACCATGACGATGCAGTTTATCTTCTCATCCGAGGAATATCCCGAGTTTGAGAATTCAATCTATCAGGACTTCGTCGGTGTCTGGGTCAACGGTGTGCTGGTACCCATGGACGTCGGGAACGGCGACGTGGACCCTGGCAACGTCAATACGTCCAACAACATCAACATGTACGTCAACAACCAGACGGACGATTACAATACCGAGATGGATGGTTTCACCATCACGCTCACCCTGACGATGAACGTGATCCCGGACGAGGTAAACTCCATCCGGATCGCCATCGCTGACGTCGCGGACAATCAGTACGATTCAAATCTGCTGATCGCTGGCAATTCCCTGCAAAGCGATCTCATCGCCGTTTCCGACAACGTCGACCTGTTCCCGGACGGTGAAAAAGACATCGATGTTCTGAGCAATGACCTGAACGACGGTCCCGGCACGCTGACCATCACACATATCAACGGGATCAGCGTTGTTGCGGGTGATACGATCACCCTGCCGACGGGTCAGACGGTACGGTTGAATGCGGACGGGACATTTACCGTCACCGGGGACGGCGACGTTGAAAATTTCAACTTCACCTATACGATCGATAACGGTGTCGATACGGATGTTGGCTTTGTTAATGCGACGGGGGTGCCCTGCTTTGTCGCCGGCACGATGATCGCAACCCCTGACGGGGAACGCGCGGCCGAAACGCTAAAGCCCGGCGATCTGGTGCTGACGCAGGACGACGGCCCACAACCCTTGCGCTGGATCGGCACGCGACAGGTTGCAGCGACCGGTGATTTTGCCCTGATCCACATCCGCGCCAACACATTTGGCGCGCATCGTGACTTGCTGGTCTCTCCACTGCACCGGGTGTTAATCCGGGACAATCTGGCGGAACTGCTCTTTGGCGAAGCCGAGGTGCTGGTTGCCGCGCGCGATCTGGTGAACGACCGTTCCGTGAGCCGTCGTGCCGGGGGTGAGGTTACCTATGTCCACTTGCTGTTTGACCGCCATCAGGTTGTGTTCTCCGAAGGACTGGAGACGGAAAGCTTTTTGCCCGGTCCGCAGACGACCAAAAGCTTTGAGCGGGAGGTGGTCGAGGAGATCTGCGCAATATTTCCCGAAATCGACCCTGAGACCGGCCAAGGCTATTCACCTTCAGCCCGCAGAACGCTGAAACGTTACGAGGCGGATCTTCTGCGCGCCTCAAAGGTGGCCTGAGGATGACTTGGCTTGCCCTATGTGATCACGATGAAAGACGGCTGTCCTTGCGCGGCCTTGGTACCGACAAGAAACCCGCTCCCTTAATGCAGGACGATCCCGGTGCGCTGCTTACACGCGGTAGCATCGTCTTTGAGACGCGGCTGTCAGCGGATGGCCGTCCACAGGTTCTTTTTGCCTACAAGGATACGTACCCGCAGCTGCGGAGCCTGACATTTCAGGCGATTCCCGGCGGCGGCATTGCAATGGTGCAGGTGCAGGGTGAGCACATCTGTCATGCTGCAATTTCACACGCCAAGGCCGGACGAACGGACGTCGCACGTATTACCTATGCGTGGGATGCGGATCACAATTGGGGTCGGATGGCGCTGGAAAAACCTGAAGAAACGCAGGTGACAAGCGTCTACGTCGAAAACCCTTGCCCGCTGTCCTTGGAAGACATCCGGGGTCTGATGCTGGGCCGAAGTGATCAGACGTTTTCCACTGACATGGTATTTGCCGCGCTATCCGATCAGATTGAGCCGGTGGGACCGATGCCAACGCTTTTGCCCGATACGCCGCTTGCGACACCTTGGGGGTACAAGCCCGCTGACAAGCTGCGGCGCGGGGATACGGTGCTGACGCGTGACGACGGGGTTGTACCGATCCTGCAAAAGGTCAAGCGCATGGTGCCCGCACGGGGCAGCTATCATCCGATCCGCCTGCGTGCCCCTTACTTCGGGCTGCAACAGGACGTCATCGTATCCCCTGATCAGCGTCTGATCATCGATGGGCCAGAGGTTGAGTATCTGTTCGGTCAGGAAGCCGTGCTGGTTCCTGCCAGGCATCTGGTCAACGGGTTTGCCGCGCTGAAAGAGCCTTGCGGCCCAACGATCAGCTACACACAGTTGATTCTGCCGAGGCACGAAACACTGATCGCTGCGGGTACCTGGGTCGAAAGTCTGTATATCGGTCGTATCCGTCGGAACAGTGAGCATCTTGTCGGCAGTCTACTGCACAGCTTTGACCGGTCTTTGCTGCCAGAGCATCCCCGCCCGGCCCATCATGTCCTGCGCTGGTACGATGCTATCCATCTTGCCCGCAGGCGTGCGGGATAAGGGCGCTTATTGAACTCAATTCTGAAAAATATGGTAAGGTTTAGCCTAATCGCCTGTCACATCCTAGTCAAAGAATGGCGTCATCTGCGCGACAATGACTGAATTCTCCTCAAGCGCACGTTGCATCAGTTCGCGCTCTTCGGCGTCGATCTCTTGCCCGTCCGCTTCGCGCTCAGCCAAGGTGCCATAGCCTGTCACGTCTAGGGGATTGGTGTCTGCCTGCTTTAGAATGGCAACCGTTTCGCGCACTGCTTCGGCTTCATCCACGCCGGAGGCAAAGCACATCAGCGCTGCACCGGTTGCCTTGTCTGGCAGCCCATCGCCTTCTTTCCGGCCAATCTGAACCAGCAGGGTATAGACCTGCTGTCGGGACGGTTTCTTGGGCTTCTTGGTCTCAGACATGACAAGGGCTGCCTTTCTCACGGAAAAGCAGCCCTAGCGTGTTCTTGAGAAGTTGAAAAGCCTTACGCAGATTTACGCATCGCCGTGATGGCAGCGATCAGGATGCATGCACCCACAAAGCCCACGAACAACTGACCAATCCAGCCACCCAATGTGGACCCAAAGAAGAACATCAGGATCGCGTTGAAAAGCATCGCACCGACGATACCTATGAAGATGTTGAGCAGTAGCCCGTGATCACGCTTCATGAATTTTTCGGCCAGCCAGCCCGCCAAGCCACCTACGATAATCGCCGCGAACCATCCAAGACCTGTCATGTTACTTCTCCTGTCAATTTCTGACGGAGTAACGCGCCGGGCCTGATCTGGTTCCCGATCAGTCGCGCAACAGTTCGTTGATTGAGGTCTTGGAACGGGTCCGTTCATCCACCCGCTTGACGATCACGGCACAGTAGAGGTTCACGTTGTTCTTGGATGGCATGGTGCCTGCAACAACGACAGAACCTGCAGGCACTTCGCCATACATTATTTCGCCTGTTTCACGGTCCACGATCTTGGTCGATTGGCCGATAAACACGCCCATGCCCAGGACAGACCCCTCACGCACGATGCAGCCTTCGACCACTTCGGAACGCGCACCGATAAAGCAATTGTCCTCGATGATGGTCGGACCGGCCTGCATGGGTTCCAAAACGCCGCCGATACCGACGCCGCCCGACAGGTGCACGTTCTTGCCGATCTGGGCGCAGGAGCCAACAGTGGCCCATGTATCTACCATGGTCCCGCTGTCCACGTAGGCGCCGATGTTCACAAAAGACGGCATCAGCACCACGCCGGGCGCGATATAGGCCGAGCGGCGCACGACGCAGTTCGGCACCGCGCGGAAACCGGCCTCTTTCCACTCGGCGTCGCCCCAGCCCTTGAACTTGCTGTCAACCTTGTCCCACCAGCCGGCGCCCTGCGGGCCACCTTCCTGATGTTCCATATCCTTGATGCGAAAGCCCAGCAAAACGGCTTTCTTGGCCCATTGGTTCACGTGCCAGTTACCGTCGTCCTGCTTTTCCGCGACGCGCAGCTTCCCACTGTCGAGGGCGTTCAATGTCTCTTCGATCGCGTCACGCACCTCTCCGGTGGTCGCCGAAGTGATCTGATCACGGGTATCCCATGCGGCTTCGATTGCGGTCTCAAGTTGTGCGTTTGACATGGACGGGCGCTCCTGATGCGAAGTTGACGTTGGCGCGCTATACCTTTGCGCACCGTTGGGCGCAATCGTTCAGCGCCATTTGATGGAACAACCCATCGACGGTGTCTGGTCCTGCGGCCCCCTGCCCGTCTCTGCCACTTGCCGCATCGCGTTCAGCAATTCCGGCACACGGTTGGCAGGATCATCCTTCATCCCGATATTGTCGAGCCGCCCACTGTATTGCAGCCCGCCAGCGGCGTCGAATCCAAAGAAATCAGGCGTGCATACCGCACCATAGGCCTTCCCAACCGTCTGATCCTGATCCACAAGATACGGCGCGGTCAGCCCATGCACCTTGGCAAAATCCACCATCTTGTCGGGGGCATCAGCGGTATATTCAGTGTAGTCATTTGACATGATTGCAGCGCATCAAGCGTGTCCATGTCTTTTGCCAATCGGTCAATCAGCGCAATAACATAGGGACAGTGGTTGCAGATAAAGGCAATCAGCATGCCCTTGGGTCCCATGATGCCGTGGCGGGTGTGGTGCGCGCCATGCGGCGTGGCAAGATCGAAATCCGGGGCTGGCCAGCCAAAGTCGCAAACCTGCGATTTCAACAACATCGAAACGCTCCTCCCAAACTGCCCGCTATCCTGTGCAGACAGATTGTCCCGGTCAATCGCAAAGACGGTTTTGCGCTTCGGAGATCTTAATTTCGCTGATGCCGATAAAATCTGCGCGACGCACAACAGACTTGTTTGCACCCACGATCAGCACTCATTAAGGGCAGTCCAACTGCGCCTTGCATGTTCACCTGATCCGCGTAACGCTGCGCCGAACACCGTCCCGGAGATATCAATGAAAGCCGACAACCGCCGCCACCCGCTGCGCGACGCACACACCGACATCGAAACCGCTGAGGCGATCCCGGATACGCCACAATCACGCGCCCCTGCGTACCGGCTTGCCTTTACCGATAACGATTTCATGTGCCGGGACGAATTGCGCCCCGTGCGACTTCAGCTTGAGTTGCTCAAGCCCGAGTTGCTGATGGAAGAGCAAGGGATCAAGTCAACGATCGTTCTGTTCGGCGGCGCACGCATTCCGGAGCCTTCGAAAAAGGATACCGCGCGTACGAAAACACTGGCGGAATTGTCGCATTTCTACGATGAGACACGCGAATTCGCGCGACTTATGACTCTGAAATCAATGGAGAATGGCGGCAAGGAAGACGTCATCGTGACGGGTGGTGGTCCCGGCGTGATGGAGGCCGGAAATCGTGGCGCTAAAGATGTGGGCGGTCATTCAATCGGGCTGAACATTGTCTTGCCGTTCGAACAGGCGCCGAATGAATATGTCACCCCGGAGCTTTGCTTCAATTTCCACTACTTCGGCATTCGTAAGATGCATTTCCTGATGCGCGCCAAAGCGATCTGCGTCTTTCCCGGCGGATTCGGCACCATGGATGAGCTGTTTGAGTCGCTGACCTTGATCCAGACGGGACGCATGCAGCGCGTGCCATTCCTGCTGTTTGGCAGGGCCTTCTGGGAAAAGATAATCAATTGGGATGCGCTGGCCGATGCAGGCACCATTTCAGCCGAGGATCTCGACCTTTTCCGGTTCGTCGAAACAGCCCAAGAAGCGATGGACCTGATTGAGAATTGGGATCCAGCGCCCGCACGGGATTCATTGCCCGGCAGGTAGCACGCCCAGTCAGACCCTGTTCAGGCGGTCATCTCTGCTGGCAGCACACCGACTTCAACGTGGTGCGGCAGTGTTTCAACAACCTGACCGTGGTCGGTGTCCTTGATGGCGTAACCGTAGCCTGCCAAACGGTGCTTCCATTCGCGGGTAGAAAGGGAACATTCCCGCTCTCGAATAACAAGCTCGATCACCTGTGCGGTGATGAAAGGGTCTTTGTTGAACATGATGGACATTGGTATGCTTCCTGATTGCGTTGCTTCAGGAAACAATCTGAAAGCAGACCGTGGCAGCAATTGCGCGGAATCAGGGCGCCCAAAAGGTTATTTCAAGGACAGAGGCTGCCGTTGACCTAACGTCCAATTCCATTTTATTTGTTTGAAAACATTAATTTATGCTTAAGCCACTATTCGCCGCCTGTGCGAATGAAGCGATAAAATCGCCTTGTTCTACTGTATCGGGAATTGAAACACCTCGGGCCTGCGAGGTCCTTGCCACGGCTGTTTGCGCTGTTTCTCCCAACGCAATCAAGATGCAAGCCGCAACCATTCCAGACCGGCCGATCCCTGCCCGACAGTGGATGGCAATATGCTTACCAGCCTCAAGGGATGCTTTCACATCACCAATCAAGCTGGCAAAACTTGCGCGGTCAGGCAGGCCAAAGTCCGCAATCGGGAAAGACTGGAAACAGATACCAAAGGCTGCACAATGGTCTGCCTCCTGTGACATTCCCAGATCAACAGCTTCTTCCACCGGCAACATGGCCAGGACATCGGTGACACCAAGCGCCTTCAGATCAGCAAACGTATGGCTTGCCTCACTGGCTGGCGGGCATGACATGATACGCATCGTTCCCGGCGTATCCGTAGGCACGATAAAGCTGCGGTGGGTCACCTAGCCGGTCAGCCCGGCTTCTGCTTCGATTTGCTTGCGAGACTTGCGCGCCCGTTCGGTCGCTGATTTCAGCTGACCACAGGCCGCCATGATGTCCTCGCCCCGTGGCGTGCGGATGGGCGATGCATAGCCAGCCTTGTAGATGATATCGGCAAAGCGATGGATGCGGTTGTTCGACGACCGCTTGTAAGGCGCACCGGGCCATTCGTTGAATGGAATGAGGTTGATCTTGGCCGGGATGCCGTCGATCAGCTTGATCAGGCGGTGCGCGTCCTCGTCACTGTCGTTCACACCGTCAAGCATGACGTACTCGAAGGTGATCCGCTCAGAATTCGACACTTTCGGATAGGCCTTCAACGCTTCCAGCAATTCCGCGATGTTCCAGCGCTTGTTGATCGGTACCAGCTTGTCGCGGACCTCATCCGTGGTCGCGTGAAAGGACACGGCAAGCTGACACCCGATTTCCTCGGCCGTCCGCGCAATTTCGGGCACGACGCCAGAGGTCGACAGCGTAATGCGGCGGCGGGAAAGCTGAATGCCTTCGGCATCCATCGCGATCTTCATCGCGTCGCGCACATTCTCGAAATTATAAAGCGGCTCGCCCATCCCCATCAGCACGATATTGGACAAAAGCCGGGTTTCGTCCTTTGGCGCGCCGATTTCAGGCCATTCGCCCAGATCGTCACGGGCTACCAAGACCTGCCCGATAATCTCAGCGGCAGTCAGATTGCGCACAAGCTTTTGCGTGCCCGTGTGACAGAAAGAACAAGTCAGCGTGCAGCCAACCTGAGAAGAGACACACAGCGTGCCACGCCCCTCTTCGGGGATATACACGACCTCAACCTCGTGACCGCCAGCAATGCGCACCAGATATTTCCGCGTGCCATCTTCGCTGACTTGACGAGTCACCACTTCCGGCACTTCGATCACGAACTTTTCCGCCAAGTCAGCCCGATACGCCTTGGCAAGGTTTGTCATCTCGGAAAAATCGCGGACGCCCCATTGGTAGATCCACTGCCAAATCTGGCCGACCCGCATTTTCGCCTGTTTCTCAGGGGTACCGGCCGCGATCAGCGCCTCGCGCATCCGATCTCGGGTCATACCCACAAGGTTCATTGGACCTTCCGGCAGTTTGCGCGGAATGGTGTGTACGTCTTGGGTGATCGGTGCAGTAGCGGACATGAGGCGACTCGCGGCTAGGGTGATGCGCCTCTATATAGGAGCCTGCAGAATTTGCAAAAGGGTGCGGCCAACGTGATGCGAACAGGCGGCCTGCGCGATTTCCCGGAATCGGCACATGGAAACGGTGCAAACCTAGCCTGCGGATTACCCCCCGCAGCGCTTGGCGGCGTCCTCAACAGCGGCCGTGAACCCAAGCAGGCTGAACGTATCTTTCGTATTCGTGCCCCTGCCCGAACGCCCCGACAGCACGGCATTTGCACCGCGCTTCATTGCCGTGATGATCTTGGCATCATCATCGGTCGTTGCAGGCCATGCCCATTCACCTTCGGTGAAAAGCTCAAAAGACGTACCGGAAATTTCCATTGTGACGGTGGAGCCCGACGCGAAAGGATATCCGCCCGTAAAGGCCACCTGACCCTTGGCACCGGCAGAGGGACGGTAAAACACCATCAGCAACGTCTGCCCCCGGTTCACCGCAACCACGCGACCGTCGCGGGAATTCACGGTTTCCTTCGGCGTAGAAACCCCCCAGCATTCAGTTGGATTGTCTTCGACAAACACGCTCCAGTCGGTCTTGGCCGCCACGCGATTTGTGCTTTGTTCCTGTGCGAGGACACCCGTCGCCATCACGGCCATCGTCCCGATTGCGCACCCAATCGTCTTCATCATTCCCATTGTCCAGCCTCCAAGCTGTCCTTGACCTCAATACCTTTCAGACACCCGTTGGCGGTGCTTTGCTCACCGCTCTTGTTCCAAGCGCCTGTTATCTTGTCGACGAAGAGCATATTAACGCCAAACAAGCGACAGACGAAACCCTGATTGGCAGGTTTTCGCTTAACTAAAAGGTGATGAATGACGCAACCGGCTCCTTTCGCAGAAATCTGGCGCGGCCCGTTTCTGGAGAGTGTCCACGAAGGGCACGCCGTCATCTGCGACGAGGCAGGTCAGATCGTGGAAAGCTGGGGCGACCCGGCGCATGTCATTCTGCCGCGTTCCTCGTCCAAGATGATACAGGCCCTGCCGCTGATCACCTCGGGGGCCGCCGATGCGCACGGCCTGACCAGCGAACAGCTTGCCCTGGCATGTGCGTCGCACAATGGGGCGGCCATTCACACTGACCGGGTGAATGCCTGGATGAATACATTGGGCCTGAGCGACGACGCTTTCCGCTGCGGCCCACAAGAGCCCGATGACCGTCCCGCGATGGAAGCCCTCATTCGCGCCTACGAAAAACCCTGCCAAGTCCATAACAATTGTTCGGGCAAACACGCGGGATTTCTGACGCTGAACGCGCATCTGGGCGGCAATGCAGAGTATATCGACCCTGACCATCCGGTCCAAAGGGCCTGTCTTGAGGCGTTTGAAACAGTCACCAAAGAAACCTCTCCCGGTTACGGGATTGACGGCTGTTCCGCGCCGAATTTCGCCTGCACGCTTCACGGCATGGCCCGCGCCATGGCCCATTTTGCGGCCGCGCCAGAAGGATCAGCCGAGGTGTGCTTGCATCAGGCGATGCGTTTGCATCCGGAGCTGGTCGCGGGCGAAGGGCGTGCCTGCACTGAACTGATGCGCGCGATGGACGGCAAGGTTGCGTTGAAAACAGGGGCCGAAGGGTTCTTTATCGCCATCCTGCCCGAACAAAAGCTCGGTATCGCGCTGAAAGCGGCCTGCGGCACAACCCGCGCTGCTGAATGTGCGATTGCGACATTGCTGGTGCGTCTGGGCGTTCTGGATGCCAATCATCCCGCAACACGCAAACGCATGAATGCGCCGATCACGAACCGGCGTGACATCATGACTGGTACGCTTCGGCCTGCGGCTGGATTGATCTGATCTTCGTGCGTCTGCGCGCCCTGCGATAGCATTTGCAGCCGCTGCCTCGAGTCTGCCTGCCTGCGTCAGGTCAGCACGAAGTCATCCTTGGTGTATCCCTGCACGTACAGAAGGGATGTCAGATCACCGTTGTTGATCCGAACGTCGCATTCTGCGGCGACCGCCGGTTTCGCGTGCAGCGCTACCCCCAGACCGGCGCGTTTCAGCATGCCAAGGTCATTGGCGCCATCTCCGACCGCGATCACATCTGCATCCGCGAGGCCCAGACGCGCGGTGACCTGCTCCAGCGTGTCAACTTTAGCCTGTTTGCCAAGGATCGGCTCCGCAACCTGTCCTGTCAGCGATCCGTCTTCGATGATCAGCGTATTCGCGCGGTTCTCATCAAAGCCCAGCGCCTGTGCCACCTGCGCCGTAAAAGCGGTAAAGCCCCCGGACACCAGCACCGACGTCGCGCCGTGCGCCTTCATCGTCGCGACCAAAGCCTTGCCGCCGGGCATCAAGGTAATTCGCTCTGCCAGAACCTTATCGATCACGCCTACGTCCAGGCCTTTCAACAAACCAACCCGTTCGCGCAGCGCGCCTTCGAAATTCAGCTCACCGTTCATCGCCCGCGCTGTGATGTCCTTGACGCGGGCACCCACGCCCGCCTCGTCCGCCAGTTCATCAATGCATTCCTGCTGGATCATCGTGCTGTCCATGTCCGCCAGCAACATCCGCTTCTTGCGGGCCTGTGTCGGTACAACAACCAGATCGACCTGCATGGACTGGCAGCTTTCCCAGACCTCCCACAGGTTGCCGGGTATTTTCGCGACAGCAAATTCTGCCGCCTCGTCCGGGGACAGCCAAATTGCATCGCCGCCGCCCCAGGCATTGCGCAGGCTTTCCACCAGCGCGGGCTCCAGCCCCTTGGTTTCAGGGGAAGTCAGCAAGACAACAGTGAACATGGGCAAAGTTTCCGATCCGCGTCAGTGATGTCGCAGAATTGCGAACGAGCGGCGGTCTAGACCCATTTTTCCGATTGTGCCAGCCCGGCGATCCCCGTAAGTGCGTCCGTGGGACACCCTTCCCCAACGAAGGGCGCATATCTGAGAGGGTAGCATTAATGGCTATTGAACAACCGGCAACGCGGCCGGCCAATCCGCGTTTTTCTTCTGGCCCCTGTGCCAAACCCCCCGTCTTTAATCTGAACAACCTTGCTGTCGCGCCTTTGGGCCGGTCTCACCGTGCCGCTGTGGGTAAGTCCAAGCTGCTGGAAGCGATTGAAACCACGCGCGACATCCTCGGCGTGCCTGCAGACTACCGCATTGGCATTGTGCCCGCGTCTGACACAGGCGCCTTTGAGATGGCAATGTGGACCATGCTGGGCGAGCGGCCCGCAGAAATGGTCGCTTGGGAATCCTTCGGGGCGGGCTGGGTCACCGATGTGGTCAAACAGCTCAAGATCGAAGCCAACGTACACGAGGCAGCCTACGGCGAGATCGTCGATATGGCGGCGCTCAACTATGACAATGACGTCTGCTTTACATGGAACGGAACGACATCTGGCGTCCGCGTTCCCACCGGCGATGTGATCCCGGCGGATCGTGGTGGTCTGACACTGTGCGACGCCACCTCGGCTGCGTTTGCGATGGATCTGCCCTGGGACAAGCTCGATGTGACGACGTTCTCCTGGCAGAAGGTGCTGGGTGGCGAAGCAGCGCATGGTATGTTGATCCTCAGCCCCCGTGCAGTGGAGCGGCTGGAAAACTACACGCCCGCATGGCCGCTGCCCAAGATCTTCCGCCTGACCAAGGGTGGCAAGCTGAACGAAGGCATTTTCCGGGGCGAGACGATCAACACGCCCTCCATGCTCTGTGTTGAGGATTATCTTCAGGCACTTACATGGGCAAAGTCCGTGGGTGGACTGAAAGGATTGATTGCGCGTGCGGATGCCAACGCGCAGGCGATTGCAGATTTCGTGACGGATCACGACTGGATCGAATTCCTTGCCGCTGACCCCGCGACGCGGTCGAATACATCGGTTTGCCTGAAGTTCTCTGATGACCGGATTACCGATGGTGCCGCCTTTGCAAAGGCGATTGCCAAGCGGCTGGCGGACGAGAACGTGGCGCTTGACGTGGGCGCCTACCGTGACGCACCTCCGGGTCTGCGTATCTGGTGCGGCGGCACGGTTGAAACCTCGGATATCGAGGCAATGCTGCCTTGGCTGGCCTGGGCTTTCGACGCCGAAATCAACGCATAACGCTCATCACGAGATTTCATCTCTTCTTCGCGAGGACAGCCGCTGGCTGGACGAGCGACCCTGCATGAAAGGACCGAAAATGGCTCCCAAAGTACTCATCTCCGACAAGCTCAGCGACGCGGCCGTGCAAATCTTCAAAGACCGCGGCATCGACGTGGATTTCCAGCCCGATCTGGGCAAGGAAAAGGACAAACTGGCTGAGGTAATCGGCAACTACGATGGCCTTGCCATCCGCTCCGCCACCAAAGTGACAGAAAAAATCCTCGCCAATGCACCGAACCTCAAGGTCATCGGGCGCGCCGGTATCGGCACGGACAACATCGACAAGGATGCGGCGTCCAAGAAAGGTGTGATCGTGATGAACACGCCATTCGGCAACATGATCACCACCGCCGAACATGCTATCGCCATGATGTTCGCCGTGGCCCGTCAAATTCCCGAGGCCAGCGCCTCGACCCACGCTGGCAAGTGGGAGAAATCCAAGTTCATGGGCGTAGAACTGACCGGCAAGACCCTTGGCGTGATCGGTGCGGGGAACATCGGCGGCATCGTTTGCGACCGCGCCCGTGGGCTCAAGATGAAGGTCATCGCCTATGATCCCTTCCTTGGCGATGAGAAAGCGCAAAAGATGGGGGTCCAGAAGGTCGAGCTAGAAGAACTGCTCAAGCGGGCAGACTTTATCACCCTGCACGTTCCCTATACCGATCAGACAGCCAACATTCTGAGCCGCGAAAACCTTGAGAAAACCAAGAAAGGTGTGCGGATCATCAACTGTGCGCGTGGCGGTCTGGTTGATGAGGAAGCGCTTGCCGATCTGCTGAATTCCGGCCACGTCGCCGGGGCGGCGTTTGACGTGTTCAAGGTTGAACCTGCCACTGAAAACCCGCTCTTTGGTCTGCCAAACGTGGTCTGCACGCCTCATCTTGGGGCCGCGACAACAGAGGCGCAAGAAAACGTAGCGCTTCAGGTTGCCGAGCAGATGTCCGACTACCTGCTGACAGGAGCGGTCAGCAACGCGCTGAACATGCCGTCCGTCACCGCCGAAGAGGCCAAGGTCATGGGTCCATGGGTCAAACTGGCGGGGCATCTTGGTGCCTTTATCGGGCAGCTGACGGATGAGCCGATCAAGGCGATCAACATTCTCTACGACGGGACGGTTGCCGGCATGAACCTTGAAGCGCTGAACTGTGGCGTGGTTGCGGGTATCATGAAACGTGCCAACCCTGATGTGAACATGGTCAGTGCGCCAGTAGTGGCCCGTGAAAAGGGTATCCAGATCAGCACCACAAATCAGGACAAATCGGGGGTCTTCGACGGCTACATCAAAGTGACCGTGGTCACGGAAAAGCGTGAGCGTTCCATCGCGGGCACTGTCTTCTCGGATGGCAAGCCGCGCTTTATCCAGATCAAGGGTATCAACATCGATGCCGAGGTTGGCGCACATATGCTTTACACCACAAACGAGGACGTACCGGGCATCATCGGCACGCTGGGTCAGACCATGGGCGAAAACGGCGTGAACATCGCCAACTTTACCCTTGGCCGTGCCGAAGAAAAAGGCGAGGCGATCGCGCTGCTCTACGTGGATGAAGTGGTGCCGACACCGGTGATAGACAAGCTTTGCGCAACCGGCATGTTCAAACAGGTCAAGCCGCTGGAATTCGACGTAGCCTGAACTGCTGCAGACTGTTAGATGAAATGCGACCCGTCCCGTTTCTGGGGCGGGTCGTTGCTTTTTGAGGAAGACAATGACCCAGCCAATCTATGCCGTTGGCGATATTCACGGCCAGCTTTCACAGTTGGAGCGGGTTCTGACGCTGATCGAAAAGGACGGCGGACCGGATAGCAAGGTCGTCTTTCTTGGCGATTATGCGGATCGCGGACCTGACAGCCGGGGTGTGATTGACCTGCTGATTGAAGGGCAGGCACAAGGCCGCGACTGGTCCTTTCTCAAAGGCAATCATGACCGGATGTTCTGTTGGTTCATGCAAGATTATCCAAAGCACGATGCCTATCTGCCTGTTGCGCTTTACTGGCTCCACGGACGGCTTGGTGGGGATACGACGCTTGCCTCTTACGGCGTTGAATTTACAGAATCGACACGCGAGCTTGAGGTGCATCGTATGGCGCAGGAGGTTGTTCCGGCGTCACACCTGCGGTTCCTTGACCAAACACAGCTGTCATTTGAGACAGACGCGTTGTTCTTTGCGCACGCAGGTATTCGGCCTGGGGTACCATTGGACAAACAGACGGAGCATGATCTGCTTTGGATCCGGCATGAATTTCACAACGATCCCCGGCCACATCCAAAGGTCATCGTGCATGGGCACACGCCGGTTGGCCAAGCGCAACACTATGGAAACCGCATCAACCTCGACAGCGGCGCAGGGTATGGCAAAGACCTGACAGTGGCTGTTTTCGAAGGTCACGATTGTTGGTGTCTAACAGACAGCGGCCGCGTTCCGATTTCTCGTGAACAAGCTGATTAGGAAGGGTTCACCGCCTTTGCAGGAGGCTTGAGCTGTGTCGCGAAGCCATCGAATGTAGGTCCATGTAGCAGACTGGCGTTTGTTTTTTCGATTTTGGACATGACCGCCCTGCTTTGTCCATCAGGGCCCGGCCCCGGCTCTCGGAGGACGACTGCCTTGATCCGGCCTGGATGCCGCTTGATGGCGTCATGGTATACGAACGCATCGTGCTGGCCGGTATCGCCAACAAGCACAAACGGCAGATCAGGATTGGCTGCCAGCAAGGTATCGATACTGTTGCCCTTATGATCACCGTGGGTGCCCGTGATGAATTGTGTCTTACTCAGCCCAAGATCGCGTAGAAATTTCGGGCCGCGCACCAGTCCTGCCTTGTCAAAGATCGTGACCAGAAAATGGTGCAGGTTCCAAGGACTGGAACTCACGTAGTAGACCGGGTTGCGCCCGCCCGCTGACAAGTCGCTCATGAAACTTAGCGCATCGGGAAAGATACGCCGCGTGGCGATATTTCCCGTCAGCGAAGTCCAGAGATTCCGCAAAAGCGAATACGCACCTGTTTGCAACATGGTATCATCAATATCTGAGATGACCCCGAAATCGGCCTCATCGGACGCAATCATAACCGGGCAAAGAGCTGTTGTGTGCTCACCGGAAACCGTTACTTCGACGTCGATCCATCCTGTGCGGTCATCACGGGGCAAAAGCAGTGTGAAATACCCTTCCTCATCGGAGCGGGCAGCCACATTTGAAGAAGACACCTCAGCATTGGCGACCTCATCCGTCAGGAAGAGGGCGAACATCTGTTTGAAGTTCGTCCACCGCGACTGATTTGGCTTTAGCTTGTTCCGCCTGACAGATGTCAAAACGCGCCCGCGCACCACAAGGTGGTCTGGCGTTGCATATCCGATATACGGCTCAATGATGCGCCGGGTGTCGCGCTGTCCGCGAATATGGTCGATGACCTTTTCGGTCCGCCACGCAACCGCATGGAGTGCTTGCTTGATCATGGGGTGCCAACGCACAGCGCCTCTGAATGGTTCAGATTGAATTGAGGGTGAATCCATTCAACAAAAATGACGGGCCGTCAGGGCTGACAGCGACGTCATAATTCGCGTAGATACAGCCAAACTCCGGGAGAAAGCACATGAGCAACGAAATCGTAATCCTTGGCGGCGCACGCACCGCGATTGGCACCTTTGGTGGGGCGCTGGCGGGAACCCCGCCGACTGACCTTGGCACGGCAGCAGCCAAAGCAGCAATGGAACGCGCCGGGGTTGAGCCCGGCCAGATCGGTCATGTCGCGTTTGGCAACGTGATCAATACAGAACCACGGGACATGTACCTCAGTCGTGTGGCCGCGATGCAGGCCGGTGTGCCTGAAACGGTGCCGGCGATGAACGTGAACCGGTTGTGCGGTTCCGGCGTGCAGGCCATCGTGTCTGCCGCTCAGTCGCTGATGCTGGGCGACGCCGATTTTGCCTTGGCGGGCGGGGCCGAGAATATGTCTCGTTCTCCCTACATCCTGCCGGATGCGCGTTGGGGCCAAAAGATGGGCGATGTTCGGACGGTTGATATGATGCTGGGCACGCTGAACTGCCCCTTTGGAACCGGCCACATGGGCGTGACGGCGGAAAATGTCGCGAGTGAACACCAGATTAGCCGGGAAGATCAGGACGCTTTTGCACTGGAAAGCCAGAAACGCGCGGCAGCAGCTATTGAGGCGGGGTACTTCAAAGACCAGATCACGCCGGTCGAAGTCCGCGTCAAACGTGACATGGTGCCGTTCGAGGTGGACGAACATCCCAAGGCGACA
Source organism: Sulfitobacter sediminilitoris (assembly GCF_010667575.1). Lineage (GTDB taxonomy): Bacteria > Pseudomonadota > Alphaproteobacteria > Rhodobacterales > Rhodobacteraceae > Sulfitobacter > Sulfitobacter sediminilitoris. The sequence continues at coordinate 93,717 of NZ_JAABNT010000002.1, forward strand.
ACAGCCGAAGCGTTGGCCAGCCTGCGCGCGGTGTTCCAAAAAGACGGCAGCGTGACGGCGGGCAACGCCAGCGGCATCAACGACGGCGCGGCGGCAATTGTGCTGGCCACGGCTGGTGCGGCAGAAGCAGCTGGGCTGACACCGCGCGCGCGCATCCTCGGATACGCCCATGCGGGTGTACGCCCGGAAGTCATGGGTATCGGACCGGTTCCAGCAGTTGAAAAGCTGTTGGAACGCACGGGCCTCAATGCGTCAGATTTCGACGTGATCGAAAGCAACGAAGCTTTTGCCTCGCAGACACTGGCTGTCACCAAGAACCTGGGTTTTGATCCGGCAAAAGTGAATCCAAATGGTGGGGCGATCGCGCTTGGGCATCCGGTTGGCGCGACAGGTGCGATTATCACTGTCAAAGCTCTGTACGAGCTGGAGCGCATTCAGGGTAAACGCGCCCTGATCACCATGTGCATCGGCGGCGGTCAGGGCATTGCACTGGCGATTGAGCGAATGGGCTGAGAAGCGGGCGTTCGGGGGCATCCCCCGAACGCCGCCAAAGGCGTGTGACAGGTCTGGCTTGAGAATTGCGGGATTTGTGGCGATGCCACACTGATCTATGCCAAAAGTCAGATCTGATTGATCCGCAGCTTTCGTGATCCTGCGGTACCCAATCCCTCAGTGCTGTCGGGGCCGTATATGTTCCCGCGCAGAGCATTCGCAGCGTCTCGCGCCGGGATGAGTCTGCCCAAAAGGTATCGAACTCACCGTTGGCGATGACCTGTGGCCGGGCATCCAAGATACCGCGTCTTTCGAAGAAAAGCCTGCCGAGCACCTGATCGTATCTCAAATCTCCCACGACCGTTCGACTTGGATGAACAAGGACAATATCGGCAAAGCGGCCCAAGGAAACGACCGTGGCTGGGAAATCGTGACGGGTTGGGGGCGGCCGTTGCCGCATAGGGAAGCGCCGCCAGAAACGCAAGGAGCCCCGAAGAGAAGAAACGTTTCATGGCATTCATCGTTGGCTGGTGCAGAAACCAGGCCTTGGTCTTTGCTCAACTCCGGTAAACAACCGGTTGATAGCGCGTGATGCGCGCCCATGAAAATCTCGGAATTTCGAACTAATTTAAGGAAAGATCGCCGTCGTATCGCCGCAAGCTGATTGCTTGCCGTTTCACGGACGCGTCACAAAGGTGTGCCAATCAGCATCGGCCTCCAGAAACTCTTGTCCGATGAAATCGGCGCATATCCAATGCAAATGATTTCGCCCGACAACCCTGCAAAAAGCCCGGTTGGTAGCGCAACATAGTCGCGCTAGAGAAGCACTTCTATTGTTGCAACAAGCCCTACGCCAACAAGCGCACCGATCATTGCAGTCAAAGCGAACCAGCGTTTACGCGGACGGCGATCGACTTGCGGCGGGTTTGCCTGCGCCATCAGCGCATCCTCAACCAGTGCCGGCAAACGCGGGCCAAACCGGGCAAGCACCATCGCGGTATTGGCGAAATCCGTGATCACCGCACGAGGTCCGATGGATTTGGTGATGTAGCTGGTTACAATCGGGCTGGCGATTTCCCAGATGTTGATATGCGGGTTCAGTGACCGCGCCACCCCTTCAACCACGACCATCGTCCGCTGCAACAAGATCAGTTCGGTCCGGGTCTCCATCCCGAAACGCTCTGTCACCTCGAACAGGTAGGTCAGCAACCGTGCCATTGAGATACGCGTGGCGTCCATGCCGAAGATAGGCTCGCCCACTGCGCGCAGAGCGCGGGCAAATTCGTCTACATCCTTGTCGGCGGGGACGTATCCGGCTTCAAAGTGGACCTTCGCCACACGTTTGTAATCGCGGCGGATGAAACCATAGAGGATCTCGGCATAAACCCGGCGGGTGTATTCATCAATGTAGCCCATAATGCCAAAGTCATAAGCGATAATGTCGCCGTTCTGAGCGACCTTTAAATTGCCCTGGTGCATGTCTGCGTGAAAAAATCCATCGCGCAGCGCGTGGTTGAGGAACAGCTGCAATACGCGATTGCCCAACGCGACGCGGTCGTGCCCGGCCGCGTCAATCGCCGAATTGTCGCCCAGCGGTACACCATCCGCCCATCCAAGTGTCATCACGCGGCGCGCCGACAGGTTCCATTTGATCGGCGGCAGCTGAAAACCCTCGTCATTCGCCGTGTTCGCTGCAAACTCTGACGCGGCAGAGCTTTCAAGCCGCAAGTCTAGCTCACCCCTGACAACGCCGTCGAAATGTTCGATCACGTCCATCGGGCGCAGACGGCGCGAGCCGGGCGAGAATATTTCGACCATTCGGGCAGCAAGATAGAAGGCATCCACATCCTTGCGGAATGCGCGTTCTATGTTCGGGCGCAGCACTTTCACCGCCACATCTTCGCCGGTCTCGGCAATCTTGGCTCTGTGCACCTGGGCAATTGACGCCGCAGCGACCGGCTCACTGAATTCCGAGAAGAGCTGATCTACCGGCAGGCCCAACTCGCGTTCAACCTCGGCTTTGGCTTCTTCGATGCTGAAGGGGGGCAGTTTGTCCTGAAGCACGCGCAGCTGCACAGCCAGTTCATCGCCCACCACATCCGGGCGGGTCGAAAGCACCTGTCCAAATTTGATGTAGGCCGGTCCCAGCGCTGTCAGGGCGCGGGTCGCAGGCGGCATGGTCGGATCACCCCGGTAGCCCAGCCATTTGAACGGCAAGCCAAGGGTGCGCGCCACGAAGCGCAGGGCCGGAGGCGCCTCAAAGGCATCGAGGACGACATTCATCGCACCCGTGCGTTCCAACGTGGCCCCGGTTCGGACCAGTCGCCATATGTTATGTGGGCCGCGCAAAGCTCAGAGCTTCCAGCCAGAGTGCAGGGCCGCGATGCCCATGGTCAGGTTTCGATACTTGGCCTGTTCGAAACCCGCCTGTTTCACCATATCAAGGAACGTCTCCTGGTCGGGGAAGTTACGAATGGATTCGACGAGATACTGATAACTGTCGCGGTCGTTCGCGATGACCTGCCCCATGCGGGGGATCACGTTGAAGCTGTAAAGATCATATGCTTTTTGCATCATCGGGTTGGGCAACTGACTGAATTCCAAGACCATCAGCCGCCCTCCCGGTTTCAGCACCCGGAACGCTTCATTCAGCGCTTCTTGCGGTCGGGTGACGTTCCGAATGCCGAAGCTGATCGTGTAGACATCAAAGCTGTTGTCCTCGAACGGCAGCGCCATCGCGTCACCCACGACCCAATCAAGGCTGTCAGCCAGTTGCGCGGCCTCTGCCCGCTTGCGGCCCTCAATCAGCATCCCTTCAGTCAGGTCGCATACTGTCGCATGCCCGTACCCGGCCCGCTTGAGGAACTTGAAGGACACATCCCCTGTTCCCCCAGCCACATCCAGCAGCTTTTGCCCGGCGCGTGGCGCCAGCCAATCCATCATCGCTTCTTTCCAGACGCGGTGGATCCCGACGCTCATTACATCGTTCATGATGTCGTACTTGTTGGCCACGTCTGAGAAAAGGCTGCGCACCATGCCAGCCTTTTCGTCTTCGCGCACGGTTTGCGCGCCGAATTGTGTTGTCTTGTCCGCAGCCATATCACGTTCCTGCCATATGTTCGTCCATGTGGGGTTATACCCGGAGAGGGCAAGAGACAAATCATCAATATGACGCAGGGAGTTGTGCAGATGAGCTTTCTAATACTGATTATTGTCGTGGGTCTGGGCGTGGCGCTGCTGGTGGTTGCGGGAATGGCAATTTACGAACGCCGCCGCCGGATTGTCGGGGATGCCGGCATGCCGAAGCTGCCCGGACAACATTCCATCGCACAGCTTGGCCTGAACGAACCCGCGCGAATGAGCCTTAACACCGTGATCATGCGACCGACGAAAGGTTTGCGCTTTCTCAGCCTTGGCTTCAGTGCATTTGCCCTTTGGATGATCTGGGGACCGATTGCCAATTCCAACTCTCACGATACGCTTTTGGCAATCGGAACATCGGCCCTGATCAGCTACGTGGCTCTCTTTATTGCGAACTATGAGGCCCGCTATGATGACGAAGGGCTTACCGCGCCGGACTGGTTCTTTGTGGAGCGGCGCTTTGACTGGGCGGATTTCGTGGGCATGGGCGAGGACGGCAACCTTCTTTACAAGTTGTACTTTGACGGGAAACGTAAGGTTCATTTGCAGAAATACCTTGTTGGCATGCCGACCTTCCTTACATTTGTGGAAGATGTGAAAGCCTTGAATCGAAGGACCTGATGCCCGAACTTCCCGAAGTAGAAACCGTGATGCGCGGGCTGACCCCTGCGATGACGGGCGCGGTGATCGCGCGTGCGGATATCAACCGCCCCGATTTGCGATGGCCGTTTCCGGTAGGGATGGCAAAGAGGCTGACAGGCCAGCAGGTGCTGGGTCTGCGCAGACGGTCCAAGTACATTCTGGCCGATCTGGGTTCCGGAGAATCACTGTTGATTCACCTTGGAATGTCCGGTCGGATGTTGATCTCCGGTGATCCTTTGGGACAATTCGTGCACGATCATCCCGCGCCCGAAAAACATGACCATGTGGTCTTTCACATGGACAACGGCGCGCGCGTAACCTTCAACGATCCGCGCCGGTTCGGGGCAATGGACCTGATGGATACTGTCACGGCGGAACAGCACAAATTGCTGGCCTCAATTGGGCCGGAACCACTTGGCAACGATTTTCACGAGGCGCATCTGGTGGCCGCACTCAAGGGGCGAAACACACCGATCAAATCCGCCCTGCTGGATCAGAGAATCGTCGCCGGACTGGGAAATATCTATGTCTGTGAGGCGCTTTACCGGGCTGGCATCCATCCCGCGCGGAAGGCCGGGCGGATTTCTTCGGCCCGGATTGCAGCGCTGGTTCCGATCATTCGCACCGTCCTGACCGAGGCGATCGAAGCGGGCGGGTCTTCCTTGCGCGACTTCCGGCAGGCAGATGGCGAGCTGGGTTATTTCCAGCATAGTTTTGATGTCTACGGACGCGAGGGGGAGCCCTGCCGCACGCCCGATTGCCGCCACGTCATACGCCGCATCGTGCAATCGGGACGCTCGTCTTTCTACTGTAGTCAATGCCAAAGATAGCTTGAAACGCTCTTGCGCCGTGGTATTCACGGACGCCTGTGCGCAATAGATGAGAGCATCCTTGATGGCTTACGAAACGATCACACTCGACGTGGACAATCATGTGGCCTTGGTCACGCTGAACCGGCCCGATGCGTTGAATGCATTGAACGACCAGTTGATGAGCGAGTTGGCCGATTGCCTCAAAGGCTGTCAGGACAACGAGAAAGTCCGTTGCATCGTGATCACAGGTTCGGAAAAGGCATTCGCCGCCGGGGCTGACATCGCGATGATGAAAGACAAGTCTTTCGTGGATGTTTTTGCGGGCGATCTGTTCACGCCAGAAACAGATCAGATCATGCGCATTCGCAAGCCGATCATCGCAGCCGTATCTGGCTACGCGCTGGGCGGTGGATGCGAATTGGCGATGATGTGCGATTTCATCATCTGCACCGAGACCGCGAAATTCGGCCAGCCAGAGATCAACCTTGGTGTTGTCGCAGGCATCGGCGGCACGCAGCGCCTGACGCGACTTGTGGGCAAGGCAAAGGCGATGGACATGAACCTCACCGGTCGCTTTATGGACGCGGCAGAGGCCGAGCGCGCGGGACTGGTGTCTCGTGTTGTACCTGTAAAGAAGCTAATGGAAGAGACCATGGGAGCCGCGCAGAAGATTGCGGAAAAATCCATGATTTCCGTGATGGTCGTCAAAGAGGCCGTAAACCGCGCTTACGAAGTGCCACTGCGGGAAGGTCTGCTGTTCGAACGGCGGGTATTCCACTCGCTCTTTGCCACCGAAGATCAAAAGGAAGGTATGTCTGCCTTCCTTGAAAAGCGCGAAGCGCAGTTCCGGGACAAGTAGGGCATTCGAAAAACGCCGGTGGCCCGAAATTTCTTCGCGCGGCACGGCGCTATCCCGCAGGGGCAACTAACATTCGCTGCCTTTCCCTTTACAACCGGCCCCCAACACCGATATAGGCCGCTCCAGACATGCGCGTGCAGCCCGCTCAGGCTAGAATCACCTTCCCGGTATTTCCGGCACGGGTTTGGCGTCACGCGTCGTAACTTGAATACAACCCGAAGGTAGATCCTCATGGCAAATACACCACAGTCCAAGAAGCGTGCACGTCAGAACGAAAAGCGTTTCCAGATCAACAAAGCACGTCGTTCACGGATTCGCACGTACCTGCGCAAAGTCGAAGAGGCGATCGCCTCTGGTGACAAAAATGCCGCAACGGAAGCGCTCAAAGCTGCCCAGCCAGAGCTGATGCGGGGCGTGACCAAGGGTGTTTTCCACAAGAACACAGCATCGCGTAAAATGTCGCGACTGTCCGCCCGCGTCAAAGCATTGGGCTGAACGACGGCAGCAATTTTAGCGCGAGTCGGCTAATCAGTTGAAAAAAAAGGCATCGCTTCGCGGTGCCTATTTTTTTGTCTTCACGGTCTCAAAATTGGCTCAGAGATTCTTTTCAACCAATTGCCGAGTCAAGTTTGAAGATATGTTGAAGCGACCCCGATCTAGTTGCTACGACAGTGTTGCGAGTCACTTCGCTGGGGGGACAGGCTTTGAATATCGGGCGCGTTGTGCGGTGCGCTTTCGATGCCCAAAGACCATCGTCAGACGGTTACGTCTGACAAGATGAATTGCAATTGTGCGACAGCATGGTTGCCCTGTCACAATTCGAAAAGACGGACGGTTTCGTCCGACGCAGCGCGCTCACTTGGGGTGTCGTAACGTTGGTCAGGCATTCTGTCAGGTGTCCATCGGGCGCAGGTCGGTTTCTCCGTTGGGACCGGATAGTCCCCTGCGTGCTGATGGTTGGGGCGTCGGCAAATTGCTGGCAATGGTATTAGACTGGGACAGAAAGAAGATTATGACGCAGGAACAATGGGGCGAAATCAGGCAGCGGCTTCTCAAGACAGTAGGGCAGAACAACTACACCACTTGGATTGAACCATTGGTACCGGGGCAGGTCGCGAACGGCATTGCCATACTGAACGTACCAACGAACTTTTTCGGCAACTATGTCAGCCAGAACTTCTCGGACCTGATTTTGCATGAGCTAAACGCCGAAGGGATAACCGCATCGCGCTTGAACTTTGTGCTGAGTTCCCAGACCAACGCGGCCCCCAAGGCACAGCAAACGACAACCTTGCGCGCAACATCGGCACAAAAGACCGGTGGCATGAACAGCACGGCCCCACTGGAGCCGCGGTTTAGCTTTGACAACTTCGTGGTTGGAAAGCCCAATGAACTGGCACACGCTGCCGCCCGCCGCGTGGCCGAAGGTGGCCCTGTAACGTTCAACCCACTGTTCCTGTATGGCGGCGTTGGCCTCGGCAAGACCCACTTGATGCATGCGATCGCCCAAGAGTTACAGCAGCGCAAGCCAGAGATGAATGTACTCTACCTGTCGGCCGAGCAGTTCATGTACCGCTTTGTTCAGGCGCTGCGGGACCGCAAGATGATGGATTTCAAAGAGCTTTTCCGCTCTGTCGACGTGCTTATGGTTGACGATGTTCAGTTCATCGCAGGCAAAGACAGCACGCAGGAAGAATTCTTTCACACGTTTAACGCGCTCGTCGATCAGCACAAGCAGATCATCATTTCAGCCGATCGTGCCCCAACTGACATCAAAGACCTTGAAGAGCGGGTAAAATCGCGTCTGCAGTGCGGTCTGGTGGTTGACCTGCATCCCACAGACTACGAGCTCCGCCTTGGCATCTTGCAGAGCAAGCTGGAGACACAGCAAAAGAATTATCCCGATCTTGAGGTCGGTGAGGGCGTGCTGGAGTTTCTTGCACATCGCATCACATCCAATGTGCGCGTATTGGAAGGCGCACTGACGCGGCTCTTTGCATTTGCGTCGCTTGTTGGACGCGAGATCAACATGGACCTGACACAGGATTGTCTGGCCGATGTACTGCGCTCGAACGAGCGCAAGATCACCGTCGAGGAAATCCAGCGCAAGGTGAGTGAGCATTTCAACATCCGCCTGAGTGACATGATCGGCCCAAAGCGCCTGCGCAGTTTCGCGCGGCCACGACAGATTGCGATGTATCTGTCCAAACAGTTGACCAGTCGGTCACTTCCCGAAATCGGTCGTCGTTTTGGCGGCCGCGACCATACAACGGTCATGCATGGTGTGCGCCGGATTGAAGAGCTGAAGCAAAGCGACAGCCAGATTGCCGAGGACCTTGAATTGCTGGGTCGTGCGTTGAAATCCTGACGCCGAAAAGACACGGGAAATATTGACTTGAGGGGCCCCAGCGGCCCCTCTTGCATTTGACCCGTTAAACACTCAAAAGTCTTGCGCAAGCGGGGGAACCGGGTAGTCTGCCTCTCCCGGCAGTCCTAACGGAGAAGGCACATGAAATTCAGCATCGAGCGCGCAGCCCTGCTTAAGGCCGTGAGCCAAGCCCAGTCTGTCGTGGAGCGCCGGAACACCATTCCGATCCTTGCGAATGTTCTGATCGAGGCCGACGGCAACGAGGTGTCCTTTCGGGCCACCGATCTGGATATCGAGGTCGTTGACAAAGCCCCCGCGCAGGTCGAGCGCGCAGGTGCAATTACAGTTTCAGCAACGCTGCTGCACGAGATCGTGCGGAAGTTGCCTGATGGTGCACTGATCAACCTGACAGGCGACAGCGCCGCCGGGCGCATGACAGTTGAGGCTGGACGTTCAAACTTCTCGCTCGCGACACTGCCACGCGAGGATTTTCCGGTGATGGCCTCATCCGAATATGCCTCAAACTTCAGCGCGCCTGCCCCGGTTCTGCGCCGACTGTTCGACAAGTCGAAATTCGCGATCTCTACCGAGGAGACGCGCTATTATCTGAACGGTGTGTACATGCATGTCGCGGATGCGGACGGTGGCAAAGTGCTACGCTGCGTGGCAACAGATGGCCACCGCTTGGCACGCATCGATGCGGACCTGCCTGAAGGGGCGGCAGACATGCCGGGCGTCATCGTGCCACGTAAAACCGTAGGTGAGTTGCGGAAGCTGCTTGACGACGACGAAATGAAGATCGCCGTGTCCGTATCAGAGACAAAGGTACGCTTTGCCACGCCAGAGATCACGCTGACCTCCAAAGTCATCGACGGGACATTCCCCGATTACACGCGGGTCATCCCGCAGGGAAATACCCGCAAGATGGAAGTGGACGCCTCCGATTTCGCGCAGGCCGTGGATCGCGTGGCAACTGTCAGCTCCGAACGGTCCCGCGCCGTCAAGCTTCAGCTGGACGAAGACCGTTTGATATTGTCGGTCAACGCGCCTGACAGCGGCGCGGCTGAAGAAGAACTGGTCGTGGCCTATGGTGACGAACGGTTGGAGATTGGCTTTAACGCCAAGTACTTGTTGGAAATCGCCAGCCAAGTGGACCGCGAAAACGCGGTGTTTTTGTTCAATTCATCCGGCGATCCGACGCTGATGCGCGAAGGCAACGATATGTCGGCGGTATATGTCGTCATGCCGATGCGGGTGTGACAAGGGGCGGACTTGCTACGAAGTCCGGCCCGGTTTCTGTAAAGAAATCGGTTCGCGGTGCTCGATCCTACAAAGCGCAGTGGCCAGTCCATGATTTTCGGTTAGCTATCTGCCGAGAATACGGTCGGAACTGATGGTTTCTCTGCACCTGAGCCAACTTACCCTTTCCCATTTCCGGTCGCACAAACGCGCGGTGATAGACTGTGACGCCCGACCAGTGGCGATCTACGGGCCCAACGGTGCGGGCAAGACCAACATCCTCGAAGCCGTTTCGCTTTTGTCTCCGGGCCGGGGCCTGCGCCGCTCTAGCGCCGAAGACATGACCCGCCGACCCGAGGCGCTGGGATGGAAGATAACCGGCATCCTGCACTCTCTGCATCAGGTCCATGAGCTTGAGATCTGGTCCGAGAGCGGTGCGGCAAGACAAACGCGTATCGATGGCAAGACTGCCCCACAAACCGCACTGGGCCGCATTGCACGGGTACTTTGGTTGATCCCCGCAATGGACCGCCTGTGGATTGAAGGGGCAGAAGGGCGGCGACGGTTCCTTGATCGTATGACGCTCAGCTTTCTACCGGATCACGCGGAACACTCGCTTAGCTATGAGAAGGCCATGCGCGAGCGCAACAGGCTGCTGAAAGACATGGTCCGCGAGCCGTCATGGTACGCCGCCCTTGAGGCACGGATGGCCGAAGCGGGGACCGCAATACACGCAGGCCGCTTGCGGGCGTTGGAAGCCATCGCAGAGGCACAAAGCAAGGCAGAGACAGCGTTCCCGGCTGCGTCGCTTGAACTGATCTGCGACATGCCTTCTGCGGCCAGTGAGCTGCGCGAAACACTCGCAGACAACCGTCAGCGTGATCTGGCGGCGGGTCGGACGCTGATCGGACCGCATCGGGCGGACCTATATGGCGTCTACGAAACCAAGGGCGTGCCAGCCAAGGACTGCTCCACTGGCGAACAAAAGGCGCTGCTGGTTTCTCTCATCCTCGCCAATGCCCGCGCACTGGCGCAGGACTTTGGGGCGCCGCCCCTCTTGCTGCTGGATGAGGTCGCCGCCCACCTTGATACAGATCGACAGGCAGCTCTTTATGACGAAATCTGCGCCCTTGGCGCACAGGCCTGGATGACCGGAACAGGACCAGAAATGTTCGCTGCTTTAGGCGACCGCGCGCAGCGTCTTGAGGTCACGGAATCCGATGGCACCTCGCATGTTGAAAGGGTCAGCTAAGACACGCCACATGGCCACAAAATATTGTGCCATTTGCGTGACAACCCCCTTCGAAACCACTATAAATCGGACAAAAGAAAAAGGTTTCTCTACATGTCCGAGCAAGACCAGACGCCACAGGAATATGGCGCGGATTCTATCAAGGTTCTCAAAGGCTTGGAGGCTGTTCGCAAGCGTCCCGGTATGTACATCGGGGACACCGACGATGGCTCTGGTCTGCATCACATGGTCTACGAGGTCGTGGATAACGGCATTGACGAGGCTTTGGCCGGTCATGCGGACAGGGTAACGGTCACGATTAACGAGGACAGCTCTGTCTCAGTAAACGATAATGGCCGGGGAATTCCGGTTGGAATTCACGAGGGCGAAGGTGTTTCCGCGGCCGAAGTCATCATGACCCAGTTGCACGCAGGCGGTAAGTTCGACAGCAATTCCTACAAGGTTTCAGGGGGTCTGCACGGGGTGGGCGTATCCGTGGTGAATGCGCTTTCCGACTGGCTGGAGCTGCGCATCTGGCGCGAGGGAAAAGAGCATGTCGCACGCTTTGAAGGGGGCTTTACCACCAAGCACCTCGAAGTGGTCGGCCCGACAGACCGCACCGGGACAGAGGTGCGTTTTCTGGCCTCAACCGAGACTTTCTCAAACCTCGAATACTCATTCGAAACGTTGGAAAAGCGTCTGCGAGAGCTGGCATTCCTCAACTCCGGTGTGCGGATCGTCCTGCGTGACGAACGACCCGTGGAACCGGTGGAAACAGAGCTTTTCTACGAAGGCGGCGTGAAGGAATTCGTCAAATACCTCGACCGTCACAAATCATCCGTCATGTCAGAGCCGATCTTTATCACGGGCGAACGCGATGAAATCGGTGTTGAGGTCGCGATGTGGTGGAACGACAGCTATCACGAGAACGTCCTGCCTTTTACCAACAACATCCCCCAGCGCGATGGCGGTACCCATATGGCCGGCTTCCGGGGGGCGCTGACGCGCACCATCAACAACTACGCGCAGTCCTCTGGCATCGCCAAGAAGGAAAAGGTGACCTTCACCGGCGACGACGCGCGCGAGGGGCTGACCTGCGTGCTTTCCGTCAAAGTGCCGGACCCGAAGTTCAGCAGTCAGACCAAGGACAAGCTGGTATCTTCCGAAGTGCGCCCTGCGGTTGAAGGTTTGGTAAACGAAAAACTGGCCGAGTGGTTCGAAGAGAACCCCACTCAGGCCAAGATTATTGTCGGCAAGATCATTGAGGCCGCTCAGGCACGCGAAGCGGCGCGCAAAGCGCGCGAACTGACCCGTCGTAAGACGGCGATGGACGTGAACTTTCTTGCTGGCAAGCTGAAAGACTGCTCGGAAAAAGACCCGTCCAAAACAGAAGTCTTCCTTGTCGAGGGTGACTCTGCCGGTGGATCAGCGCAAACAGGCCGGGACCGTCAAACCCAGGCGATCCTGCCGCTTAAAGGTAAGATCCTGAACGTTGAGCGCGCGCGCTTTGACCGGATGCTGGGTAGCCAGGAGATCGGCAACCTTGTCATGGCGCTGGGCACCGGGATTGGTCGCGACGAATTCGACATCTCCAAGCTGCGCTACCACAAGATCGTCATTATGACGGACGCTGACGTTGACGGCGCGCATATCCGTACGCTGCTGCTGACCTTCTTTTACCGCCAGATGCCGCAGTTGATCGAGAACGGTCACCTCTACATTGCGCAGCCACCGCTTTATAAAGTGTCGCGCGGCAAATCCGAGGTGTATCTGAAGGATCAGGCCGCGATGGAAGAATACCTGATTGCGCAAGGGATCGAGGGTGCCATGCTGCGGCAGGGCAACGGGGAAGAGATCACTGGCGCGGATCTTACGCGTGTGGTGGATCTTGCCCGTCAGTTGCGCCGCGTTTTGGAAGCATTCCCCACGCATTACCCGCGTCACATTCTTGAGCAGGCCGCCATTGCCGGCGCATTCGTACCCGGTGCGGTCGACCGCGATCTTCAGGGTGTTGCGGATAAGGTCGCGGAGCGTCTGGACCTTATCGCGCTTGAATACGAGCGTGGCTGGCAGGGTCGTATCACGCAGGACCATGGCATGAAGCTGGCGCGCATCCTGCGCGGGGTTGAAGAAGTCCGCACGCTGGATGGCAAGATGTTGCGGTCCGGCGAGGCCAAGAAATCCGGCAGTTTCACGGAGCATTTGCAGGACGTTTACGACCTGCCTGCCGTGTTGGTGCGCAAGGACCGGTCGCAGCTGATCAACGGCCCCATGGACCTGCTGGACGCTATCCTTGCCGAAGGCGAAAAAGGTCTGTCCCTGCAACGCTACAAGGGTCTGGGCGAAATGAATCCGGACCAGTTGTGGGAAACCACATTGGATCCTGATGCCCGGACGTTGCTGCAGGTCAAGGTCGATGACATGGCCGAGGCAGATGACCTCTTTACCAAGCTGATGGGCGATGTGGTCGAACCGCGCCGCGAATTCATTCAGCAAAACGCGCTCAGCGTCGAGAACCTCGACTTTTAGGCTGCGTTCAGCGCAATCCGCTCCGCGCAATGTAGGTGGCCAGATCAAGGATCAGCTGCCCGCGCGCCCGTGCGATTGCGGCTGGTCCGCCTGCGGGGTCTAAAGGTGTGGACAAGTCGAACAGACCTGACCGTTCGCGCCGCCCATCCTCTACCGCGACGAAATACTGACCTGATGCGCGAAATGATCCGCCAGTCGTAGCAACCAATTCAGCAAAGCGGACCTCAAGACGCGCATCTGGCAAAGCCTCGAACGGCCAGGGTTCGGATGCCACACGCCTGTCCGTCAAACGGGCCAGGTTCTGGCTCAATTCCAGCGCAATCGCGCGTTCAGGTGCGTCAGCCCACAGTACGTCCGAGGAACTGGTCAGCGTCCCGTCATCGGCCTGTGTGTGAATCTCATCCGCTGCGGCGTAACTGGGCAGCGAAACATCCCGAACCTCAACCGACGCAAAGGCAATGCGGGTCTTCTCGCTGATTGCAGGAGGTGCCACAGCAAATCGTTCAGGCGATCCACAGGCAGCCAGCAATAACAACAAAGAAACAGAGAGCATGCGGGCAGCGATGGTCATGGTTTATCGTCCAATCAGCAGAGAATTCGGATTACGTTCAATGGTCCGCGCCAAAGATGCAAGCGCATCGGCGGCCTTCTGAATGTCGCGCAGAGCGGCTTGGGCAGACCGGCTGAGTTCATCACCCTTGTTGTACCCTTCGATCGTACGACCTGCCTGCGCAAACAAAGCCGTCAAGCGGTCCACGATCTGTGGCAAATCCTTGGACGAGACCGCAATGCTGTCGGCAGCATTCCGGGCGGATGCAAGCGTTTGATTCACGTTTTCAATCGCCCCACCTTCACGCACTTCCTGCAGGGTATAATTGACCTCATCAAGTGCTCGCTTCAGCGATCTTGGCAAAGCAATCGCATCCTCCGTGCCGATCACTGCGTCAGCAGAAGCTGTGAGGGCGGTCAATTCCTTAACCAGTTCGTCGATTGCCAGAGACTCGGCTTTGGCGGCGACGGCTTCGATCTGTTCCACCAACGCAGGCACGCCAGCGACAGAGCTTTCAACCGCACTCGCAGCTGTAGACGCGTCATCCAGTACCGCAGAAAGCTTGCTCGCGATCCGCTCTTGCTCCAATTGTCCCACCAGCGTTTCAACCCGCGTCAGTGTGGCGTTAAGCGTCACAGGGATATTTCGCACATCATCTGATGATACCAACCCTTGCAGGTCAGCCAGCAGTTCGCGAACGTCCGTCGGTGTGTTGCGCAAATCCTCATCAGAAATGAGCGCCTCGGCCGAGTCGAGGAAGGTGATGGCGGAATTCAACAGCTCTTCGATGGGCAGGTTGTTGATCCGGGTAAAGACACCCTCAACCGTGGCAGCGGCATCAGAGGTTTCATTCTCGGTTGTGGGCATAACAGGCAATCCGCCATCGGGGCTGACCAATTGCGCAGCAGGTGCATCGGGAACAAGCAACAGTTCCACCTTGAGCCCGCCTGTCAGCAAGCTGGCAGAGGCCAACCGTGCGCGCATTCCAGCCTCAACGCGGCCTTGCAAGAAACTGAGTGCGGCCTCAGCCGTGACATCACCGGGCAGGCCCAATCGGGCGGGTTGAATAGACAGATTGGCGTTCAGGCGCACCCGGCTGTCGCCGAACTGATCAATGTTTACGACGCCCGACAGTGCCGAAACTTCACCAATCTTGAAACCGCTCAACTCGACCGGTGCACCGACCGTAAGACCAGAGATGTTCTCGTCGAAAATTACGCTGATCTCCAATGGATCGACGGAAGAGGCATTAAAGAGAGAACTGCGCGCGGATTCCTTGTCGGGAAATATTTCGAAAACCGTTCCGTCCTGTACCTGACCACCGCCAGAGACAAAGGTGTCAAAGGTGATACCACCGCCGACAAGCGTTGCGATGGATGAAAAGTCGATCTCAGCACCTGCGGGACCAATGTTCACGCTGAAACCCGACGTATCCCAAAACCGCGTGGATTCATTGATCAGATTGCGATGTTCCTCAAATATCAGGGCCTCGACAATCGCGAAATTGCCTCGCGGCGCGATACTGGCACGGCCAACGCGGCCCACTTCGATGCCCTTGTAAAGGATCGGCGCATTATCGGTCAGCTGACCATTGGCGACTGTACGAAACGCAATCTGAAGCCCCGGCTGACCGGGTCGGATCAGAGGCGGCTCGGACGCCCCTTGGAAACGCGCAAGGTATGGGCCCGGTTCATCATCCCACGACCCTTCGATATAAACACCGCTCAGAACCGTGCTGAGGCCGGTGATGCCTTGCGCGGAAACTTCGGGTTGGACCACCCAGAATACAGCGCTTGAGTCAATGAAGGGCGCGACGTTCTTGTCCACCCTCACGCTGGCGGTGACCTTTTCCAAACCGGCGGTAAAGCCGACTTTCTCCACGACGCCCACTGTCACATCGCGATAGCGTAATTCAGTCTCGCCTGCCTTGATGCCAGCCCCCTGCTGAAACTCTACAACGATCAAGGGGCCGCGATCATTGAAGCTTTGCCATGCCACGAAAAGGGCCGCGACAAGGGCGAGCAATGGAATGATCCAAACGATAGATGCACCGCTCAGGAAAACTTTACGGGTTGGGGATACAGACACTTCTGGCAGGTCTTCACTCATGACGTGCGCGATCTCCCCTTTGCCCGAACATCCCAGATCATGCGGGAGTCAAATGCCTGCGCCGAAAGCATCGTAAAAATCACCGAAAGGGCAAAGAAAATGGCTGCCGGACCGGGATTTATCGATGCCAGTGTCCTGAGTTGCACCAGCGCCGACAAAATCGCAACCACAAAGATATCGATCATTGACCAGCGCCCGATGTACTCGACAATCTCATACATGAACTGACGTCGGTGGTTCGAAAAGTTGATGTTCTGCTTCACACTAATGGCCAGATAGGCAATCGCCCAGAATTTGGCGAGCGGGATCACAACCGAGGCAAAAAGGATGATCGCGGCAATGCCATAGCTGCCGTAATGCGCCAGATCCACCGCCCCGCCGATGATGGTACTTTCATCAACCTTGAACAATGTCTGCGTGCGCAGCATCGGATATGCGTTCGCCGGGATATAGCAAAGAAAACCGACGATCCAGAAGGCCCAGACCCGTTGCAGGCTGAGCGGATCACGCGAGTGCAGTTTGTGATTGCAGCGCGGACAGCGGTCCACGCCCATGGGCGATGCCTTGGTACAGCGCTTGCAGGCCACAATACCCAGCTCACGTGCGGTTACGATGTTTTCGGGTGTTCCAGACGATGCCATACAGACCATTTACACATGAAGCTGTCCTGCGCGATGACGAGGACAACGAGAATGCCGAACATCCAGAACGCAGGCCCAAAACCTACGTTGGCAAGATCGGCGACTTTGACCAGCGCCACGGCGCAGCCAATCGCGAAAATTTCGGCCATCGACCAGGGGCGCAGCGCCTCTGACAGGCGGAAAGCCGGGATCGCATGACGTGCTGCGGGGCGGTCCAGCACGACAGGGATAAGAACGTAAAGTGTCAGCAGAACCCGAAGCAGCGGAATGAAGATGATAAGCCCGGCTGTCGCCAGTGACAGAAAGATCATCGGCCCGCCCGAAAACGCCAATGCTGCATCCAGGATGGAAACCGCATTCTTGTTCCCGGCAGCATCAATCGTGAGAAAGGGAAACACAGCCGCCCCGACGATCAGGAACAACACCGCAAGTGCGACGGCGATGATATGCAGACCCGCATTGCGCCTTGGAGCGATCAATACCTTGTGACACCGCTGGCACACCGCGCGTTCACCGTGGCCCGGTTTTTTCATGCGATAGGCAGCATCGCATTGCGGACAAACAATCAGTTCGTCCAGCGCGAAATCCACATCCCTGTCCGCGAAATCCTTCATATCTGACTGATATAGGATTGTTTCGTTGCGTGACACGCCATTCTGCGCAAACGGCGACATCAGGCGGCTATTGCCGGGGGTTTGCTTAATCTTGGAACACAGCGTTGGCCCATGCGTTTGTTTACCAGAGCGTATGAACGCAATCGAAAATAAGAGAGGTACACCATGACAAGCATTACAGAAGCAAAGATCCTTATCCTTGCGACCAACGGCTTTGAACAGTCTGAACTGGAAAAGCCCCTGAATGATCTGAAGAGCAAAGGCGCTGCCGTGCATGTCGCCACGCCAGACGGCAACGACATCAAAGGATGGGATCAAGACGACTGGGGCAATACGGTCTCTGCTGACCTGAGACTGGCTGATGTAAACGTCGGAGATTACGATGCTATCGTCCTGCCCGGTGGTCAGATCAATCCAGACATTCTGCGTGCAAATAAGGACGCGGTCGCGCTGATCAAATCTTTTGCTGAGCACGGCAAGACCATTGCCGCTGTATGCCACGCCCCGTGGTTGCTGATTGAAGCAGGGTTGATCAAAGGCCGAAAGGCAACTTCTTATGGCTCCATCGCGACTGATATGAAAAACGCAGGGGCCCTGTGGGAAGACAGCGAAGTTGTCGTTGACAACGGTATCGTTACGAGCCGTTCACCGTCGGACCTTGATGCATTCGTTGCAAAGATCGTTGAAGGAATTGAGCACGGCGCGGATACGCGCAAAGCCGCGTAAGAAAATCGCATAGTTCTGGAAAGCCCCCTTGTTTCAGGGGGCTTTTTTTGTGGCCTCAGTTATTTCATCGGGCGTCAGCCCGAGATCGGCCAGAACAGCAATAGTATCGGCGCCTGTGGCAGT
Source organism: Sulfitobacter sediminilitoris (assembly GCF_010667575.1). Lineage (GTDB taxonomy): Bacteria > Pseudomonadota > Alphaproteobacteria > Rhodobacterales > Rhodobacteraceae > Sulfitobacter > Sulfitobacter sediminilitoris. The sequence continues at coordinate 111,793 of NZ_JAABNT010000002.1, forward strand.
AGGCGCTTCAACAGGATTTGGCACAGACCGGCTGAACCGCGGGGCTTTGGAAGACTGTTGCACGTTATTCGGTGATACAAAGGTATCTCGCGCCGCCACGTGTGGATGATGCGGTGCTTCGGTAAATGCCAGGACCGGAGCAACGCAAGCATCGGTCCCTTCAAATATCTCAGCCCAGTCATCACGAGTTTTCGTGGCAAAGACAGCGGCGAACTCTTCAGTGCGTGCCTGCCAGTTTGATTTGTCATTCTGATCCTTGGCGTAGTCTGCAGGAAGACCCATTTTATCCAGCAGAATAGCAAAAAACTGTGGCTCAAGAGCACCCACCGCTACGAATTTCCCGTCTGCACACCCATAGCACCGGTAAAAGGGGGCTGCCCCGTCAAGCCAGTTGTCGCCGCGCGTTTCGCCCCACGTTCCTTGCGCCAGCATACCGTGAATCAGGCCCATCATCGCCGGCGCCCCGTCGATCATTGCCGCGTCCACGACTTGTCCCTTGCCGGACACCCCTCTTTCGATGACAGCGGATAAAATGCCGAAAATCAGGAACATGGTGCCCCCGCCGTAATCCGCAACTAGGTTTAAGGGCGCCACAGGTGGGCGATCGGCATCACCCATCGCATGCAACGCCCCTGACAGCGCAAGATAGGTGATGTCATGGCCAGCAACCCGCGCCAGCGGTCCATGCTGCCCCCAACCTGTCATCCGGGCGTAGATCAGCGTATCAGGGCAAGCATCAGGACCAAGGCCAAGGCGTTCCATAACGCCGGGGCGGAAACCTTCGATCAGCACATCACTCGCCTCTATCAAACGTTTTGCAGCATTCACGCCCGCTTCAGACTTGAGGTTCAGGACCACGGATTTCTTGCCACGTCGGTTGATGTCAGTGGGGTCGGCGGGCGCTTGTTTGCGGTCAATTGCGATCACTTGCGCGCCCAGATCAGCCAGCAGTTGACCGGCCAACGGCGCGGGCCCTAGTCCGGAAAACTCAACCACCTTCAATGATGCAAGGGGGCCGCCAGTCATGCCGCACCCGGAACAAGAACTTCGCGCGCGCCCTCGACGAAATTATCAAGTGACAATGGCCACGTGGTACCCGGCCAGCGCAGCTCCATCTCGCCTTTTCGTGGGCGATAAACAGCAGTGTACAGTGTGCCAAATCCGGCGGCAAAAGCAGTGGAGTAAAGCGGTGGCTTCAGAAAGGCGTTGATGAACTTGTCCTCCGGGTCCTTGTGCAGCCGCAGACGGTGCAGCAGGAACCGCTCCCGCTCGACCGTGGCTGTAAAGCGCGCATGGCTGACCCATTCAACGTTTTCCTGATGATTCGTCGCGACAGCGGCATGTGTGATCAGCGTTTCCCGGTCAGGGGCCATCATCGCGGTCGCATAGTTCCGCTTTTTGTCGAGCACGGTCACATTGTAGCTCATGTGCGTTGGCACGCGTTCCAGCACCTTCACCGCCTCATCTGTCGTCTCGCAGGTTTGCAAAACGTAGCGCAGGATCAGCGGCACGCCAAACCCTTCGCCCACCACACGGCGGCCCCCAAACGTCAGGGAAATCGCAAGGCCCGCATCGTTCACGCCATCCACAAGACCCCAAAGCCCGTCAGACGTGCCCAGCACCCGCCTGCCCTGCCAGCTTGTGTGCAGTACCAACTGGTCAAAGGCGTTGGGGTTATAGTCATAGTTACGCACCATGACCGGCTCTTTGCCTGCCCAGATCGCTTGGGAACAGCCTGCCAGATATGGCGGCGGGTTGTAAAAGCTAAGAAACCTCGCGGCGTGATCCCCGCCCCCGGCCAAACTGCAAAGCTGATCATAAAGCGGCATCAGTTCGGGCATATGCCTGCGCAACGCGCGTGCGGACTCCGCGTAGGTCGGGCGCGCGGTCTCGCCTTCTCTCAGCCACCATCTGCGGTAATCAGGCCAGTATTCGGCGAAAAGCCCGGACCATTTCGGTCCGGGCGTTTCTTCTTTTAGGGCGCGCCAGTACATTGGGGCCTTTCCGGGCTGCTACAGGATCTTGAACGCCGGATCAGCAAGCGCTGGCCCAGCCTGGGCAGTGGGAAGGGGTTTGCCCTCCACGCCTTGTTTGATCCCGTGAATCCACTTTTTCGCGCGCTCATTCAACTGGAAAGACTTCGTCATGGAACGACCTCGCGTCACCAGGATGCCGATGTCAGCACCTTCGTAGCGATACTCGCCCGGGCGCAGGATGCTGAGGAAGAATGCTTCGTTCTCGCTCTCCACCGCGCGACGGTGATAATCAAAGCGGTCAAAAACAACGCTGCCGTCTTCCTTCATCCTGTAGATGCCTGTTTCTGGCGCCTGCGTGCAAATATCGACGCTGTCGTCGGTGTGCTTGATCACCATCTGCGACCAGCCATCAATGTTCGCCGCGTCAGCCCAGCGCGCATTCAACTCGTCCACATCGAGATTGAATTTCTTTTTCGAGAACTCAAGAAGGTGGAACAAAAACAACGGCGCATCCGCGTGGGCAAAGGCCGCATGGTTCGTCATCGAAGACGCGCCGGTGATACGTGGGTTCAGTTCACCCAGCCACAGATCGCCGGTCTTCTTGTCAATCAGGAAGTCGAGCTCAAAATAGCCACGATAGCCTTCCTTGCGCAGCTGCTCACCAAACTTGAAGGTCAGTTCGCGTGCTTTCTCACGTACCTTGGGTGGGAAAGCGGTTGCCAGTATTTCGTTGCCACACCATCCGCCGCGATAGGGCGTCAGTTCCTTAAAGCCCACAAGTTCTGTCATCAGCGGGCCGACGATCGTGCCTTCCTTGGTGGCGCAAGCCTCGATCGCGGCACCACGGCAGTCGATCCGCTTCATGATCTTGATTTCGCCTTCGCCGATGATCTCAGATTCGTGACGGCGGAAATCGGCCTCGTTCTTGATAAAGAACGTCGTGTGACCGCTGTCACCAAAGGCGGATTGCAGCACCAGATCGTGCCCAATGCCCGCCTTTTCGCAGGTCTCGCGCAGGTTCTCGTACGATGTGACTTCGGCCAGAACGTTCGGCACTGACGGGACGCCCGCCTTGTTGCCGATCCGGACGGTTTCGATCTTGTTGTCCATCGACTGGCGCAGCTTGGCTTTGGGGAACCAGACGGTTGCGCCCAACTCTTTCGACAGTCGTTCGGTTTCCTCGTCAAACATCAGAAAAACGAACTTGGGCTTGCCCCCGCGCCGCTTGATGAAGTCGATGACTTCTTTGTGCTGCAGCAGATAGTTGTTGATATCCTCGATGGACTGGAACTCTGCGTGCGGCTGTTCAGACGGGCAGAACACGTTCGGATGCTTGCCGCCGTAACAGTCGATGTAGCAGATGTATTTGAAATTCTTCACCCATTCATCAAGACCCAGCAAGTTGAAGTTGGTCGCCGAGATGAAATAAATCGGGTCTTCGTTTCGATGAAAGAACCGGCGAATTTCTGAGATATTTTTGAGAACAGTAGCCATAGTTGTGGTCCTTTTCTTAGGTCGATGCGTTTGAAAGTTGCTTGGCGCTAACACCGTCAAGCGCCTCTTTTGTGAATACGCGCAGGCCCAGATCGGGCCGGTATCCATGAATCTCGCTCACGTCCAGCGCGCGCATAAAGTCGAGAATTTCATGACTGATCACCTGTCCAGGAACAAGGATCGGAAAGCCGGGTGGGTATGGAATGATAAAGCTCGCGGAGACCACGGTTTCGCCCGCTTCCATCGCGTCCTTCAATGATCCATCAAGATCAAGGTAATCGCAGTTGGTGTCATCATAGCTCAGATAATACGCGGTCCGAATGTCGCCCTCCGGTGTGTCTGGTGCCTTGAATGCATCATGGAACCTGCTGAAATCAGGCAACGGCGGATAATGCTCCATCAGGTTTGCAACCCGCTTGTCAAAGCTCATCTTCTCCATACGGCTGGCATCATCCAGACGTTCATCCAGTGACTTGGCGATCTCAACCAAGACTTCGATCAGATAGGCCACGCTGGAGCGCGTTGTGCCGATGTTCGTCATGAACAGAACAGTATTGCGGGACGTCTTGTTGATCTGAATGCCGTAGCGGTCCATCAGGATATCGGTCTTGAAGGTGTCACCATCCCAACCGGTGCCGCCGACAGCGAGTGTCACGCGGGTCGGGTCAAGCACGAACTCATCCTGTTCGTAGCAATCCCACATGTCCGTCCAGCCCTGTTCGGTATCGTAATAGCTGGTCACACCGCTTTCACGATGCTCTTCGGGGATCATGTCGCCTGCGGTCAGGACCTTGAAATACTTGGTCAGCAATGGGTGATCCGAAATCGCCCGTCGCATCGACATCGCCGCCTCGACCTGACGCTGAACAAACTCAAAGCCTTCGAGTTCGACCTGTCTGCGGCCAACGTCGAGGGATGCAATGATCTGGTAGTTGGGCGAGGTCGAAGTATGGGTCATATAAGCTTCGTGGAAAGACTGCTCTACCTCACCTTTGAAATCCTGATCGTACACATGGATCATCGACCCTTGCCGCAGTGAAGTGAGCGTCTTGTGCGTTGATTGTGTTGTATAAACCCGCACCCTCGCATTCGGTGGCGGGATCAGGCGAGTCTTGAGTATCGTGTCCTCATCCGCATCTTTCAGCAGGCTCTGCTGCGCCTCGTACATACGTGCATGTGGTTCCGAACGCAGCTTTTCGCGTAACCGATTTGCCGCCTCCATTCCGGTGCGCTGGCGGTACGTTGGACTGAAACGTGCGAAGGCAAACCATGCCTCGTCCCACAGGAAAATCAGGTCCGGCTTGATCGCAAGACATTCTTCCATCACCCGCTCAACGTTATAGACCAGTCCGTCAAAGGTGCAGTTGGTCAGCAGCAGCATTCGAACGCGATCCAGCTTGCCCGCCGCTTTGAGTACCAGCAACTGGCGCTTGATCTCGTGCAATGGCACAGCACCGTACATGGAATATTCGTTCAGTGGATAGCTATCCAGATAACAGACCTGCGCACCCGCCAGCACCATCCCGTAATGGTGCGACTTATGGCAGTCACGGTCCACCAGAACGATATCGCCGGGTTTGATCAGCGCTTGGACAACGATCTTGTTACAGGTCGAAGTACCGTTGGTGGCAAAGAAGGTCTGCTTGGACCCAAAAGCGCGCGCCGCCAGTTCCTGTGCTTCCTTGATTGGGCCGTGCGGCTCAAGCAGGGAATCCAGACCACCGGATGTGGCTGAGGTTTCTGCCAAGAAGATATTGGGGCCATAGAACGCGCCCATGTCCTGAATCCAATGTGACCGCGTGATCGACTTGCCCCGGCTGATCGGCATGGCGTGGAAAACGCCTGTGGGCTGCTTGGAATACTCGACAAGCGCCGTGAAGAACGGCGATTTGTTACGCGCCTGCACACCGCGAAGGATGTTCAGGTGCAATTCCATGAAGTCTTCCTGATTGTAGAAAACCCGGCGGCAAATACCCAGATCAAGGCCCGCAATATCTTCCACGGACCGCTCTGTAACCAGATAGGCGTCAAGTTCCGGCCGCACCTTGGCAACCATCCGACACAGCTCAGGACCATAGAATTCAGGCTGCAGCGCGTCGATTTCGTCACGGCCTCCGGCGCGCGCCAGATACCGGGTCAGAATATCCTGATCGATCTTGGATTTCAGCGTGAGGCCCGGACGGACCACGATGGCCTGAATATTGTGATTGAACAGAACCGCAATCAGCGCATCCTCAAGGCTGTTCACCACGACAGGTTCATAAATGAACGAATCTTCAGACCGCCGCATGCGGTTCACGTTGGACTTCAGCCAGCGCTCCTGCTGTTCGTTGACATTATCGACGATCAAGACCTCAAAATAAGGCTTTGCCAGCGCGCGCGCCTCTGGTGGCAGCATCGCTTCGTCATCTTCTTCGTGATCAACGGTATCGCGATCAAGCGGGATATGGCGGCGGCGATAGGCTCCTGTCGTCAATGCCCGCGTAACTCGATTAACCGCAAAAGCGAGGTCGTCGTAATTGCCATGCTCATACTGCCGGCGCAGGTGATCAAAAGCGGACATCCCGGGAAACGCCCAATAAGGCTCGATTATTGCGAGAGAGTTGAAAAGCTCCTCGATCTTTTTGTTCAGGATCTTGGTTTCTCTGGCCTTCGGGTCGCGGGTCAAGGCCGCAGCCGCCTCGCGCAAGGCGCTCCAGCGGTCGGATCGCAATTGAATGGCTGACGAATACTCGTTCATCGAATGCATAGTCACTTCTCCATTTGGCGGAAAAGCTTCTACATCCGATCCCGGCGCAGAATGCGCCGGGGTCTTTGCAGTTGCTTATCCGCTGGATGTTTCTTCTGTGCCTGTCAGAACACCGGGTTTGACAGGAGGGTTAGGCATCCCCGCAGCGGGTGCTGCCGGGGTCTCAGATTCTGCAGGCATGTTCGCAGTGCCTGCGGAAGGGTTCGGAAGGGGTTCAGGCGCAAAACCGGTCTGGTGATGCGCGAAGCTTGGAAAGTTATCATGGCCTTTGAAGGCAGGTGCATCTGGCACTCGCTGCGCGGGCACATCTACGTGCAGCCCTGCGCGGCTCCCCTGTTGTGGTATTTCTAGCGGGCCCAACGTCTGCAGATAAGCATCGGTTCCACTATTCCGGTCATAAACTGAAAAATCGGTAGAACGGTCGCGGAAGGACTTAAGAACCTGCCCCAGTCCCTTCATCCCGGTTTCACGCTGACGGCGCACCATGTTCAGGTCGATCTCAATCGGGAACATGTCCTCTTGACCTGCCGACTGGTGCAGCACCATCGACGTTGGGTCAATAACGCAGGATTTGCCCACACCGCCCGCACCCAGACCGTTCACATCAAAGATGTAGCACTGGAACTGCGCCGCCGTCGCACGCGCGATTGCAAGCTCTGCGTCGCGGTCGGTGGTCCCTGTCAGCACGGGGTGCAACAGGACTTCGACACCCTGCGAGGTCAGCTGGCGCGTGGTTTCGGGGAACCAGATATCGTAGCAGATCGACAGGCCGAAACGGCCCACATCCGGCACATCAAAGACGCAGAATTCAGTACCCGCCGCAATGCCGCTCTCGTAAGGCCGGAACGGGAACATCTTGGCATAACGTCGGATCACCTCGCCTTCGGGGTTGATCACGACGGAGGTATTGTAGACACGTCCATCCTCGGGGTTTTTCAGGAACATTGAGCCGGGGATCAGCCAGACCCGATGCTTCTTCGCCGCTTCCTGAAACTGTTCAATCGTTTCATTCTCAGGTGGCAGCGCAAATTTGTCCAAGGGGCCAAATGGTGCCAGTTCGGAAAACAGCACCATCTGCGTCCATGGGAAACGCGCCATCAGGATATCAAGCCGATGGATCATACCATCGACATTTGAATGCAGGGCATTGACGTACATCTGCACGCCAGCAATTGCGAAAGGGGTCATATCTTAACACTCCGTGAAACACGGCGCGGGGCGAATATCGCCTGGGGAGGAGCGCCGATTTGTTCCGGTCTTACGCCCATAAAAGGGTAAGGGGAACAGGCGATATCACACCATGTTAACACAGCCTTGCAAGGCAGATATGAGCGTTGCGCAAAGATGACAGTTACGCCGCGGCCTGCTCACGCGGGCTGCGCGCGGCACGCCCTCTTTGCAGGAACACGACGAGCGCCAGCAACAGAAGCGCCGGAATGAACATCAGGTACTTCGTCGGTTGCGGCACAGGCTTGAGCACCCGCAGCACCTCCTGATCCCAATCAAGACCTGCATTCTGGGCGGCTGAATCAAAACTGACATCGTCGATGATCATCTTTTCACCATCGGTGCGGAAAAGAAGCCCTGCGTTCTCCAGCTTCTCCTCGCCAGTCGCCCCTTCGGCAATGGGCAAGATCGCCACAAATTCAATCGGATCACCCAGATCATTCATACCCGCAACGCGCAGCCGCAAATCTTCGCCCGGTGGCGTGTCATTGGCGGCCTGTTGGATCTCTGTTGGCGCGACCTCGTCAAATGGAGGTGCGACCATGTCCATCCAGAAGCCCGGCCGGAACAAGGTGAACGCAATCAGAAGCAGGGCGATCGTTTCGTAAAAGCGGTTCTTGGCAAAGAACCAACCTTGGGTCGCCGCCGCGAAAAGCAGCATCGCAATGGTCGCGACGATAAAGACGAAGATACCCTGTCCCCATCCCACGCCGATCAACAGCAGTTCAGTGTTAAAGATGAACAGGAATGGCAGTGCTGCGGTGCGCAGCGAATAGAAGAACGCGACCACACCCGTCTTGATCGGATCACCGCCCGACACAGCAGCGGCCGCAAAGGACGCAAGGCCAACCGGGGGCGTCACATCCGCCATAATGCCGAAATAGAACACAAACAGGTGGACGGCGATCAATGGCACGATCAGGCCATTCTGCTGGCCAAGTGTCACGATAACAGGGGCAAGCAATGCAGACACGACGATGTAGTTCGCCGTTGTGGGCAGGCCCATGCCAAGGATCAACGACAGGATTGCCGTCAGCGCCAGAATGGCGAGGATATTGCCGCCCGACAGAACTTCGACCACGTCAGCAAGGGCAGAGCCCACGCCGGTCTGGCTGACCGCGCCCACGATAATACCCGCAGTCGCCGTGGCGATGCCGATACCGATCATGTTGCGCGCACCGGTGACCAGACCGTCGATCAGGTCAAGAAATCCGTCTTTGATATCAGACGCCAGTTTGCTTTCGCCGCGCATGATGGCCATCAAGGGCCGCTGCGTTAGCAGGATAAAGACCATATAGGCAGACGCCCAGAAAGCGGAGAGGCCCGGAGACAGACGATCTACCATCAACGCCCAGACCAGCACGACAACCGGCAGGATAAAGTGCAGACCCGAACGCGCGGTCGGCCCGGGCATTGGCAAGGCCGTTACTTCAGCGTTCGGATCATCCAGCTTGAGCGGCTCTTCCTTGCTCGCCACATACAGCAGGGCAACGTAGATCAACGTGATGAAGGCAAAGATGATGTAAGACGCTGTCTCAGGGAATGCCGGACGGATCCAACCCATGCCGTAGTAGACCGCGAAAGACAGCGCGCAAATCGCCGCGATGGCAAAGGCCGTGCCGATCAGCCGCTGCACAATAGGCTTGGGCGTATAGGCGCGGGGCAGACCCTGCATACCGGCTTTCATTGCTTCAAGGTGAACAATGTAGACCAAAGCGATGTAGGAAATCACCGCAGGCAGAAAAGCGTGTTTGACCACGTCAAAATAGGGGATGCCGACGTATTCCACCATCAAGAAGGCCGCCGCCCCCATCACGGGCGGCATGATCTGGCCATTGACGGATGAAGCAACTTCCACGGCCCCTGCTTTTTCAGATGAGAAGCCAACCTTCTTCATCAGCGGAATGGTGAATGTGCCGGTGGTCACAACGTTGGCGATTGAGGAACCAGAGATCAGACCGGTCATGGCCGACGCAACGACCGCAGCCTTGGCAGGTCCGCCGCGCATGTGGCCCATCAGGCTGAACGCAACCTGGATAAAGTAGTTGCCTGCGCCCGCACGATCCAAAAGGGAGCCGAACAAGACGAACAGGAATACAAAACTGGTAGAAACGCCCAAGGCGATGCCAAAGACGCCTTCGGTCGTGATCCACTGGTGGTTCACGATCTCAGACAGGCTGTTGCCCTTATGTGCAATGATGCTGGGCATGTTCGGGCCAAGTACGGTGTATAGCAAGAAGACCGACGCAACGATCATCAGTGCGGGCCCAAGAGCGCGACGCGTTGCTTCCAGCAAAATCATGATGCCGATGGTGGCGACCACATAATCCTGCATGATCGGCGCACCGACGCGGTCGGCAATGTCCCGATAGAACAGGAATAGATAGAGGGCAGCACCTGTACCTGCGATGGCCAGCGCCCATTCCCAGATTGGGACGCGATCCTTGGGCGAGCCCAGCAAAACGGTTGCAGCGACAGCAATCGCCGGAATCGGGATCCACCACGTCGCAACACCGTCTTTGGCAGCCACCATAAACAGAACTGCAAGGGCAAGTGGGACAACGGTGCCCAATACGACCTGAAATGTCGTTCTGGCGGCGGGGAACATCATGATGCCAAGAAAAACCGCGAACCCAAGGTGAATAGAGCGCGCCAGCGTGTCGTTAAACAACCCGAATGGCGACGCGATATAAAGCTGGAAAAGGGACCAGGCGAGCGCAACAAGCATTAAAAGGGTCCCGACGCCCCCACCAACTGATCGTCCGCCGGTGTCCGAAGAGGCGACAAGTTCATCCAGTTCTTCTTGGCTCAAACCACCGTGGCCGGCGGCTGCGGCCTCAACGGCGGCAGCCTGCTGCTGTTCTCTTTCGGTCATGTCAGTCCCCCTGATATGCCCGGCTTTGTACCGGTGCCTTATCAAACATGCTTCATCGGAGAAGCGTTGTGATGGCGACCTCCTGGACCGCCATCACATTTTTCAAACGTACTGTGGATTACATCCAGCCGCGTTCTTTGTAGTACTTCTCGGCACCGGGGTGCAGAGGCGCGGAAAGACCGCCCGAGATCATTTCTTCCTCGGTCAGGTTTTCAAATGCAGGGTGCAGGCGCTTGAACCGGTCAAAGTTGTCAAAGACAGCCTTTACCACCTGATAGATCGTGTCTTCGTCAACATCGGCGGATGTCACGAAGGTCGCCTTGACGCCAAAGGTGTTTACGGTTTCATCCGTACCTTTGTACATGCCGCCCGGAATGCTGGCAGCAGCGTAATAGGGGTTGTCCGCGATCAACTTGTCGATCGCCGCACCGGTGACGGGAACCAGTTCCGCGTCGATGGTGGATACCGCCTCCTGAATGGAGCCATTGGGGTGGCCCACGGTGTAGATGATTGCGTCGACCTTGTTGTCGCCCAGTGCTGCCGCTTGCTCAGCAGGCTTCAGCTCGGATGCGAGCGCAAAGTCATCCAGTGTCCAGCCTTTGGCATCCATCACGACTTCCATCGTGGCGCGCTGACCAGAGCCAGGGTTGCCGATGTTGACGCGCTTGCCTTTGAGATCGTCGAATGACTTGATACCGCTGTCTTTGCGGGCAATCACGTTGAACGGCTCTCCATGGACAGAGAACACGGCACGCAGATTGTCGAACTTGTCACCTTCGAATTTCGAGGTGCCGTTATACGCGTGGAACTGCCAGTCAGACTGGGCCACGCCCATGTCCATGTCACCCGCCTTGATCGCGTTGATATTGGCAATCGAGCCACCTGTGGACGGCGCGGTGCACTTCAGACCATGATCGGCGGAGCCCCGGTTCACCAGACGGCAAATCGACTGACCCACGACAAAGTAGACGCCCGTCTGGCCGCCTGTACCGATCGTAATAAACTTCTCTTGTGCAGTTGCTGCCGTACCGGCGACCATGGCCCCGGCAAGTGCAAGCATCTTGAACATCTTCATGCTTTTCTCCCTTTTGTTATAGTATCGCGTCCCGCTGTTTTTCGCTGGACGCGCCGTCTTGAGACAGATTTCAATCCCCGTATTCATCCAGGAAACCAAGACGAAATACGTGACATGTGTCTCTCTTCCCGCGCTGTTTGTCAGACTTCAAAAGCTGCCTGCACAGGAATCTAAGAATCAGCTTAGGGAGGTTTCTGCCACTCTACAAGTAAGCTTTTCGCACAGGCATCAATTCCTTCTATTATATTGAAATCGTTTGGGAATTTTATGAATTGAAACCCAAGATTGCTCATTTTGAGTGCATAAGATTTTCTGGTTCGTGTGGACCAATAGCTTGCGAAAATCCAATATCTCGTCACACTGAAGCAATTGGAAACATTCACCGCGGCAAAGGGGACGACATGCCAGATCTTGGGGACATGAAAAGGTTCACGACTTTTGCAGGTGTTGCGGTGCTGACCGTTATTTCACTTGTCCTGATGATCGTCTGGTCGTGGTGGTTTTTCATCCTTTTTGCTGTCTTTGCGGTGCTGACCACGATGGGCGTTTATGACGTCACACAGACCAAGCATTCGATTTTGCGGAACTACCCGGTGCTGGGGCACATGCGGTTCTTTTTTGAAGGGATCCGGCCGGAAATCCGGCAGTACCTGATCGAGTCAGATCAAGATGAAGAACCTTTCAGCCGCGATGATCGCAGTCTGGTTTACCAGCGGGCCAAGGGTCAGGAGGATGCGCGTCCTTTCGGGACAAGACAGCGCGTTTATGACGCCGGATATTCGTGGGTCACCCATTCGGTACAGCCTGTGCACATCGAAGATTTCGATTTCCGCACCACCATCGGCGGACCCCAGTGTACCAAACCGTATTCAGCTTCGCTTTATAATATCTCCGCGATGAGCTTTGGTTCGCTTTCAGCAAATGCAATTCAGGCATTGAACACCGGGGCCAAGCTGGGCGGTTTCGCCCACGATACCGGAGAAGGATCTGTCAGCCGCTACCACAAGGCGGGGGGCGGAGATCTGGTTTATCAATTGGCCTCCGGCTATTTCGGCAGCCGCGCTGAGGACGGGTCATTCGATCCGGATAAATTCAGGGAGACAGCATCACTTGATCAGATCAAAATGATCGAATTAAAGCTCAGTCAAGGCGCCAAACCCGGACACGGCGGCCTGTTGCCTGCATCCAAGATCACGCCCGAAATTGCGGAAGCGCGTGGCGTGCCGATGGGCAAAGACTGCGTGTCGCCCGCTGCCCACTCGGCGTTTTCGACGCCGATTGAAATGATGGAATTTCTGGCGCAATTGCGCGAACTGTCTGGCGGCAAACCGGTAGGTTTCAAGCTTTGCATCGGGCACAGGCGCGAGTTCATGTGCATGGTCAAAGCCATGTTGAAAACCGGGATCGTTCCAGACTTCATTGTGGTGGATGGCACCGAAGGTGGGACGGGTGCTGCCCCTGTTGAATTTTCTAACCACGTCGGGATGCCAATGATCGAAGGTCTGACCTTTGTACATAATACGCTGCGCGGCGCTGGGTTGCGCGATCAGGTTAAAGTCGGGGCAGCAGGCAAGATCGTATCCGCTTTTGACATCGCCCGCGCATTGGCGCTGGGGGCTGATTGGTGCAATGCTGCGCGCGGTTTCATGTTTGCGGTGGGTTGTATTCAGGCGCAGGCATGCCACACAAACCACTGCCCCGTAGGTGTCGCAACACAAGACAAGATGCGGATGCGCGCACTGGACGTGGAACACAAAAGCAAACGGGTCGCGCGGTTCCATCATAACACCATGGAAGCACTAGGAGAGATGACCGGGGCGGCAGGCCTGCACCATCCCAGCGACTTTCTGCCCTATCACCTGATGCTGCGGCAGGGTGACAAAAGCATGGCCGAAGGCAACGATGTCTACACGTATCTGCCCGAAGGTTTCCTGTTGGATGATAAGGCGGAAGACTTTCAGGGACACAAGGCGCGTTGGGGACGTGCTCGTGCAGAATCCTTCGCGCGTGTCGACTGATCTTCATGCCAATTGGGCACGCACTTGTCGCTGAAATGCAAGTGGCTGTCCCATAAGAAAAGGCGCGCAGAACATCTGCGCGCCTTTCAAAATGCTTTGCTGAGACTTAGCCTTCTGCGACAGCAGCCTGAACAGCCGCTTCGAGAATTGCGAGGCCTTCATCAACAACTGCGTCAGATGCTGTCAGCGGCACCATGATACGCAGCGCGTTGCCGTGCATGCCACAGCTCAGCAGCAGCAGACCACGTTTCAGCGCATGGGCAATCACACGCTTGGTGAAATCTGCGTCCGGCTTGGCTGTATCAAAGTCGGTGACGAATTCGACCGCCACCATCGCGCCAAGGCCACGAATGTCCCAGAACCGGTAGGGTGCAGAACGTGTGCCAATCTCAGCCAGACGCGCCTTGAGCGTTTCGCCCATTGCGGTGGACCGGGCCAGCAGGCCTTCGTTCTCAATCGCGTCGATCGCGGCAAGAGCTGCGGCGCATGCAACAGGGTTTCCGCCGTAGGTGCCGCCCAGACCGCCAGGGTCCATCGCGTCCATAACGTCAGCGCGACCGATGACACCAGCCAGCGGATAACCACCAGCCATCGACTTTGCCACGGTGATCAGATCCGGCACGACGCCCGAATGCTCAATCGCGAACCATGTACCGGTACGGCCAAAGCCCGCCTGCACTTCATCAGCAATCAGCAGGATACCGTGTTCGTCACAGATGGCGCGCAGTTGCTGCATCATCTCGAATGGGACGGGGACATAGCCGCCCTCGCCCAGAACGGGTTCGATAATGATCGCGGCCACACGGGACGGCTGCGCGTCGGTCAGGAAGAGATTTTTCAGACCAATGATCGCGTCGTCAACGGTGATGCCGTCACGAACCGATGGAAAAGGTGCGCGGAAAACATCGGCAGGGAAGGGGCCAACGTCCTTCTTGTAAGGAGAGACCTTGCCGGTCATGCCAAGCGTCAGCAGCGTGCGGCCATGGTAGCCGCCAGTGAAGGCGATCACACCGGGGCGCCCGGTGGCAGCACGTGCGATTTTCACCGCATTTTCAACGGCCTCTGCACCCGTGGTGACCAGCAGGGTTTTCTTGGGCGCATCACCGGGTGCCAGCGCATTCAGACGCTCCGCCAGTTCAATGTAGGGCGCATAAGGCACAACCTGGAAAGAGGTGTGGGTATAATGATCTTCTTGCGCTTTTGCCGCATCAACCACTTTGGGGTGACGGTGGCCGGTGTTGAGCACGCCAATGCCGCCGCAGAAGTCGATGTAGCGGTTGCCTTCAACATCCCAAAGCTCGGCGTTCTCAGCGTATTTTGCATAGATCGGAGCGGCAGAGGCGACACCACGTGGCACGGCCGCCTCGCGACGGGCGACCAGTTGTGCGTTGGTCACATCAGCGCCGGCAACAGCCTCTGAAACGATATGATCAACAACGTTCTTGGCTTCAGACTTGACCTCGGCCTTCTTTTTCGGGGCAGCCTTGCGGCGCGATTTTTTAACTGTGCTGGACATTTTACGAATCCTTTGATGAAAACGCGGTCTTGGCGTTTAAAAAATGCTATCCTAGTGTTTAATATACTTGTCAATTGATCTTTTGTCATTAATTGAATTTTTTGACAGCCCCAGCTGATTTTTGCCTGTGACAACAGGCGTGCACGGCGCTACGACAGACACACAACACTGCAAGGATTGCTGCATTGGACATCGGACAAAAGCTTAAAACGATCCGCAAAAATCGCGGCTTGTCCCAACGCGAGCTTGCCGCACGGGCGGGGCTGACCAATGGCACCATATCCCTGATCGAACAAAACCGGACAAGCCCGTCGGTGGCGTCGCTCAAAAGCCTGCTTGATGCGATTCCAATCAGCATGGCGGAATTCTTCTCAACCATCGAAGACACTGACACACCAAAAGTTTTTTACAAAGCATCTGAGTTCACAGAGATCGCACCGGAGAGCGACGGCAAGCTGTCGTTGCGGATGTTAGGCGATGCGCAAAATCATGCGCTCCAAGTCCTGCACGAGACATATCCGCCCGGCGCCGATACTGGACCTGAAGAGATTTCCCATGAGGGAGAAGAGGCCGGTATCGTGGTCAGCGGAACAATTGAAGTCACCGTAGATGGTCATACCTCTGTGTTGCATCCCGGCGACGGGTATCTTTTTGACAGCCGCCTGCCCCATCGGTTTCGCAACACAGGCACATCGGTGTGCGAAATCGTCAGTGCCTGTACACCACCAAGCTTTTAAAGTCGGACATGCAAATGGCCCCGACGCAAAGCGACGGAGCCATTTGGCCATTGACTACGGGTGACCTACCGGTCTGATTTTGATTTGCGGCCTCTGTCAGACCTGTTTGGAAAACCGTCGTTTCTGTCCGAGATTTCCCGTCGATTGTTGGTCGTGAGAGTAACGATGATAATCGCCACCAAAATCAGGCTCGCCAAGCCACCAAGGAATAGGTCGGTGGTCATTTTGAGTCCTTTCTACACTCCGTTTCAAAGCCCCAACGGGTGAACAGGGACGATAGTTCCAGATAAAATTCTGCTTTTCTGCAGCGCGGCATCAATCAGTCAATAATCGTAGATCTGTTTTGCCTCCTGAGGGATCGGGAATGTAATTTCGATCGTATATTGATCCTCGGTCTCCTCGACGTTGATTTGACCGTTCAGTTGTCTGGCAAATGCGTGAATCAACTTCGACCCAAGACCAGTGCCTTCCTGTTCAGGCACCCCGCCGGTTGTGTTGCGCAGACTGAGTTTCGCGTGATCTGGTCCATCGTAGTCCAGCTTTATCTCAATCTCGCCCCCACGCCTGTCGTCGTTTGTCACGTATTTCAGCGCATTCGTAACCGCCTCGGACACCAAAAGAGTGAGTGGTGCCGCATCATCTGCCTCAAGGCTGATCGGCTCATATTTCTGGGTCACCTTTACGTTGGACCCGGGCGCCAACCCAACGGACAAAAGCTGGTTCACACTTTCATGCAGCAGGACAGATGCGTCTACCCGCACCAGATCGTCATTCTGATAAAGGTTCTTGTGCACCGTGGCGAGGCTGAGGATGCGTTCCTGAAGCCTGCGCAGAACAAGGCTTGCGTCTTCAGTCTTGGCCTGTCGAATTTGCATGTTCATGATGGAAGAGATCAGTTGCAGGTTGTTCTTGACCCGGTGATGAACCTCTTTCAGCAGAATATTCTTTTCACGGAGACTGTCTTCAAGCGTCGCTTCATCTTGCAGAATGCTCTCACCCATGTTGATGAAGGCCGCTTCCATCTCGACCAGTTCCGTTGGCACCCCCCCGCCGAGTGTCTGCTGCGGCAGGTTACGGTTCAGGGCAAAGCGCCGCATTTGGCGCACTAGCTTTCTGATGTGCCGGATCGCAAGCCGATTGAGCGCCCAAAAAGCCACAACCAAGCTTGCCGCCCACATCACGATTGGCACGAACGCGCCAAGTCTTGTCACAATAGAAGGGTTGAGAAATGGCGTGTTCGCGGGCCAAACGCTGACCGCAAAGACCGCATCCTGTACAATTGGGCGAATGGCATAAACGCGTTGAGCGCCGGCCAGGTTTTCTGCTTCGAAAACCGCAGAATCCTGACCTGTGAATACGGCAAGTGCTACGTCTGCAGGCAATTCATCCGCGGAAACATCCAAACCACGCTCGCTCGTGATAATTTCCCCATGCCTGTTAAAGGTCATCAGGGCAAGCGGAGACATCTGCAACGCTGGTTCTTTAATAGTTTCATAGGCTTCGGAGGGAATCGAAATGACGACAAGTCCAACCAGATCGGATCCTTCAAACACCGGCGTTGTCACTGCAGTTACCCGGCGGTTGGTTACTGTGCTTGATTCGATTGGGCTGATACGCCGGGAAGGATCGGCAAGCGCCTCTATGAACGTCGGGTTCTCAGAAAAGTCATAGGTAGAACCGGCCGATGAGCAGGCCATGATACCAGTGGTCGGAATAAAACCGACAAGATTATAGAATGGATTGGCCTCTTGGTACGCACGGAAGAAATCTGAACATTCTTTAGCGTCGTGACGATGCAATTTAACAATTGAAGCGACCGCGTTCGCGGCACCAAACGCTTCTTGCAAGATCTGCGCTTCGGCAGTTGCTGCCTGTTCGGTTATCGCGACCAAGGAAAGTTCAGCGTTCAAACGGTTCTGACCTGCAATTTGCTGGGTCTGGCTGATCGCTATCAAACCGATGGGCAACAAAGCAAGTGACAGGAAGAAAAGCACACGAAATGCTAATCCCCTGAGGAGGTCACCGCTAAAAAAGCCCGAAGTCATGATTAAAAGGAGGAAACCTTAGAGGCTGACAAGACCGACATCGTTGCATCATCGGTCATCTCCATCGCCTCGTTTTCGTTATGGCCTAGAATCTCGGCAAGCCGGGCGCGGGCGCGATTTGTACGGCTTTTGATCGTACCGACGGCAACACCACACATTTCGGCGGCTTCTTCGTAAGAAAAACCAGACGCACCAACCAACAGCAGCGCCTCGCGCTGTTCGTCTTTCAACTGGCCAAGTGCCCGCCGGAAATCAGCCATCTGCATATGACCGTCATGTGCGGGCTTTTCAGCCAAGTTTTCCGTAAAGACACCATCGACATCCGCGACTTCGCGCTTTGCTTTGCGCCGGTTCGAGTAGTAGGTATTGCGCAAAATCGTAAAGAGCCACGCGCGCATGTTGGTGCCTTCTTGGAATTTGTCGATGTTGGTCCACGCTTTCACCAGCGTGTCTTGCACCATGTCGTCCGCAATGGCGCCATTCCGCGTCAGGCTTATTGCAAACGCGCGCATCGCCGGAAGGTGATCTACCAGTTCCTCGCGGGGATCAGAGCCGCTCATTTCTGAGAGCCTTGTTCAGCATCCTGCTGCTTGAGTTGGCTAAGAAGTTCCTTGAAACGGTCCGGTATACCTTCATCCAAAGTCTGGTCGAAGACTTTTTTCAGGTTCTCGTCGATAGCCCGTTCGCGATCGTCTTTTTTTGGCGTATTCACAAAATCGACCTCTGTCTGCCGCGCAAATTGCGCGCATTAAATTTTCGCCCACATGGGAACCAAACGCACTCTGACGCGTTTGGTTCCCAGAAATTCAAAAAAAGAGGACTGCCTCGATGAGCGAAGCATCGCAAGACCACCACATTAGTGACCAGCTTGGGGCAAACATCCCCTACCTCCGTCGGTTTTCCCGCGCCATGACCGGTAGTCAACAAAGCGGTGATACCTTTGCAGCAGCCACGCTGGAAGCGATCCTTGCAGATAGATCGGTACTGGATGGACATGATGTAAAGACTGGTCTCTTCAAGGTATTGTATGGCATTTGGGCCAGTGCGGGTGCTCCCGTCGATGATGGTGAAAGCGGCGCGCGCGCCAAGGCGCAGCGCCGGTTGGCCAGCCTGACAAACAATAGTAGAGAGGCCCTCTTGCTGCACACAATCGAAGGCTTTTGTTTTGATGAGGTAGCACAGATTATCGGTGTTCAGCAGGCCGAAGCGGAAGACCTGATCAGTATTGCCCGGCGCGAGATGGCCGACAGTACCGCTGGTTCCGTGATGATCATCGAGGATGAAGCGATCATTGCGATGGATATCGAATCTATTGTCGCTGAGATGGGTCACCGCGTAACCGGCATCGCTCGTACCCGCGACGAGGCAATCGCTCTTGCCCGTGCTGATGCGCCGGATCTTATCCTTGCTGACATCCAGCTTGCCGACAATTCATCTGGCATTGATGCCGTCAATGACATCCTGCAAGAGCTGGGTGAGCGTCCTGTGATTTTCATCACGGCATTCCCAGAACGGTTGCTGACCGGCGACAAGCCTGAGCCAGCCTTCCTGATCTCCAAGCCCTATTCCGTCGATCAGGTTGAATCTTCTGTATCGCAAGCGATGTTCTTTTCATCCACGGAAACACTCAACGCCTGACAGCGGTCGTTTTGAAATCCAAAAGCCCCGGTCAAATGCCGGGGCTTTTTTGTTGGAACCATATCATCTCTGCGACGTTGCTTTCACAACGAAATTCTAAACAACGCAAGGAGAACCATATCATGGCAAGCTCTGCTAAATCATCATCCACCAACGGGCGCGCATCAAATAGTAACATCTCGATCGAAGATCTCTCGAACCAGATCGAGATCCTCAAGTCCGACATTTCGACCCTGACCGATACGTTAGGCGAATACGCAAAGGCGAAAGGTGTAGAGGCGGGCGAAACTGCCAAGGTTAAAGCCCAGAAGGTCGCAGACGCTGGTCGCGAAAAGGCACTTGAAGCTCAGCTTCATGCTGAAGATTTTGTGCGAACACAGCCTGCCGCAGCGCTTGGTTTGGCGGCTGGGCTGGGTTTTCTTGTCGGCATGATTACGTCGCGACGTTGATATGTTTGACCGCTTGATCCATCAGGCGCAGGACGCTGCAGCCCGGACCGCTCGGAAAACTGCGATTGGTCTGGGCGCTGTCATTTGTATTGGGGTTGGCGCTGGCTTTCTGACAGTGGCGGCATGGCTTTTTATCACGTCTGTTACTACAGCACTAAACGCAGCTTTGATCATTGGCGGGGCTTATTCAGGAGTTGGACTAATCCTGATCGGAGTTTTATCTTCGAACTCCCAGCCGAAGACAGAAACACGCCAAACACATCAAGCGTCTTCTTCACAGTCCCCTGATGACATAGGACCGAAAATTGTCGAAGCCTTTATGACTGGTCTGAAAGCAGGCCAGCGGTCGCGGACTTAACAATCGCGATAAGACTGTCACTGCTAAACGGGCGTGGTAAATAGAAGAACGAAGCACCGCTTTCGGAGCTTTCTGGCGCCGCGTCGCCAATCACAACAAAGCTGACATCAGGCATCATTCGGCTCAACTGATCGAGGGGTGTTTGCACCAAATCTGAAGACAAAGAGAGAATTGCAACAACAGGGGCCGCCAGCCCAAATTACGTTTCAGCGACACCTTCGATTGTCTCAGCCAAAGCAACTGTTTGGTCTGAGAATTCTTCTAGCAAAGCTTCACAAATGTCTGCCCGCACGAAGGGGTCTTGCTCAAATACGATAAACGGCACGCGCACTCTCACCTTTATTAAGATGCCAATTTAGATGGCCGCGCAGAAACTCGCATTAAACTATGACATACGAAGGGCTGAAAAATTCATGACGACCAAATGCCTTAACTGCCCGCTGCATCGCAAAGACCTTTTCAAGTCGATGACCACGGAAGAGTTGGGCTTTATGCAGAAATTCAAAGTGGGCGAACTGACCGTCGATCCGGGTACACCCATCTTGATGGAAGGTTCCAACGCGCGCAGCTCTTTACCGCATTGTCGGGGATGGGCATACGCGATACCGCGCTTGAAAACGGTGAACGGCAGGTCATCAGCTTTGTGTTTCCCGGTGATTTCATAGGCCTTCAGGCGGGCGTACTGGGAGAGATGGCACATTCGGTAGAAGCACGGACGCACATGCGTCTTTGCGTATTTGACCGGTCGGAATTCTGGAACTTTTTCCGCTCAAATCCGTCACGCGGCTTTGACGTGACTTGGCTTGCCGCAGTCGAGGAACACTTCTTGGGAGAAGCGCTTGCCACACTCGGTCAGCGCAGTGCGATTGAGGCGATTTCATGGGCCTTGGTTAAGGTGTTTCAACGCGGTAGGGCACTTGATATGGTGACCCGCAATGAAATGGAGTTTCCGTTTACGCAGCGTAACTTAGCGGATGCCTTGGGATTGTCCTTGGTCCATACAAACAAGACATTGAGCAAGCTGAAAGACCGGCAGCTTGCAACTTGGAATGACGGCATTTTGCGCATCAACGATCTGGACGCTTTGGCCGAACTTGGCATTACGTCAACCGACATGCCCAAAGAACGTCCGTTGATGTAATCTAACTCTCGATTTCGATGACCTTATCCGCAGCGTAGGCACCTCGCGAACCAGCTGGCTTGGAAGGACCAACTGTGCTGTCTTTTTTTGTGCGCAATTCAATCTGGGCATTCAGTGCCGCGCCGTAGAGCACCAGAAAACTGCTGATCCATAGCCAGATCAGCATTGCGATGACCGCCCCGATAGATCCGTACACCTGGTTATAATTGCCGAAATTCGCAACATAATAGGAGAACCCGGCTGACAAGATCACCCAGAACACAACCGCAACGACCGCGCCAACAGAAAGCCATTGAATGCGCGCCGCCTTGCGATTGGGTCCGTAGCGGTACAGCAGTCCAATACCGGCAAAAAGAACCGCGACAGCAACGATCCAGCGCAACACCTCAACCAGCAGCGTTCCAACGAAACCCAGCGGAAAAAATGCCAGTACCACCGGCAGCACCACGAGGCTCATCAAGGAGATGATGCCGACAGCAACCAATCCAATGGTAAGCAACAAAGCCCGAAAGTAATGCTTGGCCGTGTTCCTGTCCTTCTCCTTGTAGACGGAATTCAGTCCCGTGATCATCGCCCCCACACCCGCGCGCGCAGACCACAGGGCAAGAATCAACGACAACACGCCAGCCCACCCCAATTTGTCACTGCTGGTGGTGACAAGGCTGACAACCTGTCCGTTCAGAATCTCGTAGACGTCATTCGGCATGAATGGGCGCATCTCTTCCAACTGCGCGATAACCACCACCGGATCCGATATCAGCCCGAGAACCGCAATCAGCGCTGCAAGTCCGGGAAACAGTGACAACATGGAAAAAAACGCCACGCCCGCCGATATCAGGGCGAGGTTGTTCTCTCCCACATGTGCAAAGCTCGCCTTTAACGCGTCCCAATATCCACGCAGACCCAATGCTGGCATATGTTTTCCCATCCCGGTTCGCGGTTCCTTTTACAGGTCTTCTTCTACATCATCACGGACCTGACCCCACGCAACGAGGGTAAAGACGAGTGTACCGCCAAAGATATTCCCCGCGAGCACAGGCAGGAAGAAACTAAAGATCGCGCCGCTCGCGCCCAGTTCTCCTTGCAGAACCAATACGGCCATCTCGACTGAACCCGCGACGATATGGGTGAAGTCACCGGCGGCAATCAACCAAGTGAAGGTGAGGATCAGAAAAAACGCAGCCTCGTCTGCCTGTGGCAGCATCCAGACGATCAGCGCGACGATAACGCCCGCAGGAATGGCACGCCAGAAACCGGTTGAGGCACCCATGCCCGTCGCATGGCGCGAAAGCTCTTCGATCGCCGGTATAATCTCTGGCGGAAGCGCGGGCGTGTAGACGAACAAGGCAGCGGCCGCGAAAGCACCAATGACGTTCGCAAACAACACGATACTCCAAAGCCGCATCATAGAGCCGAAAGCTGCAAGCGTGCGTTCCCGCATGATGGGCAGGACGGTCGTGATCGTGTTCTCTGTGAAAAGCTGCATCCGGCCCATGATCACAGCCAGAAACCCAAGGGAATATCCAAGGTTTTCAATCAGGTAACTGGCCGGGTTGTCGGGCAGATAAGTTCTGAAAACCGCCTCACCAAGGACCGAAAGGCTGATCAGCATTCCCGCCGCAATGCCCGACCAGATCAGTGACCGCTTGGTGCGCGCCAGTTCTTCTTCGCCATCACGACGAATAACCTCGTAGATCAGCTTGGGCGACAATGCTGCCGCATCTTTGACTGACTTTTCCTCTGCCGCCTCCTCAACACTCTCGTTGCGGGCGTACTTCGTCATCAAGGGGGCCATCTGTATTCATTTCCTAATCTTGTCCGTTGTTTCAAATAGTGCTGAAAGAGGGTTTTGACAGGGTAGACTTGCATTCGATACGCAGTGGCCCCAAGCCTTTGCACAAAGGGCAACAAAGGACATACCATGATCACCCAATCCACTGATTTGACCGATGCCATCCGCGACAGGTTTGCGCATGTGGATGTCTGCCCTTTTCAGGGTCCCCGTATCTTTTTCGAGAACGCAGGCGGCGCGCTGACGCTGAAATCGGTGGTTGAGACATCGGCGACCTATGCTGCGATCCCTGACAACCAAGGGCGGGACAACCCTGCCTCGGCCGCCCTAGGAAAAGCCATCGCACAAGCCAAGGCGGACATGGCGCTGTTTTTCAATGCCCCGACCGGGCGGTTTTTTGTAGGGGAATCAGGCACAGAACTGACCTTTCGACTGATCCGTACTGCGGTGATGGGCAGCGAAGCGGGCGGCTCTGTGATCGGGTCTTCGGTGGAACATCCGGCCTCGCGAAGCGCGGCGCAGCATTGGGCCCAGATGGCAGGCAAACCCTACATCAGCGTTGCGCATGATGATGCGACCGGGCAAGTCACCCCAGCCGCTTACGCCGCTGCAATAACCCCCGATGTGCGCGTTGCGACGATCCTGCACACCTCACCCGTGACAGGCATCGCGAACGACGTGGCCGGCATCGCCACCGCGATCCGTGCAACTGCCCCCGACGCCTTCATTTTTGTCGATGGCATCCAGCATGCCAGCCACGGACGTATCGACATCGCCAGCTACGACATAGACGGCTACGTCGTCTCTCCCTACAAGGTCTTCTCGCGGCATGGATACGGGGTGGCCTGGGCATCGGACCGGCTTACTGCACTCCCGATTGAAACGCTCAAGGACGGCCCGGCAGGCAACTGGGAGATGGGCACGCGCGACACCGGGGCATATGCGACATTCTCCGATGTTGTGCGGTATTTTGACTGGCTTGGGAGTACAGTCTCGGATGAGACAGATCCCCGTGCGCGCATCGAAGCCGCCGGTGCGGCGATCCATGCCCATGAGAAGGCGCTGACCGATGCGATACTGCATGGGATCGACAATCTGCCCGGCATCGCGGATTTGCCCGGCGTTACCATTCTGGGTGGCGTCGATAACCCGGATCGCGAAGGGCTGGTGTGTTTCGCCCTTGATCATGTCCCGGCCGCCGAGATCGTCGAGAAATTGAACGCTCAGGGCATCCGCACCCATATCCGACGTGCGGATCATTATTCTGGCAACATCCTAGCGCCTTTGGGGATGGAGGCCGCAGTGCGTGTGTCTTTGTGCCATTACAACACCCTCGAAGAGGTGCGCAGCCTCCTTGCCGCGATGAAAGAGATTTCCGGGTAGCTGCAAAGGGACCACTTGCCAAATCAGCGCCGCCGTTCAACCATGCGTCCATGACCACAGTCCTTTCTTCCGCCATCGATGCAAAACGGGACGATCTGATCGCCCTGACCCAAGATCTGATCCGCATTCCAACACTCAACCCGCCGGGGCGGGATTATCGGTTGATCTGCGAGTATCTGGACAAACGTCTGGCCGATCATGGTTTCCAGACCGAGCTGATCCGCGCCCATGGCACCCCAGGTGACAGCGACAAATATCCGCGCTGGAACATGGTCGCGCGGCGCGAAGGCACACATCCCGGCGACTGCGTCCATTTCAACAGCCATACCGACGTGGTCGAGGTCGGTGCTGGCTGGACCTTTGATCCTTTTGGCGCCGAAGTGTCGGATGGCAAGATTTACGGTCGCGGCACTTGCGACATGAAAGGGGGGCTTGCGGCCTCCATCATTGCGGCAGAGGCATTCATTGAAACCCACCCGGATTTCGCCGGTGCCATCGAGATTTCCGGCACGGCGGACGAGGAAACAGGCGGCTACGGCGGCGTCGCCTACCTTGCAGAACAAGGGTATTTCGATCCGAAACGCGTCCAGCATGTGATCATCCCCGAACCTTTGAACAAGGATCGTATCTGTCTGGGCCATCGCGGCGGCTGGTGGGCCGAGATCGAGACCAAGGGCGAAATTGCCCATGGCGCGATGCCTTTTTTGGGGGACTGCGCCGTGCGCCACATGGGCGCGGTCTTGCAGGAATTCGAAGACAAGCTCTTTCCCGCCATGGCCGCCCGCTACACCGAGATGCCCGTGGTACCGGAAGGGGCGCGGCAGTCTACGATGAACATCAATTCGATACATGGCGGGGAGGCAGAGCCAGAGCCGGGGTTTACCGGTCTTCAGGCTCATTGCGTCCCCGACAGTTGCCGGATCGTGATCGACCGCCGATTTCTGGTCGAGGAATCACTCGATCAGGTACGCGGCGAAGTCACCGATCTGCTTGAAGGTCTGCGCAAAACACGCGCCAACTTTGACTATGAGATCACGGAGCGGAACTCGGTGCTGCCCTCAATGACAGACAAGGGCGCGCCCATTGTCACGACCGTCGCGCGCGCAATCGAGGACGTGATGGGCAAGGAGCCGCAGTATGTGGCGTCCCCCGGTAGTTACGATCAAAAGCACATCGACCGGATCGGTACGCTGAAGAACTGTATTGCCTACGGACCGGGGATTCTTGATCTGGCACACAAACCGGATGAGTACATTGGCATCGACGACATGATCGACAGTGCCAAGGTCATGGGTGCAGCATTGCAGACCCTGCTGTTGCCGACGTCAGACTAGGTCTCTGCCGAACGCAGCGCCAAGCCATCCACAATGGCGGTCAGGGCCGCGCCGCGATGCACCTGCGCTTTTGGCAGACGGGACGTCAAAGCCCTTTCTACCACCTGCATCAAACTCGATCCGCCGACGAAGATCAGCTTCTTGACTGCTTCCGGTGCCAGCTGTGCCTGCGCCAACGTCGCCTCCGCAGCGTCGCCAACCTGATCTGCAAGCCCCGATAGTTTCCGGGTCATCATCTCAGCCGGCAGGGGCAGGGTCGCGCCCCGTTTCAGCATATCCAGCCGGATCACCGGGTCCGCCACATCAGGCGTATTCGCCATGATCTTTCCCGCTTCCACCGCAAACGCCAGATCATGGCCCAGCTCTTGCTCAAGCACCTTCACAAGCCGGGCAAGGCGCTTTTCGTGGACCGCATACTTGCGCAGTTCCTTGGCCGCGCGGACGGTGTCAGGACCATATAGGAACGGGATCTTTGCCCAAGTCGCCAGATCGTTAAAGATCGCATTGGGCGCTATGTGCGTTTCGTTCCCAAAGGCATGCCGGATCGGGCTGCTCATCCCCAACTGCGGCATGACACGCGCGATGCTGAGACGCCGGTCGAAATCTGTCCCACCAATCCGCACACCGTAGCTGGACAGAATATCGATACCTTGCCCTTCGTCCTGTCGGAACAACGTAAAATCCGATGTGCCGCCGCCAATATCAACGATCAGCCCCAGATCACCGCGGGCCAGCACCTCGCGGTTCGCCAGTGCAGCAGCCTCCGGCTCATTCAGGAATCGGACCTCTTTAAATCCCGCCCGCGCATAGCATTCCGTCAGATCGGTCAAGGCCTGCGCATCGCGTCTTGCATCTTCGGAATGAAACCGCACCGGACGACCTGACAAAGCGCGGTCAAATTGCTTGCCTGTCGCCGCCTCTGCCCTTGCCTTCACCTCCGCCAGAAATCGCGCGATGATTTCGATGAAATCGATCCGCTCTCCCAACAACATTCGGCTTTCGCGGATCAGCCGCGTGCCCAACAGGCTCTTGAGGCCGCGCATATAACGCCCTTCGTCCCCGCGCAAAAGCGCCGCGCTGGCCTCTGGCCCCATGACCATCTTCTTCGCCTCAAAATCAAAGAATACTGCCGTCGGAATTGTCTGCGCATCACCTTCAAGCGGGATCAGATGCGGTTTGCCACCCACGCAGATGCCCGCCGCGGAATTCGACGTTCCGAAATCAATTCCTAGTGTTTCCGCCATTTTCCACTGCCCCTTCGCAAGGGGCGTGTCCCTACTGGTAACGGTGACCAAACGCAAACCCTTCTTTGCGGGCACTGGTCAGCACCGGGAGTTTTGGCTAGCCTTCGATCATAACCAATAATGGGAGACCACCATGATCCACCTTCGCCACTTCCTGCTTGGCGTCAGCACGGCTGCCCTGATGGCCGGTGCCGCGCTTGCCAAGGATGACATCACCGTAGCACTTCAGCTTGAGCCGCCACATATGGACCCGACCTCTGCCGCTGCAGGTGCCATCGACTCGGTGCTGTATTCCAACGTGTTTGAGGGACTTACCCGGTTCATGTCTGATGGGTCTGTTGTGCCTGGTCTGGCTGAATCCTGGGAGATTTCCGATGATGGGCTGACCTACACATTCAAGCTGCGGGACGGCGTGACATTTCACGACGGCACCACCATGGACGCAGAGGATGTTAAGTTTACCCTCGACCGCATCGGAGCAGAAGACAGCGCAAATGCGCAAAAAGCACTTTATGCCGCGATCTCTGAGGTCAACGTGGTCGACCCGCTGACCGTTGAGGTGAAGCTGTCAGAGCCAAACGGCAACATGATCTTTAATCTTGCCTGGGGCGATGCGGTGATCGTGGCACCGGAAAGCATTGAGAACATCAAACAGCAGCCGATTGGCACCGGCGCGTTCAAATTCCAAAGCTGGACACAGGGCGACAAGGTCGAACTGGTCCGCAACGACGATTACTGGGGCGACGCCCCCGCGCTGGCATCTGCCACGTTCAAGTTCATTTCTGACCCAACAGCCGCCTTTGCCGCTGTCATGGCAGAGGACGTGGACGTTTTCTCGGGCTTCCCCGCCCCGGAAAACCTGCCGCAGTTCGAGGCTGATCCGCGTTTTCAGGTCCTCGTCGGTTCGACCGAAGGGGAGACGATCCTGTCCACCAACAACAAGATGCCCCCTTTCGACAATGTGAAGGTGCGCGAAGCGATGGCTCATGCCATCGACCGTCAGGCAATCATCGACGGTGCGATGTTCGGCCTTGGCACACCCATCGGCACCCATTTCGCGCCGCACAACCCCGCCTATGTCGATCTGACAGCACAGTCGAATTATGACCCAGAGAAAGCCAAGGCATTACTGGCCGAGGCAGGGTTTGCCGATGGGTTTGAGACCACGCTGCACCTGCCACCCCCTTCTTATGCCCGCCGCGGTGGTGAGATCATCGCGTCTCAGCTGGCTGAGGTTGGCATCAAGGCCGAGATCACCAATGTCGAATGGGCGCAATGGCTGGAAACCGTGTTCCGGGGCAAGAATTTTGGCCTGACGATCGTCAGCCATACAGAGCCGATGGACATCGGGATCTATGCCAATCCGGATTACTACTTCCAGTACGACAACAAGGCGTTTCAGGATCTGATCGCCAAGCTGAACGTCACCAGCGACCCGGACGCGCGCAACCAGATGATGGCCGAAGCGCAAACTATCATCGCGGATGACTACGTGAACGGCTACCTGTTCCAGCTCGCCGCCTCGACCGTGGCCAAGGCGGGTGTGCAGGGGCTTTGGGCCGACGCACCCACGCAGGCAACGGACCTGACCGGTGTCAGCTGGGCCGAATAGGTCACGTCCTGGGAAATAACAAAGGCCCTCGTTCTGCGGGGGCCTTTGCCTATCCAAAGCCGGTTTGGCGGGACCAGACTTGGTGCTAGAGTAAAGCGATGAAAGACCCGTTCTCACCCTCACCGGAACTTGCCGCAATTGCCAGAAGATGGTTGGAATCCTACGCTGCGCGTAGATCAACGACTGCTGCCAACCTGCTCTCTCACTCGGCCGCCCTGGCTTACATTGGCTCAGATGAGGGAGAGATTTTCGATGGTGCCGGCTTGCGCGATGGGTTTGCGAAGTACAGCGATGATCAAGCGATCCTGGTACCAGAAGACATTACGGTAACCGCGTATGAAGCAGGTGAGTTTGGTTGGGCCTATTCAACCCTCGCCATCATATCCTCCGAGGCGGACAAAAAGGTCAGATTCCGAAATACATTCATTTTCACGATGGAAGATGGCGTCTGGCGGATCGTCCACATTCACAACTCGAACCCCAAACCAAACTTTGAAGCGATGGGATATGAGTTGCGCAGGTTGGAAGATTTGCTTGAGGCTGCTCGCTCGGCAGAAGCTGAGATCACCCAGACAGGTATCGCCTCCGTCATGTTCACGGATATCGCGGACAGTACCGCGCTCACCTCGGCAATCGGTGACAGCCGTTGGAGCGAGATCATCAAGAACCATCTTGGTGATGTGATCCAAGAGATCGAGAAAGCGCGCGGTACACTGATCAAATCGCTTGGCGATGGAACGTTATCCACGTTCAGCTCAGCTGGCGCAGCTATGAGGGCGGCGATTGCAATTCAAAATCATCTTGCACAGCAGACGGACGAACCCAGACTTTGTCTGCGGATCGGAATTCAGACAGGTGACGTTGTTCAAAGCGGCGATGATTTTGTGGGAACGGTCGTCAACAAAGCGGCCCGTGTGGCCGCAATGGCCGAACCCGGCATGATCCGCGTATCCGAAGCGACACGGGCGATGGTCGGTGACACAAAGGAGTTCTGCTTCGCAAATCCGGTGGAAGTGCCGCTCAAGGGTCTGACAGGTGAACACCTCATTCACTACCTGGAATGGCAATGTGAAGCTGATCTAGGCACCCGGCAATAGACGTTGAGAGAGTATTCCGACAGCCTCCCGTACTTCATCACGCACGTCACCCTCACGCGGCGTATCCTTTAGCGTGGTGAACCAATGTTCCGGCGGGTTCTTGCCCCGTCGATTGCCGTCAAACCTCAAGGCGCGCAACACGTTCTCTGCAGCGTCTGGCAAAACCTCAGGCGCGTCCAGATCATTCAGCACGCCCCAAACCTGCGCCCACAGACGACCAACGGACCACGGGTTATATCCGCCGCCACCCAGCACCAGCAGGCGCGGCGCCATTCCCATCAGCCCCCGCAGGACATCCAGCTGCGCATTATTGCTCAGCGCCATGTGCGAAAGTGGGTCTTCTTCCAGCCCATCGGCGCCACACAACAGAACAATCGCTTCAGGCTGAAACGCTGCCACTTTGGGCAGGATCAATGCGTCGCGAACCAGTGCCATTTCGCTGTCATTAAACCCGCGCGGCACCGGTAAATTGAATGCATTACCACCTGCGTCATTGTCAATCGGGCCGGTGCGTGGCCACAGTCTTGCCTCGTGTACAGAGATCATCAGGCAATCGGGATCACCTCTGAAACCTTCTTCCACGCCATCCGGGTGATGGGCGTCGATGTCCACATAGGCAATCCGCTGCACCCCGTGATGTCGTAGACTGAGCATCGCCAATACTGGATCGTTGAGATAGCAAAACCCGTTTGCCCGATCAGGCATGCCGTGGTGTGTCCCGCCCGGTGGATTGTAAATCACACCGCCGTCTTTCAACAACTCTCCTGCCAGAATTGACCCGCCTGCAGCCGTTGCCGGGCGGCTGAAAATCTCTGGAAATACAGGGTTCGTCACGCTGCCGATGTCGTGGCGCTTGCGGTCTTGTTCGGTTACGTCCTGCTGTTGCTGCACCCTTTGCAACGCAGAGATATAGGCGGGCGTGTGCCAATTGATCAGTGCGGCCGGTTTTGCACGAGGCGACGTAATGAACTGCTCTGATGGCAACCAGCCCAGTGCACGTGCCAGATCCATGACGGTCGAGACACGTGGCACACGAAGGGGGTGCCATCTGCCATAGGTGGAATGCCGGAAAATCTCGTGTCCGATAAAAATGGGGCGCTGCATGGGCCCAAGATAGCCTGTCGCACGGTCTTAGCCAGTGCTAGCCAGACCAACAAAAAAGGGGCGCCTGTTGGCGCCCCTCTTTCGGTATATTGGTAAAGTTACCGTGTGCCGGACATACCAGCAGCAGCTTCGGTCACCATCGCATCCCAGTTGCGCGAACATGTGCGGTTCAGGACTTTGATTTCTTCTGCCAAGCGGGTCATGTCATCGTCAGCGTTGGCGATGGATGTTGCTGTCGCAGAACCTTCGGACGCTGCCGTGTTGCTCTCTTCAGCAGTAGTACCGACAGAGCTTGCTGTCGCAGTTGCCGTGCCATCGGTTGGCTGTACGTTATCGTTCAGTTCCATCACTGCCATCACAGCGACCTTGTCACGATCTGCGCCACCCAATTCGTTATACTCTTCACAAGTCATCGAATTGATGTCGAGGTGCGCAGCAGCAAATGCAGGCACGGAAAGAGTGGTCATCAGGGTTGCGGCGGCGAGTGTTTTGAATGAGCGTGTCATTGTGTTCTCCAATTCGTTTCAGTTGCCAATTCAACGTCGCCTTGGCAGGTAATGTTCCAAACCCCGGGGCAAAAAAAATGGGGTAAAGTCAAAATACGCCCCAACAACACATTGTTTTTAAATGTTAATTTTTAAAGAATTATTTGACTTGGTTCTCCATCATGTTGGCAAGATCCTCTCCTGACTTCGCGACAAGAATCATCTTTGGGTTCTTGTCAGACCTCCAATACCTACTGGACGCCACCCTGGGCCGCGCCTAACCTCACGACGATGCTGCGCTATACTCTGAAACGACTTTTCTCTTTGATCCTCAGTCTCGCGGTAGCTTCTGTCGTGATCTTTGCGGTTATCGAAATTGCGCCGGGTGACCCTGCCTCATTCATGCTTGGTATGAATGCGCAGCCGGAAACGCTCGCTGCTTTGCGGAGCGAACTGGGCCTCGACGTCTCAAAGGTTGAGCGGTATTTCGCATGGACCAGCGGCATGCTCACCGGGGATTTCGGGACCTCCTATACCTACCGCACACCAGTCATCGACATGATCAGAGACCGCCTGTGGGTCTCGCTTCCCCTCGCGCTCTACGCGCTTGTAATTAGCACTCTGGTTGCATTTCCTGCCGGCATTTACGCAGCCAGCCGTCGCGGGCAGGCAGGCGATATCGGCATCATGGGCGCGACACAGCTTGGCGTCGCTGTTCCAAACTTCTGGTTCGCGATGATGCTGGTGCTGATTTTCGCAATCAACCTGCGCTGGTTCGCCGCCGGAGGTTTCATAGGTTGGGACGCGGGTTTCTGGAAAGGTCTGCACGCCCTGACCCTGCCCGCCATCGCGCTTGCCTTGCCTCAGGCTGCGATCCTTGCGCGTGTCATGCGGTCATCGCTGCTTGATGTCTTGGGAGAGGATTTCATGCGAACCGCACGCGCAAAGGGCTTGTCTTCGCGTCAGGCGCTCTGGCGGCATGGGTTGCGAAACGCGCTGATCCCGGTGCTCACGATCATCGGACTACAGTTTTCTTTCCTGCTTGCAGGCTCCATCATCATCGAACAGGTCTTCTATCTGCCCGGTCTGGGACGGCTGGTGTTTCAGTCGATCTCCGCCCGTGATCTGATCGTGGTGGAATCCGTTGTGATGCTGCTGGTTTTCTCGGTCATCCTCGTGAACTTCCTTGTCGATCTGGCCTATGCGGCGGTTGATCCACGATTAAGGTCGCGCACATGAAGCGTAACCTGATCCTTGGCGGCCTGTTGTCCGCGCTGTTCGTGCTGGCCGCGCTGATCAGCTTTGCCTGGACGCCTTACGATCACACGGCCCTCGATATCCCCAACAAGCTCAAGACACCCTATGCCAATCATCTGCTTGGCACGGATCACTTTGGCCGCGATCTGCTCAGCATGATCATGGTGGGTGCGCGTACCTCGATCGCCGTTGCATTGGTGGCGGTTGGTATCGGGATGGGTCTTGGCGTGCCGCTGGGCCTTTGGGCAGCGGCCCGAAGCGGCAGTCTGGTGGACGAAGTGATCATGCGGGGCAACGATCTGGTTTTTGCCTTTCCCAGCCTTGTCATCGCGATCCTGATCACTGCCATTTTTGGCGCGGGTGCAGTCAACGCGATCATCGCCATCGGCATTTTCAACATTCCCGTTTTCGCCCGGATCACGCGCGGCGCGGCCCTCTCGCTCTGGCAGCGCGAGTTTATTCTGGCCGCCCGTGTCGCAGGCAAAAACGCGGCGCGTATCTCGGTCGAACATATCCTGCCCAACGTCACAAACTTGCTGATCGTTCAGGGCACCATCCAGTTTTCGCTGGGAATTCTCGCCGAGGCGGGCCTCAGCTATGTCGGTCTTGGTGCCCAGCCGCCAACGCCATCCTGGGGTCGTATGCTGGCCGATGCACAAACCCTTGTCAGCATCGCACCACATATGGCGCTCGTCCCCGGTTTCGCAATTATCCTGACGGTTCTGGGCCTGAACCTGATGGGGGACGGTCTGCGCGATTATCTTGACCCCCGGCTTCGGGTGGCACGCACATGACCCTGCTGTCGATTGAGAACCTCAGCCTGTCGATTCATCAATTCGACATCCTGCACGACGTCACCCTCTCTATTGCAGCGGGCGAGATTGTCGCGGTGACAGGGGAGAGCGGCTCTGGCAAATCCATGACCGCGCTGGCCACGATGCAGTTGCTCCCGAAAGGTGCGCATACAACGGGCCGCATCGTTCTGGGTGACCGCGAAATCACCGCTTTGGACGAAACCACCCTGTGCACCATGCGCGGAAATGACATGGGCATGGTGTTTCAGGAACCAATGACCGCGCTTAACCCGGTTCAAACCATTGGCGCGCAGGTCGCGGAAACCATTCGAATCCATGACCGTACAATCACCCGCGCCGAAGCCTTCGACCGTGCCGCCGAAACACTTACCCGCGTTGGTTTGCCGCAGGACCGCTTCCCGCTGGGCCGGTATCCCCATGAATTGAGCGGTGGACAGCGCCAGCGCGTGGTGATCGCAATGGCGATTGCGCTGCAGCCACGGCTTTTGATCGCTGATGAGCCAACGACTGCCCTTGACGTGACCACGCAGGCGCAGATCCTCGATCTGCTCAAGCGCCTCGCCAAGGAAGACGACATGGGCCTGCTGATGATCACCCATGATCTGGCCGTCGTCGCGGACATGGCGGACCGGATCGTGGTCATGCGCAATGGCAAGATTGTCGAACAGGGCGAAACCGGACATCTGCTGCGTCACATGCGGCACCCCTACACCAAGATGCTTTTCGAAGCGTCTGGTCACCGGGTCAATCTGCCAGCAGCACCTGCACCCGCGCCACTGATGCGGGTCGAGAGGGTCATCCGGGACTACCGCCTGCCCCGCACGTCGGTTTTCGGTGCGCCGGGGTCTTTCCGTGCCGTGGACGATGTATCTTTTACCATCCAGCGTGGCGAACGCTTGGGGCTTGTCGGGGAAAGCGGCTGCGGGAAATCCACGCTGACCCGTGCGCTGTTGGGGCTCGAACAGGTGCAGGGCGGCAGCATCATGCTTGATGGGGAACCTGTCTTTACCGGCACCCGTCCCAATCTTGCCGTGCGCCGCAAGATGCAGGTGGTTTTCCAAGACCCCTTTGGCAGCTTCAATCCGCGCCACCGTGTCGATCGGCTGATCACCGAGCCGTTTCATCTGCTTCCCGATCCGCCCAGCGGGGCAGCCCGCACACGCGCCATTGACGAGGCGCTGCTTGCCGTCGGCCTGACACCAAGGGATGCCACCAAGTACATCCATGAATTTTCCGGGGGTCAGCGCCAGCGCATTGCCATCGCACGCGCATTGATCATCCGGCCCGACCTGATCCTTTTTGACGAAGCGGTCAGCGCATTGGACGTATCTGTCCGCGCGCAGATCCTTGATCTTCTGGCCGAGCTTTGCGGGGCTTATGATCTGACGTATCTCTTTATCTCTCACGACCTTTCGGTCGTACGGACCGTGACCGACCGGGTGTTGGTGATGAAGTCCGGCAAAATCGTCGAAGAAGGTCTGACCAAGGATGTGTTCGAGAGGCCGCAACACCCTTATACAAAGACCCTCATTGACGCAGCACCCATACTTCCCGACATCGGAGTACCTGCATGAGCCATCCCATCAACCTTGCGGAAAAACTTGCCCAGATCAGCACCCATTGGGATCCACATGTGATCGCGGATTACAACGGAAACGAGGTGATGGTCGTGAAATTCCAAGGCGAATTTCCGTTTCACCTCCACGAAGAAACTGACGATTTCTTTCTCGTCCTCAAAGGCGAGATGGTGATGGATATCGAAGACAGGTCGCACCCCGTGCGGGCCGGAGAAATCTTTGTCGTGCCCAAAGGTGTGACGCACCGCCCCCGCTCCGAACACGAATGCGAAGTGCTTTTGATCGAACCGAAAGGTGAGCCGAATACAGGCGATGCAGCGACCGCAGCCAGTAAACCGCGCATCTGAACTCATAGGGAACACCATGCATCCAGGCCCCAAGAACCTCATCACCGATGTGACCGGTGTCCTTGTCGGAAACGCTCAGGACGAGACGTTGAAATCGGGCAGCACCGTGCTGACTGCTGCCGACCCCTTTACCGCGTCGGTCCATGTGATGGGCGGTGCGCCGGGATCTCGAGAGACTGACCTGCTGGCACCGGATAAGTTGGTCGCAGCGGTCGATGCGCTGGTGCTGTCGGGTGGATCCGCCTACGGGCTTGACGCATGTTCCGGTGCCATGGACGATCTGCGGGCAGCGGGTCGCGGGTTCAAGGTGGGGACGGCGACCATTCCGCTGGTACCCGGTGCTATCCTGTTCGATCTGTTGAACGCGGGGAAAAAGGACTGGGATGAGAACCCCTATCGCGCACTGGGTCGCGCGGCCTTTGACGATGCATCTGATACCTTCCCACTGGGCACGGTTGGCGCAGGCACCGGTGCATTGACCGGCATGATGAAGGGCGGCCTTGGCTCTGCTTCGCTTGTTCTGCCTGATGGCAGCACGGTTGGCGCGTTGGTGGCATCCAATCCTGTGGGGGCTGTCACAACGCCCGGCGACAGGCATTTCTATGCCGCTCCTTTCGAACTGAACGGCGAATTCGGCGGGCTTGGGCCTGACCCTGCGTCTGGCCTAGGGGTTTCATTGGAAAGCCGCAAGATGAAGGCAATGTCCGTGCGCGAAAACACCACCATCGCGATCGTCGCAACCGACGCGACGTTGACCAAGGCCGAATGCCAACGCGTCGCTGTTGCCGCCCATGACGGTATCGGGCGTGCGACGGTGCCCGCGCACCTGCCTCAGGATGGCGATCTGGTCTTTGCCCTTTCTACCGATGCCAAACCGCGCGGCGATGTGGGTCTGATCGGCCATGCGGCGTCACTTTGCCTTGCCCGCGCCATCGCCCGCGCGGTTTACGAAGCCACACCTGCACCCGGCGACCTGTTGCCATGTTGGAGAACCTTGAATGCCTGATCTCGCGCTGGATGACATCACGCTTCATTAAGAAATCGAAGGGAAAGGCCCGCCGCTGCTCCTTCTTGCCGGAATGTTAAGCGACAATGCGACGTGGGCACCTCTGGTCCCGCTGCTGAGCGACCGATTTACCGTGATACGCCTCCACAACCGCACCACGGGCCGGACCGCGCCTTGGGACGCTCCGGCAGATTGTGCACTGATGGCACAGGATGCCGTTGCCCTGATGGACCACCTTGGATTTCAGCAGTTCCATTGTGCCGGTCATTCGCTGGGTGGTTTGCTGACCCTCGAGATCACCAGCGCGCATCCCGACCGTGTTGCAACCGCTACCGTGCTTGCCTCGGGCCGCATCCGCGCACCACGCACGGCGGCGCTGTTCGATACGCTGCTCGCAATCCGCCGTGCACCACAGGGCGAGGAAATGTGGCTCAGGGCGCTATATCCCTGGATTTTCGGCAATGCGTTTTTCGAAGACCTCGGCAACATCGAAACCGCGCTGGGGGCAGCGCTGGCATACCCCTATGCACAGTCCGCCGATGCAATGGCGCTGCAGGTCGCGGCCTTTCGGGCGTTCCGCCCCAAGGCAAAGCCAGAGCAGATCGTGCGTCCGACGCTGATCCTCTATGCGGGGCAGGATATCATGGTGCCACCCGATGCCGCCCGAAAGAGCTTTGGTGCTCTGCCGAACGCCACGCATCATACGATTGAGCATGCCGGGCACTCCATTGTCTGGGATGCGACCGATGAAGTTGCAGAACACCTGAGCACCTTTCTGGAGGCGCACCCGATCAGAGCCTGATCAGACGGCGTCAATCTGGTTGGCGGGAATGGCTTGCTCAAGCGCGGGGATCGCCATGCAATTGGCGTGAATGCGGCTGATCGTAGGATAGCCGCTCCTATCCTCCTCAAAACGCGCATTGTTGATCACCTGCGCGTAGAGGCAAAGATCGGCCATACTGACCGTGTCACCGTGACAGAACTCACCAGTTTCAACTTCGTTTGCCAGCCGTGTTTCAAGCGCATCCATCCCGGCGCTGGCCCATTTCCGAAACCACTTGGCCTTGGCGGCTGCATCGGCGCCGAATTCAGTTTCAAGATGCTGTAGGATGCGCAGGTTATTCACCGGATGAATATCGAGCGCCACGATATGGGCAAGACTGCGCACGCGGGCGCGCGCCCATGGATCAGCAGGCAAAAGCGCGGGTTCGGGGTGCACCTCGTCGAGCCATTCGAGGATCGCAAGCGATTGGGGCAATGGCCCCTGGGGTGTCACCAGCGTCGGCACCAGTCCCGAGGGGTTCATCGCAAGATGTTCGGCAGCGCGATGTTCGCCTTTGAGCAGGGCCAGCGGAACATAGTCGTAATCAAGCCCCTTGAGATTCAGTGCCGCGCGCACCCTGACTGATGTGGAAGATCGAAAGTAGTTATGCAGTTTGAGATCGCTCATGCGCGGCCTCCGATCCTGACCTCAAGCTCGCCGACACCTTCGACACCGCCAGTGATCACATCACCGGTCACCACTGCCCCGACACCCGCTGGCGTCCCTGTCATCACCAGATCACCGGGGGCCAGCGCCATCGACCGGGACAGGATCGCGACATGTTCTCTGACCGACCAGATCAGATCGGCAATATCCGCGTCCTGTCGCACCTCACCATTCACCGCAAGCCAGATGCGCCCCTTCTCGACGCTTGGCACCTCGGCAATCGGTTTGATCGGACCGATGGGCGCGGATTGGTCAAATGCCTTTCCCCAGTCCCACGGGCGGCCCATCTCCTTGGCCTCGCCCTGCAGATCGCGGCGCGTCATATCAAGCCCGACCGCCGCACCCCAGACGTGGTCCATCACATCATCCTCGGCAATGTCGGACCCACCTTTGCCAATCGCGATGACCAGTTCGATCTCGTGATGCAGGTTTTCTGTCAGCTTGGGATAGGGAATGGTACAGGGCGTATCGACAGCGGCATCCGCAGGTTTGGTGAAAAAGAACGGCGCCTCTCGGGTCGGATCCTTGCCCATCTCACGCGCATGCGCTTCGTAGTTTCGGCCAACGCAAAAGATACGCCGTATGGGAAAACGATCATCTGTGCCCTGCACCGCAAGGCTCGCCTGTTTCGGCGCATCAAAGACGTATGACATAATGAGGTTCCTTTGTGATCGCGGCGTTCAAGGCGCGCCTGTCCGGTCCGCTAGACTTTGCTTCGCGCCTACCGAACACCTCATGCCCCGCACAGTCAACAACCCGCGACATTCATACCTTTTGCGACTCCTCCGCCGCACTTGCCCCCGCCTTTGCCAGATCTGACAGGATCGGGCAGTCAGGCCGATTATCTCCTGCGCATGACCGTACCAACTCGCTCAACGTGTCACGCATCGCGGTCAGTTCGGTCAATTTGCCGTCAATTTCGTCAAGGTGGCTTAATGCTATTGCTTTCACATCACCGCTGGCGCGGTCCTTATCATTGTACAACGCCAAGAGGCTCCGGCAATTCTCCACTGGAAATCCCAGGGATCGGGCACGGGCCAGAAACGCCAGTTTGTGCACGTCTGTGTCCGAGAAAACGCGGTACCCATTCGCCTCGCGTTGAGGGCGCACAAGACCGATGTCTTCGTAATAGCGGATTGTCTTGGCGGGCAGTCCAGTCGCGGTACTGACGGTTTTGATGTTCATGCCACACCCCCCGCACGGCGAAGCCGCAGTGCATTACCCACGACAAACACCGAGGAAAACGCCATCGCCCCGGCGGCGAGGCCTGGCGACAACAAAATACCGAATGCGGGGTAGAGTAAGCCTGCCGCGACGGGGATCAGCAGCGTGTTATAGCCAAACGCCCAGATCAGGTTTTCCTTGATATTGCGCAAGGTCTGGCGCGACAGGTTGAAAGCGTGGACGACCCCCTGCAGATCACCGGACATCAGCACCACATCCGCCGTTTCAATGGCAACATCCGTTCCGGTACCGATGGCGATGCCCACATCAGCCTCAGCAAGGACAGGTGCGTCGTTGATCCCGTCCCCGACAAAAGCGACCTTGCCATGCGCCTCGCGCAGTTCTTTGACCGCTGCCATCTTTCCTTCTGGCAACACTCCGGCCACCACGGTATCGATCCCCAGCGGGCGGGCAACGGCCCGCGCTGTGTTTTCCGCGTCTCCCGTGATCATCGCTATCTTGAGACCACGGGACTTCAGCGCAGCAATCGCGGCAGCACTCGTGGGTCTTATCGGATCAGAAACAGCCAAAAGCGCGATCAGCTTGCCATCTTGCGCTGCGAAAAAGACTGTCTGACCCTTGTTCGAAAGCGTCGAAGCCTCAACCTCTACCGGCGTCAGCTCAGCACCTTCCTGCGCCATCAAACCCGCATTGCCAATGGCAATGCGTTTACCTTCAACAGTCGCTGTGATCCCGCGCCCGGCGTGAACTTCCAGTTTCGTTGCTTCTGGCAGACTTAAACCAGCGTCCTTGGCGCGCTCCACAACAGCGTGGGCCACAGGGTGCTCGGATTGCGCTTCGACTGCGGCGATACGGGCGAGAATAGTGTCCTCGTCATTACCGGCCAACCCGTGAAAGGTGGTCAAGGCGGGCTGGCCCTCGGTCAGCGTTCCGGTCTTGTCCACCGCGACAACCTTCACGCCGCTTAGGGATTGCAGCGCGTCACCTTGCCGAAAAAGCACACCCAGCTCGGCCGCACGGCCAGTCCCGACCATGATCGAGGTTGGCGTAGCAAGGCCCATCGCGCAGGGACAGGCGATGATCAGAACTGAAACGCCCACTACAAGCGCATGCGACAATGCGGGCTGCGGGCCAAATACCAACCAGACGATCACGGTCAGAGCCGCGATGGCGATCACAGCAGGGACAAACCATAAGGTGACCCGGTCCACCAGCGCCTGTATCGGTAGCCGTGCACCTTGCGCCTGCTGTACCATGCGAATGATCTGGGCAAGGGTCGTATCGTCGCCCACCCGTTCGGCTTCGCAGATCAGGCTGCCATGGCCATTGACACTGCCACCAGTCAGGACATCGCCTGCTTCCTTTGAGACCTGCATCGGTTCTCCGGTGATCATGCTTTCGTCAACACGGCTTGACCCCGACACAACTTTGGCGTCCGTCGGCACCCGTGCACCCGGTTGCAGCAGGAACGTGTCACCAACACTCAATTCCGCCACCGTCACTTCGACCCAATCCGATCCCTGCCGGACCATCGCCGTCCGCGGTTGAAGCCCGATGAGCTGGCGAATGGCTGCGCCTGTCTGGCCCTTGGCGCGTGCCTCGAACCAGCGGCCAAGCAGGATCAGCGTCACGATCACTGCCGCAGCTTCAAAATAGACGACACGGGTGCCCTGCGGCAGCAAGGACGGCGCGAACAACGCGACAGTCGAGAAGGTCCAGGCCGACCCTGCGCCCAATGCAACAAGACTGTCCATGTTGGGGGCTCTACGCCAAAGAGCAGGGATGCCTTTGGTGAAAAAATGTCTTCCCGGACCGATCAACACAGCTGTTGTGAGCAGAAACTGGATCACCCAGCTTGTCTCAAGCCCGATGGTGCGGGCGATGAGGTGATGCCAAGCGGGAAAGAGGTGGCCGCCCATCTCAAGCACGAAAACGGGGATCGTCAACGCTGCCGCCAATATCATCGCCCGACGGTGACCTTCCGCCTCGGCCTGCTTGATTTCGCCGTGGTCACGAACGTCCTCCTGAGAGGCAATCCGGGCCGGATATCCTGTCTTGGTCGCTACTTCAGCCAATCGCGCCGCCGTCGTCGCGCCAGGTACGAAGCGTAGTGTCGCACTCTCATCCGCGAGGTTCACGTTAACGTCGACAACGCCAGCCTCGGCACGAAGAGCGCGGTCAAGACGACCAACGCACGAGGCGCAGGACATGCCGCTGACCGCCAGACGCAACTCCTCTGATCGAGCCGGATAACCAGCGCCATCAAGAGCCGATATCGCGTCCATCAAAGGTGCATTCTGGTCGACCGTAATTTGCGCCGTCTCATCAGCAAGGTTTACATAGACATTCTCGGCACCCTGCACCTTTTTGAGAACCTGCGTCACCCGCCCGGCGCAACCGCC
Organism: Sulfitobacter sediminilitoris; assembly: GCF_010667575.1. Lineage (GTDB taxonomy): Bacteria > Pseudomonadota > Alphaproteobacteria > Rhodobacterales > Rhodobacteraceae > Sulfitobacter > Sulfitobacter sediminilitoris. The sequence goes on from NZ_JAABNT010000002.1 coordinate 153,220, forward strand.
ACATGTCATATTCTGAACAGGAAATGTTATCGTCTGTGCCACGGATCAGATCCTTATCTACGCGTCTCTCACACTGCAGATAAGGGTTCCAGTGACTGGAAGGTCAAGTGGGGTCGCTAGAAATTTGTCAATGCAGCCAGATGATCAGCCCCGCGCAGGAGTTGCCGGGCGTATGTTGTGGCATCGATATTCGCACCACAGACGATAACGCCAACACGTTTGCCCTGCAGGTCCTTGCGCAAAGGGCCAAAAAGACCAGCCAATGCGGCACCTGCGGCCGGTTCAACGGCCAACTTGGCATCCTGCTGAAAAATCACCATTCCGGCGCAGATCGCATCGTCGCTGACGGTGACGATACGGTCCACGTAGGCGGTGCAGAGGGCATGACCCAGCGGCAAAGCCATTGGCGCACCCAGGCTGTCTGCGATCGTGTCCACCTTGTCGAGCGTGGCGGGTGCGCCCTCTTCCAACGACCGGGACATGCTGGCCGCGCCTTCCGGCTCCACCCCGTAGACCATGCAGGCTGGATTGATCTGCTTGACTGCGGCCGCGATACCACTGATCAACCCTCCACCACCCACCGTGACAATCACGGCTTCAAGGTCGGGCACCTGCTCCATGAACTCCAACCCGACGCTAGCGGTGCCCAATATCGTTCCGACACCTTCGAATGGATGAATGAAGGTGCGCTCTTCCTCGCATGCCAGCCGTTCGGCCTCGGTAAACGTTTCAGCGCCGGGTGCCTTGAGCACAACCTCAGCGCCTTCTGCGCGGGCGCGTTCAATACGGAACGGATTGGCATTGTTCTGCATCACCACCTTGGCAGACAATCCGCAGATCCCCGCAGCCCAGGCCGCAGCAATGGCATGGTTGCCCGCGCTCGCCGCTGTAATGCCTGACGCCTGTTTATCTTGGGGAATCGCCCGCGCATTGGACAGCGCACCACGGGCCTTGAAAGTACCGGTATGTTGAAAACACTCCAGCTTTAGCATCACCGTTCCACCGCCCAGCCCCCGATGGACCAGCGGCGTATCAAGGGCCGCAACGGGTGTGCGCCGGACGCTGCCCTGCAGTGCTGCGGCGTTCGCTTTGATCCTTGCTAGCGTGATTTCGCCTATTTCGACCATGCTCATGATCCAATTCTCCCGCCTTCGGTGTTCGACTATCAGACAATGCGGGTCATTTGGGTCGCAAAAGTCAACAAAATTCATAACTTGGCAAAAACCGGCAAAGCGCTGCCATTCTGTAGGGTATTGTCTCTTGCAACTCAGGGGCGCGCCATCCTAACAGGGGACGTCTCTGACGCGCTCTCAGGGGGCAAAGACGAAAAGGACGTGCGATGACAACCAGCGACATTACTCCGGTGATCCTGTGTGGCGGATCAGGGACGCGTCTGTGGCCAGTCTCCCGCAAAAGCTTCCCCAAGCAATTCATCGATCTGATTGGCGAGGGCAGCCTGTTCCAGCAATCCAGCAAGCGGTTGTCGGGTAAAGGGTTCGCAGCACCACTGGTCGTCACCAATTCAGATTTTCGGTTTATCGCAACGCAACAACTACATGATGCGGGCATCACGCCCGGTGCAGTGTTGATCGAACCGCAGGCACGCAACACAGCCCCGGCGCTGTTGGCCGCAGCCGTGCTGATGGCGCAAAGCAATCCTGCCGCGCTGATGCTTGCAGCGCCATCTGATCACTATATCACGCAGGCCGACGCTTTTTGCGATAGCATTCGCCGGGGCGTGCCTGCCGCCACCGAAGGGCAGATCGTCACATTTGGCATCAAACCCGACCGGCCCGAAACGGGCTATGGCTATCTCGAACTGGGTGACGGCACGGCCAACGGTGCGCTGCCGCTCAAGCGGTTTGTGGAAAAACCGCAACTGGCCGAAGCCGAACGCATGTTGGCCGATGGCGGCTATTTGTGGAATGCCGGTATTTTCATGTACACCGCACAAACCTTGATCGACGCCTTTGCAGAACACGCTCCTGATATGTTGGCGCATGTGAAAGCTGCTGTTGATAAAGCGGTGCCAGACCTCGGCTTTCTGCGCCTTGATCCAGAAGAGTGGACAAAGTGCGAGGACATCTCGGTCGATTTCGCGATCATGGAGAAGGTCAGCAACCTGAGTGTCGTCGCACATGAGGGCGATTGGTCCGATTTAGGCGGTTGGAACGCAGTGCATCAACATGCAGATCGTGATGCAGATGGTGTGGCCCTTCAGGGCGGGGCACATGCGGTCGAATGCAAGGACACGTTGCTGCGCTCTGAAAGTGGGGCGGTTCAGCTTGTCGGCCTTGGCCTTGATAATATCGTGGCTGTAGCGATGCAGGACGCGGTTCTTGTTGCTGACCGCCGCCGGACATCAACTCTGGGCGACGTGGTCAAGCAAATGCGCGCTGCTTCCGTTTTCCAAGCAGATAATTTTCCCAAGGATCACCGCCCCTGGGGGTTTTTTGAGACACTCATCCTATCCGAGTCATTCCAGGTCAAACGTATCGTGGTGAACCCGGGTGCGGCGCTCAGCTTGCAAAGTCACAAACACAGATCCGAGCACTGGATCGTCGTGGTCGGCACTGCCAAGGTCACCGTGGGCGAGACCAAGGACAGCTTGAACGTGCAAATGGTGCATGAGAACGAGTCGGTCTACATCCCGCTGGGTGCCATCCACCGGATGGAAAACCCCGGCGATACGCCAATGGAACTGATCGAAGTCCAGACCGGCGACTATCTGGGAGAGGATGACATCATCCGCTACGAAGACGTGTACGCCCGTGGCCAGGGTGCCAAAGGTTAGACACTACTTCAGAAGTGTCTTGAGATAGCTGCCGTAGTCATTTTTCTCAAACATCTCGGCGCGTTTCAGCAGGTCGGAATCGTCAATCCAGCCCTGATCATGTGCGATTTCTTCCAAGCAGCCGGTTTGCAGGCCTTGCCGCTGTGTCAATGTCCGCACGAAATTGCCTGCGTCCAGCAGGCTGGCGTGGGTGCCCGTATCCAGCCATGCGTAGCCACGGCCCATCCGTTTCACCCGCAGATTTCCCTGTGCAAGGTACATCTCAAGCAATGAGGTGATCTCAAGCTCTCCACGCGCCGAGGGTTGAACCTGACGTGCCTTTTCCGGGGCATTTGCATCCAGAAAATAAAGGCCAGTGACCGCGTAATTTGACGCGGGATTCTCAGGTTTTTCAATAATGGTCTGCGCGGTGCCCGCCTTGTCGAACCCTACGACACCGTACCTTTCCGGGTCTGAAACATGATACCCAAACACCGTGCCGCCGCTGGTCTGTTTGTCCGCATCGGCCAATAGTTCTGGCAAACCATGACCAAAAAAGATGTTATCCCCCAGAACCATTGCCGATGGCGCACCATCAAGAAAGTCTTCCGCCAAGATATAAGCCTGTGCCAATCCGTCTGGTGATGGCTGGACAATATAACTGATCGAGATACCCCACTGACTGCCATCACCCAATGACCTTTGGAACTGCGCCTGATCCTGAGGGGTGGTGATCATTGCAATCTCGCGGATGCCCGCCAGCATCAGAACCGAGATCGGGTAATAGATCATCGGCTTGTCGTAAATCGGCAGCAGTTGCTTACTGATCCCCATCGTAATCGGGTAAAGCCGCGTGCCAGAGCCACCTGCCAGAATGATCCCTTTGCGATTGGTCATGAGAGGGCTCCCAAATCAGTGAGAATTTCAGTGAGACTATTGCGCCAATCTGGCCGCTTGATCCCGAAAGTGCTGTCTGTAGCGCTGCAATCCATCCGCGAATTAAGTGGACGGGCAGCGGGGGTCGGATACGCGGATGAAGGGATATCGGTAACATTGCAAGCGAGGTTTGCCTGATCAAAAATCACACGGGCGAAATCCGCCCAGGAACAATCCGGTGCGCCAGAAAAATGATAGGTGCCGGTTTTTTCAGGCGATACAGCAAGCTGCTCTGCCATTAAGTGACACGCTGTCGCAATATCTCGTGCTGCTGTTGGCCCGCCAATTTGATCTGAAACGATGTTCAGCGCATCCCGCTCTGCCCCAAGCCTGAGCATCGTTTTGACGAAATTGTTGCCATGTGCAGACACGACCCACGAGGTGCGCAGAATCGCATGAACCCCACCAGCCGCGCGCACCTTCTGCTCGCCCGCCAGCTTTGACCGGCCATAGGCACCCAGCGGGCCTGTCGGATCATCCGGACGCCACGGCGCTGTCCCACCGCCCGAAAAGACATAATCGGTCGAAATCTGAACGAACGGGATATTCAGCGATGCACAAGCTCTTGCCATCACGCCGGGGGCGTCCGCATTGATCAAGGTCGCCAATGCTTCTTCTTGTTCGGCTTTGTCCACGGCTGTGTAGGCAGCTGCATTGATCACGGCACGCGGGACATGGGCATGGATCGCGGACGAACACTGTTCAGGTACCGTCAAATCCGCCTCGTCCCTGCTAATGCAGACCGTGTCGGGCAGTTTTGCCAACTCCTGCGCAACCTGTCCGGTTTTGCCGATAACAAGGATACTCACGCCTTGACTCCTAGCCGCTGACCGACGCCGTCACGCGCCTGCAAAGCGCGCCACCAGTCTTCGTTATCCAGATACCACGCAACGGTCCGCTCCAACCCTTCTTGCAGTGTCACGGACGGACGCCAGCCCAATTCGTCACGGATACGACTGGGGTCAATCGCATATCGCAGATCATGCCCCGCCCGGTCCTGCACAAATATAATCTGATCGGCATAGGAGCCGTCCTTGGGGCGCAACCGGTCGAGGATGGCGCAGATGGTCTTCACAAGATCAATGTTCCGCGCCTCATTCTCTCCGCCGATGTTATAGCTCCGGCCCACCGCGCCCTTGGCCAGAACCAGCAGCAGCGCATCGGCATGGTCCTCGACAAACAGCCAATCCCGCACGTTCAGCCCTTCGCCATAGACCGGGATGTCCTGCCCAGCGAGCGCATTCAGAATGACCACCGGGATCAGCTTTTCGGGAAAATGGTAAGGACCATAGTTGTTCGAGCAATTCGTCAGAACAACCGGCAAGCCATATGTTTCATGCCACGCGCGCACCAGATGATCACTGGCCGCCTTGGACGCTGAATATGGCGACCGAGGGTCATAGGGTGTCTCTTCGGTGAACATCCCCTCAGGCCCAAGCGAACCAAAAACTTCATCCGTCGAAATGTGATGAAACCGGAACGTCTCAGGCTTGCCCTTCTCCACCCAATAGCTGCGTGCGGCTTCAAGCATATTGTAGGTGCCGGTGATGTTGGTCTCGATGAAATCTCCCGGACCGTCGATGGAGCGGTCCACGTGAGATTCCGCTGCCAGATGCATGACGGCGTCGGGTTCATGCTTGCCAAAAACCGCATCCAACGCCGTACGGTCACGAATGTCGACATGCTCAAATGCGTATAGTGGGCTGTCCGAAACGACAGCAACGTTTTCAAGGCATCCCGCGTATGTCAGCGCGTCAACATTGACGACCTCATAGCCCCTGCCAACTGCCAATCGCACAACGGCAGAGCCGATAAAGCCAGCCCCACCTGTAACCAGTAATTTCATTGATCCCCCTCATACACAAAGGGACTATCGAACTCCGAAAATACCTGGGCCTGTGCATCCTTCTCAGACAAAACTGCAGGGCCACTTAACCCCCAGTCGATGCCAATATCAGGATCGTCAAACCGCACAGCCCCATCGCATTCCGGTGCATAGTAGTCGCTACACTTGTAGATGATTTCGGTATCAGGGGTACGGGTTGCGAAACCGTGAAGAAATCCTGCCGGAATCAACAACTGCAACCCATTTTCCGCCGACAACTCGTAACCAACCCACTCGCCAAACGTGGGGCTACCCTTACGCACGTCCACCGCAACATCAAACAAAGCACCGCGTCCACAGCGCACCAGCTTGGCCTGCGCATGAGGTGGCGACTGAAAATGCAGGCCCCGCACGGTGTTCACAGCAGCCGAAACTGAATGGTTGTCCTGCACGAAATCAATATCGATGCCCTGCGCCAACATCTTTTTGCGGTTCCAGCTTTCGGAGAAAAACCCGCGCGCGTCTCCAAAACGCGGCGGGTTCAGCAAAACCACTCCTTGTAGTTTTGTTTCAGTCAGAAAATCCACCGCTCTGCTCCGTCCGTGCTTGGTACGTTCTTGGTAGAGTACCAACACAGCGGTGGAAACGATTTGACGCCGAAATCAGGGCTTTTTCTTGGTTTTCTTTTTTGGTGTTGCCGGCGCATCCGCGCCCATGAGTTCGGCAAGGACCTCCGCATCGGTCATATGGTCAGGTACTTGCACGCGGCCCAACCCGGGCAAGATCACGGTACGGTAGATCAATAGAACTGTTTCTGAGGTGCTCATTTCATTTTCCCATCGTTGACAGTGTGAACAAACGGTTAGAGCCAAGACGGTTCTCCACAAACAGCTTGGGCGTCGCTCCGGAGTTGTCGATCGACAGGCTGATCCCCCCGGCCGGTCCTGTCGTGCCTGTCAACGGGCCGGTGAAATAGCTGAGCGTTCCGGCCGGATTTGCAAACATCTCACCAAAGTTGTTGGCCCCGGTCAGGGTCCCTGTGATGGCAACAAGAAAGAACCGCCCTTCCATGTTGATGCTTAACCACAACATAATCCGCGAGGGGTTCGACCATGGAATATCAATTGACCAAAAACTGTCGTTAAGAATGAATACATCCTCAAAAAAGGCCTGTCCGCTTGAAAATTGCACGCCACCTTCGCTTGCGTCGATGCTGATCGCGGTCCTGAAGTTGCTTCCATCGGGCAGTAAATGGAAGATTAACAAAACAGCGTTTTCTGGATAGCTTTCCGGTTCAATCTGCATAAGGTCGGCACGAAAGACAGACGAAGGAACGCCGCGAATGCATTTTGGCCTCAGTGATGAACAAGAGATGATCGTCTCTACCGTGCGCAGTTTTGTGGAAAAGGAGATTTATCCTTACGAGGCCGAAGTCGAACGGACGGGCGAGGTGCCCGAAGGATTGGGTGAACAGATCAAGCAGAAGGTCATCGACCTTGGCTTTTATGCCTGCAACTTCCCGGAAGAAGTCGGCGGTGCAGGTCTTTCGCATCTCGATTTCACATTGGTCGAACGGGAGTTGGGCCGTGGCTCCATGGCACTGACCCACTTCTTCGGACGTCCGCAGAACATCCTGATGGCCTGTAACGATGAACAGCGGGAACGGTACCTGCTGCCCGCCGTGCGGGGGGAACGGATGGACGCGCTTGCGATGACAGAACCGGACGCGGGATCAGACGTGCGCGGCATGAAATGCTCAGCCGTGCGCGATGGCGGTGATTGGGTCGTCAACGGCTCCAAACACTTCATCTCGGGCGCAGAGCATGCGGACTTCTTTATCGTTTTCATCGCAACAGGCGTTGATGAAACACCCAAAGGCCCAAAGAAGCGGATCACAACATTCCTTGTCGACCGAGGCACGCCAGGTTTCGAAGTGCGTGACGGCTATAACTCTGTCAGCCACAAGGGGTACAAGAATTGCATCCTGTACTTCGACAACTGCCGCCTGCCCGACGCGCAGGTCCTGGGCGCGGTCGATGGTGGTTTCGCCGTGATGAACGAATGGCTTTACGCCACAAGACTGACGGTTGCTGCATTCTCTGTCGGCCGTGCCCGCCGCTGTTTTGACTACGCGCTCAACTATGCCGCCGAACGCAAGCAATTCGGCCAGCAGATTGGCAAGTTTCAGGGTGTCAGCTTTCAGATCGCTGACATGATCACCGAGATCGACGCCGCTGACTGGCTCACCCTCGCCGCTGCATGGCGTCTGGACGAAGGGCTGCCATCAAACCGTGAAATCGCCAGCGCCAAAGTCTATGCATCGGAAACACTTGCAAAGGTCACCGATACCACCCTGCAGATCTACGGCGGCATGGGTTTGATGGACGATTTCCCCATTGAACGGTTCTGGCGCGACGCACGCGTTGAACGTATCTGGGACGGCACCTCGGAAATCCAGCGTCACATCATCTCGCGCGATTTGCTGCGCCCGCTGGGGGCCTGATGACCCGCAGTCTTGAGCGGCTTCTGCGACCCCGATCCATTGCAGTCGTCGGCGGCGGGGCATGGTGCCGTCAGGTGGTGATGCAATGTCAGAAAATGGGGTTCGCGGGGGAAATCTGGCCCATCCATCCCAAAGCTGATGTGATCGAAGGGCGCACGGTCTTTCGCAGCGTCGACGCCCTTCCGGACGCGCCAGACGCGACATTCATCGGTGTAAACCGCGAGGCAACAATCGACATCGTTTCTGACCTCGCTGCACGCGGGGCGGGGGGTGCCGTATGTTTTGCCTCAGGATTTCTCGAAGCACAGGCAGAGGACGCGGCAGGCGCTGATTTGCAGACGGCTTTGCTTGATGCTGCGGGTGATATGCCGATCCTTGGCCCAAACTGCTATGGCTTCATCAACTATCTCGACGGCGCGTTGCTGTGGCCTGATCAGCATGGCGGCAGACGCGCCCAGCGCGGGGTCGCCATTATCACGCAAAGCTCCAACATCGCGATCAACCTGACCATGCAATCACGCGCCCTGCCATTGGCCTATGTCGTAACAGCCGGCAATCAGGCGCAATCAGGCATATCCGACATCGGATTGGCTCTGCTGGAAGATGACCGCGTGACTGCCCTTGGTCTGCACATCGAAGGGATCGGCAATTTGCGTGCCATTGAGGCGCTGGCCGCCCGTGCGAGAGAGCTCAATAAACCCATTGTCGCAATCAAGGTCGGTCGCTCTGATCAGGCGCGCGCGGCAACGATTTCGCATACGGCTTCCCTTGCGGGCGAGGATGCAGGTGCCGATGCTCTTCTGCGGCGCCTTGGCATTTTGCGCGTTGCCGACATTCCGATTTTTCTGGAAGCGCTGAAACTCCTGCATGCGGCGGGGCGCCTTGAGGCAAACACCGTCGCGACAATCAGCTGTTCAGGGGGAGAGGCCAGTCTTGCCGCCGATACCGGGCAAAATCTGCCTGTTGTCTTTCCGCCCCTCAACGCCCGCCAAAAAACAGACCTGCGCGCAGCCCTCGGTCCCCGAGTGGCGCTGGCCAATCCGCTGGATTATCACACCTACATCTGGCGCGATGTGTCCGCGATGACACGTGCTTTCGCCGCCATGGCCGACCCCGGAATCGCAATCACCATCCTGATCGTGGATTTCCCCCGCGCTGACCTCTGTGATCCTTCTGACTGGGACTGCGTGATCCAAGCAACCATCGCTGCCGCACGCGAAACGGGCAGGCTGTATGGCATGGCTGCCACGCTGCCTGAGCTTATGCCCGAGGATGTCGCTGGCCACCTGTTGGCAAACGGTGTGGTTCCCTTTTCCGGGCTGACCGAAGCACTTGCCGCCTGTGCTGTTGCTGCACTACCTTTACCGGCCGATCCACAGCCTATCCTACTCCCCAACGCCAGAGACTCCGCCGCGCTGATCTCAGAGGGAGATGCAAAATCTGTCTTGGCGTCCCATGGTCTGCGCGTGCCGCGATCAACACACTGCGCCAACGCTGATAAGGTTGCGGAATACGCTGACAAGATCGGCTATCCACAGGTTCTCAAGGGCGAAGGCATTGCTCATAAAACCGAGTCCGGCGCCGTCCAGCTCAACCTTTCAACGCGCGAAGCAACTGTTAACGCGGCCCGTTCAATGAATACCGAGACCTTTCTGCTCGAAGAGATGATTACAGGCACTGTCACAGAACTGCTGGTTGGCGTCGTCAACGATCCTGCGCACGGTTTTGTTCTGACCCTTGGTGCGGGTGGTACGCTTACTGAACTCATGGACGACACAGCGTCGCTTCTCATTCCAGCCTCAGACGCCGAAATAAAAGACGCGCTGAATGGGCTCAGGATTGCCCCGTTGCTACATGGATATCGGGGTGCAGCGGCGGCCAGCATCACCTCCATTCTCAAAGCCATTCATGTGGTCCAGGATTTTGCGACTGCCAACGCCGATGTCCTGCAAGAAATCGAAATCAATCCCCTGATCTGTACCGAAACAGACGCCATCGCTGCCGACGCCCTGCTGCGTATGGCCCGTTGAAAGGAAGCCCATGTCCGACACCCCCGTCAAAACCCGCCGCGAAGGTGCAATCCTAGAGGTCACGCTTGACCGTCCCAAGGCAAACGCCATCGACCTCAAGACATCACGCTTGATGGGTGAGGTCTTTGCGGACTTCCGCGATGACCCCGACTTGCGCGTCGCGATCATTACCGGCGGTGGCGAGAAATTCTTTTGCCCCGGCTGGGACTTGAAAGGGGCTGCCGACGGCGACGCGGTAGATGGCGATTACGGTGTCGGCGGCTTTGGCGGCATCCAGGAAATGCGCGACATGAACAAACCGATCATCGCTGCCGTCAATGGTATCGCATGCGGCGGTGGGCTTGAGCTTGCCATGTCTGCGGACATGATCATCGCTGCGGACCACGCGACCTTTGCCCTGCCTGAAATCCGTTCTGGCACCGTGGCCGACGCAGCTTCCGTCAAACTGCCCAAGCGCATCCCCTATCACATCGCGATGGAACTGCTTCTGACCGGCCGCTGGTTCGACGTGCACGAGGCCAAAGGCTGGGGCCTGATCAATGAAGTCGTGGCTCCCGACCAACTGATGGAACGCGCATGGGAGCTCGCCCGCCTGCTCGCCTCTGGTCCGCCGCTTGTCTATGCGGCGATCAAGGAAATCGTCCGCGACGCGGAGGATTCAAAGTTTCAGGATGCCATGAACCGCATCACCGGACGGCAGCTGCGCACGGTTGACGTCCTCTATGCCTCCGAAGACCAGATGGAGGGCGCACGAGCTTTTGCGGAGAAGCGTGATCCCGTGTGGAAAGGGAAGTAGATCTGTTTTGCGATCAGAGGGGTAATGCGGGAAGGGAATAGCCATTTCTCGCATTTGCCAAACGACTGCTACTCAGCGCCCTGAAGAAGGGGGCTCTGCGTCTTTCTTGCGAAAAGAATGTGTGGTGCCGCTGAAGGGACTCGAACCCCTGACCCCATCATTACGAATGACGTGCTCTACCAGCTGAGCTACAGCGGCTGTCTGGCAATGCGCTTTATCAACGCTGTCCGATACGCGGAAGGTCTATTTTTCGACTGCTGCATCTTTTGACGTGTCGGTTTCGGCCTCATCGACCAATTCCACATCCTCAATGTCGCTGCGCGTCGCGATCTTAGCGCCGGCATCGGCACCAGACTTGTCTTCGACAGCACCCACGATGAGCGGCAGCATCTGAACACCGCCGGGCATCGCGACCTCTGACATCGGCGGTGTCTTCCACGCCAGCGTGTCAAAGCTCTTGCAATTATTGCAGATCGGTTTCCAGTCAGCGTGGATGTGTTGGCAATTTTCACAAATCCACTGTGGCCCGCGCGGCACCGTCAGCGCGCGCGCAAGCCAACCCTTCACCACCGTATCCGACGCGCCTTCGCCCCGTTCAATCGCGGCCATCAGCGTGACAGCCCGCGCCGTGGGGTCCGTTTCCACCAGATCGCCCAGCGCGCGGCGGGCTGCCGGAAAATCCTCGTCCGCGATGTGGAGTTCCGCCTTGAGCATCTTGGTCTCTGGATGGTCGGGCTGTGATTTTGTCAGCGCGGCAAATCGCTTGATCCGCGCGGCGGGTTTCTCATCCGGCTCAATCGCGGCAAAGGCAGCGGCAAGATCCGGATGCGGATGCACGCTCCAGGCCTTGGTCAGCACCCGTGCTGCATAACGAGGTTTCTTTTTTTCAATATATCCTTGCGCTGCCAAAACGGCTGCGGGGATCAGATCGGGTGACAGCCGGTTTGCTTCAATCGCCGCTTCACGGGCTTCGATATCGCTGCCTTCGTGGAATATGTCCCTAGCTTCCGACAGGGCCAGCACCGCGTCACGACGCTTGTGTACGTCACGGGGCAACTGGCCGTTCTTCAACTTGGCGCTCAGCGTCTTGCGCGCACCTTTCCAGTCTTCCTTCTCGGCCTGCAATTGAAGCAATAGATCGCCCGTCTCTTCGTGCTTTGGCTTCAACGCAAAGGCCTTTTCAGCCAGCTTCAATGCCGTCTCCGTGTCGCCTTCGGACAGTTTCTGCTTCATGATCCCGCGGACCCCGACAAACCGGGTAGATTCATTCTCGACCAGCTTCCGGTAGGTTTCCTCGGCCTTGCGGCGGTCGCCAGCCATCTCTGCCGCCTGTGCGGTCAGCAGGTTGGTCAGCTCTGGCTTGTTCAGGTACTTGTCCGCTTTCTGCGCCTTGGCCAAAGCGATGCGCCCCTCTCCTGACGCCAGTGCCATCAACCCTTCAGACAGGGCGTTGAACCCTTTGCGTTCACGATTGCGGTCGAAATACCGCGACAGCGCCGTCTCGTCCCCATTCAGGAAATGCCATGTTGCCAAAAGCAGTGACATGATCTTGAGCAGGAGCCAGACGCCAATCATCAACACGACGACGGCGATAACTGACTGCAACGGTCCAAAGCTGTATTCGGTGCCCATTACGGTCACCTGAACGCCACCCTGGCTTTCCAAAAGATATCCCGCACCCCAGGCCAGCGCCGCGACTGCGGCGACAAACACGATAATTTTGATCAGTGACCAAAGCATATATTCAACTTCCTCAGTTTGCCGTCAGGCGTTGGGATAGGTCCTGTACCGCGGCTTCGGCCTCAACGCGCGCACGTGCGTCGGACAGCCAGCTTTCCATGGCGGCTTGCGCCTCTGGCGGCAATGTATCGATCTCGGTCAGCGCATCAGTCAGACGGCCTTCGCGCACGGCTGCTTCGGCGCGGGACAGAACGGCATCCGGGTCAGAGCCTTCGCGCGGCTCAACCGATCTGGCGCCCAGCTGACGGCGCAAGAAGCCAACCGCTCCGCTATCGCCGCCATCCACGCCGGCTGCGCGCGCGGCAGCAAGGGCAGCACGGGCAGTATTGGGGAATTCAGCCTGCAGGCTAAGAAGTGTCGCCACACCGCTGTCTGCAGGGGCTGCCAAGGCTTCGGGCACATCTGCCACGCCAGTTTGCGACAAGTCACCCAATGCGGAATCGTATTCGCCACCGGTATTCAATGCCGCTGTAATCTTGGTCAGCGCGCTTTGAACTGCTGCACGGCGCGCAGCCTCTGCCGTGGCCTCTTCAATACTCAGTGCATTTTCGAGCAACCTGTCAATTTCGGCCTTCTGTGCTTCGACAGAAGACTGAAGCGCAGCAAGTTCTTCGCTGTAATCCGCAACTGGTGCAGCGGTCCCGTCGCTGGTGGGAACCGGCCTGTTCTCAAGCTCCGTCAGGCGCGCCTCAAGTGTCGAAACCGTCTCGTCCAGCGCAGCGATCGATGCTTCGATGCCGCTCAGGTCAGGTGCTGCCGCTGGCTCTGCACTCTCGAGCGCCGCGATTTGTGCGCCCTGTTGGCTCAGCGTTGATTTCATCTCTGTCGTGTCAACGCGCGTGTTGAGCACATTCATTTCAGACGCGACAAATCCTAGTGCAGCTGCGATCACACCGCCCAAAACAAGAGGCCAGAAAACACTGCCGGATTTCTCGGCTGTTTTCGGCGGCGCCGGTGTGGCCGGTTTCGTATCACCCGATGTCATTGTGGGCTGTGTGGTCGCTTGTTTCGGCGCGGCTTTGGTCTCAGGCTCCGCTTTCTTCTCAGTGTCGGTTTTATCAATACCCGACTTTTGCGGCTCGGACTTCGCAATCTCCGGTTTAGAGCTTTGAGTTTTGCTCTCGACCGCCTTCGCCGCGCTTACCGATTTTGCAGCCACGCCTTTGCTGTCGGCTGGCGTTGACGCCTTGGCATCAGCCGTTTGAGCGATTTTTGCCGCGTCGTCCCTTGAATTGTTTGTGGAAGGCGGTGTCGTACTCACGGTCTTGTCAGACTTCGCTGCTGCGGCCTTGGACGCAGAGGAAGTCTCGCTTGGCTTTGATGCGCCCTTTGGTTCTTTATCGGCCGCAGCCTTTGGCGCTTGCGACGTGCTCTTGCTGGTTGAAGCCGGTTTTTTCGCTTTCGCCACTCTGCTTACCCTTCTGATTCTGACCAATGATCAGATGAACCCACTAACCATACCCGGCAACGCGCGTGTGCTTCAACCTAAGCTATCGCCGCGCAACAGCATTTCAACACCGCGCCGCATCTCTTTAGCAGTGGGCGCTCGTGCGACGTGCACTTCCTGAACTGCGGTGCTCTGAACTGCTTCAGCGACGGCATCGCTCATCGCAATGATCTGGATATGACGCGTTACGCCGGCTTCTTTCGCGAATTGCGAAGCGGTTCGGGGTGAAAATAGCGGGACAATCACTGGTCGATCACCTCGCAGAATCTCTTGTGCCTCATCTGACAGCGGCAGCAATGCCTGATCATAAAGGACAGTTACGTTGGTTGTGATCCCAATTGCTGAAAGCCGTTCAGCCACCTGACCGCGGCGATGTTTGCCCGCCAAATGCAACAAGGGACCGTTGACCGGATCCTTGGACAAGGATGCAACCAAAGCATCTGCGTCTTGTGCTATTCTCTCGACCCGCCATCCTTTGCCGGTTGCCGCCTCTGCTGTGCGCGTACCAACGCAGAATGCTGGCATGCCCTGTCCGTCCTGCACAAAGCTCACCGCATTGGTCGATGTAAAAATTACACCGGTATAGCCTGTCAAATCGGCCTTGGTGCCAAGAGGCGTGATTTCCAGCAACGGAGAAATGCAAACCAGAACATCTTCCATGACCTGCTGATCAAGGCTTTGCACAAACGCTTCTGCGCTTGCTCTCGGCCGGGTCAGAAGAAGAGACGGTTTATCCATATGGCCTCGCAGCATTGTTTGGCATGGGTGTCGGTGTTACCTGCGGTGCAGCGCCCTTGCAATGGATAGCACTCATGCCCGCGTCTTTGACCATCCTTGGACTGGAAAGCAGCTGCGACGATACCGCAGCGGCTGTTGTCCGTGTGGACGATCTGGGCCGGGCAAATGTGCTGGCTTCTGTCGTGGCGGACCAGACAGATCTGCACGCGGCCTTTGGCGGGGTCGTTCCGGAGATCGCCGCACGTGCGCACGCAGAAAAGCTCGATCTGTGCGTTGAACAGGCTCTAACACAGGCCGAAATTACTCTGGCCGAGGTTGACGCCATCGCAGTGACGGCGGGTCCGGGCTTGATCGGTGGCGTTGTGTCTGGAGTCATGTGCGCCAAGGGATTATCAGCGGCAACCGGCAAACCTCTTTACGGTGTCAACCATCTTGCCGGACACGCGCTCACTCCACGCATGACTGACCAAGTGCCCTACCCCTACCTGATGCTTCTGGTCTCCGGCGGACATTGCCAGTTCCTGATCGTAAGCGGCCCGGATGATTTCAGTCGTCTTGGCGGCACGATTGACGACGCACCGGGAGAAGCTTTTGACAAAGTGGCGCGACTGATCAGCCTGCCCCAACCCGGTGGCCCGTCAATAGAACAAGCCGCGCTCTCAGGTGATCCCGCGCGGTTTCCCTTTCCCAGACCGCTGATGGATCGCGACACATGCGATATGTCCTTTTCCGGTTTGAAAACCGCTGTTCTGCGCGCACGCGACGCCATTGTCGCCGAAAAGGGCGGACTGACACGACAAGATCAGTCGGATATCGCCGCCAGCTTCCAGGCAGCGGTGGTTGAGGTTCTTGCCACAAAAACGAAAAAAGCTTTCAAGAACTACCCGCACGATGCGCCACGAACGTTTTGCGTTGCAGGAGGAGTGGCTGCGAACAAGGCTATTCGAACAGCGTTAGAGACTGTTTCGACCCAGAATGAAGCGGATTTCGTGGCCCCGCCACTATCGCTTTGCACGGATAATGCGGCGATGATCGCCTATGCAGCAGCGGAGCAGTGTCATCTGCGTGGGCCTGATGATCTTACCCTCTCTGCACGTCCCCGATGGCCCCTTGATACCGCGCAACCATCCATGTTGGGCAGTGGCAAGAAAGGAGCCAAGGCATGAGCATTGCAGTATTGGGTGCCGGTGCATTTGGTACAGCGCTCGCCATTTCACTGGCCCAGAACGGTCCGGTCGTACTTTGGGCCCGCGACCCCGGCACAATGGAGACCGAGCGAGAGAATAGAATGAGGCTTCCCGGACGCCCGTTTCCAAAAGCGCTTCGGGTTTCCGGTGAACTGAATGTTGCCTGCGCTGCGGATATCCTTCTGATTGCTGTTCCGATGCAGCAATTGCGGGCTTTTCTGTCAGAACACAGTCAGATCTTGTCCCAAAAAACGCTTGTCGCCTGCTGCAAGGGCATCGAACTCTGCACCGGACTTGGACCGGTTACCGTGATCTCCCAAGCTGTGCCTGACGCGATACCAGCCATATTGACCGGACCGAGTTTTGCCGCAGACATCGCGCGCGGATTGCCCACAGCACTGACCCTCGCCTGTGCAGATGATACGGCAGGACAGGCGCTGCAACAGGCGCTGACGACGTCAAACTTGCGGATATATCGCACGACGGACACCATCGGTGCGGAACTGGGTGGCGCGCTAAAGAACGTGATCGCCATTGCCTGCGGTGCGGCCATCGGGGCTGGACTGGGTGAAAGCGCCCGCGCGGCATTGATGACCCGTGGCTATGCCGAAATGCAGCGGCTTGCGGCCCACTTGAAGGCGGATCCAAGAACACTCTCCGGTCTTTCGGGATTTGGTGATTTGACGCTTACCTGCACATCGACACAGTCGCGGAACTACCGGCTTGGTCTGGCGCTGGGCGAAGGACAAAGCTTTGATCCTTCCGTCACCGTCGAAGGTGCCGCCACCGCGCAGGCCGTTGATGAACTGGCGCAGAAAGAAGGGCTCGATATGCCGATCACAGCAGCGGTTGCGGGATTGCTTGCCAACCGGCTAGATGTGGCAACCGCGATGCAATCCTTGCTGACCCGCCCCTTGAAGGAAGAATGATATGTTTGTTGCTCTGATCGCCCATGACAAACCCGGCGCATTGAACGTGCGTCAGGAAAATCGCCCCGCCCATCTTGAGTATCTCAAATCAACCGATCTGGTTGCACAGGCCGGTCCATTGCTGGACGCGAGCGGCGGCATGATCGGCTCACTGATCATCCTTGAGGTTGAGGACATGGCGCAGGCTGAAGCCTGGGCAGACGCAGATCCTTACGCCAAGGCAGGTCTATTTCAGTCCGTGACCCTGACCCATTGGAATCGGGTAATTGGCTGATGGCATACTGGCTTTTCAAATCCGAACCTAACACCTGGGGTTGGGAGGATCAGGTCGCCAAAGGCGACACGGGCGAGGAATGGGACGGCGTGCGCAACTATCAGGCGCGCAATTTCATGCGAGAGATGAAGGTCGGCGATCTGGGTTTCTTCTATCACTCCATGAAAGAGAAATCGGTCGTCGGAATCGTCGAAGTCATCGCAGAGGCACATCCTGACAGCACGACAGATGACGACCGCTGGGGATGTGTGGATATCAAAGCGGTACGGCCATTCAAAAAACCTGTCTCCCTTGATCAGATCAAAGCTGACGGCCGTCTTGACGACATGGTGCTTGTCAAGAATTCGCGCCTTTCGGTGCAGCCCGTGACCGATAGTGAGTGGCAGATCATCTGCGACCTCGGACAAACCAAACCTTAGCGAGCGACACGTACCATCATCATGCTCAGCCGAGAATAAGGATGATGCCGGCATGGGTGTGACCCCTTGGTTGCAGCAGCTATGTGCCTTGTCTTTGATGTCTTCTGGTCCACCAAAATATCCAGATGAAAGGTTTGATATTCGGCCCTCGCGGCGGTCTTTTCTTCGACAGCCAATTGATCATGATCAACAGGGGCAAGGGGCAGCGCCCTTTCCAGCTGGCGCTGATTGATAGAGGCGATGCGCCCATTGGATGCGCGATCACCGCGCTCATCCTCACGCTGTTCTAGACGTACGCCAAATTGAAAAAGAGGGTCCTGGCAACAGTGCCAGAACCCTCTCTCACCCCGTGTGCTCCCAAGCTACCACACACGTATTGAAATCTGTTCTGGCCATACTGGCCGGTCCGAAACACATATCAAGTACGGATGGATTTACCAAGCATCTGATGTCTATAAATCATCTAAAATGAGAAACGCCCGCGACAGTGTCACAGGCGTCTCACTAAGTTCAATCTGCAGGCTTAGCCGTAGACAGATTCTTTGCCAAAGTGCTTGGTCAGCATGTAGTAGACGACCGCACGGTATTTGTTGCGCTCTGATTTCCCATAGGTCTCGATCACAGAATTGATCGCTTCCATCAGGTTCGGACCATCTGGCAGGCCCAGTTTCTTCATCAGGAAGTTTTTCTTTACCAGTTCCAGTTCGCTTTCCTGACCCGCCGCAACCGTCTGCGCATCCGCGTTGTAAATTGAAGGGCCACAGCCGATTGTGACCTTTGTCAAAAGATCCATGTCGGGCGTCATGCCACATTTGTTTTTCAAATCGTCTGCGTACTTCGCAATCCACTCGTCTCGTTTGCCCATGCAATAGTCTCCCACCTTGAAATTTAGCAGTCAGCAGGTGCCAACCTTCTGGGAAGACTACTGACAAATACGGCCTCTACAAAGGGAAAAGTGGGCTAATCCTCCCCCTCGCAAGTTCAATGGTTCATTTGTCGGATTCTGAACAGACGTGGGGGCATAGCAGATGAGACTGGAAATTGATTGAAGAGACGTCAAACTGCACCGAGACGGATTACAATGGACCGCAAGGCCAACCTGAGAACAAATTGATCGCACCGGTATCAAACAGACGCAGACAGCAGTATGTAAAGACATACGACAACGGGAGAACGGTAATGGCGAAGACTGTCAGCTTTACCCAAATGAAGGATGGCACCAAGGCAGACTACGAGCTGCTAGAAAGGCTTGAGAAACCTTATGTCGCGCTGACAGCCGACCGCGTCCTGGATGAACTCCGCAGACAGGGCGATGCGACGCTGGAAGGGTATCGCATCACGCGTCTGGACCACGGCCTGCAATCGGCAACACGGGCAGAGCGGGACGGCGCTGATATTGACTGGATCGTTGGTACATTGCTGCATGACATTGGCGATGGACTGGCGCCCCAGAACCACGACCGGTTTTCAGCCGAGGTCATACGGCCTTTCGTCCGTTGGGACGTGTCTTGGGTGGTCGAACATCACGGTATTTTCCAGATGATCTATTACGCTCACCACTACGGATGGGACGAAAATGCGCGTGATGCGTTCAAGGACCACCCGTGTTTCGAAAGCTGCGCAGAATTCTGTGAGCGTTGGGATCAAGCCTCTTTCGATCCTGACTACGACGCCAAACCACTCATCCATTTTGAGCCGATGGTGCGTGAAGTGTTTGCCCGCAAAGCCTATGATCCGGATGTGATCCGAGAGGGATACGTGTCACCGCTTGTCGCCTGACTGCGGTCTGCGCCGTTAGTCTAGGGTAACGCCATCCCGTGCACCGTGATTGGTGCGGCGATCCAGTTCTTTATCGGCCCTGTTGTATTTTCGAATGATCGCTGCACCACCTTTGCAATTTGCACGGCTGATCTCATGCGCTGCATTGATTCCGTTTTGCCCATGCAAACGTTCATGCGCTGCCAGGTTTGCAACCATCCGATCAAAAGCACGCCTCGTGCGATCTGGCAGCGCATCAGGATTGCTGTGTTGCGGTAGGGTGTAAACGATACGTGCCGATACCCGACACCCTGGGGTCCACCGTATGTCCCACCGTGTGTAGCCCCAAAACCCTTTGGGGCCTTTGTTGCGCATTTCACTTCGCAACCCCCGCGCAGTTGTTTCACTGACGCTATAGGTTTTGGTTGTCTCTGTGATTTGCGGGGCAGCCAGTGCCGGGGTCCATACAAACCCCGCCACCAGCCCGATGATCATGGCGCGCCAAAGGGATTTTACGACGCGCATCCCTTTAGTAACGATAATGCTCTGGCTTGAACGGCCCATCAGGGTTCACGCCAATGTAAGACGCCTGTTCAGGATCCATTTTTGTCAGCTTTACGCCGATGCGGTCCAGATGCAGACGCGCAACCTTCTCGTCCAGGTGTTTGGGCAGAATGTAGACGTCGTTCTTGTACTCATCACCCTTGGTCCAAAGCTCAATCTGCGCCAGTACCTGATTGGTAAAGGACGCGGACATTACGAAGGACGGGTGGCCAGTGGCGTTGCCAAGGTTCAGCAAGCGTCCCTCAGACAACAGGATCAGACGATTGCCGTTCGGCATCTCGATCATATCCACCTGTTCCTTGATGTTGGTCCATTTGTGGTTTTTCAGCGCGGCAACCTGAATTTCATTATCAAAGTGACCGATGTTACCAACGATCGCCATGTCCTTCATCTCGCGCATATGCTCGATCCGGATGACGTCCTTGTTGCCGGTCGTGGTGATGAAAATATCTGCCGTGCCAACGACGTCTTCCAACAGCACAACCTCAAAGCCATCCATCGCAGCCTGGAGCGCACAAATTGGGTCAACTTCGGTCACTTTCACCCGTGCACCCGCACCGGCAAGGGACGCGGCTGAACCTTTGCCCACGTCACCGTAGCCCATCACGACAGCAACCTTGCCAGCCATCATCGTGTCTGTGGCGCGGCGGATACCGTCAACCAGCGACTCTTTGCATCCATACTTGTTATCGAACTTCGACTTGGTGACAGAGTCGTTCACGTTGATCGCAGGGAAAGGCAACTGACCCTGTTTCTTCAACTCATACAAACGGTGGACACCCGTTGTGGTTTCTTCGGAAACGCCCTTGATCTGGTCACGCATCTTGGTGAACCAACCGGGGGAAGCTTCCATCCGCTTTTTGATCTGTGCCTTGATCACCGTCTCTTCTTCGGAGGTTGGAACAGAGATGATATCTTCACCAGCCTCGGCGCGGGCGCCCAGCAGGATGTAAAGCGTCGCGTCACCGCCATCGTCCAGAATCAGGTTCGGACCCTCATCAAACATGAAAGATTTGTCGAGGTAATCCCAATGCTCTTCCAGCGACTGGCCCTTGATTGCAAAGACAGGAACGCCTGCTTCGGCGATCACTGCTGCAGCGTGGTCCTGGGTCGAAAAGATGTTGCAAGATGCCCAGCGCACATCTGCGCCCAGCGCCACGAGCGTTTCAATCAAAACAGCTGTCTGAATGGTCATGTGCAGGGAACCAACGATCCTTGCACCTTTAAGCGGTTTGCTTTCGCCATACTCATCGCGCAATGCCATCAGTCCGGGCATTTCGGTTTCAGCAATATCAAGTTCCTTGCGGCCGTAGGCGGCAAGGTTAATGTCTTTGACGATGTAATCGTTTGCCATGAGGCACCTCATCCATGATGTTTGAACGCCAGCTAGCACTTTTGCCAGACTGTCTCAACAGCGATGGGGTCGCATGCCTTCTGGTTGATTAATTTGTCAGCTGTGCAAGCATTTCTGTCGCGTCAGGATTGACCAACCAATCATCACCTTGTGCGATTACGCAAGCATTTCCATCCGCCAGCATCTTGATCATCGTCCAGGTGCCCGTCTCTTGGGAAACCCAGATCTGTTCATTGTTTTCGGACGGCGCCGCAACGGGACGTTCACCATACCAATCTATCAGTGCCGCTTTCATCTCATCAGCGACCATGCAGACTTGCTCGGCATTCGCCGCAGGGGCAAAACTGGCCGTTCCAAGTAGTAGGGCAAATGAGGCAATTAGCGGTTTCATAGTTCTCTCCTTCGTGGGAAAAACAAAGAGTTAGCCAAATGGTTCCAAAGTACTCCAAGACGTGAAGGTGCACTCGCGTGGCACAGCAACCCAGAGCATGGCAGCGGATGCTGTCGGGGCGCAGGCTTGATCTGCTGGACCCGACCCCGGTGGACATTGAGATTGAAGACATCGCCCACGGCCTCGCCTTCGTGGCGCGATGGAATGGTCAGACCCACGGCGACTATGCCTACTCCGTGGCCGAACACTCACTGCTGGTTGAAACGCTTTTCAGCAGAATGAATCCCAAGGCACCGCCGAAATGGTGTTTGGCGGCCCTGCTGCACGACGCGCCGGAATACGTGATCGGGGATATGATTTCTCCGGTCAAAGCTGCCGTTGGGCCGGGGTATGGCGCACTGGACGACAGGCTTACGGCAGCCATCCACTTGCGGTTCGGATTGCCCGCCACAATTCCAGCCACGATAAAAAAGCAGATCAAGAAGGCAGACAAGATCAGTGCCTGGATGGAAGCCACACAGATTGCCGGATTCTCCGAGGCGGAATCTTCCAAATTCTTTGGGAAACCGGACGCGGCATTGATCGCTGACCTGAAGATCGTGCTAAGGCCACCTGTTGAGACCCGCAATGCGTTCACCGCCCGCCATGTTGCGCTTCTGGGTCAGATGACATGATCAAGGTCCGCAGACCAATCCCACTCGACCTGCCGGACATGGCGCGATTGCTTAACGCCATTATCCACGAAGGCGGCACTACTGCGCTGGCGCGGCCGGTGACAGGCGACGATCTGGGTGAATGGATGGAATTTGAACCAAGCCGGAACGCTTGGCACGTCGCGGTAGACGGCGCAGAACGTGTAGTGGGGTTCCAGTGGATTGAGCCGGAAAAGACGCTGCCTCCAGAAGCTGCCAATATCGCTACGTTCGTCGAGATCGGGCAAACCGGTCTTGGCATCGGATCGGCCCTGTTCGACGCGACAAAGAAGGCGGCGAAAGAACTTGGCTACATCTGGATTAATGCAAACATTCGCGCCGACAACGAAGGCGGCCTGATCTATTACCAAAGCCGTGGCTTTCAGGATTACGGTGCGATCGAAGGCTATGAAATGGCCAACAGTCAGATCGTGGACAAGCGGCTTAAACGCTTTGATCTATGATCAGCCTAGCGTGGTGACCGTTTCGCCAGAATACGCTGCAATGTCCGGCGGTGCATGCTCAGCCGTCGCGCGGTTTCAGATACGTTTCGATCACAGAGCTCATAAACCCGCTGGATATGTTCCCACCTTACGCGGTCCGCGCTCATCGGATTGTCAGGCGGTGGTGGCAAATCGTCGCCATTTGCCAACAAGGCATTCGTGATGTCGTTGGCGTCGGCAGGTTTTGACAGGTAATCCGTCGCCCCGATTTTGACCGCAGCGACCGCCGTTGCAATCGCGCCATATCCGGTCAGCACCACGACCCGTGCATCTTCGCGTTTTTCACGCAGTACTTCGACCACGTCCAGACCATTGCCATCTTCAAGACGCAAATCAATAACGGCATAGGCTGGAGGCCGCGCTGTCGCGATGGCACGGCCACCGGCAACGCTGTCAGCTGTCTCAACTTCGAATCCACGCTTTTCCATCGCCTTAGCCAGACGCCGCAAGAATGGTTCGTCATCATCGACCAGCAACAACGATTTGTCCGGCCCGATACTGGTAGTTTCCTGTGTCACGTCAAAGCGCCCGTATTCGATTTGAATTCTAGGCTTAATATGGGTCTAAGACGGGGCGGGTCAAACCCCGGGGCCAAGGTTCACCTCAAAGCTGGTCGACAAAGCACCCAATTTTGTCAGCCATCTCGTCCGGGGTGACCTCACGGCGGAAGTATTCGACAAATCCAATCTCGGGCATCACCAGATAGCTGAAAGTCGAATGATCGACCAAATACTCATCATCGACCGCCGGATGCGCCTTGTAATAAGTGCGGTACGCCTGACTTGCCGCCTTGACCTGTTCGGGTGAGCCGGTCAGCCCGATCATCCGAGGATGCATGACTTCAGCGAATTCACCAACCACTTCAGGTGTGTCGCGTGCCGGGTCGATTGAGATGAAGATTGGCGTCACCATCGTGCCGCGTTCTTCAAGGATCTCGATGGCAGACGCATTGCGGTCAACGTCCAGTGGGCAGACGTCAGGGCAGAAGGTATACCCGAAATAAATCAGGGATGGCGCGGTGATCACATCTTTGTCAGTGACTGTTTCGTTTGCGGCGTTCACCAGTTCAAACGGTCCGCCCAGATCCCCGGCAACTGTTGAAGACCGGCATTGCGCGAATTGGTCGTCATCACCGCTACCCTGCATGACGAACCAGACCGATCCCAACAGAAACGTGGCCGCCACCACAACGGCACCTATGGCTATGTTACGGTTCATGGGGGGCCTCCTGCGCCAAAGGGCGCTCTTGATCGTGTAATATCGCAGACCTACGCTACATCCTTTCGTACGCAACAGCGAATAAACAAAAGGTGCGCTCATGACGCAGGCAACCATCCGTCCTCTTTCAGGGCCCACGCGGGCCAACTGGATCAGGTTGCGCACCATGATCATGCTGCGCTGGGTTGCAATCACCGGCCAGCTGATTGCGATTACAGTGGCGCAACTTATATACGGGCTCCAGCTTGAACTCGGGCTGTGCTATCTGGCAATCGGCGCCTCTGTTATCGCCAATCTGGTCACCACATTCATTTATCCAGAGAACAAGCGCCTCACCGAATTTGAGAATCTCTGGATGATCATGTTCGACCTGCTGCAGATCGCCTTCCTGCTGTTTCTCACGGGCGGATTGAACAATCCGTTCGCCCTTTTGCTGCTGGGACCGGTGACCATTTCCGCAACCGCGCTCAGCTTGCGGCCCACGCTTGTGTTGTGTTCGGCGGCGATCTTGCTGGTCAGCCTACTGGCCCTGTTCCATCTGCCACTGATTACGGAAAACGGTAAGGTGCTGGCGATACCGGGGCTGTTTATCTTTGGTCAGTGGACAGCACTTGTCATCGCGATCCTGTTTACCAGTGCCTATTCTCGCAGGGTGACGACCGAAGTACATTCAATGGGTGACGCATTGGCCGCGACGCAGATGGCCTTGGCGCGCGAACAGAAACTGACCGATCTGGGTGGCGTCGTGGCCGCCGCCGCGCACGAACTTGGGACACCCTTGGCAACAATCAAACTTGCCAGCGCCGAGCTGTTGCACGACCTCAAGGACCATCCGGATCTGGCCGAAGACGCCGCACTGATCCGCGATCAGGCCGACCGTTGCCGGGACATTTTGCGTGACATGGGCCGGGCAGGCAAAGACGACATTCATCTCCGTCAGGCCCCGCTTGAAGCTGTCGTGCTTGAATCCGCTGAACCCCATATGGAGCGCGGCAAAACCGTAGTCCTGACGCAAGTCCCCGGCCCGGATCAGCGCAAAGACCAACCGACAATACTCCGCAAACCCGAGATCATTCACGGCCTGCGCAATCTGGTTCAGAATGCCGTCGATTTTGCACATAGCACCGTTTGGGTCGAATCCGCATGGTCAGACAAAGATGTTTCCATCCGGATCATGGACGATGGACCAGGTTTTTCTATGCATATCCTTGGCCGCATCGGCGATCCATTCATGCGAGAACGATCCCGCTCACAAACTGCTATCTCACGCCCGGAATACGAAGGTATGGGCCTTGGCCTTTTCATCGCAAAAACCCTGCTTGAGAGGTCAGGCGCACGACTGCGGTTTGCGAATGGTTCAGACGGCAGGCCGGGGACTTCTGGGTCCGGTGCGATTGTCGAGGTGATCTGGCCCCGTGCCAAACTGGAAGAAGAAATCGCGACCAACCGCCAGCCGATCGGCCGCAATCAACAAATCACAGCCTGAAATTCAGCGGCAGGTCTGTCAGACCAGCAATTAATGTGTCGTTAACCAAATTTAATGAGACTGACCCGATGTCGCAAACGTCGGGGACAAATCCATGCTGACGATTCTTGAATTGCTACTGATCGTCAGCGTGGCCATCACGACGGCCGGTATTGCAGCAATCATGCTGGCTCAACGGAAACCAGCGTCAGCACCGCATTGGCAAATAGCTGATGAACCTCTCTCCCTGCTCTTTGATGAAGGTGTTCTTCATCATGCAACGCAAAAGGCTCTTAACACCTTTTGTTTTCTACCGGGGGCGCACGTCTGGGACGATCTGCGCGAGGCGCTGATGCCTCGTTTCCCTGATTTTCCTGATGTGGCGGGGACTGGGGCGTCAGGCAGTATGTTGCTACTTGCCCGTGATCCGAACGACAATTCTTGCCTGGAAATCAATTGGCGGGACGGGCTTTGCTGGGTGCAGATCACCGAGAAAGCTGGCCAGACCGGGACCGGCCCAATGTCATTCGTTGATCAGAATATGCACAAGCTGTGTTCCGATACGATAACCCAGCCGGTGTGGGAGGTCCAAGAGGATGGGGGCGTGGGCTGGCGCTATGCGGCCTTCGATGCGCTTTGCCTGCGTTTTGACCGGTCTGACATCGAAGCAGAATTTTCCCGACCAAATGGCAACGATCCGCAACGTGTCTCGCTTGAGCGGCCAGATGGAAATGAAGAGTGGTACGAAGTGTCCACCCGAACAATCCAAGGCAAGACACTTTGTCAAGCCAACGACATTACGCCGCTTGTGAAATCAGAAATAGCCCAGCGCTTCTTTGTCCAGACCATTGCCAAGACGTTTGCGCATTTGTCCATCGGACTTGCAATATTTGATCAGAACGGTCGGCTTGGCATCTTCAATCCGGCACTTGTTGATCTGACCGGCCTTCGGCCGACGTTCCTTGCCACCCAGCCTACCATGATGTCCTTCTTTGACCAGTTGCGGGAAAACAGAGGCATGCCTGAGCCAAAGAATTACAGCACTTGGCGGCAAGACATCGCCGAGGTGATCGCAGTGGCATCAGGAGGCAAATACCGTGAGACGTGGACACTGGAAGATAGCCGAACCTTTTCTGTCCAGGGGCGCCCACATCCGGACGGGTCAACCGCTTTCCTGATCGAAGACATTAGCCCCGAGGTTACACTTACCCGCAACTTTCGTATCGAAGTCGAACAATACGAAGCGCTGCTCGACTGCATTGATGATGCGATGGTGGTATTCTCATCGGCAGGTATCTTGACCTTTTCCAACGCGGCCTATCGGAAAATGTGGGGTCACAACCCCGAAGCTGCGTTTGCGGACATCACAATTCTGGATGCCATCAACCTTTGGAAAGAACGGCTGAGACCTGTTGTACCTTGGACAAACATCGCTGATTTTGTGACCACTGTGGGCCGGCGTGACAATGATGAGATCACCATGCGCCTTGCAACCGGGGGCCAGATCGCTTGCCAGCTTGTGCCAATCGCTTCGGACGCCACATTGATCCGGTTTTCAGCAGCGGAAGTAAGCACGCAGAACCATGATCCGGCATTGACTAAAGGCACTGTATGATCGCGCGGTAATCGCTTTCGGCTTGCACAGGCTTCTGGGCATTGTCACCATGCATCATGACCGAACAGACCCTCACGCTTTCCCTCAAAAACCCGGAAGAAACTGCCCGATACGCGATGCTTCTGGGTGCGCAACTTCAGCCTGGTGACGTTGTGCTTTTGGAAGGTGATGTTGGTGCCGGCAAAACCCATTTCGCGCGATCCCTGATCCAATCCCTGCTCCGGCATCCCGAAGACGTTCCGTCGCCCACATTCACGCTGGTACAGACCTACCCAACAGATCAGGGCGACATCTGGCACGCCGATCTGTACCGGCTGACCTCCACCCACGAGATCGAAGAGCTTGGGTTGGCCGATGCATTCGAGACGGACATCTGTCTGGTCGAATGGCCAGACCGATTGGGGTCGCTTTTGCCAGAGCATGCTTTGACGCTTTCGTTCTCGTCTGGTGACGAAGAACAGGCACGCCATCTGACAATCCGCTGGACCGACGTCAAATGGGACAACAAACTGAAAGACTGGCGCAAGTGAACGACAGGGAAACAGAGATACACAGATTCCTGCGCCGGATTGGCTGGTCGGATGTAGACCGCCGTTCTGTTGCTGGCGATGCATCCAACCGCAGATACGACCGGCTAACTGACACCCGGGGCAATACCGCCATTCTGATGGATGCATCACCAGATCAAGGCGAGGACGTGCGACCCTTCGTGCGCATTGCTGAGCACCTGCGAAACGCAGGCCTCAGTACTCCGGAAATTTATCATCAGGATGCGGCAAAGGGTCTTCTGCTGATCGAGGATTTTGGCGATGCCCTCTTTGCCGATCTGATGGCTGGCGAACCGTCGCGCCAAATCCCACTTTACCGGGACGCGGCCGACGTATTGCTGCACCTGCGCGATGTGCCAAAACTTGATCTGGTGATCTGCGACACCGCATGGCTGGTTGATATGCTGGCGCCTTTGTTCGAATGGTATGCACCAAAAACCGATAGCGCGTTTTCAGAGCAGTTCCGTTCTTTTGCCGATGACGTTGCTCAGCATGAAACCGTTCTGATGCTGCGCGATTATCATGCGGAAAACCTGCTAATGCTGCCAAACCGATCAGGTGTTCAGCGCGTCGGGCTACTTGATTTTCAGGATGCCATGCTGGCCCACCCTGCCTATGATCTGGTCTCCGTCCTGCAAGACGCCCGCCGTGATGTCAGCACCACGGTCGAGGCCGAAATCATCGACTACTATCTAGGCAAAACGCGGCAGAATGCCGACATGTTTCGCCGCCACTACGCCATCCTTGGATTGCAGCGTAATCTACGCATCCTTGGCATTTTTGCCCGCCTTTGTCTGCGTGATGGCAAAGCGCACTACGTCGATATGATCCCACGCGTCTGGAACTACGTGCAGCAAAATCTGGCCCACCCGGCCCTTGCCCCGCTTGCCGCAAGCGTCAGTGCAACCCTACCCGAACCAACCCCCGATTTTCTGGAGCAACTGAAACGCCAATGCCCGCGCCAACATACCCCGTCCTGATGTTTGCCGCGGGCTTCGGCACGCGGATGAAAGACCTGACCAAGGACAAACCCAAGCCGCTGATCACTGTCGCGTGCAAACCGCTGGTGGATCACGCGTTGGCACTGGCCCGTGACGTTGATTGTGCGCCGATCATTGCGAACCTGCATTACAAGGCAGAGCTTCTGGAAGCGCATCTTGCTCCTCAGGGGGTTCAGACGATCGTTGAAATGCCTCAAATCCTTGAAACAGGGGGCGGGTTGCGCAATGCCTTGTCGCTCTTGGGCAAATCGCCTGTGATCACGATGAATACGGACGCCATATGGGTTGGGCCAAACCCTGTCGCGCAATTGATCGCGGGCTGGCGGCCCGATGAAATGGACGCATTGTTGATCTGTATTCCAAAGGAAAGCGCGGTTGGTCATGAAGGCAATGGCGATTTCATGCTGTCAGAAAGTGGCAGGATAGAACGCGGGCCCGGCGCAGTGTATGGCGGTGTGCAGATCATCAAAACTGACCTCCTTCACGAGATCAAGAAAGAAAAGTTTTCGCTCAATCTGCTGTGGGACAAAATGCTTGCAACGGGCCGGATGTACGGGCTGCATTATCAGGGAAAATGGTGCGACGTGGGCCACCCCGCGGGGATAAAGATGGCAGAAAACATGCTAAAGATGCATGATGTTTGAACCATCGGACATTCCAAGGCTATTCGGCGTCGCACCCGGCGTTGATTTTCCCGCGGCCCTGATCGCTGGCCTTCGGACGCGCCTGGACGGTCAGCCACCGCAGGCAATGGCCCAGGTTGATCTGATTGTGAACACACGCCGCATGGCCCGCCGCCTGCGCGAAATTTTCGACGCCGGACCGCCGGGCTTCTTGCCGCGCGTCCGTTTGCTGACAGAAGTCGATACGCTTGTGCCGGGCATCACCCTGCCGCCTGCCACCCCATCCCTACAGCGACGGCTGGAACTGATCCAGCTGATTTCTTGTCTGCTCGATGCCGATCCAAAAATCGCTCCGCGCGCCTCGCTCTATGCCCTGTCTGATAGCCTTGCAGGGCTCATTGATGAGATGCAGGGGGAAGGTGTCAGCGCACAGCAGATTGCAGACCTCGACGTAAGTGATCAGTCAGGGCACTGGGAACGTGCCAAGCAGTTTCTTGAGATCGCTCACACCTATCTTGACCGCATGTCGAGCCAGCCCGACACCGAAGCGCGCCAGCGCCAAATGGTCCAGCGGATCGCGGCAAATTGGGAAAATGAGCCGCCAGAGCATCCAGTCATTGTTGCAGGGTCCACCGGTTCACGCGGCACGACATCCTTGTTGATGCAGGCGGTTGCCCGTTTGCCCCAAGGTGCCCTGGTCCTTCCCGGTTTTGATTTTGACATGCCACGACATCTGTGGGGCATGCTTGAATCCGAGCAACCGCCCGAAGATCATCCGCAGTATCGGTTCTTTCACATGATGAAAGCACTGGATGTGACGCGGCCTCAAGTCACGGATTGGGCAGAAATCTCTCCGCCCTCTCCCGCGCGAAATGCGCTTGTTTCGCTCTCGCTTCGCCCAGCGCCGGTCACGGATACATGGCTGAGCGAAGGGCCAAAGCTGGTCGATCTTGATCTTGCAACCGAAGCGCTCACGCTGGTTGAAGCACCGACCCCGCGTATTGAGGCGCTAAGCATCGCAATGCGCCTGCGCAAGGCGGTCGAGGAAGGAAAGACCGCCGCGCTGATTACCCCTGACCGGATGCTGACCCGGCAAGTCACATCGGCGCTGGACCGCTGGAACATTTTGCCCGACGACAGCGCCGGCACTCCGTTGCAACTCTCTCCTCCGGGTCGTTTTCTGCGCCATGTGGCGAACCTTTTCGTCCGCAAACTTGATGCCGAGGCTTTGCTGACCCTGCTGAAGCACCCGTTGACCCACAGTGGGGACGGACGGAACAATCATCAGCTAAATACGCAGCGGCTTGAGATGCAGATCCGTAAAGACGGGTTGCCCTATCCCAATGCCGAAGGTTTGACGCGCATCGGCGCAAAGGTCGCGGCTGGGATTGAGGACCCGGAAGGGTTCCTGTCCTGGATCGCTTGGGTGGCCGAGACCTTCGGCACGAGCCACACCAGCCCCGCACGTGACCTTTCCGATTGGGTCGAAACACACCTTGGTCTGGCAGAACAAATCGCAGCGGGAGAGCCACGAGACCCCCAACACGAGTTGTGGAAGCTGAAAGCCGGGCAAAAAGCCCATGAGGTGATGGAAAACCTCCGTACCCATGCAGCGCACGGCGGTGTCATGACAGCATCGGATTATGCCGATCTGGCCGGTTCATTACTGGGCACAGAAGAAGTACGCGACCGTAATGCGCCCCATCCACATGTGATGATCTGGGGAACGCTTGAGGCGCGCGTGCAGGGTGCGGAACTGGTCATTCTGGGTGGTCTGAACGATAGGACATGGCCCGAGGCACCGCCGCCCGACCCTTGGCTCAATCGGCAGATGCGGCTCAAGGCCGGATTGCTCTTGCCCGAGCGGCGCATCGGTTTGTCAGCCCATGATTACCAGCAGGCGATTGCCGCGCCCGAGGTCATGCTGACCCGCGCAATTCGTTCAGATGAGGCCGAGACGGTGCCATCGCGCTGGCTTAACCGGCTTGAGAACCTGCTGAACGGGCTGCCCGATCAGAAAGGTGCTGACGCCATGCGCCAGATGCGCAAGCGCGGGGCCTATTGGATCAGCCAGACCGAAGCTCTTGAAGCATTCACACGTACAGACCCTGCCCCGCGCCCGTCGCCCCGGCCACCTGTCCCGGCGCGTCCACACACGCTGTCTGTGACAGAAATCAACCGTCTGATCCGTGACCCCTATGCCATCTATGCCAAACACACTTTGCAACTGCGCCCGGTGAATCCGCTGGTGCAATCCCCCGACGCACCTGTGCGCGGCATCGTGCTGCACAGGGTCATGGAGCTGTTCATCAAATCGGTGAGGGGTGATCCGACCCTGCTGAGCAAGGCGCATCTGCTGAATGTCACGGATGAAGTTCTAGCAGAAGAAGCCCCATGGCCCGCCGCCCGCCTGATGTGGCGCGCACGGATTGAACGTGTGGCCGACTGGTTCATTACCCAAGAACAGACACGACAAGCCTACTCATCACCCGTGCTGTTTGAAAAGGCTGCCAAGGGGACGATTGAATTCAAGGATCTTGGCTTCACCCTCAATGGCTATGCTGACCGGATCGACCGAACCGAAGATGGCGATGCGCTGATTTATGACTACAAGACCGGCACGCCCCCCAGCAAGAAAGAGCAACAATTCTTTGACAAACAGCTGCTTCTCGAAGCGGCAATGATCGAGGAAGGCGGGTTCAAGGAACTTGGCCCGACGCCCGTCGCGCATGCCGCCTTCATCGGTCTGGGTTCCACCCCGGTTGAGGTTGCCGCACCGCTGGACGAAGAACCGCCAGCTGCTGTTCTGGCCGGACTTCGCAAGTTGATCGAAAGCTATCTGTCTCAGGACCAAGGCTTTACCTCGCGCCGGATCGTCAAGACCGAGGACGCCGCAGGCGATTACGATCAGCTTGCGCGTTTTGGTGAATGGGACGGCACGACCCCGGCCACACCGGAGGATCTGACGTGATGTTCGACGACGCCACGCGCGCGCAGATCGAAGCGGCACGGCCCGATGCCTCGACATGGCTGGGAGCAAACGCCGGATCGGGCAAGACCCGTGTGTTGACGGACCGGGTGGCACGGCTGCTGCTAAATGGGGTCGAACCACAGCACATTCTCTGCCTGACATATACCAAGGCTGCGGCGTCCGAGATGCAGAACCGGCTGTTCAAGCGTTTGGGCGAATGGGCCATGTTGCCCGACGATACCTTGCGCAACGCGATGGCAGAGCTGGGCATTGCCGGGACATTGGATCCTGAACAGTTGCGCAAGGCGCGTACCCTCTTTGCGCTGGCAATCGAAACGCCCGGCGGACTGAAAATCCAGACCATCCACTCTTTCTGCGCGTCCCTGTTGCGGCGGTTTCCGCTTGAAGCAGAGGTAAGCCCGCAGTTTACCGAGATCGAGGACCGCGCAGCCGATCTACTGCGTGCAGATATCGTCGATGAGATGGCGGAAGGACCGGATGCCGCGCTGATTGCCGGTATTGCACGTTTTTACACAGGCGAGGATTTCGGCAAGATGACCCGAAGCATCGTCGGAATGCGGGACACTTTCACCGGCGCATTTCAAAGGGCGGACGCACTGGCGTTGCTGGGACAGCCAACCACGTTGGACGAGCACCAGATCGAAAGTTCTGTCTTTCTTGGCAACGAGCATGGCGTGATCGCCGAGATCATCCCGCATCTTTTGGCCAAGGGCGGCAATGATGAGAAAGCCGGACGTGCACTGCAGCAAATCACAGATTTCGATCAAAGCGCCCTGCCCGT
Organism: Sulfitobacter sediminilitoris; assembly: GCF_010667575.1. GTDB lineage: Bacteria > Pseudomonadota > Alphaproteobacteria > Rhodobacterales > Rhodobacteraceae > Sulfitobacter > Sulfitobacter sediminilitoris. Next base: position 186,322 of record NZ_JAABNT010000002.1, read on the forward strand.
CCTTGAAAAGGTGTTTCTGTTCAGCAGTGGAGCAAAAGCGCCGTTCACCGCCAAGATCGGCAGTTTCCCTACAAAACCAACGCAAGCCGCTCTTGGTGCCGCGATGGAACAGCTTGAGGCCTTCATGCTGCGGGTCGAAGACGCGAGGGACGCGCGGCTGGCCCTGATGGCGGCAAACAAGGCCGTGGCACTGCATGATTTCGCCCGCGCCTTTCTGAAACGGTATGAGACTGCCAAGCAACTGCGCGGCTGGCTTGATTTCGACGACCTGATCCTCAAGGCGCGCGCGTTGCTGCGTGACAAGGCGGTTGCCGCATGGGTCCTGTACAGGATCGATGGCGGGATCGACCACATTCTGGTGGACGAGGCGCAGGATACGTCGCCCCGGCAGTGGGATGTGATCGAGGCACTGACAGATGAATTCTACAGCGGTTCAGGTGCGCGTACGGACGTTGCCCGGACGCTTTTCGTCGTGGGTGACAAGAAACAGTCCATCTATTCCTTCCAGGGGGCTGACCCGTTGGAGTTTGACCGCAAGAGCGCCGTTTTTGATGAAAAGATCAATGCCGCAGGGCAGTTCTTTCAGCACCGCTCACTTGATTATTCTTTCCGGTCCTCAAGTGCCATTTTACGTCTTGTAGACACTGCTTTTGATCCCAGAAGGCGGGCCGATTTCGGTAAGCAGACGCACCATATCGCTTTCAAGGAGGCACTGCCCGGCCGGGTTGACCTGTGGCCTTTGGTGGAGAAGGCCGAAGCAGAGCCGGACCGCCCCTGGACCGATCCGCTGGATCGTCGCAGCGCCCAGCACCATACCGTTGTCCTTGCCGAACAGATCGCAGCCCAGATCAAGGCGATGACCGACCCTGATAATCCGACCTACATTCCCGATGATGGGCCGCAAAAGGGCACGTTCATCAAACGGCCGGTCCGGGCGGGCGATTTCCTCATACTGGTGCAGCGGCGTTCGGCGTTGTTCTCCGAAGTGATCCGGGCCTGCAAGGCCGCCGGCTTGCCGATTGCCGGGGCCGACCGCCTTAAGGTCGGGGCGGAACTTGCGGTCAAGGATCTGGCCGCCTTGCTGTCGTTCCTTGCAACCTCGGATGACAGCCTTTCGCTGGCGACTGCGTTGAAATCCCCTTTGTTCGGGTGGAGCGAACAGGATCTTTTCACCCTCGCCCATGGCCGCAAGCAGCCCGTCCTTTGGGAAGCCTTGCGAAAGCGGAGCGACGATTATCCAGAAACGCTTGCCATTCTCAGGGACATGCGGTCTCAGGTTGATTTCCTGCGGCCCTACGATCTGATCGAACGCGTTCTAACCCGGCACCGGGGCCGCGAGAGGCTGCTGTCGCGTCTTGGCCCTGAAGCGGAAGACGGGATCAACGCGATGCTGACGCAGGCGCTGGCATATGAACGCAACGATGTGCCAAGCCTGACCGGGTTCATCGAATGGATGCAGACCGATGATCTTGAAATCAAACGCCAGATAGATTCCGCCTCGAACCAGATCAGGGTGATGACGGTCCATGGCTCCAAAGGTTTGGAAGCACCTATCGTGATCCTGCCGGACACCGGCCGACGCGATGTCACAATCAAGGATGAGATCATCAAGCTGGACGGCGTACCGGTCTGGAAGCCCGCAACAGATGATCTTCCGTCAAAGCTGCGCACAACCGTTGATGCAATGAAGGACGCGCAACAGGCAGAACGTTTGCGACTGCTCTATGTCGCCATGACGCGGGCAGAAAAATGGCTGATGATTGCCGCTGCTGGCGATCTTTCAAAGGACAATACCGCTTGGTACCAGATTGCCGAAGAGGCCATGGGCCACATCAATGCGGTAGAGGTTCCCGGCACCGGGATCAGGCGTTTTCAGGAAGGTGATTGGAACGCGCTTGAAACTGCCGAGACACCGACAGAAGCTGCCGTTCGTCCCATATTAGAGCCTATTTTCGCGCTCCATGCTCCTGAAGCTGTTGAAATCGAAGATGTCCAGTCTCCGTCAGATTTGGGCGGTGCCAAGGCGCTCCCCGGAGATCTGGGAGAAGAGAGCGAAGCGGCAAAGGCCTATGGGTCCGTAATGCACAAGCTGCTTGAAATTCTTCCGGGACTGACTGAACCCGCGTTTTCTGCCGCCGCACAGGCGATCGCCGCGAAGGCTGAGCCAGACCGGGCCGAGCAGGCCATTGCAGAAACGCGTTCCGTGATCGAAAACGATAACCTTTGCGATATTTTTGCACCCGATACACTGGTCGAGGTCCCCATCACGGCCAAGGTCGGCGAACGGAGGTTGCACGGCGTGGTGGACCGGTTACGGATCACGGATTCCGTCGTGCAACTGATCGACTACAAGACCAACCGGCACGTCCCGCCGGACCCTGCCGCCTGCCCGGAAGGGATCCTGCGGCAAATGGGCGCCTACGCGGCGATGCTGTCGCAAATATTTCCCGATCACGAAATCAGAACAGCGGTCCTCTGGACGGTGAACGCGACCCTCATGCCCCTGCCCCACGATCTTGTGACAAAGGCGTTTGCGCAGTCAGATCACCTTGACGTAGGGCAGTCACGTTCCTAGGTTCTGCACAACACAATGTAACGCTTCTCAGGAGAGCATCATGGCCACGGTCGCAGTCACAGACGCAACATTCGACGCCGAAGTTAAGAATTCCGATATCCCCGTTGTGGTGGATTTCTGGGCAGAGTGGTGCGGGCCCTGCAAACAGATCGGCCCAGCGCTTGAGGAGTTGTCAGCCGAGATGGACGGTAAGGTCAAAATCGTCAAAGTGAACGTGGATGAGAACCCGAATTCCCCAGCCCAGATGGGTGTGCGCGGCATTCCGGCCTTGTTTGTTTTCAAGGACGGTCAGGTCGTTTCAAACATGGCCGGCGCCAAGCCAAAGGCCGCGCTGCAAAGTTGGATCGAAGAGTCGATCTAAGCCTTTTGGCAACTGAAGATTTCAGAGGCGCTCCAAACGGGGCGCCTTCTTCATTTCATACCGTTAAGGCTTAGTTGCGCGGGCGTTACACCACCGGCCAGCCAAACCGTCTCAACCGGGATGCAATCTTGTCCTCCGCATCCTCGCGCCCCGCGTTGATCGACTGATCCTGCCAAAACCACCAGATGTACTTGTCATAGGCCGGTGCCAGCGTCGCCACCTTCGCAAAGCTCTTGTCCAGTGCGCCCATATCTACCCGTTCCGCGATATGGTGAAAGTCGATCTGACCAAACAAGAGAGCCGGTTTTCCAAAGAAATATCCCGAGAATCCCGCGCCCGAATTCTGGGTTACCACGTAATCGCAGGTGCGCAGATATTGCGCCATATTACCGGTATCGACCGTCAGCCGCGGATGCTTGCGTTCCAGCGCATCAAGATCGGCCAGTTCCTTGCGCGTGTAGCTTTCTTTTGGATGCAAGGTTGCCACGATATTTCGCTTTGGATCGTTTTCTAGGCAGTGTTCAATCATCTCAAGGGGGCTGCAGGCCTGAAACAGACGTTCGCGCCCCAGTTGCCCCTGCAAAGGCACATAGACAAACCCATCCCGCCGCGCCTTTTGCGACGCATCACCAAACAGACGGTTTTGCCAGTAGCTGTAGAAACGGGGCGCGTCCTTGGATGCGCATTCCGGATCAAATGTGGCCCGCGCCACATCCCACTGCCAGCGTTGCGCGACCGCCTCGATCTGCCAGAACGGATAGTGATAGACCCGGCGGAAGACCAATCCCCTGTCATTCGGCGGGTTCACCATGTGCGAGAGCGAATATCCGTCTGCTGGCACATCACTGGCAGGCAATCTGTGGAAGGTCGGGTCAAAGCCCGCCCGCTTCATCACCTTCACCACAAGGTTTATGAAATTATGTTCCCCGTTCGCAGCGGAAGTGCGCAAGGGCTCTTCCAGATAGAAACGAAAAGTTGCGTCATGGGTCATGGCAGAACGTTATCTGCTCCGATCCTGTCTCACAACCAGCGCTGCCCTTGTGCCTCTGATCCATGGGGGCCATATACCCACGAAGAACAACGGAGACATACATGGCACAAGACGATTTCCCCGGTTGGCACGGCACCACGATCATCGGCGTGAAAAAGGGCGGTGAAGTGGTGATTGCAGGCGACGGGCAAGTGAGCCTTGGCCAGACTGTCATCAAGGGCACTGCACGCAAGGTGCGCCGCCTGTCGCCCGGCGGGTTCGATGTGGTTGCAGGTTTTGCCGGATCGACGGCAGACGCCTTTACGCTGCTGGAACGGCTTGAGGCCAAGCTGGAGGCGACACCAGGGCAATTGCAACGCGCAAGCGTGGAACTGGCCAAGGACTGGCGCACGGACAAGTACCTGCAAAAGCTCGAAGCGATGCTGATTGTGACCGATGGCAGTGAACTTTTGGTGATCACCGGCGCGGGCGATGTTCTTGAACCCGAACATGACGTGGCCGCCATCGGCTCTGGCGGTAACTACGCGCTGGCTGCCGCGCGCGGCATGATCGACAGCGACCGTGATGCGGAAGGTGTCGCCCGCGACGCGATGGCAATTGCCGCAGACATTTGTGTGTACACCAACGGCAACCTTACCGTGGAGAAAATTTCGAAATGACCGATCTGACCCCCCGCGAAATCGTATCGGAACTGGACCGCTTTATCATTGGTCAGAAAGACGCAAAACGCGCAGTCGCCGTAGCGCTGCGCAACCGGTGGCGTCGCAAGCAGCTGGGTGATGATCTGCGCGAGGAAGTTTACCCAAAGAATATCCTGATGATCGGGCCCACCGGTGTCGGCAAGACAGAGATCAGCCGCCGCTTGGCAAAGCTGGCACGCGCGCCGTTCCTCAAGGTTGAAGCCACAAAATTTACCGAAGTCGGTTATGTCGGCCGGGATGTGGAGCAGATCATCCGCGATCTGGTCGATGCCTCCATCGCCATGACACGCGAACACATGCGCGAGGACGTCAAAGCCAAGGCCCACAAAGCTGCCGAAGAACGCGTGATTGACGCCATTGCAGGCACGGAGGCCCGCGAAGGAACGCGCGATATGTTCCGAAAAAAGCTCAAGGACGGTCTGCTGGACGACACGATGATCGATCTCGAGGTCACGGAAACATCCAGCCCTTTTCCGATGATGGAAATCCCCGGTCAGCCCGGCATGGGTGCAGGCATGATGAACCTTGGTGATCTGTTTGGCAAAGCATTGGGCGGGCGCACAACAACCAAGCGGCTGTCTGTCGCCGAAAGCTATGAGATCCTGATTGGTGAGGAAGCGGACAAGCTGCTGGATGACGAAACCGTCACCCGCAACGCTATCGAAGCGGTTGAACAGAACGGTATCGTTTTCCTTGATGAGATCGACAAGGTTTGCGCGCGCTCTGATGCACGCGGCGCCGATGTCAGCCGCGAAGGTGTGCAGCGCGACCTGCTGCCCCTGATCGAAGGCACAACTGTCAGCACCAAACACGGGCCAGTAAAAACCGATCACGTACTCTTTATCGCATCGGGTGCCTTCCACATTGCCAAACCATCTGACCTTCTGCCCGAATTGCAGGGCCGTCTGCCAATCCGCGTAGAACTGCGGGCGCTGACGGAAGAAGATTTCGTGCGCATTCTGACAGAGACGGACAACGCGCTGACCCTGCAATACACCGCTTTGATGGGAACCGAAGAGGTGACTGTCAGCTTTACTCAGGAAGGCATCGCAGCGCTGGCCAAGATTGCCGCGGATGTGAACCATACGGTCGAGAACATCGGTGCGCGGCGCCTTTATACGGTGATGGAACGGGTGTTCGAGGAGTTGTCCTTTACCGCCCCGGACCGTGCCGGCGAAAACATCGAAGTAAACGCAGATTTCGTTGAAAAGAACCTGGGTGAGCTGACCCGCTCTGCCGATCTGAGCCGCTACGTGCTTTGAACGAAAAACGCGCGCCAGTTCCCTGGCGCGCGCTCTGATTTTCAATGTTTCCGATCAGAATGTGTATTCGACAAAGTCCGTATTTGTCAGGCCAATAAGATCAGACAATTCAGTGATGTTGGCGAATTCGGCAGTCATTGAGCGGCTGGATGCCGTGGACCAGTCATTGTCGAACCACAGCTCGCCCTTGCCGGACGTTTGGTTGAAAACCAAGAGATAGGTGTTGGTCGCCCCAACAGAGGTTTGCGTGATCTGATCATTTGTCGCAGCCAATTGAAGCTCAACCAGCTTGTCTGAATCCGCGTTTGTCAGATTGGCAACAGCCTGCAAGTTCTGGACATAGTCATTGGTACTAAGGGCCGTCCCCGCCGTGGTCGCATTGGTGTTGCCAAAATCAACACGCTCAAGTCCAATCTTGTCCTGACCTGCAACAAAGTCCTGAATCGTATCGGTACTATTCCAGTCCGAGAAGCGGAACTGATCCGATCCGCCGTTGCCCGTCAGGACATCATTGCCGCCCAAACCATAGAGGATGTCATTGCCAGAACCGCCTTCAATCGCATCCGCCGTGCCAGATCCAGCAATTCGCAATGCACCCGTGGCGCTGGATCCGTCAAGGTTCACACCGGTTTCGAAACCCCTCTCATCAGAGCTTGCCGTGAGCGATACGCCCACCTCGGCCGTGATGGTCAGAGCCTGGGATCCGGAAATGCCAAAGTTGCTTGGGCCGTTCTGGTTGGCGAAGGCAAAGTAATTATTGCTGCCATTATCCACTGCACGAATGACGTTGGCATTGGCGTTCGTCCCACTAGAGATGATCTCGACCGAACTGATGTTCGAGTTGCCAAACCCGATTGCTGCCGTGTCATTACCTGTGTTGGTGTCGGAAAGGATCCGCACTTCACCGTTCGTTTCACTGTCTGCGCTCAGTTCAAAGGTGAGCGCCTGTCCTGCGGTATCTGCCGCAAAGCGGAGCGCCTCATCACCGCGGCCCACATCGGACTGGAAGACAAACCTGTCATCGCCCGTCACACCAGTGATGTTCAGCCGACTGTCATTTCCGGTCTGACCATCAAAGATGAACGTGTCGATCGTGGTATAATCATTCGCATCAAGACTGGAGGTGCTGTCGGCAGAGCCCAATGCCTCAAACCCATTCGCCGCGTTGACGGAAGTCGCAGAGAGGTTGGTGAACGAGTTGACGACCAGAGTGTCTTCGCCCGCGCCGCCATCCAAAGACAACGTATTGGGATTGTTGAAGAGACTGTTGTTCAAAACAACAGAATCGTCCTGCCCGCTGCCGGTAAATGAGAAATCCGACTGCGTATTACTGCCCGCCCGCAGGTTCAGGCCCCCTCCGGACAAGGCGCTGGCATCTACGGACTTCAGAAGCTCAAAATTATCGATAGTGTCTTCGAGGTTCAGCTGTTGTGTCCCCGTGATCACCAGCGACTCCAGTTCCAGACTGATCATGTTCAGAAAGGATTCTGTGGTCCCACCGGTCTCGATATTTGCGTTCTCAAATCCTGTGTCTGCATTGTTTAACTGCGCATCAGCGATCAAGAACGTAGAGGAAGAATCCTCGGTCCCTGAATCTGCGATAAACAGATCAAAACTGTCGTTGGTTGATGCACTTCGGTCACCCTTGAAGTTCACCCCCACTGCCCCGTCGACATTCTCCATCCGAATGCTGGTTCCGATGTCCAGATTACTAAAACCCGTCAACGTGCTTGGGCCGCTGTCCTTCGCGGTGACTTCGGTCTCGCCCACAATGGCGTTGAAATTAAGAATAAAGATCCCGTTGGACGTTTCATTGGTGACAACAGCCTTTTCCAACCCAGAGGCCGCCGGTGAAACAATCTGTCCCCCGCTCGTGGTTGAAATGACCCGCACATTCAGTGTGTCGGTACCATCACCCGCTGCGATATTGTCGCTGCTCTGCAACGTTCCGCCATTGTTGGCCTCAACTGTCGCCGAATATGTGTCGTCACCAGTGGTGCCTTGGGTGTCTGCAGCGCCACCGCCGCCGCCGGGCTGATCTGTTCCGGTTGTCAGGTTCACGGAAATACCTGTCTGCGTGCCGCCACCAAAACTGGCAATGAAGGCATCAGTCGCCGTTGTCGCCGAATCGAGAGACGCAGGATCAGCCGTGACATTCTTTTGAAGATCCGTTGCTGCAGTCACGTCTGCAGGCGTGAATACATAGGTCGACCCACCCGGAGTGGCATTCAGTTGAGTATAGAAATCCAGACCAGCGGCCACTTTGTTCGCGACGACATCCTGGTCCGGTGATGTTGTTGCACCAGCGATAATCAGGCTGATGGCCTGACCTACGGAAAACTCACCAGAGTTGATCTTTCCAGCCCAAAAATCCTTGCCAGCCTGATCCGGGGCTCTGTTGAACAGATTGTCATACACCGTGTCAATGAATGTACCCAGATCAACGAGAGTTGGGTTCGGCTGCTGCGCCGGGTCAAAAAACGGATAGTTCGCGCGTGTCTCGGGCTGGGTTGAAAAGTCGACCGCCATCTCTGCCAAGGAAAACCCTCGATCAAACGCACCGATCCAAAAATTCAGGCCAAGCGCGTCTGGCGCCCGGTTATACTAGCCAACATAGAGTTTGATAATTTCATTAATTTCTGCGGCAGTTGCCATTGTTTGGTCCCCCTATCAATCCATCGATGGTATCACGCATTTCTATCCGCGATACGTCTTAATTTGCGCGAGCCTAGCGATATCCAGATTTTGATGAAAAAGTACTGTTCACAGGATAGTTGTGTATGGTCGGTTCGCCTTCAGATGGCAGTATTCTGGACTGCTTTACCTATGCATCAAAGACTTCCAGGTCCTGGCTCTGGTCGTCATTTCAAACGCTGGTTTCTGTACCCCAAGACGGTATAAGCGCGAATGGACTATCTCCGCTTCCTCCGCGCCAACTGGCCGTTCTTGCTGGCAGGTTTTCTGCTGACTTTTACGTCGTCATATGGCCAGACCTATTTCATTTCCTTGTTCGCAGGAGAGATCAAAGCGGACTTTGACCTGACAGACGGGCAATGGGGCGGCATCTATACCGTCGGTACCACAGCTTCTGCCCTCGCGATGATCTGGGCCGGGGTATTGACCGACCGGTTTCGCGTGCGGGTCCTTGCGTTGGGCGTGATGCTGGCCTTGGCCGCTGCCTGCATGGCGATGTCCATAAACACATCATGGATCCTATTGATGGGCGTCATTTTCGCGTTGCGGCTGACTGGTCAGGGAATGATGTCGCAGCTTGGCGCTGTTGCCATGGTCCGTTGGTTCGAGGCAACGCGCGGCAAAGCACTGTCATTGTCGTCAATGGGATTTGCAGCCGGGCAGGCCATCTTGCCGGTGGTTTTCGTAGCGCTCTTCGCTGTCGTGCACTGGCGCATGCTTTGGGTGCTGGCAGCGGCTCTTGTCCTGATAACGATCCCCATATTGCTGATGCTCCTTCGCCAGGAACGCACGCCGCAATCAATGGCCGCCGAAGCACAGATTGCCGGAATGGATGGCCAGCACTGGACACGTGGTCAGATGCTGCGATCAGGATTATTCTTTCTGATGATCCCTATGATTGTAGGCCCGTCAGCGTGGGGAACGGCGTTGCTCTTTCAACAGGTCCACCTGACGCAGGTCAAAGGCTGGGAGCTGGTGGCCTACGTAGGCCTGATGCCGATTTATACGGTGTCATCCGTGCTCTCCACTTTCCTCTCCGGCTGGGCCATCGATCGCTTTGGCGTCAGCCGGATTGTCCCGTTTCAGATGCTGCCTTTCGCGGCGTCTTTCGCCGTCCTGACTTTTGCCGACACGATTTTTATGGCGGGCGTGGGGCTTGTCATCTTTGGTGTGGGGCAGGGGTTGCAGGCCACGGGTTCTTCGACGTTTTGGGCTGAATACTATGGTACCCGCCACATTGGTTCGATCAAGTCTGTTGCTGCGGCATTAATGGTCTTTGGGTCAGCCATTGGGCCGGGCATCACGGGTGTGCTGATTGATTTTGGTATCAACTTCCCGGATCAGATGCTGCCCATTGCGGTGTACTATCTGTTCGCTGCCGGTCTCGCGACGATAGGGATCGTTCGCTATCGACCGACGCTGGGTCGTTAACGTTGCCTGCGCAGATAAACATAGTATGCGCCCTGGCCACCGTGACTGACATGCGACTGCGTTACCTGTAGAATGACCGAAGAAAGCGGCGGCATCGACAACCATTGGGGCACCTGATGGCGCAAGACACCGTGCCGCACAGGAATCGGCCCACCTTCGTCGCGCTGCTTGCCCTTGCCCGTAATCACCAGAACAAGGCGCTTGCCGCTTTGATGCGCAGACATGATGAACCGGTTCAGAGCAGGATGCGCACGGTCGAGCGTCATGCCGTGCAAATCAATCCGGCCCTCCGGTTTCAGCTTGCCCCGTTTCATCTTGCCGAACGCCTTTTGGTCCATTTGTACCGGGTCACGGTTCAGCCGATCCGGGAGAGAAGGCACAAGATCATGGCCGCTGTGTTTGGATTTGCCTGCTGGTTTTCCCATCAGCACGGTTTTTGATTTGCGTAACGCCGGTGGCGCAGGGGCAGGGACGTCAATTTCTGGCGTGAAAAGGGATTTTAGGTCCAGCTTCTCGGTGCGGTCCGTGACCTGCCGCCACAATGCCAGATCATCATCGTTCAGTGGGCCGTGTCTGCGGTTGCGCGTCATAGCGCGCTTTCCGGCAGCAAGGCATAGGCACGCTGAATTGGCATCAGTACGATCATGCGACCCGGATCGCGCAACTTGCCAGCATCCTGGCCGGCCTTGTCCCCGGTACCAAAGAAAACATCGGCCCGCTGCGCGCCCTTGATTGCTGAACCTGTATCCTGCGCAATCATCAACCTGCGGAGCGGGTTCTTTCCATCTTTCTCGATCCAGACCGGCGCGCCAAGTTCCACGAAAGCCGGGTCCACTGCGATGCTTCGCATCGCAGTAACGGACCGGTTCATCGCACCAAGAGGCCCTTGATCCGATGGCACCTGACTGACTTCCCGAAAGAACACATATGATGGGTTGTGGAACAACAATTCACGTCCCAGCGCCGGGTTGCGGCGCACCCAGTTCTTGATGACTTCGGCACTTACCTGATGCGCTTGATAAACACCCCGCCGGACCAGTTCGACACCGATAGACCGATAGGGGTGACCGTTAGAGCCTCGGTATCCCACACGAATGCGGCTTCCGTCCGGCAATTTGATCCGTCCTGACCCCTGAATCTGCAAAAAGAACAATTCGACGGGATCATCGACCCAAGCAATCTCAAGCCCACGGCCCGCCATGACGTCCCCTTCGAGGATGTCGCGGCGCGTCAACCAAGGGTTGGACTCCAATGCCTCATTCGGCATTTTATACACGGGATACCGGTAACGGGCAGACCGATAACGGTCACCGTCCAGCTCTGGCTCGAAGTAACCGGTGAAGAGAGCCTCTTGGCCGTCATCAATCAGCACGGGGCGAAAGAACAGCTCGAAAAACTGGCGTGGCTCCGGCTGCGCTTTGGCATAATTGCACAGAGCGGTCCAATCCGGATCCTTCATATCCAGACAAGTGTTCAGAAACACCTTAAGCGCATCGGCGTGGTCATCTTCGGCCCAGCCATCAAGCTGATCGAATCCAAGCACTTCATAAGATACATCGGTGGCGGAGGCAGGCGTCATAGAAACCACGCCTGCCCAAAGCGATGCCACAACCGCATGGCTTAACCGTCTGTAGAGACCAACAGCCAATTCGGATCGTCCGAGCCCATGATGCGGGCAAAGACCCATGTGTCTTTCTGGCGTTTGACCTCGGTCAGGCTGCCCTCAACGATATCGCCCGCCTCATCCCTAACAGCAGAAGTCAGCTCACCCACAAAGCGGATGGTCATCTCGGATTCGTTGGTATCGGGGTCGATGGACGCATTCACCAGTTCGGTTTCACGCACACCAATGAACTCCGCCTCGATCGTCAGGCCCTGATCTTCTCGGGCTGCGACACCGTCGACAAAGCTTTCGTAGATATCTTCGGAAAGAAACGGCTGGATCTTGTCCAGTTCACCACGTTCATACCCCATGACGATCATCTCATAGGCCTGACGCGCACCACCCAGGAAATCGCTGACACCAAAAGATGGCTCAATCCGCTTCATTTCAGCCAGCGCTTTGCCAGCCGGGCTGTCAGCGGGGACGTGGTCCGTTATATCAAGGTCGGGGCCTCCTTCTATAACCTCAAAGGCAGGTCCACTGCTGCGGCGGGCGGTAGTCTGATCAGTCACGGGCGGCTTTTCGAACCCCTCCCGCGTGCCAAGCACATTTTTCAGGCGCAGGATCAGAAATACGGCAATACCGGCCAACACCAGAAGCTGTATCATGGGTGAATTCATCGCTACCTCACGGGGTCAAAACATGGAAACACGTCGCTAGAGACCTTATGTAGGTCTTCGACCGGGGTGAGTCCACCGCACCCCAAGTAAAAGGACGCCTGCCATATGTGGCTTTTGATCGCATTTATCGCTGTTCCCATGATTGAGATCGCCTTGTTCATTAAAATCGGCGGTGCAATCGGGCTTGGATGGACCCTTGCTATTGTTCTGATCACTGCCGTTCTTGGTACCTGGCTGGTCCGCACACAGGGCGCGATGGCCTTGGGGCAGTTGCGCAGTTCATTCTCGGACATGCGCGATCCGACTGAGCCCCTGGTGCACGGGGCGATGATCCTTTTTGCCGGTGCGCTTTTGCTGACGCCCGGATTTTTCACCGATGCCATTGGATTTTCACTGCTCGTCCCCGGCCTGCGGCAAGCTGCATACCGCGCCATTCGTGCGCGGGTGGATGTGCAGACATTTGAAACCCGTAGTCAGACCTACAGACAAGATCCGCATCCTTCCGATCCGCAAGGAGACGTAATTGACGCGGAATACCATGAGATCAGCGATACAGCGCAAAATGACAAAGGCTCCTCTGGCTGGACAAAGCATTGAGGGCGCTTTGCCCTTCTGTTAAGCCCGCGTGAATCTATTTTCATGACGGAGACACCGATGGCCGAAGAAGCAGCACAACCACCACAGGCGCAAATGCGCGTATTGGGACAATTCATTCGCGATATGTCCTTTGAAAACATCATGGCGCAAAAAGGTGGCGGCGCCGACGTACAGCCGGACGTCGAAGTTCAGGTAAACCTTGATGCGAAAAAGCGCTCAGCGGATCACCAGTATGAAAGTTCCATCAAGCTGAACGTGACATCCAAGGACAAGGGTGGCGACACCACGCTTTTCGTTCTTGAAGTTGATTATGTCGGCATTTTCCACATCGAGAATATCCCCGACGACCAGATCCATCCGTTCCTGCTGATTGAATGCCCGCGCATGATTTTCCCATTCCTACGCCGGATCGTCAGTGACATCACACGCGACGGGGGTTTCCCACCACTGAACCTTGAGAACATCGATTTCGTGTCACTTTACCGAAACGAGATCGCACGACGTCAGGCGGCAGAAGGTGCGCCCAAGGCGGACGCCTAAACCTTTGACCACAATGCGCCGTCGCCCAGCTTGCTGACAAACTCCGCATGGGCGGCGGCTTCTTTCTCCGAAATCCGCGATGGCAAGGGCGTTGCCCGTGGTCTTGGCGTCCACTGAACAGCCGCCTGTCCCGTTGCGCCAGAAGATTGCGTCGACAGCGCGAAGTCAGGCTGCCGTCCGCCAATCAGTTCCAGATAAACTTCGGCAAGAATTTCGCTGTCAAGCAAGGCCCCGTGCAAAGTGCGGGACGAGTTGTCGATTTTGAACCGGCGGCACAGGGCATCGAGGGAAGCTGGGGAACCGGGGAACCGTTTGCGCGCGATGGCGAGCGTGTCAATCGCCTGCTCCCATGGGATTTGCGGCAGGTTCATCCACTTTAGTTCGGCGTTCAGAAACTTGATATCGAACGCGGCGTTATGGATGACCAGCTTGGCGTCCCCGATGAAATCCAGAAAGGCGCGGCCGACTTCCGCGAATTTTGGCTTGTCGCGCAGGAAATCGTCGCCCAATCCGTGCACTTCGAAAGCATCCTGGGGCATTGCCCGTTCGGGATTGATGTATTGGTGATACGTCCGGCCCGTTGCCACGTGACCCATCAGTTCTACCGCGCCAATCTCAACAATCCGGTCGCCTGTTTCAGGGTCAAACCCCGTCGTTTCAGTGTCGAGGACAACCTCACGCATTTTTCAACTTCTCCCGAATGTCTTGAACCACAGACTGCACCTGCTCTTTCGCGTGTTCAATCGTATCGGTTTCGATCACATAGTCTGATCGCGCGCATTTCTCCGATGCGGGCAACTGCTTGGCCTTGATCGCTTCAAACTGTGCTTCGGTCATCGTGCCGCGCTCCATCACGCGATCCCTTTGGGTGGCGTCATCGACGGTGACACAGGCAACCGCGTCAACACGTGTGTTGCCGCCGGTCTCAAACAGCAAGGGTATATCGAGGACGACAATGTCGGAGGTTGCCTGCGCGATGAAGGCGGCGCGGTCCTGTCCGACCAACCGGTGCACGATGCTTTCAATCTTTTTCAGAGCGGCAGGATCACGCCCGATGATCTCTTTCAGCTTTGGTCGGGAAACAGCACCATCTGCGATGGATTCCGGGAATGCCTCGCGAAGCGGCGCAACTGCAGCGCCTCCCTTAGAATAAAGCCGGTGAACCGCCGCGTCCGCGTCCCAAAGCGCGCAACCCTCTTCAACGAACATCTGCGCCGTCGTCGATTTGCCCATGCCAATGGAACCGGTCAACCCAAGCAAGAACATCAACGCAACGCCGCTGCACGCGTGGTGCGGTCCACTTCGGGGCGTTTGCCAAACCAACGTTCGAACGCTGGTACGGCCTGATGCAGCAACATGCCCAACCCATCGACGGTCACACACCCGGCTTCCTCGGCCGCTTCCAGCAGCTTGGTCTTGAGCGGTGCGTAAACAAGATCAGTGACAACAGATTCCTTGCGCAATCCGTCCAGCGGCACCCGCATCTCTCCCTTGCCGATCATGCCAAGTGACGTGGTGTTCACGACCAAAGCAGCGTTTGCCAGCATGTTACCGGCCTGCACCCAGTCGAAAATGCGCACTCGGCTGCCGAAATCCGACTTCAGCTTTTCGGCACGCACGCGCGTTCGGTTGGACAGCATGATCTCTGGCACACCGGCATCCAGCAGGGACGCGATCACCGCACGCGCGGCACCTCCGGCACCCAAGACGGCGGCTGGCCCTGATTTTGGCGTCCAGTTCGGCGCGCCGGTCTTGAGGTTCTCAAGAAACCCATAGCCATCCGTGTTGTCCGCGTGAATCTTGCCGTCCTTGCGGAAGATCAGCGTGTTGGCAGCGCCGATCAGGATTGCACGGTCAGTGACCAGATCAGCGATGGAAAGGATTGCCTCTTTGTGCGGGATGGTGACGTTGACGCCGACGAAACCCATCTTGGGCAAGGTCCGCACGACTTCTTCCAGATCCTGTGCCACCACATCCATTGGAATATAGTAGCCCTCGATCCCATAAGTCTTGAGCCAGTGTCGGTGAAGCTGCGGTGATTTGGAGTGTGCAATGGGGGAGCCTATGACCCCTGCCAGCGGTATTTTGGGCAAATTCATGTGGAGAGATCCCCGCGCAACGTCAGATAATTCAGTAGTTCAAGAAGTGGCATACCCAGCACATGAAAGTAATCCCCTTCGATACCAGTGAAAAGGCGCACGCCTTCTTCTTCAAGTTTGTAGCACCCGACCGCATGGCGAATGCTATCCCAGTTCCGGGTCACATAATCCTGAATGTAATCATCGCTCAATTCGCGCATGCGCAGACGTACTTGACCGATCTGACGCCAGATTGGTTTGCCGTCTTCACAGATCACGGCCGCAGAAAGCAATGTATGACGGTCGTTGCTAAGGCTGCGCAGCTGATCACATGCATCTTCGGGACTCATGGGCTTCGACAACATCAGGCCCCTATGATCGAGCACCTGATCGCACCCTAAGACCAGTGCGCCTGGGTTTTTTTCACTTACCTTGCGCGCCTTCATCTCGGCCAGGGTATCCGCAATGTCCCGCGGCGGCGCATCTTCAGCCAAGAGTGCCTGCTTGATCATCTCCTCATCAACCTTGGGCGCTTGAACGTCAAAGGGGACACAGGCCTGTCGCAGCAACTGCGCTCTGATGGTTGACCCCGAAGCGAGGATAAGAGGTTGCGGCATGGGGATAACCTTGTGAGTTTGATTAAGAAGTTATTAGGAACTTCTAGTGCAAAATCTGACGGATTGGCACAAGGCCGATACTTTTGAGAGATGTTCATTTTCCTGCGGGTTTTCTCCTGCGTGGAAAAGCATAACTTGTGAACCGGGAGGAATCGGGTCCCGTATGTGAAATCCTATTTTTATACACAGTAGCAGGTGATCGGTTTTCAGTTAAATATCTGATAAAACGGGTAAATTTTGTACTTACACGGTTTTATACCCTGTCTGGGGATGAAACCTGTCCTCTGGGGGACAACGCTGGGATAAAGCGTTAATCCACAGAAATCCTTCTCCCTACTAACAACATCATCTTTCTTCTTTTCTTTATTATTATAAGAAGGGCACAGAACACGGAGTGGGATATGTATGACTTCCTTGCCCTCGCTTACCCATGGGTCAAAGCGTTTCATATCGTATCCGTGATTTCATGGATGGCGGCGTTGTTCTATCTGCCCCGTCTGTTTGTCCATCATACCGAACGCGCGGGGCTTGAAGGTGAGACCCACGAAATCTTTACGATGATGGAATTCAAGCTGGCAACCGTGATCATGCGCCCAGCCATGCATGCAACCTGGATTGCCGGTCTGGTGCTGGTCTTTACGCCGGGGATCGTTGATTGGTCTATGGTTTGGCCCTGGCTGAAAGGGGCAAGCGTGATTGGTATGATCCTGTTTCACATCTGGCTTATCCAACGCATGAAGGCATTCCAAAAGGGCGAGAATACACTGACCGGTCGGCAGTACCGGATGATGAACGAGGTGCCGACGGTGTTGATGCTTGTCATCGTGTTCTCGGTCGTCGTGAAATTCTGATTTGTTGACTCGGTCCTGACCCGCGCTTATATCTCTCGAACCGCCCCGTCCGGGGATGGTGCCTAGCTATTTCATTCTAATACCCACCAGCCCGCGATCATGCTTGGGCTGCACAGGATTGTTCCATGACAACTGACACTCTGAATCTTGCCGATCTCAAGGCACAAACACCCAAGAACCTTCTTGCTATGGCGGAAGAGCTTGAGATTGAAAACGCCTCCACCATGCGCAAGGGTGAGATGATGTTCCAGATCCTGCGTGAACGCGCGGACGAGGGATGGGAGATTTCAGGCGATGGTGTGCTTGAGGTTTTGCAGGACGGTTTCGGTTTTCTGCGTTCACCCGAAGCGAACTATTTGCCAGGTCCCGATGATATTTACCTATCACCAGAGATGATCCGCCAATGGTCCCTGCGGACCGGGGACACCATTGAGGGGCTGATCAAGGCACCCGACGATAACGAACGGTATTTCGCTCTGACCGAAGTGACTAAGATCAACTTCGAAGAGCCAGAGAAGGCGCGCCACAAGGTGGCCTTTGAAAACCTCACGCCGCTTTACCCGGACGAACGTCTGACGATGGAAGTCGATGATCCCAAGATCAAGGACAAATCAGCCCGTGTGATTGATCTGGTCGCGCCCATCGGTAAGGGACAGCGTTCGCTGATTGTGGCGCCGCCGCGTACGGGTAAGACAGTGATCCTGCAAAACATCGCCAACTCGATCGAAAAGAACCACCCGGAATGCTATCTGATTGTTCTGTTGATCGACGAACGACCTGAAGAAGTTACCGACATGCAGCGTTCGGTGAAGGGCGAGGTTGTCTCATCGACTTTCGATGAACCAGCAACACGTCACGTTGCCGTGTCCGATATGGTGATCGAAAAGGCAAAGCGTCTGGTCGAGCACAAGCGCGACGTGGTGATCCTGCTTGATTCCATCACGCGCCTTGGTCGCGCGTTCAACACTGTCGTGCCATCGTCTGGTAAGGTTCTGACCGGTGGTGTGGATGCCAATGCGCTGCAGCGTCCCAAGCGCTTCTTTGGTGCCGCACGAAATATCGAAGAGGGCGGATCGCTCACCATTATCGCCACGGCACTGATCGACACCGGCTCGCGGATGGATGAGGTGATCTTCGAAGAATTCAAAGGCACCGGTAACTCTGAAATTGTTCTTGATCGCAAGATCGCTGACAAGCGCGTGTTCCCGGCCATCGACATTCTCAAATCCGGTACACGGAAAGAAGACCTGTTGGTTGACAAGATCGATCTGCAAAAGACGTTTGTTCTGCGCCGGATTCTTAACCCGATGGGGACAACGGATGCGATCGAATTCCTGTTGGGCAAGTTGAAGCAGACCAAGACAAACTCGGACTTCTTCGATTCAATGAACACCTGATTGTTATTTGATAACAAAAGGTTAAATGAAAATGGCGACGATTTTTGCCCAAGCGACTGCTTCGGGGCGTGCAGGTGTGTCCGTTGTACGTATTTCAGGCCCTGCCGCGCTTGAAATCAGTGCAAAGCTGGCTGGCCAGTTGCCACCGTCACATCAGGTCGCGCTGCGAACGATCCGGACGGCGGACGGCGATGTGATCGACCGTGCGCTTGTGTTGCCATTCCATGGACCAAACAGTTTTACCGGCGAAGACGTGGTTGAGCTTCATCTTCACGGTAGCATCGCTGTTGTTGACGCTGTCCTGAAATCGCTGGGCACGTTTCCAGATGCGCGCCTTGCTGAAGCGGGAGAGTTCACACGACGTGCCCTTGAGAACGAAAGGCTGGATCTTGCGCAGGTCGAGGGGCTTGCCGATCTCATTGATGCTGAGACAGAGGCACAGCGTAAACAGGCCCTGCGTGTGTTGTCGGGGCATTTGGGAGACCTTGTTGAAGGTTGGCGCAGTGATTTGATCCGTGCGGCCGCGCTGTTGGAAGCGACGATTGATTTCGCAGATGAGGAGGTGCCAGTTGATGTGACGCCGGAAGTCAGGGCGCTTCTTTCTGGTGTAACAGATCAATTGGCAAAGGAAGTCGAAAAATCAAAGGTTGCTGAACGAATCCGGTTAGGTTTTGAGGTTGCCATTGTCGGCGCGCCGAATGCTGGAAAATCAACGTTGCTGAACGCGTTGGCAGGTCGCGATGCTGCGATCACTTCTGAGGTTGCTGGAACGACGAGGGATATTGTTGAAGTGCGGATGGACCTTGAAGGTTTGCCGGTAACGTTGCTGGATACCGCTGGACTGCGAGAAAGTGATGATGTCGTTGAAACCATCGGGGTGGAGCGCGCCATTAGCCGAGCCCGGTCATCTGACCTGCGTATTTTCCTTGCGCACGAGAATGAAGAGCTGATGCTGGCCCCATCTGAGGGAGACATCATTGTTCATCCCAAGGCGGATGTATTTCCGGACCAACCGAATGCTATTTCTGGTAAGACGGGTGAAGGTATCGCGGAACTTGTTTCAAAGGTGACGCAAGAGTTGAAAACCCGTAGTCTGGCTGCAGGAGTTGCTACGCATGAACGGCATAGGATGGCGATGGTATCTGCCCTCCAAAAGTTGAAGAGCGCGCAAGATGTAGTGGATCGTGGGGTTGAATACTACGATATCGGGTCTGAAGAATTGAGATCGGCAGTACGATCCTTGGAAGCGGTCGTCGGAAGAATTGGCGTCGAAGATTTGCTGGATGAGATCTTTTCCAGCTTTTGCATAGGTAAGTGATGGAGTGTTTCACGTGAAACATTTTGAGGTTGTCGTCATTGGCGGCGGTCATGCCGGGACCGAAGCGGCGCATGCGGCCGCGCGCATGGGTGCTAGAACGGCTCTCGTAACGATGTCAAAAAATGACATTGGCGTGATGTCCTGTAATCCAGCCATCGGTGGCTTGGGAAAAGGGCATCTTGTGCGCGAGATTGATGCGATGGATGGCGTGATGGCGCGGGTTGCAGATAAGGCTGGCATTCAGTTCAGATTGCTGAACCGTCGCAAAGGCCCGGCCGTTCAGGGCCCGCGTGCACAGGCAGACCGCAAGATCTATCGTGAGGCCATGCTGACCGAGACGCTGGCGCGTCCAAACCTTGAGATCATCGAAGGCGAAGTGACAGACCTGATCATTGAGAATGACAGGATTTGTGGAGTGGAGCTGGCCGACAACGAGTTGATCAAAGCAGGGTCGGTCATCCTTACCACCGGGACGTTCCTTCGTGGTGTGATCCACATCGGGGATGTCTCCCGCTCTGGCGGGCGAATAGGGGACAACGCGTCAAATAAACTGGCGGACCGGATGGATGGCTTTGATCTTCCCTTGGGTCGTCTTAAGACAGGAACGCCGCCAAGGCTTGATGGGCGAACAATTGATTGGACCGATCTAGAAAGCCAGCCCGGAGATGACGAGCCAACATTGTTCTCTTTTATGTCGTCCAGCACGTCGGCCAAGCAAATCTCTTGTGGCATCACGCATACGAACGAAGCGACGCACGAGATTATTCGTACGAACCTGAAGCGATCAGCCATGTACGGCGGCCATATCGATGGGATTGGTCCGCGCTATTGCCCGTCGATCGAAGATAAGATCGTTCGCTTTGCGGATAAGACGTCTCATCAGATTTTTCTTGAGCCGGAGGGCGTTGACGATCACACAATCTATCCGAACGGGATTTCGACATCATTGCCTGAAGAGATTCAGGCAGCCTATGTCCATTCCATAAAAGGTCTTGAGGAAGCGGTGATCCTGCAGCCAGGGTATGCGATTGAATATGATTATGTCGACCCAAGGGCGCTCAAAAGCACACTAGAGCTAAGGTCAATTCACGGGCTTTACCTTGCCGGGCAGATCAATGGCACGACGGGCTATGAAGAGGCTGCTGCACAAGGGCTTGTTGCCGGGCTCAATGCGGGTTGTGTATCCCAAGGCAAACCTCCGATGACTTTTAGCCGTGCAGAGAGTTATATTGGCGTAATGATAGATGACCTTGTCGCCTGCGGTGTCAGTGAGCCCTACCGGATGTTTACGTCACGGGCTGAATTTCGTTTGTCATTGCGCGCTGACAACGCGGATCAAAGACTGACGCCTCTGGCGATTGAATTGGGCTGCGTGTCAACAGATCGCCAGGAACTGTTCGAAGAAAAGGCGGCGAAGCTGGAAGATGCCAAAACACTACTGACTGAGAAAACCTTTACGCCATCTGAAGCCGCGCGTAGTGGTATTTCCGTCAGCCAGGACGGTACGCGCCGGACTGCGTTCCAATTGCTGTCGTTTCCTGATGCAAAATTTGACGATATTATCCCGCTACACCCATCGCTCGAGGCAGTAGAACCAGAGATTCGAAAACAGATCGAACGGGATGCGCTGTATTCCAACTATCTGTCACGACAGAAGGCGGAGATTGAAAAGCTTAAGAAAGATGAGGCGCACCGGATCCAGGATGGTTTTGACTATCTTGGGCTAGAGGGGCTTTCTAATGAGTTGAAGGCCAAGCTAAACGCTGCGCAGCCAGAGACATTGGCGCAAGCGGCCCGTATTGATGGCGTAACTCCGGCAGCACTGACTTTGATTCTTGCCCGTCTGCGGCGTGAGACAAGCAAGAAGTCAGCGTGATGCAAAGCGATGATCTAAATGTTTCACGTGAAACATTTGCAAAGTTGGAAGCTTTTTCGGACCTGGTGCTTAAGTGGACGCCCAAAATAAACCTGATATCAAAGCAAAGTATGCAGGATCTGTGGAGTCGGCATATTGTGGATTCTGCCCAACTCTATGATCTGGCGCCACCATTCAAAAGGTGGGTTGACCTTGGGAGTGGCGGCGGATTTCCGGGGATTGTTGTAAGCATCCTTGGTCAGGACGATAGGATCAAACGCGAGTTCATCCTTGTAGAAAGCGACCAGAGAAAATGCGCATTTTTGCGCACTGCAATTCGTGAGTTGAACCTGCAGGCAAGGGTTATCTCTGATAGAATTGAAGATGTTCCGCCCCTCGCTGCAGATATTGTTTCTGCGCGCGCTCTCGCTGACTTGAGTGTTCTTCTTGGGTTTGCTGAACGGCACCTGAAGCCCGGAGGCACAGCGCTTTTCCCGAAGGGCGCAAAATGGTCGACCGAGGACGAAGCCGCACGAACTGAGTGGTCTTATCATTGCGATGCTATTACAAGCAAAACAAGCCCCGATGCTGCTGTCTTGAAGATCAAGGATATCAAACGTGTCTGACCTTTCCCGCCCAAAAGGACCCAAGATTATCGCGGTAGCGAACCAGAAAGGTGGCGTTGGAAAAACAACAACGACAATCAACCTTGCGGCCGGTTTGGTTGAACATGGCAAACGTGTTCTGCTGGTCGACCTTGACCCACAGGGGAATGCATCGACAGGATTAGGTGTTGAATTGGATGACCGGGAATTCACCACTTACGAATTGCTGTTGGAAGATCTTGATCTGAATGATGTGATACAGGAAACGGAATACCCGGGTCTTTGTATTATTCCGGCGACGGTCGACCTCAGCTCGGCTGATATTGAGCTGCTTTCAGCGGAAAAGCGGAGCTTCCTGCTGCATGATGCTTTGCGGCAAACACAGATGGACGCCTTCGAATTTGACTACATTCTGATCGATTGCCCGCCTTCATTGAACCTTCTAACAGTAAACGCCATGATTGCTGCGCATTCTGTTCTGGTCCCGCTGCAAAGCGAATTCTTCGCCTTGGAGGGCTTGAGCCAGCTGATGATGACCATCCGTGAGGTTCGTCAGAGCGGAAACAAGGAATTGCGTATCGAAGGTGTTGTGCTAACCATGTACGATAAACGCAACAACTTGTCTCAGCAGGTAGAGCATGACGCGCGGAGCAATCTTGGTGATCTGGTGTTCAAAACCGTGATCCCACGAAATGTCCGGGTGAGCGAAGCACCTAGTTTTGCAATGCCAGTGTTGGCTTATGATAGTCAGTCCAAAGGTGCGACTGCCTATCGGGCGTTGGCAAATGAGATTATCAAGAATAACAAGGTTTAGAGGTAAGAGATGGTAGACAAACCAGATAGAAAACGTGGCTTGGGACGCGGATTGTCTGCCTTGATGGCAGATGTTGCAGAAACCGAAGCGGTAGCAGCCAAAGGTCCAGCCGCTGCTGAGCAGATGATCCCAATTGAACGGATTTCACCAAATCCTGAACAGCCAAGAAAGCGGTTTGAAAAAGGCGATCTGGATGATCTGGCCGCGTCGATCCGGGAAAAAGGGGTGATCCAACCGCTGATTGTCCGGGCAAGGGATGATGGGAGTTTTGAGATTGTCGCTGGTGAACGCCGTTGGCGCGCTGCACAGTTAGCGCAACTGCATGAACTGCCTGTCATCGTGCGGGACTTCACCGATGTCGAGGTTCTTGAAGTCGCGATCATCGAGAATATCCAACGCGCCGACCTGAACGCGATTGAAGAGGCCGCCGGATACCGCCAGCTGATGGACAAGTTTGGCCATACCCAAGAGAAGATGGCGGAGGCTTTGGGCAAAAGCAGAAGCCATATTGCAAACCTCCTGCGCCTGCTGAACCTGCCTGAATTGGTTATCGATATGGTCCGTGATGGAGAGTTGAGCGCTGGACACGCTCGCGCACTTATTCCGGCACAGGACCCACTGAAGCTGGCGCGGCAGATCGTTAAAGGCGGGCTGTCGGTTCGCGCGACTGAAGCCCTCGTTAAAAAGGAAGCATCAGCCGGAACAGAGACTGAAACGAAGGCTCGGCCATCTTCTGTAAAAGATGAGAAAGATGCAGATACGAAGGCGCTGGAGGGCGATTTGTCAGCCTCAGTCGGGATGAAAGTTCGAATTGATCATAAGCCCGGGCAGGAGGGTGGCCAACTGACTGTGCAATACAAGAGCCTTGATGAGCTTGATACCCTGTGCCGCATGTTGAGCGGGGGTTAATCGGGTAGCAACGCCTCGATTACAGCATTCAGAACCATAAGTCCTTGATTTGTAACCATTAATCTTGAACCGACCACCTCAATCATGGCGATCTCCTTCAGTCGGTGGAGTTTTTCGTCAGAAATTGGTGTACCGGCGAGGGATGTGTACCGGTCAAGGCAAATCCCTTCCTTGAGGCGGAGGCCCATGAGCAAGAATTCTGTCGCTTGATCGTCCTTTGACAGCAGCGTGCGTGGTTTCTCTGTCTGGCTCAACCCAATGCCTTCAAGCCATCGCTTAGGATTGCTGAAGCATTCGGTTGCCCATTTTCCACCATCAACAGTCAGCCGTCCATGCGCACCTGGACCGATCCCAATGTAATCCCCATAGCGCCAGTAGATCAGATTGTGCCGCGATTGCGCCCCGTCACGCGCATGGTTTGAAACCTCATATGCGGGCATTCCCATTGCGCCGCAAATATCCTGCGTTGCGGTGAACATATCCGCCCCAAGGTCTTCATCCGGCAAACCCGGCAGCTTTCCACGCGCATAGCGATCGCCAAATGCCGTCCCGTTCTCAATCGTGAGCTGGTAGAGCGATATGTGGTCTATCGCAAGGGTCAGAGCCTGTTTTAGCTCAGCTTCCCATGCGGAAAGGCTTTGATCCTGACGCCCATAAATCAAATCAAAACTGACACGCTCAAAATGTGTTCGGGCGATATCAAAGGCAGCGAGCGCTTCACTGGCCGTGTGGAGGCGTCCAAGCCTCTTCAGATCATCGTCGTTCAGCGCCTGTATCCCCATCGACACCCGGGATACCCCAGCTTGACGGAATGCGGCAAATCGGCCGGCCTCTACCGACCCTGGGTTCGCTTCAAGCGTGATTTCAAGATCATTTGCCGTAGGCCAGTGTTTCCTGATCGCCGCTATGATGTCGGCAACTGTCTGCGGATCCATCAGGCTTGGGGTGCCGCCGCCAAAAAAAACTGCATTAAGCACTCGGCCCGAGGTTTCCCGTGCGGCCCTCTCAAGTTCTATCAGATAGGCATCGCGCCAGGCACGTTGATCAATGCTGCGGCTGACGTGACTGTTAAAGTCACAATAGGGGCACTTCGCCTCGCAGAATGGCCAATGAATATAGAGGCCAAAGCCGCCATGTTGCCAGTCTTCAGTCAAAACAACCCTTGATCAGCTTGGCGAAAACATCACTCCGGTGGCTGATGGCATTCTTTTCATCGAACGTCATTTCGGCGAATGTTTTGTCATGTCCGTCTGGTTGAAACATCGGATCATAGCCGTGACCAAGTTTCCCGCGCAGCGGCCAGACCAAGGTTCCGTTGACTGTCCCGGCAAAAACCTCGTCATGTCCGTCGGGCCATGCCAGCACCATTGTCGCGCAGAAACGGGCACGGCGGGGATGCGGGGCGTTTTTCTCTTCAAGCAAATCGTGGGTTTTGGTCATCGCCATCAGGAAATCGCGGCCGTTGGGTGTTTCTGCCCAATCGGCGGTGTACACACCGGGCGCTCCGTCCAGTGCCTCAACCTCGATTCCTGAATCATCGGCCAGTGCGGGAATACCGGTCGATTGCGCCGCTGCATGCGCCTTGATCCGGGCGTTGCCGACAAAGGTGTTTTCGGTCTCTTCCGGCTCGGCCAGATTCATTTCGGCAGCACCGACAACTGAAACCCCATGCGGCGCGAACAGCTCTTTCAGCTCTTCCAGTTTGCCAGCGTTATGGGTGGCGAAAAGAATCCGTTTGTCAGTGAACTTGCGGGTCACGCGGCGGCGTCTTTCTGGATCGCGACCAATTCCGAGACACCTTTTTCTGCAAGGTCCATCAGTTCGTTCATCTGATCGCGGGAATAGGTGGAGCCTTCGGCGCTCATCTGGACTTCGATCAAACGCCTGGATCCGGTCATGATAAAGTTACCATCAACACCGGCCTCCGAATCCTCGGGATAATCAAGGTCAAGCACGGGCTGGCCCGCGTAAATCCCACAACTGATGGCGGCAACCGGGTCAACCAAAGGGTCGCTGACCACGTCGCCTGCTTTCATCAGTTTGTTCACCGCCAGACGCAGGGCAATCCAGCCGCCAGTGATGGAAGCACAGCGTGTTCCGCCATCTGCCTGCAACACATCACAGTCTACGGTGATTTGACGCTCTCCCAACGCGACACGGTCAACACCCGCGCGCAAGGACCGGCCAATCAGGCGCTGGATTTCAACGGTACGCCCACCTTGTTTTCCAGCCGCGGCCTCGCGCCGCATACGGGTGTTCGTGGCGCGGGGCAGCATCCCGTATTCCGCAGTGACCCAACCCAGACCGGAACCCTTGATAAACGGCGGCACCCGGTCTTCGATTGTCGCGGTGCAGAGGACATGGGTATCTCCCATCTTAATCAGCG
Organism: Sulfitobacter sediminilitoris; assembly: GCF_010667575.1. Taxonomy (GTDB): domain Bacteria; phylum Pseudomonadota; class Alphaproteobacteria; order Rhodobacterales; family Rhodobacteraceae; genus Sulfitobacter; species Sulfitobacter sediminilitoris. Next base: position 212,587 of record NZ_JAABNT010000002.1, read on the forward strand.
CAGATCCTTCGGCATGCTTGGTAAAGCCTACTTCAACAGATACAGCGCGCATTTCATCAAGATTTCGGCCAGAGGGACGCATGAGTAAGATCCTTTTTGATGTTAGCCGGGGATACTCCTCTCGCAACGCAGGATGCAACCCCGATTGACGTTTGGCCCAAGTGCACCTTTATTACAGGTACCATGAACATTCCAAAAACTGACGCTTCTGATTTGCTGCAAGAGATGAACGAACGCTCGCGCGAGGTATTTCGCCGCGTGGTCGAAGGCTATCTGGCAAGCGGTGACCCGGTCGGGTCGCGCACACTGACCCGTGATTTCAGCGAAAAGGTCAGCGCCGCCACGATCCGCAACGTGATGCAGGACCTTGAGTATATGGGTGTTCTGGGGTCACCACACATCAGCGCAGGACGGATTCCAACGCAACTGGGCCTGCGGATGTTCGTGGACAGCATGATTGAACTGGGCGATCCGACAGAGACGGACCGCGAGAAAATCGACGCGACCCTTGGCGATAATGCCTCTGACGTCAGTGGCCTGCTTGATCGCGTCGGGTCTGCCCTGTCCGGCGTCACGCAAGGCGCGTCACTGGTACTGACGCCCAAACATGAGGCCCCGATCAAGCACATCGAGTTTGTGTCGCTGTCACAGGACCGTGCGCTTGTGGTTCTGGTGTTTTCAGATGGCCATGTGGAAAACCGGTTGTTCACGCCACCCGTCGGTCAGACCCCAAGTTCAATGCGGGAGGCCGCGAATTTTCTGAATGCGATTGTCGAAGGGAAGACGATCAGCGAAGTGCAGCGGACGATCGCACAAGAGATCGCGCATCGCCGGCAAGAGATCGACATCCTGGCGCAACAGCTCGTGGAAAGCGGTCTCGCGCTGTGGCAGGGCGATGATGAGAATTCCGAGCGGCTGATCGTGCGGGGCAGATCGAATCTGTTGGAAGGAGAGGCCGAGGAAGAAGACCTTGCCCGGATCAAAAGCCTGTTTGACGATCTGGAACGCAAGCGCGACATCGCGGAATTCCTCGAATTGGCCGAAGAAGGCGAGGGTGTACGCATTTTTATCGGCTCAGAGAACAAACTTTTCTCACTTTCGGGTTCCTCTCTGGTCGTTTCCCCTTATATGAACGCTGACCGAAAGGTGATCGGAGCGGTTGGGGTCATCGGGCCTACACGCCTGAACTATGGGCGGATCGTGCCGATCGTGAATTACACAGCACAGCTGGTAGGCAAATTGGTGTCCGACCGCAGCTAGAGGTGAAAAATGGCAGAACCGAGAGAGAACGAATTTCTGGACGATCTGGAAGAGGCCATGGCGGAAGAGTTCGCAGGTCAGGACGCCGAGATTGACGATGAAGCACTGGAACTGGACCAGCTGCGCGCAGAGCGGGACGAGCTGAAGAACAAATTCATGCGCGCACTGGCGGATGCAGAGAATTCGCGCAAGCGGTCTGAGAAGGATCGTCGTGAAGCTGAAAACTACGGCGGTTCAAAACTGGCGCGTGACATGCTGCCCGTCTACGACAACATGAAACGTGCGCTGGAAGCAGCGACAGAAGAGCAGAAAGAGATTTCCGCCGCATTGCTGGAAGGCGTTGAGCTGACCATGCGCGAGCTTCTGAACGTATTCAAGAAACACGGCATCGAAGTTATCGCACCCGAAGTCGGCGACAGGTTCGATCCGCAACAGCATCAGGCTATGTTCGAGGCGCCCGTGCCCGGCACCAAGGCGGGTGACATCATTCAGGTCGCTGCCGAGGGTTTCATGCTGCATGACCGTCTGCTGCGTCCGGCACAGGTTGGCGTATCTTCAACGCCCGCATCCTGAGACACAAGGAAGGGCTATAACAGGCTGTTAATCAGGTTTTAAAATGGGGTGGTCATGATTTGGCCGCCTCTTTCAGTTTATAGATCAGATCAAGCGCCTCTCGCGGACTGAGTTCGTCTGGGATGATCAGCGCCAATTCTTCCTCAACCTGCGACGTCTTCTGAACCGGCGGTGGGGGCGCGGGAACGGCAGAAAACAGAGGCAGATCATCAATCATGGTCTTTTGCGTCGCACCGCCTTCACGTTCGCCTTTCTCCAACGCATCCAAGACAACGCGCGCCCGGGCAATGACGCTGTCTGGCAGCCCGGCCAATTGCGCGACCTGCACGCCATAGGACCTATCCGCCGCACCTTTCCGAACTTCGTGCAGAAAGATGACCTCCCCTTCCCATTCTTTCACAGCGACGGTCGCGTTATCGACACCGTCAAGCTTCCCGGCGAGCGCGGTCATCTCATGGTAATGCGTCGCAAAGAGCGCCCGAGATTTATTCACATCATGCAGATGCTCAAGCGTGGCCCAAGCGATGGAGAGGCCATCATAGGTTGCCGTTCCCCTTCCGATTTCATCCAAGATCACCAGCGCCCGGTCATCTGCCTGATTGAGAATCGCGGCCGTCTCGACCATCTCGACCATGAAAGTGGACCGCCCCCGTGCCAGATCGTCAGAGGCGCCAACCCGGCTGAACAACTGGCTTACGATACCGATGTGAGCCTTCGAAGCAGGCACAAAACTGCCCATCTGGGCCATCAGCGCAATTAACGCATTTTGCCTAAGAAAGGTCGATTTACCCGCCATGTTCGGACCGGTGAGCAACCAGATATTCGCAGCGTCGCTTTCCGCGCTCAGATCGCAGTCATTTGCGATGAAAGGATCTCCGGACTGTTGTGCCAGCGCCCGTTCGACAACAGGATGACGCCCTCCTTCGATATGAAACGCACGGCTTTGATCAACCTTGGGCCGGACCCAGTTTTCGGCAGTCGCAAGATCAGCAAGGGACAGGGCCAGATCAATCTCGGCGATTGCAGCCGATGTTTGCCCGATATCGGTAGCACTTTCGAGAATTGCCGTTTTAAGCCTTTCATAGAGCCGCTTTTCGATCTCAAGCGCGTGGTTCCCGGCATTAAGGATCTTTGTTTCCAGCTCGGACAGCTCAACAGTCGTGAACCGCACCTGATTGGCGGTGGTCTGGCGATGAATGAAGGTTTCAGAGAATGGTGCCGACAGCATTTTTTCTGCATGGGTTGCCGTCGTCTCGATGAAATAGCCAAGAACATTGTTGTGCTTGATTTTCAGAGACGAAATCCCCGTATCAGAGACGAATTGCTGCTGCATGCCGGCAATCACACCGCGCCCTTCGTCGCGTAACGTTCGGGCTTCATCCAATTCGGCGTCATACCCCGGTGCGACGAATCCGCCATCGCGGGCCAACAACGGTGGTTCCGCCACCAGCGCCTGATCCAGAAGATCAATCAGCGGCGTATGCCCGCCAAGATCAGAAACGGCGTCGGACAACAATTGGGTTAAATCTTGTGGGCCAAGCAGTTCGGCAAGTCGTTCTGCCTCTGCCAGCCCGTTTCGGATGGCGGCAAGGTCCCTTGGTCCACCCCGGTCAAGCGACAGGCGCGACAGGGCGCGGTCAAGATCCGGGATCTTGCGCAGGGTTTCCCGCAGGTCGCGTGTCAGCCGCATGTTTTCAAAGCCGAAACTGACCGCATCAAGCCGGTCGTTGATTATGTCCAGAACCCTAGACGGGCTTGAAATTCGTCGCTCAAGCAGCCGTGCCCCGACAGCGGTACAGGTCCTGTCCATCAAACCCAGCAGAGAACCGGCGCGGCCACCGCCCAGAGCATGGGTCAGTTCCAGATTGCGCCGGGTTGCTGCATCAATCTGAACGGTGCGGGCCTCGCTTTCTTTTTGCGGTGGACGCAACAGGGGCAGTTTGCCCTTTTGGGTGATTTCCAGATAGGAAATCAGGGCACCCATGGCCGATACCTCGGCCCTTTCAAAAGAGCCGAAAGCGTCCAGCGTGGCGATGCCAAACAGATCGCAGATGCGTTTTTCAGCGCTGGTGCTGTCAAAAGCCGACCGTGCCAAACCAGTCAGCGCAATCCCGAATTCAGAGACTAATTCGTATAGTTCAGACTCTTTCGCCTCAGATACGATCAGTTCAGAAGGACTGAGGCGAGCGAGTTCCGGGCCCAGCCGGACAGAGGGCAACGGCATCACGTGAAAAGCGCCGGTCGAAATATCTACCCAGGCCAGGGCGCAGGAATCGCGCACTTCGGCGAACGCAGCCAGGTAATTGTGCCTGCGCGCCTCAAGCAATGAATCCTCCGTCAGGGTGCCGGGGGTGACAAGGCGTACCACGTCCCGTTTCACAATCGCTTTGTACCCACGCTTCTTTGCTTCCGCCGGGCTTTCCATCTGTTCGCAAACAGCCACGCGAAAGCCTTTGCGGATCAACGTAAGCAGATACCCTTCGGCTGCATGCACCGGAACGCCACACATCGGAATGTCTTCACCGTCATGCTTTCCGCGCTTTGTCAGCGCGATATCAAGCGCTTCGGCTGCGGCAACCGCATCTTCGAAGAACATCTCGTAGAAATCGCCCATCCGGTAGAACAGCAGCGCTCCTTCGTGCGCTGCTTTGATCTGCAGATATTGCGCCATCATCGGCGTGGTTTTTGCGTCACTCACGAAAGTCTCCCCATTCCACCATGTCTGTACAAAACCACGGTTCCGGGGGAAAGGGGCGCTTGCCGCGCCTTGACGGTGGACGGGTCAGCGATGCGTGTTAAAACAAGAAAAGTCCAAGCAGAAGCAGGCCAACTGTCGTGCGCAATAAGGTCGATTTTACCTTGCCCCCGGATGTGCTGTTCCTGAATCCCTGGCGGGATCCGGGACTGCGTTTGCTGTTGGAGCCAGAGTTTGTCTGGCGCCCCATGCCCAAAGCGCGGATAACTGGCTTTGCAGCCAGCGAACACGACGAGATTAATCAGCGGATCAAGGGGCTGATCCGAAGTGCAGTGCAGACGCGGACCTTTTCAAAAGCGATCGAATATAACTCCGTGCCTGTTGTCCTTGATAAGGCAAGTTTTCGCAAATCCTATGTTCAGGCGCGGGACAGATTGGTTCTGACCGGCGCTGCGGGCAATCGCTTGATCAATCGGTTCAGGTGGGAGAACGAAGACACTCTGGCTGATGTCGACCAACGGCTTGCCGATTACTTTGCCAATTGCAGCGCCGGAAATGAGGGCAAGGAAATTCCTCTCTATGCCGGGCTTTTAGACCCTTCGGTCCCTTTCGCGATCGAGTGTCGTAATACCTTTAATTACTACCATTTCATCACTGAATCGCTTTGCCAACTGACAGTTCTGGATGGTTTGGGTTTCGAGGGTGACATCTATTTTCACTTCCCCAATCAGGAAGAGCGTCAGCGACCTTTTGCGCAAGCCTATGCCGAAGCGCTTTTCCCTGAGTTTGAAGGCCGTGTGTTTTTCGAACGTGTGCCGAAAGACTACAACAGCGTGTTGTCGACCTATGATCTGATCGGCGGTCATTATCAGGCACCACCTTCGGTGATCGCGGGGATGAACCGGTTTGCCCCCGACGCAATCAAGAACCATGGTGGCGTTCAGGCCTTGGGCGCCCGGTCTGCCTTGTCCATGAACGTTGTGAATTCCGCGCTGTTGGCGTTGAGAGCGCGCGCGCTCAAGGCGATTGAGGGCCGTGATTTCAGCCATTTGCCAAAGAAGTTCTTTGTAGGACGCGACACTCGGCTGAGCCGCGTCCGGCACATGGACGGCGAGGACAAGCTGTTTGAGCATCTTGAGATGTTCGGTTTCGAATATGTCGTTTTCGAAAGCCTGAGCCCGCTAGAGCAGATTGCGATCATGGCGAATGCCGAGATGATGGTGTCCTATCACGGGGCCGGTTTCACCAACATGCTTTTTGCCGGGCCGCAAACTTATGTCATCGAAATTGGAACGGTTCAGACTGCACGGCACCGTTGGGGTGATTTTTGGCCCTTGGCGCACGCATCGCAGTGCAAATACGTCAATTTCTTTTGTGATCTCAAGTCTGAAAATCCCCTTATAGAGCCTGATTTCCAATCTGAAGGCCTGATCCCTGTGTCGATGTCTGACAAGGCGATCGGGCAGATCATGGCGTTTGTTGTATCCCTGTTGGGCCAATACCCAGAATTGAAATCGCCCGCTGTCGTCTCAGAACTGGCAAAGGAGTTGCTTGAGGTTGGCGGTGCGGAACAGGCGATCGGTTTGCTGGATAAACACAAGGACATGGCTGCGCAGAACGCTGAGCTGTGTCTGCTGAAGGCGGACTGTCACAAGGATCTGGATGAGCCGAAATCGGAACTGGTTGCGCTGGATATGGCGCACAAGGCTGATCCGACACGCTGGCAAACGCTGGTTCGGATTATCTGGTGTGCGAACCGCTGTGAACGGCCACAGGTGATCCGCTGGGCGCTGTCGCGGCTCAAGACCGATTTCCCGCAACGGCACGACGCATTTGTCAGCAACCATGAATGGGTGCGCTACGTCGCCTGATTGTACGTCTTTGCGAACAAAGCTACGGTGCGCAAAACAAAGGAATTCACCACCCGTGTCCAAGAATCGTATCACCTCAGAAGAGGCTCTTGCCTTTCATCTGGAGCCGACGCCCGGCAAGTTTGAAATCACCGCCACCGTTCCAATGACAACGCAGCGCGATTTGTCCCTCGCCTATTCGCCCGGCGTTGCCGTGCCTTGCGAGGCGATCGCGGAAAACCCTGAAACGGCATACGATTATACCAACAAGGGCAACCTTGTCGCTGTCATATCCAACGGAACGGCGGTTCTGGGCCTTGGGAACCTCGGCGCCTTGGCATCCAAGCCGGTGATGGAAGGCAAGGCGGTTCTCTTCAAACGGTTCGCGGATGTAAACTCAATCGATATCGAACTGGATACCGAAGACACAGATGCCTTCATCAACGCGGTCAAGCTGATGGGGCCGACCTTTGGCGGCATCAACCTTGAAGACATCAAGGCGCCTGAGTGTTTTATCATCGAACAGCGTCTGAAAGAAGAGATGGATATTCCCGTCTTTCATGATGATCAGCATGGGACAGCGGTGATCTGTGCGGCGGGGCTGCTGAACGCGCTGCATATATCAGGGAAAAAGATTGAGGATGTCCGCATTGTCCTGAACGGTGCCGGGGCTGCAGGGATTGCCTGCCTTGAACTGCTCAAGGCGATGGGAGCCAAGCAAGACAATTGCATCATGTGTGACACCAAGGGCGTCATCTATCAGGGCCGAACGGAAGGGATGAACCAGTGGAAGTCCGCCCATGCGGCGAACACCAAGCTGCGTACCCTGGAAGAAGCGATGAAAGACGCCGACGTGTTTCTGGGTGTTTCCGTCAAGGGGGCGGTGACGCAGGACATGGTCGCCAGTATGGCGGATGATCCGGTGATCTTTGCCATGGCGAACCCCGATCCCGAGATTACGCCCGAAGAGGCACATGAAGTCCGGATGGATGCCATCGTAGCTACCGGGCGTTCGGATTACCCCAATCAGGTGAATAACGTTCTTGGTTTTCCTTACCTCTTCCGGGGCGCTCTTGATATCAATGCACGTGCCATCAACGATGAGATGAAGATCGCCTGCGCCCATGCGCTGGCCAATCTTGCCCGCGAGGATGTGCCAGACGAAGTGGCGCTGGCCTATGGCAAGACGCTGAGTTTCGGGCGGGATTACATCATCCCGACGCCCTTTGATCCGCGTCTTATTCATCGGATCCCGCCAGCGGTGGCCAAGGCAGGCATGGATACCGGTGCTGCGCGCCGTCCCATTATCGATATGGACGCCTATGAGCTGACGCTGAAGTCCCGGATGGATCCGACGGCCAATATTCTACGTGGCATCAACGCCCGTGCGCGGGCCAATCAGGCGCGGATGATCTTTGCCGAAGGCGACGATCCGCGCGTTCTGCGTGCGGCTGTCACCTATCAGCGGTCTGGCCTTGGGAAGGCGCTTGTTGTTGGACGTCCTGACGACGTGAAGAAAAAGCTGGAAGAAGCCGGGATGTCGGACGCTGTGCGCGAGCTTGAGATCGTGAATGCAGCCAAGACAGATCATCTCGAAACCTACAAAACGTTTCTTTACAACCGACTGCAAAGACGCGGTCACGATGCAAAGGACATTCACCGGCTTGCGGCGCGGGACCGCCATGTATTTGGCGCCCTGATGCTGGCCCATGGACATGGCGATGGATTGGTCACGGGTGCGACACGCAAGTCAGCTCATGTGTTGGAAAGGCTGAACCACGTGTTCGAGGCAAACCCGGAGCATGGTGCGGCGGGGTTCACCGCGTTGCTGCACAAGGGGCGGATTGTGTTCATCGCCGATACGCTGGTGCATGAATGGCCCAATGAAAACGACTTGGCCAATATTGCCGAACGCGGCGCGAAAGTCGTCCGCCATCTGGGGCTGGAACCGCGTGTCGCATTCGTCAGCTTTTCAACCTTTGGGTATCCGGTGTCGGAACGTGCCGAAAAGATGCATCAGGCGCCCAAGGTGCTCGACGCGCGTGGCGTGGATTTTGAGTATGAAGGCGAGATGACCGTCGATGTGGCCCTGAACGTTCAGGCGCAGGCGCAATATCCGTTTTCGCGATTGACCGGCCCTGCGAACATCCTTGTTGTTCCAGCACGCCATTCGGCCAGCATTTCGGTAAAGCTGATGCAAGAGATGGCTGGCGCGACGGTGATTGGTCCCATTCTGACCGGGCTCGATAAGTCCATTCAGATCTGTTCCACCACGGCGACGGCGAACGATATCCTGAACATGGCCGTTCTTGCGGCCTGCAAGGTTGGCGAATGATCTGGAACCTCGGCTCAATCAATGCGGATAATTTCTATCATTTGAGCCATTTGCCCGCGCCGGGTGAAACCATCGCTGCCACACGTTTTCATCAGGGGCTGGGTGGAAAAGGGGCGAATATGTCGGTTGCTGCCGCTCGCGCGGCGGCGCGGGTGGCGCACATCGGTGCAGTAGGGCCTGAAGGCAAATGGGCGGTCGACCGTTTGCTGGAATACGGCGTCGATACCCGGCACATCGCGCAGGTAGAGGTTGCAACAGGACATGCCAATATCAACGTGGATGCGGCTGGCGAGAATAATATCGTCCTTTTCACCGGTGCAAATCACGCCATCACGGATCAGATGATCGGCGCCGCATTGTCAGAGGCGAGCCCAGGTGATTTTTTGCTCATGCAGAATGAAACCTCGGGACAGAGTTACGCGGCGCGGACCGGAAAGACACTGGGACTGCGCTTTGCCTATGCCGCAGCGCCTTTTTCGTCTCAGGCGGTTCAGGCTGTCATCAATCATATTGACCTGTTGGTGCTGAACGCGGTTGAAGCCGCCCAATTGCAGGAGGAAACCGGGCAACGAATTGAGGATTTGCCCATTGATGATATCATCGTCACTCTGGGGGCGGATGGGTGCAAATGGGTCTCTAATAAAGGGAAAACAGCCCAGGAATTCGCTTCCTACCCTGTGGAAGTTGTCAATACAACAGGGGCAGGTGATACGTTCACTGGCTATCTGATCGCTGGCTTGGACAGGGGGCTGCCGATGCCAGACGCCATTGATCTGGCGATGCGCGCCGGGGCGTTGATGGTCACGCGAGAGGGGACGGCGGATGTGATCCCGGATCTCAAAGAGATTCAGGATCACGACTTTTCCTAATTCACAAATGGCGCATCACTGCCCCACAATTGCTTGACACGTGCGTCCCGACCGCAATTCTTACGATAGCGTTTGTAGGCGGTCGATTTTTTGACGCCAAGGCCAACTGAGGTCACCGCCAGCCGGTCGCTGCTTTTGTAGTAATTCTGATGATAATCGTCCGCCGGATAGAATTTCGACGGTCCAAGGATCGGCGTTACGATGGTTTGACCCAGCTCTGCCTGTGCTTTGCGCTTCGCTTGTTCCGCGGCAGCGCGCTGGGCGTCGTTTGCGGGAAAGATCGCCGTTCGATAGCTTGCGCCTCGGTCGCAGAACTGGCCGCCCGCATCTGTCGGATCAATCGAACGGAAAAACAGGTCAAGAATTGTATCACGGCTGACGACATCAGGGTCGAACTGGATCTGCACCGCTTCATAATGCCCCGTTCCCCCTGCGGTCACCTGTTTGTAGGTCGGGTTGCCAGTCTTGCCGCCGGCAAAACCGGAAACGGCCTCTTTGACACCGGATACGGATTCGAAATCAGATTCGACGCACCAAAAACATCCACCCGCCACTGTCAGCGTCTCAATCCCTGCGGCGCGTGCCGTGGTTGATTGAGCGCACAACCCCACTGCGATAAGCCCGGCCAGGATGAATGCCTTCAAGGTTGAGATATGTAGCATCGCTGTCTCCTTTTCTTTCAGGCTGAACTTCCTGTCAGGCTAGCGCAATGCACAGCGCCGTCACCTCACGCGCAGGTGATGGTACTTTACCGCTTGGCACAGAGCCGTAACATTTCTAGCGTCGCGAACGGAATGGGAGAGTGTTTCATGCGTATTGCGATGTGGTCCGGGCCGCGTAATCTGAGCACGGCAATGATGTACAGCTTTGGCGCGCGGACCGATTTCGCGGTGATGGATGAGCCGTTTTATGCGGCCTATCTGGCGCGGACCGGGCTGGAGCATCCGATGCGGGATGAAATCATCAGTACGCATGAAACAGACCCTAACAAGGTTGATTTGGCGTGTCGCCGCGAGGGTAAGCCCCATCTTTATATGAAGCACATGCCACATCACATGTGCGATGATTTCCCCATGGGATGGTCAAAGGACTGTGTGCATGTCCATTTGATCCGAAATCCGGCGCGGGTCATTGCCAGCTATGCCGCCAAACGCGAAGCGCCGACACTTGAGGATATTGGATTCGTGCAACAGCAGGTGATCTATGGGCAGCTGGGCGGCGTAGTGGTCGACAGTACGGATATCCGTGCCGATCCGGAAACGAAGTTGCGCAAGCTTTGCGATGCGATTGATCTGGCGTTCGATCCTGCGATGCTTGGTTGGTCCGCTGGGCCGCGCCCCGAAGATGGCGTTTGGGCAAAGCATTGGTACGGAGCGGTCCACCGCAGCAGCGGATTTGCCGGAGCGGAGGGCGATATGCCCAAGTTAGAGCCTGATATGGAGGCTTTGATGGAGGTCGCGCTGCCCTACTACGAAAGCATGGCAGCGCAGAAGATCTAACCTTTGAGCCGCTTGTCGCGTGCCGCCAAAAGCTTGAGCCGCAAGGCGTTCAACTGGATGAACCCTGCCGCGTCTTTCTGGTCATAAGCGCCGGCGTCATCTTCGAACGTCACATGCGCTTCGGAATAAAGCGAATGATCCGACCAGCGGCCCACAGTCCGCGCGTGACCCTTGTACAGCTTCAGCCGCACGGTGCCCGTGACATGGGTCTGGCTCGCGTCGATGGCGGCCTGAAGCATCGTACGTTCGGGCGAGAACCAGAAACCGTTATAGATCAGCTCTGCATAGCGCGGCATCAGCTCGTCCTTGAGGTGCATCGCACCGCGGTCAAGCGTGATGGATTCAATGCCGCGGTGCGCCTCAAGCAGCAGCGTGCCGCCTGGCGTTTCGTAGATACCGCGTGACTTCATCCCGACAAAGCGTCCTTCGACCAGGTCAAGACGTCCGCAACCGTGCTTGCCGCCCAACTCGTTCAGCTTGGTCAGGATCGTGGCGGGCGACATCGCCTCACCATTGATGGACACAGCATCGCCGCGCTCAAATCCGATCTCGACATACTCCGGCTCGTCCGGTGCTTTTTCCGGATCGACGGTGCGCTGATAGACGTAATCGGGCGCGTCCACAGCCGGGTCTTCCAGCACTTTGCCCTCGGAAGAGGTGTGCAGCAGGTTCGCGTCCACGCTGAACGGCGCTTCGCCACGCTTGTCTTTCGCAATCGGGATCTGGTTCTTTTCTGCAAAGTCGAGAAGCTTGGTGCGGCTGGATAGATCCCACTCACGCCACGGCGCAATTACCTTGATATCGGGGTTCAGCGCGTAGGCGGCCAGTTCGAAACGCACCTGATCGTTGCCCTTGCCGGTTGCCCCGTGGGCCACGGCATCGGCGCCGGTTTCAGCGGCGATTTCAACGAGCCGTTTGGAAATCAATGGCCGCGCGATGGAGGTACCCAACAGGTACAGTCCTTCGTAGACGGCATTGGCGCGAAACATGGGAAAGACGAAATCGCGGACGAATTCTTCTCGCACATCTTCGATATAGATATCGGAGGCACCCATCATCTCGGCCTTCTTGCGCGCTGGCTCAAGCTCTTCGCCCTGGCCAAGGTCGGCGGTGAAGGTGACGACCTCGCAACCGTATTCGGTTTGCAGCCACTTGAGGATGATCGAGGTATCAAGACCGCCGGAATAGGCGAGCACAACTTTTTTGGGCGCGGACATGGGATTCCCTTTCTGACTTGGCCCGCGAGGTATCCGGTTTTCGCAAGCTGGGCAAGATGAGCCTGCCGCGTTGACCTCTTTGCCCTGCATCCCTATCGAAGAGAAAGGCACCGGGAGGCATCGCCATGACAGAAAACTTTCAAGCGATGGCAACGCTCGCGGCGGCCAAGATGCGGTCGGTGTTCCCTGCGACGCCTTTACTGAAGAATGAACTGCTCTCGGACCGCTTTGATGCTGATATCTGGCTCAAGCGCGAGGATTTGACGCCGGTGCGGTCTTACAAGCTGCGCGGAGCGTTCAACGCGATGCGCAAGGTAATCCCCGATCAGGAGCTTTTTGTCTGCGCCTCGGCAGGCAATCACGCGCAGGGCGTGGCCTTCATGTGCAAGTACTTTGGGGTCAAGGGTGTGATTTTTATGCCCGTTACCACGCCAGAGCAAAAGATCCTCAAGACTCGCATGTTTGGTGGAGACCATGCCGAAGTGCGGTTGGTTGGGGACTATTTTGACGAAACACTGGTTGCAGCACAGACCTTTTGCGCAGAGCAAGGTGCGCATTTTCTGTCACCTTTTGACGATTACGACGTGATCGAAGGGCAAGCTTCGGTCGCGGTTGAGATCGAACAGGAATTGGGCCGCGTCCCGGATCATATTGTGATGCCAGTCGGTGGGGGCGGCCTGTCTGCGGGTGTGGTCGGTTATTTCGGGACAGAATGCCGGTACACCTTTGTTGAGCCGTCCGGAGCCAAGAGCCTTGCGGCTGCGATTGATGAAGGCAAGCCAGTTGACGTGTCGCCCATTGATTCATTCGTGGACGGTGCCGCGGTGGCCAAGCTTGGCGCAAGACCGTTCGAGACCCTGAAAACGATTGCGCGAGAGGATATCATCGACCTGCCGGAAGATCGGATTTGCTGCACAATCGTTGAAATGCTGAATGTCGAGGGGATCGTGCTGGAGCCGGCGGGTGCCATGTCAATTGAGGCGCTGGGCGACATCAGGGATCAGATCAAAGGCAAGACAGTTGTCTGTCTGGTCACCGGAGGCAACTTTGATTTTGAACGCCTGCCCGAAGTGAAGGAACGCGCGCAACGCTACGCGGGACTGAAGAAGTACTTTATTCTGCGGCTGCCCCAACGCCCCGGTGCCCTGCGGGATTTTCTGGACAAGCTGGGACCGCACGACAACATCACGCGATTTGAGTACATGAAGAAATCAGCGCGCAACTTTGGCTCTGTCCTGATCGGAATCGAAACGGACAAGCCAGAGAATTTCCAGAGTCTGTTTCAGCGGATCGACGAAAGCGGTTTCACGTACACCGATATCACCAATGACGAAACGCTCGCGCAATTCGTGATCTGAGGGGCAGACGGATGGAATTCAAAGACAGTTCAGTTGTGATTACCGGCGCTGGCAGTGGCATTGGGGCGGCACTTGCACGCCGGGCGGCTGACATGGGGGCCAAAGTCTGTGTGTCGGACATTGATGGCAAAAAGGCCGAAGCGGTCGCAGCTGAGATTGGCGGCATCGCGGTACAATGCGATGTCCGTGACGAAATGCAGATCAAACACCTGATTGATGAAGCGACCAAGGCACATGGCACGGTGGATATCTATGTATCCAACGCCGGACTTGGCGGGGGTGAGCCGACCCATGCCGCGTCGCAGCCCGATGCGCATTGGATGCTGAACTGGCAGGTCCATGTGATGTCACACGTCTATGCGGCGCGGGCGTTGCTGCCCATGATGATCGAACGCGGCTCAGGGCATCTGGTCAATGTTGCGTCCGCGGCGGGACTGTTGAACCAGATCGGGGATGCCGCCTATTCCGCAACGAAACACGCGGCTGTCAGTTTTGCGGAATCTCTGGCGATCACCCATGGGCATGAGGGGATCGGCGTGTCTGTTGTCTGCCCTCAATATGTGGCGACCCCGCTTCTGGGTCTTTCAGACGACGACGCAGCGCAGCAGGAGTCCTTGCTGACGGCGGATGACGTCGCGCATGCGATCACCCAAGGGGTCGAGGAAGACCGCTTCTTGATCTTGTCGCATCCCGTCGTGCAAACCTACGCGGTGCACCGGGCCAAAGATCATGACCGTTGGATCACAGGCATGCAGATGCTGCGGGCAAAGGCGGAGGAAACCTTTGGCGGTATCAATATCGAAAACTTTTACAAACTGGTTTAGGCGGCATCGAGATTTTGCAGACCTTCGATGAATTGCTGTTTTGACGCCTCATAGCAGGACACGATTGCTGTCAGGTCCACCTTGTCACCCTCGCCGTTTTCCGCTTGCATCTCGCCTTCTGCGCAAAGTGCAGACAGGTCACTGAAACCAAGGTTTAACGCTCCGCTTCGCAGGAAATGCAAGTCGCGCGCCAGCTGGATTGGTGTATCTGATTTCGACACACGTTTGACCGCGCTGTCTATCTCCGAAAAGAATAGCGGGACCAGCTTGTCAAAATCTTCCGGGCCAACCTCTTGCTGAAGCGTCCGGACGTGGTTCCAGTCAATCATTTTGACCTCCTTGGCTAAAGTGACCGGAACTTGGGCCAAGGACCTTAACAAAAGCCATCCGTCAGCCGGCAATATGCGTTGGTTTTGAACCTTTACGCTGTCTTAAGCGAACCGTGCAACGACACGACGAGGCAGCAACAGTGCAGGCAAACATGGGCCACAGGAACGCGATACCGGATAAGGCAGAGACAGAGGTGCACGCAGCCACGCCGCACCGCCTGTTGATTGTGGATGACAGCCGCTTGCAGCGGCGCATTCTGGCGTCGACCCTAGTGAAATGGGGATTTGACGTGGTTGAGGCCGAAACGGCAGAGGAAGCGCTGGAGCATTGCAAGCATCAGGTGTTTGACCTTGTCATCAGCGACTGGGTGATGCCGGGCATGTCCGGGATCGAGTTCTGTCAGGTGTTCCGAGAGATAACTCAGGATGATTATGGGTACTTTATCCTTCTAACCTCAAAGACCGAGAAATCAGAGATCGTCCGTGGCCTTCACTCCGGTGCGGATGACTTCTTGTCCAAGCCCGTGAATATGCACGAACTACGCGCCCGCATTTCCGCCGGAGAGCGTATCGTGAGAATGCAACGTGAGCTTTCCAAGAAGAACCGGCTGGTCAATATGACGCTTGATGAGCTGACGCGCGTCTATGACCTGGTGGACAAAGACCTGCTGGAAGCGAAAAAGCTGCAGCAATCCTTGGTGCCAGATCGTCACCGTGCCTGGCGTGAAGGGGGGCTGTCCCTGCTTTTGCGATCTGCCGGGCATGTCGGGGGCGATCTCGTCGGATATTTTTCGACCGACGATCAAAAGCTGGGGCTTTACGCGATTGATGTGTCGGGTCACGGCATCAGCTCTGCCCTGATGACCGCCAGATTGGCAGGGTATCTGTCGGCCGCATCGCCGGATCAGAACGTTGCCCTTTCCCGCCAACCCGATGGGCGGTATTTCGCGTTGCCGCCCAAGGACGCTGTGGCCACCCTGAACAAGCTGGTGCTGAACGAAATGGACACCGAGCAGTACTTTACCCTCATGCTGGCTTTCGTTGATCTGCCAACCGGTGAGGTTACTTTTTCGCAGGCCGGTCATCCGCATCCTTTGGTGCAGCGCGCTGATGGTCAGATCGAACAATGCGGTGAGGGTGGTTTCCCCGTTGGATTGATGGCTGACGTCAGATTTGATGAATATACGACAACGCTGGCACCCGGTGACGGGCTTATATTGCTGTCAGATGGGGTGACAGAATGCCCTGATGCCAAAGGCGATCTGCTGGGCGAGGACGGTCTGTACAGAATCATGCAGCGGCTTGCTGACGTGCAGGGCACGGCCCTATTAGAGGCGCTTGTCTGGGAGCTGGCGGCATTTGCCGGGACAGAGGAATTTCCGGATGATGTTTCGGGCATCACTTTTGAGTATTCCGGACCTGCCCTAGCCGTTGAAGTGCCGCAGGAATAGACGGTCGCCATCGTTGCCGAGCATTGAAAGAGCGTCATTCCGGTTCAGGACGAGTGTTTCATGATCCGGTTCCACCGGTTCGGCGATCTGACTGACTGGATACGCAGCATAGACATGACACAGCTTTTCGGCCCAAAGCTCATACTCCGGCATGAACACAAAACGCCTGAATGCGCCCAGCCTGCGGGGCCGTGCAATGCGCCAGCCAATCTCCTCCAGAACCTCGCGATGCAAGGCTTGCAAAGGCGATTCGCCCGGATCAATGCCGCCGCCCGGCAGTTGGATATCCAGCTTTGGTGCAAGCTGCGCGGTCAGCAGAAAGCGGTTCTGAAGCGGTAAAATCGCATAGGCACCAGGCCGCAATCGATAAGAGATGTCTTTTCGGGGCGGTACCCCCACACGTCTGATCATCTGCGTTCCCCTTTATCCGTTGCTTGCCCCGCCTATATAGACGCGGTATGCCAACCGGCCTGAGATAAGGAAACCCCAATGACAGCCCAACAACAGCCCGGAAACCAGATTGCCTGGGACGACAGCGTGTTGCCGTTCCAACTGGATAATTGCGACATTCGCGGGCGCGTTGCGCGTCTGGACGGGGTACTGGACGGCATCCTGAGCCAGCACGATTATCCGCCACAGGTTGAAGCGCTGGTTGCTGAAATGGCGCTGTTGACGGCCTTGATCGGCCAAACCATCAAGCTGCGCTGGAAGCTGTCCTTGCAGGTGCAGTCAAAGGGTGCTGTGCGAATGATCGCAACAGACTATTACGGTCCGCAGGAAGATGGCCGTTCGGCTCAGATCAGAGCTTATGCAAGCTATGATGCTGACCGGCTAAGCGATTCTGTACCATTCGATCAGGTGGGCGAAGGATATTTTGCGATCATGATCGATCAGGGCCAAGGAATGACCCCCTATCAGGGCATCACACCATTGGCTGGCGGTTCTCTCGCTGCCTGTGCAGAGGCATATTTTGCGCAGTCCGAACAGTTGCCGACGCGCTTCTCGCTTAGTTTTGGCCGGTCTTCCGGACCCGCTGAGGCCGAGCATTGGCGCGCAGGTGGGTTGATGTTGCAGCATATGCCCAAGGCGTCCCCCTTTGCTGCGAAAGGCGAGGGCACCGGCGATCTTTTGTCTGCGAATGATCTGGTTCACGGTGACGAGGAAGAGAACTGGAACCGCGCCAATATTCTTTTGGACACGGTTGAGGATCTGGAACTGATTGGCCCAAGCGTGCCGCCAACGGACCTTTTGCTGCGCCTGTTTCACGAGGAACAGCCGCGTGTTTTCGATGCGCAGGCGGTACGGTTTGGCTGCACCTGTTCGGAGGATCGCGTGCGACAGAGTCTGTCGATCTATTCGGCCAAGGACATTGAAAAGATGACCACGGATGATGGGCGGGTAACAGCAGACTGTCAGTTCTGTGGTGCGCATTACGATCTTGACCCGGCGACAGTCGGATTTGAAGCTGAAACGACCTCTGGTGATTGAGAGCATTGATCAGATAAGGGCGGCGCTGGGCAGGGAAGGGCGGGAAACGTCTGACTTTGATCTGAACCCGGATGTGCAGTTGCCCGAGGGTCGCAAGTTACGGCCCGCTGGCGTGCTGGCACCGATCGTGGCGCGCGACAGCGGTTTCCATCTTTTGCTGACCAAGCGGTCCTCGGCGCTCAAGCATCATCCGGGACAGATTGCCTTTCCGGGCGGCAAGCAGGATGAAGGCGATGCGGACGTGATTGCTGCTGCGCTGCGTGAGGCGCATGAAGAGATCGGATTGCCCTACGATATCGTCGATGTTTTGGGTACTTTGCCAGCGCATGAGACTGTGACCGGGTTCACCGTTACGCCAGTTTTTGCCTTTGTTAGAGACGGATTTGAAGTAATCCCGGAGCCCGGTGAAGTGGACGAGGTCTTTTCAGTCCCGCTTAGCCATGTGGCTGACCCGGCAAACTATCTGATTGAATCCCGTCGCTGGCGTGGCACACGGCGTCATTATTTTACGGTTCCTTACGGCCCCTATTACATCTGGGGCGCAACCGCGCGTATGCTTCGGGCATGGTCCGATCGAATGACATCGTAATCCCGCCCGATACAAGCTGGCTGAATGACCCCGGCGCGGCCGAGGTCTGTGCAGTGATTGAGCGTGCGGGATTTGACATCTTCTTTGTTGGCGGCTGTGTTCGGAATGCCATTCTGGGTCTTGCCGACAGCGATGTGGACATGTCCACCAACGCGCACCCGGATCAGGTTATGAAGGTTGCAGAGGACGCGGGGTTGAAGGCCGTTCCCACTGGCATTGACCACGGAACGGTGACCGTGGTTGCGCATGGTACACCGTTTGAGATCACGACGTTCCGGCATGACGTGGAAACCGATGGTCGTCGTGCCGTCGTGGCATTCTCTGACAATATGGAGGACGACGCGCGCCGCCGGGATTTCACCATGAACGCGCTCTATGCCACGGTGAAGGGCTGCATCATTGATCCGCTGGGCGGTCTGCCTGATCTGCTTGCACGGCGGATCAGGTTTATTGAGGATCCCGAAGCGAGGATCAGAGAGGACTATCTGCGCATCTTGCGGTTCTTCCGGTTCTCGGCGTGGTATGCTGATCCTGCTGAAGGATTTGACGCAGATGCCTTGGCAGCCATTTCCGCAAATACCGACGGGTTAGAGACGCTTTCCGCGGAGCGTGTGGGGCAAGAGATGGTCAAACTGCTGTCCGCACCCGACCCTTCTCCAGCTGTGGCCGTTATGCGTCAAACCAATGTTTTGCACGCCGTGTTGCCCGGTGCGGATGATCGGTTTTTGCCGGTTCTTGTGCATCTGGAAGGGTGTCTTTCGCTTCAGCCCAACTGGGTCAATCGGCTTGCCATCCTCGGCGGTGAAGATGTCGCCACCCGATTCCGGTTGAGCAGGGCCGACACCCGACGCGTGGGCCATATGCACGATTTTGGCTTTGCCGGTCCATCGTTGGCCGAAATCGCGTACCGCCATGGACAGGAGGCTGCGGAGGGCGCGATGCTTTTGCGCGCCACCTTGGAAGAGAAAGAGCCTGATTTGGCCGTATCAGAGACGATACGAAACGCTAGCTCAGCAGTTTTTCCAGTCAAGGCCAAGGACCTAATCCCCGACTATGAAGGTCCTGCGCTGGGCGCAAAACTGAAAGAGATCGAGCAGAAATGGATCGACTCCGGCTTTGCGCTGAGCCGGGATGCGCTTTTGCGAACGGTGTGAGGGTCGACACAAAGCCTGTTCTTGGGTATCTAAATGACAAGAACATGGAGGGTTGCAAAATGTATCGCGGGATCTGGTTCGGCTAAAGCCGAGATGACCACGTTTCCTGCTGGACTGTGCCAAGGGCGCGTCCGGTCATTTTGCATATACACGTTCAAGGCTCCCGCCCATGTTCCGCTTTTTCGAAAACCTCGTTGATCCCTATACGCCCTACGTCGAAACCGACACGCCACCGCGCAAGCTGTGGCCGTTCATGCGTGCCTATTGCGAACCGTTCAAAGGCATCTTTGTCCTGACGGCCATCATGTCCATCGTCGTGGCTGCGATAGAGGTCGGGTTGATCTACTACATGGGGCGCATCGTCGATCTGCTTGCCACGGATCCCACGCAGCTGTGGGCGAACCATGGAACCGAACTGATGCTGGTTGCCGGATTCGTGCTGATCGTGCGGCCTCTGTTTCAGGGATTTGACGTTGCTTTGATCAACAATGCCATCCTGCCAAATTTTGGCACGTTGATCCGCTGGCGTGCGCATCGGCAGGTGCTGCGACAGTCGGTTGGCTGGTTCGAGAACGACTTTGCCGGGCGCATCGCGAACCGGATCATGCAAACGCCGCCAGCAGCGGGAGAGGTCGTGTTTCAGACCTTTGACGCGATTTCCTATTCGCTGGCCTATATGATCGGCGCCGCAGTCCTCCTTAGCACCTCGGATTGGCGGCTGATGTTGCCCTTGCTGGGGTGGTTTGTTCTGTACGGTGCGCTGGTCAAATGGACGGTGACACGGGTTGGCCCGGCATCACAGGCCGCGTCCGATGCGCGGTCACAGGTTACGGGGCGTGTGGTCGATGCCTACACCAACATTCATTCGGTCAAGATGTTCGCGCACCATGATCTGGAAGTGGATCATGCCAAGGAAGCGATCGAATATGCGCGACAGACGTTCCAGAAGGAAATGCGCATCTTCACGATCATGGATGTCGTTCTGACGGTGCTGAATGGGGTGCTGATCCTTGGGGTTGTCGGTTGGGCGCTGGCGCTGTGGACATGGGGCGAGGCGTCGGTTGGTGTTGTCGCCGCTGCGGCCGCGCTGACCCTGCGTCTGAATGCGATGACCGGTTGGATCATGTGGGCGCTGTCCTCGTTCTTCCGGGAACTGGGCGTGGTGGCCGAAGGGATGGAGACCATTGCGCAGCCGATCGCGCTGGTGGACCGGGCCGATGCCGAACCTCTGCAATTGGGGAGAGGCGAGATAGAAGTGCGTGATCTGACCCATCACTACGGTCGCACCCAAGGCGGATTGCAGAATGTGAATTTAAAGATCGCGCCGGGCGAGAGGATCGGGCTTGTCGGCCGCTCAGGCGCCGGGAAATCGACCCTCGTGAAGCTGCTTTTGCGGTTCTACGACGCGGAATCCGGCGAGGTCTTGATCGATGGTCAGAACATCAATTGCCTGACACAGGACAGTTTACGCCGGCATATCGGCATGGTGCAGCAAGACAGTTCCTTGCTGCACCGGTCAGTGCGCGAAAACATTCTCTATGGTCGGCCTGATGCCACCGAAGAAGAGATGATTGGCGCGGCGAAACAGGCCCAGGCGCATGAGTTCATTCTGGATCTGGCCGATCCCGAAGGGCGCACCGGGTATGACGCGCGGGTAGGTGAACGTGGCGTGAAACTGTCAGGTGGTCAGCGTCAGCGGATTACGTTGGCCCGGGTCATCCTGAAGAACGCGCCGATCCTAGTTCTGGATGAGGCGACCTCGGCGCTCGACAGTGAGGTTGAGGCGGCAATTCAGGAAACGCTTTACGGGATGATGGCGGGCAAGACGGTAATCGCCATCGCGCACCGCCTGTCCACAATCGCCGAAATGGACCGGATCATCGTGCTGGATCAGGGGCAAATTGTCGAAGAAGGCACACATGACGCGCTCTTGGCGCAAGGCGGGCTATATGCAGACTTCTGGAGCCGTCAGTCGGGCGGTTTCCTGAAATTGGACGAAGTGGCCGAGGAATAGTTTTGCGCGTTTCTGATTGGATCAACCCGTTTGCCGCCGCTGACGGTCCGCCACCACAGTCGCTGGGCGCATTCATGCGCTGGTGCCTGTCAGGTGCGTGGCCCGTGTTGTGGCTGGCCGCACTGCTGTCCGCGCTTGCCGGAATATTGGAGGCGGGGACAGCATGGATCTTGGGCAAGGTCATCGATGCCACGTTAAGCGCAGGGCCGGATGCGTTCTTTGACGGTCAGAACCTTGGTCTGATCATCGGGGCGATGGCGTTCTTCCTGATCGCGCGCCCGGTTCTGTTTGGCCTATCGTCTGCGTCGAACGCCATCATGGTTCAGCCCAATGTGAACCCCTTGGTCCTTTCGCGGCTTCATCGCTGGACACTTGGCCAGAATGTCGGGTTCTTTGATGACGATTTCGCCGGTCGCATTGCGCAAAAGCAAATGCAGGCGGCGCGGGCGGTAACCGAAGTTGCGTCCGAGGTCATCAACGTGGTCGCCTTTGCGCTGGCTTCGCTGGTTGGGTCCGTCGCACTTTTGCTGGCCATCGACTGGCGGGTGGCAATTGGGTTCGCGGTCTGGCTGGTTGCCTATCTGGCCTTGATCAACTGGTTTCTGCCACGGGTCCGCGCGCGGTCTGCAGGGCGTGCCGGGGCGCGGGCAATGGTGTCGGGGCAGGTGGTTGATACGATCACCAACATCAAAACGGTCAAACTATTTGCCCACGCGGATCACGAGGATCGCGCGGCGCTGGGCGCGATGCAGACGTTCCGGCAAAGGGCGCTTGAGTTTGGGTACCTTGCTGCCGGGTTCCGACTGGCGCTGATGAGCCTTGCAGGTGTTTTGCCGGTACTGCTTATCGGCGGGACGATACTATTGTGGCAGCGCGGGATCGCGAGCGAAGGCGATATTGTTGCCTCTGGAGCAATCGCCATCCGCATTGCGCAGATGACGGGCTGGGTCAGCTTCACCTTGATGGCGATCTATTCCAATGTGGGCGAAGTAGAAGATGGAATGAAGACGCTGACACCACGGGTCAGGGTCGAAGATGCGCCCGGTGCGACGGACTTGACGGTGACGCGGGGCGAGATTTCTTTTGACGGTCTCGGCTTTGCCTATGGTCGCGAGACCGGCGGGATTGAGGGTATCTCTCTCACCATTCATCCGGGTGAAAAGCTGGGGATCGTGGGGGCATCTGGTGCAGGTAAATCGACGCTGGTTGCACTGCTTCTGCGGCTCTACGAGGCGGAAGAGGGTTCTGTCTCGATCGACGGGATGGACCTGCGGGATATCACACAAGAGAGTTTGCGTCGCAATATCGGGATGGTCACGCAGGAAACAGCGATGTTCAACCGATCTGCGCGGGACAACATTCTGTACGGTCGGCCCGATGCAACGGAGGACGAGGTGATCGCCGCCGCAAAGCGGGCCGAGGCGCATGATTTCATCATGGGTCTGCAGGATCACCGGGGGCGTCGCGGCTATGACGCCCATTTGGGGGAGCGCGGTGTGAAACTATCCGGCGGACAGCGGCAACGGATCGCCCTGACCCGTGCAATTCTGAAGGATGCGCCCATCCTTGTCCTGGATGAAGCGACCTCTGCGCTCGACAGCGAGGTCGAGGCGTCAATACAGGCGGCGCTGACCCGCGTGATGGAGGGCAAGACCGTGTTGGCCATCGCGCACCGGCTGTCGACTCTGACCGAAATGGACCGGATCGTTGTCATGGATGCAGGCCGAATCGTGGAAAGCGGCACCCATGACGTGCTGCTGGCCCAAGACGGGCTCTATGCGCGGTATTGGCAGCGTCAGTCCGGTGGTTTTTTAAACATGAAGGCGGCGGAATAGGCTTGGGTCGCCCCGGTCTGCGCGGTACATCGGGCACATGACTGAATTTACCATACGCCGCCTGGGCCACCACGGGGACGGCATCGCCGATGGCCCGCTCTTTGCTCCTGTCACCCTTCCGGGCGAGGTGGTGACAGGGCGCGTGTCTGGTCAGACGCTGGAAGACATCAGAATTATCACGCCGTCGTCTGAACGGGTCGCACCACCATGCCGTCACTTCAAGGCCTGCGGGGGTTGTGCGCTGCAACATGCCTCAGACGCGTTTGTGGCGGACTGGAAGGTGGACGTGGTGCGCAATGCGTTGGATGCGCATGGATTAGAGACTGAATTTCGACCGATCATCACCTCACCCGCGCAATCCCGCCGCCGTGCGACCTTTGCCGCGCGCCGGACCAAGAAGGGCGCAATGGCAGGTTTTTACGGTCGTGGGTCTGATGTGATCATCGAGATACCCGATTGCCAATTGCTGCACCCCGACCTGATGGCTGGGCTGAACGTGGCCGAGGAATTGGCGATGGCAGGGGCCAGTCGCAAGGCGGCTTTGGCGGTCACGGTCACGTTGTCAGAAAACGGGCTGGACGTTGCGGTGACAGTTGGCAAGCCGCTGGACGGACCCTTGCGGCTGACACTTGGGCAGCTTTGCGAGAAACTGGGACTGGCGCGGATCGCTTGGGAAGACGAGGTTATTGCGATGCGCCTGCCGCCCCTCCAACGATTTGGTCGGGCCGAGGTTTTGCCGCCTCCGGGCGCTTTCATTCAGGCCACTGCGGATGGCGAGGCGGCATTGCTGGCCGCCGTACGCGAAGCTGTGGGCGAAGCATCCCATGTCGCTGACCTGTTCTCTGGGTGCGGCACCTTCGCGTTGCCGTTGGCAGAGACGGCAAGCGTTCATGCCGTGGAGGGTGAGGCAGAGATGCTGACCGCCCTGGACCAGGGATGGCGCAAGGCGGAAGGCCTGAAACCTGTCACAACCGAGGCGCGTGATCTGTTTCGCCGCCCACTCTTGCCGGATGAGATGAAGGGACTGGAAGCCATCGTTCTTGATCCGCCGCGCGCCGGGGCGGAGCGGCAGGTCGTTGAGATATGCAAAGCCGGCGTACCGCGTATTGCGTTTGTTTCATGCAATCCGGTGACCTTTGCACGGGATGCGCAGGCGCTTTGTGATGCGGGGTACACCCTTGATTGGGTTCAGGTCGTTGACCAATTTCGCTGGTCCGCACATGTGGAGCTTGCGGCATCCTTCACACAGATCGCGGGATAGAAGGCATCTCACATCTTTTTGAACGGCATTTTTTTTGATATATGGTAGCGCCATAAGAAACGGGTCGGGAACCGCCGACAAAAGGGGCAGACGCGATGAATCGCAGGAATATGATCCTTGGAGGCACAGCGCTGGTGGCGCTGGGTGCCTGCGCGGACAGCAAATTCAAAAGATATAACGGGCCTGAGGTCACTTACGTGTTGGTCAACAAGGGCGCGCGGAACATGTACCTGCTGCACTATGACAAGGTGCTTCAGGATTACAGAATCCGGCTTGGCTTTGCGCCAATGGGGCATAAGGAAATCGAAGGTGACGGAAGAACGCCCGAAGGGATATACCTGATCGACCGTCGCAATCCGAATTCACGGTTTCACTTGTCGCTTGGTATTTCATATCCGAACGAACGGGATCGGGAACGCGCAAAGGCATTGGGAAAACCGCCCGGCGGCGACATCTTTATCCATGGTCAGAAACATCCGCTGAAAAAGGACAAGGATGACTGGACCTGGGGATGTATCGCGGTCAAGAACAAGGAAATTGAAGATATTTACGCAATGGTCAGAGACGGTACGCCGATTCAGATCAACCCGTAAAAGATGGGCAGCTTAGTCGCCCATCACCAAAGTCCACCAGATCTTGCCACCTCGTTCCTGATGCCATGCAAACCCCATGTTGCGCGCGTCGGGCGACATAATCACGCGGCGCGTATCGGGCTGCTCCATCCAGGCGGCAAGCGTTTCCAGCTCTGACTCGTAGGTTTCCGAGATCGTCTCTCCGACAAGGCGGCCGGTGTATCCCACGCGATTGATCCGGTCGATGGGAGAAGACCCATCAGATCCGAAATGCCAAGGCCGGTTTTGGACGGACATATCCCGGGAATGTGTTGCCGCAGCAGCATTGAGTTGCGAGTTCAGCTGTACCGGTGCCCGACCGCCTGCCTGACGCAGGGCATTGATAGAATCAAGCATACGGAACTGAATCTTGCCAGTATCCCGCGCACTGATCCGATAGGGTTTCGGCAGTGGTTTTCCATCCGTGCCCATTTGCGGTGCGGCAGGCGCACAAGCGGTCAAAGCGATGGCCAAGGCCAGAAAAACGGACAATAGACGGATCATGACGCTGCTCCAAGCGTTGCGGTTCTGGTATGCCTTACATGGACGCACGTTGCAGTTCAAACGCACATCGGCGTTACTGCGCCTTATGACAGTTGTTTGAATTGATACTGCGGCTTTCGGGCAATATATTCACTCGATATCGGGAAACCGAACATGATGGAGACTGAAAATGTCTGACAACAAATCGAAAATCACAAGTCGCCGCAGCTTCTTGGCTGGCAGCGCGGCAATGCTGGCCACGCCGGCACTTGCTCAAAACACTGGTTCTGTGAACTCAGCTGCTACAACTCAGGTGGAACGTGATCTGACGGAAACCGTGCGCCGCAATATCTCAAGCTTCCGGACGCTTGATTGGCAGCCATATTTCGATAACACGCAGAATGGCGCGATTTTGGTCGATATCGACAGCCGCGCGGTGCACTACTGGTCGGAAGACCAGAGCATCTACAAGCTTTATCCATCGAGTGTGCCGCTGACGGATGACCTTACCCGTCGGGGTCGTACACGCGTGATTCTCAAGGATCCGGAACCCTCTTGGAGACCGACGCCGTCGATGTTGCAGCGGAATCCGGAATGGCCGGACTATATCGGACCGGGGCCTGATAACCCCCTTGGTACGCGGTCCCTGCACCTGAGCTGGACGTACTACCGCATTCACGGCACGCACGATACACGCAAGATTGGGCGTAAATCGTCAAACGGCTGTATTGGCCTTTATAATGAGCATATTGAAGAGCTTTACGAGATGGCCAAAGTGGGCACACAAGTGTTGCTTATTTGACGACATTTCGACGGTTCTGCGATGCAGCAGCGAAATCCGGGTTTGCATTCCAACAGTTATGCTGTTTACAAAGTGTTACGAGGTAAGTCTTGGGCGCGTGCGCGCAAATTTGCGTTGCACGCCTATTCTGGAGGTTATTACTATGAAAAAACTCGTTCTCGCCGCTGCTCTGACGGCTGCTGCATCGACCGCATACGCTGGCTCTCTCGCAGACCCAGTCATCGAAGCACCAGTGATCGTTGAAGAAGCAACCGGTTCTTCTTCCGGCATCCTGATCCCGCTGATCCTGTTGGCTGTGGTTGCTGCGGCTGTTGCTTCCGACTAATTCGGAACAACAACTGAAATAAAGAAGGCGGTGCTTTGGCACCGCCTTTTTTCGTTTGGCAGCCTGCCGAGAATGTATTGGCCGCGACTGTCCCATCAGAAAGTGTGTTGTCAAAAGTCCAACGTGTCTTTCCTCATCTGTGCTATCTTCCCAAAGCGAACACTTGCAACAGGGAGGCAGCGTGATGAAACGGCTTACCGCAAAAGATTTCGATCCAAAACTTCTGGAGCTTTATGATTTCTACGCCCATGGCATGATCACGAAACGTCAGTTTCTGGATGGGGCGGCCAAGTTTGCCGTTGCTGGTCTGACCGCAACTGCAATTTTGGGCATGATGTCACCAAATTATGCTCTGGCGGAGCAAGTATCTTTCAACGATCCGGACATCGTACCTGAATACATTTCCTATCCTTCGCCCAACGGTCACGGTGAAGTGCGGGGATATATGGTGCGTCCGGCAAATGCCCAAGGCAAATTGCCCTCCGTTGTCGTGGTGCACGAGAACCGCGGATTGAATCCCTATATCGAAGATGTTGCAAGGCGTCTCGCCAAGGACGGTTTCATGGCGCTGGCGCCTGATGGCCTGACCTCTGTCGGTGGGTATCCAGGCAATGACACCGAAGGTCGTGCGCTGCAAAAGACGGTTGATCCGGAAAAGCTGATGAATGACTTTTTCGCTGCAATCGAGTTTCTGATGACGCACGAGGGATCGACGGGGAACGTGGGTATTACCGGTTTCTGCTATGGCGGGGGCGTGTCGAACGCGGCCGCCGTTGCATATCCTGAGCTAAAGGCGGCTGTCCCCTATTATGGACGACAGGCGGCAGTGGAAGATGTACCAAAAATTCAGGCACCACTGCTTTTGCATTACGGGGAACTTGATGAACGTATCAATGCGGGCTGGCCTGCGTATGAGGCTGCGCTGAAAGAGCATGGGAAGACGTATGAGGCCTACATCTACGAAGGGGCCAACCACGGTTTCCATAACGACAGCACGCCACGCTATGACGAGGACATGGCCAAGTTGTCATGGGATCGGACGATTGCGCATTTTCGCAAGTATCTGACCTGAATAGCGCCTGTTCCAGACGCTTGGGTTGGCTGGTTTAGTCCAGCCAGCCCTTCAGGTTCTCTTCGATCGTGTTGGACAGCGCCTTGATGTGCATATCGTCGTCATTGAGGCATGGGATGTAAGTGAAATGTTCACCGCCCGCCTCTTCAAAGCTTTCCTTGATCTCTTCATTGATCTCTTCAAGCGTTTCGATGCAATCAGCTGAAAACGCGGGTGCGCAAACGGCGATGTTCTTGTTTCCGGCCTCAGCCTGACGCGCGACTTCTTCGACGGTGTAGGGCTGAAGCCATTCTTCGGGTCCGAATTTCGACTGGAAGGTCGTCATGATTTCGGTGTCTTTCCAGCCAAGCCGTTCCTTAAGCAGGCGCGTCGTTTTCTGGCACTGGCAGTGATAGGGGTCACCTTCCATCAGATAGCGGATTGGCACACCGTGATAAGAGCAGATCAGGATATCTGGACGTTTCTCTGCTGCTGCATAGGCGCGTTCGATGGATTGCGCGAGCGCCTCGATATAATCGGGACGGTCAAAGTATGGTGGCACGACACGGGCGATGGGTTGCCACTTTTCCTTACCCAAGGCAGCAAAGAATGCGTCGCAAGCGGTTGCCGAAGTCGCGCCAGCGTAATGCGGATAAAGTGGGAAGAACAGGATCTTTGAACAGCCAGCTTTCGTCATCGCCTCAACCTTGGACTTGGTTGAGGGGTTTCCGTAGCGCATGCAGAAGTCGACCATCACGTCATCGCCGTAACGCTCTTTCATCGCGGTCTTGATCTTGGCTGTTTGTGCCTTGGTGATCGTCATCAGGGGGCTTTCGCCCTGTTCCTCGTTCCAAATGGACTTATACGCCGCACCAGACGTGAAAGGACGCTTTGTCAGAATGATCAATTGCAAGAGTGGCTGCCAGAGCCATGGAGAATAGTCGATGACCCGACGGTCCGACAGGAATTCACCCAGATAACGGCGCATGGACCAATAGTCATAATTATCAGGCGTACCAAGGTTCGCGATCAGCACGCCAACACGTTGTTTTGGAACGACCGGATGGTCCTCGTTTGCGTGTGCAGGGCGCGCGGCTTGCATTTTGTGGTCCTTAGATAAATCCATGCCTTCGGTCCTTAGACAATTACGTCGGCCTCAGATAGGGGGTTTTTGGCGATGGTCAATTGGGCAGTTTTGTCTCAGTTGCCCCAAGGGCATCCGCCAGACGCTGCTGCGCCGATCCGGGGCGCAGGGGTTTGGGCTGGTTTTCATCGGGTGCCCAGCCGGTCAGAAAGATCAGCTCGAAGGTCGCGGTGATGCGCCCTTGAGCGGTTGCAAAGTGGTTCTGGTAGAGGTCAGTGGCGCGTTCGAACACCGCGCGCTTTGATGGTTGGCGCAGGCGCTGGGCCAGCGCGTTTGTTTCCCCCATGGCGCGCAGGTCGTGCATGAGCGCCCAGGCATCCTTGTATTCAACGGTCAGTGGCAAGGCATCGGCGACGGGCAACGCCAGACCTGCGCGTTGCAGCAGGCCGCCCATGTCACGCAGTTCTCCCATCGGGGCAATGCGGGGGGACAGGCCGCCTGTTACCTCGACTTCGGCCTGACCAAGGCAGGCACGCAGCTCGTGGAGGGTTTGCCCGCCAAAGGAAGCCGTCAGCAACAGGCCATCGGGTTTCAGGGCACGGCGGCATTGGATCAATTGGCCAATGGGATCATTGGTCCAGTGCAGGGACATCACATGAAGGACGACATCGTGCTGATTTTGAGCGAGCGTGAGGGTATCGGCGTCTGCGACAATCGTGGCAGCCGGGAACCGCGCGCCCCAGAAATCAGGAAAACCCGTGACAACCGCAGTCGAGGTAAACGACTTGTTAACCATACCCATACGATCTTCAATCTCATCGGCAGCGGCCATGTGCAAAAACAACGCGTCTTCGCGCGCACGGGCGCGGTGCCGGGCAAGGGCCGTGGTGTCAGTCATGGTCGGTTGTTGGGTCATTCGGGTCACATATGGCGTTACTGCATGGACTTCAAACAGGGTTGAACGCGATTTATCCCGCTCGCTGTCTGACCTGTGGGTCGGTAGTGGACGGTGATTTCGGACTTTGCGGGCGTTGTTGGAAGGATACTGCCTTCATTGGCGGTATGGTATGCGATGCATGTGGCACACCGCTGCCCGGTGCGGATGGCGGTGACGCCCCGCATTGCGACGCTTGCCTGCAAATGCCCCGCCCTTGGGACCGAGGCCGGTCAGCGATGCTTTATCGTGATACGGGGCGCAAACTGGTGTTGGCGCTGAAGCACGGCGACCGACAGGAAATTGCGCGGCCTGCCGGGTTGTGGCTGGCCACAGCGGTCAAGGATCTTGTGACGGCAAATACCTTGATTGCGCCGGTACCACTGCATTGGCAAAGGATGATCAAGCGGCGGTACAATCAGTCTGCCCTGCTGGCCAAAGTGTTGGCGGCACGGGTGGACCGGCCCATGTGCCCTGATTTGCTACAGCGGTATAGACGCACGCGGAGCCTGGATGGACTGGGCCGGGAAGACCGTGTGCAAGCAGTGAAAAACGCCATCCGCGTGCACCCGCGACGACGACACCGGCTGATTGGGCGGCCGGTCCTGTTGGTGGATGATGTGATGACATCCGGGGCAACGCTTGCCGCGTGCACGCGCGCCTGCCTTGAGGCCGGGTCAGGGCCGATATGCGTTGTGACACTGGCGCGGGTGGCCAAAGACGCCTAAATGACCTTTCAACCTATTTGTTGAAAGGACCGGGCCATGAAACCTGTCGAAATCTACACATCGCCCCTTTGTGGCTTTTGCCATGCGGCGAAACGCCTGCTGAACAGTAAGGGCGTGGACTTCTCAGAAGTCGATGTCTGGGCAGAGCCAGACCGCAAGGCCGAGATGATTGAGCGCGCGAATGGTGGGCGCACGGTGCCGCAGATCTTTATCGGGGACACCCATGTCGGGGGCTGTGATGAGCTTCACGCGCTGGAGCGTGCAGGCAAGCTCGACGCTTTGCTGGCAGCATGATGCAGGCGGCCATCCTGCAGCTGAATGTGACGGACGATCCGGCAGAGAACCTGCCGGTCACCCTTGGCATGTTCAGGCAAGCGGTTGCAGACGGTGCGCAATTTGTCCTGACGCCGGAAGTGACGAATTGCATTTCCACCAGCCGCACCCATCAGCAGGATGTGCTTCAGTTCGAAGACGATGACATAACGCTTGCCGCCTTGCGTGCCGAAGCGAAGTCGGCGGGTGTATGGTTGTTGATCGGATCGCTTGGGCTGAAAACCAACGATGCGGACGGGCGTTTCGCAAACAGGTCTTTCCTGATTGGCCCGGACGGTAAGATCGCTGCAAAGTACGACAAGATCCACATGTTCGATGTTCAGATCAGCGAGACAGAGACATGGCGCGAATCGGAAGGGTATCGTCCAGGTACACAGGCGGTTCTGGCCAAGGCCGATTTTGCCAAGATCGGTATGACGGTTTGCTATGACTTGCGGTTCTCGCATCTTTTTCGTGCGCTTGCACAGGCAGGCGCGCAGGTATTCACCGTACCGGCGGCGTTTTCGCCGGTGACAGGTGCCGCCCATTGGCATGCGCTGCTGCGTGCAAGGGCCATCGAATCGGGCTGCTTCGTCATTGCACCGGCGCAAACCGGCACGCATGCCAGCAAAACGAACAGAACGCGCGACACATATGGTCATTCCTTGGTCGTCGCGCCCTGGGGTGAGGTGCTTGTTGATGCAGGCACTGAGCCTGGCGTTTACAAGTTTGATCTGGATATGGAAAAAGTGGGTGCAGCGCGCAAACGGGTGCCCAGCCTTGATAACGCGCGCGAATTCTCCGACCCTTAGGAGGGGCATCAGTCAGGCGATGCATGAGTGAAGATCGAAATACACTAGCCATCCTGCTGATCAGCGAAATGCTGGCGGCTGATCATGCAATGCGCGGACGACTAAGCCGGGTTTTGCCCAAAGGCATGGAGATTTCACACTTTTCCGTTCTGAATCATCTTGGCTGGCAGAAGGGCGAAAGCTCTCCTGCGCGGTTGGCCGAAAAATTCGGTGTGACGCGCGGTGCGATGACCAACACGCTCAACAAGCTGGAATGGGCCGGGTACATACACATTCGCCCCGATTGGGATGATGCGCGTCGCAAGATGGTTGCGATCAGTCCTGCAGGGTTGCAGGCACGCGATACCGCGATCGCGGCGATTACGCCCATGATCAATCAAGTTGTCGAGGATTTGGGGGAAGAGCAGGCGCGCGCTGCCCTTCCCATTCTCCGAGAGATCCGGCTGAAGCTTGGTTAAGCTTCTTGAGGTCTGAGGCTGGCGGTCACGTAGTTGACGCTCAAGTCCCGGTCGGACAGTTTCCATGACCATGAAATCGGGTTGAAGACAAAGCCCTTATGGTCCACCGGCTCCAGCCCTGCCTCGCGCATCAGGTCAAACAGCTCATCCGGGGTGATGAATTTCGACCATTCATGCGTGCCCTTTGGCAGCCAGCGCATGATATGTTCAGCGCCCACAATCGCCATGGCGTAAGACTTAGGGTTCCGGTTGATGGTCGAACAGATGTGCAACCCACCGGGCTTCAGCAAATCGTGGCAGGCGCGCAGGTAGTCGATGGGTGAGGCGACATGCTCAACAACCTCCATGTTCAACACGACGTCGAACTTTTCACCCGCTGCGGCCATGTCTTCGGCGGTGGTGTGGCGATAGTCGATCTCAAGCCCGGATTGTTCGGCATGGACCTGGGCGACAGGAATGTTCCCGGCAGCCGCATCGGCGCCAACTACATCTGCGCCCAGCCGGGCCATTGGCTCAGCCAGCAGTCCGCCACCGCAGCCGATGTCGAGAATGCGCAGCCCTTTGAAGGGCATTTCAGATTTCAGATCGCGGTCATACTCTCCGGCGATCTGGCTTGTGATATAATCCAACCGGCAGGGGTTCAGCATATGCAACGGCTTGAACTTGCCGTTCAGATTCCACCATTCCGCCGCCATTGCCTCAAATTTAGCAATTTCGCCCGCGTCGATTGTTGATTGAGCCGTTTGCATGTCGTGCTCCCTATGTTCTTCATGTCTTGAGGCGTATATAGGGCAGTGATGGACAAGTTTCCCGACCAAAAACGTGCTGTTCAGTATCTTTACCCGCCGATTGACCCATTCGATCAGCGGACGCTGGCCGTGGGGCAGGGGCATCAGGTCTACATGGAGCAATGTGGCAACCCGGACGGAATCCCGGTTGTGGTGCTACATGGTGGGCCCGGCGGGGGGTGCAGCCCCTCTATGCGGCGTTATTTCGATCCGTCGAAGTACCGCGTGATCCTGTTTGATCAGCGCGGCTGCGGACGGTCAAAACCGCATGCAAGTGTAACGGATAACACGACGTGGCATTTGGTTGCAGACATTGAAATGATTCGCCGGGAGCTTGGGATCGACACATGGGTGGTCTTTGGTGGCTCGTGGGGCGCGACGCTGTCGCTGATCTATGCGCAGACTCATCCCGACGCGGTGCGCAATCTGGTCCTGCGCGGTGTCTTTCTTGCGACCAAGGCCGAGTTGGACTGGTTTTATGGTGGCGGCGCGGGGAAATTCTGGCCTGAGGTGTGGCAACGGTTTGTGTCGCTGATCCCCGAAGATGAGCGCGATGATCTGATCAAGGCCTATAATCGGCGGCTGTTTTCCGGTGATTTGCAAATGGAACAGCGCTATGGCCGGGCCTGGGCCGCGTGGGAAAACGCGCTGGCGTCAATTCATTCGTCGGGGGGTTCTCACGAGGGACCGGCAGAATATGCGCGGGCGTTTTCGCGGCTTGAGAACCATTATTTCACAAATAGCGCGTTTCTTGAGTTTGACGGTCAGATCCTCGCTCAGATGAAGCGTATCGAACATATTCCCGGCGTGATCGTGCAGGGGCGCTATGACATGATCTGCCCACCTACCAGCGCCTATGCCTTGGCCGAACGCTGGCCCGTGAGCGAACTGAAGATGGTGCGCAACGCAGGCCATGCCCTGTCCGAACCGGGGATTTCCGCCGAGCTGGTGCGTGCGATGGACAAGATCGGAGCGCAGGTATGAGCAAGCGGGCCTCCCTGATGGACAGACGTGCGCTTTTCTCTAGCGCTGCGGCCGCTGCTTTGCTGGCGGCGACGGGTGTGTCCGCTGCAGGCGCACCCAAATCTGGTGGCCGTTTGCGCATCGCGCTTTCCGGCGGCACACGGCAGGATACCTGGGTAAAAGGCGATGGTCTTTTCATGCAGGTTGCGCGGCAGGGGATGGTGTTTGATACGCTGACCGAAGTGGCTGCAGATGGCACTCTGCGACCTGAACTGGCGTCGGGCTGGCAGGTGTCCGAGGACGCGCGGGTCTGGTCTTTTGATCTGCGGCCAGACGTTTCTTTCCATGACGGTATGCCGTTGACCGCGTTGGATGTGGTGATGAGCCTGCAAGGCGCGCTGGAAGGCGAAGTTAGGGCAACGGGCCAGCATCGTGTTCAGATTATGCTGGAGACTGCAAACGCCGGTCTGCCGCTGTTGCTGTCAGATCCTCAGTTTATTATCCGTCCGGCGCATGATCCTGAGGGTGGAATTGGAACCGGGCTTTATCAAGTGACCGGCTTTACGCCGGGCCAGCGGCTTTTGACCGCACGGGTTGCCCAGCACTACAAGGATGGCAGCGCCGGTTGGTTTGACGAAGTTGAACTGACTTCGATTTCCTCTGAACCGGTGCGCGGTCAGGCGCTGGGCGAATATCTGGTGGATGCTGTGGACGTGACCGATGCGCGGAGTGTTGCAGGGCTGACAGAGATCAATGTGATGCCTGATGCACGGCATCCGATGCAGGCTATTTCAACAGACGTTCTTCAACCGGCAAAAGTCAGCCACGTCCGACCCTTAGATAACCTGCGCGCGGCCGAACGGTGGTGGTTCGCCTGAACCCCCTTGCAGATTCGGTCTTCCACACGTATATGGCTTTCAACAGCGGTGCGTTCGGGTCCACACCAAACGCTCCACCGAACTTTGCAACGGGCCGCGCGCCCGTTTTTTTGTGCCTAGTCGTATCCAGTAGGAACCCATGACCAACGACCTGATTGCCAAAGCCGCCATTGACCGCCGCATGGCCGAGATCATCACACCGGTGATCGAGGATATGGGGTTCGAACTGGTGCGCGTGCGTCTGATGTCGGGCAAGCAGTCGACGCTTCAGATCATGGCCGACAGGCCCGAAGGCGGGATCGAGGTTGATGATCTGGCGCAGATCAACCAGGCGCTGGGCGCGGTGCTGGATGTCGAGGATCCGATTCTGGACGAATATACGCTTGAAGTTTCAAGCCCCGGCATTGACCGTCCGCTGACGCGCCTCAAGGATTTCGACATGTTCGAAGGCTATGAAGCGAAGATTGAGACCGAAGAACTTGTCGGCGGCCGCCGCCGGTTTAAAGGTGAACTGGCCGGTGTCGAAGGTGATGAAGTGCTCATCAATGTCGAAGAAGGCACGATCGGTTTGAAATTCGATTGGTTGTCGGACGCCAAGCTGGTGCTGACCGATGAGCTGATCAAGGAAATGCTGCGCCAACGCAAAGCGTCGGGCGCGATTGACGAAACCCAGTTTGATGAGATTGAGACCGAAGGGTCCGCTGAGGGAGAAAACTAATGGCCATTACATCTGCCAACCAGCTTGAGCTGCTGCAAACAGCCGAGGCTGTTGCCCGTGAAAAGATGATCGACCCCGGTCTGGTGGTCGAAGCGATGGAAGAATCGCTCGCCCGTGCGGCAAAGTCTCGCTATGGCGCGGAAATGGACATTCGTGTGTCGATCGACCGCAAGACCGGTAAGGCGACATTCACCCGCGTGCGCACCGTGGTCGAGGATGAAGAGCTTGAGAACTACCAGGCGGAAATGACCGTTGAGCAGGCCAAGCAGTATCTGGATGACCCCAAGGTCGGCGATACATTGGTTGAGGAAGTACCACCCGTTGAGATGGGCCGCATAGCTGCGCAGTCCGCCAAGCAGGTGATTCTGCAAAAGGTCCGCGAAGCAGAGCGTGATCGCCAGTACGAGGAATTCAAGGACCGCGCAGGCACGATCATCAACGGTCTGGTCAAGCGCGAGGAGTACGGCAACGTTATCGTCGACGTGGGCGCCGGTGAGGCGATCCTGCGCCGGAACGAGAAGATCGGTCGCGAAAGCTATCGTCCGAATGACCGTATTCGCGTCTACATCAAGGACGTGCGCCGCGAGCAGCGCGGGCCGCAGATCTTCCTGAGCCGCACAGCGCCCGAGTTCATGGCCGAGCTCTTCAAGATGGAAGTGCCCGAAATTTACGATGGTATCATCGAGATCAAGGCTGTGGCCCGTGACCCTGGTTCGCGCGCCAAGATTGCCGTGATTTCCTATGACAACTCAATCGATCCTGTCGGTGCCTGTGTGGGTATGCGCGGTTCTCGTGTGCAAGCGGTTGTGAACGAGCTTCAGGGCGAAAAGATCGACATCATCCCGTGG
Source organism: Sulfitobacter sediminilitoris (assembly GCF_010667575.1). GTDB lineage: Bacteria > Pseudomonadota > Alphaproteobacteria > Rhodobacterales > Rhodobacteraceae > Sulfitobacter > Sulfitobacter sediminilitoris. The sequence continues at coordinate 248,983 of NZ_JAABNT010000002.1, forward strand.
AACGAAGATCAGCCGACCTTCCTTGTGAACGCATTGCAACCCGCTGAGGTCAGCAAGGTTGTTCTGGACGAGGAAGCGGGCAAGATCGAAGTGGTTGTTCCTGAAGAGCAGCTTTCACTTGCTATTGGTCGTCGTGGCCAGAACGTGCGTCTGGCCTCCCAGCTGACCGGTCTTGATATCGACATCATGACCGAAGAGCAGGAAAGCGCCCGCCGTCAGGCAGAGTTCGAGCAGCGCACCAAGCTGTTCATGGATACGCTGGATCTGGATGAATTCTTTGCGCAACTTCTGGTCGCCGAAGGATTTACCAATCTCGAAGAAGTCGCTTACGTCGAAGTTGACGAACTGCTGGTGATCGACGGCGTCGATGAGGACACCGCGAACGAACTTCAGGCGCGGGCGCGTGACGTGCTGGAAGCGCAGAACAAAGCGGCGCTTGATAACGCCCGTGCTTTGGGTGTCGAGGACAGCCTTATTGAATTCGAGGGTCTGACACCCCAAATGATTGAAGCGCTGGCAAAGGACGACGTGAAAACGCTCGAAGATTTTGCAACCTGTGCGGACTGGGAACTGGCCGGTGGCTGGACGACGGTCGACGGGGAACGCGTGAAGGACGATGGTGCGCTTGAGCCATTCGGGATCAGCCTTGAGGAAGCACAGGACATGATCATGACAGCCCGCGTCATGCTGGGTTGGGTCGATCCTGCCGATCTTGAGGCGGAAGAAGCCGAAGAAGACGAGACAGAAGAACAGGAGGTCGAGGCCTGATCTCAGGCCTCGGGGTCTCCTGATGGGTCGCGGTGGCGTCTCGAAAGACCGGAGTGACGGTCCTGAACGCAAGTGCATTGCCACGGGTGAGGTGCAACCTAAGTATGGGTTGATCCGTTTCGTGGTGGGCCCCGACGGGCAGGTCGTCCCGGATATCCTTGGCAAACTGCCGGGCCGTGGCATGTATGTGGCAGCTGATCGTGATGCGGTTGAACTGGCGGTGAAAAAGAAACTTTTCAGCCGCGCCGCCAAGACCCAAGTCACCGTGCGGGAGGGGCTGGTTGACGAGGTGGAAAAACAACTGGCGCGGCGGGTCGTTGACCTGATCTCGCTCCAGCGCAAGGGCGGCAAGGCCGTCGCCGGCTATGAGAAAGTCAAAAGCTGGCTGCAATCGGAAGAAGCCGAGGTTCTGATACAGGCCAGCGATGGCTCGGGACGCGGGAAATCGAAACTGAGCACGCCGCATTACGGCCGCTACATCGGGTGGCTGACGGCGGATGAATTGGGTTTGGCATTCGGACGCCAAACTGTGATACATGGGGCGCTCGCCTCTGGTGGACTCACTCTGCGTGTTGTAGAGGAAGCCCAACGACTTAAAGGCGTGCGCAAAAACGAGGGCGGCAACGGCCGTTCGAAAGGATAGACGAGCTTCATGAGCGATAGTGACGGCAAAAAAACATTGGGTCTGCGTGGCTCGCGGCCAAGCAACGTAAAGCAAAGCTTTAGCCACGGGCGGACCAAGAATGTCGTGGTTGAAACCAAGCGCAAGCGCGTTGTGGTTCCCAAGGCGGGTGCGGCCAAGCCTGCGGCACCGGGATCAAAGCCTGTTGGCGATCCGTCCAAGCGTCCTGCCGGCATCTCTGATGCTGAGATGGAGCGCCGCCTGAAGGCGGTTCAGGCCGCCAAGGCCCGTGAAACCGAAGAAGCTGCGGCCCGCCAGGCAGAAGAGAAAGCACGCGCCGAAGATCGCGAGCGTCGCCGTGCGGAACAAGAAGAGAAAGAGCGTGCCGACCGCGAGCGTGAAGAAAGCCTCAAGGCGAAGGCCGAGGAAGAAGAGCGCGCCAAGCGGGAAGCCGAAGCGGCAGCGCAAGCTGCGGCTGCTCCTGTTGAACCAGCTGTCGCGCGACCCACTGCAAGCAAGGCGGCCCCGGTCGCAGCCCCACGCAAGACAGAGCGGGACCGCGAAGAGACCAACAAAAAGAACCGTGGCACCGACAGCCGTCGCTCCGGTAAGCTGACCGTCAACCAGGCGCTATCCGGTGGCGAGGGCGGGCGTCACCGCTCAATGGCCGCGATGAAGCGCAAGCAAGAGCGTGCGCGTCAGAAAGCGATGGGCGGTGCTGTAGAACGCGAAAAGGTCATTCGCGAAGTGCAACTGCCGCCAGCGATCGTTGTATCGGAATTGGCGAACCGTATGGCAGAGCGCGTTGGCGAAGTCGTCAAAGCGTTGATGACAAACGGGATGATGGTGACGCAGAACGAAACGATCGATGCGGATACCGCTGAGCTGATCATCGAAGAGTTTGGTCACAAGGTTGTGCGCGTTTCTGACGCGGACGTTGAGGATGTGATTAAAGAGGTCGAAGACAAACCCGAAGAGCTTCAGTCGCGTCCACCAGTCATCACCATCATGGGTCACGTTGACCACGGTAAGACGTCGCTGCTGGATGCGATCCGAAACGCCAAGGTTGTTGCGGGTGAGGCCGGTGGCATCACCCAGCACATTGGTGCGTATCAGGTAAAGACTGACACTGGTGCCGTTCTGACGTTCCTTGATACACCGGGCCACGCAGCGTTTACCTCGATGCGGTCACGCGGCGCGCAGGTCACGGATATCGTGGTGCTGGTGGTCGCGGCGGATGACGCCGTGATGCCCCAGACGATTGAGGCGATTAACCACGCCAAGGCGGCCAAGGTGCCGATGATCGTTGCAATCAACAAGGTCGACAAGCCTGCCGCCAACCCCGACAAGGTGCGGACAGACCTGCTTCAGCACGAAGTGGTTGTTGAGAAGATGTCTGGCGATGTGCAGGACGTCGAGGTTTCGGCCATCACCGGTCAGGGTCTGGATGAACTGCTGGAGGCCATCGCGCTTCAGGCCGAGATCCTTGAGCTTAAGGCGAATCCTGATCGCGCCGCTGTCGGTGCGGTTATCGAAGCGCAACTTGATGTGGGCCGCGGCCCTGTTGCAACTGTTCTGGTACAGAACGGCACGCTGCATCAGGGCGATATTTTTGTCGTGGGTGAACAGTACGGTAAGGTCCGTGCGCTGATCGACGATCAGGGTAATCGGGTCAAAGAGGCCGGGCCATCCGTGCCGGTTGAGGTTCTGGGTCTGAACGGTACACCCGAAGCGGGCGACGTGCTGAACGTGACCGATACAGAGGCGCAGGCGCGCGAGATCGCAGATTACCGGGCAAATGCCGCCAAGGACAAGCGCGCGGCTGCCGGTGCAGCAACGACCCTTGAACAGCTGATGGCGAATGCCAAGGCGGATGAGGACGTGTCAGAGCTGCCAATTCTGGTCAAAGCCGATGTGCAGGGTTCTGCCGAAGCCATCGTTCAGGCGATGGAAAAGATCGGCAACGACGAGGTGCGCGTGCGTGTCCTTCACTCGGGTGTAGGTGCGATCACTGAAACGGACGTGGGTCTGGCCGAAGCGTCTGGTGCGCCAATCATGGGCTTTAACGTCCGTGCCAACGCATCCGCGCGGAACACGGCGAACCAGAAGGGTGTGGAGATCCGGTACTATTCGGTGATCTACGATCTGGTCGACGATGTGAAAGCTGCGGCCTCTGGTCTGCTGAGCGCTGAGATCAAAGAAACCTTTATCGGGTACGCAACGATCAAAGAGGTCTTCAAGGTCACAGGCGTCGGCAAGGTTGCCGGGTGTCTGGTCACCGAAGGTGTTGCCCGTCGTTCCGCCGGTGTGCGCCTGCTGCGTGACAACGTGGTGATCCACGAAGGCACGCTTAAGACACTGAAGCGCTTCAAAGATGAAGTGGCCGAGGTTCAGTCTGGTCAGGAATGCGGCATGGCGTTCGAGAATTATGACGATATTCGTCCTGATGACGTGATCGAAATCTTTGAGCGGGAAGAGGTCGAGCGTACGCTGACCTGATCCTTTGGATAAAGAAACAAGAAAAAGGGGCTGCATATCATGCAGCCCCTTTTTTCGTATCGTCCCTTAGGGCCTGTGGACAATCATCTTGATGCGACGAGGGTCGCTGCCAAGTTCCAGGAAGCGGTGTAGCTACAGTCCGTTTTGTCGTATCTTGTGGCTATCCCTCTGAACTCTTTGATCTTTGCGAAGTAGTTCTCCACCAGATGTCGCCACTTGTAGACCTCAGTGTCATAATCGCGCTGGATTTTGCGGTTGGCTTTGGGCGGGATAACGGCGGTTGCGCCGCGCTCGTCGAGGTTTTGTAATAACCAGTCCGCATCAAACGCCTTGTCCGCGAGCAGCGCATCAAAAGAAACACCCCTGATCAACGGCGCGACACCTTTCATATCATGCGCTTGTCCCGGCAGCAGCAGAAAGCGCACCAGATTACCGAGCGCATCCACCAATGCAACGATCTTGGTCGTTAGCCCGCCACGCGAGCGCCCAATGGCCTGAGCCTGAGTCCCCCTTTTGCGCCGGTTGCCTTCTGATGGACCTGAACGATGGTCCCGTCAATGAGCGCATATTCGAGGTCGGGATCACTGCTCATAGCATTGAAAAGACTCTCGAATACGCCGGACTTGGCCCACCGACGAAACCGCCGGAACTGGCTGTTCCAATTGCCCAAGGTGGGCAGCAGGTCGCGCCACGGCGACCCGGTGCGCACCCGCGAAAAGACCGCTTCCAGAAACAGGCGATTGTCCTTCGCCGAGGCTCCGGCATCGCTTACCTTTCCCGGAAGATGCGGTTCAAGCCGTTGCCACAATACGTCCGACACCACAAACCGCTGATCGTTCATACAAACCTCCATTTTGGAAGTTTGAATCAAAAATCAGGCCAAATGGGAATCCTGAATGTCCACAGGCCCTAGTTTGCTAAGGTCGTTGACCGAATGCGGTCTTAGTTCTTCCGGCTAACTGGTATCCCGGCATAGATCGTCTCGTCCACCTTTACGGCAATACGACCGTCTGACAGGTCTTTGACGAAAATACCCTGAACCGACACACAAGAGCCAAGCGTAATTGTACGTAGCATGTTCTCTCTCCCCCAAGACAGCACGAGTAACATAATAAACAATTGATTAATCTTCCAGCGTATTGTTTCCCGATAAGCGAGAACCCACCCAAAATTTATGCGGAATGAGAATTTAGAGCCAATCGCGCAGAATCGGGATGAGCGGAATATCGGCTGCAGGCATGGGATAGTCGCGTAATTCACGAGCGCGGACCCATTTCAACGCCTGATTCTCTCGGCTCATCGGGGTCCCTTCCCACTTGCGACAGGCGAAAAGTGGCATCAGCAGATGAAAATCATCGTAGGGATGGCTCGCGAATGTCAGCGGGGCCAGGCATGACGCCCAGGTATTGATACCAAGCTCTTCTTCAAGTTCCCGGATCAGCGCAGCTTCTGGCGTTTCGCCCTTTTCGACTTTGCCCCCCGGGAATTCCCAGAGTCCTGCCATCGACTTGCCTTCAGGGCGTTGGGCCAACAGGACGCGCCCATCCACGTCGATGAGGGCGACAGCGGAAACAAGAACAGTTTTCATGCGCAAAGCCCGATCAAACGTGTCATGACCGGTAGTCTGCATTAATCTCGATGTATCCGTGGGTCAGATCGCAGGTCCAAACTGTTGCATGACCCTCTCCAAGACCCAGATCGACACCGATTTTAATATTCTCGCCCTTCATGTGAGCGGCGGCAGACTCTTCGGAATAGCCCGGATCACGCCATCCATCCTTGGCAACCTGGATGTCGCCAAAACGAATCGACAGGCGGTCGCGGTCGGCCGCCGCACCGGATTTTCCGATGGCCATGACCACACGGCCCCAATTCGGATCTTCGCCTGCAATGGCGGTCTTGATCAGTGGTGAATTGGCGATTGCCATTGCGTGTATCTTGGCGTCTGCGTCTGTCGCCGCACCTGTTACATCGATTTCTACGAACTTTGTGGCACCTTCGCCGTCGCGGACAACCTGATGGGCAAGGTCCAGCATGACGCCTTGTAATGCATCGCTGAACGATTTGCTTTCGGTCGCATCGATGCCAGATGCGCCCGTTGCCGCAAGGATCAGGCTGTCAGATGTCGAAGTATCGCTGTCCACAGTAATACAGTTGAAAGTCTTATCCGTATGATCCGAGACCATTGCCTGAAGCGCGGTCTGCTCCACTTTGGCATCAGTGAAAATATAGACCAGCATCGTCGCCATATCGGGCGCGATCATGCCCGATCCCTTGGCGATCCCGGCAATCGACACTGTCTTGCCGTCGATCTCTACCTTTGCCGAAGCGCCCTTGGGGAAGGTATCGGTCGTCATGATGGCCTTGGCTGCTGCTGCTATGCCATTCGGGTTCAATTTGGATTTCAGATCACCTATCGCGGCAGTCACCCGATCATGGGGGAGCGGTTCACCAATCACCCCGGTTGATGACGTGAAGACGCGTGATTGAGGAACACCACAGGTCTGCGCAACGGCGCTTGTAATCGCCTCGACCGCCTCGACCCCGTTGCGGCCGGTGAAGGCATTGGCATTGCCGGAGTTGACCAGAATAGCGGCACCGGCGTTAGACGCACCGCCGATCTTTGACTGACAATCCAGAACAGGCGCCGCACGCGTTTTTGAGCGGGTGAAAACCCCGGCGATTGTGGTGCCAGGCGCCAGTTCGGCCAGCATAACGTCAGTGCGACCCTGATACTTTACGCCCGCGGCAGCCGTTGCAAAAGCCACGCCGTCGATTACGGGAAGATCTGGAAAGGATAGAGGTGCAAGTGGCGAAACCTTTGTAATTTTGCCCAACGGTTCTTACTCCAGCCACTCAAGATTTTTCAAAACCGAGGGATCAAGCCCTTCGGATGCGCTGCGGTCCACGTCCGCCGCTTCGGTCACGGTTTCGATGTGTTCCTGCACACGGGTCTGGCGCACCTGAAGCTCAAGCTCTTCACGTACCGATTCAAGCGAGGGTGCCTCGGACTTTCGTGTCTCGTTCAGCTTGATCACATGCCAGCCGAACTGTGTCTGCACTGGGTCGGACACGGCACCTGCTTCCATCTCAACCACTGCGGCCTCGAACGTCGGAACCATCATGCCTTTGCCGAACCATCCCAGCGAACCGCCGCTGGGACCGGAGGGACCGGTCGATTTTTCACGCGCCATCTCGGCAAAGTCAGCGCCGTTATCCAGCTCTTCCTTGATGGCCAACGCTTCTTCCTCGGTCTCTACCAAGATGTGTGAGGCGTTATACTCATCACCCTGTTCCTGAGACGCATACTGTTCTTCGTAGGCGGCTTTGACGGCATCCTCGTCCAAGGGGTTGGACATCACCCCTTCGATGACCTCAGCCGCGGTAAGGGAGCGCGTCTCGTTCTCAAGCGACAGGGTTACGCGGGGTGGCAGATCACCGTCAAGGGTCGCCGCAAGTGCTGTCTGTTGTACCAGCTGGTCCAAGATCCCCTTGAACAAAATCTCGTCTGGCAGCTGCTGATACTGCTCAGGCAAGCTGGCGCGTGCGACAATCATGTGGCCCAACGTAATGTCGGTGCCATTGACCGTTGCGACAACAGTTTCAAGGCCGGGTTCGTCCTGTGCAGCGACAGGCAGGGCCAATGTCAGGCTCAATGCCGCGCTGGCAAGGAATGTGAGGGGTTTTTGCATGGAATGTCCTACCTGTTGGCCCGTCTTGGGGCTGCTACATTGACAGCGTTTGGTGCGGCCCTTACATCGCCCTAAAGGGCGCACGCAAAGGCCATGTTCACCCATCTATCTATGGGCTGAACCCGCGCTGGGCAAGCAGATGAGCGCACACAATCACAACGTCGGCTGGAGAACGCATGCTGGGTATCGGAACAATCGCCAAAAAGGTCTTTGGCACGCCAAACGATCGCAAGATCAAGGCTGTGCGGCCGCTGGTTGAGCAGATCAATGCGCTTGAGCCTGAGTTTGAAAAACTGAGCGACGACGGCCTGAAGGACAAGACAGAGGAATTGGCCAAGCGTGCCATGTCTGGCGAGAGCCTTGATGATCTGTTGCCCGAGGCCTTTGCCAACTGCCGCGAGGCGGCACGCCGGACACTGGGGCTGCGGGCATTTGATACGCAGCTTATGGCGGCGGTTTTCCTGCATCAGGGTAATATCTCGGAACAAAAAACAGGCGAGGGCAAGACCCTGACGGCTGCGCTAGCGGCCTACCTGAATGCGTTGACCGGCAAGAGTGTGCACGTGGTCACCGTCAACGAATATCTGGTGCGGCGTGACGCCGACTGGATGGGCAAGGTGTTTTCCGCGCTTGGGTTGACCACGGGTGCCGCGATTTCCGGGCAAAGCACCGAGGAAAAGCGCGCGGCCTATGATTGTGACATCACCTACGCCACGAACAACGAGCTGGGCTTTGACTATCTGCGCGACAACATGAAGTCGAACCTGGATGAGATTCTGCAGAAACATCACAACTACGCCATCGTGGACGAGGTCGACAGCATCCTGATCGACGAGGCGCGCACGCCGCTCATTATCTCCGGCCCCGCGCAGGACCGCTCCGAGATGTATGTCACCATCGACAAGCTGATACCCGAACTGCGTGAGGAGCATTACGAGCTGGACGAAAAATCACGCAATGTGACCTTTACCGATGAAGGCAACGAGTTCCTTGAAGAACTGCTGCATCAGCATGGCCTGATGGAAGAGGGGCAGTCGCTCTATGATCCGGAAAGCACGACCATCGTGCACCACGTCAATCAGGGTCTGCGTGCGCACAAGCTGTTCATGAAGGATAAGGATTACATCGTTCGCGACGGTGAGATCATGCTGATCGACGAATTCACGGGGCGCATGATGCAGGGTCGCCGTTTGTCCGACGGTCTGCACCAGGCAATCGAGGCCAAGGAAGGGCTGTCGATCATGCCTGAGAATGTGACATTGGCCTCCGTCACCTTCCAGAACTACTTCCGCCTTTATGACAAGCTGGCCGGCATGACCGGTACCGCGCTGACCGAGGCTGAGGAATTTGGCGAGATTTACGGCCTTGGCGTGGTGGAAATCCCCACCAACCTGCCCATCGCCCGTGTTGATGAGGACGACGCCGTCTATCGTTCTGTCGGCGAAAAATATAAGGCGATGATCGAAAAGGCGAAAGAGGCCCACGCCAAGGGCCAGCCCTGCCTGATTGGTACGACATCGATTGAAAAATCCGAATTACTGAGCCAGATGCTCAAGGCTGAGGGGATCGAACACAACGTCCTGAATGCCCGCCATCACGAACAGGAAGCGCAGATCATCGCCGATGCTGGCAAACTGGGCGCGGTGACCATCGCCACCAACATGGCCGGGCGCGGCACCGACATTCAGCTGGGCGGCAACGTTGAGATGAAGGTGCTGGAAGCCATCACTGCCGATCCCGACGCGGATCCCAACGAGGTCCGTGCGCGGATCGAGGCGGAGCATGCGGATGAAAAGCGGAAGGTGATTGAGGCGGGCGGCCTGTACGTCCTTGCCTCTGAGCGCCATGAAAGCCGCCGTATCGACAACCAGTTGCGCGGCCGTTCGGGCCGTCAGGGTGACCCGGGGCGCACATCTTTCTTCCTGTCTTTGGAAGACGACCTGATGCGCATCTTCGGTTCTGAGCGGCTGGAGAAGGTGCTGACGACGCTTGGCCTTAAGGAAGGCGAGGCGATTGTACACCCTTGGGTCAACAAATCGCTGGAGCGCGCGCAGGCGAAGGTCGAAGGGCGCAACTTTGACATTCGTAAGCAGCTGCTGAAGTTCGACGACGTGATGAATGAACAGCGCAAGGTCATCTTTGGCCAGCGCCGTGACATCATGGAAGCGGACGATCTGAACGAAATCACCACCGATATGCGCCATCAGGTGATTGATGATCTGATCGATACCTACATGCCACCAAAGACTTATGCCGACCAGTGGGATGTAAAGGGTTTTCATGACGCGGTGATTGAGCATCTGAACATGAACTTGCCCATTGTTGAGTGGTGCGAGGAAGAAGGCGTGGATGACGAGGTCATCCGCGAACGTCTGATCGAGGCGACTGACAAGATGATGGCCGACAAGGCCGAAATCTTTGGCGACGAAAACATGCGCAACATAGAAAAGCAGATGTTGCTGCAGGCTATTGATACCAAGTGGCGCGATCACCTGATGACGCTAGAGCATCTGCGGTCTGTTGTCGGGTTCCGCGGGTATGCCCAGCGTGACCCGTTGAATGAGTACAAGAACGAATCCTTCCAGCTCTTTGAAAGCATGTTGGACAGTCTGCGTCAGGAAGTGACCCAGAAGCTGGCCCAGATCCAGCCGATGACCGAAGAAGAGCGTGCCGCGATGATCGAAGAACTGCGGGCGCAACAGGCGGCCATGGCGGCGGCTGCCTCGCAGAGTGAACAGATTGCCGGCGGCCCGACTGAAGAAGCCGCAGAAGGCTTTGTCGAGGATGATCCAAGCACTTGGGGCAATCCCGGACGCAATGAGATGTGTCCATGCGGGTCAGGCAAGAAGTTCAAGCACTGCCACGGGCGATTGGCCTAACTTTAGCCGCCTGCCCCCTTTTTGACAAAATATACTCAAATCAGGGTCATACCCCGGCCCTGATTTTGCGCGAGATCTTGCCCGAACGATTCCGTTTGAAGGGACAGAGACATGTTGCGCTCTAAAGAGATTATTACGGCTGCTGGTGCATTGGTCTGCGCAGTTGGCATCGGTTTTGTGATGCAGAAATCTGAAACAGCTCAGATGCATTACGGCAAGAATATCGATGAGATCCCCGCCTCGGAGATGCCTGTCCTTGAAGGTGCGGGCGCTAAGAACGCCTTGCTTGACGTGCAAGAGATCACGTTGACCTCTGCGGAATTCGATAACGGCATTGCCCTGCCGGATACTGATGCGGAAATCATGACGGTTGCTGCCCCCGCAAGCGTTCTGGCGGAACCCGAAATGCCCAGTGCCGGGCCGAACCCGGCCTGCGAGATCACTGCCAGCGCCCGCCCGGTTGCCGCAGCGATGGTTGAACTTTCAATGGATGCCGCCTGTATGCCGAATGAGCGGATCACAATTCATCATAACGGCATGATCTTCACTGAGACCACCTCGGCCTCGGGTACGATCAACCTCAAGATCCCGGCACTGGCAGAGGAATCGGTTTTCATTATCGCTTTCCCGAATGGTGATGGCGCGGTGGTCCAGACCACGGTTGAAGAACTGGAAGACTATGATCGCGCTGTCTTGCAGTGGAAAGGGAACACCGGTTTCCAGATCCATGCGCGGGAATTCGGGGCTGAGTATGGCTCTGAGGGGCACATCTGGGAAGAAAAACCTGGCGATATCGCGGCAGCTGTGTCCGGCGAACAAGGTGTCCTGACGCGCCATGGTGACACCCGCGCGCCCGAACCCCTGCTAGCAGAGGTCTACAGCTTTCCAAAGGCGACGAACGGTCGGGGCGGGAACATCGCGCTGTCAGTCGAGACGGAAGTGACTGAAGCCAATTGTGGTCTGGAGATTGAAGCGCAATCGCTGGAAATGCAGCCCGATGGCAAGATCAAGACGCAGAATCTGACCCTCGCTGTGCCTGATTGTGATGCCAAGGGCAGCTTTCTGGTGTTGAATAATCTGCTGCAAGACCTGAAAGTCGCGGGTAAGTAACCCAAGCGTCGAGGTCACATGATCAGCTTGAAACGTGCGGCGGTTCTCGCCGCACTTTTTCTGTTTTCTGCCGTTTGTGCCATTGCACAGGACGTCACGCTGTCCTCGCGCGATGGCAAGGTTGAGCTGAGCGGCACGCTGCTGGGCTTTAACGGCGAATTCTACCGTGTTCAGACTGATTTTGGCGAACTGACTGTCGATGGGTCTGGTGTATCCTGTGTCGGCCCCGGATGTCCCAACCTGCAGGATTTCGTCGCCGAAGTTGAGATGTCTGGTTCGGCCACGATGGGGGCCGTGCTGATGCCGGCGCTGGTCAACGCGTATGCGCAGCGCAATGGATACAGCGTGGTGCGGCAAGACGTTGATCCGACCCGGTTTGTGCTTTTGTTGACCCGCAACGACACAGGCAAGTTGGCCGCACGTTTCGGGTTCCGTGCCAGCAATACGGATGAAGGCTTTGCCGATCTTCTGGCGGATGAGGCAGATATCGTGATGGCCTTGCGCGAAATTCGCCCGCAAGAGCGCATCAATGCCCGCGATGCAGGCATCGGTGATTTGACGGGACCCAACCGCAGCCGCGTTCTGGCACTGGATGCTGTGGTCCCTGTTGTCGCGGCGGGGAACCCGGTCAAGAGCATCTCTCCGCTGAAACTGGCCGAGGTCTTTGCAGGGCGGATCAAAAACTGGAAAGACCTTGGTGGCCCTGATGCGCCGATTGAGCTGCATTTGCCTGTCGCGTCAAGCGGTCTGGTGCAGGCGATCGAAGATCAGGTGATGACCCCGGCCAAGATGTCATTGGTTCAGGATGCGGTCCGCCATGCCGTGCCAGAAGATATCGCGGATGCGGTCGCCAAGGACACGCTTGCGTTGGGCATCACCAGTTTTGCAGAGCGGCGGAATACAAAGGTTCTTACCCTTGGCGGCACCTGCGGTTTCTCTTTGGATGCCGCGCGGCGCACAATCAAAACTGAGGACTATCCGCTGACCGCCCCGATGTTCCTTTACTTTCCAGCGCGGCGCTTGCCCCGTGTTGCGCGGGAATTTCTGGCGTTTACGCGAGGCCCGGGCGCACAGAACGTGATCCGGCGGGCGGGTTTCGTGGATCAGGCCCCCGAAGAAATCCCGATTGAACAGCAGGGCAATCGATTTGCGAACGCCATCACCGTGGCAGGGCCCGAGATATCGCTGGAAGAGTTGCAGCGTATGAACGCCACACTTTCTCCAATGGCCCGTCTGACTACGTCGTTCCGGTTCGAGGCCGGGTCAATTCGACTGGATGCGCAGTCCCGCTCCAACGTTCAGCAACTGGCCCGGTCGCTGGAGCAAGGGCAATACGATGCCCGGCAGTTGCTGTTCGTCGGCTTCAGCGACGGGCAAGGGGCGGCCAAGCCGAACCGGGATATTGCGTTGCGGCGGGCAGAGGCAGTGCAGCGCGCGGTTGAGGCGGCAGCCGTTACAGCAAATCTTGAGCGTGTTGATCTGGGCGTCGATGCCTTTGGAGAAGCGATGCCAATGGCATGCGACGATACCAGTTGGGGACGGCAGGCCAATCGACGGGTTGAGGTCTGGGTCCGATAATACACCTCTCACAGATAGCCTTCTGAGCGAAAGCTCAGTTCTGCCGATTTACCGATGATCAGGTGGTCATGCAGCGTCAGACCCAGCGCATCGCAGGCTTTGGCGATCTGCTCCGTCATCTCGATATCGGAGGTGGAAGGGGTTGGGTCACCAGACGGATGATTATGAACAAGGATAAGCGCCGAAGCGTTCAGTTCCAGCGCGCGTTTGGCGACCTCGCGCGGATACACCGGGACATGATCAACCGTTCCCTTGCCCTGTTCCTCGTCCGCGATCAGGACATTCTTGCGGTCCAGATAAAGAACGCGAAACTGTTCAGTCTCGCGATGTGCCATGGCCGTGTGACAATAGTCGATCAGTGCGTCCCAGCTTGAAACGATATGGCGTTGCAGGACTTTGGCGCGGGCAAGGCGTTGGGCTGCGGCCTCAATAACTTTGAGCTCGACCACCACGGCATCGCCGACACCGCTGATGTCGCGCAGACGTGCTTCGGGGGCAGAGATGACGCGATTGAAATCACCAAAACGGTCCATCAGATCCCGTGCCAGGGGTTTCACGTCCCGGCGTGGAATGGCACGGAAAAGGACCAGTTCAAGGAGTTCATAGTCTGGCATGGCGTCAGCCCCGCCCGCCATGAAACGGGCCCGCAGGCGTTGCCGGTGATCCTTGATATACGAAGGCTGCTTTCCCGTGGCTGTTTCAGCGACGGTGGCCTCGTCCAGCAGAAAGGGAAGGATTTGTTCTTTGAAGGCAGTCATGCAGCCAAGCTGACCGCGTTATGGTTAGAAATTCGTTAATTTGGAACGGCAGTTTTGACAGTACGCCCATTGGTGCTGTCACCAGTCCTGCAAAAAGCGTCAGGTGGGCGTATTGCCCACCCTTGCCTTAGCTCTTCATCGAGTCCCAAAAGGACTTGACGCTGGAAAAGAAATTCTTGCTTTCAGGGTTGTTCTCGGACGACAGATCCTCGAATTCCTTCAGCAATTCTTTTTGCCGTGATGTCAGATTCACGGGCGTTTCAACCGCCAGCTCAATGATCATGTCGCCCACGCCACCACCGCGCAGCGGGGGCATGCCCTTGCCGCGCAGACGCATTTGACGGCCCGATTGGCTGCCTGCGGGAATCTGCACGCGTCCGCGTCCGCCGTCTATTGTCGGCACTTCGATATTACCGCCTAGCGCGGCCGTGCTCATCGATACGGGCACACGGCAGAACAGGTTCGGCCCGTCACGATCAAAGAGCTCGTGTTCGGCCACGTCGATGAAGATATAAAGATCGCCGGACGGCCCGCCGCGCATGCCCGCCTCGCCTTCACCTGCAAGTCGGATACGCGTGCCGGTCTCTACCCCTGCAGGGATATTGACGCTCAGGCTGCGCTCTTTCTCGGTCCGGCCAGCACCGCGGCAGGTTTTGCAGGGGTTCTTGACGATCTGACCCATGCCCGAACAGGTCGGGCAGGTGCGTTCGACGGTAAAGAAGCCCTGTTGCGCGCGTACTTTGCCCATACCGGAACATGTCGGGCAGGTGGTGGGTTCGGCACCGCCTTCCGCGCCAGAGCCTGAACAACTTTCGCACTGGACAGAGGTTGGCACGTTGATGGATTTCTGAAGACCTGAGAACGCGTCTTCCAGTGTCACACGCAGGTTATACCGCAGGTCGGCCCCGCGTGCGGCACGGCGCCCGCCGCCACCCCCGCGCTGGCCCATGAAATCACCAAAGAGGTCGTCAAAGACGTCCGAAAATGCCGAGCCAAAGTCGCCCTGACCGCCGCCAAAGCCACCACCGGGACGACCACCGCCACCCATGCCGCCTTCGAATGCAGCGTGGCCATATCGGTCATAAGCTGCTTTCTTGTCCGCGTCTTTCAGAACTTCGTAGGCTTCGTTGGCTTCCTTGAACTGCGCTTCGGCGTTTGGATTGTCCTTGTTGCGGTCGGGATGCAGCTCTTTCGCCTTTGTACGAAAGCCTTTCTTGATCTCATCCGCGGACGCTCCTTTGGCGACGCCAAGCACCTCGTAATAATCACGTTTTGCCATGGAATATATCCTTTTGCTGGAACGTGAAGGGCCGGCCCGTCAGTTCGGACCGGCCCACTCAGTGGTTCAGCTAGCGCAACTTATGACGCGCGCTTGTCGTCGTCGAGGTCTTCGAACTCGGCATCGACGATGTCATCATCCGCAGGTCCGCCCGCTTCGTCCGCCGCTGCGGCAACGTCGTCGTCGCTTTCTTCCTGCGCGGACTTGTAGATCGCTTCGCCCAGCTTCATGGCCGCCTCAGTGACGTTCTGGATACCCGCTTTGATCTTGCCAGCTTCCTCGGTCTCAAGCTCATCCTTGAGCGCGGCAATCGCCAGCTCGATGGCTTCGACGGTGGTTGGGTCGACCTTGTCGGAATGCTCTTCCAGCGACTTTTCGGTCGAGTGGATGAGGCTTTCCGCCTGGTTCTTGGCATCGACCAGCTCGCGGCGTTCCTTGTCGGCTTCCGCGTTCTCTTCGGCGTCCTTGACCATCTTTTCGATGTCCTCGTCGGACAGACCGCCAGAAGCCTGGATCGTGATCTTCTGTTCTTTGCCGGTGCCCTTGTCCAAGGCCCCCACCGACACGATGCCGTTGGCGTCGATGTCGAAGGTCACTTCGATCTGTGGCATGCCGCGTGGCGCAGGCGGGATGTTCTCGAGGTTGAAAGCACCGAGGATCTTGTTGTCGGCTGCCATCTCACGCTCACCCTGGAAAACCCGGATCGTCACGGCGTTCTGGTTATCCTCGGCGGTCGAGAAGACCTGAGATTTCTTCGTCGGGATCGTGGTGTTGCGGTCGATCAGACGGGTGAACACACCACCCAGCGTTTCGATACCCAGTGACAGTGGGGTCACGTCCAGCAGAACCACGTCTTTGACGTCACCCTGCAGAACACCGGCCTGAATGGCGGCACCAAGGGCCACAACCTCGTCAGGATTCACACCCTTGTGGGGTTCTTTGCCGAAGAACTTTGTCACCTCTTCGATGACCTTTGGCATGCGGGTCATACCACCGACCAGAACGACTTCGTCGATGTCGGATGCGGACAGACCCGCGTCTTTCAGCGCGTCCTTGCAAGGCTTCATGGACGCTTTGATCAGATCACCCACAAGGCTTTCCAGCTTGGCGCGGGTCAGCTTCATGACCATGTGCAGCGGCGAGCCGTCTTTGCCCATCGAGATGAACGGCTGGTTGATCTCGGTCTGGCTGGAAGAGCTGAGTTCGATCTTGGCTTTTTCGGCCGCTTCTTTCAGACGCTGCAGCGCCATCTTGTCCTTTGTCAGATCGACGCCGTGCTCTTTCTTGAACTCATCCGCGAGGTAGTTGACGATGCGCATGTCAAAGTCTTCACCACCTAGGAATGTGTCACCGTTGGTGGATTTCACCTCAAACAGGCCATCGTCGATCTCAAGGATGGTCACGTCGAATGTGCCACCGCCAAGGTCATAGACCGCGATGGTTTGCGTGTTCTCTTTGTCGAGACCATAGGCAAGTGCAGCGGCGGTTGGTTCGTTGATGATGCGAAGCACCTCAAGACCGGCAATCTTGCCTGCGTCTTTGGTCGCCTGACGCTGCGCGTCGTTGAAATAGGCAGGAACGGTGATGACCGCTTGTGTGACTTCTTCGCCGAGGTAGGATTCAGCGGTTTCTTTCATCTTGCCGAGGATGAAAGCGGAAATCTGGGATGGGGAGTATTTTTCGCCCTTTGCCTCGACCCATGCATCGCCGTTGCCGCCGTCGATGACGGAAAAGGGAAGGTTCTTTTTGTCTTTCGCAAGATCCGCGTCGTCATTACGACGACCGATCAGGCGCTTGACGCCAAAGATTGTGTTGTCCGGGTTTGTAACTGCCTGACGCTTTGCAGGCTGACCCACCAGACGCTCGTCGTCCGTAAAGGCGACGATGGATGGGGTTGTGCGCGCGCCCTCTGCGTTCTCAATGACGCGGGGCTGGCTGCCGTCCATGATGGCGACGCAGCTGTTTGTAGTACCAAGGTCAATACCGATGACTTTTGACATGTTTTTGATCCCTCATGTTACTCAAGGCGATGACACGAGGCGCAGGCCCGTTACGGCACCCTTGCCCCGATCTGTGGACGCTGAAAGCGGGATGCTTCCAGCAGTTCGGAGGGTATATAAGGAGCAGGGTTGAAGCCCGCAACCACCGCTGCGGGGTTGAATCAGGGAATCTGCATGGATTTTTTCCTAATCGCGGCGAAACGGGGGAAATATGACGCTACTGAACGTGCGCGGCTTTGAAATTCACAAGGGATTTCTGTCGTCCGAGGCTCAGGACGAACTGGTGGCGGTGGTGCGCGACGTGGTTCTGGTAGCCCCTCTTTTTCAGCCAGACACGCCTTACGGCAAACCGATGTCCGTGCGGATGACAGCCGCCGGAAGCTATGGCTGGTTTTCTGACAAATCTGGCTACCGCTATATACCTGCACATCCCAGCGGGCATCCGTGGCCGGACATCCCTGCCAAAGTGTTGGCAATCTGGGAGAGCGTGACCAGCCTGTCGCGCCAGCCTGAATGCTGTCTTATCAACTATTATGCTCCGGACGCAAAAATGGGGATGCATCAAGACAAGGACGAAGCAGATTTTAAATGTCCGGTGGTCTCGATCTCTTTGGGTGACGATGCGCTTTTCCGGATCGGGAACAGAACCCGCGGAGGCAAGACGGAATCGATTTGGCTGCAATCCGGGGATGTGGTGGTGATGGGTGGTGACGCACGTCTGACGTACCACGGTGTTGACCGGATCAGGGGAGGGTCATCATCTTTGTTGCCGAAGGGCGGACGGATTAATCTGACGCTTCGGGTGGTGGACTAGAACCTTGAACCTTGTTTCGATCCCAGGGTCACTGTGTTCAATCCAGCTTAATGCCAGTATTCTTCGAAGCTTTCTTGAGCAGCTTCTGGTGTCTGGGCTTTTTCTCGAAATCGACGTTTTTCTTTTTGCCCTTTTTCCGCGTCAAACGCAGGTATTCCTCTACGCAGGCTAACTCTCGCTTCTTGGCGATCGCTGTTCTCTTGTAAGCACCTTCCAGTTGAAGGTGAAACTCGTCTCCTTCACCCCAAGCTGGTTTATCCAGCCAATTCACCAAGCCGGCATCTTTCATGGCCATAACAAAAACGCCTTTGAAGAGTTCCTTATGCCATTTGTCTGCGGTAAAACCCGACAGCCCGGCCTGCCATCCTTTCACATCATCGGATTTTATGTTGATGTGGCGCGCTTTGTCCGACATGTGCGCGCTCCAACAGGTTTTTGATCTTTTGGTCAGGCTATCGGCTTGCTGCTTGGGGGTGCGAAAGTTGGCCTTCTGATTGGGGGAAATCCTGACCTTCAAACCTGACGGAAACGCATTTGCCTTGGCCCGCAGTCCACCGCTTGCCTGTTGCTTCTCGATAAGTTGCTTGGTTTCAACATGAAGCTTTGCGCACCGGCGTTCGAGGCCGCTGATGAATTTCTTGCAACGTGCATCAATGTCCGTTGAAACGTCATTCAGAACGTCGACCATTGGTAACAACCCAATCGAACGATGTTAAAACGCTAGCCTAAAGGCCAGAACTGCTTGAAAGCAAGGAAAACAGACACTGGTGTTGCGGACACGGCAGACGTTACCGCCAAGCGGTCGTCCCCAAAATCAGCGATGTAATCACCGACGCGCCTCCCAGCTGAGCGATGCATGTTTGCGGGTATAGAATTCACCCATCAGGCCAATCATGATGCACACGACAGAGACCCAGAATGCATATTCCCAGTTTGAATAGCGCGGATTGTAGTTGATGAAGGCAAATCCGCGCGCCTGATCAATGATGTGAAACAAGGGGTTCCAGTCAAACATGGCAAGCATGTAGCTGGGCAGGGTGTTGGCCACGAACATCTTGCCAGAGGCCAGCATGTTAGCCCGCTGATACACCATCGCGATCAGCGCCACGATAGAGGGAAACCAAGGCTTCATCGCCAGCATAACAAGGCCAAGTGCGCAGCCTGTGAACCACGACAGAACCAACATGCCAAAAGCTTCGACAGGCTGTTCGATCTCAATCGGCGTCCAAGCAACGTGATAGGCAAACAGAACGATGACCAGCGAAAGTACCTGAATATAAAGCGCCCCTACAGCCGAGGACAGAATGGCAATGATCGTATTCATCGGCGCGTGCTGCATCATCGGGCTGGCAGGCCCTTCGGATCCCATCACGGCGCCCATCGCCTTGATGTGGGTGAGGTACAGGAAAATCCCGGTCATGAGATAGATCAGGAAATCACCCCGAACGGCCGCGCCCCGCATCCCCAGAATGGAAAACATCAAATAGAATGCAGCAAGAAACAGCACTGTTTGCATGATGTTCATGGCAATTGCGACAAAGGCGTTGTTGTGCTGCTTGCGCACGCTGCGCACGACTGAATGATACACTAATTCAGCGATAGAAAACGCCGATGACAGGCCGCCTTTTGGTTTTCTTGAGGATTGAAACATTGACTGCTGACCTTGAATGAACCTGACCGTTGCACGGAATTCTTGCTGTTCCGTTATCTGGGCAGCATAAGGAGGCTGAACCGCTTGATCAAATGAAAGCCAAAGGAAGTTGCCGCGTGGATTATGAAAAACTGGTGAGTGTGATGCGCAGGCTATCATTGGAAGCGGGCGACAAGATCATGGAGATCTACGGTCAGGACGATTTCGATGTGAAAACAAAGTCGGATGACAGCCCCGTGACCGCAGCGGATGAAGCGGCTGATGCGATCATTTCATCCGGTTTGCGCGCGGCATTTCCCGACGTGATGCTGGTCACTGAAGAGCAATCCGCAACACATGATGCCAGTGGCGATACGTTTCTTATTGTTGATCCGTTGGACGGGACCAAGGAATTCATTCACCGCCGGGGTGACTTTACGGTGAACATCGCGCTGGTCGAAGGCGGTGTTCCGACACGTGGCGTGGTCTATGCACCTGCGAAATCGCGGATGTTCTTCACTCAGGCTGATGGTCAGTCTGTCGAAGAAACAGGTGACCTGACCAAAGACGCGGTTGGCACAGTTCGACCCATATCAGTCTCTAAAGCCGACAATTCGGGTCTTATGGTCGTCGCGTCAAAGTCGCATCGGGATCAGGCGACGGATGACTACATCGCGCAATATGCTGTTCGGGACATGACCAGCGCGGGATCATCGCTCAAGTTTTGTCTGGTGGCGACCGGTGAGGCGGATATCTATCCCCGATTGGGCCGCACCATGGAGTGGGACACAGCAGCGGGTCACGCTGTTCTGCGTGGTGCAGGCGGCGATGTGGTGCGCTTTGATGATCACACGCCGCTGGCATACGGAAAGCCAGATTTTGCCAACCCGTTCTTCATCGCCTTTGCGCCCAGTGTTGAGTTGAAGCCTGCCTGATGTCTGTCCTGATTGTCATTCCCGCCCGCTATGCTTCGACCCGGTATCCAGGCAAGCCATTGGCCGAACTGAAGGGCGCAAGCGGTGTCTCCCGTAGCTTGATTGAGCGGTCGTGGATGGCCGCTTGTGAAGTGAACGGTGTGGACCGTGTGGTTGTCGCGACAGACGATGACCGGATCAGGCAGGCGGCAGAAGGGTTCGGCGCCGAGGTTGTGATGACCTCGGCCAGCTGCGCCAACGGCACCGAGCGCTGTGCCGAGGCACATGAGGCGCTGGGCGGCGGTTTTGATGTTGTGGTGAATCTGCAAGGTGACGCGCCCCTGACCCCTCATTGGTTTGTCGAAAGCCTTGTACAGGGTCTGATATCGGCGCCCGAAGCTCAGATCGCAACGCCTGTCCTGCGTTGCGACGGGGCTGCGCTGAACAGCCTGCTGGCGGACCGGAAAGCGGACAGAGTGGGTGGTACGACAGCCGTGTTTGCCGCAGATCACACAGCGCTGTATTTCTCCAAGGAGGTGATCCCGTTTACCTCAAAGCCCTATTCAGAGACTGATATGACACCGGTTTTCCACCATGTCGGGGTCTACGCCTATCGCCCTGAGGCCTTGGCGGCCTACCCGTCTTGGCCGACCGGCCCCCTTGAGACGCTTGAGGGGTTAGAGCAGCTTCGCTTCATGGAAAACGGCCGTTCTGTTCTTTGCGTCGAAGTTGAGGCCAAGGGCCGCGAATTCTGGGAGTTGAACAATCCAGAAGATGTGCCGAAAATAGAGTCTATGATGGCCAAAATGGGCGTTGAATGACTGAAATGCCCGTCAGCATCGTCGTGGTCAGCCGGGATCGCCCTGGCGCACTCCGGCGCTGTCTGATAGGATTGTCACAGGTTCAGTACAGCCCTTTCGAGGTGATCGTTGTTGCTGATCCGGGGGGTCTGCAATCGGCGAGCGACCTTGCCTTTGCGGATGATCTGAAATTAGTTCCATTTGACAAAGCGAACATCTCTGCCGCGCGCAATCTGGGGATCACCCATGCTGCCGGTGAAATCGTGGCGTTTATCGACGACGATGCGGTGCCAGAACCGCAATGGCTGCGATACCTGATAGCGCCCGCAGCACAAGGCGATGTCGCCGCCATGGGTGGTTTCGTGCGCGGTCGAAACGGTATTTCGTTCCAATGGAAGGCACGAAGTCTGGATCGCTTTGGCGCCTCCCATCCGCTTGAGGTTCATGCAAGTCAGGCCACCGTTTTGCATCCACCCAAGGGCCGCGCGGTCAAGACGGAAGGCACTAATATGGCCTTTCGTCGCAACGTCCTGATCCAGCTTGGCGGGTTTGATCCGGCGTATCATTATTATCTGGACGAAACCGACCTGAACATGCGCTTGGCGCAGGCTGGTCACGCCACCGCGTTGGTTCCCTTGGCCGAAGTGCATCATGGCTTTGCTGCGAATGCCTTGCGCAACAAGAACCGGGTGCCTCGGGATCTTTTCGACATCGGTGCCAGCTGGGCCGTCTTTCAGCGCAAACATATTGTCGATACGGAGCGGCCCTTGCATTGGCGAAAGGTGCGGACCGAAGAACGCCAGCGGCTTTTGCGCCATATGGTGTCAGGCGGGCTGGAACCAGGGGATGTCAGACGCCTGATGAAAAGACTGGATTTAGGCTATGTGGAGGGAGGTAAACGGCCCATTGCCCCTGTGAAATTCGCCAGCCATCCTTCTGAGCCTTTCAAGCCCTTTCCTGCTCTGTCACGGTCTTCTGTTGTAGTGAAATCGCGGCCGGCGCGGAATGCGAGAAATATGGCTGCGGCCAGGGAGCGGGTGAAAAACGGTGAGATTGTCACCGTGATTTCCCTGTCGCCCAATGCATTGTATCACAAAGTGATGTTTCACGAAGATGGATTTTGGATGCAGTATGGCGGGCTTTTTGGCAAATCGGACCGAAATCAGCCGCTTTTTCGTATGACAACAAGGTCACGACGGATTGAAAAGGAAATCAGGCGCGTTGCCAGACAACGTGGTTTACGCGAAGACTTGTAGAATTGCCGTCGTAGACCCCGGCAAATGCCCCCGCAGGCAACAACAAGATGGCGCAAGCTACTGGAAATATTGAGGACGACTATGCGTAAGAAGGTAACAAAGGCGATTTTCCCGGTTGCTGGGATGGGGACACGGTTTTTGCCGGCAACCAAATCGGTGCCCAAGGAAATCATGACCCTCGTGGACCGTCCGCTGATCCAATACGCAATTGATGAGGCGCGGGCCGCTGGCATTAAGGAATTCATTTTTGTCACCTCGCGGGGCAAAGGTGCGCTTGAGGATTACTTTGATCTTGCGCCCCAACTTGAGCAGGAGTTGCGCAAGAAGGGTAAGACAGAGCTGTTGGATATCCTCAAGAGTACCAACATGGACAGCGGTGCAATCGCCTATACCCGTCAGCACAAGGCGTTGGGCCTTGGGCACGCCGTTTGGTGCGCGCGGCGACTGATCGGCAATGAGCCGTTTGCCGTGATCTTGCCCGATGACGTGATTGCTGCTGAAAAACCATGCCTCCAACAGATGGTCGAAGCTTATGCTGAAACCGGTGGCAACATGGTTGCCGCGATGGAAGTAGACCCGGAGCGTGCGTCGTCCTACGGTATGCTGGATATCTCGGAAGAGGACGGGCAGCTGGTCAAGATCAAAGGCATGGTCGAAAAACCAGAGCCCGGAGACGCGCCTTCCAATCTTGCTGTGATCGGGCGCTACATCCTTTCGCCCAGTGTTCTGAAGAACCTCAACCAGATGAGATCCGGGAGCGGGGGAGAGATCCAGCTGACTGATGCCATCGCTCAGGACATTGAGCGGAGCGATAACGTCTATGGGTTCCGGTTCCGAGGTCAGCGCTTTGATTGCGGCTCTAAATCAGGCTTTCTACAGGCAACGGTGTCCTTTGGTCTGGCCCGGGCAGAACTCAGGGATGACCTGCTCGCCTATCTGCGCAGCATCGTCCTGGAAGACGCCTGAAGACGCCTTCGGGAGGCAGCATGAGAAACGTATTGGTAACGGGTGGTGCCGGTTATATCGGGTCGCACGCCTGTAAGGCGCTGAAAGCAGCCGGGTTTACGCCTGTCACATTGGACAGTCTGGTGACAGGCTGGCAGGACGCGGTAAAATTTGGTCCTTTTGAGCAGGGCGATCTGCTTGATCGGGCCCTATTAGACACTGTTTTTGAAAAATACGAACCGGTTGCAGTGATGCATTTTGCAGCCCTGAGCCTTGTGGGTGAATGCATGCGGGATCCGGGCCTTTACTGGCGTAACAATGTTGCGGGATCGCTTAACCTGATCGAGGCTGCTGTGGCGGCGGGTTGCCTGGATTTCGTATTCTCCTCGACCTGCGCGACCTATGGCGATCAGGACAATGTGGTGCTGGATGAGAACACTGCCCAACATCCGATCAATGCCTACGGTGCATCAAAGCGCGCGATTGAGGACATGTTGCGCGATTTCGAGGCAGCGCATGGTCTGCGGCACGTGATTTTTCGGTACTTCAATGTCGCTGGCGCCGATCCCGATGGAGAGGTGGGCGAATTCCACCAACCTGAAACACATCTGGTGCCCCTTATGCTGGATGCGATCGACGGCAAGCGCGATGCGCTAACGATCTTTGGGACGGATTACGACACGCCTGATGGGACCTGTATCAGAGACTATGTGCATGTTTGTGATCTGGTAGATGCGCATATTCTGGGCCTGAAGTGGCTGCAGGACAACAAGGGGAGCCGCGTTTTCAACCTTGGCACAGGGGCCGGATTTTCTGTACGCGAAGTGTTGGATCAAAGTCATGCGGTGACAAATCGAAGCGTGCCATACATCGAGGGCCCACGCCGCGCCGGAGACTGTACCAAGCTTGTCTCTGGTTCCCAGCGGGCGATGGATGAACTGGGATGGAACCCCCACAGATCCACCATGAAGCAGATGATCACAGACGCGTGGAGATGGCATCAGACTGGCCATTACGAGCGCTGAGATGGGACAGGCGCGGCTCTTGGATTTGACGAGAAGACTGCGCCGGGCGGGCCGTGTCCCCACGGGCGTTGATCGGGTCGAGCAGGCCTATCTGAATAGGTTTATCGAGGATGATGTACCGGCCTACGCGCTGATGCGGACGGCGTTCGGTTACGTTATGTTGGACGTCGGCGGCATGCGCGCATTCCATGACAGGGTTGTGGGCGCAAAAAACTGGGGGCACCCAGACCTGCTGTCACGGCTCCCAAGGGGCCGAGATCAGGCTCTAATGCAGGCAGAAACCGATGTAAGGCGCCTTGCGGTTGGCCGCTGTGTGCCTGCGCGATTGCGGCAGATGTTGACCAGACTTTTGTCTGACGGATTTGACTATTTCAATGTCGGCCATAGCAATCTGACTGAGCGGGTCTTGAGAAGCGTTTCATATGCGCAGGGGCGGACGCATGTTCTGATCCATGATGTCATCCCGCTTGAGCACCCGAATTTCCAAAGATCCGGGACCGTCCGTCCGTTTCGTGAAAAGCTGCAGCGGGTTGCGCGGCTGGCCGACAGCGTGATTTACAATTCTGACGATACAAGACGCCGGGCTGAGGCTCAGATGCGGTCTTGGGGGCGGGTGCCACCTTCGATTGTTGCGCATTTGGGAACAATGATGCCCACACCTGATCCAAGCGGCTTGCCACAAGGACTGCCGCCGGCGCAGCCTTATTTCGTCACTGTCGGCACGATTGAGCCGCGTAAGAACCACGCATTTCTGCTGGATCTGTGGGAGCAAATGGGATCAGATGCGCCGCCGTTGCTGATATGTGGCAGCCGCGGTTGGAATAATGATGCGGTTTTTGCCCGGCTTGACGCCTTGCCACCTGATAGTCCCGTCACAGAGCTACCAGGACTGTCTGACGCTGCATTGGCTGCGCTCATTCAGCAGAGTGCCGGGATGCTTTTTCCCAGCTTTGCAGAGGGTTACGGCCTGCCACCGACTGAGGCGCTGATGCTTGGATCGCGTGTTTTATGCAACGATCTGGCCGTCTTGCATGAGGTTCTGGATACCTACGCCACATTTGCCCCTGTTTCTGATACAGAAAACTGGCTAAAAACAATGAATAGTTGGAAAAATAGCCCGTCAGAAGCGGTCTCAGGTGCTGGTTTCGAGGGTCCGGAATGGTCGGATCATTTCAAGACTGTGTTAAGGTTAACTTGATATTGCGAACAAGAGCGGCGTTTTTCTGAGTTTAGAAGGTGGTGTTTGGGCATAATTCAGTCATACGGGCTGAGGCTTCAACGTAAGCGTTGGCGCATCCGTGCAATGCGGAAGCGTCGGGAACTCAAGCGTGTTGTAAACCGGACGGATCAGATCCGCGCCGATGATCTTTTGCTGTTCTGTACCCAGCGGAACGAGCGGATCAGGCTGCCCTATTTCCTTGATTATTACCGCAAGATGGGCATCGGACACTTTTTTTTCGTGGACAACGACAGCGACGATGGGTCGTTGGCCTATCTCGCGGATCAGCCTGACGTATCCCTGTGGCACACGACAGCAAGTTACAAACGTTCGCGTTTCGGGGTCGACTGGTTGAACTGGTTGCAGATCAAATATGCGCATGGCCATTGGGCGCTGACCGTCGATCCGGATGAATTTCTGGTCTACCCGTTTTGCGATACGCGTCCTCTGCGTGCACTGACCGACTGGCTTGATGCGTCGTCGATCAAGTCGTTCTCGGCTATGATCCTAGACATGTACCCGAAGGGACGTCTGGACGAGCAACCTTATCAAGCGGGTCAGGACCCTATGGATATTGCCTGCTGGTTTGACAGCGGCAATTACACGATCTCGCGCAATCACCGTTTTACGAACCTGTGGATTCAAGGGGGTCCCCGTGCGCGGGTCTTCTTTGCAGATGAACCAGAGAAGGCACCAGCGCTGAACAAGGTGCCGTTGGTCAAGTGGGACAAGCGCTATGCTTATGTCAGTTCAACGCACATGCTTTTGCCGCGCGGTCTTAATCAGGTCTACGACGAATGGGGCGGTGAAAAAGCGTCAGGTGTGCTGCTGCATGCAAAGTTCCTGGATACCTTTGGCGCGAAGGCAAAAGAGGAACTTGAACGTGGGCAACACTATGCCGGATCGGTTGAATACAAGGCTTATGCCGAACGGTTGAAAGACGATCCTCAGCTTTGGTGCAAGTGGTCGGAACGGTACATCAACTGGCGACAGCTTGAGATTCTCGGCCTGATGTCCAAAGGAAACTGGGCGTGACCGTCGGGATTGTCATGCTGGTGCATACGGCGCTTGGCCGTGCCGAACAGGTGGCACGGCATTGGTCGGCAGCCGGCTGTCCTGTCGTGATCCACGTGGACAAGGTTGTTCCCCGCAAAACCTATGACGCATTTGTTGCCGCACTTTCCGATCTTTCGGAGGTGCGCTTCTGCGGCCGGTACCGGTGTGAATGGGGTACTTGGGGGATCGTTGAGGCGACGCAGTCGGCTTCGGAAATGATGATGGCGCATTATCCAAGCGTGCGGCATGTGTACCTTGCCTCTGGTTCCTGTCTGCCATTGCGACCTGTGCAGGAACTGATCGACTATCTCGACGAACGGCCCAATACTGATTTCATAGAAAGCGCGACCACTTCCGAGGTGCCCTGGACCGTCGGTGGCCTGGATGAGGAACGCTTTACCCTGCGGTTCCCGGTGTCTTGGAAACGACACCGCCATCTTTTCGATTTCTTCGTCAACATCCAGCGCAAGTTGGGAATGAGCCGTAAGATGCCAAACGGCATCCTTCCGCACATGGGATCGCAGTGGTGGTGCCTGTCGCGCCGCACCTTGTCGGCCATTCTGCAAGACCCAGAGCGGCCGACTTATGACCGGTTCTTCTCTCAGGTCTGGATCCCTGACGAAAGCTATTTTCAGACACTGACGCGACAGTACTCGGAAAACATCGAAAGCCGGTCTTTGACCCTGTCCAAGTTCGATTTCCAAGGTAAGCCTCATATTTTTTACGACGACCATCTACAGCTTTTGCGCCGTTCGGATTGTTTCGTGGCGCGGAAGATCTGGCCCTATGCTGATCGTCTGTATGAGGCGTTTCTGACCGATGCCGCTGGCGCGATGAAACGAACAGAGCCGAACCCGGGCAAGATCGACCGTATCTTTTCCAAGGCGGTTGAACGGCGTACGCGTGGCCGTTCGGGGCTTTATATGCAAAGCCGTTTTCCCAATGAGGATTGGGAGAATGGTGTTACCGCAGCACCCTATTCCGTGTTCCAGGGGTTTTCGGAGCTGTTTGAGAATTTCGAACCCTGGTTGGCTGCCGCGACAGGTGCGCGTGTGCATGGCCACATCTTTGCGAAAGACCGTGTGCACTACGCTGATGGTCAAACTGCGATCAACGGCGCCCTTTCCGACAGCCCAGTTTTGCGGGACTATAATGCAAAGGCCTTTCTGACGAACCTGATCTGGAACACCCGCGGGGAACGCCAGTGTTTCCAGTTTGGTCCGGATGACAATCAGGAAATCAACTGGCGCATCGCGAAAGACCCCAATGCACAGGTATCGGTCATCACCGGTGCATGGGCCGTGCCGTTATTCCGGTCGAACCTTGATTTTGCTGCGATCCGCGCGATTGCTGCGAGGCTGCAAAAGATAGAAAGTGAACATATGGACGTCCTGCGTTCGCCTTACACCAAGGCACGGGTGCGGATCTGGACGATGGCAGAGTTCATCGAGGCCCCGATGGAGCCGCTGCAGGGTATCTTGGATGAGATCGGGCGCACCAAGTTGCGCCGTTTGTCAGAGGCGCCCAAGATGGTCGATTTGTCGGGCTTTGGGCAGTTCCTTCAGAACCTCAAGAACCAAGGTATGCACCCCTATTTGATGGGCGATTTCCCGGTTGAGAGAGGCGTTGAAAACATGCCCAAGACACAGCGCAAACCCTATCTGGTACAATAAATGAAAAGCACGAAGTTTCAGAGTTTCGTTGTCTTTGCAGAGATGCGGACGGGGTCAAATTTTCTTGAGGCGAACCTGAATGCGTTTGAGGGCATCAACTGTCATGGTGAGGCGTTTAACCCGCACTTTATGGGCTATCCAAACAGCGACCCGATCCTTGGTGTTGATCTAAAGACACGCGATGCGGATCCAAAAGTGCTGTTGGCGGCGATCAGGAACAATACAGCACGGTTAAGCGGTTTTCGATATTTCCATGACCACGATCCACGGGTTTTTGATGCGATCGTAGACGATCCGACTTGTGCCAAAGTCGTTTTGACGCGCAACCCGGTTGAAAGCTATGTGAGCTGGAAAATTGCGCAGGAAACGGGGCAGTGGAAGCTGACGGACGTCAAAGCGCACAAGGTTGCGCAGGTAATGTTTGACCCAAAAGAATTTGCAAACCATCTGGAGGCGCTGCAAGCGTTTCAGGTCACATTGCAGAACAGGCTGCAAACCAGCGGTCAGGCGGCATTTTACGTGGCCTACGAAGACCTGCAGAGCGTTGAGGTGATGAATGGGCTGGCGAAATATCTTGGTGTGGATGAACAGCTTGAGGCGCTCGACAAGAGCCTGAAAAAGCAAAACCCCAGTCCGATATCGGCAAAGGTGCGCAATTACGACGATATGCTCAAGGCGCTTTCGCAGTTGGATCGGTTCGATCTGTCCCGCACGCCAAATTTCGAACCGCGCCGGGGTCCGAATGTGCCGTCCTATGTGGCAGCAGCGGAAAGCGCGCTTTTGTACATGCCCTTGCGCAGTGGGCCGCAAGCCCAGGTGGTGCGCTGGCTGGCGGCGCTGGATGGGGTTGAGCGGCCCGATCTGCATATGAAGATGACCCAGAAAGACCTGCGCCAGTGGAAACGCAAACATCTCGGGCACCGCAGCTTTACCGTGCTGCGCCACCCGGTGCAGCGGGCGCATGATGCGTTCTGTCGACATATCCTGCCTGTGGGCAAGGGAAGTTATGTCCAGTTGCGTAAGACGATGATGCGGCGCTACAAGTTGCCTCTGCCTGAGAACGGGCCGGACGCAAACTATGATCTGGGCGCCCATCGCGCTGCCTTTGCGGCATTTCTGGTGTTTCTGAAGGGTAATCTATCGGGCCAGACCGCTATCCGTGTGGATCCCGCGTGGTGTACCCAGACGCAAGCGATCATGGGCTTTGGCGACCTGTGCTTGCCCGACAGGATCATTCGTGAAGAAGATCTGGCGCATGAATTGTCTGATTTGGCGCGTGCCGTGGGAAAGTCAGATGTGCCTGAGGTTCCCGATGCCCCAGAGGATCAGCCATTTGCACTTCAACAGATTTATGACGATGAGATCGAGAAGCTGACCGAAGACGCCTATCAGCGCGACTATATGATGTTTGGGTTTTCGCGCTGGAAATAAGACGCAGAGCGGTCTCAGGCCGCTTGCACCGAATTCTCTTCTGTCAGGATTGTGAACAGGGTCGATGCATCGGGATTGGCGCGCAACTTGTTGCAGATGCTGGTGTCACGCAGCGTCCTGGAGACAAGCGCCAAAGCCTTGAGATGCTCAACGCCAGCGTCTTCGGGTGCAAAAAGCGCAAAGGCCACGTCGACGGGCTGACGATCCACCGAGGAAAAATCAATCGGTTTGTCCAGCAGTACAAAAGCACCGACAACCTCGTCCAGACCTTCAAGCCGGGCGTGGGGCAGGGCAACACCATGCCCAACCCCTGTCGGGCCAAGGGATTCGCGCGTCATCAGCGCCTCGACGACCTTGTCGGCGTCCAACCCATAGGCAGTCTGTACCAGATCGCTGATATCCTGCATCAGTCGCTTTTTGCTGGAGGCCGACGTCAATACCTTGACGGCCTCCGGCTTGAGGAGTTTTGCAAATTCCATACAGCTCGCTCTGTTTTAAGGCGGGCATTGCCCGCCACTTGTCCCTATGGGTCAATCCAGCCGATGTTGCCATCTTCGCGGCGGTACACGACGTTCAACCCGTCTTTGCTCTCGTTCCGAAACACCAGCACCGGATCACCTGACAATTCCATTTGCATGACCGCTTCGCCGACAGACAAGGTGGCAATCTTTGTCTGCATCTCAGCAATGATCATAGGCTGGAGTGTTTCAGGTTCCTGTGCGTCTGAATCGCTTTCTGAGGCGAGGATATAAGAGGAAGCGCCGAATAATTCAACCGGTTCTACGCGGTCCTTGTGATGATCTTTCAACCGCCGCTTGTAGCGCCGCAATTGCTTTTCCATCTTCTCGTTGCAGGCATCGAAGGCACCGTAAATGTCGTTATTATGTGCCTTGGCCGATGCGGTCAGTCCGGTAGAAAGATGTACGGTCGCCTCGCAGACAAACTCGTGCCCCGACTTTGAAAATATCACCTGGGCATCAGTAGGACGCTCGGCGTACTTTTTGACAGATCCGCCCAATTCTTCTTTCACGTGGGTCTGAAGTGCATCGCCAATGTCGATTTGTTTGCCGCTGATTTGGTACCGCATAGGTTCTCCTTATTCTTGTCATCAACATGACGGCAGAGGCACCACGATTGTGGTGATACTGGTCATGCTAAATGCGGATAAATGGCTTTCCGTCCGGATTATGCCGGTCCATGCCTTGGCGATAAGGCCGGTGCAGGATCAAGCAGGAACGCAGTGTTGCCATACGTCCATCAGGCGCGGAATCGGGTTCAAAGTCAATGGTTAGCACTTTACGCTACAGCAAATTTTTCGATTAAATCTTTGTGATTTATTAAGAAATACGAAAATTATCACCAAGATAGACGCGGCGGACATTTTCGTTCTGAACAACCTCGTCCGGTGTGCCCGACATCAGCACCTTTCCTTCGTGCAGGATATAGGCACGGTCCACAATTTCGAGCGTTTCACGCACGTTATGGTCTGTGATCAGCACACCGATGCCCCGGTTCTTGAGGTCCGCGACCAATGCGCGGATATCGCCCACTGAAATCGGGTCAACGCCTGCAAAGGGTTCGTCCAGCAGCAGGTATTTCGGGTCAGCGGCAAGGCAGCGCGCAATTTCAACCCGTCTTCTTTCCCCGCCAGACAGGGCAAGTGCGGGCGCACGGCGGAGATGTTCGATGGAAAATTCCGACAGCAGTTCCTCAAGCCGTTCGCGGCGCCGGTGGCGGTGCGGCGTTGAGATGTCGAGGATCGCGCTGATGTTGTCCTGAACACTTAATCCGCGAAAAATGCTCATTTCCTGAGGCAGATAGCCGATGCCAAGCTGCGCGCGCCTGTACATGGGCAGCATGGTGACATCCTTGCCGTCCACGGTTACGGTGCCGCCTTCGGGCGTGACCAGTCCGGCAATGGCATAAAACGTTGTTGTCTTGCCTGACCCGTTTGGTCCCAGCAGCGCGACAACTTCGCCGCGGTTCAAATACATCGAAAAATCGCGGATCACGACTTTCTTGCGGTAGGATTTCCGCAGGTGTTCAACACGAAGGCCGGCAGAGCCTTCCGCGACCTTCAGGTCAGGCGCGGACATCAGTTGTCGCCACCCGTTTGAATGATCGTTTTCACACGCCCCGACATCTGCGCGGTTCCATCAGAAAGTTGCACGGTCATGCGGTCCGCACTCAGTGCATTTGGACCTTGGTCAAGCAAGACATTGCCGGTCATCACGATCACACCGTCAGTGATCGAATAATCCGCGCGATCTGATTCGGCGGCATCGGAGCCGGACACCAGCGTCACGCCACCTGTCGCTTCCATCCGTTCGATCCCCTTCTGCTGTTCCTGGTAGACAACCAGCACGCGCGGGGCAGACAGGCGCATCTCTCCCTGACCAATCAGCACATTTCCTGTGAAAATTGCGATCCCGGTTTCCTGATCTACCGACAGATTGTCTGCGGTCACCTCAACCGGGAGGTTGGTGTCTTGTTTGAATGCGCCGAAAGCGACGTTCGTCCCTTGCGCAAATACGGGTGCTGCGGCGGTCGCCAAGAAAAGGGGCAGCAGCAAATTTCGCAGTTTTTTCACGGGGTCACTCTTCGTCGGGTTTGGGCACATATATCAGCTTCACCCCGTTTGTGAAAACCAATTGAGCGGCGTCCCCCGCCTTGCCCGCATTCAGTTGCATTGCCCCCGCATCGAGGGTGCCTAGTGGGCCATCGGCATGAACCGGACCGGGAGAGTGGACGTCGAGAGTTGACAGCCGTGTCACCAGCTTATCGCTTTTGATCTGGTAGCCTGTCGAGGTGGTGATAACCACGTCACCATCCAGATCAGCGCGGTTTGCGGCCATGTCGAACCGGCCGTGATCTGACGTCAGAGTCACACGAGAGCCTGACGCCAGTTTCATGGTGACTTCTACCTGTTCGGCGTCATTGGCGCCGGTCTGTTCTTTTGGTGTCGTCAGCTTTTCAGCGGCAAAAGACAATTCATCGCCTTCTGGGGTCACCCCATAATAGACCGGGCCGGTGACTTGCTGATCGCGCAGGCGGTCCTGAATCTCTTTGTCGGCAAAAGGAATGACTGATTCCGGATCCACCACGCGGGACAGCAGGAACAGCGTGGATAGTAATCCAAGTGCCATTAACGGCAAAAGCACCTTGAGCCAGCCAACCATTCGGGAATAGCGGTCCAGCTGCATGAAGGCTATCCCAGTCCGACGCGCAAACAGTCGTGGATATGCAAAAGGCCCGCCGGCTTTTCAGCGACATCGGGGTCAACCACCAACAGGCAGGTGATCTTGCGCGTATTCATCACGCCCACGGCTTTTTCAGCCAAGGCGTTCGGATCAATCGTCACCGGATTGCGTGTCATCACATCGCGTGCTTTCAATGACAGCAGTCCGTCCATGTGACGGCTAAGGTCACCATTCGTGATAATGCCGATCAGGCGGCCATCCGCATCGATCACACCGGTCACGCCAAACCCCTTGCCGCTGATTTCGATCAGGGCTGCTGACATATCGGCATCCTCAGTCACCAATGGCATCGCATCGCCTGTGTGCATCAGGTCGCCAACCAAGCTGAGTTGCGCGCCCAACTTGCCGCCGGGATGGAAGTTGCGAAAATTCTCGGCGGTGAAATCGCGATGTTCCATCAGCGCCACGGCAAGCGCATCGCCCATGGCAAGTGTCATCGTGGTCGAGGTTGTGGGCACAACCCCGGTACCGCATGCTTCTTCCACGCGGGGGAGCAGCAAAACCACATCGGATTGTCGCGCCAATGTGCTGTCTTCGCGGCTTGTCAGTCCGATCAGGGGGATCTCGTAACGGCGTGAATAGGCGATGAGGTTGCCGAGTTCCGGAGCTTCACCTGAGTTCGAGATCGCCAGCACAACATCATCTCGTGTGATCATACCCAGATCACCGTGGCTTGCTTCGGCCGGGTGGACGAATTGTGCGGGCGTACCAGTACTGGCCAGTGTCGCGGCGATCTTGTTCGCGATATGGCCGGATTTACCGATCCCTGTGACGATCACGCGACCCCTGGTTTCGCGCAGCATGTCGATGGCGCGGCGAAAGCGGTCATCCAAAGCCTCTGCCAGCGT
This sequence comes from Sulfitobacter sediminilitoris, assembly GCF_010667575.1. Lineage (GTDB taxonomy): Bacteria > Pseudomonadota > Alphaproteobacteria > Rhodobacterales > Rhodobacteraceae > Sulfitobacter > Sulfitobacter sediminilitoris. The sequence goes on from NZ_JAABNT010000002.1 coordinate 283,039, forward strand.
GTTCAGCGCCGTGGCCTCGGCCCGGATCACGCGGGCGGCGGTGTCGATGAACGGGGTTTTCATGAATGCGCAAAGATATCCGTGTCGGGCCAGCCTTCCAGGTCAAGCCGTGCCCGCATCGGAAGAAAGTCGAAACAGGCCTGTGCGATCTCCATCCGGCCTTCGCGTTCCAGCATTTCGTTCAGTTTGTCGCGGAGCCGGTGAAGATATAGGACATCTGACGCAGCGTATTCAAGCTGGGCCTCGGTCAGCTCTGCAGCGCCCCAGTCGGATGATTGCTGCTGCTTTGATATGTCGATGCTCAGCAATTCCTGCAGCAGTTTCGCCAGACCGTGCCGGTCGGTATAGGTGCGGATCAGGCGACTGGCGATCTTGGTGCAATAGACCGGTGCAGTCACCGCACCGAAGGCATTAAGCAACGCGGCGATATCGAACCGCCCAAAATGAAACAGCTTCAGCACATTCGGATTTTCAAGCAGACGGCACAGGTTTGGCGCTTCTGTTTGACCCTTGGCGACTTGCACCAGATGGGCGTTGCCGTCCCCACCGGACAATTGCACGACGCACAGCCGGTCGCGGTGCGGGTGCAGCCCCATGGTTTCGCAGTCAATGGCAACCATCGGCCCCAGGTCGAGGTCATCGGGCAAGTCATTTTGATAGAGAAAATTTGTCATGGCACTCGCTATAGCCTGCAACGCGGGCGTGGGAAAGCGTGGTTCACGCCGCGGCGCGGTACTGCTCAATTTCCTTGAGCTTGGGACGGGGGAAGCGGGTCAGCAAATCACAGACCGCAAGATGGCACAGGTGACCGGGCCAATCGGGGCTGACCAGTGGCGCAGGAAGCGTCGGATGCTTCAGCACCAGCCGCCGCCAGTTGTGGACGATAAGGCAGCGCAACACAGCAACCTCAACCGGTGACAGGTCATCCGCCTCCGGCAAACTATCCTGCAAGGCCGCAAGCGTTTGCAGCAGTTCAGTGTACCCTTGCCGCAGGGCATGTGGCTCTGCCTCTTTGCGCAGCCAAACAGGTACATCATTGCCAGAAAAGGCCAGGGCATCGTCGGGTGGCGTGGCTGTGGCCGGTCCCACATAAACGCGCGGCTGGATTGCAGAGAATCCCAAGGCCGCCATGTCATCGACTTGCGGACCCTTGTCACTGGTGAAGATCAGCTGCCATTCCTGAACCATTTCCGAAGGATCTGCGTAGATGCGCGGGCTGGCGGCGGCACTTTCCGCGCGACCCTTTGCGCTTAAGCTGTGCTGGCTGATCCGCCCCGATTTCTCTGAAACGATCCAGCCGTCATTCCGCAGGCGGTGAAGGGCAACGCGAGCCGCCTCTGGCTTGACCTTGAGACCTTTCATAATCGCCGACAGCACAGGTCCGTCAATGGATTGCCCGCGGTCCTGCGCCAGATCGCCGAAAAGGCTGATCATCAGCGACCACACCCGCCGCCCACCCAGCGCGCGCAAGGCTGTAGTTTGTGATATGAAGTTATCCGTAGGCATTCATCGTCAGCAGTTCATACTCGGCCGCTACATCATCGTTCTGGTTATATAGCGTTACGTGCCAGCGTACTTCACCATATTCTTCATTGCGAGGCGTCTTGTGCTTTACGGTTAAGCGAACACGAATGCTGTCTCCGGCTGCAACCGGCGCCATGAAGCGCAGATTGTCCAGGCCAGTGTTGGCAAGCACCGGACCGGGATCAGGCTGAACAAACAGGCCTGCTGCAAAGCTAAGCAACAGATAGCCATGGGCGACGCGGCCCGGAAAGAACGGGTTCGCCTTGGCGGCCTCCTCGTCCATGTGGGCATAGAAGGTGTCGCCGGTGAAATGGGCAAAGGTTTCGATGTCCTCCAGCGTGACTTCGCGAGAGGGAGAATTGAAGGTTTCGCCCAGTTCGATCTGATTGAAGCTCCGGGTAAAAGGATGCGCCTGATCGCTGATTTCTTTTGCTCCCGGTACCCATTGCTGGCCGATCGCCGTCAGAATATCGGGGCTGCCCTGAATCGCTGTGCGCTGCATGTAATGCATGACGCCACGGATGCCGCCCAGCTCTTCGCCGCCGCCCGCGCGGCCCGGACCACCATGCACCATGTGAGGTAAAGGAGAGCCGTGCCCGGTGGCTTCGCCCATTGAGGCGCGATTGTTGAAGTACAGCCGCCCGTGAAAGGCAGCGGAGCCCAAGGTGATTTCCCGCGCTACATCGCCGTCGTTGGTAATGACGGAGGCGACCAGAGATCCCTTGCCCTTGTTCAACAGGCTGACCGCGTGGTTCAGATCGCGATAAGGCATCACAGTTGAGACGGGGCCGAAAGCCTCGGTATCGTGCACTCTTTCTGCCGCGTCGGGATCAGCGCAGTGGAACAGCATCGGAGGCACAAACGCGCCGGCGTCCTTGTCGGCCCCTTCGATTTGCACTGTGTCCGGGTCGCCGTATACGCGCTCGGCCTCGGCACCGATCAGCGCTGCTTTTTCCAGTACGTCATGTTTCTGGCTGTTGGATACCAGCGCGCCCATGCGCGTCCCTTCCAGCCGGGGATCGCCAATGATCGTTTTGCCCAAACGCGCGCTGATTGCGTCGATAACCGCATCGACCTGCGCTTGCGGGACCATGATGCGGCGAATGGCGGTGCATTTCTGACCCGCTTTCGCCGTCATCTCCCGGTGCACTTCCTTGACGAAAAGATCGAACTCAGGCGTGCCGGGTGTGGCGTCGGGGCCGAGAACGGAGGCATTCAGGCTGTCCTGCTCGGACGCGAAGCGGACAGAATGTTCCATCAGCTTGGGGTTGCCCCGCAGCTTGAGCGCGGTATCGGCTGAGCCGGTGAATGCCACCGCGTCCTGACAGCCCAGATGATCCAGCATGTCGCCCAGACCGCCCGAGACAAGCTGCACCGATCCCGCAGGCAACAGGCCACTGTCCAGCATCATGCGCACGCAGGCTTCGGTGACGTAACAGGTTGCCGTTGCCGGTTTCACGATGGCAGGCACCCCGGCCAGCAGGGTCGGGGCGAGCTTTTCCAGCATGCCCCAGACGGGGAAGTTGAACGCGTTGATATGTACCGCGACGCCCTGCAGCGGTGTGCAGATATGGCGCCCCATAAAGGCACCGGTCTTGCCCAGTTGCTCTGGTCCGCCGTCAAGATAGACATGCCCATCCGGCATCTCGCGCCGGCCCTTGGAGGCAAAGACCAGCATCGTGCCGATGCCGCCGTCCACGTCAATTTTGTGATCGGACAGCGTTGCGCCTGTGTCATAGCTCAGATCATAAAGCGCCTGCTTGCGCTCCATCAGGTAAAGCGCGACGGCCTTGAGCATCCGCGCACGATCATGGAACGTCATCTTGCGCAGCGCAGGCCCGCCGACATCCCGCGCATAGCCCAGCATCGCCTGCCCATCGAGCGCATCATTGCCCGCCTGAGCGATCACCTCTCCGGTAATGGCGCTGGCGATGCTGCGCGCACCTGCGCCCGGCGCGATCCATTGCCCGGCAGCGAAACTCTGGACGTCCAGCATGCAATGCTCCTTAATGTGTGTCGTAGTCGATAACGAGTTTGTCCGTCAGCGGATAGGACTGGCAGGACAGCACGTAGCCGTTCTCGACCTCGTAATCCTCAAGCGCGTGGTTTGACAGCATCTCGACCTCGCCCTCAAGCACCTTGCACATGCAGGTGGAGCAGACCCCCGCCTTGCAGGCAAAGGGCGCGTCCTGACCGTTTTCCAGCGCGGCATCCAGCACCGACTGACTTTTCGACATTTCAAAGGTGCGCTGGGCACCGTCGATGATTACAGTGACTTCGGTCCCTTTTTGACCTGCACTGCGCTTGGCGATTTCCTGTTTGGCGAGTTGACCTTGCTGGCTCTCTGAAAACAGCTCGAACTTGATTTGATCCTTTTTCAAGCCGTGCTTTTCGAGGCTTTCAGCAATGGCCAGCATCATCGGCTCTGGCCCGCAGATGAACGCGGTATCGGTGCTGCTGACGTCAATCCAGCGTTTGAACAGCTCATCGCATTTCGATTGATCCACACGACCGGTAAAAAGATCGATGTCCTGACCGCTTTCCAGAATGTGAATAATCGTCAGCCTGCCCATGTAGCGATTCTTGAGATCTTCGAGCTCCTCGCGGAACATGATCGTGTTCACGGCGCGGTTGGCATAGACCAGCGTAAAGGTTGATTTCGGCTCGCGCTTCAGCACGGTTTTCAGGATCGACAACACAGGCGTGATCCCGGAACCCCCGGCAAATCCAAGGTAGTTCTTTGCCTTATCAGGCTCTATTTCGGTGAAAAACTTGCCCTGAGGCGGCATCGCATGCAGCGTATCGCCAACCTTTAGCTGCGTGTTGGCGAAGGTTGAAAAGGCACCGCCATCAACCTTTTTGATCCCAACCTGCAACTTGCCATCGTCGAGCCCCGCGCAGATCGAATAGTTGCGGCGCAGTTCTGTTCCTTCGAAGTCCTGTTTGAAGGTCAGATACTGGCCCTGTTTGAAATCGAACGCTTCGGGGTTTTCCGGCTCCAGCGTCAGCACAACCGCGTCGCGGATCGTGTGGTGGATATCTGTCACTTTGACGGGAAGAAACTGGGTCATTTCACGGCCTCAGATACATTTGAAATAGTCGAAAGGTTCCAGGCAGTCGGTGCAACGCCACTGCGCCTTGCAGGGGGTTGATCCGAACTGGCTGATCCGCTCTACATTCTCGGACTTGCAGAGCGGGCAATGCTTGGGCCCTCCTGCGGGCTGTGGCGGTGCGATGCCGTATTCTTCCAGCTTCGCCTTGCCTTCCTCGGTCAGCCAATCGGTCGTCCACGCAGGCGACAACTGCCTTTTTAGAGACAGGTTTTCGATGCCATGTCCCCGCAGCGCCGTCTCGATATCCAGATTGATGATCGTCGTAGCGGGGCAGCCGGAATAGGTCGGTGTGACGGTGACTTCCAAGGTATCGCCCTGCCATGCGACGTCCCGGATGATCCCCAGATCAGTCAAAGAGATGACGGGGATTTCCGGGTCAGGCACCGCGGAAAGCCATTCCCAAACAGTCTCTATGCTGGGTCTTTCGCCTACCATGTCGCGTCCGGGTAGGCGCGTTGCAGCCACTGCATCTGAGTAAGCATATGGCCCAGATGCTCCGTATGCCGTACTCCTGTTTTTCCGCCCTTGTGGGCGAAATCGTCTTCGGGTTTTGTCAGTGTCGCCTCTGCCAGCACGGTATCAAGGTGGGCGTCGTACTCCGCACGCAAAGAGGACGGATCGGGCGCGATGCCCGCCTCAACCATTGCAGCGTCAACTTCATCATCGATGAACATCTCACCCACAAACGGATAGAGCCTATCAAGGGCTTTTTGCATCCGCTCGTGGCTTTCCGTAGTCCCATCCCCAAGGCCGATGACCGTGTCGGTAGAGCGTTCCAGATGATAGGTCACTTCCTTGACGGATTTCTCCGCAATCGCGGCGACTTGTTCATGGGAGGACGACATCAGCGCCTTGAGATACATCAGGTGCCAACTGTCGAAGAGGAACTGGCGCATCATTGTCTGGCCGAAATCACCATTCGGCTGTTCGGCCAAAAGCACGTTGCGGAAATCCCAGACGTCGCGGTGAAAGGCGAGCTTGTCTGCATCCCGTCCTTTGCCTTCGACCTCACCGGCCAGTCCCAGCCAAAGCTGCGTCTGACCGATCAGGTCCAGCGCTGTATTGGCCAGCGCGATGTCTTCCTCGAGTACCGGGGCCACGCCGCACCATTCCGACACACGATGTCCCAGCACCAGCGTGTTGTCGCCCATGCGGCAGCAAAATTCGAACAATGGATCGCTCACATCGCCCCCACTTCGTCAGGGATGTCAAAGAAGGTCGGGTGACGATAGACCTTGTCGTTGGACGGCTCATAAAGAGAGCCTTTTTCCTCTGGCGAGGATGCAGCGATGTGAACCGCCTCGACCACCCAGATGCTGACGCCTTCGTTGCGGCGGGTATAGACGTCGCGCGCGTTCTTGATCGCCATTTCGGCGTCTGGCGCGTGAAGCGAACCGACGTGACGGTGGCTGAGGCCGTGCTGGCCACGGATAAATACTTCCCACAGCGGCCATTCGGTCTTGCGGGTCTCCTCGTGGGGGCTTGCTTCTGAGTCTTTGTAGGGACTGGATTCAGGGCTGCTCATATCGCTTACTCCGCTGCCATTTTTGCTGCACGTTTCTTGGCGGCATGCGCCAAAAGCCCTTCGCGGACCCAGCGGCCCTCGTCCCACGCCTTGTTGCGCGCTTCGAGACGTTCGGTGTTGCAAGGGCCGTTGCCTTTCAGCACGTCAAAAAACTCGGTCCAGTCTGGTTCGGAAAAATCGTAGTGACCGGTTTCCTCGTTCCATTTGAGATGTTCATCCGGCACGGTCAAACCAAGGTATTCCGCCTGCGGCACGGTCTGGTCGACGAACTTCTGGCGCAGCTCGTCATTGGTGTTCATCTTGATCTTCCAGGCCATCGACTGCGCGGAATGCACGCTGTCCTTGTCCGAGGGTCCGAACATCATCAGTGACGGATACCAGAAGCGATTGAGTGCATCCTGCGCCATCCTGCGCTGGGCCTCGGTGCCGTTGGCCATCTTCATCATGATGTCGTAGCCCTGACGCTGGTGGAACGATTCTTCCTTGCAGATACGGACCATCGCGCGGGCATAGGGGCCGTAAGAGGTGCGCTGCAGCGGCACCTGATTCATGATCGCCGCGCCATCAACCAACCAGCCCACGGCGCCCATGTCGGCCCATGTCAGGGTCGGATAGTTAAAGATCGAGCTGTATTTCATTTTGCCCGACAGCAGGTCGCGCGTCAGGTCATCACGGGTGACACCCAGCGTTTCGGCCGCACAGTAGAGGTAGAGTCCATGCCCCGCCTCGTCCTGGACCTTGGCCAGCAGGATCGCCTTGCGCTCAAGCGTTGGGGCGCGGGTGATCCAGTTGCCTTCGGGCAGTTGTCCCACGATCTCGGAATGGGCGTGCTGGCCGATCTGGCGAATGAGGTTCTTGCGATACCCGTCTGGCATCCAGTCCTTTGGCTCAATCTTGCCACCCGCGTTGATGCGCTCCTGAAAGGCGCGCTCTTCGGGTTCCATTTCGTCCAAGGATTTGACGCCTTGGCCTGTAGACTTGATCATCTGTGCATACATCGTTCAGGTCCTTTCAAGAACAATCAGGCAGTTCACGCGCGCTCAAGAATAAGCGCGACGCCCTGACCCACGCCCACACACATTGTGCAAAGCGCATAGCGGCCACCGGTTCGTTTCAGTTGCAATGCGGCGGTCATCACCAGACGCGCGCCGGACATGCCCAGCGGGTGACCGATGGCAATAGCGCCACCGTTCGCGTTCACATGCGGCGCGTCTTCGGAAATTCCGAGGGCGCGCAGCGTGGCGATACCTTGGGACGCGAAAGCCTCGTTCAGTTCTATCACGTCCATCTGGCCTGCCGTCAGGCCTGCGCGGTCCAGCACCTTCTGGCAAGCGGGGATCGGCCCGATGCCCATCACGCGCGGCTCAACCCCTGCCGCGTTCATCGCGACAACGCGGGCGATTGGCGTCAGGCTGTGATCTTTGATCGCCTGCTCGGACGCGACCAGCATCGCTGCTGCGCCATCGTTCACGCCTGAGGCATTGCCAGCGGTCACGGTCAGATCCGGGCCGTTGATGCCCCGCAGCTTGCCCAGCTTTTCCAGCGTGGTATCGGGGCGCGGATGTTCGTCACGATCCACCACAATGGGGTCGCCTTTGCGCTGGGGAATCGTGACTGGCGTGATTTCCTCGGCAAAGATGCCAGCCTTGTCGGCTGCGGCCCAACGTTCCTGACTGCGCTGCGCAAAAGCGTCCTGATCGGCACGGCTGACGTCGTAATCCTCGGCCACGTTGTCAGCGGTCTGCGGCATGGAATCGATGCCATATTGCGCCTTCATCTTGGGGTTCACGAAACGCCAGCCAATGGTGGTGTCATAAACCGCGTTGCCGCGTGAAAAGGCAGTTTCTGCCTTTGGCATGACAAAGGGTGCGCGCGTCATGCTTTCCACACCACCTGCGATGGCCAGATCAATATCGCCAGCGCGGATCGCGCGCGCGGCAGCACCTACTGCATCCATGCCAGAGGCACAAAGCCTGTTGATGGTGGCACCGGGCACATCGACCGGCAGCCCGGCCAGCAACGCAGCCATACGCGCAACGTTGCGGTTGTCTTCACCTGCCTGATTGGCGCAGCCGAACACCACGTCATCGACGCGCGACCAATCCACGTCTGGATTGCGGGCCATCAGCGCTGCGATGGGTACTGCTGCCAGATCGTCAGCCCGAACAGAGGCTAACGCCCCGCCAAATCGCCCAATAGGTGTCCTCTGCGCATCGCAGATAAATGCTGTCATGAATCGCTCCCTTGTTGCGGTTGTTTTTAAGGGATCGACTGATGTGAAACAAGGGAAATGTTACGATTATTCCATCTGTTTGAAATATCCGTAACGCTTTATTGTTCGAGATGGTTGCGTTCGGCTGAACACGCATCGACAAGTGCGCGCACAGTGTCCATGCCTTGACCGCTTTCATAAGAAGCGATTGCGTCATTCGCGGCAGAAGCGGCTTTGCGGCTTGATTTTTTGTGTCTTGCCTGGGCGGTACGCACGACGTCTTTTATATCGCCTACGGTGCTTTGGATCGTGCGACAGACCGCGTGCAGGCGCATGATCCGTTCTTCGTCAATTGGGGTCACCCGCGCCTGTTCGGTGGCTGACTTGAACGCGCTGCTGAGGTTTTCCAGCTGCAGGTCCGCGATTGACGAATAATATCGAACGTCTTCGAATGCCAGCCTGTCCTGCAACAACGGCGCTTGTTCGGAAATCTTGATCGCGGTTGCGATCACGCGGTCATGTCCTTCGGGGCTGCGAGCGTACTGCAGGGTTTTGTCCCAGCGAATCTCGCGCTGTTCCTTGGTAAAAAGAAAGGCAAACCTGATGGTTTGCCTTGTCGTCACGCAACGCTGATAGAACTCAAGCATTTCTTCGGCTGCTGCGGCCATTTCAAGAACGGATCGCCCCAACAAATCCTGTCGTGGCTGACCGGCAAGTTCTTCCAAAGCGCTGTTCATGCAGGTGATACGAAAGTCGTGAATCGGCCCCTTGCGTTCAATCACAAACATCGGGACAGAGAATTGATCCAGCAACTCATCGAGCTGTGCAATGGACAACGTGTTCAACATGGCGTTTCCTTTTTCGATACGGGAAACTTAGGAACCAATGGTAAACAAAGTTTTTCCACAGAAGATAAAATTGGGTTTTGTCATGTCATCTGCCGTTAATGGGTTTCGGGCAGCATCGGGGGATTAACGGAATGTTTCTTAAGAATGCGTGGTACGTCGCCGCGTGGGATCATGAGGTCACTCGCGACCTGCAACAGGTGATTGTGCTGGGGGAAAAGATTTGTCTGTTCCGTGCGCAAGACGGCGAAGTGATCGCGCTTGAAGACGCCTGCCCGCACCGCAAGCTGCCTTTGTCCAAGGGCCGGATCAAAGGAGATACTGTTGAATGTGGCTATCACGGACTGACATTTGATTGCGCTGGGCAATGTGTTTGGGCGCCCGGTGGCGGCCGTATTCCTTCAGCGGCGCGGGTGCGGCCTTACCCGGTGCACGAAAAGTACGGGCTGATCTGGATCTGGATGGGCAATGCAGCCATCGCTGATTCCGATGACGTCATTGATATTCCGAACTTTGGTGATCCGGAATGGGGGCTGAACACCGGCGCCGCGATGGACCTTAACTGCAATTATCTGCTGATGTGCGACAACCTGCTGGACCCCACGCATGTCGCATGGGTTCATCAAAGCTCCTTTGCCACGTCAGCGACCAAGGACACGCCGCTGCGCGTGACCAAAACTGACAGCGGGGTGATTGTGCATCGCTGGATGATGGATCATGAACCGGCACCTTTTTATAAGAAAATCGTTGAATTCGAGGGGAATTGCGACCGGTTGCAGCATTATGAGGTCCGCTATCCCGGTCACGCCCTGATCCGTGCGATCTTTACGCCTGCAGGCACCGGTGGGCCGGATGGCCCGTTGCACGATCAGACGTTCATCATGGACAGCTATAACTTCATGACACCGGTCACCGAGAGTGAGACGCGGTATTATTGGTTTCAATTGCGCAATCTTCGCCCCGACGATGCCGAACTGTCCCAGATGATGTCCGAAGACGTCCGTGCCGCCTTCGAAGAAGATCGCGCGGTGTTGGATCAGGTGCAGATCGGCATGACACAAAAAACATCGCCACATATCGACTTGAGCATTGACGCGGGCCCCCTACGTTTCCGCAGGCAGCTTGAGGCGATGATCGCGGAAGAAGCGATGGTGTATGCCAAGATGAGCCAGTAATCAGGCTGATCCACGCGGCTTTGTGCCAAGACCGGAAAGGATACGAGACATGGAACTGAATGCGGATTTTTCCAAGCGGGTCGTCGTGCACTCGGACCAGATTGACTGGCAGGCATCCCCGATGCCCGGCGTTGACCGACGTATGCTGGACAGGATCGGCGATGAGGTCGCGCGGGCCACCAGCATCGTGCGCTATGCGCCCGGTTCCAAATTCTCGGCCCATACTCATTCCGGCGGTGAAGAGTTCATCGTGCTGGAAGGGGTCTTTCAGGACGAACATGGCGATTACCCGGCAGGCACCTACGTACGCAATCCGCCCACCACCTCGCATACGCCGGGATCGGACGAGGGGTGTACGATCTTTGTGAAGCTGTGGCAGTTCGATCTGGATGATCGGACACAGTTCAGCCGTCACATGGCGTCCGAGGCAAAAGATGGCCATGCCATCCTGCATCGTGACGATCGGGAAACGGTCAGCTATCATCAGCTTGGCGCAGGCGAAGCGCTTGCGCAGGATTTGCCGGGCGGTGGTGAGGTTCTTGTGTTGTCGGGCAGCCTGACCGAGGGCGGTGAGACTCTTGTCAAAGGCAGCTGGCTGCGTCTGCCCGAAGGCGTTGCGCTGGATGCCGTCGCAGGACCAGATGGCGCAACGCTTTGGATGAAAACAGGGCATCTGCCTTTCGCCCGCCCGCCTGCCGTCTGATGGACACAGACATTCTGATTATCGGTGGGGGGCTGTCCGGTCTCGCGCTGGCCGAGGCGCTTGTCACACAGGGTCAATCGCCGCTGCTGGTTGAGGGGCGCGGGCGGCTTGGCGGGCGCATCAAGACAGCTGAGGTTGGCGGCGGATATTATGATCTGGGTCCGTCGTGGTTCTGGCCCGGGCAGCCGCGCATTGCGGCACTTGTGGAACGCTTCGGTCTGACGAAGTTTGACCAATTCGCGCAAGGCATTCTGAGTTTCGAAGACGAACGGGGGCAGGTTCAGCGTGGCCGCGGCTTTGCCTCGATGGAGGGGTCATGGCGTCTGCAAGGCGGGTTGGGCGCATTGGTTATGGCGTTGGAGTCCTGTCTGCCCGACGAATGGGTCAGGCTAGACAGCCCGGTAGTCAAGGTGATGTGCAGGGGGGATGCAATCATTGCAGTCCTCTCGGACGGAGAAACGATTGCGTCGCGCCGTGCCGTCCTTGCGTTGCCACCGCGTATTGGTGCGCAGTTGATATTTGAGCCAGCTTTGCCAGACGCTACCGTCCGGGCCATGCAGGCCGTCCAGACCTGGATGGCGGGTCAAGCCAAGGCAGTCGCGATCTATGACCGTCCGTTCTGGCGGGACGCCGGGCTCTCCGGTGATGCCATGAGCCGACACGGACCCTTGGTCGAAGTCCACGATGCGTCGCCTGATGCCGGAGGACCTTATGCGCTTTTTGGGTTTGTCGGCGTTCCGCCCGCGCATCGTCAGGATAAGGAGGCGTTGCAAGACGCCGTCATCGCACAATTGACCCGGCTGTTTGGGCCGGATGCTGCTGCCCCACGGCAATTGATCGTAAAGGACTGGGCGCACGATCCCTACACTGCGACAGAACTGGACCAGACATCACTTGCCGCGCATCCGGACTATGGCTTGCCAGTGGCGATGCAGGGTCTTTGGGACGATCGGTTGCTGTTTGCCGGAACAGAGGTCGCTGCCCAGTTTGGCGGCTACATCGAAGGGGCGTTGGAGGCGGCAGAGCGGGCGTTGAATGCGCTGATATCTGATCGCTCAGGTGCGCAAGGGCACGTGTCGTAGCGAAAAACCTTCGCATTGCCGCTGCTTTTGTGTCTGTCTATTCTCTCTCAGATACCGCAACCTGACGCGTGATATTCTCAGGGCGAACCGGGACAGGACTTTGTTATGACCATTACACCGCTGGGCGTTGACCCAAGCCTGTGCTTCATCAACGGCGTTTGGGTGCCACCGGAAGACACTGGCGGGATTGCCCTGCGCAATCCGTCGGACGGGAGCACGCTGTGCGAGATCGCCAATGGCGGTGCGGCGGACATCGACCGGGCCGTTCAGGCAGCGCAGGCGGCGCTTGACGGTCCGTGGGGCAAGCTCGCGAATTTCGAACGCGGGCGTATCCTGCAACGGATTGGTACGCTGGTGCTGGAAAACATCGAAGAACTGGCGCAGCTCGAGGCGATGGACGTAGGCAAGCCGCTGAAACAGGCGCGGGCAGATGTGGTGGCCTTGGCCCGCTACATGGAGTTCTACGCCGGAGCAGCGGACAAGATCCACGGCACGACGATTCCCTATCTGGATGGCTATACCGTTTATACCCTGCGGGAACCCCATGGCGTGACCGGCCACATCATCCCGTGGAATTACCCGATGCAGATCATTGGCCGATCTGTTGGCGCGGCGCTGGCGATGGGCAATGCGGCTGTTTTGAAGCCTGCCGAAGAAGCCTGCCTGACGGCGCTGGCCTTTGTCGAACTGGCGCACCGGGCGGGCCTGCCCGCTGGGGCATTGAACGTTGTGCCGGGGCTGGGCGCGCAAGCGGGTGCAGCGCTCACAGCGCATCCGGGCGTGCATCATATTTCGTTTACCGGGTCCGTTGGTGTCGGCAAGCTGATCCAAAGTGCGGCAGCGGCCAATGTGGTGCCGGTGACACTGGAACTCGGCGGCAAATCCCCGCAACTGGTGTTTGAGGACGCAGATGTGGACGCGGCACTTCCGTTCCTGACCAATGCAGGCATTCAGAATGCGGGTCAGACATGTTCGGCGTCGTCGCGTATCCTTGTGCATCGCTCGCGTTACGATGAAGTGTTGGCAGGGATGGCCTCGCGCTATGCAACGCTACGCGCTGGGCCTGCCTTGGATGATCTGGATGTCGGTCCGCTCGTTTCGGCCCGTCAGCGCGAAATCGTAGAGGGGTTTATCGCCAAGGGGTCCGATCTGGAAATCGCGGCACAGGGGGAAATCATCGCCGATGCGCCCAAGGGCGGTGCTTATGTCGCTCCCACTCTTTTTACCGATGTGGCCCCGGATCACACGCTGGCGCAGGACGAAATTTTCGGCCCTGTTCAGGTGGTCATCTCCTTCGATGACGAGGAGGAGGCGGTCGCCATCGCCAATGGCACGCACTATGGCCTTGTGGCCTCTGTCTGGTCCTCTGACGGGGCCCGGCAGATGCGGCTGGCCAAGCGGCTGCGCGCGGGGCAGGTGTTCCTCAACAACTACGGCGCGGGCGGGGGGGTGGAACTGCCTTTCGGCGGTACAGGTCTTTCGGGTCATGGCCGCGAAAAAGGGTTCGAAGCACTTTATGGATTCTCGACGCTCAAGACCGTCGCAGCGCTTCATGGATAGGAAAGAATGATGAGACTAGAAGGCAAAACAGCAATCGTCACCGGTGGCGCGTCGGGTTTTGGCGCGGGCATCACGCGCAAATTCGTGGCCGAAGGTGCACGCGTTCTAATCGCGGACTTGAACCTAGATCTGGCCAATGAGGTGGCGGCGGAACTGGGTGACGCGGTTGAAACGATCCAAACAAACGTCGCCCTTGGTGCAGAGGTCAAGGAGATGACCGAACGGGCAATTTCGAGCTTTGGACAGATTGATATTCTGGTCAATAACGCAGGAACAACCCATTGGCCTGCTGCAATGGAAGACGTGTCAGAAGAGGATTTCGACAAGGTCCTCGCCGTGAACGCGAAGTCCGTCTACCTCACTGCACGCGAAATCGTGCCATTGATGAAGGCACAAAAGTCTGGCGCCATTCTGAACATCTCTTCAACAGCCGCAATCAGCCCACGCCCACGGCTGAGCTGGTACAACGCATCCAAGGGATGGTTGAATACGGCGACCAAGGGGATGGCGGTGGAATTGGCCCCACTGGGTGTGCGGGTGAATGCGCTGAACCCCGTGGCGGGTGATACGCCGCTGCTCAAGATGTTCATGGGCGAAGACACGCCTGAGGTGCGGGCCAAGTTCCTGTCGACCATCCCGCTTGGCCGTTTTTCCACACCAGAGGACATGGGCAACGCCGCTTGCTACCTATGCTCGGACGAGGCGAGCATGATCACCGGCGTGTGCATGGAAGTGGACGGCGGGCGCTGTATCTAGCGCCCCATCAGGCCCGGCAGCCATGTTCCCAGTTCGGGCACCCAGACGATCAGGCCAAGAACGAAAAGCTTGATCAACAGAAAGGGCGTCACGGCAGCATAGATCTGCCGCATCCGGATTTCGGGTGGGGCGACGCCGCGCATCACAAAAAGCAGCAGCCCGAAGGGTGGGGTCAGCAGGCCGATCTCCATTGTCAGCAGGTAGACCACGCCAAGGACCAGTTCATTGATCCCCATCGCCTGCGCGAGCGGCACAAAAATGGGAACTGTCACCATCAGCATCGACACCTGGTCGATAAAACAGCCCAGAAACAGCAGTATCGCGATCATGCCCAGCAGGACCATCAGCGGCGTTGGATCAAAGCTGTTGATCGTGCGAATGAGCCCGCTGGTGGCCCCTGAGAACGATAGAACCTGCGCAAAGGTCTGGCTGGCCGCGATGATGAAAAGGATCATCACCGACAGTTTCAGCGTCTCCATGAGCGCACGGCCCAGTTTGTCCCAGCTGAGCGAGCGGTACGCCGCACCGATCAGCACGGCAGTCAGACTGCCGAGGGCTGCGCTCTCTGTCGGCGTTGCGATGCCCATCAGGAGAGACCCGATGACGACAAGAAAAAGGACCGAGAGCGGCAGGACGTAAAGGACAAACGGCGTCCAGCGTTCCTTGAGGGTCATTTGTTCAAGTGTGTCGGGCGGCGCGACGGTGGGATCAATGATGCTGCGCCCGACCACGTAGGCGACGAATAGTCCTGCCAAAAGCAACGCGGGGATCACACCGGCAATCAGCAGACCCGCGATGGAAATGCCCGCGAGCGAACCCACGAGAACGGCCAGGGCAGACGGCGGGATCAGCATTGCGATGGCACCCGAGGCCATGATTGGCCCCATTGCCATGGACGGATGATAGCCGCGCTTTAACATTCCGGGCAGCAGCGTACTGCCCAGCATCGCCGTGTTCGCGATGGTAGAACCGGACAGAGCCGCAAAAATGGTGCCGCCAAAGATGGTCACGACGGACATCCGTCCGGGGATGCGGGTCACAACGCGTTCGATCGCGTCAATGGCCCTGTGGGCAACACCGGTCTGGAACAGGATTTCGCCCATCAGGATAAACAAGGGTATCGGTGCAAGTTGGAAGTTTGCCACCGATTGCGCGGAATTGCGGGCCAATTGCAAAATGCCGCGTTCGCCGCCCAGCACGTGATAGGCACCCACGGTCGTGACGGCGATAAAGGCAAAGGCCACCGGCATGCCCATCAACAAGAGAACAGCCAGACCACCCAGCATCAATGTCAGAACAAGTACCCAATCCATGCCGCTAAAGCCCGCTTAGCGCGCGGTCTGGGTCATCCGGGCGCACCAGCTTGCGCGCGAAAACAATCACGCAAAGCGTCAGTGACACGGGGACAAAAGCCAACATCCACCATTCGGGGATCACAAAAGAAGTGCGGATCATGGATCCACGTGCAGCCGACGCAACTGCGGCCTGAAAACCGTACCAGCCCAGAACCGCCGCCGTGAGCGCCCCGATCAGTGCCGTCACGCGGGCAAGCATGGTCTGGGTGTGCGGAGCAAGCGATGCGGTCAGCAGGTCCACTTTGACGTGCCCATCCCGTGCCAGAACCCACGGCGCGCCCATGAATGTTGCGATCATCAGCGCGTACTGGATGCCATCAAGAGCACCATAAATTACCGGCAGACCAAGGTTCCGCAGCGCTACGTTGATGCTGATGACGATGGCAATTGCACCGAAAATGCCCGCCGACAGTGCGGCGAGCAGCCAGAGCAACCGGTCAAAAAGCTGTCCGAGCATCTGCGGTTATTTGGTCAGGCAGGCCTGAAGCTCTTTTGAAAGCGCGGCGTCCACCGCATCGACTGCGGCCCAACCTTCGGTTTGTGCCGTCTCAAGCCATTTATCTGCATCTGCATCATTCAGGGTAATCGTTTCGATGCCAGCTTCCGCCTGCTTGGCGTATTCGGCGGCGTTGATCTCGGCGTTCTTGGCGTTCAGTTCCTCCATCCAGGCCGCGCCCTCTTCGAGCTTGGCACGCTGTTCATCGGTCAGCCCGTTCCAGACATCGAGGTTCACCAGCAGGTTTACGTCGACATTATAAAAGCTTGGATCAACGCGGTACTTGGTCTGCTCGTCCCAGCCCAGATCCAGCACGCCCTGCGCAGGCCAACCGTAGCCGTCAATCGCGCCGCGCTCCAGGGCGCTGTAAACCTCACCGGGTGCGGTGCGCACCAGATTGGCCCCAAGCGCAGAGAACATTGCTTGGTAGACCGGCGTTGTACGGATTGTCAGACCAGACAGGTCCGGCCCGTCGATAGGCTTGGTCAGATAAAGGTGAAAACCCATCCCGTCGCCTGCGCGCGCCAGAAATTTCACGTTCATCTGTTCCTGATGGATGCGGTCGATCAGGTCATAGCAGCCGTTCGCGCGCTGTTCCTGAACAGTGTTTTCTGCCAGATGGATCGCATCGCCGGTGGGCACAAGGTTGGGATAGAACGCGGTTGTATTGTTGGCGATGTCGACGACGCCTGACTGAACAGCATTGCCCAGCTCAAACGGTGGTACGGCCTCGGGTCCGCCAACAAGCTGGATTTGCACGACCCCTTTACCGTTTTCGTTAATCCAATCGACAAAGGCTTCAAATTCGCGGCTGAACGTGGTGCCGAGGTTAAAGGCGGATACGCCACGCAAGGTCACCTCATCGGCAAAAGCAGCGGTGCTAAAGGAACTTGCCGCAAGAATGGCAGCCGAAAGCAGGGTCTTGATCTTCATGGTAACTCTCCCAGTGTTATCGCGGCCCGGCATCTTGCGCCCCGGTGCCACATTATATGTATCTGCATGTAAATCGTAGCGACACCCTGTCGCATAGTCAATTTTTATGGATTCCCCGGAGCGATTCCCGAGCGATTGTTGAAAGATCGTTTTTTGGGAACGGACACGCTTGCCGTTTTTCACCTTGTCGGGACTGCGAGTCGCAACGTGAGTACTGCACAATACTGTAAAATAATAACCCTACTGTTGCCCCAATTTTCGACCATACGCTCAGGATGAGAGTCCTAGGACAGTAACATGGCCGTAAGTACCATCGAAGCATTCTATCTGGGGACCTTTTCGGATCTCGATCCGAACGAGGGCAACTGGCAATCCGAGAATTCAGGCTCTCTGATCGGCCAGACCTTTGGTGATGTCTACGCGCCGCTCTATGACAGCATCGACAGTTTGGGGCTGGACGACGCGAACAATAACGGAGGGGTCAGCGAAAACGACAATGGGCAGGTCGGCGAGAATCTGATCTACAACGGGATCAGTGCGACCCTCGACAGCGTTATCGACTTTACTGTGACCGTCACATACTCGGACGGGACGACGGCATCGACGCAGATGGAAATCCTGCAAGACGTGTCTGGACGGTTGTTTCTGCTGCCTTACATAACCGGAAGTGGATTCAACGCCGTCCTGGACGACAAGCCGATCCAATCCATCACCCTCAATTCCATTGTCGGCGACAATTTCTCGAGTACGGTCGCAAATTCCGAACAGGACGCCTTTATTGACGGCACTGTGGACGGCACTGGCGGCGCGGACAACATCGGTACCAGCTATACAGACGCCGACGGCACCCAGATGAACGCCTATGGCGGCGATGACACCGTCGATGCCGGGGCCGGGAACGATTCAATTTTCTCGGGCGCTGGCGACGATCTGGTTTATGGCGGTGATGGCAACGATTACATCGAATACGGGGCCGGACAGGATACCGTCTTTGGTGGTGCAGGCGACGATATCATTGACGATGTCAGCGGCTTTTCCGAGATCGGTAACGACTTCATCGATGCGGGGTCCGGAAACGATACCGTTTGGACAGGTTTCGGGAGCGACACTGTTTTCGGTGGCGATGGAGCCGATATTGTTTTTGGTGAGGGCGACAACGACCTTATCTATGGCGGCACCGGGTCCGACAGTCTCTATGGCGAAGACGGTAATGACACGATTTACGGCGGCGAGGATCCGGCGACATCGGTCAATGGCAGCAACACGGTCACTTCGACTTATAATGTCATCCACCTGGGTTCCGGGGCCGAAGTGGACGACAATGAAAGCAATTTCGCAAATGAATATGCCAGTGCGCTACTGGGGTCATATGGCGGTGCGGGCAACGAGCTTTATAACGCCTTCCAACAGGCGAGTGTCACGGACAGCAATGCCAACACCTCCATTGACATGGATCATACTGGCACTCCGGAAATCATCACCATCGGCGGTGTCGCCAAGATGGTCGACACGGGCATCGTCTACAATGCGACGGTAACCTTCACCGACGCCACCACAGGGACTTTTACGGCGGTTGTGATCCAAACCACCGACGGCGAAGTCTACATGATGCCGGAGATGTCGAACAACGCTGACAATGCCCTGCTGACCAGCAAACCCATCCAAAGCATCTCTCTGGATTCAGTTAACGTCGGCTACACCAACATCACCTCAAGCCGGCTGGATGCGGATTACGCCCTTCCGGGCGACAGCGATACATTCGGTGACTTGATCGATGGCGGCGCGGGCAATGATGTTATCTTTGGGGGACTCGGAAACGACACCATCGCGGGCGGCGACGGGGACGATACCATCCTATACGGAGCAGGTGCCGATACCGTAGTGGGTGGAGATGGAAATGATTTCATAGACGATACGGCTGCGATTGAGGAAACAGGCGACAACTCCCTGTCTGGAGGGGCGGGCGACGACACCATTTTTGCGGGTGCGGGCTCAGACACCCTGTCGGGCGGTTCCGGAAATGACGCACTCTACGGTGAAAACGACGCGGACACCTTTCAGATCGAGGACGGCTTTGGGTCCGATGCCATTTTTGGCGGAGAGGGTGGTATAGACGATGATGCCATCGACCTTGCGACCCTCACTGGCGCGGTTACCGTCAGTTATTCCGGCAACGAGGCCGGCACCATCACCAATGGCATCGACACCCTTGCCTTTACAGAGATCGAGCGCCTGATCCTCACCGGTGGAGCGGACTCCGTCAATGCTGGTGCCGACACCGTCGGGATCAACGTCATCGCCGGGGCTGGCGACGATACGATCCGGGGCGGATCCGGCGCCGATACGATTCAGGGCGAAGAGGGCAACGACGCTCTTTATGGTCAAAATGGGGATGACAGCCTTATCGGAGGGGCGGGCGACGACTATTTCGATGGGGGCATCGGGAACAACACGCTAAGCGGTGGCGACGGCTCTGATTTCTTCGACATCGGGACTGGCAACGACACTATCATCGGCGGTGAGGGCGGCACCGATCGAGACGTCGTCTCTATTGCAAGGCTCAACGACGCGATCACGGTCACCTATTCCGGCGATGGTCAGGGCACCTATTTCGACGACGATGGCGATAGCGGGCAATTCTCGGAGATTGAAGCTTGGGAGCTGAGCTCCGGAGCGGACAACTTTGACGCTTCGGCCGATTCTGCTGGTGTTGAGGTCGACGCTGGCGCAGGCAACGACAGCGTCGTGGGCGGCAGCGGCAACGATACGATTGTCGGCGGCGCGGGCAATGACACCCTGACCGGTGGCGCGGGCAATGAAATATTCAGCTATGCTGCGGGTGATGGTGCAGACACAATCACTGATTTCAACTTTGGTAATACCGGCACGCTGGATGATGCCGACACCACCAACAACGACTTCATTGATCTTTCCGCATTCTATGACAACATCTGGGAACTGCATGCTGACCAGGCCGACGATGGCATCCTGAACCAGTCAAACGATGGTGTGGGGGGCGTAGACTATTCGGACAATGACAGTTTCGGCACCGGCAGCCTGACCTTCAGCGGTGCCAGTGCCAACAACAGCTCGTTCACATCCGAAAATACCGGTGTCGTGTGTTTCGCGGAAGGAACGGCGATCCGAACACCCATGGGCGACGTCGCGGTCGAGGATCTGCAACCGGGCGATCTGATCAGCACCCTTGATGCCGGGCCGCAGCCACTGGTCTGGGTAGGATGCACCGACCTGACCTTGCGCGCCGGGACAATCGATCCGTGCGCGACCCCGGTGCGGATCAAACCGTCACGCCCCGGCATCAATCGCGCGCTTCTGGTGTCACCCCAGCATTGCCTTTTGATGGACTTGCCCGACGGATCGACTGTGTTCTGCCGTGCCCGCCATCTGGCCGAGGAAACGCGGCTGGCATCTTTTGCGAAGGGCCGTGAGACAATCCGTTACTACCACCTCCTGCTTCCAGAGCACCATGTATTGATCTCAGAAGGATGGTGCAGCGAAAGTTTCTATCCTGGCTCGCAGGCGATGGCTCTGATGAATCCGGTCGAACGTGCCCGTCTGGTCGCTGCGGTCCCGCACCTGCAAGACAAAAAGCCTTCGGCTGCGTATGGCCCCCGTGCGAGACGTGTTCTGGCACGCAAAGACGTCCAAGGAAGATTCTCTAACGGAGCCCTGGCGTTGAGCAATGCGGATCAGTCCCGAAGAATTCCGCCTTACAAAATCACTAGCATGGCATCAGTGGTGTCAAATCAGAGGTTGGCTGAAGCCAGTGGACCCATCTGTCCCTAACGGCACATCGAAGACCTAGCCAAGCGATACCACGATTTAGCCGTTAATCAGAACACTGCCGCAGAGTTGCTGCATCTGCTTTAGCCAGTAAAGCGCTCTGAACGCCGTGAGATGCAAAAACTCCGTACAACCACCTCAGCCAGTTTCCGCCTCGCCATGGCTAACCCTGAGCAAGAGGCGATGACGATGCGTGCCGCGCCTTGTCATGCATGTCCATGCCGACCTGCCGGACAATCGCCGCGACCTCCATCAGCTTTTCGGCCAGCGGGTTCGTCTTGCGCCAGACCATCCCAATGCGTCGGGCCGGACCGGGCGGCGGGAACCGTGCGACAGATACCTGAGCCACCCGGGTCTCGAGCGGCAGCGCCATCTCGGGGATCAATGTCAGACCCATGCCTGCGCCTACCATCTGGACCAGCGTCGAAAGCGAGCTTCCCTCCATCAGGTAGCGCGGCCTCGCTGTCGAAACTTCGCAAAAGCTGAGGGCCTGATCACGAAAGCAATGCCCTTCTTCCAAGAGCAGCAGCCGCATTTCCTGCAGCTTTTCCGGGCTTGGTACCGGCTTGTCAGCCTCGGTTTTTGGGCGAACCAGCAGAAAGTCCTCGTCAAAAAGAGCGAACTCCTGAAGCGCAGGTTCCGATATCGGAAGAGCCACGATCGCCGCATCCAGTTGTGAATCGAGCAAATCAGCAATCAGCGATTTTGTGACAGTTTCCCGTGGGTAAAGATCAAGTCCGGGCATCCGTGCCGCAAGCGCAGTCATCACCTGAGGGAGCAGGTAGGGCGCCACCGTCGG
The DNA here is from genome assembly GCF_010667575.1 of Sulfitobacter sediminilitoris. Classification (GTDB taxonomy): domain Bacteria; phylum Pseudomonadota; class Alphaproteobacteria; order Rhodobacterales; family Rhodobacteraceae; genus Sulfitobacter; species Sulfitobacter sediminilitoris. The sequence goes on from NZ_JAABNT010000002.1 coordinate 304,921, forward strand.
TATGATCCCAAGACGCAGTTGCCCGGCCAATGGCCCCGTTGCTGACCGGACGAGGTCATTCAGTTCACCGACCTGTACAAGGATCTGGCGCGCCCTTTCCAAAAAGGCCTCACCCAGGCTTGTCAGACGGATATGTCGCGCACTTCGCTCGACCAGAGGCGAGCCCAGCATGCCCTCCAACTCCTTGATCTGGACCGAGAGCGCGGGCTGCGAAATACCGCATGATTCAGCGGCGCGACCAAAGTGAGTGTGGCGGGCAAGGGCATCAAAGTATCTGAGGTGTTTAAGCGTAAGGCTTAGCATAAGCGCAAGTTATCGCTTCAGTTAGAAAAATCAATTGGGATTTATGGAAGCCAGTCGTTAGAATTGTTCTAAGCTGTAGATTCGATACAGCACCAATAAACACGGAGCGGATCATGGACGGAAACAATGTGATGAAGGGCGGTTGCCCCGTCATGCACGGCGGCAACACCGGAATCGACAACCACCCATTGAAGTGGTGGCCAAAGACACTCAACATCGACATCCTGCATCAGCACGATGCGCGTTCAAACCCGATGGACCCTGACTACGATCATCGCGAGGCCGTGAAGGCACTTGATTTCAAGGGCGTCTGGGATGACGTCGACAAGCTTTTGACCGACAGTCAGGTCTGGTGGCCGGCGGACTGGGGCCATTACGGTGGCCTGTTTATTCGTCTGTCGTGGCATGCGGCAGGCTCCTACCGCCTGGGTGACGGACGTGGCGGCGCAGGCACCGGCAACATCCGGTTTGAGCCACTGAACTCTTGGCCCGACAATGCCAGCCTCGACAAGGCGCGGCGCATTCTGTGGCCCGTAAAAAAGAAATACGGCAATGCCCTGTCCTGGGCCGATCTGCTGGTTCTCGCGGGCACCGTGGCCTATTCCAACATGGGATTAAAAGTTTATGGCTTTGCCTTCGGTCGTGAAGATATCTGGGGCCCGGAAATCGACATCAACTGGGGCAGTGACAGCGAAATCCTCGCACCTACCGAAGAACGTGTGACCGATGTCAAAGATGCGACTTCGATGTACAACCCGTTGGCTGCGTCTCACATGGGCCTGATTTATGTGAACCCGGAGGGTGTGAACGGTAATCCCGACCCGGCGGAGACCGCCAAATATGTCCGCATGACTTTTGGGCGGATGGCGATGGACGACGTAGAAACCGCGGCCCTCACCGTCGGCGGCCACACCGTGGGCAAATGTCACGGCGGTCTGGCGGCAGACGCCGTTGGTCCAGCGCCTGCTGGCTCCGATGTGGTGAACGCCGGTTTCGGCTGGAGCGATCCAGGCAATGACGGCAACGCAAATACTGCGCATACGTCAGGTCTTGAAGGGGCATGGACATCCAACCCGACCAAGTGGGACAATGGCTATCTCGAACTGCTGTTCAAATATGAATGGCAGCCGGTCAAATCCCGCGCGGGTGCATGGCAGTGGGAGCCGATCGACATCGCTGAAGAGGACAAAGTCCCCGACGCGACCGATCCGTCCATCAAGCATAACCCGATCATGACCGATGCCGATATGGCAATGAAGGTCGATCCCGTGTACCGTGAGATCTGCGAGAAATTCCATGCCGATCCGGACTACTTGTCCGAAACTTTCGCAAAGGCGTGGTTCAAGCTGACCCACCGCGACATGGGGCCAAAGGCTAACTACTATGGTCCGTTCGTCCCACAGGAAGATCTGATCTGGCAGGATCCGGTTCCTGCAGGTTCGACCGACTACTACGTTGAGGCGGTGAAGGCGAAAATCGCCGACAGCGGCCTGACCGGGGCCGAGATGATTGCGACCGCGTGGGACAGTGCCCGCACCTATCGTGGCTCTGATATGCGGGGCGGCGCCAACGGTGCCCGTATCCGTCTTGCGCCACAAAAGGACTGGGCCGGCAACGAGCCTGCGCGTCTGGCCAAGGTGCTTGGCATTCTTGAGCCAATCGCCGCCGAAACAGGCGCGTCCATCGCCGATGTGATCGTGCTGGCGGGCAATGTTGGTCTGGAACAGTCGATCAAGGCCGCTGGTCATGATGTGGCCGTGCCTTTCGCCGCTGGGCGTGGCGATGCAACCGACGAGATGACGGACGCTGACAGCTTCTCTGTTCTGGAACCGCTCGCTGACGGATTCCGCAACTGGGAGAAAGAAGCCTACGACACCCCGGCAGAAGAGCTGTTGCTCGACCGGGCGCAGCTTCTGGGTCTGACCGGCGCAGAGATGACAGTTCTGGTGGGCGGCCTTCGGATGCTTGGCGTCAACTATGGCGGGTCCAAGCACGGTGTCTTCACCCACCGCGAAGGCCAACTGACCACCGACTTCTTCCAGACAATCACTGACATGGACTACAAGTGGGTCCCGATCGAGGAAGACGGCTCTTATGAGTTGCAGGACCGTGCAACAGGTGAGGCCAAGTACACGGCCACACGTGCTGACCTTGTCTTTGGGTCGAACTCTATCCTGCGTGCCTTCTCCGAAGTTTACGCACAGGACGGCAACGAGGCGAAGTTCGTACGCGATTTTGTCGCTGCATGGACGAAAGTCATGAATGCCGGCCGGTTCGATCTGGTAGCATAATCTAAACATGGTTCGGGCAGGCCGTTGCTTGCCCGAACCGCGCCTGCCTTCGATAACGAGGTCAATCAAAGAACGATTGCGCAAGAGAATTCTGCCGCGCCGGGACCGCAATAATCATTTCCCCCAAACCAAAGTCTCCGGAACGCTGTGCCGTGGCTCACCCAAACGGTCATCGCTATGAGGTCGTACTGCGGATTGAAACCCAGAATTGGCTGACTTGCGGTTATTCGACCTCTTGGTATCCTGCGCCGTAGATACAACACTGATCGCTGTGTCCCTGTCCGGGACATTCCGCGTCAAGGCCACTCAGTATCGGGCTGGAAAAGACCGGTCGCCTTCGAACACTAAGTGGCCTGAACGACCACTTGGTCCGATAGAACATCGCTACAGTTCCAACGAGGTGCGCATTTTCTACAGTTTTTGTCTGGGATTTTGGCCGTTTCGTGAGAATTCGGCCCGAAAGCTCACGGGAGTTTCTACAAGCTCCTGCACAAAGCCCTGTAAATAAGCCGTATTTCTCAGGCAGTTTTGGTGACCCCGGCAGGATTCGAACCTGCAACCTGCCCCTTAGGAGGGGGCTGCTCTATCCAGTTGAGCCACGGGGCCACAGGAAAACCGTTTACCCAAGACCGCAACGCTTGTCATCGCCCTATTGCCTTTTTGCACGGCGCTTGATCGCGGTGTCCTGTTCGCGCTAACTGGTTATAGAACATAAAAGGTGCCTCGCTTTGAATACTGCTGCCAAACGCCCGCTGACGCTGCGTGATGTCTCTGACGCCTGTGGCGTATCCGAAATGACGGTCAGCAGGGTGCTCAGGAACCGCGGCGATGTGTCGGAGGCGACACGCAGCAAGGTGTTGGCGGCGGCGAAAGAACTTGGCTACGTGCCCAACCAGATTGCCGGGTCGCTTGCCTCGCAACGGGTCAATCTGGTGGCGGTGATTATCCCGTCTCTCAGCAACATGGTCTTTCCCGAGGTGCTGAACGGCATCAATCAGGTGTTGGAAGACACGCCCTTGCAACCAGTTGTGGGTGTAACCGACTATTTGCCAGAAAAGGAAGAACGGGTTCTCTATGAGATGCTGTCATGGCGTCCCTCCGGTGTGATCATCGCGGGGCTTGAGCATTCCGATGCCACGCGCGCGATGCTCAGCAACGCGGGCATTCCCGTGGTCGAGATCATGGACACAGACGGCAAGCCGGTCGATGCTATGGTCGGCATCTCTCATCGTCGCGCGGGGCGGGAAATGGCCGCGGCGATCCTGAAAGAAGGCTATGAACACATCGGGTTCATGGGTACCAAGATGCCGCTTGATCACCGCGCACGCAAACGGTTTGAAGGGTTCACCGAAGGCCTCGCGAAGGCTGGAATCGAGATCGAGGACCGCGCGTTCTATTCCGGTGGCTCAGCACTGGCCAAGGGGCGTGAGATGACGCAGGAGATGCTTGAACGCTCCCCTGATCTGGATTTCCTGTATTACTCAAATGACATGATTGGGGCCGGTGGTTTGCTCTACCTGCTGGATCAGGGCGTGGATATTCCCGGCCAAATCGGGCTTGCCGGCTTTAACGGCGTCGAATTGCTGCAAGGGTTGCCCCGCCAGCTTGCCACCATGGATGCCTGCCGCATCGAGATTGGTCAGGCAGCAGCAAAGATCATTCTGAACCAGACGATGGACACGCCCGACCCGGACTTGCCAAATCAGGTTACGCTGACCCCGACACTTTCCTTTGGGGATACCTTGCGCCGCCGCCGTCGGTAATGCTGGACCTCAGCAACTCCCAAGCGCGCCGCATCTTTCTGGACCGACACCGGCTGTCCGAGGCACCGCAGGGGCCCGCATCTGGCGGCGACCTTCTGGAGATGATTGAAAGCCTTGGCTTTGTTCAACTCGACAGCATCAACACCGTCGCGCGCGCCCATGACCTGATCCTTTTTTCCAGGCGCCCCCGCTACCGTCCGCAGGCGCTCAAGAACCTATACGAACAGGATCGCGCCTTGTTTGAACATTGGACACATGACGCGGCGGTCATTCCGATGCGGTTCTATCCGCAATGGCACCTGCGCCGCCAGCGGGACGCGAAACGCCTGCGCCAACGTTGGAGCAAGGACCGGCGCGAAGGGTTCGAAAAGCAGTTTCAAATTGTGCTGGACCAGATCCGGGAAAGCGGCCCGGTCTGTTCCTCTGACGTGGGCAAGGACGAAAAGCGTGGCTCCGGCGGCTGGTGGGACTGGCATCCGTCCAAGACCGCACTGGAATATCTCTGGCGCAGCGGGGCGCTGTGCGTCGTGGGGCGGGACGGTTTTCAGAAACGCTATGACCTGACAGAACGGGTGTTGGACCAACATCTGCATGATCCCGAAAATGCTCCGCATACCGAAGAGGTCATAAACTGGTGCTGCGATCAGGCGCTGGTGCGGTTGGGGTTTGCAACCCACGGGGAACTCGCCGCTTTTTGGGATCATATCACCCCGGCGGAAGCGAAACACTGGTGTCTGGCAGAACAATCCGCCGGACGGTTGGAACAGGTGCAGATCACCAGCGCGGACGGTAGTCAAAGATTGGCCTTCGCGCGGCCCGGTCTGGATGAGGATCCAGCGCTTCAGAATGCCCCGACCAACCGATTGCGCATTCTCAGCCCTTTCGACCCGGCACTGCGGGACCGCAAACGCGCAGAGCGGCTGTTCGGGTTCACCTACCGGATCGAGGTTTTCGTGCCGGAACCGCAGCGCACTTTTGGTTACTACGTGTTTCCCATTCTGCAGGGCGACCGGCTGGTGGGCCGCGTCGATATGAAAGCTTTCCGCGACGAAGACGTGCTGCGCGTCCGCGCGCTTTGGTCTGAGGGTAATATCCGCTGGGGCAAGGCACGGCAGACGGCGTTCGAGGGCGAATTGGATCGCGTGAAACGTCTTGCCGGGGTTGATCGTGTCGAATTTGAGGACGGCTGGTTGCGCGGCTCAGCGCAGCAACATCTCGGCTAGATCGTTGGCTGCCGCACGCAGGCGGTCCAGATGGCCTTTCAGTTCCTCAAGACTGATCCGCTGGATCGGGGCGTGCACCGACAAGGTCGACATCAGCCGGCCCAGATCATCGCGGATTGGCACGGCAATGGCGACCATGCCTTCCATGAATTCCTGATTGTCCGTGGAAAAATCGTTCTGACGCACCTTGTCAATCTCCTGCACGATGGCTTCTGGATCGGTCAGAGTATCGGGCGTATGCGGTTCAAGTACCGCGTTGGACAGGTATTTGGACAGGTTGCGCGGCGGCAGGGATGACAGGTACATCTTGCCGCTGGCTGTGCAATGGAACGGCACCGTGGTCCCAACGGGCAACTGAATACGCAACGGCCACTTGGTATCGACCCGGTCGATGTAGATCATCCCGTCACGCTCCGGCGTGGCAAGGTTGCAGGTCTCGCCCACGTCTTCGGTCAGCGCGTTCAGCACCGCCAGCCGAACGGTTCGCAGGCGGGTGGACGACAAAACGTTCCCTGCCAGCTTGCGCAACCGCTGTCCCGGCGAATAGGACCGCCCGTCGACGTCACGTTGCAGGAACCCTTCTTCTTCCAGCCGGTGAAACAGGCGGTGCACCGTGGGCTTTGGCAGGCCCAGCACCTCGATTGCGGCCGTTGGCGTCAAAGGCACCCCGACGCGGGCAATCTCCTCGAGCAGAAGAAGCAACCTCAAATTGGTTGGAATTGCCTTTTCTGAACTGCTCGTGTCGGGCATTTGCGACTTTCTGTCTCTCAGATCACCATCTCAGTGTCATACGGTTATCCCCCCAACCCTGACAAGAGTTCAAACAGGTAGCCTCCGGGCAGGAGCGTGTTTGAAAGCGAGGGGAAGATCGCCACACAGAACCAGACGATGACCAGCGACACAAGGTACATCGTCGCGTACCGAAGCAGGCGGAAGTAGGGCACGCCTGTCACGCCGGAGGCCACGTAGAGGTTCAGACCGTAAGGCGGTGTGATAAACCCGATGGATGCCCCCACAAGGAAGATCACCGCGAACTGGATTGGATCGACACCAACAGACGCTGCAATCGGGGCAAGAATGGGGGCCAGAATGATTGTCACTGGTAAGGATTCAAGGATCATTCCTGCGACAAAGACAATTGCCATCGCGGTAAAGAGAACGGGATAGTATCCGCCCATACCCGTGACGAAACCGCCGATGACCTGCTGCGCACCCAAAAGCGACAGGATCTGTTGCATCACCACAGAGACAGCGATCAGCGGGGCAAGGATGCCGGTGATCTGCGCCGAGCGGACAACGATGGAAGGGATCTCGATCGGCGTGAACCCTTCGACCACAACCATCGACGCAAGTGACCGCTCTTCCACCGGCGCATCCGGCTTATTCTTCATCAGCTTGTTCAGCGGATAGGAAATGACGCCAACGATGATACAGAAACCCACCGTCACACCCGCCGCTTCTGTCGGAGAGAACTTGCCGGTGTAGATGCCCCAAAGCACCAGACCGATGGCAAAGAAGCCCAGCCAAGCGCCCACGGCGGTCTTGAAGACCCGCCATGGCGACAGGGTGATCAAAAAGCCCCACTTGTTAATGTAACAGATGACGAAACAGGCGATCATCATCGCCAGCACCATCAGCGATCCGGGCACGATGCCCGCAATGAACAGGTCCGAGATCGGCAGGTTCATCAAAAAGCCGTAGACGATGAAGATGATCGAAGGTGGAATGATGATCCCCACCGTTCCGCCCGCCGCCGCCGTGGCGGCAGAGAACCGTTCGTCATAGCCCCCCTTGACCATCTCGGGATGCAGCATCGAGCCAATGGTGGCCGTGGTGGCAGAGTTCGAGCCGGAGATGGCCGCGAACAACCCGCATGCGCCGATGGAAGCCATGGCAAGCCCGCCGCGCAGCCACCCCAGACAGGCATAGGCAAAGTTTGAAAGCCGCCGCGCAATACCTGACTTGTTGATCAAGTCCCCGGTCAGGATGAAAAGCGGCATCGCCAAGAGCGCAAAGCCCTTGTTAAAGACGTTCATCAGCTCCGCACCGGTGTTGTCGAGCGTGAGGCCCATCACAAAGGAACATCCCACCACCCAGTAGAAAATCACCAGCAGCACGGGCACGCCCATCATGAACAGGAACGTCACGCCAAGAGAAATCAGTGTAATCCAGCTTCCATCGGTCATCACACATCCCCCCCGATTACGGCTTGCTCTATCAGCGGCTCGCCTGCCCGGTATCTTTTCAGGTCTTCAAAGAGATTCTCCCAGACACGCCCTGCCATCAGCAAAAAGGCGATGGGCACGGTAATCAGGAATTTCCACTGCATCAGGTTGTCGGTGCCCAGAACGATCTGGAAGTTGTCGTAGGAGTTCACTGTCACCCGCGCCGTTGTCGTAACCACGATGATGCAGAACCCCATCCACAGCACGGCGTCCATCATCAGCACGATGATCTGGCCCCTCGGCGGCATCTTGGATCGGAATTCGTTAAAGCTTAGATGCGTCCGCAGCCGCACATTAAAGGCACATCCGTACCAGGCCATCACCATGAAAAGCAGTGGCGGGATGGTTGTGGACCACGCCGGTTGCCCCGCCCAGGCTTCGGGAAACCACCAAAGGTTCGGGCCAAAACGCTGCAACACACCAACAAAGATGATCATTGCGATCACGATATACGTCCAGACGACGATCGTGCGTTCCAGATGACGGTCCAGAAAGGGGACGCGTTGATAAATCCAGTACACCAGCAAACCACCCAACAACGTGAGCGGCCCGAACACGAACCATGCCGCCGGTGAGCGGTACGCCTGAACTGTAGAAAATGTGATGTCACCACTCAGCGTTGCGCCGATGATGGTGCCGACGTCAGCCATGACAGACATGACGGTCCCCTCCCAAAGACATGATAGGGCATTCTCCAACGCCCCGATATGCTAAGGTCGGCCCACAAGAAGGGCCGACCTTCTTCTTAATCTAACCCGTTTTGGATCAAGCTTTCCACCAGCGCCGCGGCTCGACATTCTCGGCCAGCGTGTCTGCGGGGATTTCGCGCGCGATGTTGTAGATCTCCTGATAGGTATCCAGACCGCCGGACCAGCCGTTCAGACGCTCACGCCACTCTTCCCAAAGCTGGGGCTGGAACTCGGGCGAGCACATTTCCTCGGCCATCTTGATCTGCGCGGCGTCCAGTTCGGCAACGCGGACGTTGTTCTGGGCAAAGATCGTGTTCGGACCCTGTGGGTTCGAAGCACCGACTGTGTTGACCAGCGCCGCCTCGTTCGCCGCCTGCACGTGAACCTGCGCAAGGTAGGCCGACTCCATTACCGCATCCTGCAGTTCGCCACCAAGGCTGTCGAAGGCAGACGCCGACATCGCCGTATGCTCGGTCCCGCAGAAGAACCGCAGGTCCACGGACTGGGACACAACCGGCGACATGTTCGCATAGGCCACGGCGGAGGCCCATGTCTCGGCACCGTCGATCAGACCCTGCTTGAGACCATCAAGCGTTTCTTCCCATGCCACAGGCACCGGGTTCAGGTTCAGCGCCTGCATCGCGATCCGACCCAACTGGGTGCCGGTGACGCGGTTCTTTGTGCCGAAAAGCTGCTCGATGCTGGTCACCGTGGGCTTGTCTTCCCATGACAGACCCAACTGGATGCCGCGCAGTTCGGCGTGGCTGAACAGGAACTTCAGGCCGTGACGCTTTTCATAAGGCTCACGCAGCAGCTTTTGCGAATCGGGGTGGTACATGAAGTAGTACTGCGCCGCGCGGGACGGGAACATGTAAGCATAGTCCAGCACGTTCAGGTAAGGCGCACCACCGGCAGAGTTCTGGGTAGAGGCCGCATAGATCTCGACGATGCCCTGCTGGGTCTTTTCCACGCAGGATGTCTGGCCGCAGATCTGGTTGTCGCCGATGAACTCGACCCGGATTTCACCGTCGGTCCGGCTTTCCAGATCGCGCGCGAACTCAAGGCAACCTGCGCGTTCAATCAACAGGTTACGCTGGTTAAAGCCCGCGGCACCAAACTTGAAAGTGAATTTCGGCTCTTTTGAAAAGCGTTTTTCATATGTGGATTCTGCCGCTGTCGCCAGATTGGCAAGGCTCATCGCGCCACCAAAGCTGCCTGCCGCCAGCAGCGTCGAAGACAGGCCATACTGGCCTGCTACACGAAACAGATCGCGGCGCGAAATGCCCTTGAGTTTGTCTTGTACCTTCATGTTGGTTCCTCCCGTTCGAAGCACAATCGTCAATTAATGAGACTTATGGTTTCAAAAAAGACTAGCTTGAATCGAGGCATCTGTATAGAATTTTCTTCAACGGGTTGGAGGAATCGTCAGATGAACGCGGATTACATCGTGGTGGGGGCAGGTTCGGCTGGCTGTGTTTTGGCCAACCGGCTCAGCGCCGATCCGAAAAACAAGGTCATCCTGCTTGAAGCCGGGGGGCGCGACATCAATCCCTGGATTCACATTCCCGTCGGCTACTTCAAAACCATCCATAATCCGTCGGTCGACTGGTGTTACAAGACGGAGCCCGACCCAGGATTGAATGGCCGTTCTATAGAATGGCCCCGTGGCAAGGTGCTGGGCGGCTCCTCCTCTCTCAACGGTTTGCTCTACGTACGCGGCCAGCCGCAGGATTATGACCGCTGGCGGCAGATGGGGAATACAGGCTGGGGTTGGGACGACGTGCTGCCATTGTTCAAACGTGCGGAACGTAACGAACGCGGCGCAGATGAGTTTCACGGCGATCAGGGGCCGCTGTCGGTTTCAAACATGCGCATCCAGCGTCCGATCACCGATGCCTGGGTCGCTGCCGCACAGGCCGCAGGCTATCCCTTCAACCCCGATTATAACGGGGCTGAACAGGAAGGCGTTGGTTTCTTCCAGCTGACGTCAAGAAACGGGCGGCGGTGCTCTGCCGCTGTGGCCTATCTCAACCCGGTCAAGAAACGCCCGAACCTGCAGATCATCACCCACGCGCAGGTCGACAAGGTCATCATTGCAGACAACCGCGCCACCGGCGTGACCTATACTGACCGCAGCGGGCAAGAGCAGACCATCACCGCCAATCGCGAGATTGTTCTATCGGGCGGTGCGATTAATTCGCCCCAACTGCTGATGCTGTCGGGTATTGGTGAGGCCGACCAACTGGCCGAACACGGGATCACGGTTACACGGGATCTGCCCGGCGTCGGCAAGAACATGCAAGACCATCTGCAGGCGCGACTGGTCTACAAATGCAACGAGCCCACCCTGAACGATGAGGTATCGACCCTGATGGGGCAGGCGCGCATTGGCCTGAAATACCTGATGTTCCGCGCTGGGCCGATGACCATGGCGGCAAGTCTGGCAACCGGCTTCATGAGAACGCGGGATGATCTGGAAACACCGGATATCCAGTTCCACGTGCAGCCGCTCTCGGCGGAAAATCCCGGCAAGGGCGCTGACAAGTTCTCGGCCTTTACCATGTCGGTCTGTCAGCTGCGCCCAGAAAGCCGGGGAGAGATCAGGTTGAGCAGCGCCAAGCCCCGCGACTATCCAAAGATCATCCCGAACTACCTGTCGACCAAGACCGACTGCGATACGATTGTCGAAGGGGTAAACATTGCCCGCCGCATCGCACGCCATGCGCCTTTGAGCTCAAAGATATCAGAGGAATTTCGCCCTCATGCGGACCTCGACATCAATGATTACGACGCCACACTGGACTGGGCGCGTAACAATACCGCGTCAATCTATCATCCGACGGGCACCTGCAAGATGGGCAATGGCAAAGACGCAGTCGTGGACGCACGTCTGCGGGTTCACGGCGTCGCCGGGCTGCGTGTCGCCGATTGCTCAATTATGCCAGAGATTGTATCGGGCAATACCAATGCGCCTGCGATCATGATCGGGGAAAAGGCAAGCGATCTGATATTGGAAGACGCACGCGCCTAAAATCTGCGCGGCGCAAGTCCCGCATGAAACCACCGCAGATAGGTGTATATCGAATAGACGGGCCGCCCGGTCGCAAGCGCGATATCTGGCGCATAAGGCACCATGTTTGTGCATTCTAGAATGATTGGGCCAACCTGAGGACTTTCCGCAACCAAGGCTTCTGCCTTTGCAACCATTTCGGCCCGTGCGGCTCTGACATCGAGTGTCGTCCGGTTCTCAAGGATCGACGTGGCAAAGCTGCTGCCTTCCATGCCCTTGATCGGCGTCTCCTCCGGAACCCCGGCCATTCTCAAATGCTGCGGCGACAGGCTTGTCGCGGAAATGGTCAGAATTCCCAGCGTCCGGTCAGGTGCCAGCATCGGCAGGATTTGGCCCGCCTGCTCAAGCGCGGAGGCCGCGACCGGCACGCCCAGCGCCTCAGCCAGCCGGGGTCGGATCAGCGCAAGAAACCCACAGGTCGTGGCGATGCCGGTGCAACCTTCGCCAATCAAATTTCGACCCATCTCAATAAAGGCCTGCACGAAGGGCTCCATATCCTCGCATACAATGGCTTGCGGCGTCGCACCATCGACCACGCCATACCGCACAGGGAATGGCCATGTGTCGGGATTACCGACATCACCCGGAATACGAGGGAATTGCGTATCAAGCATCAGAATGCCCAACCGCGCGCCTGACCTGTTTTGCAGCATGTCACCCATGCAAGATCAATGCGGTGCGACAAGGCAGCTGACAAGGTCGAATTCCAACGATGACAATTTGTAAACATTTTGTTGATGTTTTCGTTTTTCGTGCAATGATGCTTTTGGGGAGAATCGTTACGTGACGTCAAACAGCTTACAAGGGGCTCTGACATGACCCGGCACGTCGTTGTTATCGGTGCGGGAATCGTTGGCATTTCAACGGCCATCTGGCTGCGGCGCGCGGGCGTCGAGGTCACCGTGGTCGACCGTGGCGCGCCCGGAACAGGCACGTCCCACGGCAACGCCGGTGTGTTGGCTGCCTGCGCCATGGTGCCAGTTACAGGCCCCGGATTGATGAAAAAGGCGCCCGGCATGTTGCTCGACAGTGACTTCCCACTGTTCATGCGCTGGACGTATCTGCCCAAGCTGCTGCCATGGCTGCGCAGATATATGTCGCACGCCAATGATGCCGACACCAAGCGGATTGCACAGGGTTTGATCCCGATTGTCGCCGACACAGTTGAACAACACAAAAGCCTTTGTAACGGTCTGGGCTTGGGATCGTGGGTGAACGACAGCGACTATTGCTTTGCCTACACTGACCGCAGTGTGTTCGAGGGCGAGGCCTATACATGGGCCATCCGCCGCGATGCTGGCTTTGTGCCAGAGATCATCGAAGGGCAGGATGTTCGCGATTATGAGCCATCTTTGGGCGATGACATCACCTGCATGGCGATCCTCAAGAACCACGGCTTCATCCGCAGCCCGGGTGGGTACGTTCAGGCGCTGGCGCGCGCTTTCGAGGACATGGGCGGCACCCTGCGCGAAGCCGAGGTCAAGGACTTTGATCTGACGGGCGGCACGGTCACGGCAGTGCAGACCACTCAAGGGACCATCCCTTGCGATGACGTGGTTCTTGCCACCGGCGTCTGGTCCAAGCCGATGATGCAGAAGCTGGGCCTCAATATCCCGCTTGAGACAGAGCGTGGCTATCATATCGTGTTCGAGAACGCGACCGGCGGCCCGGCGCGGCCGATCATGCTGGCATCCGGCAAATTTGTCGCCACGCCGATGGATCAGGGCGTCCGCTGTGCCGGGATTGTCGAATTTGGCGGGCTGGACGCCGGTCCTTCCAAGGCACCGCTGGCGTTGCTCCGCAGACAGGCGGCCAAGGCGTTTCCAAACATGAAGGCCACCAATGAAATTGAATGGCTGGGGCACAGGCCCGCCCCCAGCGACAGCCTGCCCCTGATCGGACAGGTTGGGCAAAGCCGGGTCTTTACCGCCTTCGGGCATCATCACATCGGGTTAACAGGCGGGCCAAAAACCGGCCGCCTTGTGGCCGGGTTGATCACCGGGGAGCAGGTCAATACAGACCTCGCCCCCTACCACCCGCAGCGCTTTTCCTGAGGCCTGCGATAATAAAGAAACTGGGAGAATACGTATGAAGATGACAAGCAAACTGATGGCTGGCGCCGCGACACTGGCGATTGCCGTGACCGGCGCTCTACCTGCAATGGCAGCGGAAAAGTGGGACATGCCGATGGCCTATTCCGCGTCGAATTTCCACTCTGAGAACGGCGTGGCCTTTGCCGACTGCGTGCGCGACGCGACGGGCGGCGAGATCGACATCACCGTGCATCCGGGCGGCTCGCTCTTTGCCGGTGCCGATATCAAGCGCGCGATCCAGACCGGCCAGGTTCAGATCGGTGAGCGTCTTTTGTCAGGTCACCAGAACGAAAACGCAGTGTTCGGATTTGACTCCGTTCCATTCCTTGCGCCCTCGTTCGATGATAGCGCCAAGCTGTTTGAAGCTGCCAAGCCCAAGCTTGAAGAAGTCCTGGCAGAGCAGAACCTGACCATGCTCTATGCCGTGCCATGGCCGCCGCAGGGTCTTTACTTCAATAAGGAAGTGAACAGCATCGATGACATGAAGGGCATCAAGTTCCGTTCCTACAGCAACGCCACCTCGCGTCTGGCAGAGCTGACCGGCATGCTTCCGGTAACCATCGAAGCCGCTGAAATTTCCCAAGCCTTTGCAACAGGTGTTGCGGAATCGATGATTTCCTCCGGGGCCACCGGTTATGACCGCAAGGTATGGGAAAGCCTGTCGCACTTCTACGAAGTGGATGCATGGCTCCCCTACAACTACGTCATGGTAAACAATGATGTCTGGTCAGGTGTCTCGGACGCCAACAAGGCAGCGATCACCGGCTGCGCCGAAGAAGCCGCTTCGCGTGGTCTGCAGGCTTCCAAGGAATACACCCAGTTCACCATGGACGGTCTGGCCGCAGGTGGCATGACCGTTCAACCCGCCGGTGACGAACTGATGTCCGGTCTGCGCGACGTTGGCGCGACCATGACCGCAGAATGGCTGGAAGCCGCAGGCGAAGATGGCAAAGCCATCGTCGATGGCTTCAAGGCGATGCAATAAACCATTTGGCGGCCCCATCGTTCGGGGCCGCCATTTGCATTTCAAGGGGGCGACATGGCTGCCATTCGCAAGTTTCTGGATTTTCTTTACATGCTGGCTGGCGTGCTGGCTGCGCTCTGCCTGATCTCGATCCTGCTGCTGATCGTCGTGCAGATGATTGCCCGCTGGACAGGCGAAGTCTTTCCCGGCGCGCCAAACTACGCGGGTTACGCCATGGCCGCCGCCAGCTTTCTGGCCTTTGCTAACGCGCTGAACCGTGGCGCACATATTCGGGTATCAATCCTGCTCAATGCGGTCACGGCTGGACCGAAACGATTGCTTGAAATCTGGTGTTTTGGATTGGCCGCAGCGATTGCCTGGTATTTTACCTACTACGCCTACTGGTTCGTCTACTGGTCTTGGAAGTTCAAGGAAGTCAGTCAGGGGCAGGACGCAATACACCTCTGGATACCACAATCCGTTATGGTCCTTGGCGGCGGTCTGCTGGCGCTCGCCCTGACCGACAACTTCATTCAAGTGCTGATCAAAGGCGAACACCGCATCGTCCGCGATTCCATTGATCAGTCGCACGGGGAATAGTGACATGACCGAACTTTACGCCATCTCTCTGTTCCTGTTTGTGCTGTTCTTCCTGCTTGGCACCGGCGTCTGGGTGGGCCTCGCCCTGATGGGCGTCGCCTGGGTCGGAATGGAGCTTTTCACCACGCGGCCCGTGGGCGACACCATGGTCACCACGATCTGGGCCTCGTCCTCAAGCTGGACGCTGACCGCCCTGCCGCTGTTCATCTGGATGGGCGAAATTCTGTATCGGACCCGATTATCGGAGGATATGTTCAAGGGCCTTTCGCCTTGGCTCGCCCGCCTTCCCGGCGGTCTGGTGCATACCAATATCGTCTCCTGCACGGTCTTTGCCGCCGTCTCCGGCTCTTCCGCCGCGACGCTCACGACGGTAGGCAAAATGTCGATCCCTGAACTGCGTGCGCGGAACTATCCTGAGAAAATGGTGATCGGCACACTCGCCGGGGCCGCGACACTTGGCCTGATGATCCCGCCCTCTCTGGCACTCATCGTCTACGGGGTCACAGTGAACGAAAGCATCACCAAGTTGTTCTTTGCCGGCGTCTTTCCCGGTCTGGTCCTTGCAGGGATGTTCATGGCCTACGTCGCCGTGGTCAGCTTCACCTCCAAGGACTGGAATCCGACCGTTGAGCGCGGGATGAGCTTTTCCGCTAAACTCGCGAACTCCCGCTTCCTGATCCCCGTCTTCGGGCTGATCACTGTTGTTATCGGGTCCATGTACACCGGCCTTGCCACCGCGACCGAGGCCGCCGCGATTGGCGTGATCGGTGCCTTGGTGCTGGCGCTGCTGCAAGGTTCACTTACCCTGCAAAGCTTTCGCGAAAGCCTGATGGGAGCAACCCGAACATCTGCAATGATCGCACTGATCCTTGCCGGGGCCGCGTTTCTAAAGCTGTCCATGGGGTTTACGGGGCTTCCCCGATCATTGGCCGATGGCATTGCCGCAATGGAACTCAGCCGCTTTCAACTGCTTATGGCCCTCTTGGTCTTCTATATCATCCTCGGCATGTTCCTTGATGGGATCTCGGCCATTGTGCTGACCATGGCCGTTGTGGAACCGATGGTGCGCGACGCCGGGATCGACCTGATCTGGTTCGGTATCTTCGTTGTCGTGGTGATCGAGATGGCGCAGATCACGCCGCCTATTGGCTTCAACCTCTTTGTACTGCAGGGCATGACAGATCACGAAATGGGATACATTACCAAGGCCGCGCTGCCGATGTTCGGCATCATGGTCCTGATGGTCTTTGTTCTGATCTGGTTCCCTGAGATCGCCACATGGCTGCCAGATAACCTGCGCAGTGGGCCGGGTTAAGGCACATGTATGATCACACGCATCTTCTGGCTGGCCTCGACCCACGCACGTCTTTGCCTGATACTCGGGCTGGCTGCCGGACTTCTGCTGCCCGGCTTTGCCGCGACCCTCGTTACGTGGTTGCCGCATATGGTCGCCGCCCTGCTGACCACCACGGCCCTGCGCATCGGGCACCAGGCGGCGATGGGGGCCATGCGCGATCTGCGCTGGGGTCTGGGATCGGTCGCTGTCCTGCAAATGATTGTCCCGCTGTTCTTGCTGGGTGTGCTGACGCTGGCTGGCCTGCAAGACACGCCTGCCGCGCTTGTGATCGTCCTGACGTCTGCCGCCCCGGCGATTACCGGCAGTGTGAATCTGGCGCTGATGATGCGGCTGGATGGGGGGCGGATGATGCAAATCCTTGTGCTCGGCACGGCTGCCTTTCCGCTGACCGTTCTGCCGGTGCTGATGCTGATGCCGCAACTAGGACCGGCCGATCAGGTGGTCTTGGCCGCGCTCAAGCTGTTGGGTGTGATCATTCTTGCAGCGGGCGCAGGGTTCACCCTACGCGCATGGCTGTTCCCACAGCCGACAGACGGTCAGATCAAGGCGCTGGACGGGCTGTCCGTGCTGGCGTTCTCGTTCATCGTTGTGGGGCTCATGGCAGCCCTGAACCCCGCCCTGCGCAGCGATCCCTTGACCGTGGCGCTCTGGGCGCTTCTTGCCTTCGCGATCAGCTATCTGTTGCAGCTCTTCACGCTGCTCACCCTGCGTCGTACGCTCCTGCGTCCTGTTGCAGGGCCGCTGGCCATTGGCGCGGGCAACCGCAACATCGCGATCTTTCTTGTGGCGCTGCCCCCCGACATACTGACGCCGCTGATGATATTTATCGGCTGCTGGCAGCTGCCGATGTATCTCACGCCGATGCTCCTGCCTCGGCTCTACCAATGGGCATTATCGAATGAGTGACTGGCCACGCATACAGACAGTCGGGTTGTCCGGCCTGTTGATTACCTTCGCCGCCGCGATGTCCGAGCCAGCCAACCGCGCCGCTCTGTCATTTCGCGCCGCCGTTGACGCGCAGGACTGGCCGGAGGTCAAGGAAACCAGCACCTCGCTTGTCTCGACCTTTCTTGAGGTCGATCTGGCGACAACACCGGCGGAAAGCATGGAAGAACGCCTGCGCGACCTGCTCCAAAGCAAGGACTGGTTTTCCGCGCCGCTTCCTGCTGGCCGCACGCTTTGGCATGTGCCCACGGTTTACGGCACCGACCTTGCCCCACAGCTGGAGGAGGCCGCGCAGGTGGCAGGCGTCGATCCCGATGCGGCGATCAAGGAAATCTCGACGTCCCGCGTGCGCGTGCTGACCATCGGTTTCGCCCCCGGCCAGCCCTACACCGGAGAGCTGAGCGAGACATGGAACATCCCACGTCAACAGGGACTGACCAAATCCGTGCCCGCCTGCGCACTTGTTGTCGCCATCCGGCAGTTGATCGTTTTTACAAATGACACGCCGACAGGCTGGCGCCATATCGGACAGACCCTGTTCAAGACCTTTCGCCCCGACAACCCCAAGCCCTTCACCCTCGCCCCCGGGGATGAGCTTTTGTTCCCGGCAATCAGTCGTGCCGAATACGATGAGATCAAGACCAAGGACACCTCCGGTCTTGGCGGCGCCACCCACGAGGCCCTGACATGAGCGCGCATCTGACGATCCAGCAGGCTGGCCCGGCCATGACGCTGCAAGACATGGGACGCCCCGGTTACCGGGCCGAGGGGTTGACCGGCGGCGGCGCGGCGGACCGGCTGGCGCTTTATGAAGGCGCTGCGCTGCTGGGACAGAAACCTGACCTCGCGGCCATTGAAATGGCGGGCAGCGGCGGCACCTTTGTCGCGGACGCGGACATCCGCATTGCCCTGACCGGGGCCGAGATGGCGGCGAACATCGACGGCGAAGCGGTGGTGTGGAACGCCAGCCATCTGCTGCCTGCAGGCGCCAAGCTGACCATCGGGGGTGCACGCAACGGCAGCTACGGCTATCTGCACGTCGGCGGTGGCTTTGACACGCCGCTGGTCATGGGTGCGCGCAGTGCACACCTGGCCTGCGGGATCGGGGGCTTGCTGCAGAGTGGTGAAAGCTTACCCGTAGGCGCTGACAAGGGCCGAGACGTAGCGATGACCTTGCCCAAGCCGGACCGTTTCGGCGGCGGCAGGATCAGGGTCGTTGCCTCGATGCAGACCACTGCCTTCACGCCAGAGACCATCGAACGTTTTGTGACGACAACCTTCCGCCGCGATGCCCGCGCCAACCGCATGGGCGTGCGTATGGATTTCGACGGTGACGGCTTTGCCACCGAGGAACAGCTCAGCATCGTCTCCGAGGTCGTGGTGCCCGGCGATATTCAGGTTTCGGGCGACGGTGCCCCCTATGTCCTGATGTACGAATGCCAGACCACCGGGGGCTATCCCCGCATCGCCGCCGTTCTGCCCTGCGACCTGCCGCGCGTCGCACAGGCCCAGACCGGGGCCGAGATCACCTTTGAATTTGTCGAGATGGCCGAGGCCGTCGCCCTGCAGGCGCGCTTTGAAGCCGAATTGAAATCCCTGCCTTCGCGGGTCACACCGCTGGTGCGCGACCCCGCCGACATCCGTGACCTGCTCAGCTATCAGCTGGTCAGCGGCGCCGTCTCGGCCACAGCCAACCCCTTTGATGAGGAGACCTGATATGCCAACTGTCGATCTGAACGCCGATATGGGCGAAAGCTTTGGCCCGTGGAAAATGGGCGACGATGCTTCGCTGCTCAAAATCATCACCTCGGCCAATATCGCCTGTGGCGGTCACGCCGGAGATGCCGACGTGATGGCCGACACCATGCGCATGGCGCAGGAAAACGGCGTGGGCATCGGCGCGCATCCGGGGTTCATGGACCTTGCCGGCTTTGGTCGCAACCGCATCCAGATGCCACGCGGCACACTGCAAAACCAGATCCGGTATCAGGTCGCTGCTTCCGTTGGTATGGCCCGCAGCATGGGGGTCAAGGTACGGCACCTCAAGCTGCACGGCGCCATCGGCAACATGACCTCGGAAGACGCGCAGATGGCCGAGGATCTTTATGACGCCGCGCTGAGCGTGGACCCGGACCTGATCGTCATGGTGCTGGCCGCGACAGCGCAGCAGGAGGCGGTTGAGAAGCTGGGCTGCAAATGGGCAGGAGAAATCTTTGCCGACCGCGCCTATAACGACGACGCGACGCTGGTGGACCGACGCCAACCCGGCGCGGTGATCCACGACGCGGAGCGCGCGGGCAGCCGTATGGTCGAAATGGTCAAGGCGGGCGCGATCATCACCGAAAGCGGCAAGCAGATCGAGACCCGGATCGACACGATCTGCCTGCACGGCGACACGCCTGAAGCCGTGCAGATTGCCGGGTCAGTCTGCAAGCAACTTGAGGCGGCCGGGATCACACTGGAGCAGTTTGAAGGCCATAAGTAGGACGCGCTGCGGGCATGACGCACTCAGCATAAACTCTTGATTAGCTTATATTAATCAAGAGTTTATCACAGCGATACCCCTATGTTTCAATTGAAGATTCCGCTTACGTCCCCGCGGGGGCGACAGGCACCAGACGCCGCAGCACGTCAGTTTGACACGTATCCGGCGACCACCTGCAAGAGTTTGTAGGCTGTACGTGCGTCGCTGCCCACCACGTCAAGGAACTCTTCCGCGCCGATACGCAGGCAGGTCAGATCGGTCTTGGCGCGCATATCCAGCGCGCGCGGCACATTGCGGATCACCCCCAGTTCACCAACCAGCTTGCCGGGGCCCGATGTGACAATCAGCTTATCCTCTCCATCCTCGACAGGCAGGAGCAAATCCGCCTCACCCTCGACCACCAGAAAGGCGCCGCTGGTCGGATCATCGTCCTTGTGAAAGACGTATTCGCCCGCACTGGCAGAATACCACCGCGCCCCGAAGGCCAGCAAACGAAGCTGTTTGCGAGCAAGCCCTGAGAACAGGTCCGTCTGTTCCAGAGCCCGCAGTTTGCGCGCCAAATCGGCGCTGACGGTGCTGTCCTCTTCTGTCGGCAAGTCTCCTCCCACGCTCGACATCCTTCCTTGCTGAAGCACGAACTGCGCATCGAAATCCGCAACATCCGCGAAACTCGGTTCCAGACAAATGATCGTTGAGTGCGGCAGCAACGTACGCAGTTTCATGTGCAGCGTGCTTCGGGTCTCTGCATCATAGCTCGACAATACGTTGTCGAGGATCAGCACCTGCGGCCGTTTGATGGTGGCCCGGCTGATGGCCAGCGTTTCGGTCAGCAGAGTTGGCAGATTGCCCCCACCCAACGTCAGCGGCATATCGAATATCAGGTCAAGCACCAGGCCATCCAGATCAGCATCATAAAGCGCACCAACAACGATTTGCCGCAGGTCATCGCCCTTTGCCCCCGCACTGTCAGCGATCTTGCCGAAAAGGGCATTCTCCAACACCGTCAAACCGGCGACAGGTGCATCTTGCGAGATTGGTGTGAACACATCCCTGAGGCTCTTTTGCAATGCGGTCCCGTGTCTTTGACGGATCTCAAGAACTCTTTCGGTGATGTCTTGCGGAAAGGCTGACCCCAGCTTTTCGGCAGACATGGCAAAGGTGACGGCTAGCATGATAGCCTTGTCCGTCGTGCTGAGTTCTTTGCCATCGCGGGTTTTTTCGCGCAGTTTTACGGCGGCTTCGAAGGTATCCGGATCGACGCCCAGCTTGCGGAACAGCGGGTGATCGGTGCCATCGACACCAAAGATCTGGCGCAGCAGATCAACCATATCGACCGCCAGTTGCAGCAGGTCAGCCTCAAGCCCCAGCTTGGACAACAGGTCAATGAAATCTGTCTGACCTTCCAGAAGTGTTGCTGTCACTTTCTCGTTTGGGGTGGCGAAAATCAGATTCTCGGCAACGGGCAGTGCCGGGTTATAGACTTCTTTATCGAAAAAATGCACCTGCGCATCCAGATCCGCGGCACGGACACGATCGGCGATATCGGTGCGCAGCGATACAAGTGCGGCGGCCAGCGCATCATGTTCTTCTGGATCAAACCTTTGGTCGATGCCGCGTGCGAAGAGCGCCTGATCAATTTCCATGCCTTTAATCAGCTGTAGCCACCAGGCCCGCAATCCGGCATCACTGCTGGCTTCTTCGGCTTCGGGGTCGATCCACCGGGCATTGGGCAGATCAGTGCTGTTGCCCGCGCGTGCGCTTTCTTGCACGTCATCGGAAGGATCGCCGTCCTCCACCGGTTTCAGCTTGAGCGGCAAAGCGATGTTGTCGCCAAAGCTGCCGACGAACATCACGGGCCGGGACGTGGCATAACCAATGCGCTTGGCAATTGCCGCCTGATGCAATCCTGCCAAAGCATGCCCGGCGATGGAAACGCCCCCGGACGCCGGGACAAGTTCGCGCAACAGCACCTCGGAAAGGGCCCGTCGATCCTCATCACTTGGCGCGGTGATCGCAACTGTGCTGGCCGCGGCGAAGGTGACGTTGATATCTTCCAACACCATGTTCCCATCCGCGTCCTGAACGCTGATGCTATCCAGAACCACGTCACCATCCAGCGCGGGTATCTCACCCGGATCAGTTTCAAACAGATCACGGTCAATCATGCCATGGGGCGCGAAACGCTCGGTGATCGTCTCCCAGCGCAGCGCCATATCCTGACTTTGGTTATAGTAGGCCAACAGCTCTTTCCACGGGCTGGACAGATCCTTGTAGGCAGCAAGGGCGGCGACCAGAGCACCCACCGTCACTTCACCCGTGATCGTCAGATAGCCGCCGATAGAATAGAAGAAAAACGGCGTGAGCTGACCAATGAAGTTGTTGATGAACTTCATGAAGAATTTCTTCTGGAAGATCTCGAACCGGATCGTGAACAAACGGCCAAGCCGGTCTGACACCAAGGCCATGCGGTAACGCCATCCTCCGTTTGTGCGCAGGGTGCTGGCACCAACGGCTTTTTCCCCAATCTCGGCCGCAAGGGCGCGGATCTGGATCACACGTTTCTTGTTCAGCTGGTTGATCTGCTTTTGCAGTTTCGGGATCAGCCATGCCTGCAACGGGATCAGCGCACAGGCGGCCAGACCGAAGGCCACGCTTTGCAGGAACAGAAAGCCGAGGATCGTCAGCATCTGGCCTGCCTGCAACACGGGCTGCGCCACGGCATCGCCCATCAAACCGCCCATCGGTTCGGATTCGGAGGTCACCATCGACACAAGCTCGCCCTGGCTTGTCCGCTCAAAATAGGGGGCCGGGAACCTGAGAATGCGCGCAATCAGCGTATAGCGCAGACGCCTCAACAGACGCTCGGCCAACACACCTTTCATGGTGTTGATCCGCATTTTCATGATGCCGTGTCCCAGCACCGAAATCAGGAAAAGCCCGCACAGCAGCATCAGAAAGCCGATCTGGCTCAGCTCGTAGCCGAAGACCGGCACCGTGTCCGAGCTGGCTCCGATAGCATCGTTGATGATCCGTTTGGGCAATTCCAGCGTGAGATACAGCAGCGGGAACAGCGTGAGCGTCACAGCCAGGAGGATCAGCTGATCGCGCTTGGAGTACTTCCAGATGAATGAGAAAAGACTGCGTTCTATGGGAAAGGTCCAATGTGTAATATGGCAACGTCGCACTACACGCTTAGCAACTGCGTGCCTTGCAAATCAAATGATTTGCTCAAATAAGTTGATGGTCTAGGCTGCCTGAAAAGGAGGCAATGCAGTGACGGCAGTTCTACAGACAGCTTTGATCCTGCTTGTCCTGTTGCAAGTAAAGCATCTCTTTGCCGATTACTTTCTTCAAAGCAAGCGCATGTTGGCGGGGCGGGGAGAGTATCTGCATCTGGGACGCGCGCAGCACGCGGGCCTTCATGCGGTCCTGTCTGTCGTTGCGCTTTTGCTGGTCGGTGCGCCGTTACCGTTCACTCTTGTCCTCTGCGCTGCAGAGGGGATTCTGCATTACCATATCGACTGGGCCAAGGGCCGCCATGCTGACAAAACCAATCATGGACCTGCCGACGCCACCTATTGGCGCGCCTTTGGTGTGGACCAATTGCTGCATCAGCTGACCTATGTCGGAATGATCTGGGCCTGGGCAATCTACGCGGTCTGACGCCCCCGTTTCAGCGACTGTTTCAGCGCTGATCATTGGCACTGCACATCTTGCCGCAAACAATTGTTGCCCATTCCAAAACAAACCATCGTTCTATTCTTGATTGTTAGGCAGAAATGTGGCGAATTCTGTTCAAATCGCCAAAATTCACTCAATTTCAAGGATTTTCTTGATATCTCAGGATTGAATAGGGCAACATTAAGGCGGTGGGTGCCGCATTTGAGTCCAAATGTCGGAGCTAGTGGTCGTGAATTGAGGTAGTCCATCAATGTCAGTGATGACGCTTTCAGGTCTTCAAAAGACCGGTCTTTTCGTCTCTCAGGATATGTTCGGTGCGAACGCAGTGTTCAGCCTCACTGATGATGGTGTTCCAACCGCCGAATATGAAGCTGCGGCAGATGCCCTTGGTGTTCAGAACATTCGGTTCGGCGGCGGTCAGGCTGACCTTGATCCTGACAAGCCAAACGATGCCGGTGATCTGCCGATCGATGGGGTCAGTTCAATCAATATCGTTGAGATGGACGGCGGCGCATTGCGTCCGGAACTGGTCAATTTCCTTGAGTGGTGCGCGGCAACGGAGGGTACGAACCAACCGGTCAAAACCACACTGATCATCCCCACGAAACACCTGACCTCAGAGGAATATGTCGCCTTTGCCGATGAGATTGAGGTTTTCGTCACCAAGGTGATGGCAGAATACGGGGACGTGATTGCCGCCTTCCAGATTGGCAATGAACATTGGGAAATGGGCGAAACAGCTTACGGCATCAAGGCATCCATTGGCGCCGAAGCGATTGAGAAAGGCATGCTTGCCGCCGGGGTCAGCATTGACAACCAGCCCGATATCCTTGTCCAGATGGCGACGGCGGGAAACGAAGGGTCAGAATTTCCAGCCGTCTCAGGCGTCTCTGACTTTGTTGCCCGCAACAAGGCAGCGAACGAACAGGTGATTGCGCAGCTGAGCAACGCGGCCAGAGAGGCCATCGACGGCGTGACCGAGCATTATTACTATAACAAGACAGATTTCGCTTTCCCGGACACAGATGCTGCCGTCAAGAACATCGACAAGGACTTTCGGGTCTGGTCAGACGCTTTCGACAAGGACCTTGATCTGCACATCACCGAATGGAATGTGAAAACATCTGCCACCACGCAGCAGGGCATGGTGGCCGCATCCAGCCTGATCAAACAGTTCGAGAATATGATCGAAATCGGGGCCGATGGCGCGCACATCTGGGCGATCGATTATCATTCGCGCACCGCACTGACCCTAGATACGGATAATGGTGCGCGCTTGGATGATCAGGGGCGGCTGACAAATTCTGTCCAAGGTGCTGCGTTTGATCTCATGGCAGATGCCCTTGCCGGCAAAGAACTGATCTCGACTTCTTTTGCAAACGGCATACCAGAGATTGAGGTTTCCGCCTATGCATCGGCAGAGGAGGTTGTGTTCTACATCTCTTCCCGCACTTTGGATCAGACCAGATTTACGCTTGATCTGGCCCGTAAACTGCCAGCAGTTGGGCCAGTTCAGGCCGTCCAAATGGCGATGGACCCGGCCTCATCAAACGGCAAGCAATGGGAACAGGGTGTGGATGCCGATAGTGTGCTGATCGAGGGCCAGCCTTATTTCTACAACGAACATGATATTGATGTGATCCTGACCGATCTTGTGTTCGAGGATGCCAGTCAAATCGAACTGACGCTGAACCCGTTTGAAGTGGTCGAACTGACCGTCGATCTGAAACCAAAAGATGTCCAAGAAAATCTCAAAGAGATCGACGAGCCGAAGCCGGCGGAGTCACCGAAGGAAGAAATGACTGTCGAGAACCAATACGTTCTTGGGACAGACGAAGACGATTTGATCGATCTGATGCCGAACCTGGTCTACATCGACAGTGGTGCTGGTCTGGATACGGTCTTCGTCGATGCCCTCAGCACAGAGGCAACCGTCAAAGTGGACGGTTACGGCAAACCTGTGATGATCACCGAAGGTTTGCCCAATGAGGTTACCCTTGCCAATGTGGAACGGGTCGAATTCCTTGATGGTACGCTTGCGTTCGACACGGAGGGCAACAGCGGTCAGGCCTACCGGCTGTATCAGGCCAGTTTTGACCGCACCCCTGACGCCGCAGGTCTGGAGTTTTGGGTCAAGCAGCTGGACTGCGGTGCATTTTCACTCAAAGAAGTCGCGTCACATTTCCTGAAATCGGCCGAGTTTGAGAGCGCTTACGGAAAGAACGAAAAACTGTCGGATACGCAATTTGTTGATCTGCTTTATCAAAATGTGCTGGATCGGCAGCCAGATCCAGAAGGCTACGCCTTCTGGTGCGAGCAGCAGGAAAACAACCTCTCGCGCGAGCAAATGCTGGTTTCGTTTTCCGAGAGTGTTGAGAATAAGTCCAATGTTTCATCAGCCATCGACGATGGGATTTGGTACACCTGATCTGAAGCAGGTTGTTTAATCAGTCTCTTCGCCCGCCTGATCACATGTACCCATCGCATGCTTGTCAGATGGTCATGACCATCAGCCCGTCAAGCGCCTGAGCTTGGCGGGCCGCTGGTGTTTCTCACCATCAGATCGGGTACAACCAACTGTCCTTCGATGCTGTCATCCGGTGTAATGATCTTGTGCGCGATCACATCAGCGGCCTTTGCGCCGATCTGGCGCGCCGGGATCCGCACCGTGGTCAGCGCGGGTTCGAACTCACGTGACCCTTTGAAATCCCCGATCCCCGTGACCGTGATGTCGTCCGGCACGCGAAGCCCATGCCGGGATATTGCGTGCAGCGCCCCCCAGGCAAGGACATCATTTCCGCAGATCAGCGCCGTTGGCAGATCGGCCTGTGACAGCAGTCCCACAAGTGCCTCTTTCGCCGCCCCGACGCTGTAGGGTGTCTCAAGCGACCAGCCGTCGGGTATCGCAATATCAAACTCTGAAAGCGCCTGACTGACCCCTTCAAACCGATGCGCCGCCCGGTCATTCCCCGCAAGCGGCGGGAACAGGGCTGCCACCTTCTTGTGCCTCAGTTGTCCGACATGTTGCCCTACCAGCCACCCCGCCTGAAAGTTATCCGATCCAACGCAGGGGAATGGCGCGGTCTGGGAAAAGTTCCACAGCTGGATGGTCGGGACACCCTGACTTTGCAGCAGTGACAGGGTTTCCTCGCTGTGTTCGATCCCGATCAGCGCCATGCCATCCACGCGGTGCTCCAGCATTTTGCGGGTCAGCGCATATTCCCTTTCAAGGTCATAGCCGTGCGAGGCCAGAAGGATCGTGAAACCCAGATCCTCGATGGATTCCGAAAAGCTCTGGATCAATTCAGCAAAGATCGCGTGATCCACGGTCGGCACGATCAACCCGACCGTGCCGCTGCGGATGCCGTGGATCGTTTGTGCCGCGCGGTTGCGGATATAGCCCAAGCGCCGAACGGCTGCGTCGATCTTTTTGCGCGTCGTCGCCTTGACCAGTTCGGGATGGTTAAAGCTGCGCGACACGGTCGAGGGAGATACACGTGCGGCTTTGGCGACAGCTATAATATCCGATTTTTTCTTATTTTTATCAGTCACCTGAGTGCCAATTCCAGTCGAAAAATGAAAACATTTGCAAAACTATTTTCATTACTTACGGTTACCGGTCAAGACATTCGCACGACGGGAGACGCTGCGTTGGAGTTTCTGGCCTATTTCGGTGACGTGTTCACGCCGATCAATTTCGGACTGCTGCTGATCGGTACGATCGGCGGGCTGATCCTTGGGGCGACACCGGGGTTGTCCCCGACGATGGCTGTTGCCCTGCTGATCCCTTTCACTTTTCGGCTGGAGCCTGCGCAGGGGCTGATCCTGCTGGGGGCCGCCTATACCTCGACCGTGGCAGGCGGGGCGGTCAGCGCGATCTTGCTGAAGATTCCGGGTGCCCCTGCAAACATCGCCACCACCCTTGATGGGCATACGATGGCGCAAAAGGGTCAAGGCGCGCGGGCGCTGCAGTTGTCATTCATCGCCTCGGCAGTCGGCGGCGTGTTCGGTGTTCTGCTGTTGATCTTTCTGACGCCGATGCTGGCGCAATGGGCGCTGGCCTTTGGGCCGTCGCACCTGTTCTGGCTCGCCATCCTTGGAGTGACCGTCATTGGGTCGCTGGATTCCAGTTCGGTAGTCAAAGGGCTTTTGTCGGGCTGTATCGGTCTGTGGCTGGCAACCATCGGATTTGACGACATCATGGGTGCGCAGCGGTTCATTTTTCATTCCAGCGTTTCAGGCGGGATTAATGTCATTCCCGCCCTTATCGGATTGTTTGCGATCCCGCAGGTCATCACGATGTTTGCCAAAGATCGCAGAAAGCTGGATGCCGAGGTTCTTACTGTTGAACACCACCCAATTGGTGGCGCAATTCGTGAAGTGTTCAAGCGTAAGCGCGCGTTGGGCATCGGAACGATTACGGGGTCGATTATTGGACTGATCCCCGGCGTGGGCGGGCAGATTGCGGGCCTTGTAGCGTACGACCAGACCAAGAAAATGAGCCCGGAGCGGGACAAGTTTGGCACAGGCCATAGCGAAGGTGTGATTGCAGCCGAAAGCGCGAACAACTCCATGGTCGGCCCCTCCCTTGTGCCGCTGCTGACCCTGTCGATCCCCGGTTCTCCTACGGCTGCGGTGTTGCTGGGTGGCCTTCTGATCCATGGCATTTTTCCGGGCAGCGATCTGTTCGACAACCACCCCGAAGTCGCGTGGACATTCATCAATTCGATGCTGATCGGGCAGATCCTGATGTGCATCTTCGGGCTTTACGTGGCGGGGTTGGCCGCGAAGGTGGCACAGGTGCCAAACGCGGTGATGGCCGCGGTTGTTCTGGGGTTGGCGGTATTTGGCAGCTACTCGGTGCAGAATTCCATGGGCGATGTCTATGTGATGATGACCCTCGGCACAGGCATGTATTTCCTTGAACGCTTTGGTTTCTCGGCGGCGCCGCTGGTGCTTGGCCTGATCCTTGGCCCGATTGCCGAGGCGAACTTTATCCAAGGCAGCATGATCGCCAATGCCACGTCCAGCGTCGGCCAGTACTTC
This sequence comes from Sulfitobacter sediminilitoris, assembly GCF_010667575.1. Classification (GTDB taxonomy): domain Bacteria; phylum Pseudomonadota; class Alphaproteobacteria; order Rhodobacterales; family Rhodobacteraceae; genus Sulfitobacter; species Sulfitobacter sediminilitoris. Next base: position 333,656 of record NZ_JAABNT010000002.1, read on the forward strand.
TTTACCGGTCCTTTGAACCTGGCGCTGATCGCGGTTGTCGTCGTGTCGGTCGGCTATTCGGTCTGGATGGAACTGCGCCACCGCCGCTACACCACCAAGGATGACGCGGTAAGCAAAGAGGAAGCGCTGTCATGACCGATCTGCCCCGCACCCAGCATATCATCGCCAGCGGCCTTGTCGCCGCTGTGGGCATCGCGGTGACCTACATCAGTTTTACGCAGGAACCGGCGGCCGCCTTCTTGTTTCCACGCCTGATCTCGACCGTATTTGCTGTGCTGGCGCTCTGGACCTTTGGCAAGGCGCTCTTGGGTCGGACCAAGGTGGGCAACGGGTTGAGCCGTCAGGCAATGGCCAACATTCTGCCCGGTCTGGTCGTAGCACTGGTGTTTGTCTTTTGGGCCGCCAGGACACTTGGCTTTTACACCGCCTCGACGATCACCTTCTTTATTCTTTTGTCGCTCTATGATCCGGCCCCTCATGGAGAGGTCAAGACATGGATCAAGCGCGTGGTCATAACTGCCGGTTTCCTGGCGGTCATGTACGGCCTCTTCGCGATGCTTCTGAACGTGTTCACACCGCGAGAGATTTTCTTCTGAACCGCAACAGCGGCAGATCCAACCAAGGGAGGAGAAACCCATGAAGAAACTAATTGCAGCCGCCGCAATGGCGCTGATGACAATGACCGGCGGCGCATTTGCCGATGGTCACGATAATTTCCCCGAACGGCCGATCATGCTGATGGTCAGCTACGGAGCCGGGGGCGCCACGGACTTTCAGGCGCGGATCGTGACAATGACCGCAGGCAACGAAGACGCGCTGGGCATGCCGATTGCCATCATCAACAAGCCCGGCGCAGGCGGGCGCGTGGGCTGGAACTGGTTCGCGACGCAGGCGGATTCTGATGGCTACACCCTTGGCGCCTACAACATCCCGCACTTCATCGCGCAGTCGATCGAGGGTGGCGTGGAGTATTCCGCCGAAAGCTTTGAGCCCATCGCCAACTGGGGCGCGGACCCGGCTGTGTTTGTGGTGGCCGCAGACAGCGAATTCAACTCCATGGCCGATGTTGTGGACTATGCCAAGGCGAACCCGGGCAAGCTGACCTTTTCCGGTGCGGGGCTTTTCGTCGGACACCACATTGCCGCGCTTCAGCTTGAGAAGGCCGCAGGCGTGAAGCTGGCCTATATCCCCAACAACAAGGGCGGTGCCGGTGCGATGAAAGCCGTGATCGCGGGCGAGGTTCTGGGTGGGGTGAACAACCTGTCGGACGCATTCCGCGCACGTGAGGCCGGGAACGTGAAGATCCTCGGCGTTTTTGACCTTGAGCGAAATGATTTCCTGCCGGATGTGCCAACCATGGCAGAGCAAGGTTTCGACATCGACAATGCCTCTGTGAACTTTCGCGGCGTGATGGTGCCCAAGGGGACGCCTCAGCCGATCATCGACAAGCTGGCCGAGATCGTCCCGACCATGTTCGAGAATGGCCGCGTGGCGGGCAAGATGAAGGCGGGCGGATCGCCGATGCACGTCATGACACGTGCCGAAGTGCTTGAGATGTGGGCCGCGCGTGAGAAAACCCTCAAAGAGCTGCTTTCCGGTCTGTAAAGACACGCGGGGTGCCCCGGTGTTCGGGGCACCCTGACCAACGAGAGAATAATGACATGAACGCCTCAGATTCCATTGCCGAGCTGGATACGATCATCGCCCGCGCACGCGCCGCGCAGAGGCGTTACGAGGCTGAAGGCAGGCAGGCGCGTTATGACCGTGCGGCACAGGCCGTTGCCTGGGCAATCATGGAACCGGCACGCAACCGCGAACTGGCCGAGCTGGCGGTTCGGACCACCGGTCTGGGAAATGTGGCTGACAAGATCACCAAGAACCATCGCAAGACGCTGGGCCTGATGCGTGATATCAAGGGCGTTACCACCTTTGGCGTCATCAAGGATGACGTTGATACCGGGATTACGGAAATTGCCCGTCCGGTCGGGGTGATCGGGGCGATTGTGCCATCGACCAATCCGGCGGCGACACCGGCGAACAACATCATCAACGCGCTGAAATGCGGCAATGCCATCGTGGTCGCCCCGTCGCCCAAGGGCGTTGCGTCATGCGAGCGGCTGCTTGAATTTATCCACGCCGAGTTTGCAAAGATCGGCGAAGAGCCGGATCTGGTCCAGATGATCCCTGCGCCGGGGTCCAAGGAAAAGACACAGCGCCTGATGGAAACCTGCGACAAGGTCATCGCTACGGGCAGTCAGAACAACGTGCACCGCGCACAGACCTGCGGCACGCCTGCGGTGGCGGTTGGTGCGGGCAACGTGACCGTGATCGTGGATGAGACCGCAGACCTTGCCGATGCGGCAGAGAAAATCCGCGCGTCAAAGACATTCGACAATGCAACGTCCTGTTCGTCAGAGAATGCGGTGGTCGTCGTCGATGCCGTCTATGATGCTTTTGTTGCCGCTATGGCGCAGGCTGGCGGTGCGCTGGTGGACGATGAACAAACGATCGTGTCCCGGCTGTGGCCCGATGGGCATCTGAACCGGGAGGTGATCGCACAGGACGCGCCCGATATGATCAAGGCTCTGGGTCTTGAAGGGCAGGTGCCGGAAGGCACGGAATACATCGCCGTGCCGACCTCCGGCATCGGTCCCTCGCATCCGTTGAGCGGCGAAAAGCTGAGCCGGGTGCTGGCACTTTACCGCGCATCTGATTTCGACGCGGCGGTTGCGACGACCCGTGACATTCAGTTGCACCAGGGCGCCGGACATTCGGTCGGGCTGCACTCCAGTGATCAGGACCGTGTCATGCAGCTTGCCACCTCGATCCCGACCAGCCGTGTGATCGTCAATCAGGCGCATACCTTCGCCACCGGCGGGGCCTTTACCAACGGAATGCCGTTTTCGTTGAGCATGGGATGCGGCGCCTGGGGCGGTAACGCGATTGATGAGAACCTGCATTGGAAACACTTCATGCAGACCACCAAAATCGTCCGGGAAATCCCCCCGCGCGAGCCGTCGCTTGACGATATCTTCGCGGATTACTGGCAAGAGGCCGGTGCATGAAACTCGATCGTGGCTCTCCGCCCGCTGGCACTGTCCGCGACTGGCTGGATGCCCGGGCCGAGGTGGGCGGTACGGCCATCGTCTTTCCGGAGACCGGTATGACCTTGGATTGGGACGACCTGCGCGATGCAGCGCGCACCTTTGCCATGGGTCTGACCGCTGTGGGCGTTGGCAAGGGCGAAAGCCTTGCCATCGTCGCACCAAATGGTGCCGAGGCGGTGACCGCGTTTTACGGTGCGCTTTATGGCGGGTTCCGGGCGACGATGATCAATCTGGCGGCTGGGCTGGACGCGATTGCCTATGCGCTTGAGCATTCCGAGGCGCGTTTTGCCTTTGTTCACGAGACCAGTCGCGCGCTGTTCGACGAAGCCAATGCCAGCGGCGTTCAGTCTGTTTCGCTGACACCGGGTGGCACAGCCGACCTGCCAGAGCTGGCGCCGACCGACCATGCCCTGCTGATGTATACCTCCGGCACCACCGGACGGCCCAAAGGTGTGGTGCATACCCACGCAAGTCTGCTGGCCGGGGGATGGACGACAGCCATTGCGCATGATCTGCGCACCGACGACCGGGGTTTTTGCGTTCTGCCGATCTATCACATCAACGGGCTTTGTGTGACCATGATGGGCAGTTTGATATCCGGCGGATCGCTTTCCATGGTTTCGCGGTTCTCTGCTTCGCGGTTCTGGGAGCAGGCCGAGGCCAGCGACGTGACATGGTTTTCCGCCGTGCCGACAATCATCTCGCATCTGCTCCACGGCGATGCCGAACCCACGCAGGCATGCAAGGACCGTATCCGATTTGGTCGGTCGGCGTCTTCCGCCTTGGCTGTTGAGACGCAGTCAGCGTTTGAGAACCGTTTTTCCATCCCGATCATCGAAACCATGGGATTGACGGAAACCGCGGCGCAAATTCTGTCAAACCCGCTGCCGCCCGGTAGACGCAAAATAGGGTCGCCCGGCTATTCATTCGGGTGCGAAGTTGAGATCCAGGACCAGAGCGGCGCGCGCGTGCCTCCGGGGACCGAAGGGGAAATTGTCGTTCGCGGGCCGAACGTCTTGCTGGAGTATCTCAAGAACGCTGACGCCACCTCAGACACCTTTCGTGACGGATGGCTCAGGACCGGAGATTTGGCCAAGATGGACGAAGACGGATATGTCTTTGTGACCGGTCGCCTGAAAGAGTTGATCATCAAGGGTGGCGAGAACATTGCCCCACGCGAAGTTGACGAGGCGCTGTATTCGCATCCGGACGTTGTCGAGGCTGCTGCGTTTGCGCGGCCAAGCGGCAGTTATGGCGAAACCATCGAAGCCGCTGTGCGGGTGCGCGAAGGGTCTAACCTGTGCTCCTCTGATCTGATCGAGATTTGCCAAGAGCGGTTAGGGCGGTTTAAGTCGCCGGATGTTGTGCATTTCATGGATGAATTGCCCAAAGGGCCATCCGGGAAAATTCAGCGTCTTAAGATCGCAGATTTGATTGCGGTCTAGCGCAGCTACGGAAATCAAGCGTGCAGGTGCGTCGCTGAAGCTGCCCGTTATGACGCGTGACATGATTACTCCACTCCGAAGAAACCCGTCAGGCGTGCGCAGAGTTTTCAGAATGCGTCCTTGACTGGCGCATTTTGAGCCACAATGCTCAAGATATGAGCAGAATAAAAAGACTGCTGATCGCAGCAATGCTACTTTCGCCAAGCGCCCTTTGGGCAGGGCCGCAGGATGATTTACCTTGGATATTCACGGCATGTGCAGGCCGGTATTCGGCAGAGATTGAGCATGCGTGGATTCTGGGGGGGTCCGAGACCACGCAATACGAAAACCAGAAACAGGCCTTCGTTACTCTGGCAGAGGCGACTGCGCCCGATCCGGGATCACCTGAACTACTGAACCACCGGATCGAAGCAAAGTATGCGCAGGCGCGCCTGCTCACGCTTGCCACGTTCCAAACTGACCCTAAACGCGCAAGACTTGCTCAGCGCATGGCATCAACGCATATCAATGCCTGCAAAATGCTACTGCTTGGCGGTTAGGCCCGGCTGTACATTGCGGATGAGCCCAAAAATTAAACTCAAAACCCGGTTCTGCGAGATTTTTGGGCGCATCGCTTCAGTCACATCCGCCGGAGGCCCCAAACGACTCCTGTGTCGGCAAGTTTCTGAATACCACCATCATCAGGTCTTTTTTGTGGACCGACCTGAATGCGCGATGGTGCAGGCCTAGGAACCAAAATCACCATCGCACACCGCAATAGATGCGTAGAGAGCATATGAGACGTTCACGCGTCGCACGCAAGGCTTTCGCGCATCGCAATAAGGATATCGCGATGTCACCAAAATTCATGAAAACTTCCGCAGCAGCGCTTCTGATTGCCAGCGCAGCACCTGCCTTGGCCGATTGCCCGATCAAGGTTGGCGTTCTTCATTCCCTGTCCGGCACCATGGCGATCTCGGAAACGACGCTCAAAGACACGATGGAAATGCTGATTGATCAGCAGAATGCCGCGGGCGGCGTACTGGGATGTGAGCTTGAAGCCGTGGTCGTTGATCCAGCGTCCGATTGGCCCCTTTTCGCAGAAAAAGCGCGCGAGCTGCTGACCATTCACGAGGTCGATGTGATCTTTGGCAACTGGACCTCCGTATCGCGCAAATCCGTGCTCCCGGTGATCGAAGAATTGAACGGGCTGCTGTTCTACCCTGTCCAGTACGAGGGCGAGGAAAGCTCAAAGAACGTCTTTTACACCGGGGCTTCGCCAAACCAGCAGGCGATCCCGGCCACGGACTATTTCCTTGAAGAGCTGGAAGTTGAGAAATTCGCGCTGTTGGGCACTGACTATGTCTATCCGCGCACCACAAACAACATCCTTGAATCCTATCTCAAGCAGAAAGGCATTCCCGAAGAAGACATCTTTGTAAACTACACGCCCTTTGGTCACTCCGATTGGTCCAAGATTGTCGCCGATGTCGTGGCCCTGGGTGCGGATGGCAAGAAGGTCGGCGTGATCTCGACCATCAACGGCGATGCCAATGTGGGATTCTACAAGGAACTCGCCGCTGCGGGTATCTCTGCTGACGATATTCCGGTTGTCGCCTTCTCGGTCGGTGAAGAAGAGCTCTCCGGTCTGGATACGACAAACCTTGTCGGGCACCTGGCCGCCTGGAACTATTTCCAGTCTGCGGATACCGAGGCGAACTCTGAGTGGATTGCCGCGTGGAAGGACCGTATGGGCGAAGACCGCGTAACCAATGACCCGATGGAGGCGCATTACATCGGCTTCAACATGTGGGTGAACGCGGCCGAGGCGGCAGGAACAACCGATGTGGATGCCGTGCGCACGGCAATGTACGGTCAGGAATTCCCAAACCTGACCGGCGGTACGGCGGTGATGCTGCCCAACCACCACTTGGCTAAGCCGGTCCTGATCGGTGAAATCCAGGAAGACGGTCAGTTTGACATCATCTCTCAGACCACAGAAGTACCGGGTGACGCCTGGACTGATTTCCTGCCGGAATCCGCTGTTTTGACCTCGGATTGGAAGGATCTGGGTTGCGGCATGTACAACACGCAAACCAGCACCTGTGTGCAGATCAAGTCCAACTACTGATCTGAGATCTCAAAACAACCGGGGCGCTGCATGTTCTGCGCCCCGGACCTGAGACCAAGGGATTTCCTGAATGTTTGTTGTGATCCGGCGCATTGCCACCTGTCTTTTGCTTTGTGCTGCGCTGACCTCGACCGCTGTGGCGAAGGAAGCGGACGCCCCTATTCAGACACTGCTGCAAAGCCATGGCGCGGAGATCAAGAAATCCTCACGAAAGTCAATCGGCCCGGCCATTGATGCGTTGGCGGCAAGCGGGACACCCGATGCGCAGACCGTGCTGGAACGCTGGCAGGCGAAAGAGATGTGGTTTCACAAGGACAGCGGGCTGTTCGTGTTCGGTCAGGAGGCCGATGGCGGTGATCTGGCTCTATTCGATGTCGCCGGAGGGGGCGAGATCGGGACAGCGCCGAAGAAAGACTACAAGCAACTCAAACCCAATTCCGGCATTCGCGGCATGATCGCTGCCGCCCTTGTCCAGTTTCAACTGAATGCCCCTGATCCCGCAACACGCGCAATTGCGCTTGATGCGATAGAGCGGGATGCAGAGGTTTCTCATCTGGCCGCCCTGCGTGCTTCTATCGGGCCAGAGAGGGATCTCACGCTCAAGGCGCGCAAGGAACGGATTGAGCGCCTTTTGACCATCAGGTTTGCAGAGGATGACGCCGAGAGGATCGCTGCGATCAGGGGGTTTTCTGGCGATCTGAGCGTTGATCTGCGCGCGGCGCTGAACCCGCTGGTTCAGACCAAGCTTGAGGTCGCCACGGACCTGCCAGCCGATGCAAAGGTGGTTCGGGTTGGTAAAGAGCTGGCCCACGATGAGGCCTATGCGCTGCTGGTGGAGCGTGACCTTGCGCCCCCACGTACGGACCCGCAAACACTGCGCGAAACCTTGATTGCCAATATCGAGGGCGAGGAAGTCGCAGGCGTCAAGGTGGCAACCCTTGATACTGACGATGCCCGCGCGGCCGTCTACGCCACGCTTGCTGCGTCAGGCAACGCGCAACCGCTGGTCACCGATGCGGATGTGACCGGCGCGCTGGAACGGTACGTGTTCTTCGAGGTCTTCACCGGCGCGCCGGTGCCGGTTGCCCTTGCCGCGCAGGCCGCCCTGCATGACATCGAGGCCAAGCTTGCGCTGAGCCAGACGGTTGACCTGGCTCTGGACGGTCTGTCGTTGGCGTCGATCTATTTTCTTGCTGCCATCGGCCTTGCCATCACCTTTGGCGTGATGGGCGTGATCAACATGGCCCATGGCGAATTCATCATGATGGGCGCCTACACCGGCTATGTCGTTCAGCTTTTCGTCCCCGATTATACGTTGTCCATCCTGCTGGCCATTCCGCTGGCTTTTGCCGTCACCTTTGGTGCGGGCGTGGCGATGGAGCGGTTGGTGATCCGATGGCTCTACCACCGCCCGCTTGAGACGCTGCTTGCCACCTTCGGCGTCTCCATTGCGCTGCAGCAGCTGGCCAAGAATATCTTTGGCACGCAGGCGCGGCCGCTGACGGCCCCCGGCTGGTTGGACGGGTCGTTGGTGTTCAATGACGTTATCGCCATCAGCTATATCCGCATCGCGATCTTTGTGCTGGCCATGATTTTTCTTGCGGTGTTCCTGTTCGTGATGAACCGCACACGGCTGGGGCTTGAGGTGCGCGCGGTCACGCAGAACCCGCGCATGGCTTCGTCGATGGGGATCAATCCTGACCGCATCAACATGCTGACCTTCGGCTTCGGCTCTGGCATTGCCGGGATCGCGGGCGTTGCGATTGGTCTTTATGCAAAGGTGACCTCTGAGATGGGGGCCGATTACATCGTGCAAAGTTTCATGACCGTGGTCGTGGGCGGGGTCGGGAATATCTGGGGTACGCTCTTGGGCGCGACGCTGGTCGGCACGCTGCAAAAGGGAATTGAATGGCTGAACCCGTCAAACACGCTGGCCGCGCAGACCTACATGATCCTGTTCATCATCCTGTTCATCCAGTTCCGGCCGCGCGGGATTATCGCGCTCAAAGGCAGGGCGGCGGAGGCGTAATATGGCTGCTATCGCTCTCTCCGCTTCGCGCAGGTCATTTGTCATGCGCTACCCGTCTGTGGTGATCTTCATCGGCGTGCTGGCCCTCTTTACTCTTGGCGTCACCATCCTTGCCGAAGGGTTCGGCATAGGCGTGATCTCGACCAGTTTCGTCAAGACGCTGGGCAAGACGCTTTGTCTTTGCCTTGTTGCGCTCGCCATGGATCTCGTCTGGGGCTATTGCGGCATCCTGAGCCTGGGTCACATGGCGTTCTTCGGGATCGGCGGCTATGCCATCGGCATGTGGCTGATGTACGCCCGCACCGAGATCATCGTGCGCGAGAGCCTCGCAGCCGCCCCCTTACCCCCGACACCGCAGGAAATTTCCGACGGGATCGCAGGCCAGATCTTTGGCGTGGTGGGTGCGTCCGAGTTCCCGCCGATCTGGGCCTTTGCGCATTCCCTGCCTTTGCAACTGGCCGCCGTGGTGCTGGTGCCGGGCCTGATCGCGCTGGTCTTTGGCTGGCTGGCGTTCCGCAGCCGCGTGACAGGCGTTTACCTGTCGATCCTGACGCAGGCGATGACGCTGGCACTGTCACTTTATCTTTTTCAGAATGACAGCGGGCTGCGCGGCAACAACGGACTGTCGGGGCTTCAGAACCTGCCGGGCTTGTCTGACGTGCCGCAATCCACGATCTCGATCCTATTCTTCTGGGCGTCGGCGCTGGCACTGGGGCTGGGCTATGTCATTTGCGCGTGGATGGTGTCAGGCAAATTCGGCTCCGTCATCCGTGCCATCCGGGATGACGAGGCGCGGGTGCGGTTCCTGGGATACTCGGTCGAAGCCTACAAGCTGTTCATCTTTACCTTTACGGCTGTGATCGCGGGGATTGCCGGGGCGCTCTATTATCCGCAGGCCGGTATCATCAACCCCGCTGAGATCGCGCCCATCGCGTCGATCTACCTTGCGGTCTGGGTCGCCATCGGCGGGCGCGGCAGGCTTTATGGTGCTGTGATCGGCGCGGCATTCGTGTCGTTGCTGTCGACGTGGTTCACCGGCGGACAGGCCCCCGATATCAACCTTGGCTTTTACACGGTGCAGTGGGTTGACTGGTGGACGATCCTGCTGGGGCTTTCCTTTGTCGCGGTCACCCTGTTCGCGCCACGCGGCATAGGCGGGTTGTTCGACCTGATTTCAGAGCGCCGCCACCCGGACCGCAATGGCGCCAGCCTTGGTCCCGATCCGGGCGCGTTGCGGGAAAAGGAGGCAGATCAGTGAGCACCTTGCTTGAAGTTTCAGGTGTGTCTGTCTCCTTTGACGGGTTCAAGGCGATCAACAATCTGACGTTCCAGATTAACGATGCCGAAATGCGCGCGGTCATTGGCCCGAATGGTGCGGGCAAGACCACCTTCATGGACATCATCACCGGCAAGACGCGGCCCGATAGCGGGAGCGTGCTGTGGGGAGAGAAATCCGTGTCACTTCTTTCCATGTCCGAAAGCCGGATCGCGCAGGAAGGCATCGGTCGCAAGTTTCAGCGCCCCACGGTTTTCGAGGATCAGAGCGTTGCAGACAACCTCATGCTGGCGCTGAAAAAGGAGCGGGGTCCGCTTTCGGTGCTGGGCTTCCGTCCGTCCACGACAGACGGCGAGAAGGTCGTCGATCTGGCAGAGCAGATTGGTCTGGCCACAGCGCTGCACCGCAAATCGGGGGAGCTTTCGCACGGGCAGAAGCAATGGCTTGAGATCGGCATGTTGCTGGCGCAGGAACCGCGTCTGTTGCTGGTGGACGAACCGGCGGCGGGCATGACCCCGGCAGAGCGCGAACACACGACCGAACTGCTGGTCGAGGCGGCCAAGACCCGGGCGGTTGTTGTCGTTGAGCACGACATGGAATTCGTGCGCCGGCTGGGCTGCAAGGTCACAGTGCTGCACGAGGGGTCGGTGCTGGCCGAAGGCAGCCTTGACCATGTGACATCGGATGAAAAAGTGATCGAGGTATACCTTGGCCGATAACCTTCTCGATATCCGCGATCTGACGCTGCACTATGGCAGCAGTCAGATCCTCAATGGGATCAGCGTCACCGCGCAAACAGGCGAGGTGACCTGCGTGATGGGGACCAATGGCGTGGGCAAGACAAGCCTGCTCAAAGCGATTTCGGGCACGCATCCGATCAGCGGCGGGGACTACCTTTTGGATGCCCAGCCGATCACCCGTGCGCAGGCCCACACGCTGGCACAAAAAGGCGTGGCCTATGTGCCGCAAGGCCGCGAGATATTCCCGTTTCTGACCGTCAGGGAAAACCTTGAAACCGGATATGCCTGCCTGCCGCGGGATCAGCACTATCTGCCGGATGAGATCTTTGAGCTGTTTCCGATCCTTAAGGAATTCCTGTCCCGGCGCGGGGGCGACCTGTCAGGCGGTCAGCAACAGCAGCTTGCCATCGCACGCGCGCTGATCACCCGGCCCAAGTTGTTGCTGTTGGACGAACCCACCGAAGGCATTCAGCCGAACATCATCAAGCACATCGGCGAGGTCATCAAACGACTGCGCGACCGTGGCGATATGGCGATTGTCTTGGTGGAGCAGTTTTTGGATTTCGCCTATGGCCTGGGGGATCAGTTTGTCGTGCTTGAACGGGGCAGCTGTATCCTGCGCGGTGCGAAATCCGAAGTGTCCTTCGACAGGCTTCAACAAGCGGTCTCCTTGTAGCGGGTGACCCCTGTTTAGGATCGTGTCCGGTCAACCGTTTTGCGCGCCGGTCATCGCCAAATGTCTTCTCTGGATTGGCTGAGTTGCCTTCCTGACCGTCCCATGATCAGCATGTGCGAGCCGCGCTGCAAATGGGGGACCACGTGACAATCATCAAAGCTGAAAACGCGGCCATCGTGTCTCAGGTTCATGTCGAAGTCGGCGCGAGGGTTTCTGCCGGGACTGTCCTGATCGTGACTGAACTGATGAAAATGCATCACGATATCTGCGCCAAGGAAAGCGGTATCATCACGGCGATTCATGTGGCGCCCGGCGATGAATTGCGCGGCGACGAGCCCCTGCTGACGTTTGAACCTGCTGAAGTCGATGTGGCGGTGCTACAAGACGCCCACGACGTTCGGGCCGATTTTACCGAGTTCGAGGCACGCATGGCTTTGCTGTCGGACGAGGCGCGGCCCGAAGCGGTGGAAAAGCGCCACGCGCAGGGGATGCGCACAGCCCGCGAGAATATCGACGACCTGTTCGACACGGGATCGTTCACGGAATACGGCGCGCTGGCAGTTGCCGCGAAGCGGTCCAAGCGCGCGCTGCCCGAGCTACAAGAACGAACGCAGGGCGATGGCATCATCTGTGGCGTTGGCACAGTAGGCGGGCGTCCGGTTGCAGCGATGGCGGTGGATTACATGGTCCTTGCCGGCACGCAGGGTTTCAATCACCACCGTAAAATGGACCGGCTGATCGAAGTCGCGGGGCGCGACAACATGCCGATTGTGCTGTTTGCCGAAGGCGGCGGTGGCCGACCCAACGACTACGACGTCGGGCTGGTCATGGCTGCCTGGCTGAATGTCACTTCGTTTCAACATTTCGCGGCCCACAAGGGACCGAAGATCGGAATTGTCGCGGGTTACTGTTTTGCCGGAAACGCGGCCCTGTTCGGGGTCTGCGACGTGCGGATCGCCACGCGGCAAAGCTGGATTGGCATGGGTGGCCCCGCAATGATCGAAGGCGGTGGTCTGGGAGTTTTCGGCGCAAAGGACATCGGCCCGTCCGAGGTACAGGCAAGGAACGGTGTCATTGACCTGCTGACCGATGACGAGGCCAGCGCCGTTGCATCGGCAAAGACATTGCTGGCGCTTAACGCGCCTTGCGAAAAGATAGAGCCGGAAACCGATGCGCTGCGGTCCATCGTGCCGGTCGACCGTACACGCGCCTATGACATGCGTGAAGCGGTTGAGGCTGTGACGGACCCGGCGAGTTTTCTTGAGATGCGCCGCGATTTTGGCGTTGGCATGATCGCCGGTTTTGCCCGGATCAAGGGCCGCACCGTTGGCATTCTTGCCAATAATCCCCTGCATCTGGGCGGCGCGATCGATGCGGAAGCGGGAGACAAGAGCGCGCGCTTCCTCCAACTTTGCGATGCCTGGGGGGTGCCGGTGGTGACCCTGTGCGACACGCCGGGCTTTATGGTGGGTCCAAAGATCGAGGAAACCGGACAAGTAGCCCATGTCTCAAGGCTGTTTCTGGCCGGAGCGCATTTTGGCCAGCCGCTGGTGACCGTCATCCTGCGCAAGGCCTACGGTCTGGGCGCGATGGCGATGGCTGGCGGCGGGTTCAACAGGCCGCACTATTGCTGTGCATGGCCTACCGGAGAGGTCGGGGCGATGGGGTTGGAAGGGGCAGTAAAGCTGGGCTACCGCGACCGGCTTGCCGCCATCGCGGACCCCGCCGAACGGGAACGCGAGTACAACCGCCTCGTCGGTGAACTTTATGACCGTGGCAAGGCGCTGAACGCGGCGAGCATGCTGGAATTTGACGCGGTCATCGACCCGGCCAACACCCGCGAAGAAATCGACCGGGCACTATCGACTGCCGGACCAGCGGTGCCTTCTTTGCGCTACGTCGACGCCTGGTAACTGTGCCACGCCTTGGCGCCGACCCATTCTTGTCAGCCGTCAAATCTGGACCTACTACTGAGCCCTGTAAACCTCGGCATTCCTCTTCTGTTTGCCTTTATGAAGTGAAGCGCAAATGGCCGATACCCCCACCTCTCAGATCACGGGCTTCGCGGCGGCGTGGACGATTGTCTTTGTCTGGGCGTTCTGGCTGATCGTCAGCCGCATCGCCAGCGGCAGCGGGCTAACAATCTTTGACCTTGCCGCCTTGCGCTATGGTTTGGCCGCCTTGGTCGGCATTCCGCTTTCGCTTTACTACAAGCCGTGGCGGGGACTGCGATTGTCACAAATCGCGATCCTGTCGTTCATACTTGGACCAATCTACATCCTCTGCGTTTTCGCGGGCTTCCTGTTCGCGCCTGCGGCCCATGGCGGCATTTTCATGAACGGTGTGTTGCCACTGGTCAGCATCGTGATCGGCGTGTCGCTGTTTCGTGCGGAACCCACGTCGAGGCAAGTCTTTGGCTCGGTGCTCATCCTGATTTCGGCGGTGATACTGGCGTGGGACGGCAACACCTTCGGCAGCGAAGCGGCGTGGATCGGTGACCTGCTCTTTTTGGTCGGCGCGGTCTTCTTTTCGTTCTACATCATCCTGTCCGAACGCTGGCAACTTGGCGCCATGCAGATCATCTTTTGCGGGACGGTCGTGAACGCCGCGCTCTACCTGCCGATCTGGGCGCTATGGCTGCCTTCGGGACTTGCCGACGCGCCGCTTGGCCCGCTTATGCTGCAAGCGATCTACCAAGGCTTTGTGCCGAACCTGATGGGGCTTCTTTTCATCGCCCATGCCTCCCGCAAGATCGGCAACGCCAACACGTCAACCATTCTTGCCGCCGTGCCGGGCATGGGCGGCATTCTCGGGGCGCTGATCCTTGGCGAAAACCTGAGCCTGATCAGCATTCTGGCGCTGATCGCCCTGACCATCGGGTTGCTGATCGCTGTGCGCAAACGGCGCGTGTTACCAGCTTGATTTGCCCTCGTAGCAGGTAAGCGCGATGATCAGTAGGTTTCCAGGCGCTTGAACAGAGACGACGTATCCCACCGTCCGCCGCCCATCTTCTGCACGTCCTTATAGAACTGGTCCACCAGCGCCGTCACTGGCAGGCTGGCACCGTTCTCATTCGCCGTTTCCAGACAGATACCGAGGTCCTTGCGCATCCAGTCCACGGCAAAGCCATGTTCGAAATGATCGTCCAGCATCGTCTCATACCGGTTGGCCATCTGCCAGCTGCCTGCCGCACCCTGACTGATCACCTCAACCACGTCCCGGCCGTCAAGGCCCGCCTTGGTCGCGAAATGCAGCGCCTCTGACAGTCCCTGCACCAGTCCCGCAATCGCGATCTGGTTTGCCATCTTGGTCAGTTGGCCCGCCCCGCTTGCCCCGATCCGGCGCACCAGCTTAGCGTAGACGTTCATCACGGGCTCTGCGCGGTCATAATCGGTCTGATCGCCGCCACACATGATCGACAGTTGCCCGTTCTCGGCCCCTGCCTGACCACCAGATACCGGTGCATCGACAAAGCTGAGACCCTTGGCCTTGGAGGCCTCAAAAAGCTCCCGCGTCACCTTGGCCGAAACCGTAGTATGATCCACGAAAAGCGCCCCTTTGGACATGCCGGCGAAGGCACCGGTATCCCCCAGACAGACGGCGCGCAGATCGTCGTCGTTGCCCACGCAGGCCATGACCAGTTCCGCGCCCTTTGCGGCATCGGCCGGGGTCGCCGCACTTTGGCCGCCGTGCTCTTTTGCCCAGGCTTCCGCCTTGGCGGCGGTACGGTTGTAGACGGTGACCTCGTGCCCAGCGGCCTGCAGATGCCCCGCCATCGGGTAGCCCATGACACCCAGACCCAGAAATGCAACTTTTGTCATCGTGATCGTCCTTTCGGAAATTTACAGCAAATCGCCCGGCGTCTGCCCGGCAAAAAATGCGTCAAGATTATCGAGTGCGCGAAAGCCCATCGCATCGCGCGTCTTGCGCGTGGCGCTGCCGATGTGAGGCAGCATGAAGATATTCTCATGCGCGGCGAAGGCGGGATTGCCCCCCGGCTCAACCTGAAAACAATCCAACCCGGCAGCGGCCACGCGGCCCGTGGCCATCGCATCCAGCAAGGCGGCCTCATCCACCAGCGCACCGCGTGCGGTGTTCACCACGACCGCCCCTTCGGGCAGCAGGGCAAAGCGGTCAGCGTTCATCAGGTTGATCGTGTCCGGCGTGGCCGGGCAATGCAGCGAGAGGAAGTCCGCCACGCCCAGCAGGCTTTCGACACTGTCATGATAGATCGCCCCCTGCGCCTGATCTGCAGGCAATGCTGAGCGGTTATAGTAGTGAATTTCCATATCGAAGCCGCGCGCCTTTGCAGCAAAGGCACGACCCACCCGGCCCATCCCGATGATGCCAAGCCGTGCGCCCGTCACCTGTTTGCCGACCATGAACGCCGGTGACCAGCTGTCCCATGCGCCCGTTCGCACGATCCGGTCGCCCGCGACGGCGTGGCGTGCCGTCCCCAGCATCAGCAGCATGGCCAGTTCGGCGGTTGCGTCGGACAGAACATCAGGCGTGTTTGTCACAGCGATGCCACGCGCCTTGAGCGCAGGCAGATCGCAGTGATCCACGCCGACGGAATGATTTGCGACAATCTTCAGACGGTCAGAGAATTGCGCGACGACATCCGCGCTGAAGTGTTCAGAATGACACGGTATGATCGCGTCAAATTCGGCGCTTGCTGCAATCAGCTCTTCTGCGGTGCCGGGGGTGTCTTCGTGATTGATCACAACGTCATAATCGCGGGCCGCGCGTTCAAGCGTGGCGTCCGACAGGCGACGGGTAATCCAGAGGCGCGGCTTGGTCATTTCTTGCGGACGCATTCGTCCCAGAAATCATAGACCGCCATGCCGCAAACGATGATCGCGATGATCATGAAGGGAAAACCGCCCCAGAACCCGGCAAACCCGCTTGAGATACTTTGCGACAGGCCGCCAATAAAAACGCACAGGATCAAGGTCCCTATCAGACCGACGATCAGTTTCACTCCGTAAGACATTTCTTGTCCTTTCCTTTATTCTGACGCCTGAGCGAGCCGGGTTTGAAGCCAGCGCGCTGTGCGCAGCAGGCGGTCGTCCTTTTCCACGGGGCCGATCAGTTGGACACCAATCGGCAGATCGTTCTCGCCCACGAGCAAGGGCAGTGACACGCAGGGCAATCCGGCCAGTGTCCACAGTGTACAGAAAATTGGATCGCCCGTCCCATTGCCAAAGACCGGTGCCTCCCCCGCGGCGGAAGGGGCGATGATCGCATCGAATTCGACAAAGAAATCGGCGAAGAAGGCTTCAGCCGAGGCTTTGACCGCCAAGGCGTCTTCGTATTCTTCCAAACTGATCTGGCGGCCTCGTTCGATGACCGGTTTCAGCGTATCGCTGATCTGATCCCAATGGGTGTCGAACACTTCTGCCTGATGCTGGCAAATCTCGTATTCATGGATGCGGGCTTGCACAGCCACCAGGTTGGACAGCGTGTCGGCGGCAGGCAGGCGCGTCACCTGATCGCCCAGAATGTCTATCACCGCGTCCAGACCTTCACGCGCATCATCCGAAAGACGATCGTTAAACGGCAGGTCGAACAATGCCAGATCGGGGGTGACCGGTGCATCGGCCATCGCTCCGGCAGACATGTCAGGCCGGGGGCGCGCAAAGCTGACCGGGTCGCGCTGGTCATAGCCGCTGATGGCATCGGTCAGCAGGGCCACATCTGCCAAGGTGCGCCCAAAGCACCCGACCTGATCCAGAGACACAGATGTCTGCAACAGCCCCTTGCGAGAGATCACGCCACGGGTCGGCTTGAACCCGAAAGTGCCGCAGAATGAGGCCGGACGAATGACTGACCCGTTGGTCTGCGTGCCAATAGCCAGCGGCACATGGTGGGCAGCAACCGCAGCGGCGGACCCGCTGGATGACCCACCGGGGCTGTGCTCAGGGTTATGCGGATTGCGGGTTTCATTCGCGTGGACAAAGGCCAGTTCAGTCGTGACTGTCTTGCCCATGATCACAGCACCCGCTTCACGCAGGTGTTCCACCAGCCGCGCAACATGCTCTGTCTGGCGACCGGCAAAGATCGGTGTGCCCCGTTGCGTTGGCATTTTGGCGGTGTCGATGATGTCTTTCAGACCAACGGGGATGCCGTGCAATGATCCGATGGGCATGCCCGCCTTGCGGATACGGTCACATTCAGCGGCTTGCGCAAGCGCCGCTTCGGGGTCCAGAAACGCCCACGCCTCGATCGCTCCGTCAGTCTCTTCGATACGTGCCAGACAGGATTTCGTCAGTTCGACCGACGTCAACCGTCCCGAGGCCATGGCTGTCAGGGCCTCGGTCGCTGTCAAAGTGTAGGCGTCCTTGATCACGGGATGTAGGGCCCGAACAGGTAGTCAGGGAACCACAGCGCGATGCCTGGGAACTGGTACATCAACGCCATCGTCAGGATCACGATGCCGAGGTAGGGCATGATGCCCCGGAAAATCTGCATCAGTTCGATCTGATTTTTTAGAACACCCTTTAGATAATAGGCCGACATCGCCATTGGCGGCGTCAGGAAGGACGTCTGCAGGTTCAGGGCGACGAGCATCGCAAAGAAGTATGGGTTCACGCCGAACACATCGAGCAGGGGCAAGAAGATCGGCACAAAGATGATCAGGATTTCAGACCACTCCAGCGGCCAGCCCAGCAGGAAGATGATGATCTGTGCGAGGACCAGGAACTCCCACGGCTCAAGGTCCATGCCGCCAACCCAGTCCGCGATGATATCGTGACCACCGAGGTAGGAGAAGACAGAGGCAAAGGTCCATGAACCCACGAAGAGCCAGCAGACCATCGCGGTGGCCTTGGCGGTCAGGAACACGCTTTCCTTCAGCTTGGTCCATGTCATTGATCGGTAGAGCACGGCCAGAACCATGCCGCCCAGCGCACCCATTGCGGCCGCTTCGGCAGGTGTCGCAAGACCACCGAGGATGGAACCCAGAACAAGAGCAATCAGCACCGTCAGCGGTACAAAGCTGACCAAGAGGTCAAGATAGATCTCCTTGGGCGGAGGAACATCTTCCATCATCGGCTTTGGTGCCAGCGACGGGTTCGACCAAACGCGCAGGATCACGTAGACGATGTAGAGACCCGCCAGAAGCAAGCCGGGGAACACCGCCGCCGCGTAAAGGCGTAGGGGCGACAGATCAGCAATTGCCGCATAAACGATCAGCATGATTGACGGGGGGATCAGGATACCCAAGGTGCCGCCTGCGCAGATCACGCCCGACGCGAAACTCTTGTTATAGTTGGCATTGGCCATGGCCGGAAAGGCGAGCAGACCCATCAGGGTCACAACCGCGCCCACGATACCGGAGGCGGTTGAGAAAACAGCGCAGGTCAGCAGTGCTGCGATGGCAAGGCTGCCCGGCAGGTTGCGCGCCGCCATGTAGAGAGAGAAGAACAGCTTGTCCACGATATTGGCGCGTTCAACCACGTACCCCATGAACAGGAATAGCGGGATGGCGACCAGCGTTGGGTTCTCCATCACCGAATAGGTATTCTGGTTCAGCAGGTAGAAAATATTGTTGTTGAAGATATCGCTGAACTGCTCAATCGGGTGTCCTTGGTGGTAGGCGTAGTAGCCAAAGGCGACACCCATGGCGAGCAGGGTAAAGGCAATTGGAAAGCCCAGCAGAACCAGGACAATAAACAACCCAAGCATGACGAGGGCGACTTCAGGATTTGTCATCTTTTTATCTTTCGTGAAGCGCTGAGCGGCTTATTTCTTGGCAGGGGTGACGGCGCGGATCGCGTCAAGGTCTGCCTCGGTCAACAGGTCTTCGGTTTCTTTCACATCGGCAAGCCGTTCTGGCCAAACGCCGGTTCGGAAGGCGAACACACAACGGACAAGCTCCGCGATCCCTTGAATCACCAGCAGTGCGCCAGAGAGAGGGATGAGTGTTTTGAAGAAATAGATCTGGATGCTGGCCGGGCTATTAAAGCTGACTTCCTTGTAGCGCCAGCTGTCTGAGGCGATTTCCCACCCGTACCAGACTAGGGCAATAATGCCGGGGAAAAAGAACAGGAAGTAGAGCAGGAAGTCCAAGCTTGCCTGCACCTTGACCGGTAGCAGGCGATAGACGACGTCCGCGCGCACGTGCGTATCCTGGGCAAGGGCGTATGCGCCGCACATCAGGAACAATGCACCGTACATCTGGATCATCATGTCGAAGGCCCAGACGGTTGGTGAATTCAGTACGTAACGGACAAAGACCTCGTATGACACCGACAGTGTCAGGATCAGAATGCACCAGCCGAAGGCGCGCCCGACCCACAGGCTTAACC
Organism: Sulfitobacter sediminilitoris; assembly: GCF_010667575.1. Taxonomy (GTDB): domain Bacteria; phylum Pseudomonadota; class Alphaproteobacteria; order Rhodobacterales; family Rhodobacteraceae; genus Sulfitobacter; species Sulfitobacter sediminilitoris. The sequence goes on from NZ_JAABNT010000002.1 coordinate 353,348, forward strand.
CTTCAATGGCGTGAACGAATTTCATATGACACTGGCCCCCCATGAAATATCACCGGGAGGTTTTGCCACTCCCTGATGCGTCAAATGTCCGGGCCCCGAAAGGCCCGGACATCTTTTTTAGTACTCTGAGATCAACCGAAGTAGTGGTTGTAGGCCAGCTTGTAGTCAGGCTGGTTCAGGTTGAGGTAGTTCATCACATCCTTGGCGTAGGCCTTCTGCGATTCCATCACCTTGGCAAAGAATGGATCGTCCTCTGCGATTCGGTTTGCCACGGCATCCCATGCAACCAGCTGTGCCTCCATCACGGAATCCGGGGTCCGGTGAACCGCAACGCCGTCCGCTTCCTGCAGTTTGATCAGGTCATCGGAATAACGCTTTGTGTTGCCCCAGTAGAAGCCAGAGTTTTCCGCCATGGACGCGTTCTTGATGATCGCCTGATGCTCAGGTGACAGGCTGTTGAACTTGTCTTTGTTGATCGTGACTTCAAAGAACTCCTGCGACTGGTGGTAGGATGCCAGCATGTAGTTCTTGGCCACATCCTGCATACCAAAGTCACGGTCGGATGTTGGGTTGTTGAATTCAGCCGCGTCGATCAGACCGGATTTCATTGCTGGCTGGATTTCACCGCCCGGCAGCTGAACAACTGACATGCCCATTTCCAGCATGACGTCAGCAGCCAGACCCACTGTCCGGTACTTCAGGCCCTTCATCTGGGATGCGTCTGTGATCTGCTCTTTGAACCAGCCCAGTGGCTGTGCAGGCATGGGCGAGTTGAAGAAGGACACAACGTTCAGACGCAGGCTGTCCATCAGTTCATTGAACAGTTCCATGCCGCCGCCGGCGTAAACCCAACCCAGCACTTCCTGGCTTGACCAGCCAAAGCAAGGACCGGTGCCGAAAAGCGAAGCGGCCTTGGATTTACCATACCAGTAGGCAGGCACGTAGTGAGCCGCGTCCAGAACACCGCGGTGAACCGCATCTTGCATCTGGCTTGTTTTGACAACCGCGTCCACCGACAGAACTTCGATGGTCAGCGAGCCGCCGGACATTTCATTGACGCGTGCCGCGAAGGACTGGGCGTTCTCCAAAAAGATACCGCCGCCCCAGGCCGCTTGCATCTTGAGCGTAACACCGTGGCTGTCCGCGAGCGCGGGTGTGGCCAGTGCTGCGGCACCGGCAACAGCCGAGCCGCGCAGAAATTTTCTGCGGTTAATAGAGTCTTTCATGTTTCCTCCCAAGGACTTCTATGCGGCCGATGCTTGTGATCGATCCACTTTTAAGTTTGGTGCTAAGGTGTGAACTTTTGTGCCGCGCATCACGAATATCGATCCAGCCAGCAGCGACTTGCCGTCACCCAACACGCGCCACAATTAGGTTCTACAGGGCTAGAGACAAGGACTTCTTTGACGTAAGGGCCTGCGCTGAGTGGCGCGACAGAAAGAGATACACGTTTTGCGTGTGGTCACGCGTCTGACGCTGCCTCTATTCTCTCACAAGATTGTGATAGGCATGTCTTTGTTTAATATAATGGTAGCGGTAACAGCTTTGGGCAACGGATTGTTTGCAATGCTCACCGAAACCTTCAGGCCCAACCTGTCGCCACCCGGTAAAAAAATTTTACCAAAGAGCGCCTCAAGGCCGAATATAGACACTTCGAAGCAGGGATTTCGCAAGATTCGATAACCTCGTCCGAATCACTTTTGAGAAGAGGAAACCGGATGGGATCCGGGTTGCGAAATCCGGGGTACCTTGCCGAACTCCTGCCCGGAAGACTTACGGCGATGCAATCATAGATGAGGAGTCTGCCCGCGCCAAAGCACTGAGCCGCGAGCTTGCGCGACTGCCGCTGATCGCATCGCAATCGGGGGCGATGCACCTGCGGATGTCTAGATCAGGCAGGTACACCAAAGCGGCCACGTGACTCAGGCCATCAGGGTTTTAGCAATACTTCTCCGGCCCGTTCCACTGTACGGCTGAGTAACGGTCACCATGTGCCCAACCGATTGGAAGAACGTCTTCGATTGCCTGCAGTTCGTCAGCAGTGAGCGTTCGATCCGCCGCTTCAAGCAGCTGCGCGAAGTGTGCGACAGACCGTGTGCCGGGGATCGGGATCACATGTTCGCCCTGCGCCATGACCCACGCGATCGCCAGCCCCGCCGTTGACATGCCCATGTCCGCAGCCAAGGCCTGAAACGGCGCAACGGCTGCGATGTTGGCGCTGTAGTTCGGTTCCATAAAGCGGGGGTTGTTCACCAGAAACGGCAAATCCTGCACTGCCGCATGGCTTAACGGGCTGTCCGTCAGCAAGGAGCGGCCGACCGGGGAAAAGGCCACCAGTGCTGTGCCCAGTTCTTCGCAGGTTTGCACCAGCCCCATTTCTGGCGACCGGGTAGAAAGGGAGTATTCAGATTGCACCGCGGCGACGGGATGGATCGCATGCGCGCACCTCAGCGATGTTGGTGCGATCTCGGAGAACCCGATCGTCTTGGTCTTGCCCGCCTTGACCAGACCGGCAAGGGTTTCGGTGACCTCTTCGATTGGCAGTGAGGGGTCACGGCGATGAACATAGTAAAGATCGACCGCCTCAACGCCCAAACGCCTTAGACTTCCTTCCAGCTCTGCCTGCAGATGTTCCTTGGAGTTATCAAAGATATTGCCGGGCCCATCTGGATTGCGTTTGATCGACCCCTTCGTGGCAATTTTGAATGCGTCTTTGGCCGCTGGGTTCGCTTTGAGATAGGTACCGATCACCGTTTCTGATGTGCCCATGCCGTAGACGTTCGCCGTGTCGATGTGCGTCACACCGGCATCCATCGCTGCATCCAGTATCGCATGGCTGTTTGCCTCGTTCGTGGGGCCGTAAAAATTGGAGAAGGACATCGCACCGATACCGATGGGATGCACAAGCGGGCCGTTCTGACCAAGGCGTCGGGTTTGCATACTTTAAATCCTGCGTGTTCTTTCATTACGTCTGGTCTGGCCCGCAGCATGGGCCGACCTATATGACTAGGCGAACATCTCAATCTAAGCACGGTTTGTCCACGCGGGTTTTGGGCAGGCACCGTCCAGCTTGTGAAAGCGTAGGGAACAAATGCCGCAAGAAACCTCTGGCGAAATGCTTAATCTTGATTTGCGCACAGGCTTGCCCGACGCCCTAACCGTTCTGCTGAAAGAATATCCGAGGGCAGGGTGGGAGGCGCACCCCGGCTTTGACGGGCTGATCCGTTTCTGGCTGGACCGCCACATGATGTTCCGTCGCATCCTAGAGCGTCTGACACTTCAAACGCAGGAAACCCTCGACAAACGGATGGACCTGGGCCAATTCCGGCAGCAGACAGGGCGGCTTGGATCTGCTTTCGTGCAGGAATTGCATGGTCATCACAGCATCGAGGACGCCCATTATTTCCCGGTTCTAAGTCAAAAGGACGCCCGGATCTCGCAGGCGTTTGAACTGCTTGACCACGATCACCATGCATTGGACGGACATCTGAACAATTTCGTGGAAACGGCGAATGCAGCCCTGCGCGCGGATGGTCACAAGGACAGCGCAATCGGTGCGTTCCATGAAAATCTTGCGGACCTCAACGCCATGCTGGACCGGCATCTGATCGATGAAGAGGAAATCATCGTGCCCGTCATCCTGAAATACGGCGCGGCAGGGTTGAGCTGAGGCAGTGCCAAGGCTCAAGCCCCTGTTTTCGAGGTTGCGGATGTCACTTCAGGTGCAAGGGCTGAAGTGACTTAGTCCCACTGTCACCACTGCTCCGCCCTCATGCCTCGTGCTCTGCACGCACAATCGCTGCACCTGCGGCCATGGATTGCATCTTGCCGAAGGCGACGTCGCGGCGCAGGTACTTCAAACCGCAGTCTGGCGCCACGACCACCTTGTCCGCATCGACATGTGGCAAGGCGCGGCGTATCCGCTGTGTAATCACGGATCTAAACTCTGCTGAATTCATCGGTGTGAACCGTATCGCAACTTTGCCCACCTGGCCGTTCCGCGCCTTGATCCTCGCGGGCTTTGCTGTCGCCGCGATTGAATTTGCGGCGCGTGTCATCTCTGCCCTGCGTCAAGCTGCCCGAGGTCGCCCATGAGCCCGGTTGAATTCGGCTCTATTGCGATTGTGGCCCTCGTTCTGCCGATCCTGATCGGACTGCCCATCGGCATCTGCATGCTGGCCATGTCTTTTGTTGGCGTGTCCTTTATCCGCAATGACACTGTGGCCACACGGATGATGACCCAAGTCGCGAACGACAGTCTTGAGGAATACCTTTTCGCCGTTGTGCCGCTGTATATCTTGATGGGGCTACAGGTCACGGTGTCAGGCGTTGGTCGCGACACATTTGACGTCTTTCAGAGACTTCTCAGGCGTGTGATGGTCGGACTTGGGGTTTCGATGGTCTTTGCGAATGCCGTCTTCGCCTCGATCACCGGCATCTCAATCGCCTCGGCAACGGTATTCAGCCGTATCGCTGTGCCTGAGATGCGCCGACATGGCTACACACGGCGCTTTGCGACAGGCGTTGTGGCCGCTGATCCCTCCATCGCTTTTGATGATTGTCTATGCTGTGCTGGCCGAACAATCGGTTGGCCGGATGTTCCTTGCGTGCGTCGGGCCGGGGTTGTTGCTGTCCCTTGTGTTCTCACTGACAATCCTGCTTCTGGCGCTCACGCGGCGCAGCTTCGTATTTGATACAGAGAAGGACGACGCGGATATCCTCGCTTTTGCCATGGCAGAGCTTGAGCGTTTCCTTTCCAGTCTGGGCTAGGTACCGATCCACATAAAACAAAGAAATGCGGAGACCCACAGATGCGACTAGTGACATTTCAACGTGCGGATAAGAGCCAATCCTACGGCACGGTCGAAGGCGACCTGATCCGCGATGCAGGGGCGGTTCTGGGCGGTACCTATCCCGATCTCCGCAGCGTCTTGGATGCGGGTGCGACGGCTGATTTGGACGGCAAAGGCGATACAATCAAGATGTCTGACGTGACTCTGCTGCCGCCAGTACCGAACCCCGAAAAAATTCTGTGCATCGGCCTGAACTACCTGCCGCATATTCTGGAGTCCGGGCGCGCGAAACCAGAATACCCGTCAATTTTCACGCGGTATCCGGCATCCGTTGTCGGACATGGCACGCCGATTGAGCGCCCCTTGGCAAGCCGTGAATTTGACTATGAGGGCGAATTGGCCCTCGTGATCGGGAAGGCCGGTCGTCACATCTCAGAAGACGATGCATGGGATCATATTCTGGGATATTCGTGTTTCAACGAAGGGTCGGTGCGCGACTACCAGAATCACACGACGCAATTCTGGCCGGGCAAAAGCTTTGAGCGTTCGGGTGCGATGGGGCCGTGGATTGTGACCTCAGACGAAGTCGGCGACATCACCGCACAGACCCTCACCACGCGGGTAAATGGAAACGTCGAACAGCACGCGCCAATCTCGGACCTCGCCATCGGCATCCCGGAGATCATCGCCTATGCATCGACGGTCCTGACGCTGAAGCCGGGAGATATCATTGTCACCGGAACGCCCGGTGGCGTTGGACGGTATCGCAAGCCGCAGCTGTTCCTTGAACCCGGCATGTCGGTTGAGGTTGAGATCAGCGGCGTCGGAACGCTGGTCAATGGTGTGATCGACGAACCCAGTGCCTGACCCCACAAGCACCGGGCCGGTCCCTCGTCAGAGCGTCAGAACCGTCGATCCGATCGTCTCGCGCGCTTCCAGCGCACGGTGGGCGTCTGCGACCTGCTCCAGCGGAAACCGCTGACCGATTTTGACTTTGACGTCACCGGAGACGACCTTGCCCAGGACATGGCGCGCCATGTCTTGGCAACGCTCCGGGTCAGCCGTGTAGGTAAAGAGCGTTGTCCGCGCGACCTTGAGCGATCCCTTTGCCGCCAGCGTCAGTAGACTGACAGGCGGTACCGGGCCAGAGGCGTTACCAAAAGACATCATGATGCCCAGCGGTTTGAGACAATCGAGCGAGGCATCAAACGTGTCCTTACCCACGCCGTCCATGACCACGTCTACACCCTTGCCGTTGGTGATCTCTGAAACGCGCTCCACAAAGTTTTCCGTCCGGTAATTGATCACATGCGCGGCCCCATGGGCGCGTGCCAGTTCGCATTTTTCATCGGTACTCGCAGTACCGATCAATTCGATCCCTTCGGATTTGGCCCACTGGCACGCCAAGAGGCCCACACCCCCTGCCGCTGCGTGGAACAGAACCTTTTCCCCCTTCGCAATCGGATAGGTTCGATGAAACAAGTATTCTACGGTCATGCCCTGCAGCATGATCGCCGCCCCTTCCTCGAAAGACAGCGCATCGGGCAGCGGACAGACCTGCGCGGCCGGCATCACACGAACATCGCAATATGCACCGGGTGGCATCGCGGCGTAGGCAACGCGGTCACCCACTGCCAGATGTGTGACGCCATCACCCACCGCCTCGACCGTGCCGGAAGCCTCCATGCCAAGAGCATGAGGCATCTCAAGCGGATACAGCCCGGTTCTTTGATAAACATCGATATAGTTCAGCCCGCAAACCGCATGCCGCACACGGACTTCTCCTGCGCCCGGTTCGCCAACTTCCTGCTGCCTGAGTTCAAGAACCTCGGGCCCACCGGGTTTCGAAATCACAACGGCGCGTGATGTTTGACTTGTCATGGCAGATGCTCCTGATCAGTGGATTTCCCTCAATCCTTTGTGGCAGGTGCTCGCAAAACGTCAAGCGCGTGCTCTGACGAACGATGAATGGTTCAGGACTAACCGGAGAGGAGGTTTCAGTGGTGAGCCGTGCAGGATTCGAACCTGCGACCCACTGATTAAAAGTCAGTTGCTCTACCAACTGAGCTAACGGCCCACGCTGGCTGTACTTAGAAAGGTGCGCCCAAGGGGTCAAGCCCATAAAACGTTAAATGATGGACGCATGCTGGATATGTCGCATGGGCCGGGTTATATGCCCGGAATGACCGGAGATTCCGCAGATAGCTTGCCCTTTATGAAGATGCATGGGCTGGGAAACGACTTTGTCGTGGTGGACGCACGTGTGCAGGATTGGGCAATCACACCAAAGGTGGCGAAGGGAATCGGTCATCGGCACTTTGGTGTGGGATTTGATCAGCTTGCCGTCATCTCAAATGGGACGGGCGATGCGCATCTGACGTTTTTCAACGCTGACGGTTCCACGTCAGCGGCCTGCGGAAATGCAACCCGCTGTATTGCGCGATTTCTGATGCAGGAAAGCGGCAAGACCAAGCTGCATCTTACGACAGATCGAGGCACCCTGCTGGCTGAGGATGTGGGCGACGGGCTAACGGCGGTCAACATGGGTCAGCCGCAGCTTGATTGGCAAGAGATCCCGCTTTCCCATGAGCTTGATACGCTTGAGTTGCCGATTGATGGTACGCCCACCGCGACCGGTATGGGAAATCCACATTGCACCTTCTTTGTTGAGAACGTTGGCGACGTCGATCTTGCGCAGTTTGGACCAGGGATTGAGCATCATGCCCTTTTTCCAGAGCGTACCAATGTGCAGATCGCCCAGATCATCGGACCTGACCATATCCGTATGCGTGTCTGGGAACGCGGTGTGGGGATTACCCTCGCATCTGGTTCTTCTTCCTGTGCAACGGCGGTTGCGGCGGTGCGGCGGGGGCTGACCAGCCACAAGGTCCAGATTGATCTGCACGGCGGCACCCTGCACGTGGACTGGCGCGATGACGGCGTTTGGATGATCGGGCCGACCGCGCATGTCTTTAGCGGGACGCTTACACCAGATTTCCTAGAGAGCATCTCATGAGCGCTCCAGTATTCTCAAACCACGGTTGCCGTCTGAATGCCTATGAGGTTGAGGCCATGAAAGACCTTGCGGGGCAAGCGGGTCTGGAGAATGCGGTCATCGTCAATACCTGTGCCGTGACAGCCGAAGCCGTGCGCAAGGCGCGGCAGGATATCCGCAAGCTGCGCAAGGCAAATCCGGATGCGCGGTTGATCGTAACAGGCTGTGCTGCACAAACGGAGCCGGATACCTTTGCCAAGATGGGTGAAGTGGACGCCGTCATTGGCAATACAGAGAAGATGCAGCCCGACACGTGGCGCGGTCTGGCCGCCGATTTCATCGGTGAGACAGAGGCCCTGCAGGTCGATGACATCATGTCGGTCACTGAAACTGCAGGACACCTGATTGACGGGTTCGGCACACGCAGCCGTGCGTATGTGCAGGTGCAGAACGGTTGCGATCATCGCTGCACGTTTTGCATCATTCCGTTCGGTCGCGGCAATTCACGGTCGGTTCCGGCAGGGGTTGTGGTCGACCAAATCAAACGGCTGGTGGACAAGGGGTTCAACGAGGTGGTGTTGACCGGCGTAGATCTTACCTCGTGGGGTGCGGACCTTCCCGCCGCCCCCAAGTTGGGCGATCTGGTCATGCGCATTCTCAGACTCGTACCGGACCTGCCGCGCCTGCGGATCAGTTCCATAGACAGCATCGAGGTTGATGAGAACCTAATGCAGGCAATCGCGACAGAGCCGCGGTTGATGCCGCATCTTCATCTGTCTCTGCAACACGGCGATGATATGATCCTCAAAAGGATGAAGCGACGTCATCTGCGTGATGATGCGATTGCTTTCTGTCACGAAGCCCGCCAGCTGCGGCCGGAAATGACCTTTGGTGCAGATATCATCGCGGGCTTCCCGACCGAGACGGAAGAGATGTTCGAGAATTCGCTAAAACTGGTGACGGATTGCGATCTTACGTGGCTGCACGTTTTCCCCTATTCGGCCCGTCCCGGGACGCCCGCCGCGCGCATGCCCGCCGTGAATGGCCGCTACATTAAGGAACGTGCCAGCTTATTGCGCGCTGCGGGTGAAGCTCAGGTGTCAAAGCATCTGGCAGCGCAGCTGGGCAAAGAACATCGTATCCTGATGGAAAACCCAACGATGGGACGGACAGAGCAATTTACCGAGACCGTATTCAGCTCTCCACAGATTGAGGGGCAGATCGTGACTGCCACCATTCGACACGTCCAAGGCGCGCAACTGGCTGCTTGACAGACATAGTTTGCGATCACAGCGATCTGAACTAGGCTATCCTTTTTGCCGGGAGGGCGGGATATGAGTGACGTGATTGAATGGGTGCTTGAGATGCGGGTGCAGGACGGACAGGCAGATAGCGTTCAGCCCTTGCTGGACGAAATGGTTGCCGCCACGCAGGCAGATGAACCGGGCGCATTGCACTACGAATACTTCATGCCCGAAGACCGCAGCACTTGCACGGTTCTGGAGCGCTATTCGGACAACGCTGCTGTGATGACCCATCTGGGCAATTTTGGCGCAAAATTTGCGGACAGGTTTCTCACTGCCTTCGCGCCGATACGTTTTACGGTCTACGGGCCGGCCAATGATGAAGTTCGGGCAGCGCTTGCCGGTTTCGGGGCCACGCATCAAGAGCGCGTGGCAGGCTTTCATCGTTAGAACCGCGCTACAAAAAAGCCCCCGCAGCGGAACTGCGGGGGCTAGAATGGTCTAGGAAGTGTAAGAGATCAGTTCTCTTCTTTCATCCGCCGCTTAACCGGCGCCCAGATACGTTTGTTCGTCAGGTACAGCAGCACCGCGAGGACGGTCAGGAAGATCACCCCGGCAAAACCGGCCTGCTTGCGCGCCATCATTTTGGGTTCAGCGGTCCACATCAGGAAGGCAGATACGTCTTCAGACAAGTGGTGCAGGTCGGTTGAGTGACCGTCAGCATACTCGACATCGTCGCCATACAACGGTGGTGCCATCGCGATCCAACCGCCCGGAAACGCCGTATTTTCATAGAACACAACGCCGGCCTGTTCTTTCTCTTCGCCGGTATATCCAACCAGCAAGGATGCGATGTACTCAGGGCCGCCGATACCTTTGAAAAACTGGTTGATACCCAGCCCGTACGGACCGTTGAAACCAGCGCGCTTTTTCGCCATCAAAGACAGGTCAGGCGCAGTTTCGAGGTTTGATTCAGGGAAGTGGTCGGTCGGAACCGCTTCGCGGAAATCATCCAGCTCGGCGTCATACACTTCGTACTGCTTGGAGTATTCGATGACTTGCTCTTCGGGCAGCATTGGTCCGCCCTCATCACCGAGGGTCCGAAGCGGGACGAACTTCAGGCCGTGACAGGCTGAACAAATCTCGGTGTAGACTTGAAGACCACGCTGAAGCTGGTTCACATCGTAGGTGCCAAAAGGACCCTCGAACGAGAAATCGAAATCTTCAATGTGGGTGTCCGTTGCCCCGGCAGCCAGAGCACCGGAGGTGCTCAGGCCAAACACCACAAGTGCGGAGGCGGTCAGTTTCTTGATCATGCTCATTTTCATTACTCCGCAGGCTCCACGATGGTTTTCGTGCCACCGACATTTTTGGCATAATGCGCTTTGTAGTCTTCCTCGATCGTCGCAGGCTGCGGAAGGGGCTTTTCAATCACTCCAAGCAGCGGCAGGATGACAAGGAAATACGCAAACCAGTAGGCCGACGCGATCAGCGAGAAGGTCGCATAGGGCTCTTCCGCAGGCATCGCACCCAGCCACATCAGGGCAAAGAAGTCGACGACCAGCAGTGCAAACCACCATTTGAACATCGGACGGTAGCGGCCCGAACGCACGTTTGAGGTATCCAGCCATGGCACAGCAGCCATGACCGCAATCGCACCGAACATCGCCAGAACACCAAAGAACTTAGCGTCGATGATGCCACCTGTCAGCGTCTCCGCGATGATCACCACCCACACATCAGATGTGAAGGCACGCAGGATTGCGTAGAACGGCAAGAAGTACCATTCGGGCACGATGTGCGCAGGCGTCGCTAGTGGGTTTGCTTCGATGTAGTTGTCAGGGTGACCCAGGTAGTTCGGCATAAAGCCGACAACCGCAAAGAACACAGCCAGAATAACCGCCAGCGCAAACAGATCTTTGATCACGAAATAGGGCCAGAAGGGCAGCGTGTCTTTTTCCGCTTCTTCCTTGGACCCGCGACGGACCTCAACACCTGTTGGGTTGTTGTTGCCTGTCGTGTGGAAGGCCCAGATGTGCAGGATCACAAGACCCGCAATCAGGAATGGGAACAGATAGTGCAGGCTGAAGAAGCGCGTCAGTGTGGCATTGTCCACCGCTGGTCCGCCCAACAGGAACGTCTGCAGCGTGTCACCGACAAACGGGATCGCGCCGAACAGGCCGGTGATCACGGTCGCACCCCAGAAGGACATCTGGCCCCATGGCAGCACGTAGCCCATAAAGGCCGTCGCCATCATCAGCAGGTAGATCAGCATTCCGATGATCCACGTGACCTCGCGCGGTGCCTTGTAGGAGCCGTAGTACAGACCACGGAAAATGTGCGCATATACCGCGATAAAGAACAGCGATGCCCCGTTTGCGTGCATGTAGCGCAGCATGTGGCCGCCGTTCACGTTCCGCATGATATGCTCAACAGAAGAGAACGCGAGGTCCACGTCAGGCGTGTAGTGCATCACCAGAACGATGCCGGTGATGATCTGCAGCGCCAGACAGAAAGTCAGAACGATACCCCAGATCCACATCCAGTTCAGGTTCTTGGGCGTGGGGATCATCAATGTGTCATACAACAGGCCAACAACGGGCAGGCGGCGGTGCAGCCACTTTTCTCCGTTTGAGGTTGGCTCGTAATGGTCGTGAGGAATTCCAGACATATCTTTCTCCCTTAACCCAGTTTGATCGTGGTTTCGTCCACGAATTCAGCGACAGGCACTGGCAGGTTGGTGGGCGCAGGCCCTTTGCGAATGCGGCCCGCCGTGTCGTAGTGCGAACCGTGGCAGGGGCAGAACCAGCCGCCGAAATCACCCGCGTCGCCCAAAGGAACGCAGCCAAGGTGCGTACATACGCCCATCATCACCAGCCATTCACCCGCCTCATCCAGCGTGCGGTTAGCGTCCAGCGCAGGCTCGGACCCGTTAATGTTTTCGTTCTGCGCGATAGGATCTGGCAGATCCGCCATATCGACGGCGCGCGCAGCTTCAATTTCTTCTTCGGTCCGACGGCGGATAAAAACAGGCTTACCCAACCATTTAACTGTCAGTTGAGAGCCCACTTCGAGGCTGCTGACGTCAACCCGGATCGACGACAGCGCAAGCACGTCTGCGGATGGGTTCATCTGATTGACGAGGGGCCAAACCGCAGCACCTACAGCCACTGCGCCAGTCCCAGCCGTCGCATAGTACAGGAAATCCCTACGGGTGCCTGCGTGATCTTCTGCGTTGGACACGTGTTTTCTCCAATCTTTAAGGACCCGACGGGCCACTGGAAATTTGGGCAGCGCAAATGCACAACCCGGTTAGGGGGCTATCTAGCTTGCCGACCCCGGTGCGTCTAGATGCCAAAGACGCGCAAACCGTCGCACTGTGGGGTTAAGATCATGGAAATCGGGGTAAACTGACGCAATTAGCCTGCCGGAGGCCGGGTAGCCTGCATGGATGGACGCGAATCGAAGTTTTCGAACCAAGCGGCCAGTGCATCGTTCCCTGCACGCCAACCGCGTGCATCATGGCGGAAATCAACGTATCCCAACGCGCAGGCCACAGCGATCTGGCCCATGTCGAGAGGACCGGACAGATGGCTCATCCAGCGAGTATTCAGAGCCGCACAGGCGCGGGCGATCTTGTCCCACTGCGCATCGGCCCATGCGTCCATGCGCTTGTCTTCCGGGCGCAAACGCGATTCGTAGGTAATCAGCAGGGCGGCATCCAGAATACCGTCTGCTGTAGCTTCAAGCGTCAGAATATCCCAATGCCCCGCGCCTTTGCCATAAAGGCTGCCGCCGGCACGGTCGTTCAGATAGGCGCAAATTACCCGACTATCATAAAGCGCCGGTCCCTCTGACCGCTCCAATGCGGGCACTTTCCCCAAAGGATTGCTGGGCAGCAGCCCCTCGGCCGGATCAAATGGCGTGGTGGCAAGGTTCTCCAGTGCGACATCGTCCAGCTGTCCGGTTTCATGCAGCAACACCATGACCTTGCGGACATAGGGCGAGGTCGGGGAGTAGGCGAGTTTCATGAGATTTCTCCAACTTATGTTCGGACAAAGTATCGCCTGCGTGCGGCACGGGCGCAATCACGGCTTTGTACCATTGCTCTTTATCAGTCGCGAGGGGATACGCCCTGCATCAACGCAGCCAGGATATCTGCCTCTGCGCCAAATCCATATGCCTTGGCGTGCTCTGCTGCACTTGCGCGCACGGCATCCGGCTTGTTCTGTCCCAGTTTCCACGTTCCATCGACGTCAGTGATCTGCATCCGGCAAGGCACGATCATCCGCATCATCTTGTCCATGACGCAATCAGACATCTTTGCGGTTTTCCAAGGCACCTTTGGCAGCAGCCGATCTTCATAGACAGCCGACTGCCGGTCCAGCAAATCGTGCAGTTCTTCGTGCGGACGCAACTCCAGCACACCGGTCAGATGCACGGCAATGTAATTCCATGTCGGCACCTGATCGATCACGCCATACCAGTCAGGAGAGATGTAACTGTCAGGCCCCGAAACCGCGATCTTGGCCTGCAGAGGTTCTTTCAATGCACGGGCAATGGGGTTGGAGCGGACCAGATGCAGTTCAGCGACCTGACCATCCTCGCTTAGCAAGAAGGGCACATGGCTCAGCATCGGGGCGTCAGGTCCATTGACCGACAACACGCCAAAGCCACGCTCTCTGGCAAAGCCAAGATTCTGCGCCGTCTCGGCATCATGATAGATCGGGTTGGGATGCATGAGCAGACTTCCTGTGACGATACGTCTGACTTGCACAGACCACATCTTCCCGGCAGGGTGCAAGCATTCTCAGGGCGGGGTGGAATTCCCCACCGGCGGTGGGAGGGCGCACCCTCAAGCCCGCGAGCGCAACGTGCCCCGTTTCGGGGCGCTTGGTCAGCAGACCCGGTCAAAGTCCGGGGCCGACGGTTAAAGTCCGGATGAAAGAGAATGCGCGCATTTTGCTGACGCCTTCGGTGCGTCGGTAGCTGCGTGTGATCGCCTTGGGTGGAGACGTGTCTGAACCTGAAGGAGATCAACATGACACATGGCAATTCAGCCCCCGCCCGTTTCGCATTCATAAAGGCACAGTGGCATGCAGATATCGTGGACCGCAGTCTGGATGGATTTCTGGAAACCATTCCTGCCAGCACTGTCGATGTATTTGACGTACCCGGCGCATTTGAACTGCCGCTTATGGCGCAGAAACTTGCAGCTACCGGTCGCTATGACGCGATTGTTTGCGCTGCCTTTGTCGTTGATGGCGGCATATACCGTCATGACTTTGTCGCCAGCGCTGTCGTTGATGGGCTGATGCGCGTGGGTCTTGATACAGGGATACCGGTCCTGTCTGTATCGCTGACCCCTCACCAGTATCAGGAGACCGATCATCACAACGCCATCTATCGGGACCATTTCGTGGTTAAGGGACGCGAAGCGGCCTTTGCTGCGCTCAAAATGGTTGAAACGCGCGCATTGATCGCCGCGTAAAACAGTTGCTTAGACAGAACAGGCCCAGCGGGTTCGAAAACGCTGGGCCACATCGACAGACGTGCCGCCCTTCTCAGGGCCGCTTCGGCATTGGCAATCTCAAGTGTCCGAAGCCCGTGGCAGGCCCTAGCCAAGGTACGCCTTTAGTTCCGGCGGTGGATTTTGCATCAAGGCCGCCGCTGGTTGTGGTGCCTCTGCGCGGCCTGATCCCACAAAGATCACCTCATCCGCAATGCGCCGCACATCTTCAGGCGCGTGGGTGACCATGATCAGCCCTGCGCCTGTCTCGGCCACCAGCTGCTGCACCAGTTGCAGCATCTCATTGCGCAGGGCTGGACCCAATGCCGCGAAGGGTTCATCCAGCAAAACCCAAGGGCGTGCTTGCACCAACACCCGCGCCAGCGCCGCACGGCTTTGCTGGCCACCGGACAAGGCATTCGGTTTCTTGGTCATCTGATCCCCAAGTCCGACACGAACCAGCGCCGCCTCCACTCGCGCCTTTTCCTCGCTGGTCAGTCGCAGATCGGGCTTGATGCCCAGCCCGACATTTTGCAGCACCGTCAGATGTGGAAAAAGATTATTGTCCTGAAAGAGCATCGTCATGGGCCGTGCGCCCGGATCTGCGTTGGTGATCTCCGTCTCACCACAGAACAACCGGCCGGCCGCCAGCGGCACGAACCCACAAAGAGCACCCAGCAGCGTTGATTTCCCGGCACCGGATGGCCCGATCACTGCGTACTTCCGACCATGTTTAAGAGTCATATCCGCAGCAAGGCGGAAATCGCCCTGCGTAATTTCAAGCCCCTCAAGCCTCAGCATGCCAGCGCCCACCCCTGTCACAAACCCAGAAGATGCCCAGCGCCATCACCAACAGCAAGAGCGCCGCACCCGCCGCCGCCTCCATCTGATATGCCCCCATCAGGCGGTACATCTGCAAAGGCAGCGTGGCCCGTTCCTGATCAGCAAAAAGAGTGATGACACCCAAATCCCCAACCGACAGCGCCCCGGTCAAGCCAGCAGCGAATCCGATCTGCGGTGCGAGGCGGGGCAAGATCACCCAGCGCCATAATGGCCAGCCCTTCAGGCGCAACGTTACACTTAGGCGGCCAAAATCCTGCAACGTGTCCCGCAGCCGCGGCACCATGATCCGCAAGCAGAAGGGCAGGGCCATCAGCGCATTGACCAGCGCCGTGACCGGCAGCGCCAGATCGGCAGGGTTCATCAGCGGATTGATCAGGATGAACCACCCCGTCCCGATCATCAGCGGCGATGCCGACAGTCCCAACAGGCCGATGGCCTCCGTCCCGCCTGTGCGCCCCGAAGCGATCCAACCCGCCATCGGCAAAGCCAGCGCAAGCAAGACCAGTACGCTTATTATGGCAACATATAATGACAGCCCCGCCGCCGCCCAGACCTGCGGTGGCATCACAGCCAGCCCCGCCATTCCGCGCAGCACAACAGCGCACAGCGGTAGCAACAGGAACGCAGCGGCAAGCGTGATTACAACGGTATCCTGCACCCGCTGCGCACCGCCCAGCGCATCCCAGCGTCGCAAGGGCCGATCCTGACCACCGCCCATCGATATCGATGGAATGATCGACAGCGCCAGCACCGCCGCAGCGCCTGCCAACACCAGCTGCGTCACTGACAAAAGCGCGGCACGACCCAGATCAAAGTCGAAACGGAACGCCTGATAAATAGCGAGCTCCACCGTTGTCGCCTTTGGCCCGCCACCCAGCGTCAGCGCAACCGCAAAGCTGGTCAGGCAGATCACGAAAATCAAAGCTGTTACTCCCGGCACAACCTGCCGCAATAGCGGCCATTCAAGGGTCCGGAACATGGCCCAAGGCGTAAGTCTGAGTTGAGCTGCCAGACGGAAGCGTTCAGCGGGCAGGGTTTGCCAGCCCTGCAGCAACAACCGCGTCGCAAGTGGCAGGTTGAAAAATACATGCGCCAGCACGACACCATGCAGGCCATATATCGATACGGGGGGCAGACCGACGGCCTCGAAAACCACGTTTAGCCAACCGCTCCTGCCAAACACCGTCAGCAATCCCAGCACGGCCACGATCACTGGGAGGATAAACGGAGCGCCCAGAAGCGTGACCAGTATTGCCCTGCCCCGAAACCGGCGCCGGGCAAAGGCGCGCGCGACCGGAACGGCCAGCACAACCGAAAACAGTGCCGACAGGACTGCTTGCCAGACAGTGAACCGGATCGCGGCCCAGTCAGAGCTCAGGAAACCTGCGCCCACCTCTGCCCGCGAGACCACTGCCAGCAACGCAGCAACGATCAGTGCCACGACCAAGGCCGCAGCGCCGATGCCAGACTTTACGCTTACTGAGAGAGCGCGCCGAGCCACTCGGCCAATGCCTCATCCCGGAGCGCCGGTACCTTGTCCGCGTCGATCAGGCGGGCGTTTTCAGGCTTCACCAGCGCCTCGAACCCTTGGGGCAGACCGCCCGAGGGCATCACCGCCGGATACATCCAGTTGGTCGTCGGCAGGATCGACTGCGCCGCATCAGACACCATGAAATGCATGAACTTTTCCGCAAGTTCCGGCTGGTCCGATCCCGCCAGGCGCCCCACCACTTCGATTTGCATGTAGTGGCCTTCGTCGAATATCGCCGCTGCCTTGCTTTCATCTTCTTCGGCGATGATGTGATACGCGGGCGAGGTCGTATAGCTCAGCACCATATCCGCTTCTCCTTCGAGGAAGAGACCGTAAGCCTCGGACCAACCCTTGGTGACGGTCACGACGTTATCTGCCAAGCCTTCCCAGATCGCCGTTGCCTCTGCCCCGTAAGCATCTTTGACCCACATCAGCAGGCCCAGCCCGGGCGTGGAAGAGCGCGGGTCCTGAATAACGATCTTCAGATCACTCTTGCCCAGCGCCTTGAAGTTCGCAGGCGGGGTCAGATCCGTATTATGAACAAAGGCGAAATAGCCCCAGTCGTAAGGCGCGAAGGTATTGTCGGTCCAGTCAATCGGCAGCGCATAGTCTGCGGTGACTGCGGTCTCGGTAAACAGATCCGTTTCCTTGGCTGCCGCGATCAGGCTGGTATCCAGACCAAGCACCAGATCAGCGTCAGACCGCGTGCCTTCCAGCTTTAATCGCGCCAGCAGCGCAGCGCCATCGCCGTTGCCGACGAATTTCAGGTCGCAGGCGCAGGTTTCCTCAAACGCCTTTTCGATCTGCGGACCGGGACCCCAGTCCGAGACGAAGCTGTCATAGGTGTAAACAACAAGTTCAGGTGTATCGGCCGCGGCTGCTGTCGCGGCGAGTGTGGTGGTAGCAGCAAGTGCAAGATACTTCATGGTATCCTCCAATTTGCGGCGTCGAGAGGTGTTGGAAGTATGCCCAGACCTTCCCTCCGCCGGTGTTAACCGGTTCAGGTTCAACGGGTCAGCTTGCGCAATCTCAGCCAGTGGATGGCCCCCCGAGGTGACGGAACAGGTAGTTCGGACGGTGCTGTAAGGCAAGGCAAAAGACGGCCCAAAGAGCAAAGTGGATCTCTCTGGCCCTATCTGCCGTTTCAAACGCGTCTGTGCCTTTACCCGAAATGGGTCCCATTTCACGGCAGAGGCCCATGCGATGCTCAGACGTTACTGCGCAGCAAGCAGCCTGATTATCCTCGAAATTGGCGCATGACCTTTGGATCAATGGTGCCTGCGCAAAGGAGCCCACCCCAAAGCGCGCCGGGGATTCCCGGACTTGCGACATCCTGACCCGCAAGGAAAAGACCCGGAACCGGTGTCCGGGCACGCAGGGCATCCGACACGACGCGTTCTGGAGTTACATCAAGCCCATAGAACGCGCCTTTGCGGTGGCCTGTAAAGCTGACGGTGGAAAGTGGTGTCGACAGTTCCCGATAGACCACCAGCTTTGCAAGATCGGGAAAATGTTTCTCGTATTCTGCCATCAGGGTTTTCTCCGTCCGACGCTTGAATTCGGCATAATCGTCGCCCCGTGCGCCTGCGGGCAGGTCGGCCCATTTTTCCACTGTCTTCCAATCAGCCCACACAAGGAACTGGCCCATATGCTTTTGCCGCTCTCCGGGGTCATGTGCCGGGTTCTTGAGGGAACCAAAGGACGCAACCATACATGGCGGGGGTCCGTCGGGCGCGTCTGTCCAGACGGCATCAACCTTGCCTTCGGGATAAATCCAATGGTTTGCTTTGGTGGCCCCAGCGGCTTCAACATCACCTTCAAAGCCAAGAAACAGGGTAAAGTGCGCGATGCTTGGGGGCAGAGCGCGGATTTCTTCAATCCAGTCGTCGTGGCCACAGTTTTCAGGCAAGAGCGTGTCAATCGTTTCCCGCGCACCGATATCCGACACGACAGCCTTCGTGTGGAATTCCGTTCCATCGTCAGTCCGGACGCCGACAACTGTGTCGCCTTCAAAGACCAGACCAGTCACACGGACACCAGCGCGGGCCTCGCCGCCATTTTTGGTGATCGTCGGAATGATGTGGTCCGCAAAGGCGGCGCTGCCTCCTACCGGATACCATGATCCGCTCGGCAGATAGGCCCCGGCAATCAAGGCATGTATCGCAAAGCTGGCTTTGCTTGGCCGCCCTCCGTGATCGCCCCATTGCGCAGCGAGCACAGCCGCAAGCGCCGGGTTGTCCGTGATGTCGTCAATGACCTCCCGCGTGGTGCGGGCGCACCACTTTTCAATCGCATGGCGGTTCCACCAGTCAAGCATGTCGCCTGCGATTTCAGGCATTGCCCGAGTTGGAAACACCTTGAGCATGGCATCCTGACCGTCGCGCAGCGCCTGGGTCCAGGCCTCGATAGCCTCGGCGTCATCTGGAAAACGGTCTTTGAGATCTCTCTCCTGCGCTTCAAAGGGCCGGGAAAGGGACAGCGGTTCAGCAGATCCGATATGCAAGTAATCGTAGACCGACCCCAAGGGTACAAATTCGATCGGCGTGTCGGACAGCCAGTCTATCAACCGGCGCACGCGGTCTTCAGGGGCCATTTCGCTGAGGTAATGTATCCCGACATCCCAAGAAAAACCCTCGCGGGAAAAGCTGTGCGTCAATCCGCCTAGCGTTTGGTGCTGCTCAAGCAGAAGCACCTTATGTCCGACTCTGCTTAACGCTGAAGCGGCTGCCATCCCCCCCATGCCTGAGCCGATGACTATGACGTCCCAACGATCTTTCTCTGAATCGGTCATTTCGTGACCCCCATTTGTACTTGCGGTTGCCAGCGCCACCTCTACCGACAGGATGTCTTGGCAGGCCTGCAAACTGGCACGGGGCGTTGTCTTGTGCCCTAAGGCTACAGTCACGGTCAGATCGAAAGTTGACTTAACTCAATCGGCACGCAGCCCGCCAAAACCTTGATCGCGCGGCAACGATGCGTGGTGCTTCGTTGTCTGAAAGGCCACCTATCCGACCGTCTCTGTCAAAGTGGCGTCGCTGGACCGGGACACTCTACACCTTGAGGCCCAGCGTTCACCTCGCTAATGCTCTCCCTTAACAGGAGCACGCCCATGTCCATGAACTCTTTCGGTCATCTTTTCCGCGTCACCACCTGGGGTGAAAGCCACGGGCCTGCCCTTGGGGCTACGGTCGATGGCTGCCCTCCGGGTGTGCCGATTGACGAGGGCATGATCCAGCACTGGCTCGACAAGCGCAAACCCGGGCAGAACAAATACACCACTCAGCGCCGCGAGCCCGATCAGGTGAAAATCCTGTCCGGCACCTTTGAGGGGGTGACCACAGGCACCCCCGTGCAGCTGATGATCGAAAACACCGATCAACGGTCCAAGGACTATGGCGATATCAAGGACAAGTTCCGTCCCGGTCACGCCGACATTACCTATTTCCAGAAATATGGCATCCGCGATTATCGTGGCGGCGGGCGGTCCTCGGCGCGGGAAACCGCTGCCCGCGTCGCCGCCGGTGGCCTTGCCCGCGAGGCGATCAAGGCCCTTGCGCCCAATCTTCAGATCACCGGCTATATGGTCCAGATGGGACCGCACCAGATCAACCGTGATGCCTTTGACTGGGACCAGATCAACGAAAACCCCTTCTGGGTGCCTGACGCGAAGGCTGCGACAGACTGGGCGGATTATCTGGATGGTCTGCGCAAATCCGGCTCCTCGGTTGGCGCAATTATCGAAGTCACCGCGCGCGGCGTACCCGCAGGCCTTGGCGCACCGGTCTATGGCAAGCTTGATACCGATTTGGCCGCCGCCATGATGAGCATCAATGCCGTCAAAGGTGTCGAGATCGGCGAAGGCATGTCAGCCGCCATGCTGACGGGCGAATTGAACGCTGACGAAATCTATATGGGTAACGATGGACAGCCTCGGTATTCGTCCAACCATGCGGGCGGTATTCTGGGTGGGATCAGCACAGGGCAGGATGTGGTCGTGCGTTTTGCCGTGAAACCGACCTCAAGCATCCTGACCACCCGCAAGACCATCACGAAATCGGGCGAAGAAACCGAGATCATCACCAAGGGCCGTCACGATCCCTGCGTGGGCATCCGTGCCGTCCCTGTCGGCGAGGCGATGATGGCCTGTGTGCTGCTGGACCATCTGCTGTTACACCGTGGTCAAGTGGGCGAAAACCAAGGCCGTATCGGTTAACCCGATCAGCCTGATCGATGCGAAGTCAAAAGGTTCTCAGGCCGGTTCTTATGCACGGTTTAGACCAGTCCATCACGCAGGCGTGAAGAGAAAATCGTCGCACATCGCGACTGCATCCCTCAATTCCTCAGGCAAAGCTGCTATGTTTCACGGACAGATCGAAATGTCTGCGGAACCCGGCAGGCTGATCGCAAGACGACCGGAGGATTTCAAATGACCCTTAAGTCAAAGACACGCCGCACCCTTCTTGCAACCGCTGGTGCATTTCTGGCGACAAGCGCCACGGGCCTATTCGTTCCGGCCCGCGCCAAGGGCCTTGCGCCAACGCCAACCATGCGGGGTGGGGCCAACAATTATCGTCCCGGCGCGCCCATCGTTGACCGCATCGGCGGCGGCGGTTTCTGGATGACGGGCACCGTGCGCCGCGCCGGCGATGGCGCACCACTTGCCGGGCAGCGTATCCAGATCTGGGCGCATACAACCGAGGGGCACGAACGCGATCCGCAAAGCCATGGTGCCACGCTGACCGACGCGAACGGCATTTTCCGCCTTGAGATGCCCCAGATCGTCCCTGCCTTTGGTCAGGCGCATGGGCATCTTGCCTACGAAGGGGAGGGGTTTCAGACGGTGTTCCTGCGCCCCGTCATGTCAAGCGCCAAAGATACCACCCTGAATGCGGATTTCGTCCTTCAGCCGGTCTGATATCTGTGGCCTCGCCAGCAAAGCGTCCTGTCAGCCAGCTTTTCATATGGGCTGCCCTGTGCATTACGGTTGTTCTGCCGATTGCGGCAGCAGCAACAAGTCCTCTGCTGGCGTGGCGCGATCCAGTGTATATCCTTGCGGGATTTGCAGGTGTCATTGCAATGACCCTTATCCTGCTCCAGCCATTGCTGGCTGGTGGGTATCTTCCTGGCCTTTCCGTTCCCCGTGGGCGGCGTGTGCATCGCTGGATTGGCACAAGTTTGGTTGTCGCGATTTTGGTCCATGTCTTGGGCCTGTGGATCACCAGCCCGCCGGACGTGATTGATGTCCTTCTCTTCAGATCCCCCACACCGTTTTCCGTTTGGGGCAACATTGCCATGTGGGCGGTATTCGCTGCCGCCTTTATGGCGGTGTTCCGCAAACGGTTACGCGTCAAACCACCGATATGGCGTGTTGGTCACACGATCCTGGCCGCATTGACCGTGGGGGGAAGTGTGGTGCATGCGATGTTGATCGAAGGGACAATGGAGACTGTATCGAAGGCAGCTCTTTGTCTTCTTGTCGTGTTAGCAACCGCGAAAGTGATCGTTGATCTGCGCGTTTGGGCTAGCTTCAAGCGCAGACGTGAAGGATAGAACGGCTATCCCCGGCCTTCGCGATCGCACCGCGCGAAACACCCCCGATCCACTTGAGATTTGTCTCTTATCTGCCAGACTCAACCTGTCAGGAAGGGGCAGCAGGCATGTACACGCACGTCAACGGAGCAAGATTGTACTTTGATGTGGACGGTGAAAGCCTAACACCCGATGGCCCGCAGATGCGCGAGAAACCGACGGTGATCATGGTCCACGGCGGACCGGGTGCAGATCACACCGTCTCAAAACCCTATTTCAGCCAACTGACAGATATCGCTCAGGTCATCTATTACGATCATCGCGGTAACGGACGCAGCGATTTCAGCGACGAAAGCAAATGGAACCTTGAGCAATGGGGCGCCGACCTCAAGGCATTATGCGATGCACTGGGCGTAGGAAAACCCATCGTGATCGGCACATCCTTCGGTGGTTTCGTCACCCTGTCCTACGCCACGCAGTTCCCGGACCATGCGGGTGGTCTGGTCTTGATCAGCACGGCGGCGAAGGTCGATTTCCCGACCGTTTTCCAAGCGTTCGAAAGACGTGGAGGCAAGGCCATCGGCGATATTGCCAAAACCTATTGGACAAACCCAACTGATGAAGGGCGCGCCTTGTACAGGGAGATGTGTGTGCCGTTCTACAGCTACAAAAAGAAAGAGTCTCAAGACTGGCTCTCGCGGATCCTGTGGCGCAACGAGACGGCCCTTCATTTCAACGGGCCGAACAATGAACATGGGCGCATGGATTTCCGTGCAGACCTTGGCAAGATAACCTGCCCGGCCTTGGTGATGGTGGGCGAGGAAGACCCGATCACGCTACCTGAATTCAGCGAGGTCATCGCAGAGGGATTAGGGTCAGATGATCTGGAATTCATCCGGTTTCAGAACTGTGGGCATGGGGTCGTTGGCGACAAACCAGACGAGGCGTTGGCCGCAATTCGGCGCTTTGTGAGCGGCGCACCCTAGGAACCAAGTCACACGCTTGCACTTTGCCGGACAGGGGCGCATGAAGCTTTCATGTCGAAATCCCTGACCCAGAACCGACCCGGACGCGCCATCGCATTAAAGATTGGCGCGGTCTTTTTGTTCATGGTGATGGCGGCGCTGATCAAGGCAGCATCGGGTCAGGTGCCCCCCGGCCAAGCGGTGTTTTTTCGTTCGCTCTTTGCGATTCCGATCATCATGGGCTGGCTCTGGCAACAGGGGCACCTGCATGACGGGCTGAAAGCGAACAATATCCTTGGCCATGTCTGGCGCGGCCTGTTTGGTACCTGTGCCATGGGATTGACCTTTGCAGGACTTGCGCTTTTGCCCCTGCCGGAGGTCACCGCCATCGGATACGCCACGCCGATGTTCACCGTGATCTTTGCGGCGATCTTTCTTGGCGAACGTGTGCGGCTCATTCGCCTTTCTGCTGTCGCACTTGGGCTGATCGGGGTGATGATCGTCATCGCGCCGCGCCTTTCGCTCGATGACAGCTACACACGCGCGGCCGCATTGGGTGCGCTGATGGTTCTGGTCGCGTCAATCCTGCGCGCCCTGGTCCAAATTCATGTCCGACGCCTTGTCCAGACCGACACAACCAGCGCCATCGTCTTCTATTTCTCGCTGACCGCGACAGTCGTTTCCCTGCTGACGCTCCCCCTCGGATGGCTCATTCCCCATGCGTCACTGGCCTGGACCAATCCCGGCCTCAACGTCATTGGCCTTGTCATCTGCGCGGGCCTTATCGGTGGCGTGGCGCAGATCATGGTGACATCGTCCTATCGTTTTGGCACCGCCTCGATGCTCGCGCCTTTCGACTATGCCTCGATGATTTTCGCCACGCTGATTGGCTGGCTTGTCTTCAGCGAAGTGCCGACACTGACCATTCTTGTCGGTGCAGCCCTTGTCATTGCTGGCGGTGTGCTCATTATCTGGCGCGAACGCCAGCTGGGGCTTGACCGCAGCAAATCGAAACCCAGCACTGCGCCTTCCGGCACGCCAAACTAAGGACGACCCATGTCAGACGATCACAAGCAAAAGATGCAGGAGCGCCAAGCCAAGCAGCGCGCCAAGGTGGCAGAGCTGCAGGACCCGGAAAAGGGCCTCGTGCTGATCCACACCGGCGCAGGTAAAGGTAAATCCTCAAGCGCGTTTGGCGTGATCGTCCGGGCACTTGGCTGGAAACAGAAGGTTGGCGTTGTCCAGTTTATCAAGGGCAAATGGAAAACCGGTGAGCGCCAGTTTTTCGACCGTCTGGGCGAGGTGACCTGGCATACAATGGGCGAGGGGTTCACTTGGGATACGCAGGACAAGGAACGCGATATCGCGGCCGCGCAGGCCGCCTTTGCCAAGGGCCGCGAGATGATGGAAAGCGGCGACTATGATCTGATCGTCATGGACGAGATCAACATCGCCATGCGCTATGACTACCTGTCGGTCGAAGATGTCATTGCCGGACTCGACGCACGTGACAAGCGCACCGCCGTCATCCTGACCGGACGCGATGCAAAGCCTGAGCTATGTGACTACGCCGATCTGGTGACCGAAATGACCGAGGTCAAGCATCCGTTCAAGGCGGGCATCAAGGCCCAGCGTGGGGTGGACTACTGATGGCCGATACACCAGCGAAAGTCGCCCTGATCACAGGCGCGGCACGGGGCATCGGCCTTGCGACTGCACATCTGATGGCCGCCGACGGCTGGCGGGTTGCGCTGCTGGACCGGGATGAGGATGCTCTGAAAGAGGCTGCAGCGCAATTTGATGGCGCCGCGCTTAGCCTGCTGCATGATGTTTCCGACCCGCAGGCCGCGCCGCAGGCCATCCGTGAATGCGTGACTCATTTCGGGCGGCTGGACGCGCTGGTCAACAACGCTGGCGTGGCTGATTTCGGACCCATCGAAGAAACTGACTTTGCCCGCTGGCGCCGCGTGATGGAAACCAATCTTGATGGCGTGTTCCTGATGTCTCAGGCCGCGATCCCGGCGCTCAAGGAAACCAAGGGGGCCATCGTCAACATCGCGTCGATCTCTGGCCTGCGGGCATCCACCCTGCGCGTGGCCTATGGCACGTCCAAGTCTGCCGTCATCCAGTTGACACAGCAACAAGCGGCAGAACTGGGCGAATATGGCATCCGCGCGAATGCGGTTTGCCCCGGTCCTGTGCGGACGAAACTGGCAATGGCCGTACATACCCAAGACATCATCGACGCATACCATGACGCCATCCCGCTGAACCGCTATGGATCAGAGCGAGAAATAGGTGAAGTCATCGCGTTTCTGTGCAGTCCAAAAGCCAGCTATGTCACGGGACAGATCATCGCCGCTGACGGCGGTTTCCAAAGCACTGGTGTCGGCCTTCCTGCACTTCGAACGCTCTAGGGCAATTCATTCAGGATCTGTGATCGAACTTTTTGTCATGTAAGCCCTCCGGGACATGGCCATTGTTACGGGTTCCAATTCACTACAACCGCGCCAAGATAGATCACCTGGGCGATGCGGTTTGCCGGAACAATTCTGTAAAAGCCTCGCTCAAATCATTTCATAGGAAACGCAAAATCTGCGTTCCAGCGGATGCAAATCACTCCGCTGACGGCGGGCTGGCCCTCTTTGGCGACAATGCACCGCCTGCATACTCAAGACTCGCGCAACACGAGAATCGTGGTAGCCTGACCTTCTTCAAGGGAGGATAACCATGAACAAGAACCACATTTTCGCTGCTGCCGTTGCGCTTGGCTTTGGCGCGAGTGCCGCCATGGCAGAGGATTGCGCACCGTCTAAATGGGGTGCGGAAGACACGATCGGCTCGGCCAATTTGGTGACGCCAGAACGCACGCTTGAGGCCGCTAAACTGATCAAACAGGGCAAATCCATGCCTCTGGGCATCACCATCGGGCCGGACACACCTGCCTTCCCGCCCCGATCACTCAGCCTGCAGGTGGTTCAGCCAAACCAGCAGGGCGGTCAGAAGCTGACGGGGTTCGGCTACGAGGGGAATTACAACGACGACGTCCTGCAAACCTGGATCGGCATCGGCTAGCAGCTTGACGGTCTGGGACATCTTGGTGAGCACGGGATGTATTACAACTGCCTGGACGAGAAAGAAATCAGCGTCATCACAGGTTTGACCAAGCTTGGAACCCACGACGTGCCGCCACTGGTGGGCCGGGGTGTGATCCTCGACATGGCTGCGCAGGCGGGCGTGGATGTGATGGAGGCCGGCCAAAGTTTTGGCTCGGCAGAGATCAAGGCAGCGGCAGAGGCGCAGGGCGTGGAGCTGCGCGAGGGTGACATCATCCTGTTCTACACCGGCTGGACCGATGTCACCTTCGTTGAGAATCCCGCGCTTTGGGGTCAGGCCGAACCCGGTCTCGACAATGAAGGCGCGGAATATCTGGCCTCGCTCAATCCTATGGCAGTCGGGGCCGATACCTGGGGACTTGAGGCCGTCCCGCCCAAGGAGGGCGACAAGGTGTTCTACGGCCATGTGACGTTCCTTAAGAAAAACGGCATCTACATCCTTGAGACGATGAACGTGGGTCCGCTGCTTGATGAAGGCGTAAACGAGTTCATGTTCGTGCTGGGCCAGAACCGTATCCAAGGCGCGGTTCAAGCGATGATCAATCCGGTGGCGTTGTACTAAACGCTGCCTCGATGCTCCCGATGCGAAACCGGGAGCATCACCCCGTCTTAAGGCGCCGTCTTCCAGTCACCGTTATTGTTCCACCAGCGGTGGGGGTTGTCGCTGTAATCCAATCCCCTACACAGGCTGCGTAACACCTCCTGCACGATGATGACTGGCTCATAATAGCTGTGCACTTCGTAGATCGCTTCGATCACCGCATCCAGAACGTTCTCATCCCGCGGCAGGAAGAACCGCATCTCGTTTACACCGGGCCTTCGCCGCAGCTCATCCTCAGCCCCGGCAGGCGTCCCCTCACGCGGGCGATAGTATTCCTGCCCACCCGGTGTGCGGTATCCGTTGCGATCAGTATTTCCCTGCACAAGCGGCGTGATGGCACAGATGGCGTCGAACACGCGGTCAATGTCTTCGGCCGGGGCCTGATAAGTGATCAGCCACATCGGCTGCATTTCGATGGGTCGGGTGTCGAAACCGGTCTGGATGATCTGTAACAAGGGGGGACTCCTCAATTCAATCTGAGGAGGAGATAACAAAAGCCTGCTGACAGCAGGGTGTCAGCAGGCTTGTTGATTATTCGATTTCTGAGAAGGGATGCGGGTTATGCCCGCACCAGCTTCTCGTAGCTTTCCGCGATATCCCGCGTCAGTGCGCCAACCTCAAAGTTGTAATCCCCGATTTGGCCCACCGGGGTCACTTCGGCGGCAGTGCCGGTCAGCCAGCATTGCTCAAAGCCTTCCAGTTCTTCGGGCATGATATGCCGCTCGTGTACTTTGACCTGCTTGTCATTCAGCATGCCAATCACCGTTTGCCGCGTGATCCCGTTCAGAAAGCAATCAGGATCGGGCGTGTGCACTTCGCCGTCTTTGACGAAAAAGATGTTCGCGCCAGTCGCTTCTGCCACGTAGCCGCGATAGTCGAACATCATCGCGTCGGAGCAGCCCTTGGCCTCTGCCGCGTGCTTGGACATGGTGCAGATCATGTAAAGACCCGCTGCCTTGGCATGGCTGGGAATTGTCTCGGGCGAGGGGCGCTTCCACTTGGAGATGTCCAGTTTCGCGCCCTTCATCTTGGCGTCACCGTAATACGCGCCCCATTCCCATGCGGCGATGGCCAAGCGCACAGGATTGCGGGCGGATGCCACGCCCATGTCCTCACCAGCCCCGCGCCAGGCGATGGCGCGGACATAGGCATCCTGCAAACCCGACGCGGCGAGCGTTGCGACCTTGGCTGCCTCAATCTCGTCCACGGTCCAAGGGATTTCGAAATCGATCATCTGCGCAGAGCGCTTGAGACGCTCGGAATGCTCGCGGCTTTTGAAGATCTTGCCGTTGTAGGCCCGCTCGCCCTCGAACACCGATGACGCGTAGTGCATCGCATGGGTCAGGATATGGACATTGGCGTCACGCCAGTCCACCAGCTTGCCATCCAGCCAGATCTGGCCATCCCGATCATCATATCCCGCCATCGTACACCCCTTTCGAGTACCAACTATTTTAAGAATGTTGCGCCGCTAGGTCCGGTTCGGACATTTCCTGTCGCAAAAGCTGCGATTCCCTAGCCTTTCACCCTTGGAGTGTCAACAAGGCTGACATAAACTGACGCTGAACGAGATGAAGAGGCACGCAATGTCTGACGGACGACAGACTTCCGCTGTCAGGGGCGATACGCTGCTCTTTCTGACGGATGAACAGCTGCGGCAAGGCAGCGAGGCGATGTTCTTTGCCTATCGGGGCTTTACCGCCGATCCTGACCGCATTCTTGCCGATCTGACCTATGGTCGGGCCCACCACCGGGCGATCCATTTCATCGGGCGCGCGCCGGGCACGACTGTGAACAACCTGCTGAATATTCTCGGTGTTACGAAACAGTCCCTCAATCGTGTGTTGCGCACTTTGATCTCTGATGGTCTGGTCGAAAGCAGGGTAGGGCGGAACGATAAAAGGGAGCGGCACTTGCATTTGACGGACGAAGGCCGTGCCTTGGAACAGAAACTGTCCGATGCCCAGCGCGCGCGCCTGCGTGCCGCGTTTCGCGAGGCCGGACCCGAAGCCGTCGCAGGTTTCCGCACCGTTCTTGAGGCGATGATGGATCCCGAAATGCGCGCCAGCTATGCAAAGCTCAGGGAGACCGGCCAGTGAGCGAGATGGACTCACACCTGCTGATCGTCGACGATGATGAGCGGATCCGCACCCTCTTGCAAAAATTCCTGATCCGCAACGGTTTCCTTGTCACAGCCGCACGCGATGCTGCCCACGCAAGGCGCATTCTGTCAGGCCTCGACTTTGACCTGATCGTGCTGGACGTGATGATGCCGGGCGAAGACGGGTTGGCCCTGACCGCGAGCTTGCGCGAGACCATGCAGACGCCAATCCTCTTGCTGACCGCCAAGGGCGAAACAGACAACCGGATCGAAGGGTTGGAAGCGGGGGCGGATGATTACCTCGCCAAACCGTTTGAACCCAAGGAGCTGCTTCTGAGGATCAATGCAATCCTGCGGCGGATGCCCGATACGAGTGCGGAAGACACCGCGCCCAAGGTCCTGTCGCTGGGTGCCATCCGGTACGACATGGAGCGGGGAGAGATGTGGCAGGGCGACGATCTGGTGCGCCTGACGGCCACAGAAATTCAACTTATGAAAATATTCGCTGCCCAAGTTGGAGAGCCGCTGAGCCGTGCGAAACTGGTCGAGGAGTTGGGCCGGGATCGGGGACAGGCGCAGGAACGCGCGGTGGACGTGCAGATCACCCGGCTGCGGCGCAAGATCGAGGAAAACCCGAAACAGCCACGCTACCTTCAGACTGTTCGCGGCGCTGGCTATATGTTGGAAACGGATTAGCAACAGCCGACCCGGGTCAGAGGCACGAAAGGTAAAGAGAGCCGGAAAAGAGATACAGCCGCACATCTGGAAGCCAGTGGCGATCCCCGTTATGGGTGGACAGTGAGTTTTGATGTGAGGCGCTGTGATGGCTGATACACCGATTGAAGAGATGAACTTTGAAACTGCCATGGCGGAGCTTGAAAAGGTTCTGGGCCAGTTGGAACGCGGCGATGTAGCACTGGATGAAAGCATCGCGCTTTATGAACGTGGTGCCGCGCTGAAGGCGCGCTGTGAGACCAAGCTGAAAGAAGCCGAAGAGAAGGTCGCCGCAATCACGCTGGACGGTGATGGCAACCCCGTTGGCACCAAACCTGTCGAAGGGTTGTAAGCACCTTGTTTCGCGAACGGCTGGAGAAAGCGCAGGCAGCGGTTGCTGCCCAGTTTGACCATGTGCTGGCGCAGATGGACGATGTCCCTGTCGTTCGGGCTATGGCTCATGCGACCCATGGGGGCAAACGTCTGCGGGGGTTTCTGGCGCTGGAAACCGCCCGGTTGCACGGAATAGAACCCGCTGCCGCGATCTGGCCTGCCACCGCGATCGAGACGCTGCACGCCTATTCACTGGTGCACGATGACATGCCTTGCATGGACGACGATGACCTCAGACGCGGGCTTCCCACCGTGCACCGCAAATGGGACGAGGCAACAGCCGTGCTTGCCGGTGATGCCCTGCAATCCCTCGCATTCGAGATGGTCACAGCACCGGAAGTGGGTCCGGGTGATGTGCGCGCGAAATTGGCCCGTACCCTTGCGATCGCCGCTGGCGCGCAGGGAATGGTTCTGGGCCAAGCGCTTGATATCGCAGCTGAAACAGCGACGGTGCCACTGACGCTTGAGGAAATCACCGCGCTACAGCAGGGCAAGACCGGTGCATTGATTGGGTGGTCTGCGATGGTGGGCCCCCGCATGGCGGGCGATGATACCGCACCTCTCGCGGCCTATGCCACGGCACTTGGCCTCGCCTTCCAGATTGCCGACGACATCCTTGATGTCGAAGGTGATGCGGACACCGTTGGCAAGGCCACCGGTAAGGACGCGGACGCAGGCAAGGCGACCTTCGTCTCCCTGCTTGGCCTCGACGGTGCCAAAAGCCGCGCGGCGGACCTCGTGCAATCTGCCTGCGATGCACTAAGTATTTACGGTAAAGATGGAGAAACACTTCGGGATGCCGCGCGTTTCGTCGTTGCACGAAAAAGCTGAGAGACTGAAAATGACCGACCGACCCAATACACCATTGCTGGACCGTGTGGCGCGTCCTGCCGACCTCAAGCAGTTTTCAGATGCAGAACTGATTAGGCTGGCACATGAGGTGCGCAACGAAACAGTATCGGCAGTTTCGGTCACCGGTGGGCATCTGGGCGCGGGTCTGGGCGTGGTCGAATTGACCGTGGCGCTGCACGCGGTATTTGACACGCCGCGTGACAAGATCATCTGGGATGTGGGCCACCAGTGCTACCCGCATAAAATCCTGACCGAACGTCGAGACCGTATTCGCACGCTGCGGCAAAAGGATGGTTTGTCTGGTTTCACCAAACGATCCGAATCTCCGTACGATCCCTTTGGCGCGGCGCATTCTTCTACTTCGATCTCGGCTGCATTGGGATTTGCCGTGGCCCGGGATCTGGGCGGCGTGCCCCCCGAGGGCGCGGGGGATGCGATTGCCGTCATCGGCGACGGTTCCATGTCGGCTGGCATGGCCTATGAGGCGATGAACAATGCAGGTCACCTTGGCAAGCGTCTGATCGTGATCCTGAATGACAATGAGATGTCGATCGCCCCGCCAGTGGGCGCGATGTCGAGCTATCTTAGCCGTCTATACGCAGAGGAGCCGTTTCAGGAGTTGAAAGCTGCCGCCAAGGGGGCTGTCAGCCTGTTGCCAGAACCCTTTCGCGAAGGGGCCAAGCGCGCCAAGGATATGCTGAAAGGGATGGCCGTTGGCGGAACCCTGTTTGAACAACTTGGGTTTTCCTATCTTGGTCCGATTGATGGCCATGACATGGATCAGCTTTTGCCGGTTCTGCGCACTGTGAAACAGCGCGCCACGGGACCAATCCTGATCCATGTTCTGACCAAAAAGGGCAAAGGCTATGGCCCCGCCGAGAAGGCGCGCGACAAGGGGCATGGTGTATCCAAGTTCAACGTGGTGACAGGCGAGCAAAAGAAAGCGCCGTCAAACGCGCCAAGCTATACGTCTGTCTTTGCGCAGAGCCTGCTTGAAGAGGCTGCAAGAGACGACAAGATATGCGCCATCACGGCCGCCATGCCAGATGGAACGGGCCTTAACCTCTTTGCCGAACGCTACCCGTCTCGCTGCTTTGATGTCGGCATCGCGGAACAGCATGGCGTCACCTTTAGTGCCGCCCTTGCCGCGGGCGGTATGAAACCGTTCTGCGCGATGTATTCGACCTTCTTGCAGCGCGGCTATGACCAAGTTGTGCATGACGTTGCAATTCAACGCTTGCCTGTGCGTTTCGCCATTGACCGTGCCGGTCTGGTGGGCGCTGACGGTGCCACCCACGCAGGTGCATTTGACGTGGCCTATCTGGCGAACCTGCCCGGTTTCGTCGTAATGGCCGCCGCTGACGAGGCAGAGTTAAAGCATATGGTTGCCACAGCCGCAGCTCATGACGATGGTCCCATCGCCTTTCGTTTTCCACGTGGCGAGGGCAAGGGCGTTGACATGCCCGAACGCGGCACACCGCTTGAGATTGGCAAGGGGCGCATCATTGCTGAAGGCTCACGCGTTGCAATCCTGTCCTTCGGCACCCGCCTGGCGGAGGTTGAAGCGGCGGCAGAAGCGCTCAGCGCAAAAGGCATCACGCCAACGATTGCAGACGCCCGGTTTGCCAAGCCGCTGGACCGGGATATGATCCTTGATCTGGCTGCAAATCATGAAGCGCTGATCACGATCGAAGAAGGGGCCGTGGGCGGCTTCGGCTCGCATGTGGCGCAGTTGCTGTCTGATGAAGGCGTATTCGATCATGGACTCAAGTATCGGTCCATGGTGCTGCCCGACATCTTTATTGATCAGGCATCACCGGCCGACATGTACGCCGTCGCTGGCATGAATGCTGAGCATATCGAGGCAAAGGTACTGGATGTTCTGGGCATCGCGCAGATCGGTCAGCAGACGGCGTAATCCGGCAGGATGTTCTGTCCGTTTTCAGCTTTCCTCGCGCTGCTCCAATAGGCGATCCAGACGCGCCTCAATCGCAGCCAGCCGTGTCGCGACGTCCTCACGGTAAGCGTCTGTGTCCGCATTGCTTTCTTCTGCATGCGCATCCTGCATTGAGTTCACGATCAGACCGACCAGCAGGTTCACGACAGCAAACGTCGTCACGATGATGAAGGGTACGAAAAACATCCACGCGTAGGGATGAATCTCCATCACCGGGCGAACGATGCCCATCGACCAGCTTTCCAGCGTCATGATCTGAAACAGGGAATAAAGTGAGCTGCCAAGCGTGCCAAACCAGTTGGGAAAGGTCTCTGCAAACAGCTTTGTCGCGATCACCGCCCCGATGTAGAACACCAATGCCATCAGCAAAAAGACCGAGGCCATGCCCGGTATCGCGGTCACAAACCCTTCGACCACGCGCCGTAAACGCGGTGCCGTGGACACAAGCCGCAAGACCCGCAAGATGCGCAGCGCACGCAGGGCGGACAGACCTTGTGTCGCGGGAACCAAAGATATCGCCACGATCACGAAATCGAAAATGTTCCAACCGTCGCGAAAGAACCGCAAACGGTAGACAAACATTTTCGCCAGCAATTCCAGAACAAAGATGCCCAGACAAATCGTGTCCAATGCAACCAGAACCGGCCCGATGGCACCCATAAGTGTTTTCGATGTCTCCATCCCCAGCAGGATCGCGTTGACCACGATAACGGTCATGATGAAATCGCTAAAGCGGGCCGTCTCGATAAGGGTCTTCAGTTTCTGCTGCACGGGTGTGATCCGGTTTGTGACTTTTGCGCCTATATGATCGCAGTCCTTCGGCGGCACAAGCGCAGCTGTTTAGATCAGAAAAACGAAGGTCGCGGCCATGCTGGCCCCGACAACGCCATATCCCGCAAGCACATAAATGCCGTCCCGCGTGATCAGGCCAAGCGACATCAAGGAAATCGTCCCCGCGCCAAATGACGTAAAGAAGGGCAGTATTTCCAGCAATGGCCAGGTCAGCGGAATGACAACGCAAATCAGCAGGGTAATCCATCGCATGGGCCCTGCGGTCAGGAACCGCAACCGTGCGTGCGAATGACGGTCCACCCACGCGCAGGGCTTTCGCATCCAGCCCACCGCCCCAAGAACCCGTTTCGACGATAGCTGAAACTGCAAAAGCTTTTGTGGCAGCCAAAGACGCCTGCGACCAAAGAGGGCCTGCATAGACAAGGTCACAATAAGAAGCGCCGCGATGGTCGGCGTTCCGGGAATGCCCGACAACGGGGATACCAGCAGCAAAGCGATCAGCAGGATAAACGGGGTGATCGCCCGGTCGCCAAACTCCTCTATGATGTCCGCGATAGACACGGTTTCCGCACGGGCGGCATGTGCCACGCCGTCCAGCAGATGGGTCAGTGTCTTGTCGTTCTCATCTGACATGGTTGCCTTAAGTTGTGGTATCTTTGTCCAGTATCGCGGCAAGCCCGGCCCGATAAGTGGCGTATTTGGGTTCCCAGCCCAACGCTTGCTTGATCCGGTCGTTCCGTACCTTCTTGCTTTCAGCATAGAAGCTGCGCGCCATCGGTGACATTTCGGCGCTCTCGAAATCGACCTTTTCCGGCAGTGGGGCGCCAAGCAGCTCCGCTGCATGGGTGATGACATCCTGCGGCGGCGCCGGGTCATCGTCACACAGATTATATATGGCACCGGGTGTCGGCTGCGCCATCGACAGATCAAGCGCCTGCGCAATATCTTCCACGTGTATCCTGCTAAAGAACTGTCCTTTCTTGATGATCCGCCGTGCGCTGCCATCGCGAACCTTGGCAAACGGACCACGGCCCGGACCGTAGATACCCGCCAATCTGAAGATGTGCAGTGGCAGGTCAGGAATAGCCTGCCAAGCAGCCTCAGCATCGATCCTTTTCTGCCCACGTTTGGTTGTGGCAGTCAGCGGCGTGTCTTCGTCCACCCAATCCCCCTGATGGTCGCCGTAAACTCCGGTTGTTGAAAGATATCCAACCCATTCCAGTCTGGGCGCAATCTGACTGACCTGATCCTTCAACGCGTTCAGAGCCGGATCACCTTCCGGCCCCGGCCCCGCAGAGATCAACAGGTGGGATGCCTGCTGCAGCTGCTCCGACACGTCTGTACCCGGCCAAAGCATCGGCTCAACCCCGGTTTCCGAGATGCCTTCCAGCTTTTCAGGGCTGCGGGTGGTTCCGATGATGCGCCAACCCTTGACGATCAACCTTTCGGCCAGCGCACGCGCACTGTACCCGTGTCCAAAAGAAAATAGCACCTTATCCATCTGCCTAAAGTGGACCTGCGCGTCCGATCCCACAAGAGGGTATCATGGCATCTTGATATGCTTTTCGGCAGAAACCAGCGCGTTGATCTGGGCGATGTGTTCAGGCAAGCACTTCGTCAGAAAGTCATACTCCTGAACGACATGCGCCCTTGCTGCCTGTCCCAGATCCGAGAAATCGTCAGGCTTCGCCAGGACATCTATAACCTGACGGGCCAGCGCCTCGCGATCGAAGAAATCCACCAACAGACCTGTTTGCCCATGAGTCACCGCCTCGCGCACCGGGGCGACGTCAGAGGCAACAATAGTTGCACCCATCGACATTGATTCAAGCAAGGACCACGACAGAACGAACGGCATCGTCAGATAAACGTGACAACGGCTGAGTTGGATAAGCTTCTGGTAGTCAGGATAGGGAATCCGGCCAAGGAAATGCAGACGGCTCCAGTCCAGTTGATCACCGACTTCCGCTTCCATTTCACCACGCAGCCCCCGCGGATCAGTGCTCTTGCCCCCGTAAGACACCTCGTTCCCACCAACAATCAGCACACGCGCATTGGGCCTTTCGCGCATGATCTGCGGTAGCGCCCGCATAAAGACATGGAAACCGCGCGCGCGTTCAAGGTTACGGGCTACATATGTCAGCACCTCATCATCGCGGGTCAGCGGATGGTCAAGCCGTCCCAGCTTGAGCTCCACATCAGGGTTGGGCCGCAGCTTGTCTGTACGAATGCCATCGTGGCAAACATACATCCGGTCATGAAAACTGGCTGGAAAGCGGTCGCGCTGCCAGATGGTCGGGCAATGACCCTGATCAACGGTTTCGATGTTCGCCAGTGGCACCGCATTCCGTGCATGCATCAAAAACGGTGCATGATCCGACACTGTTTCTTCGGGGTCGAACCCGACCAAACCACCTTCGATGTTATAATAATACTCAAAAAATCCGATGATCGGGACGTCGGGCCAGACTTGCTTGAAAAAGGTCAATTCGCCCCAGCCGATATGGCCGATCACGATATCGGGTTTGAACCCTTCTTCGCTTTCCATGCGCCGTGCCGCCATCGCCGCGCCAAAGCCGGCACCGGTCGCCTCTTCCCAGACCTTTGACAGACCATAGGCATCCTTGGCCGGCTTGCGGTGCGCCTTGTAAATCCGCGTTTCAACGCCTGCGAAATTGGGCGCGTCCTTTCTCTGGGTCAGGAAATAGATCCGATGCCCGCCTTGCGCAGCCAGCCATTGCACCAGCTCACGATACTGGCCGGGCATATTTTGATGCACAAACAGGATATTCATTAACAGAACCTTAGCTGACTGGTGTTAACGATTGGTTAACCAATCCGACAAACCCGGCGCGACGCGTCAACTGCGTTTACGTGCGGCCAGCCGCTCTCGCATGCGCGCCTTGCCCTCCGGGGTGCCATCGTGAAACGATCCAAACAGCTTGTCCCATGGGACATCAAGGTTGCCGTAATTCACCTCGAAATACCTGTGATGCAGCTGATGATGAAAATTTCCCAGATGCAGGCGCTTTGCGTTGCGAAACCACAGCCCTTCGAAACCCGTATGACTGGTGACGGCAAGGATACCGTAGAACATCAGATGGAAGATCAGGTGTACCGGATGGGTTGGCAGTATCAGATGGATCATCACGGTCCCAAAGTAGAACAGATGCTCTACCGGATGCATCGACAGGCCCGACCACGGCCCGATATCGGTATTGCGGTGGTGCAGCGCGTGAAAGCGGTAGAACATATTGGTGTGAAGCAACCGGTGTATCCAGTAGAAATAGAAACTCTCCCACACCGGGATCAGAAAAAAGAATGCCACGAACCAAATGGGTGTCGCATCAAATGTCGTCGACGGCGCATAACCATTGGCTAGCATCCACCAGAACAACGCCTCAAAGCCCGACCAGATTGTCACGCCGCTGGCCAGTGTCCAGAACATGTTGTCCTTTACCTGATCATCGAAACTGAACATCCGCCCTTTGCGCGGGAAAGGGCGCGGATCGTATTTCATCTGTGATCCCTGCAGGCGGTACTTGTGAAACCAAAGATGCAATCCGCCAGCGATCACAATCACAAGGACAAGATTGCGCAAGAGGATCAGGGAGACCCACGAAAACCCCCATTTCAGGGTCTGTTCCAGTGTCGGGCTAAAGACCGTGTAGCTTAGCCAGGCCAGCGCCAAAATGCCCATGTTGATCGTCAGAAAGAACCACCCGTCAGCATACCACCGAAGCGTTGCCAAGGGTCGGGGTGGCCACTGCCACAGCGGAGAAACCGCTATGGGAAGTTCAGGAACGTGATGCCACTCTGCGCGTCCTGTCATTTCGCCCCATCCAGTTCCTCTTCTGTCAACGCACAACGTTGGCCGTCAAAAAACGTCTCTAACAAATGGGTAAACACCTCAGGCTCTTTCGCTGCCCGCTCGAACAACGTAGCGCAAGAGCGCAGCTTCAGCGCATCAATCTTTCCCATGATGTCCTCAATAGCCTCGTCTGGATGCTCCAAAACCAAGGTGGCGCAATGCTTCAGCCGTCGGCCCAGCACCTCGTGCGCGTCATAATCGCGGGCCGCATCCAGATCCCGCAATCCATAGAACCGAGCCGTCTCGGACCGCCCCAAGCCGCGCAGCTGAGGGAAAATGAACCACATCCAGTGCGTTGTTTTCCGTCCCGCCGCCAACTCTGCACAGACTTGTTCATAAACACCCGCCTGCGCCGTTACGAAACGTGCCAGCCCTTCCGGTTCAGGCATAGCACCTACCGCGCATAATCGGACCCTTCTTCATCAAGGATCGCCTTGAGTTCCGCGAGGTGTCGCGCATCCTGTTCGGGATACTCCTCAAGCTCTCGTGCGGTTTTCTCTGCGATCTCATCCGAAATACGGCGTAAGGGCATGCCGGTTTGCAGCGCCTTGATGTAGGTTTCGGCCGCGCGTTCAAAGTAATAGAGCCGGTTAAAGGTATCCGCGACCGTATCGCCGATCACCATCACGCCATGGGATCCCATGACCATGACCTTCTGTTTCGGATCCGTCAGCAGTGCCGCACACCGATCTCCCTCATCCTCAAAAGCCAACCCGCCATAATCCTCGTCAATGACAACCCGGTTGAAGAACGTGCAGCAGTTCTGATCAATCGGCGGCAGACGACTGTCCTGCAGACAGGCCAGCACTGTGGCGTGGATCGAATGCACGTGCATCACGCAACGCGCATGTTTGCAGGCACGGTGAACGCCGCCGTGCAATCCCCATGCCGTGGGGTCAGGTGCGTTCGGGCCTTGCAGAGTTTCGGCATCATTTGCGTCGATAAGCAGCAGATCAGATGCCTTGATCCGGCTAAAGTGCGCCTGATTGGGGTTCATCAGGAACTGCGTGCCATCGTCATTCACCGCAAGGCTGAAATGGTTCGCGACCCCTTCGTGCATGTTCAGCCGTGCTGTCCAGCGAAACGCGGCTGCCAGATCGACACGTTCCTCCCAATGATCCATGTTCGGTTTCATCTGTGTGACGGTCATGTGCGGCTCCTTTTACTTCTTGCCAAGTCGACCACGGGCGACTTTTCCAGTCCAGTCTTATTGCGACACTGCGGTGGGACTGATCAGCCAAAAACCACCTGATGTATCGCCCGCCCGGGCAGCAGGGTAAACTCACCGGTCAGGACAAGCGCAAACCAAAAGAGGTTCAACATGATCTGCCTTTGCCGTTTTACGTTGCACCGCCGCACGGATCGCAATCCAGAGCGTCACAAGTGCAAAAATCGACACCATATGAATCGGGCTGAAGCGTCCCCAGACCTGCAGTTCGGAAATGTAAAAACTACTGATTGCAACATATCCAATGGCAGCGACCCAGATGCGACCAAGCCAAACGTGCATGGCGGTCCCCTTGGGCAGAACCAACTGCAGAATGCCAAGCGCCAAGGCGACCAGCGCGGTTATCGCGTGACTGGGGATTGGTGTCGCCTCTCGCCAAAGGAGCGGAAAATTCATGACGTGTCTTTCACACGGCTTGGCACCCAAGCAAACCCATTTTCACACAAGATATAGGCCTCGTGCAGCCCGTGGGGCTTGTCCGTCGGCTTCTGCAATATCGTCCCGCCCGCTGCTTCGGCCTTTGCGCAGGCCGCGGCCGGGTCAGTATCATACAACCTGATCTCGATCCCCGCCCCACGCGGTGGGGTCTCTGGCAGCAAACCCAGCAAGGGGTTGGAATGATACGTCCCGTCCGAGTGCAGCTGAAACACCTGATCACCGTAGGTCATGATCGCAAAATCTGCTGTCGGTTGAAAGGCTTTCATCCCGAAAACAGTCTCTAAAAAGGCAATCTGCCGTTCAACATCCCGGACCAGCAGGTTCAGTCCGATACCGCGCAGGGATGCGCCGAAATCCTCAGCCCCGACTGTGTCGTAATTCATCGTATCACTCTCGCTTGAACCTGTCTGAACCCTGTGCCACCTTTGGCCATGACGCAAGAACCTTTCCCCACATGGGCCGATCTGGCCCCGCAATTGGTCAATGTCGCTGCCGGGCGTGTACCTGCCGATATGATCATCACCGGCGGCATCTGGGTCAATGTGCACACCCGCGAAACCCTGCCAGATCACGACATCGCCATCGCCTCGGGCCGGATCGCTTTTGTCGGTCCGGATGCCAGCCATTGCAAAGGGCCGGACACGCAGATCATCGAGGCACGGGGCCGATACATGATCCCCGGTCTGTGTGACGGGCACATGCATATCGAAAGCGGCATGCTGACCCCCGCAGAGTTCGCTCGCGCCGTGATCCCGCATGGTACCACCTCCATGTTCACGGACCCGCATGAGATTGCCAATGTGCTGGGTCTCGAAGGCGTGCGGATGATGCATGACGAGGCGCTGATGCAGCCCATCAACATCTTCACACAGATGCCCTCCTGCGCGCCGTCTGCGCCGGGGATGGAGACCACCGGGTTCGAGATCACAGCCGAGGATGTGGCCGAGGCGATGACATGGCCCGGCATCATCGGTCTGGGCGAGATGATGAACTTTCCCGGTGTGTCGAACGCCGATCCGCAAATGCTGGCCGAGATTGCCGCCACCCAACGCGCGGGCAAAACGGTTGGTGGGCATTATGCCTCGCCTGACCTTGGTCCGGCCTTCGCGGCCTATGTGGCGGGTGGTCCTGCGGACGATCACGAAGGCACCTGCGAGGCGGATGCGATTGCCCGAATGCGGCAGGGGATGCGGTCGATGATCCGGCTTGGGTCAGCATGGTACGATGTCGAAAGCCAGATAACCGCGATTACCGAACGCGGCCTTGATCCGCGCAACATGATCCTATGCACCGATGATTGTCATTCCGGGACGCTGGTGAACGATGGCCATATGAACCGCGTCGTGCGTCATGCCATCGACTGTGGCTGCGACCCGTTGATCGCCCTCCAGATGGCGACAATCAACACCGCCACCCACTTTGGGCTTGAGAGGGACATCGGATCCCTGACGCCGGGACGCCGTGCAGATGTGATCCTGACCTCTGACCTCAAAACCCTGCCGATAGAGATTGTTATTGGGCGGGGCAAAATCATCGCCGAAGACGGAAAATGCGTGGTCGACTGCCCCCATTACGACTGGCCCGTCTCCGCGCGGCAGACCGTGAACATGGGCAAGGAACTGACTGGCGCTGACTTTCATATCGCAGCACCGCAAGGGGCGAATGCTGTCACCGCCAACGTCATTGGCGTGGTCGAAAATCAGGCCCCCACACGGGCGCTGAAATTCGAACTGCCGGTCACCGATGGCCGGGTGCAACCCACGGGTGATGTCGCGCACATTGCCCTTGTCGAACGGCACCGCGCCACTGGCGGGGTGGTCAACGCCTTTGTATCCGGTTTCGGTTACGAGGGTCCGATGGCGATGGCGTCGACCGTTGCCCATGACAGCCACCACATGATCGTGGTTGGGACCGACCCGGACCAGATGGCCCTTGCCGCAAACCGCCTGCGCGAGGTCGGCGGTGGCATCACGATCTTCCGGGACGGCGCAGAACTGGCACTTGTCGAACTTCCCATCGCCGGTCTGATGTCGGACAGTCCAGCAGCAGAGGTGGCCGCAAAGGCAGACCAGATGATGCAGGCGATGCGCGACTGCGGCTGCACTCTGAACAACGCTTATATGCAGCATTCCTTGCTGGCCCTTGTGGTCATCCCCGAATTGCGTATTTCGGACCTGGGCCTTGTCGATGTCCGCACA
The DNA here is from genome assembly GCF_010667575.1 of Sulfitobacter sediminilitoris. GTDB lineage: Bacteria > Pseudomonadota > Alphaproteobacteria > Rhodobacterales > Rhodobacteraceae > Sulfitobacter > Sulfitobacter sediminilitoris. The sequence continues at coordinate 395,018 of NZ_JAABNT010000002.1, forward strand.
TTTGAATTTATCCCCATATTAGAGCCTCATACATGACCAAGATCCTCACCCCGGACGCCCCGCCGCCCGAAGCGTTCACCGACGCGACTGCCGCTGTTGATCGGCTGACCTACCTTTACATGCAGGCGACGGGCTTCTTGCGGGATCAGTTTCAGACAGTGCTGGAGACGCCACCGCAAGCCACGCGCATCCGCGCGTTTTATCCTGAGGTCAGCTTTCGCACGTCCTCTTATGCCCAGGTCGACAGCCGTCTCAGCTTTGGACATGTTTCTTCTCCAGGCACGTTCTCGGCAACCATCACCCGGCCGGACCTGTTCCGGAACTACCTGATCCAGCAAATCGGCCTGCTGCTTGAGAACCATGACCAGCCCGTGATCATCGGCCCTTCAGATACGCCGATCCCCGTCCATTTCGCTGTCACCGGCGACAACGCTGCAAGCATTCCACAGGATGGCGCCGCCGATTTCACTCTGCGCGATATCTTTGACGTGCCGGACCTGTCGACAACCAATGACGACATTGTAAACGGCACCTATTCACCCCCGGATGGGGTCCGTCCGCTCGCACCTTTCACCGCCCAGCGCGTTGATTATTCGCTTGCCCGGCTGTCGCATTACACGGCAACGGATGCAGAGCACTTTCAGTGCCATGTGCTTTTTACCAACTATCAGTTCTACGTTACCGAATTCGAGGATTACGCCCGTACGCAGCTGGCCGACCCGGACAGCGGCTACACCTCGTTTGTGTCAACCGGCAACGTCGAGATCACGGATGGCCACACGCCGATCCCTCAGACGATAAAGATGCCGCAGATGCCGACGTATCACCTCAAGCGCGAGGACGGCTCGGGCATCACGTTGGTTAACATCGGTGTCGGTCCTTCAAATGCCAAGACGGCGACAGACCACATCGCCGTGCTGCGACCGCATGCTTGGATCATGGTGGGTCACTGCGCGGGCCTGCGCAATACGCAGCAATTGGGTGATTTTGTTCTGGCGCACGCCTACCTGCGGGAAGACCACGTGTTGGACGATGATCTGCCCGTCTGGACCCCAATCCCGGCGCTCGCAGAAATTCAGATCGCCCTTGAACGATCGGTCGCGCAGGTCACCCAGCTTGAAGGGTACGAGCTGAAGCGGATCATGCGAACCGGCACTGTCGCGACCATCGACAACCGCAACTGGGAACTGCGCGACCAATCCGGTCCGGTGCAGCGCCTTAGCCAGTCCCGGTCTATCGCACTTGATATGGAAAGCGCCACGATTGCCGCAAATGGCTACCGCTTCCGGGTGCCTTATGGCACGCTTTTATGTGTCTCTGACAAGCCGCTGCACGGCGAACTCAAGCTGCCCGGTATGGCCTCGGACTTCTATAAAACACAGGTTTCGAGGCATTTGATGATCGGAATTCGTGCAATGGAACTGTTGCGCAGCACGCCGCTGGAACGCATCCACAGCCGGAAATTGCGGTCATTTGACGAAACTGCCTTCCTCTGACGCCCCCAGAACTGCGAAAAATAGCGAAAAAACGCTGTTTTCTTGGTTTTTCGGCTCAATATTCGTTGTGTTCTTACACAACATACCGTTACTTTCTTGCCAGGAGGCCCAACATCGGGCGGTCTAAGGAGAAAAAACAATGGCCAACAAACCAATGACAAAGACTCAGCTCGTTGCAGCACTTGCAGAAGAGATGGGCTCTGACAAGAAATCCGCAGGCGCAGCTCTCGAAGCTGTCTGTAATCTGATTACACGCGAAGTGTCTGGCGGCGGTGCCGTGACGCTTCCTGGCGTCGGCAAAATCTACTGCCGCGAGCGTCCCGAGCGTATGGTTCGCAACCCCGCGACAGGCGAGCAGTTCAAGAAAGAGGCGGACAAGGTTGTGAAAATGACCATCGCCAAAGCACTGAAAGACAGCGTGAACGGCTAAGGCGAGAACCGGTCACAGACCTATAATGGGGCCGCCTTCGGGCGGTCCTTTTTTGTTTGAATGTGGTGGACATCATCAAGCAAAGAGTTATCTCTGGCTCAGGGACGCGATTTGGATTCTTTGGGGACGACAAAATGCGCGCTGATCTGCATCCTTTGAATGCCGAACGTCTGGATACACTTCATGGTTTCGATATTCTCGACACACCAGAAGAAGCGGAATTCAACGAGATTGTAGAACTTGCTTCGCAGATTTGCGGAACACCGATTTCTTTGATCAGTCTGGTGGACGAGGATCGTCAATGGTTCAAAGCGAGTGTCGGGTTTGAACGACCAGAAACGTCACTTGAAGAGTCCATCTGTTCTCACGCAATCCTGGACAACGACATTTTAGAGATCAACGATCTCAAGACAGACGACCGGACGGCTGACAATCCGTTGTGTGTCGGTGAGGAACAAGTGAGGTTCTACGCTGGCGCCCCTTTGATTGCATCCAACGGTTTGCCGATGGGTACTCTTTGCGTATTGGATACCAAGCCTCTCGAACTGAATGACTTCCAGCGTCAGGCGCTTAGGGTTTTGTCACGTCAGGTTATGAAACAGCTGGAGTTGCGCATCGCGCTCCGCAATCAGTCGATATTGCAGGCCGAAGCGGATCACCGGGTCAAGAATTCGCTTCAATCAATGTCTGCTATTGTCCGCATCTACACCCGCAAAATCACTGATCCGACAGCGCTTGAGGCTCTTGGTGCGATCCAACGGCGGATCGATGCGGTTGCGGAATTGCATCAGGAACTGCAGGGGACCGACGGGCGCGACACGATCGATGCAGCAACCTACCTTGAACGCGTGCTGAACCTACTGCAGGAAACCGCGCCAGAGAATGTCTCGTTCCGGTCGGATTTTGCTGCCATCGTCATGCGTTCAGATCAGGCGGCGAACCTTGCAATGATCATCAGCGAATTTGTTGCCAATTCGATCAAACATGCCTTTCCGAATGGTATGCCCGGCGAAATTTCCATTCGCCTCAGCGTGGTTGATCCCGGTCAATACAGATTGGAGTGTGGCGATAATGGCATCGGTCAGCAAACGACCAAAGAACCGACGACCCGAACCGAGGGTATCGGGCTGAGCCTTGTAAACGCCGCCGTTTCCAGCCTTGGCGGCAACAGTGAAGCCAGCCTTACCGGTGATGGCAGCAGTTTGATTCTTGATTTCGGAGAATCCTCTGTGGCTGAGCAGGACTTGAAATCCATGCCCCAGATGGTTGAAGGCTGATATTCTTCCACGCAAAGCATCCAGAATAACTCGCGCACCCGGAACACACTCTTGCCCTTCGACCTGATCTGATGAAAGGTCGCGCTGATCAAGGGTAAAGGTCAGACGATGGACATACGCGCAATTCTGATGGGCCTCGTCTTTGCCCTGATGTGGTCCTCCGCCTTCACTTCTGCCCGGATCATCGTGGCGGATATGTCGCCGCTCTTTGCGCTGTCGATCCGCTATCTGATTTCCGGTCTGCTGGGTGTCGGCATCGCCCTCGCACTGGGCCAAACGATGTGCCTGACGGCTGCACAGTGGCGCGCGACAGTCATTTTTGGGATCTTGCAAAACGCTGTTTATCTGGGTCTGAATTTTGTCGCGATGCAGACGGTGCAGGCATCGCTTGCCGCTATCATCGCTTCCACAATGCCCTTGCTGGTGGGATTTGCAGCTTGGGTGGTGCTGAGCGAAAAGCTGAAACCACTGGGGATCGCGGGGCTGGTCGCAGGGGTTATGGGCGTCGCCCTTATCATGGGCGCGCGGCTGGGCGGCAGCGGTGTCGACATGGTAGGTGTCGGGCTTTGCGTGATCGGAGTTATTGCCCTGACAGCGGCGACATTGCTGGTACGCGGCGCCACATCAGGTGGCAATTTCCTGATGATTGTGGGGCTGCAGATGCTGGTGGGCTGCGTAGCCCTTGCGCTTGCTACCCTCGCATTTGAGACACCACGCCTGAACCCAAGCTGGCCATTGCTTTTTGCATTTACCTACACATGCCTTGTTCCCGGCCTTGCCGCGACAATCATCTGGTTCTGGCTGGTCAACCGGATCGGCGCGACACGGGCAGCCACGTTCCATTTTCTTAATCCTTTCTTTGGCGTCGCAATTGCAGCGCTTCTTCTGTCTGAAGCGCTTGGTGGCCGCGACATTCTTGGCGTTGCCATCATCACCGCGGGCATCCTTGCTGTTCAGATCTCTCGCCAGTCCAAGGCCTGATCCCGACATTTGATGCCGCAGATCAACGGCCCAAGCATTACAGATCCGTGTCTAAACTGGCCACATGACGACGGACGAAACCACATCGACAAAGGCCTATGCATTTCTGCTGATCCCCGGCTTTTCAACGCTGGGTTTCTCCTGCGCGCTGGATTGCCTGTCCCTTGCCAATCATCATCCATCGGGCAGAAAATTCTACTCCTGGCGGCTGATTTCCGAGGATGGCGCACCTGTCACTGCCTATAATGGTGTGCGCGTCGAAGTAGATGCCGCGTTGCCGGAACTGGCCCGCAACGAAACGCTGGTGGTTTGCGCAGGCGAAAAGGCAGGCGCTGGAAGCACCAAGACCATTCTGAACTGGCTGCGCCGCGAAACACGCAAGGGTATGGACTACGGTGCGCTTTCATCGGGTACCTACACGCTCGCTCTGGCCGGTCTGATCGGGGGCAAACGGGTCACCACCCACTGGGAATACAAAACAGCGCTGGGTGAAATGCTTCCCGATGTGATCATGGAAGACACGATATATTCTATCGACGGACGTGTTTTTACGACCGCAGGTGGTGCCGCTTCGATGGATCTGATGCTTTACCGTGTCCGAGAGGATTACGGCACCGACATCGCCACATGGGTCGCCGACCAGATGGTGTATACCGTACCCCGTGCGCATTCGCAGGGCCAGCGCATGTCGCTACAATCCCGGCCAGAGGTGCGAAATGCCAAGCTGTTGCTGGCGATGCAGATTATGGAAAATAACCTTGAAGACCCGTTGCGACCGGATGAGATTTCAAGCGTTGTGAACCTGTCAACGCGACAGCTGGAGCGGCTGTTTGCCAAGTATCTCGCCACCTCGCCAAAACGGTACTACCTGCACCTGCGTCTTGAGAAAGCCCGCAATCTTCTGCGCCAGACAGACCTCAGCGTGACGGATGTCTGCGTTGCCTGCGGCTTTCAGTCCCTGTCGCATTTCTCAAAAAGCTACCGCGCCGCCTTTGGAAATCCGCCGGGGATGGAGGCGTCGGATGGCAAGGTACTGTGGTCAGATACGGGGAAACGCTAGCGCCTCACACCATTCCTCAGCGCAGTGCGAACGCCAGTAGCAACAGAACCAGAACCGCGTTCAAAGTCCAGATTGCGAGGGTAAAACGCTTTCGCAAACTCATCTGCTGAAGTCGACTAGCCATAATCAAAACGCTCCGACAAGATGTGGTCTGCCGGTGTGCCGCGATCAAGCAAATGATCCTCAACGATGTCCATCATGATGGCAGGGCCACACAGCACGAAGATCCAGTCGCGGCATTCTTCGTCCGAAAACACACGGTCTATCAGCGGTCCGTCAATAAAACCCGTCTCGCCGCACCAGTCTGCAGGCGGTTCAGATAGCACATAGGTCACGTCTTCGGCGTCCAGTTCGGCCCGATATGCGATCTGCTTGTCGGTTCGGTTGCCATAGATGACCTTTACCGCCCGTGGGTCACTCGTCAGGCGCAACTGCCGTAGAATGCCGAGCAGCGGCGCAAGGCCAACCCCACCGGCGATCAGGGCGACTCCCGGTTCGGTGCGGCCATCAACACACAAATGGCCATAAGGACCATCAAGATAGGCACGGGTGCCCGGTTTGATCTGGTCAAGGGTGCGCGTAAAATCACCAAGTTCCTTGATCATAAAAGACATCTGGGGTCCGGCCGCCGGGGCAGAAGAGATGGAAAAAGGGTTTTCCCTGATCGAGAAAGAACTGTGGCCAAGATTGAGCCAGACAAATTGCCCGGCTTTGTACGAAAGACCTGCGTGACCATCTGGCACTACCGTTACTTCCCATTGCTTTGGCGTCAATCGGGTGATGGTTTTGACCCGCCACGGCCGCGCTTTGTCCAGAATGGGTACCAGAAGGTAGACATACAGCAGCGATCCAACCGCGACGCCTGTCATGGCCAGCCAGAACCACATCATCACGGCTTGCCCACCGTACCGCCCTGCGTAAATGGTATGATGCAGCAAAAGCAGCGCAATCATCAGAGCGCCCACACCATGTATCAATCGCCAGGTCTCGTATTTGTAATCCAGTTGAGTGCGCCCAATCGCCAGCAAAACAAGACTGGGTAAAAGCAAATATGCCGCAATGCCGGTTACAAGATCGGAAAAGTCAGTCGTGATCGTAAGCTGGCGGGAAATATCCCACGGACGTTGACCACCGACTGGCGTTGCCTGGTAGAGCAACGGATGCAGCAAGGCAAAGACCAGCGCCGCCCGAGCCATGAACTGGTGAAACCGCATGGTAACATCCATGCCGATCCCGTTTGAAACGCTCTTGAACCTGCCAGACAAAACAAACTCGATCAGGATCATGGAAAACGCCAGAATGCCAAGCCCCGATGCAAATTCTTGCCAAAAGGACCGCGGCGGCCCGCCGACAATCCAGGACAGGATCAGCGGCAGTGTAACGGCGACCAAGTATACGGCAATGAAAACAAACTGCTTCATATGCACAGCCTGATCGACTTTGCCAAAGGGCGCAATTTTGGATTTCTTTTCATGTTGCTATCCTAGCACCAACAAAATCATGCCGACCAAAGCAATCGACGCCCAGCCCAGCCGCTCATACAAATCGCCCTCTCTCAGCAGGATGCTGCCTGCCAGTACGGTCAGGATCACGCTGACCTCTCGGGCGGGGGCGACATAGGCGACGGGCGTGAACGTCAGCGCATAAAGCACCAGGATATACGCCAGCGGGCTGAACATCGCGATTACGATCACTCCGGTCCGGTGATGCGCCCAATGTTGCCACATCAACGCCCGCCTGCGATGCGCCACCGGGGCCAGAACCACGACCCGCCCCAGATTTGATGCGTAATCCATCAGCAATGGCGGCACCAAAAGGACAGACACCGCGTAGGCGTCCCATACTGTATAGCTGGCAATGAACATGCCCGCGCCGACGCCGAACATCAGAGACGCCGACAGGTTGCGAACGCCCATTTTGAAACCGCCTGTCAGCATCAAGACGGCGAAGATGATGATCCCTGCGCCCAGCGCCATCTGAAAGGTCACGATCTCTCCGAGCACGAGCACGGCAAAGGTGGTGGACAAAAGCGGCCCCGTCGCCCGTGCCGTGGGATAGACCAGCGACAGGTCGTCTTTGCGGTACCCGGTTTGCAGCAGCAGAAAATACCCCAGATGCAGCGCGACCGTTCCCAACATGAACCCAATTTGCCAAGGTCCAAACACTGGCCGCTGCACCACGATGATCCATATGGCCAACGGCAGATAGATCAGCACCGAAATCACGGAAAACATCCAGATCAGTTCGGCCCCGCCGTTGATCCGTTTGACAAAGACATTCCATGTTGCGTGGCAAACCGCAGCCAAAAGGACAAGCGTCAGACCGGCAATCGACATCATCGGGCCTCAATATTGGTCCTCGGAACCGTCGCACCAGCTGCGGACACTCACAAGTCCTTCAATCCGCTTCTTCTTCGGCCATACCCAACAATTCAAGCCCGGCCTCCAGATGGTCCGGGAAGTGCGGCGTGCCGATCAGGTAGTCTGCCGTGGGCGTCATCGCCTCAGACCGCGCAGTCGCCAGCGCCTCTTGGACCTCTTCCGGAGCAAAGCTTTCCCGCCCGATCCACATGATCGCGATCAGGCTATAGCATTCTTCTTCGTTCAAGGTTTCCATAAACCCGCGCAACTCGTTCTCGGCCCGCTCAATCTCGTGGCCGTATTCAATGATTTGCCTGACCTTTCGGTTGGAAATATCCAGCATTGGCGCACCTCTCAGTTTGATATTCGACGTGCCACTGTCTCAGGGCAACGCGACCAAGGCCATGATCTGGATCAACGCGACCGAAATGAGGTTACTACGTTACCGCTTGGTGAAAACAGCGATGTGGGCCTTGTCGTCCTTATGCGCATCATCCGCGCCAGCCCCGTAGATATCCACGATCCGGTGTTCAAGATCTGCAATATTAGAGTCTAACGCGGCAAATTTGTCGGCAAAACCGCGTGCCTCGAAATGTGTTGCATTGATTGACAGCACGAATGTCGCGCCGGGTTGTGCGATCCGCAGCAACTCGTCCAGCGCCTGCGGCCCGACATGTCCGTGCGTGAATGTGCCCGAACTGACGATAGCCCCATAGGTTTCATCCGGAATATCCAGTTTTGCGGTAAGGTCGCCTTCGATCAGGTTGCGGTACAGCCCTTTGTCCCCCGCAACCGCAAGCATCTCTGGTGAGATGTCAAGCGCATCGATCTTGAGCAGGCCGCGCATCAGCATGTTCTGCGCAACCAAACCCGTCCCTGCCCCCACATCAAGCACGGGCCCCGGCCCCTGAAATATTTCCGAGAGCACAAGCGCCACAAGCTGCGGCAAGCGGTAATCCATGTCGCTGGCAAAGCTGTCGTCATAGCTTTGCGCCCAATCCGCATAGAGGCGCCGATTGTCTTCCGGCGTCTTTAACGCATAGGCCGCATCAAGGTCAGGCGCTTTTTCAGTCATGCACAGGCTCCTTCGAAACAGAGCCTATCCAGCGCTGCCTAGTCCAGCAATGCCTCGATGGCCTTGGTGATGCTGCGCGAGGTCGGCTTGGTCGTAGCACCCCATGTTCCAGCCACAGATCCATCTGGCCCTATCAGCACCTTGTTAAAATTCCACTTGGGCGAAAAACCTGTTTCAGCCTTCACAGCCTGATAAAAGGGGTGTGCATCAGACCCGCGCACCGGCGTGATATCTGTCATGGGCAAATCCAGACCGAAGGTAATCTCACAGAAATCCTTGACCGCCTCGGCGCTTTCCAGTTCTTGATTGAAATCGTCAGACGGCACGGCCAGCACGACCAAGCCGCGCGCACGATAGGTGTCGTACAGCTTTTGCAAACCGTCATACTGCCGCGTAAATCCGCATTGCGATGCGGTGTTCACAACCAGTACCGGTTTCCCGGCCCATTCGCTGAAATCCAGTGTGCCGCCATCGATGTTTGAAAAAGTGACGTTCTTCGGTGCCGCCATTGCGGTACTCCCCAAAATCAAAGTCAGTGCAACGACAATCCAACGCATCATCATTCTCCTCATATAGGTACTGTACGCACGAGATACGAGTTCAGTTCACATTCCCTTGCACACTCCGGACAAACCCTTTGAATTTCTGTCCGCTGCCCCATCTAATGTCAGAACCCAAACCACGGAGGATTCCATGGCCAAATACGAGAAAAGCGCAGAGGCGATTGCGGCCCTTTCGCCCGAAGAATATCACGTCACGCAGCAAAGCGGTACGGAGCGCCCCGGCACCGGCAAACTGCTGAGCAATAAAGAGCCCGGCATCTACGTCGATATCGTAAGCGGCGAGCCGCTGTTTGCCTCGGCTGACAAGTACGAATCCGGCTGCGGCTGGCCCAGTTTTACCAAGCCAATCGACAATGTCACCGAACACCATGACGCGTCCCTGGGTATGGTCCGCACCGAGGTCCGCAGCAAGCATGGCGACAGCCACCTTGGCCACGTCTTTCCGGACGGCCCGCCCGACCGCGGGGGACTACGCTATTGCATCAACTCAGCCTCGCTTCGTTTCGTACACCGCGACGACATGCAAGCCGAAGGATATGGCGATTACATTGACCAAGTGGAGGACGTCGCATGAACACGGAACGCGCAGTACTGGCAGGGGGATGTTTCTGGGGGATGCAGGATTTGATCCGCAAACGCCCCGGCGTGGTTTCAACCCGCGTAGGATATACCGGCGGGGACGTGCCCAATGCGACATATCGCAATCATGGCACCCATGCCGAAGGGATCGAGGTCATTTATGATCCCGCAAAAACCTCCTACCGCGAGATTCTGGAATTCTTCTTTCAGATCCATGACCCCACGACCCTGAACCGTCAGGGCAACGACCGGGGGATGAGCTATCGCTCTGCGATCTACTATGTGGGCGAGGATCAGAAAGCTGTCGCCGAGGACACCATTGCGGACGTTGAAGCCTCCGGCCTCTGGCCCGGCAAGGTGGTGACCGAAGTGGAACCCGTTGGTGATTTCTGGGAGGCAGAGCCCGAACATCAGGATTACCTCGAACGTATTCCCCACGGCTATACCTGCCACTTCGCGCGGCCTGACTGGGTCCTGCCGAAACGCGCCGCAGCGGAATAACAATTAGGGCGGGGGGCACCCCGCCTTATCTCTCAGGTGATTCAGGCCACCCTCAGCGCGTCTTCAGGATATTTTTGCGGGGCAAATCAGAACCGCAGCCAGCCCTATCCATGAGCTACCCGTGGTCGCCCTGCGGCTTCCACCGTGAGTGTCGCTTCAACAAATACCTTGCGGCCCTCAACTCCTGCCGTACGCAAATTCCGCTTTACCGAAATCTGAATGTCCTCTGCTCCTGCCGCCTGTGCGTCAGATAAGGCGGCATCATGCAAAACGGTCTCTAACAAGGACAATGCGCTCTCCTGATTTGCAAAATCCTGCGGCCCGTCGATCAGATGCACACGGTATTTCCCCTCGGACGGTGATGTGACTGTCCCGCTTTGGCGCATGGTCACGCGACCGACGACCGCACCGATCGCGTTCGCGACGCCGGCATATTCAGGCAATATCATCTCGCAGCCAAGCCGCTCTCCAACTGCCGGATAATAACTTGGCGCAGACGCGCCCAAGCCCACGACAGGCACGTTCAAACCAGTCTCTAACTTGACCAATCCACGATGACCCAGCATGCCACGGCGCATCAGTTCATGGCGTGCCAATACCTCCGGTTCCGTCTCAAATCCGCGTTCCTCTTCCGCAAAAGCAGTCTCTAACATGGCCAATGATGTCTGATGCGTGAGGCGATCAACAATCATTTGCGCTACGTCTTCCTCGGTGTTGGAGAGTACCGTTCCTGATCCGGTCCGCCGCCGTCCGAACAGCTGCAGCGCCTTGCGTGCGGCCCCTGCGTCCCATTCCATCACCCGGCCCAACACGTGGGATGCGTCAGACGGCGTTACACCTGCTACCTGAACCAATCCACGGTCTACCAGCCGCTTCAGCGCCCCGTGTTCCACCCGCGCCCGCAGCACATTGCCCATAGGATGGACTGCGGTGCCAATACGCTCCAGCAACGCCTCTTCCCGTGCTCCGATGCCTTCCCGGCCAAGATTGGGAACAGCACGCACAAACCGCCCGTCATGCTCACCCGGCGTGACCGACCGCAGTTGCGCATCAAGCGCGGCATGAACAACCTCTGGTGCCTCCACCGCGATCAATGACACGGGCAACAGACGCCTTGGTCCAAGTGTCACGCCACCCTGCAAGCCTTCAGAGACGAAATGCACCTCGCTGTCACCACCCAGACCAGTGGTGCGCATGGCAACAGCTTCGACCATCGTCCGATACGGCCCCACCCGCGCACCTGCGGGATCAATCGTCGGTTTGCCCGCCTTTAAGAGCGCCACGTCCGTCGTCGTGCCTCCGATGTCACTGACCAAAGCCAGATCCGCGCCGGTCATCCAGCGCGCGCCAACGATAGAAGCCGCAGGTCCGCTCAGGATCGTTTCAATGGGTCGCTCGCGTGCCTGAGCGGATGAGATAAGCGCCCCATCCCCGCGCACCACCATCAGCGGCGCCTCGATCCCCAGATCAAGCAGCGTATCCTCTGCCCGTCCGATTAATCTGTCGATCATTCCGATCAGCCGTGCGTTCAGTACAGCCGTCAGGGCCCGCTTGGGACCATTCAGCTTGGCCGAAAGCTGGTGAGAGGCTGAAACGGGACGGCCAGTTATCTCCGCGACCATCTGCGCGGCCCGCAGCTCGTGTGCGGGGTTCCGCGTTGCAAACTGGCTTGCGACAGTAAAGCCGCTTACCGCGTCCTTATGTGTCTCTAAAAAGGTCAATAAGGCTGTTTCATCCAGCGGGTTCGCCTCGGCCCCGGCATGGTTATGCCCGCCTTGCAGCACGATTGACGGGTCGCCTTTCAGCGCCTCCGCCAGCCCATGGGCCTCAAGATCCTTTTCGCGAAAACCAATATAGATCAGCCCGACCCGCCCGCCTTGACCTTCAACCAAGGCATTCGTGGCAAGCGTCGTTGAGAGCGACGCCATTGAAATTTCTGACGGATCGACACCTGCGTCTGCAAGCACTGCACGCACCGCGTTGCCAACACCAATCGCCAGATCATGCCGGGTGGTCAGCGACTTGGCCGACGCAATCACCGCTTCCTCATCCCTGAGCAACACCGCATCGGTGTATGTGCCGCCCGTATCGACGCCCAAAAGAACCGTCATCCCGGTCTCCCTCGATTTCTTTCAATCCGGTGTAAGCGGAAATCGGCGACGGTCCAGCCCGTTTGCGTCAGCCCGCGTCCAGCCGCGCCAACGCCCAGCGTGCGGCGTCTGCGACTGTTGGGTCCGGATCTTCAACCAATTCCTGTGCAACTTTGCGCAGTTTCGGCAATCCTGAATTGCCAATAGCGTAAAGCACATTCCTGACAAACCGGTCTCGTCCAATCCGCTTGATCGGGGATCCCGAGAAACGCGCTCGAAACGCCCTGTCATCCAAACCCGCAAGAACCGCCAGATCAGGGGCTTCCGCCTTTGCCCCGTGATACCGCATGTCGCTTGCCTGCACCGCGAACTTGTTCCAGGGGCATATCGCAAGGCAATCGTCACAGCCGTAAATCCGGTTGCCCATTTGCGCTCTCAGGTCAATGTCCACCGGCCCTTTATGCTCGATCGTCAGATAGGAAATGCACCGTCGCGCATCCAGTCTGTATGGCTGTGGGAAAGCGTCCGTCGGACAGATGTCCTGGCAGGCGGTACAAGACCCGCAATGGTCAACTTCGGCCGCATCCGGTTCAAGCTCCAGTGTCGTGAAAACAGACCCTAAAAAGGCCCAATTGCCCCAATCACGGCTGAGCAGGTTGGTATGCTTGCCCTGCCAGCCCAAGCCCGCCGCCTGACCAAGGGCTTTTTCGGGCACGGGCGCGGTATCGACAAATACCTTCACCTCGCAAGGTTCCTGCGCGATCAACCACCGTGCCAACCGCTTGAGCCGTTTCTTGACGATATCATGGTAGTCACGCCCCTGTGCATAGACCGAGATGGCCGCCTTCTCAGGGTCTTGCAGCACCGCCAGGGGATCGTGCTCAGGCGCATAGCTTTCCGCCAGCATGATCACCGAACGCGCCTCTGGCCAAAGCGCGGCAGGGTTTCCGCGCCACGTCATCCGGTCGGCCATCCAGCTCATTTGTCCGTGAAAACCGTCCCTGACAAAGGCCTCTAATCGTGCTGGCACGTCCGGCACGTCCCAAGGGCGACACACGCGGCATGCCACGAACCCCTCTGCCAAAGCCTCATCAACCAGCCTTGCTTTCAGATCCATGCTCTTTTGGGCCTTAAATAACACTGCACAGACGCGTTCCTGCGCACTTCGGCGCAGAGCATATGCAGCCGCTTAGAAATCCAGATCATTATAATGGCGGGGCGGCGGAAATCCCGGCACCTGATCAGCCAGCAACGCCCGGAAGGCGGGCCGCGATTTGATCTTGGCGTACCAATCCTTGACCACTTCGGACCGGTTCCAATCTACGTCAGAAATATAGTCCAACGACGACAAATGCGCGGCAGCAGCGAAATCTGCCAGCGTCATCTTGTCTCCGGCAAGCCAGCGCCGATGATCCAAGAGCCAGGCCATGTAATCCAGATGATACTTGATCGCCTTGGCACCTGCCTTGACATTGGTACTGTCGGGATAGCCCTGTTTCATCACCTTCTTGTTGACCCGTTCATAAAGAAGTTTTGACGTCACTTCGGAATGAAACTTGTCGTCAAACCAGTTCACCAGTCGCCGTACCTCAAGCCGCTCGGTAGGGTCAGAGGGCAGCAGAGACGGCTCCGGCCGCGTTTCCTCGATGTATTCGCAGATCGCCGCGCTTTCGGACATCATGATCCCGTCAAGCCGCAATACCGGCACCTTGCCCGCAGGGTTGCGGCGCATGAAATCGGCGTCCTGCTCCCAATATCGCTCTTCAACCAGCTCAACCTCAATCTTCTTCTCGGCAAGGCTCAACCGGACCTTGCGGCAGAATGGGGACAGGGGGACGTGAAACAGACGCGCCATCACTTGAGCCTTGATTGATTGAACATTTGTCCCTCAATGCCCGCTTACATCGCGCATTTCAACTCTCGAAACAGGCTGCCCGCCCGTCCTTGCTGATTGTCGCCGCCCCGTCGCGCACCTGTCGCGCACGCTTGCGCACATAATCGCTGGGCTGCGACGCCGAACGTTCCTTCGGCGCCGGAAGGATCGCTGCCAGCCGCGCGGCTTGGGTCGCCGTCAGGTCACTGGCCGGGACGCCGAAGTAGTGTTGTGCCGCCGCCTGAACCCCGAACACGCCGTCGTCGAATTCTGCGATATTCAGATAGACCTCTATGATCCGCCGCTTGGACCAAATCGCTTCGACCAATGGTGTCATTAGTGCCTCCATTGCTTTGCGCACCCAGACACGTCCGTGCCACAGATAGACGTTCTTGACCGTTTGCTGGCTGATCGTTGACGCACCACGCGTCCCGCCATCCTCGATCGCCAGCCGGATCGCGGCCATGTCGAACCCCCAATGCTGACAGAAATTCGCATCTTCGGCCGCCACCGCCGACCGCGCCATCACGGGTGCCACGTCTTCCAGATCAATCCAGGTTTGATCAACGCCGCCCAGACGGCGCCCTTCTGAAAACATATAAATTGTCGTGGGCGGATTAACCAATGCGCCCAATACAACGAGCGACACCATCACAAGAAAAACGATCGCAATGCTGCGCCAGAACCACCAGCGCAGCCAAAGCAACAGACCAACTCCCGGCAAGGTGCCAGGCTTGCGTGCCTTATCTTTCGTTTTCGTCTTTTTCGCTGCCCGCGCCATGCATCAGCTATAGGGCGCGGGCGTCCGTTTGTGAACGCCCGCGTTCATCGCAGGTTACTCAGCGGGCATCGCCGCCTCATCATGCGTCAGGGGCGCTGGAATATGTGGCAGCATTTCCTTGGGGCAGATTTGCAGGAAATTGTGCTTTTCCGTATCCCAATGCTGCAAGATTTCAGCTGCCTTGCGGCTGTTGGTTTCCGCCAAATGCCGTTCAAGCAGTTCTTCCAACTGACTCATCCAGTGATCGACAGTGACCGGGCAGGTAACCAGCGTCTCATGGTTCATCAACGCATGTGCCGCGCCATCCGGATCATAGAGGTAGGCCATGCCACCGGTCATACCCGCGCCAAAGTTTGCGCCGATCTCACCCAGGATCACGGCAACGCCGCCGGTCATATATTCACACCCGTTAGACCCGCAGCCTTCGATGACAACCTTGGCCCCCGAATTGCGAACGGCAAAGCGTTCCCCTGCACGGCCTGCCGCAAAGAGATAGCCATCCGTTGCGCCATATAGCACGGTGTTGCCGATGATCGTATTCTCCGCCGCAACGATCGGGCTTGCCATCGGAGGCCGCACCACGATCATGCCACCCGACAGGCCTTTGCCGACATAGTCGTTGGCATCGCCTGACACCTCAAGCTTTAGACCCGGCGCCGCGAACGCGCCCAAGGACTGACCCGCCGACCCGGTCAGCTTTACCGTCAGGTGATCCGGCTGCAACGAATTTCGCATGCCGAACTTCTTGACGATATGGCTACTGACGCGAGTACCCACGGTCCGGTGCGTGTTCTGGACCGCGTAAGACAGCTGCATCTTCTCGCCATCCTCAAGGAACCGCGCCGCATCGCGGACAATCTGCGCATCCAGTGTGTCAGGTACGACATTGCGAGGTTTGTCGCGGTCGTAGACATTATCATGCGCACCATCGACGGTGATCAGCAGTGGATTCAGGTCGAGATCGTCCAGATGAGCAGAACCACGGCTGACCTGCGTCAACAGATCGGCCCGGCCAATCACATCATCCAAAGACCGCGCGCCGATGGAGGCGAGGATTTCACGCACCTCGGTGGCGTAGAACGTGATCAGGTTCACGACCTTGTCCGCTGTCCCGGTAAACTTCGCCCGCAGGCTTTCATCCTGCGTACAAACGCCCACGGGGCAGGTGTTCGACTGGCACTGACGCACCATGATGCAACCCATTGCGATCAGGGCGGCGGTGCCAATGCCGTATTCCTCGGCACCCAGCATCGCGGCCATAACAATGTCACGGCCTGTGCGCAGACCACCGTCGGTGCGCAGTGTCACCCGGTCGCGCAGGTTGTTCATCGACAAAACCTGATGCGCTTCGGTCAGGCCCATCTCCCACGGCAGGCCAGCGTATTTGATGCTGGTCGCGGGCGATGCCCCGGTGCCACCGTTATGGCCCGAAATCAGGATCACATCCGCCTTGGCCTTGGCCACCCCAGCAGCAATCGTGCCGACGCCAGAAGACGCCACCAGCTTCACCGTCACCTTGCAACGCGGGTTGATCTGCTTGAGATCATAAATCAGCTGCGCAAGGTCCTCGATGGAGTAGATATCGTGGTGCGGTGGAGGTGAAATCAGCGTCACGCCCTTGGTCGAATGCCGCAGACGGGCGATCAGGTCGGTGACCTTCATACCTGGCAGCTGACCACCTTCACCAGGCTTGGCACCCTGTGCCACCTTGATCTCAAGCTCTTCGCACTGGTTCAGGTATTCGGCTGTCACACCAAAGCGCCCCGATGCCACCTGCTTGATCTTGGCCGACGGGTTGTCGCCATTCGGCTCCGGCACGAAATGCGCCGGATCTTCGCCGCCCTCGCCGCTGTCCGACTTTGCACCAATCCGGTTCATCGCAACATTCAAGGTCTTGTGCGCCTCGGGCGACAACGCGCCCAGCGACATCCCCGGTGTCACGAACCGCTTGCGGATCGACGTGATGCTTTCCACCTCTTCCAGCCCGATGGGCTCACCCAGCGGCTTGATGTCCAGCAGGTCGCGCAGATGAATCGGTGGGTTCGACTGCATCTTCTTTGAATACTGTTGCCACATCTTGTATGAGGCTCTGTTGCAGGCCATTTGCATCAAATGCATGCTTGATGCTTCCCAGGCGTGCGTCTCGCCCGATGTCCGCGCTTTGTAGAAACCGCCGATAGGCAGCACCACGCCATCACCCTGCCAACCCTTGGCATGAACTTCCTCAGCCTTGCGCTGAATGCCATGGATACCGATCCCGGAAATCCGCGACGTCATACCGGGGAAATATTCCGCGCACATTGCGCGCGACAGACCGACAGCCTCGAAGTTCAGTCCACCACGGTAGGAGGACACGACACTGATCCCCATCTTCGCCATGATTTTGAGCAGACCCTGATCAATCGCCTCGCGATAGCGCTGAACTGCCTGTGTTAAAGACATATCCAGCAAACCACGGTCGATCCGATCACTGAGTGAATCTTCGGCCAGATAGGCATTGACCACGGTCGCGCCACAGCCAATCAGAACCGCGAAATAATGCGGATCAACGCATTCCGCAGAACGCACGTTGAGCGATGTAAATGTGCGCAGACCCTTGCGTATCAGGTGGCTGTGCACCGCACTGGTGGCAAGGATCATCGGCATTGCCACTTTTTCGGCGTCGCTCAGGTGATCGGTCAGGATGATATGGCCCGCTCCCGAACGGACAGCATCCTCAGCTTCCGCCCGGATACGCTTCAGCCCTGCGCTCAGATTGCCCTCACCGGGTGCAAAGGTGCAGTCGATGGTGACCATATCGGCGTTGAAATGGTTGAACAGCGCCTCGAACTGCGCGTTTCCAACGAAAGGGCTGTCGAGCACAAGGATTTCCGTCTGCGACGAATCCTCATCCAGCACGTTCTTGAGGTTCCCGAACCGGGTCTTCAGGCTCATCACGCGATACTCACGAAGCGAGTCGATCGGTGGGTTTGTTACCTGAGAGAAGTTCTGCCGGAAAAAATGGCTCAGCGGACGGTATTGCTTGGACAGCACGGCAGACGGTGTGTCGTCACCCATCGACGCCAAAGTTTCCTTGGCGTCCTCGGCCATCGGTGCCAGAATCTGCTCAAGGTCCTCAATCGAATAACCAGCGGCTACCTGACGGCGGCGCAATTCGTTGCCGCTGAAGACCGGCTTTTCGGTGACTTCGTTCAGCGGCTCGTCCAGTTCCACGATTTTACCGACCCAGTCGCCAAACGGCAGTGCAGCAGCCAGCTTGTCTTTTATCTTGCGGTCGTGGAACAGCTTGCCCTTCTTCATATCGACCGCGATCATCTGGCCGGGGCCCAGCGCGCCCTTCTCAATGACGTTCGCCTCATCCAGTGGCACCATGCCAGTTTCGGATCCCGCAATCAGCATCCCGTCGCCGGTCACAACATAGCGCATCGGGCGCAAACCGTTCCGGTCCAGACCAGCACAGACCCAGCGCCCATCGGTCATCGCCAGAGCAGCGGGGCCATCCCAAGGCTCCATCACGGAGTTGCAGTAGGAATACATGTCGCGCCACGCCTGCGGCAGTTCTACCGCCTGCTTGGACCAGGATTCTGGCACCAGCATAGTCTTGGCCATCGGGGCTGAACGGCCCGCGCGCACCAGGACCTCGAAAACAGAGTCTAATGCAGCGGAATCCGACGAACCGGACGCCACGATAGGTTTGATATCCTCGGCCATATCGCCAAAGGCGCTGGATGCCATGCGGATCTCATGGGACTTCATCCAGTTCAGGTTGCCCTTGAGCGTGTTGATCTCACCGTTATGGGCCAGCATGCGGAATGGCTGGGCCAGCCACCACTGGGGGAAGGTGTTAGTCGAATAGCGCTGGTGGTAGATCGCAAAGCCGCTGACGAACCGTTCGTCCAGCAGGTCAGGATAGAACTCCGCCACTTGTTCGGCCAGCATCATACCCTTGTAGATGATTGACCGGCAGGACATCGACGCGATGTACATCTGCGGTACCTGGGCCGCGATGGCCGCCTTTTCGATACGGCGGCGGATCACGTAAAGCTCGCGCTCAAAGACATCCTCGTCCACACCCTTGGAGTTGGAAATCAGGATCTGCTCGATCTCGGGGCGTGTCGCGTTGGCCTTTTCACCCAGGCATTCAATATTCACCGGCACATGCCGCCAGCCGTAGATGTAATAGCCCATGCGCAAGACCTCGGTCTCTACGATTGTGCGGCAGGTTTCCTGTGCGGCAAAGTTGGTGCGGGGCAGGAATACCTGACCGACGGCAATCAGTTCGTCCTCGCGGGGGGTATGACCGGTGCGACGCACCTGATCATAGAAGAAGGGGACTGGAATTTGGACGTGAATACCAGCGCCATCGCCGGTCTTGCCATCGGCGTCCACAGCGCCGCGGTGCCATATCGCCTTGAGCGCTTTGATCCCGTTCTCTACCACAGCACGGCTGCGCGACCCGTCGATGTTGACCACAAGGCCCACGCCGCAAGAGGAATGCTCTTCCTGCGGATCATAAAGGCCCTTTTCAGCCATCATCGCCCGCTTGGCTTCTTCCCGTGCTACCCATGCGTCATCGTACTTGGTCATTGGGCTTCTCCCTCTCCCGGCGCAAAAAGCGCATATGTTTCTTCTCGCGTAAGCCGCTTGTGGTCCCCGGCAAATGCGTAGCCCTGTGGGCATTGGTCAGAAAAGTATTCCTCGACCAGCGTGCCGCCAGCGGCATTGTCAAATAGTCCCGCGGCCAAGTGGCGCGACCCGTCGTGCACCAGCCCGTACCAAAGCGTGGATCCGCAGGTTTCACAAAAGGCGCGCTGCGCCCATTCGGACGACCGGAACACCTTCACCGGTCCTTCGATCTTGATACTGTCCTGATCGACTTCCACCGTAACGAATGCCGCAGAGTTGTGCCGTCGGCACATCACGCAATTGCAGGCCCGAAGCTTGGGCTCATCCGCGGCGGTTGCAGTGACCTTGACCGCCCCGCAAAGGCATTGGCCCTCAAGATACTGCATTGGTCTTTTCCTCCACGAAGGGGTGCTTGGCCTCGTACTCAGCCTTGCTCACCCGTTGCACATCTCCTGCCAGCGCATAACCGTCAGGATGACGGTCGGCGTAAACGATCCGCACCAGCTTGGCCCCGCCGGCGTTGTCGAACAAACCCGGCGCCAGCTCAAAATATCCCGCATCCGGCCCTTCGGGATACCGGAACCAGACGGCCGAGCCGCAGGTATCGCACCAAGCGCGCTTGCCGATGGGCGACGACCGGTGCGTCTTGACCGGCCCCGTGATCTCGACCCGCTCCTGCGGCACCTCGATACCCATCTGAACCGACCCGCTCCACCGCGTGCACAAATCGCAGTGGCAGGCAGAGATATCGCCCAAGGGTCCGGTCACGGTGATCTTCACCGCGCCGCACAGGCAATGTCCCTTGATCTCTTCAGACATCTCTCACTTCCATTCGTTTGGGTCAGCATTGCTGACCAAGATCGAAGATCGCCTTTGACACAGGTATGCACGCTCTGTGTACGTGCGGTGTACCTTGTGTGACAATTTACGCTTCGTTCAGGATTTCACTCCGCCGCCATCATGCTTTCGCTGTCGAACCGCTCCAAAATCGCTTCGGCGCAGTCGCGTCCATCCTTGATCGCCCAAACCACCAAGGACGCGCCGCGCACGATGTCGCCCACGGCGTACACCCCGTCGAGCTCGGTTGCCCCGGTGACATAATCCGCCTTGATCGTGCCCCAGCGGTTCACGGGCAGATCAGCTTCACCCCAAAGGGTGGGCAGGTCCTCAGGCTCAAAGCCCAGCGCCATGATGACCAGATCGGCGTCCTCGACATAGTCGGCACCTTCAATCACCTCCGGTGCCTGACGGCCTGTCGCATCGGGCGCGCCAAGGCGCATCTTTTGCACCATCACACCGGTGACGGGATCGCCGACGAAACCTTTGGGCGCGGTCAGCCATTCAAACTGCACGCCTTCTTCTTCGGCGTTGGCCACTTCGCGCTGGCTCCCGGGCATGTTCGCCCGGTCACGGCGGTACAAACATTTCACGCTTTCCGCGCCCTGCCGGATTGAGGTGCGCACGCAGTCCATCGCGGTGTCACCACCGCCAATGACAACAACCCGTTTGCCTTCGGCATTCAGTCGCCCGCTGTCGAACTCTTCGACTGTGTCGCCAAAGCTCTTGCGATTGCTCGCTTTCAGGAAATCAATCGCGCGCTCCAGCCCGGGCACGCCAACGCCGGGAGCCTGAATTTCGCGGGATTTATAAACCCCCGTTGCGATGATCACAGCCTCATGTTTTGCACGGATATCGGCAAAACTGATGTCTTCACCAACGTTGCAGTTCAATTCGAACTTCACGCCACCTTGCTCAAGCTGTTCGTTGCGGCGCATGACCACATCCTTTTCCAGCTTGAAGCCCGGAATGCCGTAGGTCAGCAACCCGCCCGCGCGATCATAGCGGTCATAGATTGTCACCTGCACCCCCTGACGCCGCAGCACATCCGCCGCCGCTAGACCGCCGGGGCCCGCCCCGATGATGCCGACACTCTCGGTCCGTTCCTCGCGTGGCTTGATGGGCAGGACCCAGCCTTCTTCCCACGCGGTGTCTGTGATGTATTTTTCGACTGATCCGATGGTAACAGTCCCATGGCCCGACTGTTCAATCACGCAGTTGCCTTCACACAGACGGTCCTGCGGACAGATCCGGCCGCAGATTTCGGGGAAGGTGTTCGTCGCCTGGCTGATCTCGTACGCTTCTTGCAAGCGGCCCTCTGCGGTCAGACGCAGCCAGTCAGGAATGTTATTGTGCAGCGGACAATGGCTTTGGCAGTAGGGCACGCCACATTGGCTGCAGCGGCTTGCCTGTTCTTTAGCCTTGGCATCCGCATACTCGGCGTAAATCTCTTTGAAATCCGTCCGGCGCAAATCAGGCGGACGCTTCTCCGGCATGTCCCGGTCGATATTTACAAATTTAAGCATCGGCTGCTCTGCCATGGCGTCATCCTCCGGTCACACTTTCCAGATGCACCGAGTATATGAGGCTGAAGCGGAATAAAAGACAGCAATGATGACCTATATTGCGAATAGATACCGCGGAAAGGTCAAAGAGGCAGGGACTCTGACCATTTTTAAGTCCGAATCGGACCTATGTGTTAAAATCCAGCCAACAAAGCAATCAGCGCCACGCCGCCTACGACGATTCGCCACCAGCCAAACAGGGCATATCCATGTTTGCTGACATACCCCAGCAACCACTTGACGACGAGCACGGCCGAGATGAACGCCATTCCAAAGCCTATGGCGATCTCATTCAATGCAGTCGCGTCCAGGACGTCCCTGTTCTTGTATAGATCATAGGCGAACGCACCGGCCATCGTGGGCATCGACAGAAAGAACGAGAACTCAGCTGCAGCCCGTTTGCTGGACCCCAGCATCAGTGCGCCAACAATCGTCGCCCCTGAACGAGAGACCCCCGGGATCATCGCAAGACACTGAATGAAGCCAATCTTGAGCGCCATCGGCAAAGGGAATCGCATCGCATCGTCATGGCGCGGCTCAGGCGCGATCCTGTCGACTACCAAAAGAATGAAACCGCCCAAGATCAGCATCACGGCAATCAACATTGGCGTTTCGAAAAGCACCGTCTTGATAAAGTCATGCGCCAACACGCCGATCACGACAGCAGGCAAGAATGCAACCAGTACAGACAGAATAAATCGCCGCGCTACAGGATCATGCGGTGCTGCCCGGAAAACAGCCAGCAACCGTCCGGCATAAATCGTAAGAATTGCTAGAACCGCACCCAGCTGGATCACCACCTCGAACGTGCGGCCGGCGCTTTGGAATCCAAGGAAATGACCAGCCAGCAACAAATGCCCGGTGGACGACACCGGAATAAACTCCGTCAGACCTTCCAGGAGGCCCAGAAAGGCAGCAACCAAGGTTGTGGAGCCGTCCATCAGCCGTTGCGCAGGTTCTGTGCCGATTCCTTGATGGCGTCATACTGGCCAGACGGGCGGAAGCGCCACAGATAATCCGGCAGGACAGATTCCATGGCCACGGGGTGAATGCCCAGATCATCGAACCCCTTTGCGCCCTCAGACACCACATTGTCCTTGGCCAGGTTCTTGACCTGATCGCGGGTCAGCATGCCATTGGAGATCAGGCCAAAGGTCACGGCCTGCAGCATGTCAAAGCCAAACGCCATGATCCGTGCAATCCACATCGGCATGTTCAGGATCAACCGGCGTCGGTGAATGATGTGCAACATCCGCTGCATCAGACCACGGAAGGTATCCGTCTCAGGCCCGCCAAGCTCGTAAATCCCGGCGGGTGCAGCGCCCGTCACGCCCATCTCAGCCGCGCGGGCCACGTCATCCACATAGACAGGCTGAAACTTCGTATCGCCACCAACCACGGGCAGGACGGGGCTCATCCGGGTCATGCCCGCAAAGCGGTTAAAGAAATCATCTTCTGGGCCGAACACGATCGAGGGTCGCAGGATGACCGCGTCAGGCATGTACTTGAGCACACCCGCCTCGCCCTCACCCTTGGTGGCGGCATAGTCGCTTTCTGCATCCATATCCGCACCGATGGCAGAAATCTGAACCATCCGCTTTACGCCGTTCTCAGCCGCAAGCCGCGCGATCCGCGCCGGTCCTTCAGCCTGCACCGTGTCGAACTTGTTCTTGCCGCTCTCAATCAGGATACCCACGCAGTTCACAACCGCATCCGCACCCATCAGCGCGGACCGTACGGAATCATCATCACGAATGTTACACAGGATAGGTTCAACCTGTCCCACAGCGCCGTAGGGCTTTACGAACAGGGCTTCGTTCGGACGCCGCACCGCCACACGTACGCGCCAGCCCGCCTTGGCCATTCGCCGTGCAATGTAGCGCCCGACAAACCCGGATCCGCCGTAGATCGTAACAAGCTTGGACATGGTGAGGCTCCCGATAAGCATGAAGACAACGCGGGTGTACCGTTCCGCCCTGCATCGGACAAGCGACAAATCCGACGCGGCCGTCGTACGCCCCCAAAGAACTGGAGTTTTCCGCCAAATTGCAATTGACAGCGGCGCGTGTCCCGCTTAGATCACCGCCTCACGTGACCTGCCCAGGTGGCGGAATGGTAGACGCGCTAGCTTCAGGTGCTAGTACTGGCAACGGTGTGGAGGTTCGAGTCCTCTCCTGGGCACCAATTTTCCGGAACATAGATGATCATAAGAGCTCAAAATCATTGAGTTTTTTGTCGTTTTAGTGTATCAATCTGAACATTGAAGAACACTCGATACCCCCGAAAACCAGACCATTTGGGGTATCAAACGGGGGTCAATACCCCCAGCGCGAGGTTGATACCCCCAATGGCTCTGACAGACCTGAAGATCAAGAATACAGCGAGTCGCGATAAGTCATACAAGCTGGCTGGCGGCGGATTGATCCTGTTGGTGAAGCCGAACGGTTCAAAACGATGGCAATAGAAGTGTCGTCACTTCGGCAAGGAGCGCTTGCTCTCACACTGGGCGTACCCGGCTGTGACGCTGCAACACGCGCGGAGGAAGCGCGATGAAGCCGGGGAGTTGGTTGCGAAGGTGGTGATCCTGCCGTCGAGAAACGTCTGGCGCAGATCGAAGCTGAGACCCAAGCACGCAACACTTTCTTGCTTGTTGGCGAAGAGTTCATTCAACAGGCCTATGACCGAGAGCTGGCAGATGCGAGCGTTCGGAAGAAAATTCTGGCATTTGCATACACTAGCGGAAGCGCTTCACCACCGGTGAATCAATGAGATCACCTCGGCTAAAATTCTGCATCTCCTGAAGAAGGTTGAGCACAGCGGACGGCGCGAGACGGCAAAGAAGTTTCGTGGAACACTTTCAGCGGTCATTCGATTGGCGATTGTCACCTTGCGGGCGGAGAACGGTCCGACGCAAGCTGTGAAAGGCGCTTTGCTTCCTGAAAAAGTGACCAACCGCCCCGCCATCACAGACAAGAAGGTGTTCGGGCAATTTCTGCGCGATCTCGACGCTTACACGGGTGCAGGTGTGATCAAAGACGCGCTCTTGTTCCAAATCGTGACGATGACCCGACCTGGTGAGGTCCGAGGTGCAAAACAGGATGGGTTCGACTTGTATAACGCCACATGGACCACCTCCGACTACACCGACAAGGTCGCCTCCACCGCCCGCTTCCATACCGCATACCGCTTACTGCGTGTCTTATCGTCCATGTCGGGTGTAAAAGTCCGGTCCACTGCCCAGCTTTTCGCAAAACCAGCCATGTCCGGGTAAAGCCCCACGCGCTGTCCGGCGAGCCAGGCGGCGCCCATGACGGTGGTCTCCAATACTTCGGGGCGGTCTACTGGCGCGTCGATGATGTCTGACAGGAACTGCATGGTCCAGTCGCTGGCGCTCATCCCGCCATCGACACGCAAAGTGGCGTCTGCGCCATGGCCTTGCCAGTCTGCGCGCATGGCCTCCAGCAGGTCGCGGGTTTGGAAACCGACACTTTCAAGGGCGGCGCGTGCAAATTCGGCGGGGCCGGAACTGCGGGTGAGGCCGTAGACAGCACCACGACACTCCGCGTTCCAATAGGGGGCGCCAAGGCCAGTGAAGGCGGGAACGATGATGACGTCCTGCTGCGGGTCTGCCTTTTCAGCCAGATCAGCGGTTTCGGCGGCGTTCTGAATGATGCGCAGCCCGTCCCGCAGCCATTGTACGACGGCCCCGGCGACAAAGATTGACCCTTCCAGCGCATAAGTGGTCTTGCCGTCCATCTGATAGGCGATGGTCGTCAGCAGGCGGTTATGGGAGGTCACAGGCGTATCGCCGGTATTGAGAAGGGCAAAGCAACCGGTGCCATAGGTTGATTTCAACATGCCGGGTTCAAAACAGGCCTGCCCGATAGTCGCCGCCTGCTGGTCTCCGGCGACGCCCATGATCGGCAGGCTTGCGCCAAGGTGTTCCTGTGCCGTCATGCCAAAGTCCGCCGCGCAGTCCTTGACCTCTGGCAGCATCGCCATTGGAATATCGAAAAGATCGCAGATCGTGCTGCTCCAGCGGCCCTCGTGAATATCATAGAGCAGGGTGCGTGCAGCGTTGGTCGCGTCGGTGACATGGGCCGCGCCATTTGTCAGCTTCCAGATCAGGAAGCTGTCGACCGTGCCAAAAAGCAGTTCTCCCTTGGCGGCGCGGTCCCTCGCGCCCTCGACGTGATCGAGGATCCATTTCAACTTGGTGCCGGAAAAATACGGATCGGCCAGCAGGCCGGTTTTTGCGGTGATCATCTTGTCATGGCCGTCCTCGCGCAAGCTGCGGCAATAGTCTGCGGTGCGGCGGTCTTGCCAGACGATGGCGCGGTGGATGGCTTTGCCTGTCTTTGCGTCCCAAACGACGGTGGTTTCGCGCTGGTTCGTGATGCCGATGGCGGCGATATCGCCTGCGGTCAGACCTGCCTGCGCAATTGCGTCCCGGCAGGTGTCGATGGTGGTCTGCCAGAGGTCATCGGGATCATGTTCAACCCAGCCGCTTTTGGGGAAGTGCTGCTGAAACTCCTGCTGCGCGTTTGCTGTCACCTTGATGTCCCTGTCGAACACCAGCGCGCGCGAGGACGTGGTGCCCTGATCGATGGCAAGGATATGGCTCATGTCAGACCTTTCTTTTCTTAGGCGCAGTGGCCACTGCCGCGGGGCAGAAGTGTTAGGCCGCTGCCATCCAGTCGTCCAGCGTTTTTGCCTGATCCGGGGTCAGGCGCAGGCCCAGCTTGCTGCGCCGCCAAAGGACGTCATCCGCGGTGCGGGCATATTCACGTGCCATGAGCCAACGGACTTCGGCTTCGGTCAGGGTTGCGCCAAAGTCGATTCCAAGATCTTCCCTTGATTTGGCGTCGCCCAACACATCCCAGCTTTCCGTACCGTAGGCGCGGATCAGGCGTTTGGCCCATTTTGGATCAAGAAAGCCAAAGTCAGCCTGAAGTTTGGCGATCAGGGCATCGACCTCACTCACGCCGAAATCGCCGCCGGGCAGGGGGACTTCTGCTGTCCAGTGGCCCGGCATGTCGGGAAAGAAAGGCGCGACCTTGTCCATCGTGTCTTCGGCCAGCTTGCGGTAGGTCGTGATCTTGCCGCCAAAAATATTCAGGATGGGCGCACCACCGGCTGCCTCGACCTTCAGCGTGTAATCCCGTGTTGCTGCGGCAGCGGAGCTTGCGCCATCGTCATACAGCGGACGCACGCCGGAATAGGTCCAGACAACATCGGCATCCGTGAGTTGCCGCTTGAAGTAGGTATTGGCGAAGTTAAGCAAATAGCTCTGCTCTTCAGGAGTGCAGACAGGCTTCTGGTCAGGGTCTTCGTGATCTGCGTCGGTGGTGCCGATCAGGGTAAAGTCCGTCTCGTAGGGGATCGCGAATATGATCCGGCCGTCGGTGCCCTGAAAGAAGTAACATTTATCATGGTCATAAAGGCGGGGTGTCACGATGTGGCTGCCGCGAACCAGCCGCACGCCTTCGGTCGAATTCACGCGTACCTTACTCTGAATGATGTTGCCGACCCAAGGGCCACCAGCGTTGATCAGCATCTTGGCGTGGTGCGTTTGGGTTTCGCCTGAGGCCGTCTCAGTGACGATTTCCCACAGATCGCCTTCGCGTGCGGCTGACACAACCTTGGTGCGCAGCATGATGTCGGCGCCGCGCTCTTCGGCATCGCGGGCGTTCAGCACGACAAGGCGCGAATCCTCGACCCAGCAGTCGGAATATTCGAACGCTTTTTGGTATTGTGGTTGCAGTGGCGCGCCTTCGGCTGTGCCGTTGAGCGAGATCGTTTTGGCCCCGGGCAGGATCTTGCGGCCCCCGAGGTTGTCATACAGGAACAGGCCAAGCCGGATGAGCCACGCTGGTCGGCGGCCGCGTGTCCATGGCATTACGATGTTCAGAATGCGCGATGTCGGGGTGCCGCCCTCGAACCGCATCTCCTTGTGGTAAGGCAGAACAAAGCGCATGGGCCACGAGATATGCGGCATCGCCTTCAGCAGCGTTTCGCGTTCTTCCAGCGCGTGGCGCACAAGATTAATCTCGAAGTACTCCAGATACCGCAGACCACCGTGAAACAGCTTGGTCGAGGCTGAAGAGGTTGCCGAGGCAAGATCGTTCATTTCGGCCAGAGCGACGGACATGCCACGCCCTGCGGCATCCCGCGCGATGCCGCATCCGTTGATGCCACCCCCGATGATGAAAAGGTCATAGGGGTCTTGTCTCGTCGGTGCCTCTGCCACCTCGTCGCATCCTTGTGAAAAAGTATCTGTCCGAGACATAGGCCGTCATATGCAGACTGGCAAATAAGGTTATGGAATGAAAAAAGGCAGCCTGCAAAGGCTGCCTTTCTGTGTGCCGTTTGAAAAGGCTCAGAGGCTCGCGTCGAGTGCCGCCAGAATTGCATCACCCATTTCGGAGGTGCTGATCGGTGTGCCATCCTCTGGACCCATCAGATCAGCCGTGCGTGCGCCATCCGCCAACACCTTTTCTACCGCTTGCTCCAGTCGCGTCGCCTCATCCCCTTGATCGAACGAATAGCGCAGGGCCATCGCGAAGCTGAGGATGCAGGCAATCGGATTGGCCTTGCCCTGACCGGTAATGTCAGGGGCCGAACCATGCACGGGCTCATAGAGTGCCTTTGGCCGACCTTCGGCATTGGGTGCACCCAGCGACGCAGACGGCAGCATGCCCAGCGACCCGGTCAGCATTGCGGCGCAGTCAGACAGGATGTCGCCGAACAGGTTGTCGGTGAGAATAACGTCAAACTGCTTGGGCGCGCGGACAAGCTGCATGGCGCCGTTGTCGGCGTACATGTGGCTCAGCTCGACATCCGGGTAATCCTCGTCGTGTACCTTCTGGACGACCTCGCGCCACAGGATACCGCTTTCCATCACGTTGGCCTTTTCCATTGAACAGACCTTGTTGTTACGGCGGCGGGCCAGTTCGAAGGCGGAGCGTGCCACGCGGTCGATCTCGCTTTCGGTGTAGCGCTGGGTATTGATGCCCACACGTTCGTTGCCTTCTTCGAAGATGCCACGCGGCTCACCGAAATAGACGCCGGAGGTCAGTTCGCGCACGATCATGATGTCGAGGCCCGCGACGATGTCTTTTTTCAGCGATGAGAAATCGGCCAGTGCATCAAAGCACTGCGCCGGACGCAGGTTCGAAAACAGGTCCATCTCCTTGCGCAGGCGCAGCAGGCCGCGCTCTGGCTTTACCGAGAAGTCCAGATCATCGTACTTGGGCCCGCCCACAGCACCCAGCAGAACGGCATCCGCCTCAAGCGCTTTTGCCATCGTGTCATCATGCAATGGTGTGCCGTGGGCATCATAGGCTGCGCCGCCCACAAGGTCTTCTTCCACGTCGAACGCCAATCCGCGTTTTTCACCGAACCAGTCGATGACGCGCGTGACCTGGCCCATTACCTCGGGGCCAATGCCGTCACCGGGAAGGATAAGAAGGGTCGGGTTGGACATGGGTCGCTCCTTGAGATCAGATGTTTTGAGGGGCCTAGCGTGACGATGGGGAAGGGTCAAGAACGGCTAGCGCGTCACATCCACCCAAACCAGCGCATGGCGGCTGGCGGCAGGGTTGATCGGCATCACGCCTGCGTCGATGACCTTCCAGTCCGAAGACGGCAGGACATAGTCCACCCGCAACGGACCGGTCTGCTGCCACATGACTGTTTCAAGATCCGGCAGGGGGTCCTGAAGCATGGGGTGCGAGAGCAGCGTTGCCATGATCTGACCGCGCCCATCCCCGCCCTGTGGGTCAAGGTTTGCATCCCCTACTAACAAGAATTGCCCGTCAGGAGGGCCGCCAAAGCTGCCGTTCAGATAGTGTACCCAAAAGGCTGTTTCATCGTGATTGCGCTTGCCATTGCGGTCTTCGGCTCTGTCAAACACAGGTGGGGTCGCATGATAGGTCAGGATGCTGACCCGTCCAAAAACCGGATGCAGGATGGGGACAATCCAATGGCCATGAGACGAGAGACGTTGAACCTCAAGCGCCTCTTCGCTTGGAAACGGCTTGCCGGCCATTTCCGGCAGAAGGGCATTGGGCAGTTTGCGCCACAGCAGCTGTGAATGATCCTCAACCTCTGCCGTCAGAACGGGATACCGGGACATAATCGCCATGCTGCCCTGCCCAAAGAAGCGGCCATAGCCTTGCGCATCTCCGGGTCCGCCAAGTTGGTTGTCACCGTCCAGATCCAGGTCTGTTTGCAATCCGGCGTTAGGGGGAGCAGCAAAGAAATAGGGATAAGATTGGCCTTGCGCCTCCAGTGCAACTGCAAAGGCCTCAAGTGCGGTGTTTTCAAGATCAAAGTCGAAACCTTGCAAGGCGATCACATCCGGACCGGCCTTGCGGATTTCGGCGATCACCGCATTGATCTGGGGATCATTTGCGCGCGCGATATCCCGGAGCAGGAGGCCGGGACCTTTGCGGGACAGTTCTGTGTTGAAGGTTGCGACCCGGAGGGTTTCAGCGGCGCAGATCGTCCCGGCCAGAAGACTGATGCAAAAGGCGATCAGGCCGTTTGCATACTGCCTTCGGCTTCGGCCTCGGCGTTTGCATAGGTCCGGCGGCGCTTGTCTTCGATCATCTCTGCCACCCGTGCCATGGCGATGCCGCGCATGATCATGCTTGCGGGAAGAAAGGCCCATGCGGTTAGCGTCCAGATGATGGTTTGCAGGTTCTCAGTTGAAATCGGGTCTATCAGATCCGACCCTGCCTTGACCACCGCAGGGATGATGAAGGGCAACAGGAAGCCAAGGGTGATGTTAACGCGCGCGTCCCGCTGAAGGCGTTCAAGGACGTCACCACCGGCGGTAGGGTCGAAAAGTGGCAGGTTGACCCAGACGTTGAAAGCACCGCGCCGCGCAGGCCAACCCATCACACGCACAAGCACGAAAAACGCGACCATCGCAGCAAGTGATGACAGATAGGCGATACCAGCCGACGTGCGCACAATCGACACAATTTGACTGTCTGTATCAGCAGGAAGCATCACCACGACAAGGCGCACGGGGGAATAGGGGAAATCAACAGCGTTGCCGAGGATCGTCCCGATGGACGTCAGGGCGGTGGTTACAGTCGAGGGTTCCGTCAGCCCGCGCAGGATCGCACTCAGGCTGAGGACCGTAAGGAACAATGATGTAAAGCGGAGCCGATTGAAGGGCGGCGCATCGCGAAATTCCACGATGCTGGGGAAGTTCGAATTGTATTCGGTAAAGGTCAGAAACCCCGCAAGCAGGGCAACAAGGACGGTGATCTGGCTGGAGTCCGCAGCAATGCCGGGCAGCAAAAGTGCCGGCGTGGCTATCGATAGGGCCACCAGCAGACCACGCACGGCGGCGCCTGTCATCCGTCCAATCACATTTCTACCCTTCCAAACTGGCCAGCCGCGATACGTTGCCGCGAGCTTGTTCCAACTTGTTGCCCCCATGGGAAGTGGGAGCCTGCCTCATTCTTGCCCAATTTGTGCCTTCTTTCGCCTCAGTGCTCAAGTCACTGGTTAACGATCCTCAAAAGCTTGGGCGATTTCAGGGAAAGGGTGGTGCGTTCTTGCATCTATTTCTGGGCAGGAAAGAGGCAGATCGCAACATCTTGTGGGCACCGCGCGGGTGCCCACTAATCTTCAAGTGATATTCTCTTTGCGCTGGCGCGCTTTCGTTAACCAGTGCTTAAACCCAAGGGCGGCTCTGGCTGGCCTTTGCCTCGTAACTATCGATGGAGGCAGCCTTTTCCATTGTAAGACCGATGTCATCAAGACCGTTCATCAGGCAGTGCTTTTTGAACGGATCAACGTCGAAAGAGAACACTTCACCATCGGATGAGGTCACGGTCTGGGCCTCAAGGTCGATTGTCATACGGGCGTTGGCACCCTTTTCAGCGTCTTTCATCAGCACATCGACTTGCTCTTGTGGCAGCGCGATGGGCAGGATCCCGTTTTTGAAGCAGTTGTTGAAGAAGATATCCGCGAAGGACGGTGCAATGACGCAGCGAATACCAAAATCCTTGATGGCCCAAGGCGCATGTTCGCGCGACGAGCCGCAGCCGAAATTGTCGCCTGCGACAAGAATTTCAGCGTCGCGGTACTGCGGTTTGTTCAGCACGAAATCGGGGATCTCCTTGCCATCGTCGTCATAGCGCATCTCGTCAAAGAGGTTCACGCCGAGGCCAGACCGCTTGATGGTCTTAAGGAACTGCTTGGGGATGATCATATCGGTGTCGATATTGATCAGCGGCATGGGTGCCGCGATCCCGGTGAGTGTTTCGAATTTGTCCATTATTATGAACTCCTGAATTCGGGGCACCACGTGGTGTGGTGCTGGGTTGGTTGTTTGACGCGCGCCTTACATCAGCTCTCTGACGTCGGTCAGCTTGCCAGTGATTGCCGCTGCCGCTGCCATCGCAGGGGACATCAAGTGCGTGCGGCCACCGCGGCCCTGACGGCCCTCGAAGTTGCGGTTTGAGGTCGCGGCACAGCGCTCACCCGGCTGCAACTGGTCTGGGTTCATTGCCAGACACATGGAGCATCCTGCCAGACGCCATTCGAAACCGGCTTCCTTGAAGATGTCGGCAAGGCCTTCCTCTTCGGCCTGTGCGCGGACAAGACCCGAACCGGGAACGACCATGGCGCGTTTCACGGCGATCTTCTTGCCCTTGAGGATTTCTGCAGCGGCGCGCAGATCCTCGATCCGGCCATTGGTGCAGGAGCCGATAAATACGGTGTCGATCTCGACTTCCTTCAGCGGGGTGCCGGCGGTAAGGCCCATGTAATCAAGCGAGCGCTGGGCGGCGTCGACCTTGCCGCCCTTAAAGTCGGAGGCCGCAGGAACGGAAGCGGTGATCGGCAGCACATCTTCGGGCGAGGTGCCCCATGTGACGACCGGTGCAATGTCTTCGCCCTTGATCGTCAGCACTTTGTCCCAATGCGCGTCATCGTCTGAATAGAGTGTCTTCCACCATGCAAGCGCGGCTTCCCATTGTGCACCTTTCGGCGCGTGGGGGCGGCCCATGCAGTATTCGAACGTTTTTTCATCCGGCGCGATCAGGCCGGCGCGCGCGCCGCCTTCGATCGCCATGTTGCAGACGGTCATGCGGCCTTCCATCGACAGATCGCGGATCGCTTCGCCGCAGTATTCGATGACATAGCCGGTGCCGCCCGCTGTGCCGGTGGTCCCGATGACGCTGAGTGTGATGTCCTTGGCTGTGACACCGGGACGCAGCTTGCCCGTGATCTCGACCTTCATGTTCTTGGATTTCTTCTGGATCAGCGTTTGTGTGGCCAGAACGTGTTCAACCTCGGACGTGCCGATGCCGTGGGCCAGCGCGCCGAAGGCGCCGTGTGTGGCGGTATGTGAGTCGCCACAGACGACGGTCATGCCCGGCAGGGTCCAGCCCTGTTCGGGGCCGACGATGTGCACGATGCCCTGACGAACGTCTGACACAGGGTAGTAGTGGATGCCGAAATCCTTGGCGTTCTTGTCGAGTGCTTCGACCTGAATGCGGCTGTCTTCGGTCATGGTCGCGGCATTGGCGCGGTCCAGCGTGGTGGGCACGTTATGGTCCGGCACCGCAATCGTCTTGTCCGGCGCACGCACGGTGCGGTTTGTCATGCGCAAACCTTCAAAGGCCTGTGGCGAGGTGACTTCGTGCACCAGATGGCGGTCGATATAGAGAAGGCAGGTGCCATCGTCGGCCTCGTGCGCGACATGGGCATCCCAGATTTTATCATAGAGCGTTTTGGGGGACATGGGTCCTCTCCCGTATGTTGAATGGTCTAGAGAAAAGCATCAGAGGCCGCAGGTTGTGCGGCAGGCAGATTATAGGCGTGCCAGCACGGTGTGCGTGGCGCCAAAAAAGCGTTCGCGCAGACGCGCGCGGTCACTTGAGTCGAAAACCTTTTTCATGGGGGATGAGATAGCCGTCAAAGACCTGTCCCGCAAGGGTCAGAGGGTTGCGGGTCCAATTCAATCATGCGACGATTCTAAAAAACAGGAGCCGCGATGGACGAAGCCACGGACCCTTTTGCCGATTTTCTGGTCACCCTTGAGGGTTTCTGGGTCTCTGCTCTTTCCTTTATTTCAGGCGTTATCACTCCCGGCTGGCGACAGAACCAGGTCTTGATCCTGATCGTGTTGGCCATTGTGGCTTGGCTTTTGCACGGAAGCACCGGAAACCTGTTGCAGCGGTGGGTGCGGTCCCGCGATGGTTGGGAGAAATGGCAACTGCGCATGATCGTCCAGATCAAGCGGCAGCTGGGCCTGATCTGGTTCGCGGCGCTGGCCTGGGGCGTTTATTCCGTGATGCAGAACATCACCTGGCCGTCGCGGTCCTATCTGATCGGTTTGGCGGCGACGTTGGCGGCGGTCTGGGTTGGTATCGCATTTGCTACACGGCTGGTGCGCAATCGTCCGCTTAGGCGCATCGTGACATGGGCGCTTTGGATCTATGCCACGCTTTATTTGCTGAATGTGTCAGACGATGTAGCGGCTTTCCTTGATCGCATCGCCTTGGCGGTGGGCGATTTCCGCCTGTCGCTGTTGACGCTGATCACAGCGCTGGTGGTGATCGGCGTGCTGATGACCTTGGCACGGCTGGCAAGTCAGGCCACGGCCAGTACGATCCGCCGCAACGACGAGATCAGTCCCTCGATGCAGGTGCTTGCGGTCAAGGGCGTGCAACTGGCGCTGTATGGCTTTGCCTTCTTCATGGGGGTCAAGGCGGTCGGTATCGATTTGACGGGGCTTGCGGTGCTGTCGGGTGCCATCGGTGTTGGCCTTGGTTTCGGTTTGCAAAAGGTGGTGTCCAACCTTGTGTCGGGGGTGATCATCCTTTTGGACAAGTCGATCAAGCCGGGCGACGTGATCAGCCTTGGGGATACCTTTGGCTGGATACAGACGCTGGGCGCGCGCTATGCCTCTGTGGTGACGCGGGACGGTAAGGAATACCTGATCCCGAACGAGGACCTGATCACCGGGCAGGTGGTGAATTGGTCGCATTCCAACGATTTCGTCCGGCTTGATATCTATTTTGGCACTGCCTACAGCGATGACCCGCATCAGGTACGCAAACTGGCAATCGAGGCCGCGTCTGGCGTGGACCGCGTGCTGAGTTTCAAGCCGCCGGTGTGTCATATCGTGGGCTTTGGCGACAGCAGCGTGGATTATATTCTGCGGTTCTGGATCAAGGACCCAACCGGTGGACTGACCAATATTCGGGGGCATGTGTACCTTGCCCTGTGGGATGCGTTTCAGGAGCATAATATTTCCATTCCGTTCCCACAGCGCGAGGTTCTCATGTTGGAGGACAGCAAGCTGTCAGTGTCAAACAAAGGCGCGCAGGCAGAGTGACTTGCCTCGGCAGGGTGTCGGTCTAGGTCACGCCCAACAAGTTGGGGGCGCATGATGTGACTAATGAGGGACCGGCACTATTGATTCTTGGCAGCGGTCCGAATGTCCGGGCGGCCGAAGAGTGGCCGCGCGAATGGTTTGATCAGATCATCGTGATGAACAACGCGTGGCGTGTACGGCCCGATTGGGATGTACTGGTATATCCAGAGGATTTTCCGCCTAAAAAAAGACCGCCGGAATTGAATGAAACCCAGAGAATTGTCGAGGCGGATGAGTTTGTACCGGCGCAGAACCTGTATGGCGGTTTCGTCCATGCGGGTGCGACCATGGCCTATACCACGGCCTATTGGGCGCTGGCCGCGCTTAAGCCACGAGTGATGGCATTCATGGGGTGCGACATGGTCTATCCCAAAACCGGAAACACGCATTTCTACGGCACCGGCGCGCCCGATCCGTTGAGAGAGGATATTTCGCTGCGGGATTTGGGGGCAAAATCCGCACGGCTGGCGCTGATTGCCGCAGAACAAGGGTGCGCTTGCCTGAACCTGTCGCAGGACGATTCCTCATTGCTGTTTACAAGGGCTGCGCCAGAGAATGTCCTGAACTGGAATAGGATCCCTTTCCTAGACCATGAGCGATATCAGGCTTTGCGGGCAGTGGAGGATGCGCTTGGCTACGATACGCCCGACGGGCGGTATCAGAACAGCGCGGATGCCGTGGACATCAGCGCGCTGGACCGGATTGATGCCGGATGGCGTGCGCTCTTGTCGCAAGCGGACAAAGCAGACCAAGGGGAACCGGTGCCTTTGCGACGGCGTTAGACCGCCAAAGGAGACATCATGACCGATTCAATCGTACTCAAGGACGTCAAACCGCTGACGCATGATACCAACCGATATATCTTCAGCCGACCGGAAGGCCTGGAATTCACCCCTGGACAGGCGGCTGAGCTTGCAATCGACGCAGAAGGTTGGCGCGACGAAGGCCGTCCGTTCACGTTTACCTCGCAACCTGATGACAATGATCTTGAGTTCGTCATCAAAAGCTATCCGGATCATGACGGCGTGACCGAGCAGTTGGCAGAGCTCAAAGCCGGGGCAACGGCCAAGCTGGATGGGCCATTTGGTGCCATTAAGGACGAAGGGCCGGGCGTGTTTCTGGCTGCTGGGGCAGGCATCACGCCCTTTATTCCGATTCTGCGAACTCGTGCCCGTGAAGGCGATATCAAAGGTTGCACGCTGATCTTCTCGAACAAGACTGAGCATGACATCATTATGCGTGGCGAGTGGGAGGCGACCCAAGGTCTGAAAACCGTCTTTACCGTCACGGACGAAGAAAGTGACACGCTCGAAACAGGCAAGGTCGACAAATCATTTCTGCAAAAGCATGTGAGCAACTTTGATCAGAAGTTCTATCTGTGCGGTCCCGGTGGGTTCGTCGATGATGTCCGGGATGCGCTGAAAGAGCTTGGTGCACAAAAAGACAACATTATCACAGAAGACGGCTGGTAATAGCCGCACGCGCCGCCTTGTCATTGAAATGTCATACCGGGATGGTTATTCTGAGGTCATCCCGGCGCCGGGGCAAGGCGGCGCGCTGCATAGGAGGACATTGTCCTGGCAATCCAAACTGACGCACGTGAAACTGCGAAACCTGAGACAGCGCTGATAGCGGCTGCTTCGGACACAGCCACAAGTGACGCACTACTGGCAAGTATCCTGAAATCCCTGACAGACGACAAAGCCGAAGACATCGTGCAGATTGATCTGCGCGGCAAGACCGAGATTGGTGACTATATGGTCATTTGCTCTGGTCGGTCGACGCGGCAGGTGTCTTCGATCTCGGAAAAGCTGGCGCAGAACATCAAGGATGAATTTGGCCGGACGCCAAAGATCGAAGGCAAAGACATCGGCGATTGGGTCCTGATCGACACGGGCGACGTGATCGTTCACGTCTTCCGGCCTGAGGTGCGCGAGTTCTATCAGTTGGAGAAGATGTGGATGGACGGGGGCGAAACCTCTCAATCCACGAACTGACCCGGCTCTGACGACGCTTTATGCGCGTACATATCTGTGCGGTTGGCCGATTGCGGGCCAGCCCCGAAAAAGACCTTATCGACGATTATCTGACCCGGTTTGACCGGACAGGGCGGGCGCTGGGCCTTGGCCCCGTTCAAGTAATCGAGGTCGAAGACAAGAAGGGTGGCGGCATGGCGGCAGAGGCCGCTTTGCTGGAGAAAGCGCTCCCATCGGGGGCGCTTTTGTGCGTTCTGGATGAACGGGGGAAGGTTGAAACCTCACCAGATTTCGCATCACGCTTGGGGGGCTGGCGCGAGATGGGGCGCAGCGATATCGCCTTTGTCATCGGTGGGGCGGACGGGATCGACAAGTCTTTGCGCGGCCGTGCCGATCACGCGCTTTCCTTTGGCAAGATGGTCTGGCCGCATATGCTGGTGCGGGTGATGCTGGCCGAACAATTATACCGTGCGGCGTCTATTCTTGCGGGTGGTCCCTATCACCGAACCTGAGGACTATTTACCGTCTTTCCCCTGCGTCATCGTTTTTCGTTGATGTTAACCTTCAAAGCATAGATAGAAGCCGAATCGCGTGGGGCACCTATCCCAGTCGACCAGTTTGGCGCATGTCATGAAGCTGAATTGAGACCGTTCCCGCGACTGTTTTTCATGGCTCAATGCCTCTCGATAGGGGCAGCAGTAAATGTAAGGCTTCCATGTTAAACGGTCCGCGCATCAGCGCTCAGGGGAGCCATGCGCTTGACCCGCTTCCGATCCGATTGGTTAAACGCAGCGTATTGTTGTTGTTCGGTCCGATCTATTTCCTCTTCGTGGCCTTTGTACCGCTGTTGTGCGCGCGCCGTCCGGGCTTTCGGGGTTGGTACTGGCGACTGGTCAAAAGGGCCTGTTCGCGGCTTTTGTGGTTGTTGAGCATCCGTGTCGATATGTCAGAGGCCGCCAAGCAAGAGCTGAGCGATGATACGGGCAGTGTTATCGTCATCAATCACCGCAGCCATCTGGATGGGTTCACGTTGATGGATGCGGTGCCGGATCAGAAATGGTTCACCTTCGCGGCAAAGAAGGAACTGTGTGACGCCAAATTGCTCAGCACCGGTTTCAAAGGCGCGGGGCTGGTGGAAATCGACCGCCGCAGTGGCAAGGTCGCGATGGATACGCTCAGCGAAGCGGTTAGAGAGATGCCAAAGCGCCGGTCTGTGGTTCTGTTTCCCGAAGGGACGCGCACTAAGACAGAGAGCCTTGGCGCGTTCAAGGCAGGGGCGGTTTTGGTGGCGCGGGAGACGGGCCGAACGATCCGGCCCATCGTTATCCTCAATTCCGACCGCCTGCTGCCAAAAGGCAAGTTCTTTCCCTACAGCGGTATGGTTCGGATTGAAGTTCTGCCGCCATTCATTTGCAACCCAGAGGTATCCGCGGACGAGGATGTCGATCGCCTGCGGCGTGAAATGATGGCAGTGTTCGACAAAGGTGCGTCTGAGGGCAAAGCGCCACAGCCGAGTTAGTCTTACTTGAGCTTTACCATTTTGATCTCACCACCCCAGCCGGTGATGTTATCACGAGCCTGAATGCCGACTTCGCTGATATCGTCGGGTATCTGCACGCTGGACAATGATCGCGTGAACGGCTGTTCGTTCACATGCGGATGGGCCAGCTTGCGATGCCCAAGCTCATTCCCGGCGCTATCGATAATACGCCATCCGTCTGCATAGTGGTCCCAGCCGGTGTCGTCATGAGACAGAGTGACGTCAAAACGCCATGCACCGCCCGACTTTTCCACGTTGACGGCGTTGATGACAGGGGGGTCGGCAAATGCCGGGGCGGAAATTACCGCAGTTGCTAAGAAAATTCGTTTGAACATTGGGCTCACCTTCAAAGGGTTTAACGCCATTAATACTTTGGGGTATATAAAATACTGTACTATTTTTCCAAGAGGATGGAACGCGATTGTGAAGCGAATTCCCGCCGCCAGATCACGATCACTGTCAAAAGCGCACCAGCTATCAGCAAGAGCGGCCCGCCCAACCATGCAACGGTGGCCAGCGCGAAATAGACAGCGCGTAAACCACGGTTGAAACTGCGGGCTGCGGTCACATTCACTTCGCCGGCCTTGCGTGCCATCGAAGGGGCTTTGGGGTCGGTCGGGTCGTTGGGGACAGCTGCCATAATGACCGAACAATAGCCGAATAGGCGGTTGGACCAGACAAATTTCAGGAACGCGTTGGTCAGAAAGAACACAATCACCAGCAGTTTGATCTCCCACACAATGGGGGGATGGCTGACCAGAGTGAGGTCTTCGGCCACATCGACAAGGTTGTCGGCATTGCCAATGAGCGCAAGTGTTCCACCAAGGGCGATCATGCTGGTTGACGCGAAAAACGATGTACCCTGCCGCAGGGTGGCGATGGTCTGTGCGTCAAAGATGCGTGGATCGCGCGTGATCATCTGCTGCATCCATTCGCGACGATAGCCAGCCATGATGCGGGATACGGAAGGTTTGGCGAACCTCTCGGTTTCAATCCGCCAGCCGATCAAGAGCCAGACAGTAAAAAGGACCGCCAGTGCGACGACATCGAGGGGTGAAAACAGATCAAGGCTGAAGGAGAAGTTCATGCTATTCTTTTACGTGTCGGCAAAGATTGTTGCCAGTGGGGAAAATTGGTAATATAAGTTTACCAAATTGGTTGCCAGAGGAGGCGCGCCATGGAAATGCCAACACCGAATAAAGCCATCATTGCCCGCAAAGAGCGTGTTGTGTCGCGGCTATTGGACGTGCTTCCGGTGGATGCGGTCATTCATCACGAGCGTGAAACACGCGCTTATGAGTGCGACGCGCTGACGGCCTATAAGTGTCCGCCAATGGTCGCTGTCTTGCCGTCCTCGACCAAGGAAGTCGCGGATGTGCTGCGGATTTGTCATCAGGAAGGTGTCCCGGTGGTCCCGCGTGGATCGGGAACATCACTGGCCGGTGGCGCATTGCCGACGGCTGATTGCGTGATACTTGGCGTTGCCCGCATGAATGACGTGATTGAAACGGATTACGACAACCGGCTCATCCGGGTGCAGACAGGGCGGACCAATCTGTCAGTGACCGGCGCGGTCGAGGCGGACGGCTTTTTCTACGCGCCGGACCCGTCTTCGCAATTGGCCTGCGCTATTGCTGGTAACATCGCGATGAATTCGGGTGGGGCGCACTGTCTGAAGTATGGTGTGACGACCAACAACCTGATGGGCGTCACCATGGTGATGATGGATGGCGAAATCGTGGAGATTGGTGGCGGCCATCTGGATGCGGGCGGGCTGGACCTGCTGGGGCTGATCTGCGGCTCCGAAGGGCAGCTGGGTGTGGTGACGGAGGCAACGTTGCGCATTCTGCCCAAACCCGAAGGCGCGCGGCCCGTTCTGATGGGATTTGACGACAACGAAGTGGCGGGTGCCTGCGTATCCGACATCATCAAGGCGGGTGTTCTGCCCGTTGCGATCGAGTTCATGGATCGCCCTTGTATCGAAGCGACGGAGGCCTTTGCCAAGGCAGGTTATCCAATGTGCGAGGCGTTGCTGATCGTTGAGGTCGAAGGGTCGGATGCCGAGATTGACCATCAGCTGGGGCTGATCATGGAGATTGCGCGCAGGCATAATCCGGTGGAGTTGCGCGAAAGCAAGTCCGCCGAGGAATCTGCGAAGATCTGGTTGGGACGCAAGTCCGCCTTTGGCGCGATGGGTCAGATCAATGATTACATGTGTCTTGATGGGACAATTCCGGTGTCTTCGCTGCCGATGGTGCTGCGGCGGATCGGTGAGATGTCAGAGGAGTTTGGCCTGAAAGTCGGGAATGTGTTCCACGCAGGCGACGGGAACATGCATCCGCTGATCCTGTTCGATGCAAACAAGCCCGGCGACTTGGAGCTGTGTGAAGAGTTCGGGGCGGAAATTCTGAAGCTGTGCGTTGAAGCGGGCGGCTGTCTGACCGGGGAGCATGGCGTGGGGATCGAGAAGCGTGATCTGATGCATGTGCAATATGCGGCGGATGATCTGGAGGCGCAGATGGCGGTGAAAGATGTGTTTGATCCGCAATGGTTGCTGAACCCAGCCAAGGTGTTCCCGTTGGATGCCTCGGATGCGCGACGTTCTGTGGCAATGGCGGCAGAATAAGACCGCAACAGGATTTCCCGCTGCGATGATCGGGGGCTTTGCCCCCGGACCCCCAAAGGATTTAGGGCCAAGAAGATGACAATTAAGACTGAGCAAGACCTTGCGGCCTTTGTCGCGGATGCGAAGGCGCCTTTGTCGGTGCGCGGTGGGGGAACCCGTGGCATGGCCGGCGAAGGCGAGATCCTGTCAGTCGCCGCTATGAAAGGCATCACGCTTTATGAGCCGGGCGCGCTGACCATGGTGGCGCAAGCGGGCACGCAGGTGGCAGAGATCGAGAAGGCGCTGGCCAAGGAAAACCAGCGGTTGGCATTTGAGCCGGTGGATCATCGCGGCATCATCGGAAGCAAGGGTGAACCAACGATCGGCGGCATATTTGCCGCGAATGTAAGTGGGCCACGGCGCATTTCTGTTGGGGCGGCGCGGGATTTTCTGCTGGGCGTACGATTTGTGGATGGGCAAGGGGCAATCGTCAAGAACGGTGGCCGGGTGATGAAGAACGTCACTGGCTATGATCTGGTCAAGCTGATGGCGGGCTCTTTCGGCACATTGGGTGTGTTGAGCGAGGTTTCGTTCAAGGTTTTGCCACGCCCCGAAACACAGGCCAGTCTTGTACTGCATGGGTTGGATGATGCGGCGGCCGTCACGGCGATGAGCCGGGCGATGGGCAGTCCCTTTGAAGTGAGCGGTGCGGCGCATGATCCGGCCGTTGGTCAAACCGTCCTTCGGATCGAAGGGTTTGAGGCAAGCGTGGCCTACCGTATCGCCGCGCTCAAAGCGGTGTTGGCAGGAGTGGTGTCAGAGATGTCAGTGCTTGATGCTCCAGGCTCCGTCGCGTTCTGGGATGCACAGCGAGATGTTGCGGCGTTTCACGGGGCAGACGGGGATATCTGGCGCGTGTCCTGCAAACCATCAGACGGGCCAGCCCTGGCTGAGAAAGCAGGGGCGCTGGCCCATCTCTATGACTGGGCTGGCGGTCTGATTTGGCTTCGGATGGACGATGGAACAGATCTGCGCGCACGGCTGGGGGCATTTGACGGTCATGCAACCTTGATCCGGGGGTCTGCAGAAACACGTCGGCGCTTGGGTGTGTTTCATCCCGAAGCAGCGGGTTTGGCCAAACTCACAGCCGGATTGCGCGCGCAATTTGACCCGAAAGGGATTTTCAATCCAAGGCTGATGGAAGCGGCAGAATGATATTTGCCTCTCTTTGTGCGGTACTTTTGGCCGCTGGGCCATTCGCTTTTTGGCGGCCGGCACCCATCAAGCCAAGGGTGGGCTGCCAACGTCGCATGACGCGAATGACGGTGCAGTGGTTTGGTTTGGCATCGGCAAACTTGGTTCGGGGATAGGGCTGCACGCAGCCTGCCAACTTCAGGATTTTCGGAGATTTCATGCAGACGACATTTACCCAAGAGCAGCTAACCGACCCGGCGATTCAGCGCAGCAACGAGATTCTGCGGTCCTGCGTGCATTGCGGGTTTTGTACTGCGACATGCCCCACCTACCAGGTTTTGGGGGATGAACTGGACAGCCCGCGAGGGCGGATCTACCTGATCAAGGATATGCTGGAGAATGACCGCGATCCGGATGAGAAGACGGTCAAGCATATTGACCGCTGTCTAAGCTGTCTGGCGTGTATGACGACTTGCCCCTCGGGCGTACACTACATGCATCTTGTCGATCACGCGCGCGAGTACATTGACCAAAGGTACAAGCGGCCCTTCACGGACAGGGCGCTGCGTTGGATTCTGGCGCGCATTTTGCCCTATCCGATGCGGTTTCGCGTGGCGTTGCTGGGGGCCAAGATCGGACGGCCGTTCGCCCGCCTGATGCCTGATGCGCGGCTGCGGGCGATGTTGGAGATGGCACCCAAGACGATCCCGCCGGTGAGCCGGAACGACGATCCCCAAAGCTTTGCGCCGGAAGGCCCGCGCACCATGCGCGTCGCGCTGATGACCGGCTGTGCCCAGAAGGCGCTGAATACCGATATCAATGATGCGACCATTCGCCTGCTGACGCGGATGGGGTGCGAGGTTGTGGTCGCTGAGGGCGCGGGGTGCTGTGGGGCGCTCACGCATCACATGGGCAAGACCGCGGAAAGCCATGCGACAGCGGCCAAGAACATCAGGGCTTGGGTTAAGGAAATGGATGGTGACGGGCTGGACGCCATCGTGATCAACACATCCGGTTGCGGCACAACGGTAAAAGACTATGGCCATATGTTCCGCAACGAAAGTCTGGCAACGGATGCGGAACGTGTTTCTGCGAT
The DNA here is from genome assembly GCF_010667575.1 of Sulfitobacter sediminilitoris. Classification (GTDB taxonomy): domain Bacteria; phylum Pseudomonadota; class Alphaproteobacteria; order Rhodobacterales; family Rhodobacteraceae; genus Sulfitobacter; species Sulfitobacter sediminilitoris. The sequence continues at coordinate 438,931 of NZ_JAABNT010000002.1, forward strand.
TGCGAAAGATGTGTCCGAAGTCCTCATCGCGCTGGCAGATAAGGCGCCAGCAGAGGAGGCACCTCGTCCGGCCAAGGATATGATTGCCGGGACAGACCGCCACATTCGGCACGAGCCGGTACCCGAAGGATTGGTCGTTGCGTACCATGCGGCCTGTTCATTGCAGCATGGCCAGCAGATCAAAACGTACCCGAAAGACTTGCTGAAAAAGGCAGGGTTCACGGTGGTGGAGCCTTCGGACCCGCATCTGTGCTGCGGATCGGCTGGCACATATAACCTGATGCAGCCAGAAATATCCAAGCAATTGAAAGAGCGGAAGGTGCGCACGCTGGAGGCCAAGAACCCCGATGTGATCGCGGCCGGCAACATCGGGTGCATGATGCAAATCGGGTCGGGTGCGTCCGTACCGATTGTGCATACAGTAGAGCTTTTGGACTGGGCGTCAGGTGGACCAACGCCACCAGCGCTCTGCGGCGACAATTTGCCGAAATCGGACATTCCGATCCTAAGATGACACATTTGCCCTAATTTTGCCGCAAGTCTTCGGTAGTTCCTGCGGGGTAACTTACTGCGGGATGTAATTGTGCGGCGCTGGATGGCCCTCTCTTTAATGATTCTGGTGATCGGATCGGCCGGGTTGGCGCAGGATGCGCGGCTCAAACGACTGACATCAGGTGTAGATGCTGATGCCTGGGAGGCTGTTGGCAGGCTTGATATTGGTGGAACCGGTTTTTGCACCGGCGCGCTGATTGCACCTAGGTTGGTTCTGACGGCGGCGCATTGTCTGTATGACCGGGATACCAAGCAACGTATCGACCACGGGAATGTCCAGTTTTTGGCTGGCTGGCGGAACGGTCGCGCAGGCGCATATCGCGATATTCGTCGGGCGGTTGTACATCCGGATTTCATCTATGATGGCGATGTATCGTCAGACCGTGTGCGCAATGACCTGGCGTTGTTGGAATTGCAGCAACCCATTCGAAACACGACGATCGAACCCTTCTCCACAGCAGCGCGTCCGCGTCCGGGCGATTCGGTGGGTGTTGTTAGCTATGCCAAGGACCGGTCAGAAGCACCCTCATTGCAGGAAGTCTGCAAGGTCATTGCCCAGCAGGAAGGGGTACTCGTGACCTCTTGTTCAGTTGATTTTGGGTCAAGCGGTGCGCCGATCTTTATCTTTGCGGACGGCGTCGCCCAGATTGTTTCGGTGGTGTCGGCGAAGGCGGAGGTTGATGGCCAGGGGGTATCCTTGGGTACATCTTTGGGTGCCACGCTGGCTGTTCTCCAAGCCGAGTTGGTAGCAGGAAAAGGGGTCTTCGAGAGTGAAGGCCCCCGCCGCAAACGGGTTTTCGTTGGTCAGGCGAACAGCGGTACCGGAGCGAAATTTGTCAAACCGTGATTGGTCGCGTTCTCATATCCGGCGCTGTGATAGCGTTTGCCTTGATGCTGTCTGGCGCGCAGGCCCAAGCACAATCAACCAGTCTGCGGAAGCTGAATACCGAGAATGAGGCGAAGGCCTGGCAATCAGTGGGGCGGCTGGACAACGCACGGGGTGCCTATTGCACTGGCACGTTGATCGCACCTGACTTGGTGCTGACGGCAGCGCATTGCGTTTATCATCGCGAGGCGGGGACGCTGGTCGCCCCGGCTGACCTGATGTTTCAGGCTGGACTAACCCACGGCACGCCCGCCGCAAGGCGTGTTGTGGCGCAGATTGAAGCGCATACAGGCTATGATCCGAAACGCGGCTATGATCTGGAAAACGTGCGTTATGATCTGGCGCTGGTTCGGTTGGAAGCGCCGATTCCGTCGCATGAACTTGATCCGTTTGCAGTTTTTGCGGGACAATTGCCGAATGGCCCTGTCAGCGTCGTATCGTACGGGCGCGGTCGGTCGGATCAGCTGTCGCGCCAGAACGAATGCCAGGTGCTGGCACGCCTTGAACGCGTTGTCGCACTTGATTGTGATGTGATATTTGGCTCAAGCGGCGCGCCGGTCTTTACCCACCTAAACGGACGCGGGCAAATTGCCGCCGTGATCTCTGGTGGTGGAACCTATGCCGGTCATGAAGTTGCCTTTGCCATGATCCTGCCTGCGCTGGTGGCCGACCTCAAGCGTCAGATGCGAGCAAACAAACCAAGGCCGAAAGCGAAAGTGCGTCGCTTGGGTGTTGGTAGCAACAAATCGTCGACAGGCGCAAAGTTCGTCACTGCCAAGGGGTCTTGAAACCCCGCACCATCCTCCCCACATCAGCGATACCGAGGTGCCTATGATTGGGCCTTGGGACTGAAAAACAAGGTCTGTCCCGTTGTGGAAGGCCTGAAACTTTGATCGCTCACTTATGAGGATGAAAACATGCGTACTTTTGACTTTGCACCGCTTTACCGTTCCAGCGTTGGTTTTGACCAGATCGCCAACATGATGGACCGGGTACTAAGCACTGATGGTACAACACCAAGTTATCCCCCTTACAACATCGAAAAGCTGGATAACGATTCCTATCGTATTTCCATCGCGGTTGCCGGGTTCTCCGATGCGGACCTTTCGGTTGAAGTTCGGGACAAGTCCCTGATCGTTTCCGCCCGCAAGGCCGAGGAAGAAGAGGGCAAGACATATCTGCATCGCGGCATTGCGACCCGTGCGTTCGAGCGTCGGTTCCATCTGGCCGATCACGTTCAGGTCACCGGTGCGGCCCATGTCGACGGCATGCTGCACATCGAGCTGCAGCGTCAGGTGCCCGAAGCCCTGAAGCCACGGCAAATTGAGATCAAGTCCGACGTCAAGGCGATTGAGAAAGACGTCGTGGACGCGAAATCCGTCAACTAAGACGGATAGAAGGTCTGAAACTGTCCCCAAGACTGACCTTCGTGAGCCCGGTGCGAGAGCGCCGGGCTTTTCTTTTGCGGAAATAACTTTGCTGCGAGCCTACTTTGCGGCGCTGGTCGGACGACTGCGCTTGGCGTAGCCTATGTTCCAAGCAAAACGCGGGACAGAAATGATCAGACAAGCGAGTGCAATTGCGATGCTATTGAGTGCGGCCGGGCCTGTCGGCGCGGTGGTGCTGGACGGTGAAATCCTGCGCCAAAGCGGCACCGGTCAGTTTGTGAAGCTGGACCCTGAGGATGTCTTTGCCGTCGGCGAGGACACCTTTGACACTGATCACCTTTATGCCTTCGACGAGGACCAGAATATCGTTCTGGACCGCGCGATCCGCGTCGACATCGGCGGAGAGATGGGGGTCATTCCCGGCGGGACGACGGTGGCCAGCCATTATGTGTTTTTCGACAGCGTGCGGGGCAGGCACTACGGATATGTTTATTTCGACGCGCCCATCCTTGGGGTGGCGGCGTTTCAGGATACGATGGCGGCGACGGATTTTCTGGCGAACAACGAGGTTGTTTATCTATCGACCGAGTTGCGAGGACTGGAAGAAGGCGATCAGGTCTGGATCGATGACGAGGACCCGCACAAACTCTGGGTCTATTGGGCTGGATCGTCTCCCGGCGACTACATCCGTGTGTTCACAGAATGGTCGCCGGGTGGTCACATGATGTGAAGGGGCCGCAGGTGTCACTTCTGCGGCCCTGTCTTTCAATTGGCTGAAAGGCTCTCTGCCAAACGCATCAGTTGGATTGCCTCTGCGCGATAGCCGAAAGGATCCGCGCCCTTGGTTTCAGTGGCCAATGCGATGGCGTCGGCATAGGTCCATTCACCTGTGTAGGTGCCGCCGCGAAGAAGCTGCCCGAAGCCCGCGATGGCAGTGGCAAAGGAGGCGCTGCCGCTCACCTCTGTCGCGACAGGCTCTTCGATCAGGGTGCTCGTTTCCGCGCCGGGTGCCTTGTAGCGCAGGCGGAGAAAGGCAAGCTCATCACTGTCGCCGCTTGCCGGGGCTACGGTGCCATAGCGTAGATCGTCATTCAGGATTGCGGAGGAACCTACCGGGGTGACCTCATAGATCGCGGTCACCTGGTGGCCTGCGCCGATGTCCCCGGCGTCAACCTTGTCGTTGTTGAAGTCTTCGCGCTTGAGCGCACGGGTTTCGTACCCGATCAGGCGATACTCCGCGACGGTGGCGGGGTTAAATTCGACCTGTATCTTCACGTCATCGGCAATCGGGAAAAGCGCGCCGCTCAACTGATCGACCAGCACCTTTTGCGCCTCTGTCAGCGTGTCGATATAGGCGGCCTGACCGTTCCCGTTCTGTGCCAGCGCCTGCATGGTCGCATCGTCAAGATTGCCCCGGCCAAAGCCCAGAACGCTGAGGTAGGTGCCGCTTTCACGTTTTTCCGCGATGTAGGCCTCAAGCGCGTCCGGATCACTCAGGCCGACGTTGAAATCCCCGTCAGTGGCAAGGATGACGCGGCTTATCTCACCTTCGGCTGCCATCTGAGCAGCGGTGGCGTAGGCCTGTTGCAGGCCCGCCTGACCTGCGGTCGATCCGCCCGCGCTCAGGTTCTCGAGGGCATTCAGAATTGTACTCCGCTCAGAGGCAGGTGTCGGGGCAAGCACCTGGCCCGCGCTGCCCGCATAGGTCACGATGGCCACCTCATCTTCGGGACGCAGCTGGCCCAGCATCAATCTGAAGCTTTGCTTCAGAAGCGGCAGCTTGTTCGGCGCTTCCATCGAACCTGAGGTGTCGATCAGGAAGACAAGGTTCAGGGGCGGCCTGTCGTCGATCTCAACCGCTGTCCCCTCGATCCCGATTTGCAAAATCTGGGTATCGGGGTTCCACGGTGCTGGCGACACAGAGACCGTCGGTTGAAAAGCCGCATCGCCGTCAGGGGCGATGTAGTCATAGGTGAAATAGTTGATCATCTCTTCCACACGGACGGCATCGCGCGGCGGCAATTGTCCTTGAGAAAGAGAGCTGCGGATCACCGCGTAAGAGGCCGTATCGACGTCGATCGAAAACGTGGAAACGGGGTTCTCGGACGTGACCTTTACGGGGTTCGTCTCTGCGTTGGCAAAAGTTTCCGTATCGGATTCAAACACGATGGCGGGTGGTTCTGCCACGATAAAGCTGGTCGCGGGGTCGCTGCTCATCACGCGGCCCGCAGGAGCGGGGGCGATGGCCATGCTGTCTGCTGCCATCTCAGGTTCGACCAACGGTGCGAGCATTTCTTCTTGTGCTGCACCACTTGTCGCGGCCTTGCTCCGCGTCTGTGCATCGGAGGCTTCCGTAAGAACCGCTGGCTTTGCAGGGGGCAGAGGGGCCTCGGCGCGGTTCTGGGGCATCAGCCGGTCACCCAATGGGGACAACATGGCGATATAGATCGCAACAAGGGCGGTGGTTGCGGTGAGGGCACCGCGTGAGGACATGATTTTCAACACTTTCCGTACTCCTGACATGAGGCCCTTTTCCGGGCGGTCAGAAGTAGGACGTGTGTGCCCCCAGAATTCTTGGAGATTATCGAAATTTTTTCGCGCAAGCGCGATGTTCTCGGCCTTGCGGTCGGGGTCGGGGCGGGGCGTTGCCGCATCCATCATTTGCTTCAGATCGTCGAGGTCGTCGCTCATGGCGTCTCCTCCTGCTGGCGCAGGGCTGCGAGGTGTTTCTTGGCTTCGGATATGCGCCAGCTGATCGTGCCTTCAGATACATTCAGGATCTCGCCGGCCTCACGATGCGTAATGTCATCAAGAACCAGGGCGAGGGTATCACGAAGGTCGTCAGGCAGTGATCGCATGGCTTGACTCAGCCAATCGAGGGCCTCGGCGGTGTCGTCATCCGCTGCGCGTCGGTTAAGTTCCCAAGCGCCCCAGCCTTTGGCCGCATTTGCATGGGTCGCAGCGCGGCGGCGTCGGTCATGGGCGGCATTGACGCAGACCCGATAGACCCATGTGGTAAAACTGGCCTCTGCCCTGAAACCGCGCAGCTTGCCGGGGAGGGCGGCGCAAATGTCCTGGCACAGGTCTTCTGCTTCGGTCCGGGAACCGGTCAGGCGAAAACATAGACGAAACAGACGGTCATACTGCCTTTCAATAAGCGTGGCGAAGGCGGCGGTGTCCCCATCTGAAGCGGCACGGGCCAGCGTGTTGTCATCGGTTTTCATCAGCATCACAAGAGTATGACGCGGCTGGCAGGTCAATCCTTGGCAAGACCGGTGAGAAAGATTTTCGCGGCTGAAAATGCTTCCCGATTTCCGGCGAATCCTTGCTAAAGCAGGGCTGCATTTTGGCGAAGATTCGCCTGAGTGTTCCGGATTTAAGTGAACAATGAAGTCAGTTTCTTTGCATTGATCATGTCAGATGGACAGCGCCGTGGCCGGGCCAGAGATAATGCGTGCGATGCCACGCAATCGGTTGAGCGATGAGGTTCTCATTTAAACGAAGCAAATTCAAGTGGTTAGCAGATATACCCCTCGCGTCGTGTCAGAGTAATCAGCAAGTATCATGCCTCATTCCTGCCATTTTTCCATCGTGTCAGAGCCAGAAATTGATACGCTTTAACAAAATTCGATGTGGGCGCCGCTCGCTCGGGGTCTCTTTTTTGATAACAGGATGGAAACGCAAATGGTGACGCTGAAATTATTGAGCGCTTTGGCAACGACCTCTGTTATGGTCCTCGCTCTCTCTGGACCGGTAAGCGCCGGAGGAGGATCCTACGGTGGCGATGTCTCGAACGGTGACGTCTCGAAGGGGGATGACGGGAAAGATACCGGCGACAAAGGGACGGATAAAGGCGACACCGATACTGATACCGACACAGATACCGATACTGATAGCGACACAGACACAGATACTGACACGGACACAGACACCGACACGGACACAGATACCGACACAGATACCGACACGGATACTGATACTAGTACCGACACGGATACTGATAACGGCAATCAAAGCACGGCGACCGCGCCGAGGGACGGTCCGGTAGGCGAACGGAATATCAAGTCCGCGATAAGCAAAAAATGCTTCATGCCGAACCCCGCGCTGCTGACCTCGCAAGGGTCGCATGTCGGAAACATCACCCGCATCAAGTGTCTGAAGAACGGCCAAGTCGAATATCGCGTTCACCTCGTATATCCGTTCAACTGCGATGCGCGTAAGATGACGCTGCGGGCACAGGGGCGTCCGAAAGAAGGAACGACTGTCCGGCTGCAACTGAACGACAAGCAGATTCACGATCTGATCGAAAAGAATGCCCGCAAATAAACCGACCGGGTTTGGGGAGTAGACCCAAAAAGGTTTTCACGTGGGTGTCCGGCGGTGGGGGGCTGCCGCCGGAAGTATGCAGCAGGGCCGGCACACGGGGGCGTGCCGGCCCAATTTTTTTTTACACGCTCATGCAGACGTATTTCATCTCGAGGTAATCCTCGATCCCGTGGTGCGATCCTTCGCGGCCCAGGCCGGACTGCTTGACGCCACCAAAGGGGGCAACCTCGGTTGAGATAATGCCGGTGTTGACGCCGACGATCCCGTATTCCAGCGCTTCTGCCACCTTGTACACGCGGCTCAGATCCTTGGCGTAGAAGTAGGAGGCAAGGCCAAAGATCGTGTCGTTGGCCATGGCGATGACGTCGTCCTCGTTCTCGAACTTGAAGAGCGGGGCCAAGGGGCCAAAGGTTTCTTCTTTGGACACGGCCATGTCCTGCGTGACGCCTGTCATGATTGTCGGAGCAAGGAAGTTTCCGCCCATCTTTTCTTCAGCTGAGCCCAGGATGATTTCGGCGCCTTTGGACGTCGCATCCTCGATGTGTTCCTTAACCTTTTCAGAGGCATCGGAGTTGATCAGCGGCCCCAGTTCAACACCCTCTTCAAAGCCGTCGCCGACTTTCATCTTGGATACGCGGTCCTTCAGCTTCTGGGCGAAGGCGTCATAGACACCAGCCTGCACGTAGATGCGGTTTGCGCAGACGCAGGTCTGACCGTTGTTGCGGAATTTGCACAGGATCGCACCCTCGACCGCCGCGTCCAGATCGGCATCGTCGAATACGATGAACGGCGCGTTGCCGCCCAGTTCCATAGAGCATTTCATCACCTGATCCGCAGCCTGTTTCAGCAGGATGCGACCGACTTCGGTTGAGCCGGTGAAGGTCAGCTTGCGCACGGCGGGGTTCTCGCAGAATTCCTTGCCCACGGCAGAGGAGGAGGACGACGGCAGCACGTTGAAGACGCCAGCGGGGATGCCCGCGCGTTCAGCCAGAACACCCATCACGATCGCAGACAGCGGGGTTTCCGCCGCGGGGCGTGCCACGAAGGAGCAGCCAGCGGCCAGCGCGGGCGCTGCCTTGCGGGTGATCATCGCGTTTGGGAAATTCCAGGGCGTAATAGATGCCGCGACGCCGATGGGCTGCTTGAGCACCATAATGCGTTTGTCGCGCTGGTGGCCCGGGATCATCTCACCGTAGATACGCTTGGCCTCTTCACCGAAGAATTCGATAAAGCCCGCGCCATAGGCGATCTCGCCCTTGGCCTCGGCCAGCGGCTTGCCCTGTTCGGCGGTTAGGATCGCGCCAAGGTCGTCCTGGTTCTCCATCATCAGGTCGAACCACTTGCGCAGCACGCCCGCACGCTCTTTGCCGGTCCACTTGGCCCATTCCTTTTGGGCCTTCTCGGCATGGCTAATGGCATCCGCCACCTGTGCGCGGCTCAGGTTGGCCACCTTCGCCACGACATCGCCCCGAGCGGGGTTCAGCACGTCAAAAGTCCCATCATCGCCGTCGACCCATGCGCCGTTGATATAGGCGCGGGTTTCAAGCAGGCTGGGGTCTTTTAGAATGGATTTCAGATCGGTTGATTTGGACATGATGTGCCCCTTTCGCTTTTCATTTACGCTGTCCAAACCAAGTATAGAGGGGATTGTCCAGTTCCCTTGTATCTTGTCCGAAATTGATCGTGAGAATCTATGCGCCCGACAGCCCGCCATATGAGTTATCGTCAGCCATGACGTCGAATGCTCCTTCAGAGCGTGCGATGGCGCGGAACGTCCGGCTCTATCCGTGGTTCAAGTTCGCGCAATCATTGCTATTCTGGCAGGCCGTCTGGTTCTTGTATTTCCAGCAGACGCTCTCTCCTGCGGCGGCCATCGCCATGTATGCGGTCTATGATGTCTCTGTCACCGTGCTTGAGGTGCCTTTGGGCCTTTTGTCGGACAAGATCGGGCGCAAGCGGACCTTGATTGCGGCGGGGCTGTCGGGCGCTGCCGGATCGATGCTTATTGCGCTGGGCGATTCGTTCCTCATTTTCGCGCTGGGCCAGGCTGTTATCGGTGCCGGGGCGGCGTTTGCCTCCGGCACGGACAGTGCGACCCTCTATGAATCATTGGCCGCCGCAGGGCGCGAAGACGAGGTCGAGGCCGAAGAAACGCGTGCGCTGCAACATTCGCTCTGGGGTTTCGCGATATCCGCCGCAGTTGGAGGGGCGGTCGCGCTTTGGTCATTTGAGGCGACGTTCTGGGCGGCTGCGGTTGCGATGCTTGTGTCCGCCGTGATTGCATTATCACTGACAGAGCCGCCTCATCAAATGGAGTCTGACATCCCCACCGAAACGCGCGCCGCGTTACGGGCCGCGCTCAATCAGCCGGTTCTGCGATGGATCTTTGTATTGGCGGTTGCGATGTACGGCTTCAGTCATCTGCCTTTCGTATTCGGTCAGCCCTTCATCGCGGCGGCCTTGTCCGAAGTTGGGCTGAGTGCCGAGGCGACGTTGGTCAGTGGCGGCGTGTCCTCTGTGATGATGGGACTGTCGGTTGTCGCGTCGCTTTTTGCGCTGCGTCTGCGGGGACGGATCGGCCTGACGCGGATGCTGCTTCTGGCGTTCGGGATGCAGATCTGTTTGATCCTGGTCCTGACGATCACACAAAGCTGGATTGCGATCGCTGTCCTGTTTCTGCGCATCGTGCCGGATGCCCTGTCACAGCCTTTCAAGATGGGGCGGATCCAGCCTCTCTTGCGTGATGAAGTGCGCGCAACCTATGTGTCGATGCAGAGTCTGGCAGGCAAACTGGCCTTTTCGATCTCCTTGTTGATAGCGGCCGGATCAGCTTCGGACGTGGCAGAGATGCCGCATGCAGATATTCAGATGATCCTTGGCTGGTACGTCGCGGCGGGGCTCGTAATTTGGACAGGTCTAGCGCTGACTGCGCGACGTGCGGGTGTCGATGTAAAATCTCAACCGGCTGTATCAGGCGCGGGGTCTTAGCCCTTTCCAAGCTCGCGAGGTTTTGCCAAACTCAGGCTTGTGGGGATGTAAAGGATAGTAACATTCCCTATATTAAGATTAACATATTGAAAAACAGGGGAACGCAGTGGCGAATTTGGATGCACAGGTGAGGGAATCTCAGGAACAGGTGGCAGAGGCGCAAAACAAGATCGCCGAACTGACCAGCCGAATTGAGACAGCACGCGCCAAGCTGAAGGCGGGCGACGATGTTGAGATCGATATCGAGAACGCCACGCTGGAAGATGTGCATGCCCATACAGAGGTAATGAACGCCAATATCGCCGAGTTGATCATGGGGCTGGATGATGTGACCGCCGGGTTCAGCCGCGATTTCGATGAGATGCGCAACAAGACAGGCTGGGAAACCTTTGTCGGCATCTTTAGCGGGGCCAAGTCTGACAGCATGCGGCAGGAGCGGGTGCGCTCTGCTTCGATCGATGACAAATTGCAGGACCTGATATCAAAGTCAGACACGATCGTTTCGCTGCTTGAAGGGCAGTTGACCATGCTGGAAGAGCAGAAGGTAAAGGTCGAGGGAAACCTGACCGAAACGCTGGACGAGCGGGAGATGACTGTTTCCGAATTGGAAACAATTCGGTCTGACATTCAGGGGATGGACCCGGAGATTATCAAGCTGGAAAACGCGATTGCATCCGAGACAGACGCGGCCAAGCGCACCAAGCTTGAGACGGAGTTGGCTGCCGCCAACACCAAATACAACGCGCTGGTGCAGGAGGAGCAGGTCAAGCTGGCCAAGTCCCAGACGCTGGAGCGCTATATCGAGAAGGGCAAGACCTGGATCGATTCACTTCAGAACCAGGCGGCGACACAGATGGTTCTGATCAACAAGCTTCAAACTGACACCAAGCAGCGTGTTGTCCTCTATGATGCGCTGACTAAATCACTCAAGACCGCGCAGCAGCAGGATGTCGCACACCGGATCAACGAGATCGGTGTGAAGACGGACCAGGAGGCGCAGTCGGCCATGGCGGGGATCGGTGCCGCCACCAATACGCGCATGGCAGAGATGATGGAGAAACACGAGGATCACATGGTATTCGCGCGTGAGGTGCTGGAGGCGAAAGCCAAGGCGGACGAACGGTTCGCGCGCAGGTTCGCCAAGATCGTCGAGAAACACGACAGCAATGCCTACGGAGCCTGAATGAAACTTCTCGAGACACGATATGCCCCTTTGATGACCGCCGGCTGGATGATTGGCGTGCCCCTTGTTCTGGCCTTTTTCGCGGGTGCCGGTGCCGGGACGGTTTTCGATCCGCTGGCGGCTTTTGCCGGGACGGTTTTTTCGATCTTCGGCGGCGCCAGCCTGATCCTTGGGGCGGCACTGCTGCTTTGGACGCTCTGGTCGGCGTGGCGCGCGGGGGAATTGACCGCTTCGAAAGAGTTGAATGGCTGAGCACCGCTCATCGTGCCCCGGCCTTTCGCCGGGACCTTTTCGCGGGTGCCGCGATGGGTGAGCGGCCATCAAAAGCGTCACCTGCCGGGCAGCGGCGCATGTTCATCATCGCTGTATTCTGCCTGTCCACGCTTGCGCACAGCTATCATCTGGCGGGTCGCTGGCTTCATAACGTGTTCGGTCTTCTGCTGGTTTTGCTTTTCGGCGTGGCGGGGTTGGTCAGGGGCGGGCTGGGCAGAGATTTAGGGCCTGACAGGAACCGTTCCGAATGAGCGGTCTGACATGTGACCACGTCGGCCTGTCCGACACCTATTCGTCGCGCCGGTATTTCCGAAAGTTCGAGACGATCATGCAGCACATGCTGCATGTCGCCGGTGTGCTGCGTGCCGAAGGCAAGCTGGACGACGATGAGGTCGACATCTTGACCCGCTATGCCGTCAAGCTGACGCATACCTTCCGGGCGCTTGGCTTCAAGTACCTGCTGGCCGGGCGCGAGACAGGGCGATTCTTCGGCTCGCTCACTATGGACAGCCGGGACAGCGGGTTTCCGGTGGCCGAAGAGATCATGACCATGGCGAACGACGCGCAGCAGGCGGCGGCGCATCTCGATGGGATGGTCAGTGTAGAGGCGCTGAAGGACCAGATGGTGCAGACCATTTTGGGGGAGCGTCAGATACCGACCAAGCTGCAATTCACCCTGTCACAACGGCTTTATTATGAGGAGCTGGTGAAGGGCGATCTGTTCTGGATGCAGAACGATCCGCAGTCGCAATGGCTGGGCAATCTTGCCGGGGGGCGGCGGCAGTTCCGGCTGCATTGGGCCACCTATGACAGTCAGGTGAACCTGCCGGTGATCTACCTGATGGAGCTGGAGGACAGTGGTCGCATCGGCCTGCCCAAGGACCAGCGGCGATGGCCAGAAGTTCAGGCGCATCTGAGCGCACAGGCGCTGGGCGGTCTGAAGCTGTTGACGATTGCCAAGGGGTTCGACGAGGATTTTGACGATCTGCACCCCAAGCGTCTGCGACGGTTTCATGTGGGGCCGATGTATAGTCACGCCTACACGCAGCAGGCCGGACCATTGCGCGATGTCCTGTCCGAAGCGAAGGCACCGGAAGGGCAGGACTGGGCACTGGTCTGGACCGAAGAGGAATTGATCAGCGACAGGGTGATCGAAGAAAAGGCCGGTTGGTTCTCAACCGTGGAGCGTCAGATCTTTGCGCTTGATCCTTTCGCAGCGGCGAATGGCGAGGATTTGGGCGCCACACGACAGGAGCGCAGCATCATTCTGCCGCAACGACCGTTTCAGGTGTTGGAAGAGAAAAAGCCGGCCGGATTTGCGTCGGTGCGGAAATTCGTGGTCAGCCAGACGGGCCGTGTGCTGCAATATTAGAGGTCTTGCCTTTGGCGGGAAAATTTTTGAGCCGGAAAGAGATAGGAGACATCACGCATGAGCCAGACTTCGGACGCGATGGAACTGCGTGAGGAAGATATCGCCAAACATGTCGCGATAGCGCAGGCACTGCTGGAAGGGTTTGATCACGCGCCGCGCATTGGAACGGCGCGGGATGAGGACGCACCTGCCGAGCGGTCTTCGGGGATCGGGACGCGGCGGCGGTTTCGGTCCACGACACCGGGATTGGTCACGCAGCGGCGGGTGCCGGTGGGGGCGGTGCAGCTTATCGCACGGGTCGAGGCCTCGGACGGAGACGATGCGCTGATGTCGCCGTTGCAGGCGACGGTGCTTCACGCACTGCGGCGGGCCATCGCGATTGCCTTGGCGGTGGCAGAGAACGTGGCAGAAGTCTCTGGTCTGGCGGATTTGAAGCGCGCGAACCTGGAGGGAGCCTTGCCCGCGGCGCGAAAGACGGAGTTCAGCGAGTTGCTGGCAGCGGAGGCGCTGGTCACCCTCTACGTCTTCGGAAATGCGACGGCCTATCTGCTGTCCGCACATCTGCCGGAGGCGGCGGTCGAAGTGGGCGATGCGGACGAGGTGCTGACGGACAACGGACAGACGGCCTTGCACGGCGCGCTGTGGGAGCTGGATCAGGACATCGCCGCCCATGCGGGCGACGATGCGCGGTTGGTCGCGACGGTATCGGCCTTTGCCGAAGCCTTGATGGAGAAGGTGGCGCTTCGGGCGCAGACCATGCCGCGTTTGGAGTCTTTCAAGGCGGCGGCGTGGCGGGTGGAGGCGGATGATTTCACCGTGCGGGGGTTTTCTCCGGCGTCGAAGGCGAAATCGACCACCCTGACCATGACCTTCAAGAAGCCGAACGAGGTCGTGGGGAACCATATCGCCAAGTATCAGGCGATAAAGCTCGCCAAGATGCTGATGTGCTATGACTTTGACCGGCGGCTCAATCCCTTTGTCGATCTGGGCGGGTTCATCTTTACCTTCATGGGGGATGGCATGCCGGGGACGGGAAAGACCTTGCTCATCCAGATGATGGCGGGGCTGATCAACGAGTACTGCCAGAATGCGGGCTATCCGTTCCGGTATCAGAACCTGAGCACGGACAATATCGACAGTTACCAGGGCAAGTCGGGGCAGAACGCGAAGGCGTTTATCAACAATATCATCGACCCTTCTGTGATTGGGTTCGGGACGATTGATGACATTGATCAGCTGGCGGGCAAGCGGGGCGACCGGCAGTCTTCGGCGGGGCAGTTGGAGATCACGGCTGTGCTGATGGAGAGTTTTGCGGGGGCGAATACCGTGGTGCGGGGAAATTGCACCTTCGGGATGTTCTCGAACTACCCGGAGAACGTGGATGATGCGTTGCGGCAGCGGGCGGGGGCGCGGTTCCTTGTGGACGGGCCGCAGACGCGGGAGGATTATGTGGATATCCTCTACCTGCTGATGGGCAAGAACCACGATATTCCGCTGGGGGATCACAATGTCTTTGAGGCGCAGGAGATCAAGCGGGCGGTGGCGGCGTCGTTTGAGTCGCACTCGCGACCCCATGAGGAGGGGTTGTTGCGCGTCTATGAGGCGGTGAAGGGCGAGATCGGCGAGTTGGATACGATCAACAAGCTGGGGACGTACCTGAAGGGGATTCAGGAGGCGGATGAGCGGTTCACGGGGCGGGCGATCAAGAACATCACGGACGCGGTGAAGGTGCGGGCGATGGATTTTGAATTGCCGGATGAGTGGATGGAGAAGCCGGAGCTGTTCCTCTTCAAGGGGTACGAGGAGAAGAAGGCGATGATCGCGGAGATGCGCCAGCCGATTACCGTGGAGATGGTGGTGCAGGAGATCAACCGCTACGCAGATTCGGAGTTCCGCTATGCGGACAAGTCGGATGAGGTGGCGATTGAGAATGCCGTGCGGGAAATGGGGCGGATGGAAGAGGCTAAGAAGCGGTTTTTGGGGGGTGAGCGGTGAGTAAGAAACGCTCCAGTGGAGCGTTTCCACCGCGAACGGGCGGAGCCCTGGGAGGAGTTGGACCGTGAGGAAAGAACCGAACGGGTCATACCTTTCTCGGCTGCTCTGGAGCGTAGTTTGTTTGTTTGTGGCTGTCGTTCTGGTCCATAGCGTGAAGATTTGCCCAAACGGCGAAGACTGTGAGACAGTTCTTGATGCTTTCAAGGGTCTTCCGCTCAATGCGATGGGTGACACGCTTGCAGGTATCTTTAGTCCGCTTGCGTTCATTGCAGCCATTGCTGCGCTGCTTCTTCAATCGAAGGAATTGGCTGAAAGCCGGAAGGAAGCGGCTAAGAGCGCTCTGGCTTTGCAGGGGCAAGCATCGATTCTCGAAAAACGGGAAAGAGGTGAAGAATTCGAAGAACTATTAATCGCTATTTCGAATGCCAGCGACCTTGCAGAAGTTGGGTGGCGTTTTGAGGATCAAGGTGATGTGCCAACAGCCTTTGGTAGAAATATGGAGGTAAACCTACACTTTAGGGGAGACGAATATGCGTCGAATGACGAATTGATTGTTGCGTTGAGTAGGCATATTCACGAGGTTGTTTCGAACCTAGAGGACTTCTTTGAAAGGTTCCACTTGCCGGAGAACCCGCGCGTATGGAGTGGGTACAAACCAAGCAAAATACTCGGATACTGCGACCGTATCCAAGCTATCCTCGAGGGTCTTTCACCGGCTAAGCGGCAGAGGTTCCGCAACTTAGAGCTTGAGCAACTTACTGCCTCGCTAAATTCACTCTGCAACAACGAGGAATGGTGGAGAGGGTGACAGGTTTCAAGCGCAATGGGCAAATGGTTCTTGTTTGCATGCTAAGAAAGCGGTGCCCGGACCGTAAGCATCCAACTCGCCCGCAGACTAGAGCCACCACCTCAGCCGGGCCGCGCCCGACCTGGAGGGCGCTTGTCCGGCCTCTGAGCAGCGGTGGCACGTCAAAGCATCCACGTCGCGCAGGCTTCTTGCGACATCGCCAACGCGCCCTCCGGGGGGAGGTCGGGCGCGGCCCGGCTGGGAGCCGGGCGGGATATCCGGGCTGGGTGCGCTTTACTTTCGGAGGCTTGGGTTGATGCAAAGACTGATCCGCCACGGCCTCATGTTCGGCAACCTCTTCCACGTTGCCTCCCCCGCGCTTGCCCAACGCTACAACCGCGCGCTCAACCATCTCACCGGCAAGACGACCAAACTCACCGATTTCCACATCGACATCTCCGGCTATTCCCCTGAGGTGGGGGATGAGTTGCAAGACCACCTCTACCTCAACCACGCGGGCGTGAACCGGCAGTTCATCCTGCTCTCGGTCGAGCAGCGGCACTGCCCGCTGCTGAACACCAAGTTCTCCACCTCGCGCGGCATTCTGCGGCAGTTCATCGATGCCAATGAGGCGCAGCTTTTTGCGTTGACGGCGCGGGATGCGGTGGCGGGGGAGTTGGTCAATTCGGTCTATGACATCTCCACACCGCAGCGGCTGTTCGATATCCGGCGGGTCGAGGTGGAGGCGGATACCGTGGGGGGCACGGTGCGGGATGCGGAGAAGCTGGGCGAGATGGTGGCGCGGTTCAAGACAGAGCCGGATGGGTGGTATGACGATGTGCTGATTGCGCAGATGATCGAGCTGGCGGGCAAGACCGGGGATGTGGTGCGCAATCCGGTCAGGCTGAGGCAGATGGGGTTCGATCAGCGGAATTACTGGACGGCGCATTTCGGGGGGCTGTACCTGTTTCAGGATGTTGAGCATCCGGCGGTAATCGCGCCTGCGGGGGCGGGGCATTTGGGCGACTTGCCGATCAAGTACGTGTTCGACGGCAGTCAGCGGAACCAGATCGCGAAGTTTTTCGAGTACAACGATCTGGTGGAGACCATCGTGGAGGGCCGCCAGGATCACGCGGCGGCGATCCTGAAGCAGAAGATGGATTTCATTCTGGTCGATGCTGTTGCCGATCAGGGCGTTGACCTGACCGGCGTGACACGCGCGGACATGCGCAGGCTGGCACGGCGGTATCACGATATGCTGCCGGAGGAGTTTCATGCCTTGGGCGCCTTGGTGCGCTGGGCAGAGAACGGGGGGAAATGGCCCCGGATTTCCTCGGACCATCCGGCGTATTTCTATACGCTCCGTGCAGCGGATACGAAGGACGCGGCGCTGGTCAACATGCTGCTGGCGGAACTCGCACCCAAGGACGCGCGGCAGATGTTCATCTGCCACAAGGAGTTGTTCTATCGCACCTACGCGGGCTGGCCGGAGCAAAAGAAGGCTTTCGTTGTGGATTTCCTTCTGGCCGAGTATCAGGTGGACAAGGCGGGCGCGCGCGAGACGCTCTTTGGCCATGACGCGCCGATGGCGGAGCCTGTGCCGCGCAAACCGGACCCGGTGCCCGACATGATCGCACGGGTCGGACCTTGGGGCGCTGTGAGGGGAAGATAGATGCTGGGATTTGTCCGACTGATCGTGATGCTTTTCGTGGCGCTGACGGTGATCTATGTCAGCCTGTCGTTTTACTCGCGCTCAATCCGGCGCTCAAAACTGAAGAAGAAGTGGCACGAGGGCAAGCAGCTTGTGGACCGCGATACCTTTGTGCAGCGCGGACTTGAACGCTACGATGGGTCAATCCGGCGCAAGCTGATCCTGATGGTCTACGTGATACCGCTGGTGGTGATCGGGGTGATCATCTATCTGACCAATCATAGCTAGGATATTGAGATGTTTCGGGTAATCAAATGGACCTTCTGGATCACCTTCTGGGTCATTCTGGGCGCATTTCTGCACTATACGCTGCCGCAAAAGGACGTGGTGCGCATCGTCAACACCTACGAGGAACGGCAGGACCTTGGCGATTGGACACGGATTTTCTGGTCTGATCCCGATGACCAGTCGGTGGCCCTGTCGAACCGCGATGTGCAATTCATTCAGGCGGTGCGCCCTGATGGCTCTCCGATGGTGTACCGGAATGAAGACACCGGCTGGGGCTGGCCGCCCTATTTCAAGCTGGATACGGCGAACCTGTACACAGAAGCGAATGATGCGGTTTCAACCAAGGCGGCGCCGGAATGGTACATCGTCAAGCACTACGGCTGGCGCAATTTCTACCTGTCGATCTTTCCCAATGCGATTTCGATCAAGCAGGTTGACGGGCCGGATGCCTCGAAAGGGATACCTTTCCTCAACATCTTTGTCCTGACGTTGATTGCTGCTTTCTTCTGGGCGATCTACGTGCGCTGGCGGCGGTTCCGACAGTCGCGGATTGATCCGACGCTAGAGGCGATCGAGGATGATCTGGCGGAAAAGGGCGGCGCGGTACGGCGGTGGTTCGGCACGTGGAAGAGTAAGTCCTGAGGCTGTACAAAGATCGGCCTCTGACCGTTGTCAGTCAGCGAATAGGTAATCGGTCGACGCGATTTCAAGCGCCTTCTCAGGTGGTACCGCAAGGAACTGTGACAATGCGTCGGCATTCGTCTCTGCGTCCGCGATTTCGCGCATCCGGGTCATGTTCTCGAACTGGGCATCGCGAATGTGGTCGCTTTCATGCATCATATCGTCGCGGATCGTGGGCAGTAGCCGCTCCAGAGTCTCGGTCGAAGTCTGGTCGCCCGCAAGCCCCACGCGCATGGCATGACCCACAAGGTAGTCATCGCTGAACTGGCACTCGATCTCCATGATGCGGGTGGTTGAGCGATCCGAGGCAAAGTCGTTCAGCAGATCAAGGTTGGCCGGGTCCATGCAGATGATCAGCTTGTCGGTCTCGAAATAGTCGAACAGCATCCGCATCAGCGCGCGGCGGTGGCGATGGCGCTTTTCCAGCGTGTTCTGGATGCCGCCCAGATCGGGCAGGGGCGTGTCTTCTTCGTTGAAGAGGTATTCGATGGCGGGCACGTTGGTGACCTGCCGGATGCGTTCCAGCACCCGTTTGGCAACGTGCCATTTCTTGCAAACCACGATCAGAAGTTCGCGTTCGCGCCCAAGGGTCGACTCGGTCTCCCAGAACCGGGTGGCAAAGCGGCGTCCGATCCGGCCACGACCTGACAAGAACTGAAACAGGCTGCGCCCTTCGTTGCTGATCTGGAACTGCACGCCTTGAGCGACATAAAGCAGACCCAAACGTCGCTTGAGGTCCTGTGCCTCCGGGCTGATCTTGCGGGCAAAGAGATAATCCTGGCTGAGCAGCATTTCGTAGTGATCGTTGTAGAACGTCACCGGCATGCCGTAATCCGTGAACATCAGGAAGGTCAGCGTGCGCGACCGTATCTCTGCTTCTGGGACCAGATGCCGGACGAGGGTCTGAAAAAATGTCTCATCCGGGATCCATGTGGTGCGGAAGAAACGGGTGACATCGCGGCGTTTCTTGATGAATTCCAGCAACCACTCGATCGTTTGCCGCCGCAGGCACCACCATTGCGACCCGATCATGATCTGCAGATCTTCGGGGATCGCGCGTTTCAGGCCCAGTCGTTTCTGGACCTCAAACATAAAATAGAACAGCTTCTTGCGCTCGCGCTCATTGACGAAGTGGCGATAGACAAGGCGCTCTTCTTTCCAGCCGGTTTTGATCCAGTCGCTGTCAAAGTAGTCAAAGCTTTCGATAAAATCTGCGTCGTTCTCATCAAGGAACTTGTGGGTGTATTCGGCCGATTTGATCGCCATGCAGTCGCCCGACAGCATGTAGAAATGGGTTGCGCGGGGAAAATCATCGACGGCGGATTTCACCGCGTTGATTGTGGCCTGAACCAAAGACCATTCGCCCCAGCCGCACTTGATCCGCTTTTTGGCAAAGGTGACGTTGGGGTTGTCCTTCAGCGCCTCTTTGATCTCGGCGAAATGGGCTGCGCTTGCCGAGGCGTCGAAGTGGATCGACATGTAGTCACCCACAGCGGTGAGGCGTTCCGCCTGCCGGATCACGGCATCGGGGTCTTTGTGGCAGAGCAAAATGTAGGCAATTTTTGCCATTTTCGAAACGGACTGCACTTTTGCTTTTGATTGTTTACGTTGATAAAGGTGAAGACAGATTGAATAAACACCATTAATTTGCTTTTTTAAGCCAAGATCGAACTGTTGCCAAAAACAGTCATATGAGCAGAGGGCGCGCAGTATGGGGTTTCCCGGAACCTGGATGACACAGAGCGAGAGCGTGGTGTACCGCGTGGTGCCAAAATGCGCATGCTCGACCATCGGGCAGATCATGTTCTACTCCGACCATGGCACGTTCTTTGACGGCGACATCCATGATGCCCAGTCGGGTATGCACAAATGGGCGCTTGAGCAGTCTCAGGCACCGATCACGGCCAATGTGACCAACCACGCGTCCTATGCCTTTACCTGTGTTCGGAACCCCTACACGCGCATTCTGTCGTCATTTTTTGACAAGATCTGTGGCATCCAGCGCAACGGCAAACGCTACCGTGGCAATCTGGTGCCGCTTTTGATTCAGAAATACGGGATTGAGGTGGGCGGCAACGACGGCAAGCAGGAGTTCGACCAGATTGAGAGCTTTCGACGCTTCCTGCTGTTCGCGCGCGACACCATCCGCTGGCGGCGGCCGATGGACCCGGACATTCACTGGTCCGCGATGTCAGGGCACGTAAGCACCTTTATCGCGAACGGTGGGACATATGACAAAATCGTCTGGACAGAGCAGTTCAACGAAGGAATGCAGGACGTCCTGAACGCGATCAAGACACCCCAAACCGTGAAACTGGAAGAAATCCCGCGCTTTAACGAAAGCGAGGGGCATGGACCCAAGCGCGCGCACCCGGTCGAGGATTACTTTGACGATCTGTCGATGCATCTGGTGCGCGAGATCTACAAGCGCGACTTTGAGCTTTTCAAGTACGACTTTGACAATCCGGGCAACAAGATGCCCATCGGAGAGATTGATCTGGATGAGGTCCACGCGAAGCTGGGGGATTAGGGGGCGGCGCACCGCACCTTGCACAGGCGCCTGCTGCCCTCTACATCCCTTTGCATGGCACAGGTCAAATCATCCACCAAATCCGACCCGAACTACAAGGTCATCGCCGAGAACAAGCGCGCGCGCTTTGACTACGCGATCGAGGAAGATGTGGAATGCGGCATCATGCTTGAAGGGTCCGAGGTCAAATCCTTGCGGATGGGTGGCGCCAACATCGCGGAAAGCTATGCGGCGGTCGAAGACGGTGAGCTATGGCTCGTGAACTCCTACATTGCGCCCTACAAGCAGGCCAAGACATTCGGGCACGAGGAACGGCGGCGGCGCAAGTTGCTGGTCAGCCGCAAACAGCTCAGTGACATGTGGACTGCGACGCAGCGCAAGGGCATGACGCTGGTGCCGCTGGTGATGTATTTCAATCATCGCGGCATGGCCAAGATCAAGATTGGCATCGCCAAGGGCAAGAAGGCCCATGACAAGCGCGAAACACAGGCCAAGCGCGACTGGTCCCGGCAGAAGTCCCGTCTGTTGAAAGACCATGGCTGAGGCGCTGCGCCTTATCGGTTTCAAACATTCGGTCTATACTTGGGTCGTGCGGTTGGCGCTGCATGAGATGGGGATGGCTGCGGAATACGTTGAAGCTGATCCTTTTGCTGAACCGCCCGACAAAGTGCTGTCTGAACATACGCCGCTGCGACGGGTGCCGGTGCTGCAACACTGCGACTTTCGACTGACCGAGACAGCGGCGATCCTGCGGTACCTTGACGCGCTCAGCGCGCGGCCCTCACTCCAACCAAGCAAGCCGAAGGCACTCGCGCAAATGGCGCAGGTCATCGGGCTTGTCGATTCGGATGTCTATCCTGTCATGATCAGGCAGGTTTTTTCTGCTGGATTTTACGCTCCTGCGGTGACGGGTGCGGTGCGTGACGATAGCGCCGTTGTGACGGGTATTGCGCGTGCTGGGCCGGTCTTGTCTGTGCTGGAACAAGTCGCCAGCGATGGACGGCAGTTGAACGGGCATGTCATGTCCTTGGCCGATCTGCATCTGGCACCGATGATGTCCTATTTTGTACGCGTGCCCGAAGGAAATGCGATGCTTGCCAGTTTTCCAGCGTTAAGCGCGTGGTGGGGGTGGATGTCTGCCCAGGACAGCTTGCGAATGACCGACCCCCTCAAGAACTTCTGATGGCATCAGGCTGCCGCCTACTCTTGCCAGCATGACGCTGCGGCGATAGGCAAAGAAAACCCTGCCTTGAAAGGAATCCCGTATGGCTGATGATCCCAAAACACTTGTGTCGACGGCATGGTTGGCCAAACATCTGAAAGATCCGGACCTACGGCTTTTGGATGCATCCTGGTACCTGCCGGACGCGGGCCGGGACGCAAAGGCCGAATACGAAGTCGCCCATATACCCGGTGCGCGGTTCTTTGACATCGACGAGATTTCTGACGCACGGTCCGACCTGCCGCATATGGCGCCCCCGGTGGAAAAATTCATGTCCCGCATGCGTGCGATGGGTGTGGGCGACGGGCATCAGGTGGTGGTTTATGACGGTGCCGGATTGCTGTCCGCCGCACGGGTCTGGTGGTTATTCAAGCTGATGGGGCAGGAAAACGTTGCGGTACTGGACGGTGGCTTGCCGAAATGGATGGCCGAAGGAAATGAAACCGAAGACATGCCACCCATCCCGCGTGATCGGCACATGACGGTGCGGCTGCAAAATCAGCTGGTGCGCGATGTTACGCAGGTGGCCCATGCGTCCAAGCTGGGCGATCCGCAAATCGTCGATGCGCGCTCGGCCGGACGTTTCCGCGGCGATGAGCCGGAGCCGCGGGAGGGGTTGCGCGCAGGTCATATTCCCGGGTCGCTCAACGTGCCTTACACGGAGCTGTTGAACGACGACAAGACCATGAAATCGCCGGACGAAACCCGCGCCATATTCGAGGCGGCAGGCATGGATCTGGACAAGCCCGTGATCACGACATGTGGATCAGGTGTGACGGCGGCCATTCTGGCGCTGGCGCTTGAACGGATGGGGCACAAGGACTGGTCGCTTTATGATGGATCGTGGGCGGAATGGGGGATGTTCCCAACCGTGCCCGTCGCAACAGGAGACGCATGATGTTTGAAACGCTGAAAGAACAGCCCGCCGACAAAATCCTGATGCTGATGCAGATGTACCGCGAAGACCCGCGTGACACCAAGATCGATCTTGGTGTTGGCGTCTACAAGGACGCCACCGGGCTGACGCCTGTCATGCGTGCCGTCAAGGCAGCAGAGCAAAAGATCTGGGAAGATCAAAATACCAAGGTGTATACCGGTCTGGCCGGTGATCCGGCCTTTGCCGATGCGATGATCGAGTTGGTGCTGGGCGATGCGGTCCCACGTGACACCGTTGCAGCGGCAGCCACCCCCGGCGGCACGGGTGCGGTGCGGCAGGCCTTCGAGATGATCCAGATGGCAAAGCCCGACGCGCGGGTTTTCGTGTCCGATCCAACCTGGCCAAACCACCTGTCGATTCTGAAGTATCTCGGCATTGAGGTCGTTCCCTACCGCTATTTTGACAATGAGACCCGCGGCGTCGATTTCGACGGGATGATGGAGGACCTCAAGCAGGCACACGCCGGTGACGTGATCCTGCTGCACGGCTGCTGCCACAACCCCACGGGTGCGAACCTGAACAGTACGGAATGGGATGGGGTCATCAAGCTGCTGCTGGAAACTGGGGCCACGCCAATGATCGACATCGCTTATCAAGGCTTTGGTGATGGGCTGGACGCCGATGCAGCGGCCACGCGCAAGATCGCGGCATCAGTGCCCGAATGCCTGATCGCGGCGAGCTGTTCAAAGAATTTCGGCATCTATCGCGAGCGCACGGGGCTTCTGATGGCAATCGCCTCGGACCCGGCGCGGCACGATCTGAACCAGAGCACGCTGGCTTTCCTTAACCGCCAGAACTACAGCTTCCCGCCCGATCACGGCGCACGGATCGTGACCACTATCCTGAACGATGACGCGCTCAAGGCAGATTGGATGGCAGAGCTGGAAGAGGTCCGCAACGCCATGCTGGGCCTACGCACACAACTGGCGGAAGAGCTTCAGCGCTTGTCCGGTTCGGACCGCTTCGGGTTCCTCGCTCAGCACCGCGGCATGTTCTCGCGTCTGGGCACGACACCGGAAAAGGTGGAGGCGCTGCGCAAGGAACACGGTATCTATATGATCGGAGACAGCCGGATGAACATCGCCGGTTTGAATGAGTTGACGGTGCCGATACTGGCCAAGGCAATCATGGACGTGGGTGTCTGACCCACTTCCTCTTGTCCTTTGACGCAACGTCTTTCACGTCGGCTTGAGGGAATCGCTTAGGCGGTGACTGGAGCATTGCTGTACACGGCTATGTGCAGGGTGGAACGACAAGCGAAAGGACAGAACAATGAGCGCACGCGATATCGACATTACCATCTACGGGGCGACCGGGTTTACCGGTTCGCTCGTGGCGGAATACCTGGCGGGCATCGGGGCAGGAGACGCAGACTTCAAGCTCGCCTTCGCAGGACGTAACGGCGACAAGCTGCGCGCGTTGGCAGAGGCCAATGGCTGCGCTGATCGGGTGACGCTGATTGAGGCTGATGCATCGGATCGCGCGGCGCTTGATGCGCTGGCGGCGCGCAGCAAGGTGGTGATCGCCATGGCGGGGCCTTATGCGCAATACGGGTCCGAGTTGCTGGCTGCCTGCGTAGAGGCGGGTACGGATTACGTCGATCTTTGCGGAGAGCCGCAGTGGATGCGCGCCAAGATCGAGGAGCATCAGGCGCGTGCGCAGGAGACCGGCGCACGGATCGTCTTCTCCTGCGGGTTCGACTCCATTCCCTCCGATCTGGGTGTTTTTCAATTGCAAAGCCTTGCGAAAGACAAGTTCGGCGGTGCCTTTTCCCGCGTGAAGGGCCGGGTGGAGCGCATTCAGGGCGGCCCGTCTGGTGGGACGGTGGCAAGTCTTGTCGGCTCCACCAAGGCCGCGGCGGCGGACCCGGCAGTGCGCGACGTAATGCTCAGCCCCTTTGGCCTGACACCGGGTTTTCAGGGCCCGAAACAGCCGCATGGACAGGCGCCGGTCGAGGACGAGGACATCGGCACCTGGGCCGCGCCCTTTGTCATGGCGGTGATCAACGTGAAGAACGTGCATCGCACCAACGTGCTTGCCGGACTGCCCTATGGCGAAGACTTCGTCTACGACGAGATGATGGTCACCGGACCGGGTGAAAAGGGCGCCGAAATGGCAAAGCAGATCGCGTCGATGGGGCCAGGCGGCGGCATGGGCGAATCGAAGCTCAAGCCGGGAGATGGGCCGTCGAAAGAAGAGCGCGAAAACGGGTTCTTCACCATCGCGCTGCACGGGTCTGGGCTGGACGGCCATACCGGGACGGTGCGTGTGTCTGGGGACAAGGACCCCGGCTATGGCTGCACGTCCATGATGATCAGCCAGTCGGCATTGTGCCTGCTGCGGGACGGGGTAGAGGCCAAGGGCGGTATCTGGACGCCGGGGGCTGTGATGGGCGACAAGCTGATTTCGCGACTTCGGGATAACGGTGTGCTTACGTTCGAGGCTGAGGTCTGAATCCGCGACACGCTCCGCGCCTGTGCCTTCGAAAAATGGTCAGGCCTCTGCCCAAGTTCAGGACAGAGACCACAAGCTTTCATTCAAGTCCAAACAGAAAAGGCCCGGAGCAATCGCTCCGGGCCTTTTGCGTTGTCTAGAGGGGTAACTTAGCCCTTTGAGAAGTCAGGGTATGCTTCCATGCCCAGCTCGCTTGTATCCAAACCGTTGATCTCTGCCTCTTCGCTGACACGGATACCCATGACCGCCTTGAGGATGAACCAGACCACGCCGGATACGACGAAGACAAAGATGCCGACGACTACGATGGAGTAGAGCTGTGTGCCGAGGCTTGCGTCGCCATTGGTCAGGACGACCGCGATGGTGCCCCAGATGCCTGCAAAAAGGTGAACAGGGATCGCGCCAACCACGTCGTCGATCTTGAGCTTGTCAAGGAATGGCACTGCGAAGACCACGATCACACCACCGATACCGCCGATCAGCGTCGCCATACCAAGGCTTGGCGTCAGAGGCTCAGCTGTGATGGATACCAGACCAGCCAGAGCGCCGTTCAGGATCATTGTCAGGTCAGGCTTGCGGTACAACAGCTGCGTCAGGATCAGCGCCACAACAGCACCACCAGCAGCCGCTGCGTTGGTGTTGGAGAAGATCCGGCTGACGTCAGCAATGTCACCCACGGAACCCATCGCCAACTGAGAGCCGCCGTTGAAGCCGAACCAGCCCATCCACAGGATGAATGTACCGAGTGTCGCCAGCGCAAGGTTGGAGCCAGGCATCGGGTGGACACGACCATCCTTGTACTTGCCGATACGTGGTCCAAGGATCAGCGCACCTGCCAGAGCGGCCCAGCCACCCACGGAGTGCACAACAGTGGAGCCCGCAAAGTCGAGGAAGCCCATTTCGTCAAGGAAACCACCGCCCCACTTCCAGGATGCCTGCAGCGGATAGATGACGCCTGTCAGGATGATCACGAAAACAAGGAAGGGCCACAGTTTGATCCGCTCGGCCAAAGCACCCGATACGATGGAGGCGGTGGCCGCACAGAACATTAACTGAAAGAAGAAGTCAGAACCGGTGGAGGCGTATTCGCCATCATCGGCGCTGGCGAGGTCAATGCCCACCGCTTCAAGCACGCCCGGGCCAAAGACACCGGACAGCACGCCTTCGACGGACCATGTGCCCAGCGGGTACATCAGGTTATAACCGAAGGCCCAGTAGGCGATGGTGGCGAGCGAAAACAGCGCCACGTTCTTGGTCATCTGCATGGTCACGTTCTTGGAACGCACCAGCCCGCCTTCGAGCATGGCAAAACCCGCGGCCATCCAGAAAACAAGGAAACCACCGATCAGGAACAGCAGCGTGTTCATGATCCAAACCATTTCAGCAGTGACCGCCGCGGCCTCTGCATCCTGCGCCAGTGCCAGCGATGGCAGCATTGTGGCTGCACCGGCGACTGGAATGAGATAAGTCTTTTTCATCATTTTGTCCTTTAGTTAGATGGCGTCGTCGCCGGTTTCGCCGGTACGCACCCGCACCGCCTGTTCCACGTCGAGCACGAAGATCTTGCCGTCGCCGATCTTGCCGGTTTGTGCAGTGCGCGAGATGACTTCGACCATCTGGTCGGCCACGGCATCTGCCACGACCAGTTCCAGCTTCACCTTGGGGACGAAGTTCACGACGTATTCAGCGCCGCGATAGATTTCGGTGTGACCTGACTGTGCGCCAAAGCCCTTGATTTCCGTGACCATCAAGCCGCGGACACCCGCGTCAGTCAGTGCTTCGCGCACTTCCTCAAGCTTGAATGGTTTGATTGTTGCAATGATGAGTTTCACCTTTGGATCCCTCTTCCGATTGGCAGGCAGGCCCTGCGTTATGCAGATGCAGAAACTGGTATTTCCGGCCCAGTTGGAAGGTTTCCGGGTTAAATTCGAGGGCGATTTCAGGCGCAAATGATAAAAAATTGTGCAATAAAGAACTTATGCCTAAAAAATAGACATTCGATTGATCCATATTCCGCTTAGCAACAGCTAAACAAACCTTAACTTTACCGGTAAGCTGCCGGAAAAAGAGCAGCTACCAGGCGGATTATGACTGATTCATCCAAGCGCAAGCGCCCGCTGGTGGCGGACAAAAGGTACCCGTCCAAGGGAAAACCGACTGCGAAAAAGCCAGCCAAGAAATCGGTTAAGAACGCCGCGCCGGTGAAACGCAAGGCGCGCAAGCCACAGCGCCCAAAGCGCGGAGGGATCATCGGCTTTTTCACCGGGATCATCTCTTGGGTTCTGCGCCTGATCTGGAAAATCACATGGCGCTTAACCGCCGCTGTGGTCCTCGTTCTGGCCGTGATTGTTGGATACCTCTACACCACTTTGCCACCGCTGGAGGCACTATTGGACGGCCGTGCGCGGGGATCGGTGACATTGCTGGACAGAGACGGAGAGGTCTTTGCGTGGCGCGGCGATCAGTTTGGCGGTGTGGTGACGGCTGATTCCGTCTCACCTCATCTCAAGAACGCGGTCATCGCGACAGAGGACAAGCGGTTCTACCGACATTTCGGGGTCAGCCCCCGAGGCATCGCCTCGGCGGTGCGCATCAACCTTAGCGAGGGGCGCGGCCCGTTGCAGGGGCACGGCGGTTCGACGATCACACAGCAGGTTGCGAAACTGATCTGTCTGGGCGAACCCTACGACCCCTCAGCAGGAATGACCGAGAAGGAATACGAGGCCAGTTGCCGGCGCACGTCGATCCGGCGCAAGGTAAAAGAGGCGTTGTTCTCCGTGGCAATGGAGCTGAAGTATTCCAAGGACGATATCCTGTCGATCTATCTGAACCGCGCCTACATGGGGGGCGGGGCTTTCGGTGCGGAGGCAGCGGCACAGCGGTTCTTTGGCAAGCCGGCGGCGGCTGTGACACCTGCAGAAGGGGCAATGCTGGCCGGGCTACTGACGGCACCAACAACGCTGTCGCCCACAAACAACCTTGACCGCTCACAGAACCGCGCCGCGACAGTAATCCGTCTGATGCGCGAACAAGGCTATCTGTCACAAAAGGAAGCGGATTTCGCGCAGGCCAACCCCGCAGAGCTGTCGCAGGCAGCCGAGGCGCGAGCGGGTGGCTATTTTGCGGACTGGGTGATGTCGACAGGGCCGGAATTCTTTACCCGCAACACGACAGAGGACGTTCGGATCAAGACAACGCTGGATCAGCGCATACAGAAAGCAGCCGAGGAAGGGTTGCAATGGGTCTTTGAAAACAAGGTGCGCGAGGGCTCGCAGGCACAGGCCGCGATTGTGGTGATGTCTGCGGATGGCGCGGTACGTGGCATGGTCGGTGGTCGCAAGACCAAGGTGGCTGGAGCGTTCAACCGAGCAACGCAGGCGCTGCGGCAGACGGGATCGGCGTTCAAACCCTTTGTATACGCCGCAGCACTCGATTTGGGGTACTCGCCTAACGACCTGATCGTGGATGAACCTTACTGTCTGAACATACCCGGCTCTGGCGAATGGTGCCCGCGTAACTACACCAACAAGCATTACGGCGCGGTCACCTTGACCAAGGCGCTGGAAAACTCTCTGAACATCCCTGCGGTGAAAATCTCTGAAAGCGTGGGCCGGGAACTGGTCAGTCGCGTGGCGACTGAATTTGGCATTCGCAGTGATCTGGCCGCAGGTCCTGCCCTGGCGCTGGGCGCATCTGAAAGCACGTTGA
This sequence comes from Sulfitobacter sediminilitoris, assembly GCF_010667575.1. Taxonomy (GTDB): domain Bacteria; phylum Pseudomonadota; class Alphaproteobacteria; order Rhodobacterales; family Rhodobacteraceae; genus Sulfitobacter; species Sulfitobacter sediminilitoris. Next base: position 468,152 of record NZ_JAABNT010000002.1, read on the forward strand.
TCGAAATGACTGGGGCCTACGCCGGTATCTTGAACGGCGGGTCGTCCGTCACGCCCTACGGGTTGATTGAATTGACGCTTCTGGGCGACGATGAACCGCTGATGGGCACGGGTGGCGGTATTGGCGAACGCGTCATACAGGAGGATGCAGCCCGGCAATTGGTCTACATGATGGAAAAGGTGATCTCGGAAGGAACTGGCTCTAGGGCGCAGTTTGGCGGGCGTGAACTTGCTGGTAAGACCGGCACCACATCGGCGGCAAAGGACGCATGGTTCATCGGGTTTTCGGCGGACTATGTGACAGGCGTGTGGATGGGATACGACGACAACACACCGCTGACTGGCGTCACCGGTGGTGGCCTGCCCACCGATATATGGCGCGAAACGATGAGCCGGGTACACGAAGGTTTGCCGCTGAACCCGCTTCCGATGCAGTCACCCGATCCTGCCAGCGGTCTTGGCGAAGTCCAGCGCGGATCTGATCAGATCCCGGTTGGCAACAACAGTGGTGGCACGATCATTGATCAGGTGCTCCGCGATATTTTTGGCAACAGCGGACAGGGCAGTTCAGCACCAGCGCCGAATGCAGGTGACCGCTAGCCCCATTCGGAAGCGTGATTGAGGCATCTACATTTCTTCATTTCCCGCCCTTTTCAAACTGTGTCAGGCTTGACCCCGAACGCAAAGCGAGGCCTGACATGACACCCATCCGAATTTCATCCTTTTCTCAAGGCGACACCGGTGGCAATCCGGCTGGCGTGGTGATCACCGATACCCTGCCGCCAGCGTCCGAGATGCAAGAGATCGCTGCTGATCTGGGCTATTCTGAAACTGCCTTTGCCGCGCCTGATGGTGATAGATGGCGCGTGCGCTACTATGCCCCAGTGGGCGAGGTGGCGTTCTGTGGTCACGCGACGATTGCCCTTGGCGCGGCACTCGGCGCACAGGAAGGGGCCGGGCGGTTTGATCTGGATTTGCGCGATGACCAGATCAGCGTTGAAGCAATGCAGCGCGACGGGCGTTGGCATGCAGCGTTGCAGTCGCCTCAGACCTGGTCCGAGCCGATGGCGGATGATCTGCTGTACGCGCTTCTTGATGCTTTTGATTTGTCGGAAGACGATCTTGACCCGGCCTTGCGCCCGACCCTGGCGTTTGGTGGTGTGCGGCATGGTATTCTGACACTCAAGGACCGAACGCGGCTCGCGCAGATGGCCTATCCTTTCGAGTCGATGCGCCAACTGATGGCCCTGCATGATCTGGTGACAGTCAGCTTGATCTACATCGATACACCCCGCGCGTTCGTGGCGCGGAATGCATTTGCAAGCGGTGGCGTGGTTGAGGACCCGGCCACGGGGGCTGCAGCGGCGGCGTTGGCCGGGGCATTGGTGGATGCGGACTGGAATGGACTGCGTGCGGGCGGCACCTTCACCATCGCACAGGGCGAGGACATGGGTATGCCTTCGTCCCTGACGGTCGAGGCGACGGGCAAGCCGGGGGCATCGGTCAGGGTCAGCGGCGCAGTACGTCGGATGTAACTGCGGCAATTCAATCTTAAAGAAACTCTGCTCTTACTCCCCACCCAAGGGGATCGGCCATCGGAACGCGCATGTCCCTGACTGAGCAGGAAACAGGTCATGCGCGCAGAACACGCAAGACGGGGCAAGCAAGAGTTGCGCGGCATCCGCCGGCGCAATCGGCGGCTCTATTGGTTTGTCGCGCTGTTCAGCCTGTTTGCGAACCTGCTGATGCTGACAGGGCCGATGTATATGTTGCAGGTCTACGACCGCGTTCTCGCGTCGGGCTCGACCGAAACCCTGGTCGCGCTGTCTTTGCTGATGGTGTTTCTCTACATTATGATGGGCGCGCTGGATTTTTCCCGCGCACGGATCATGACGCGTGTAGCGCTGTGTTTTGCACAGGATTTGCATGGCAGGGTGTTTGATGCTGTGATGCGCAAGGCTGCGGTCCTGCCCGACAAAGGCACTGACAGTGGATTGCGCGATCTGAGAAATATTCAGCGTCTGATCGGTGCGCCTGTTCTGATTGCGCTGATGGACTTGCCATGGACGCCCATCCTTATTGGCACCATTTTCGTATTTCACCCCTACCTTGGGGCGCTGGCCCTTGTCGGGGCGCTGATCCTTGTCATGATCACAATGTGCAACCAGTTGCTGTCGCATCGCGCACAGCAGGCGGCGGGCGGCTTCCACCACATGGCCGAAACAGAGGCGGTTCAATACCGGGCGCAGGCAGAAACGATACGCGCGATGGGTATGTGCCCGGCTGCATTTCATCGCTGGAAGCACTCTCAGGATCAGGCGGAGGCGTCTGATCTGTCCGCGATGAACGTCACCGGGGCGTTTTCCAGCCTGACCAAAACACTGCGGCTCTTACTGCAATCGGCAATGTTGGGGCTGGGGGCGTGGCTGGTGATTGCAGGAAAGATGACACCGGGTGGCATGATCGCGGGGTCCATCTTGCTGGGCCGTGCGCTGTCCCCTGTTGAAGCGGTGCTCAACCAATGGCCGGTGGCCCAGCAAGGCCTGCAAAGCTGGTCAGACCTTGCCACGCTTCTGGGGGAAGTGCCGCCAGAGGAACGACTTCTTACCTTGCCAACGCCCGCGGCACGCATGGTGGTCAACAGCGTGACTGTTGTGCCACCCGGAGATCGGAAGGCCACGCTTAAATCACTGAGTTTCCGGATCGAGCCGGGTCAGGCCATTGGCGTGATCGGCCCGTCGGGGTCAGGCAAATCCACGCTTGCGCGGGCACTTGTCGGCGTGTGGCCTGCAGCGGGGGGAGATATCAGGCTGGACGGTGCGGCTCTTGACCATTTCTCGGCAGAGGTTCTGGGTCAGCACATCGGCTATCTCCCTCAGCAGGTGTATCTATTTGATGGCACGGTTGCAGAGAATATCGCACGTCTTGCGCCGCCTCCGGATGAATCAAAGGTCATTGAGGCGGCAAAAATGGCGGGCGCGCACGAGATGATCTTGATGCTGCCCAAAGCGTACGACACACGCATCACCGCCGATCGACCGCAGTTTTCAGGCGGGCAACTGCAGCGCATCGGGCTGGCAAGGGCGCTTTATGGTGATCCTGTTGTGGTCGTGCTGGATGAACCGAACGCGCATCTGGACAATGCAGGCTCTGCCGCACTTAACTGTGCTATCCGGCAGATCAAGGCGCGGCGTCGGTCAGTGCTGATCATGGCGCACCGGCCTGCGGCAATTCAGGAATGCGATATGATCCTGATGCTGGACAGCGGCATGCGTATGGCATTCGGTCCCAAGGATGAGGTCCTGTCAGGCATGGTCAAAAACGCCAGATCCATTCAGGCGGTCCCAGCCGCCGCTGCAGGGATGAGGTGAGACGGGTGACCAACCGCGCCTCTCCCTCCTTGCCGTACGTCATCATGGGCTTTGCAACGATTGGTGTTCTGATGCTTGGCGTTGGGCTGTGGGCCGGCACTGCTTTGCTTTCTGGCGCGCTGGTCAACACCGGCATCGTTGAATTCGATCAGACAAGGCATGTTGTGCAGCATTCGCAAGGGGGCGTGGTTGCTGATGTGCTGGTCGCAGAGGGGGATGTGGTACGGGCAGGCGACGTCCTGATCCGTCTGGATACCCGGTTTTCACGCGCAGAATTGGCCTATGCCCAAGAGCAACTTTTTGAACTTTTGGCACAGCAAGCGCGGCTCCGGTCGGAATATATGGATCGTGAAGATGTGGTCTTTGCGACGGGGCTGATGGCCCAGGCCGCTGATGATGCCGGTTTGCGCGGGCTGCTTGAGGGTCAGCGCCGATTGTTTCGTGCCGGGCGCGAAACCGTCCGCAGCCAGACCCTTCAGCTGCGTCAACGGCAACAGCAGGTAACAGCGCGGATCATAGGCGTGGACGCGCAAATCGCCGCACTCGAGACGCAGATGACCCTGATCCAAACGGCGCTCACTAATCAGCAATCCCTCTTGGCACGCGGTCTAACACAAGCGACAGCCGTTTTGCAGCTGGAGCGCGAGAAAGCATCGCTCCAAGGCCGTCTGGGAGAACTGATTGCGGCCAAGGCGCAGGCGGGCGTGCAGATGACCGAGATTGAAAGTGATATCCTTCAGCGTGCAGCGCGACACCGGGAAAAGGCCATTGCGATGACCCGTGAGCTTGAACAATCGATCCGCAAATTTCGGAACGACATAGACAGACTTGATTCCGAGATCGAAAGGGCCGAGGTGCGTGCACCAGTATCCGGCATTATCTTTGGCGTGCAGGGCGTCACAGCCCAAGCCGTGCTGCAACCAGCAGCCGCTATCCTGACAATTGTGCCAAAGGGCAGGGCAGGCGTCGTGCTGACACATGTCTCACCGCGCGATATTGATCTGGTGGCGGTTGGGCAGCAGGTAAGGCTGCGGCTTTCCGCGCTGGACCAGCGCCTGACGCCAGAGATCTTTGGCCATGTGACGCGAATTTCTGCAGATATGATAACGGATCAGCGGTCAGGCGCAGTGCATTTCGAAGTTGAGGTCAGCCTGGCTGCGACTGAGCTTGAGAAGTTGCCAAACGGTATGGTGCTGATCCCCGGCATGCCGGTCGAGACCTTTATCCAAACTGGTTCGCGGACACCTTTGGTGTATCTGATCAAACCGATGACCGATTATTTTGCACGCGCTTTTCGCGAAAGCTGAACGCGGCCTCTTTTCGTTATGGTTCAACACCGCTAGCGTCCCGGCAAATCATTTGTCAAAGGATCAGCGTCATGAGCATCACCGAAAGACTGTCAGAACTGGGTGTCACCTTGCCCGATGCGCCTGCCCCAGCGGCCAATTATGTCCCGTTCGTGCAGGTGGGAAATACCGTCTATGTATCGGGTCAGATATCCAACGGACCGGATGGGCTGATTACCGGTAAACTTGGGGCTGACATGGAGGTCGAAGCCGGAGCAGCTGCGGCCAAGACCTGCGCAATCAGCTTGTTGGCGCAGGTAAAAGCAGCCTGCGGCGGCGATATTGAGCGGTTGCAGCGTGTGGTCAAGCTGACCGGGTTCGTCAATTCCACGCAGGATTTCACCGATCAACCGAAAGTCATCAATGGCTGTTCGGACTTTCTGGTCGAGGCGCTGGGCGACAAAGGGCGACACGCCCGGTCTGCGGTTTCGGCACCATCCTTGCCCTTGGGTGTCGCTGTTGAGATCGAAGGCATTTTTGAGATCAAATGACGCTTCCTGCTGCGTTCTATAATGTTCCATTGGCGCATCGCGCCTTGCATGACCGCTATGATGGTCGGCCTGAAAACAGCCGCGCGGCGATCCGTGCGGCGATCAAGGCCGGCTATGGTATCGAGATCGATGTGCAATTGAGCGCCGATGGCGCCGCGATGGTCTTTCATGATTACGCGTTGGAACGGTTGACGGGGCAGAAAGGCGCTGTGCGTCTGCGCTCTGCTGACGAGTTGTCTCATCTAAACCTGCTTGGCGGGGATGAGGGGATCCCTGATTTGCCCGAAGTCCTTGATCTGATAGCCGGGCAGGTTCCATTGGTGATTGAGTTGAAGGATCAGGATGGGGGAATGGGCTCTGATATCGGCGCGCTTGAGCGGTCGGTCGCGGGCAGCCTGCAGGCTTATGCCGGGCCCGTTGCGGTAATGTCCTTTAACCCACATTCCGTCGCAAAAATGGCTGATCTTCTTCCGGATATACCCCGCGGGATTGTCACCAGCGCGTACCGGTACGAAGACTGGCCACTGCCCAAGACCACCTGTGACCGGTTGCGGGATATTCCTGACTATGACCGCGTTGGCGCCGGTTTCATTTCGCATGAGGTAGATGATCTGACGCGCCCCCGTGTGGCTGAACTGAAAGATCGTGGCGCGATGATCTGCTGTTGGACCGTGCGCAGTGCCGCGCAAGAGGCAGAGGCGCGTAAAGTCGCACATAATATCACCTTTGAGGGGTACTGAGCGGCGCACCGTCCTTGATCCCGTGAAGGGACGCCACACATAGTCCATCATGCAATCAGAGCAGAATATGAGCGCGCAGGAGATCGAAATCAGGCTGGTCCCAAGCTTGGCCGAAATTGGTCAAGCCGATTGGGATGCCTGTGCCTGCCCAGAAGCAGCGGAGGGGGGACCACCGGTTGACCCTTTCACCACCTATCGCTTTCTGTCCGCGCTCGAAGAAAGCGGCAGCGTTGGTCCTGGCACCGGCTGGCAGCCGCAGCATCTGGCGGCCTATGTTGAAGGTCAGATCATCGCAGTCGCGCCGCTTTATGCCAAGATGCACAGTCAAGGCGAATACATCTTTGACCACAACTGGGCGCATGCTTTTGAGCGGGCGGGCGGACAATACTACCCCAAGTTACAGATTGCCGTGCCGCATACACCTGCGACAGGTCGGCGGTTGTTAACCCGGCCTGGCTTCGAAGAGGTTGGCAAACGCGCCCTGATACAAGGTGCTATCCAGGTCACAGAGAACAACAACCTGTCATCTGTCCACGTGACATTCTGCACTCAGCAAGAAGCAGAGTTTGCCGAAGAAATGGGCCTGATGGTACGCAAAAGCCAACAGTTTCATTGGAAAAATGACAGCTACGCCGACTTTGATGGCTTTCTGGCGAGCCTTAATTCGCGCAAGCGCAAGAACATCCGCAAAGAACGGACGCAGGCCCAAGGGTTCGGTGGTACGATCCAGACCTTTACCGGGGATCAGTTGCAGCCAGAACACTGGGATGCGTTTTGGCATTTCTATCAAGACACCGGCGCGCGCAAATGGGGCTCTCCCTACCTCACCCGCCAGTTCTTTGACATCGCCCAAGAGACCCTGCGCGACGATATCGCACTGGTCTTGGCTGAACGCGATGGCCGATGGATTGCCGGTGCGCTGAACTTTATCGGGGCTGACGCGTTATATGGCCGGTACTGGGGCTGTATCGAGCATCATCCCTGTCTGCATTTTGAACTGTGCTACTACCGCGCCATCGACTTTGCCATTGCAAATGGGCTGAGCACGGTAGAGGCGGGCGCACAGGGCGAACACAAGCTGGCGCGCGGTTATCTGCCAACGCCGACGTGGTCGCTCCATTGGATGCGAGACGAGGGATTTGCACGGGCGGTCGGTGACTATCTGGAAGCCGAACGGGACGCCGTTGACCATGAAATTGAAATACTGACAGAATATGGGCCGTTCAAACGTGCCCAGATTGAGGAACGGGAATGACAGAGAAGCTAAGCGATAAGACCCGGAACACGGTGCTCCAGCCATTGTTTGACACAGGCTGGGAACTGACAGAGGGGCGCGATGCGATAAAAAAGACGTTTGTATTTGCCGATTTCGTCGAAGCCTTTGGGTGGATGACGCAAGCTGCGATCTGGGCTGAAAAGTGGGGTCATCATCCAGAGTGGGACAATGTCTATAAAACCGTCAACGTCACACTCACGACGCACGACGTCGACGGATTGAGCGCGCTTGACGCGAAACTGGCGCGCAAGATGGACGGACTCGCGGAGCGGATGCAAGACTGATGGACGAAGTAGAAAATACCGTTACAAGCATCATGACGACTGAGATTTGGCAGGGCAAAACCCTTGCTGATCTGCTGACAATTGAATTTCTTGCCAGTGCGGCGGGCTCGCTCTTGGGCGCTGTCGCCATTTTGCTCTTGGGCTGGATCGTGTCGGCTTGGCTGCAAAAACGGGTCGCGAACCTGGGTCGGAAGAACAAGCACCTTGATGAGATGTTGTTCGACTTTCTGGCCTCCATTGTCCGCTATGTGGTGCTGGGTTTCACGCTGTTGTTTGTGCTCAACACCTTTGGGGTGCGGACGACTTCCGTTGTGGCCGTCATCGGTGCGGCAGGTCTGGCGATTGGTCTGGCTTTGCAGGGCACGCTGTCGAATGTGGCGGCGGGCGTCATGCTTATCCTGTTCCGACCGATCAAGACAGGCGACTTTGTTGAGGTTGCGGGCCAGATGGGCACCGTCAAGAACATCAATCTGAACTTCACCGAATTGGCAGATCTCAGCAATGTTCAGGTAATCGTGCCAAACTCGGAAGTATGGGGAAACATCATCACGAACTATTCCACGAATGACCGTCGCCGTGCCGAATGGACCTTCGGTGTTGGATACGGCGCGAACCTCAAGGACGCTGAAACGATCATTCGCGAAACGATCATGGCGGATGAGAGGGCTCAGACCGAACCAGAGCCTTTCATTCAGGTCACGAACCTTGGCGGAAGCTCTGTCGATTTTCTAGTGCGGGTCTGGTGCAACGCTTCTGACTATTTCGCCTTCAAGGCCGATATGACCCGCAAGGTCAAAGAGGCTCTGGACGAAGGTGGGGTGGATATCCCATTCCCGACCAGAACAATCATCACCCAGTCAGATTAAGTGTGCCGGGCCGCGTAAAGGGCATTCAGAATGCAAAAGGGACGCCAGCTTGGGCGTCCCTTCTTCTTTTGAAGACGGGCCAGCGTGCGGGCTTACATGTTCGCCAGCAGGGCCTCGCCGCCCGAAACATCGCAGACGCCCGGTCCTTCTTCTGGCTGGAACAGGGTCACCTTGCCGTCCTCAACCAGCATCGCGTACCGCTTGGACCGTGCGACCAACCCGGCAGGTGCCGCGTCAAAATCCATGCCCAAAGCCTTGGTGAATTCCGACTGCGCGTCGGCCAGCATCGTGATGCCTGCCTCGCTTGCGCCAGTTGCCTCGCCCCATGCCTTCATCACAAAGGGGTCGTTACAGGAGACGCAGATGATCTCGTCCACGCCTTTGGCGTCGAACTGATCTTTGGTGCGCACAAAGCTGGGCACATGCGCGGAGTGGCAGGTCGGCGTGAATGCGCCCGGGACGGCAAAGATGACGACCTTGCGGCCTTTGACCTTGTCCGACATTTTGACTGGCGCTGGTCCATCCGCGCCCAATTGTACAAGCGTTGCGTCGGGCAGGGTGTCGCCTTGAGAGATTGTCATCTGTATTGCCTTTCATGTGATTGCGTTTGCCGCTTGGCAACATATAGGTTTCAGCGCAGGGCGCGACCAGTCATTCGGAGAGAGAAATCATGGGCCATGTGATTGTGATCGGTGCCGGGCAGGCGGGATCATCTTGTGTAGCGAAGCTGCGGAACAGTGGATTTGAGGGAAAGATCACCCTGATCGGATCAGAACCTGTACCCCCTTACCAGCGTCCCCCGCTCAGCAAAGCGTATCTCATGGGCGAGATGGCGTTTGAGCGTCTGTTCCTTCGGCCCGAAGCCTTTTACGGCGAGAATGATATCGATCTGCGTCTGGGTCAGACCGTTCAGGCCATTGATACGGCCAACCAAACGGTCAGCGTCGGCGATGAGATATTGACCTATGATGATCTTGTGTTGACCACCGGATCCGAACCGAACCGCCTGCCATCTGCGATTGGCGGCGATCTGGACGGCGTGCATGTGGTTCGTGATCTGGCAGACGTAGACGCCATGGCGCCGCGCTTTGTCGAAGGGGCAAAGGTTTTGATCGTCGGCGGGGGCTACATTGGGTTGGAAGCTGCGTCTGTTGCGGCGAAACTCGGGCTCAAGGTGACGCTGGTCGAGATGGCGGACCGCATCCTGCAACGCGTGGCCTGCCCGGAGACCAGTGATTTCTTCCGGCAACTGCACCGCGATCACGGTGTCGATATTCGTGAAGGTGTCGGGCTGGAACGCCTGACCGGAGAGGGCGCGGTCAGTGGCGCGCAGCTAACGGATGGCAGCGAACTGGACGTGGATTTCGTAATCGTCGGCGTGGGCATCAGGCCGGGAATTGCGCTGGCTGAAGCGGCGGGGCTTGAGATAGACAATGGCATCAAGGTGGATGCCCAAGGCCGGACCTCGGCGCCGCATGTCTGGGCCGCGGGCGATTGCACGTCCTTTCCCTATCGTGGCGGGCGCACCCGTCTGGAATCCGTCCCAAACGCCATTGATCAGGCGGAATGCGTGGCTGAAAACATCATGGACGCGCATAAGGACTATGTGGCGAAGCCGTGGTTCTGGTCGGACCAATATGACGTTAAACTTCAGATTGCCGGTCTGAATACCGGGTACGACCGGGTGGTGACCCGCCGTGCTGACGCAGATAGCGTATCATTCTGGTATTACTGCGGGGACGCGTTGCTGGCGGTGGATGCGATGAACGACCCGCGTGGCTACATGGTCGGAAAACGCCTGATCGAAAGCGGGAAATCGCCCGCGCCAGAAGTGATCGCTGATCCAGACACTGATCTGAAGGCGCTGTTGCGCGCGTGAGGATCATTGCGGGCAGATTTCGCGGTACGGCATTGGCGAATGTGGGCAAGGGGGACGCCGGTGCCCATCTACGCCCCACCTCGGACCGCGTCCGCGAAAGCCTGTTTTCGATGCTGACGCATCATGACATCATTACCGGCGCACGTGTTCTGGACCTTTTCGCGGGAACCGGGGCATTGGGGCTTGAGGCGCTCTCGCGCGGGGCGCGTGAGGTCTGTTTTGTTGAGAACGGACGCGTTGGTCAGCGGCTGATCTCCGAGAACATCGCCAAACTGCGCGTTGAAGACGAGGTGACGCTGATGCGCAATGACGCAACGCGTCTGGGACCCTGGCCCAATGCGCCCTTTGATCTGGTATTCCTTGATCCGCCCTACGGCAAAGGGATGGGACAGAAGGCGCTGGCGGCGGCACGGACAGGCGGATGGCTCGCACCCGGCGCGATGATTGTCTGGGAAGAAAGCGCCCCGATGCAGCCCCCCGAAGGTTTCAGCAGGATCGACACACGCGAATACGGCGATACGCATGTGACCCTGCTTGAAGTAACAGGCTAGATCAGCCGGCAGCGCGTATCGCCTGACCCAGTCGTTTCATCCCCTCGGCAATCTTTGCGTCATCGGCAAGCGAGAAACTCAGCCGCAATGTGTTCGCTCCGGACCTGTCAGCAAAAAACGCCTGACCGGGCACAAAGGCAACGCGCTGTGTCTCAAGTGAACTGCGCAGCAGCGCACCCCCATCCATGTGCTTGGGCAGGGTGACCCAGATAAACATGCCGCCTTCCGGTCTGGTCCAGTTCACGCCCTCAGGCATATGTTCTTGCAATGCCGCAAGCATCGCATCGCGGCGGCTGGCATAGGTCTGACGCAGTTTGGCGGTGTGATCCTCAAAAAGCGCGCGTGCGACGGTGTTGATGGCCATCTGGTTAATGGTCGAAGAATGCAAATCGGCGGCCTGTTTCATCAGCACCAGTTGCGAGATTACCGACGCGGCACCACAAACCCAACCAACCCGCAAGCCCGGGGCCAGGGTTTTGGAAAAGCTGCCACAATACAATGTGCGGCACTCTTCGATACTGCCCTTGCGGGCGATCTCAAGCGCCAGCATGGGCGGGATCGGCTCACCGTCATAGCGCAAGGACTGATAGGCGGAATCCTCGATTACCGCGATGTCCATCTCGTCCGCCAGATCGAGGATATTCTCGCGCTGGCGCAGGTCCAGCGTCTCACCCGTTGGGTTGGCGAAATCGACGGAGGCATAGGCAAACTTGACGCGTCCGCCATGTTCGGCGGCAGTCTGGGCATAGTCTTCGGCCGACCGGTTGCCGCCGGGGCTCAGACGATCATAGTTCGGCTCGTAGGCGTTGAACGCGCCCAAGGCACCCATATAGGTCGGCCAATTCACCAGTGCCGTATCGCCGGGCGACAACATCAGCTTGCCGAGATAATCAAGCGCCTGCTGGGAACCCGAAGTGATCAAAACGTTATCGCGGCTGCAGGGCACACCCAGCGTCGCCATCTGTCCAACGATCCAGTCGCGCAGGGGGCCATACCCTTCGGAAACGGAATACTGCAGCGCGGAACTGCTGTTGACCGGTGACAGGGCATCCGCAAGCGCGGCCTGAAACGCCTTGACAGGGAACAGCGCAGGGTCAGGAATGCCGCCTGCGAAAGAAATAATATCCGGCTGATCAAGCAGTTTCAGCAGCTCACGGATTTCGCTCGCCTTCATGCGGCTCATGCGCGTGGCAAAGATGTCGTGCCAATTCATGTCAGAATCCCTTCCCTAATTTTGGGAAGTCACCACAAATTTGAAATTATGGCAACAATTATTACCTATCTACGCAACTTTCTTCTGATCTGGTCGATCTTGATTGAGGGTTTGGACTTTACCCGGTGCCATGTAGGATGAGAACATGACGGACGCGACCTATCTCAGTGGCCAGTATTTCCGGCCCAAGGCCAAGACGCAGCCTTTGCGCCTGCCCGCGCCGCAGCCTTTGGCAGCGCCGGTGTTTATCCATGACTGCGTCACCCCTGTCGCGGGCGAGACGCTTTTGTCATTGTTGATGAAAAGAATGATGCACGACGCGGGCAGGCGGGATGACGACCCCGCTTGAGGCCCGTTTTAGAGCCTAATCACACCTTGTAGGTCGGGTGAAATCTGCCCGCTGGCGAAAGCGTGAAAATCTCGCATCCGTCTTCTGTTACCCCGACGGAATGCTCGAACTGGGCTGACAGCGATTTATCGCGTGTTACCGCGGTCCAGTCGTCGGCCAGCGTTTTGGTCTCTGCCCGGCCAAGGTTCACCATCGGCTCAATGGTAAAGAACATCCCCGGCTCCAACACGGCACCGGTGCCCGGCTTGCCGTAGTGCAGAACATTCGGCGGCGCATGAAAGACCCGGCCCAACCCATGACCGCAGAAATCGGTCACAACGGACATACGGTGACTTTCAACAAAGGTCTGGATGGTGTGGCCAATATCGCCAAAGGTGTTCCCCGGTTTCACGGCCTCGATCCCACGCATCAGGGAATCGTGTGTTACCTGAATGAGGCGCTCAGCCTTGCGGGACAGCTTGCCTGCGACGTACATCCGCGATGTATCGCCAAACCAGCCGTCCACAATCACCGTCACGTCGATGTTCAGGATGTCGCCATCCTTGAGCTTCTTGTCGCTTGGGATGCCATGGCAAACCACGTGGTTTACCGAGATGCAGCTGGCGTGCTTGTATCCCTTGTAACCGATGGTCGCAGATTTTGCGCCCGCCGCATTCACCTTTTCCTCGATGATGCGGTCAATTTCGCCGGTGGTCTGGCCGGGAAAGACATGATCCGCGATTTCATCGAGAATGGTCGCGGCAAGCTTGCCAGCGGCGTGCATACCAGCGAAGTCGCTGGGATCGTAAATGCGTATGCCATCCTTGGTCTGACGGCCTCGGTGCAGCTCGTTCACCGGTCTCTCCATTCTTTCTGCCTTGTGCCTTCCTACCGCGCTGGGCGGCCAAGGACCAGAGGTTCGGCAATCGTGACCCCCTGGGGCGTGATATGGGTGCCGATGCACAGCGTTTCCACCCCTGCCTGTGTCGCGGCTTCATGCGCGGCAGCATATGTGGGATCAATATCGGCTGCCAATGTGACATGTGTACAATCCGTCCGTTGCACAAGATACAGCAGGACGGCCCGGTGCCCTGCGCGCGCCACCTCTGCCAAGTCCCCCATATGTTTGGCGCCACGGGCGGTCACGCTATCGGGAAATTCCGCCAGCTTTGCTTCGCGGCATAAGGTGACGGATTTAACCTCGACGTAGGCGTCTGGCAGGTCCGTCGCGCTGAGCAGGAAATCAACGCGCGAATTTGTCCCGTATTTCACCTCGGGCTTCACGGTGGTGTACTCTGCCAACGCGGCAATCTCGCGTGCTTCCAGCGCCGTCCGAACCGCCTTGTTGGGCAGGCTGGTATCGACCCCTGTGAAATGACCGTTTTCATGATCGACCAAGCGCCAGCCATATTTCAGCTTTTTCTTGGGATCGTCATTCGGCTCCAGCCAGATTTTCGTGCCCGGTTCCGCCAGCCCCATCATGGATCCGGGGTTGGCGCAATGGGCCACCACTTCGCGGCCATCTTCCAGTGTGCAATCCGCCAGAAACCGTTTGTAACGGCGGATCAGACGGGCGGGGACAAGATCAGTTTGAAAGCGCATGGGGAGCGGCCTATACCGTTGCGAAAGTCCGCTCAAGGAGATTGCCGTGTCCAACCCTACCGCCGCCATGATCGTGATCGGGGACGAGATCCTCTCTGGCCGCACACGCGACAGCAACATGCACTATCTGGCGGGTCAGCTGACCGAAGCGGGCATCGACCTAAAAGAGGTGCGCGTGGTGGGGGATGAACGGGGCACGATCATTGCAGCGGTACAGGCCATGTCGCAGGCCTATGATTACGTGTTCACCAGCGGGGGGATCGGCCCCACCCATGATGATATCACGGCAGATTGCATTGCCGCTTCGTTCGATGCGTCCATCGACGTACGTGACGATGCCCGCGCGATCCTGGCCGAGCATTATGCCAAATCAGGCACTGAGTTGAACACCGCGCGGCTGCGCATGGCGCGGATACCGGAGGGGGCAGACCTGATTGACAATCCGGTGTCGGCGGCACCGGGGTTCCGGCTTGAGAACGTGCATGTCATGGCCGGGGTTCCTTCGGTGTTTCAGGCCATGGTCGCATCGGTGCTGCCCACGCTGACAGGCGGCGCGCCGCTGATCAGCAAGACCTTGCGCATCGAACGCGGGGAGGGCGATATCGCAGGACCGCTGGGCGCGCTGGCCGAGGAATATCCGCTGCTGTCCATGGGGTCTTATCCCTTCCAGAAAGACGGGAAATACGGGGCCCATATCGTCATACGTGGCAACGTCGAAGAGGACATCGACGCCGCGCTCGTCAAACTTCAGGCGGCCTTCGCTTGATGCCCTCGTTGCCCGATCTCTTTGCCGCGTCAGAGGCCACATGGCCTGCCGCACGGTTCTGGGAACAGGATGGGTTTACCCTGCGCGACGGACAAGGGGGCGGGCAGCGCGTGTCAGCGACGACGGCCAACGGTCCGGTCACGGCAGAACAGATCACCGCAGCCGAAGAGGCGATGCGGGCCATCGGGCAAAAGCCGATCTTCTGCGAACGCGGCACGACGCCGGAACTGGACGCGGCCCTGGCCGAGCGTGGCTACGTGATCAAGGATCCGACGACGGTCTATGTTTCGCCCATTGAAAAGTTGACCGACAAGCCGATCCCCCGTGTCACCGCCTTCACGATCTGGGAACCCCTTGCGATCATGAAGGAAATCTGGGCCACGGATGGTATCGGCCCGGCGCGGCTTGCTGTCATGAACCGTGCCGAACACAAAACGGCGGTTCTAGCCCGATGGAATGAAAAGCCTGGAGGCGTGGCTTTTGTCGCGGTGCATGACAAGATCTGCATGGTGCATGGCCTCGTCGTCCTGCCGCACCAGCGCAGGCAGGGCGTGGCAGAGTGGATGATGCGCCGTTCGGCAATTTGGGGACAGGCGCAGGGCGCGACGCATATTGCCGTACTCTGCGTGGATGCAAATGCCGGCGCAAATGCCTTTTACCGTGCGCTGGGCTTTGCTGCCGTGGGCGGATACCATTACCGGGTGCTGCCCGACCAAAGACCTTGATGAAGACCCAAACAAAGGAACGACCGATGTCAGACGACATGCCCACAGCCCTTGATCTGCCCATGGCAGATCCGCTGCCCGAAGCAACGCAGAAGTATTTTGACATCTGTCAGGACAAGCTGGGCATGATCCCGAATGTGTTGCGCGCCTATGCCTTCGATGTCGAGAAGCTCAACGCCTTCACGGCTATGTACAATGATCTGATGTTGGGCGACAGCAACCTCAGCAAGCTGGAGCGCGAGATGATCGCGGTGGCAGTGTCCTCGGTGAACAAGTGTTTCTACTGCCTCGTTGCGCATGGTGCGGCGGTGCGCGCGCTTTCTGGCGATCCGGCATTGGGCGAGGCGTTGGTGATGAACTACAAGGTTGCCAAGGTCACTGACAAGCAGCGTGCGATGCTGGATTTCGCCGTGCAACTGACCAAGGAAAGCGCCAGCGTCGAAGAGAAAGACCGGCAGGCCTTGCGCGATGTGGGGTTCAGCGACCGTGATATCTGGGACATCGCCTCTGTCGCCGGGTTCTTTAACATGACCAATCGTGTGGCCAGCGGCACCGATATGCGCCCCAATCCCGAATATCACGCACAGGCGAGATGATCCGCGCCGCAGCCGTATCCTTATTTGTTCTGGCAAGCCCGGCCTTTGCGCTGGATTTCACATTGCCCGCGACGGCCCGGCAAACAGTAGAGCGGAACACCTCGCCCGATACTTACGCGGCCCCGGTCGACATCTTTGCCAATGGCGCCGTTCCTACGATGATCGTCGAGGGCGATGTGCAGCGCAGCGCCTGGCGGCTTGATTCGCCGGGCCTGACACCCTTTCAGGTCATGCGCCCACTGCGTGCCCAACTGGTTGAGGCCGGGTACGAGGTGGTACTGGATTGCGCGGCGAAGCGTTGTGGCGGTTTCGATTTCCGCTTTGCGACCGAAACCTTGCCGGGGCCAAACATGTACGTGAACATCCGTGCTTTTCATTTCGTCACAGGCGCACGCATGGTTGAGGGTGAGGTCAGCGAGGTCGTCACTGTGCTGGCAAGCACCTCTGCCACATCGGCCTATGTTCAGATCATCCATGCCGGCGCGATAGGTGAAAGCGGAGCGACGGTCGAGACAACAGCGGACCTGCCGGTCGCCACCGAAACAGGTGCTGAAGAAGATTTCGCAACCCGATTGTTGCGGCGCGGTCATGCGGTTCTTTCTGATCTGGATTTTGATGTTGGCAGTACGGAACTTGGTGCCGGGCCATTCGATACGCTGATCCAGCTTGCCGCTTTCCTTGAGGCGCAGCCGACCATGCGAATAGCCCTTGTTGGCCATACCGACACCGTTGGCGGGTTGGAGCCGAACATCAGCATATCCCGCGCCCGTGCGCGATCTGTACGGCAACGCCTTGTCGACCGGTACGACGTGTCCGCTGATCGGATGGACGCCGAAGGAATGGGCTATCTTGCCCCTATCGCCAGTAATCTTGAGGCAGCGGGACGCGATGCGAACCGCCGGGTCGAGGTGGTCTTGCTGGGCAGCGAATAGAATCTGGACGAAACCAACAAAAAAGCCTCCGAATACCGCAAGCGGCACCGGAGGCTGAGTTTCACCGAGGGGAAGTGGTGTTCGTTACCAGTCGCTTGGGCCTTTGTCGGCAAAGGCGTGGACCAGAAAATCAATGAATGCGCGGACCTTGGGCTGTGTGAAACGGCCGGGCGGATACACCGCGTAGATGCCCTGGGTTTCCATTGGCAGATCGGGGATCGCATCCTCGACCAGCCCTTTTTCCATCGCGTCAGAATAAAGGAAGCTGGGAAGATATGCGATGCCAAGCCCAGAGATGGCGGCGTTCAGCAGGGACTGACCGTCGTTCACGGAAAGCCATCCCGCAGTGCGGACCTGACGCTTTTCACCCGAAGGTGCGGTCAACTTCCAGACATTGCCGCTGGATTGGTTGGAATAATGCAAAAGCTTGTGATCGTTCAGATCGTCGATTTTTTCGGGCCGCCCGTATTGCTCGAAATATTTGGGCGACGCGATCATCCGCTTTGTTGTTTCTGTCAGTTTGCGGGCGCGCAGGGTGCTGTCTTCCAGTTCACCAATCCGCACGGCCATGTCGAACCCCTCCGAGATCAGTTCGACGTAGCGGTTGTTCAGGACCATGTTGACCGTGATGTCGGGAAAATCGCTCAGGAACTCTGACAGCGCCGGAGACAGGTGGTTGACCCCAAAGTCGGTCGCGACCGAGATGCGCAACATTCCTGACGGTGCTGATTGCATGGACGTGACCAGCGCATCCGCTTCGCCAGCGTCATTCAGAACGCGACGGGCGCGGTCATAGTAGGCCAGTCCGATCTCTGTCGGTGACACTCTCCGGGTTGTCCGGTTCAAGAGGCGCGCACCAAGGCGGGCCTCAAGTGAAGAAACATGTTTTGAGACGGCAGATTTTGAAATCCCCATCTTTTTGGCGGCATCGGTAAAGCCCCCTTGATCCACCACTGTGGCGAAAGCTTCCATTTCGGTAAGACGGTCCATACCCGCTCCTTCACATCACTGCTCGTTGAGGGAGAGGTATGAAGGACAATTCAGGCAGGAACTTGGCAGGGGTGGGACAGTTGCGTGGTATTTCCCGGATCGTTGAAATTGCGGAAACAGGAGAACGCTGTGTTTCCTGTTACAACCAGCGCCTGAATCTAAAAAGCAGGAGCAGCAGGACCGCGAGCACTGCCATGCTGATGCATAGGATTGTGAAGGCCGCAGGGTTTTGCATGCCCGGCATACCCGCGATGTTGACACCGAACAGACCGGTTAGAAACCCAAGCGGCAGGAAAACAGCCGCTGCCAGCGACAGGATAAAGGAGTGGCGCGCCTGACTGCGGGCGACGTGCATATCGTGTTCGTCCTGTACGGTCACCAGTCTGTCACGCAGCGCATCAAGCTCTTCAACGGCAAGGGTGGTGCGGTTCGCCAACTCCCGAAGCTTGAGCCCATCAGGTTCTGGAATAATCGGCAAATCAATCGCCGCCAGTTTCGTGAGCGCCGCGCGTTGCGGTTCAAGGTAGCGGCGCAACCGGATGACCTGCCGCCGTGTTACCGCCAGTTCCGTTGGGATCGGCGTCGCATCGTCCTCCAGGTCGTCCTCAAAGAATTCAGTCAGCTTGCTGATGGTTGCGACCTCTTCCTGCACCCGCAGGGTCAGGCGCGTCACCAAAGCTTCGACAAAGGCGGCCGTGGTTGGCGGCGCATTGCCTTCGGTCATTTCCTGACGAATGTCCTCCAGCGCGAATAGTTTGCGCAGCCGGACCGTGATGACCACGTCATCATCCACCCACATGCGCACCGAAACCATCTGGTCAGCGTCTTGTCCCTCGTTTAGATTGATGCCGCGCAGATTCAGGATCAGCCCGTCTTCAAAACGGTCGCACCGGGGCCGTGTCTCTGGTTGTAGCAATGCGCCGCCCGGAATTTCTGGCAGGTTGGCGCTTATCCAGTCCGCCAGTCCCGGTTCTGAAAGGTCAAGGTGCCACCAGCGATAGGTTCCTTTGCCGGTCAATGCCGTGTCAGATGGCACGCTTATCGTGCCATCGGGAAAAATATCAAAGACGCAGATCGCCATGATTCATCTTGCGCGCTAGATGGGCATCGCGCAACGAAAACGCATCAAAGGATTGCAGCCAGCCGTGTGCCTTGGTCGATGGCGCGTTTTGCGTCCAGTTCTGCGGCTACATCCGCTCCGCCGATCACATGGCAGGTCTTGCCTTTCGCCTCGAGCGCGTCGGCAATGCTGCGGTCTGACAATTGCCCAGCGCAAAGCACGATGGTGTCCGCTTCGATCAATGTCGGGTTCTCACGCGCCTCGCCAAAGCTGATGTGCAGCCCGTCCTTGTCGATTTTCTCGTAGTTGACGCCCGCAATCATCTCGACCCCTTTCATGGTCAGGGACGCCCGGTGAATCCATCCGGTCGTTTTTCCCAGCCCTTTGCCCACCTTCGAGGTTTTTCGCTGCAGCATGGTGACTTGCCGGGCTGGCTTGTGTGGCTGTGGCCCTTCCGGTGCCAGACCCGCACGGTGCTCTGCCGGATCAGCGACGCCCCATTCCTTCATCCACTCAGGCAGGTTCAGCGTCGTGCTCTCTCCATCGTGAACCAGATGCTCGGACACATCGAAACCGATGCCACCCGCCCCGATCACGGCAACCTTTTGTCCTACCTCCGCCGTGCCGTTCAGCACGTCGATATAGCTGACGACGTTGCCTGCGTTCTGGCCGGGGATCTGCGGATCGCGAGGGATAACGCCCGTTGCGATGATCACCTCGTCAAAATCATCAAGGTCATTGGCCGAGACTTCGGTGTTCAGCTTTACCGTCACGCCCATCTCATCAACCATGGTGCGGTACCAGTCGACAAAGCCCCAGAATTCTTCCTTGCCTGCAACCTGCTTGGCCAGGTTCAACTGACCGCCGATCTCTGATGCGCGGTCAAAGACAGTTACCTTGTGCCCGCGCTCTGCTGCGGCAAGGGCTGAGGACAGACCCGCAGGTCCGGCACCGACCACCGCGATTGTCTTCGGCGCCTCGGTAGGCTCCAGTTTTAGCTCGGTCTCATAGCACGCGCGCGGATTGACAAGGCAGCTTGAGATCTTGCCGCCAAAGGTATGATCAAGGCAGGCCTGATTGCATGCGATGCAAGGCGCGATCTGCTTGGTTTTCCCGTCCATCGCCTTTTTCACGAAATCCGGGTCGGCCAGCATCGGTCGCGCAAGGCTCACCATATCGGCGCAACCGTCTGCCAGCACCTCCTCGGCGACTTCGGGTGTGTTGATCCGGTTTGAGGTGATCAGCGGGATCGATACTTGCCCCATCAGCTTTTTCGTCACCCATGCAAAAGCTGCGCGGGGCACCGAGGTCGCAATCGTTGGAATGCGTGCCTCGTGCCAGCCGATACCGGTATTGATGATCGTGGCCCCCGCCTTTTCGATCTCCTTGGCCAGCTGCGCGACTTCTTCGTAGGTTGACCCGTTTGGCACCAGGTCGATCATCGACAGGCGGTAGATGATGATGAAATCCTCGCCGACCGTCTCGCGCACGCGCTTGACGATCTCTATGGGCAGGCGCATCCGGTTTTCATAGGACCCGCCCCAGCGGTCCGTGCGTTTGTTGGTATGGGTGACAAGGAACTGGTTGATGAAGTACCCTTCCGAGCCCATCACCTCGACCCCGTCATAGCCGGCTGCCTTGGCGCGGCCCGCGCAGGCGGCGATGTCAGCGATCTGCTTTTCGATCCCTTCCTCATCCAGTTCCTTGGGTGCGAACATCGATATCGGGGATTTGATCGGAGACGGTGCCACACAGTCCGGCGTGAACGCATATCGCCCGGCATGCAGGATCTGCATCGCGATCTTGCCGCCCGCGTCATGCACGGCCTTGGTGATGACGGAGTGGTTCTTGACGTCCTCCTCCGACACCATCATCGCGGCACCATGTGCGACCGACCCTTCCGGGTTCGGGCCAATGCCCCCTGTGACCATCAGGCCAACCTCACCACGCGCACGCGCGGCGTAAAATTCGGCAACCCGGTTCCAGTCTTTCGTCTCTTCCAGGCCGGTGTGCATAGACCCCATCAGCACGCGGTTTTTCAGTGTTGTGAAACCCAGATCGAGGGGGGCAAGCATATGAGGATAGTCGGACATGTGGAAACCTTTCCGGGCTTTGGCATCGTTGCTGGGGACAACAGCGGAAATGCTGGGACGAGTCACGCACAACGCGGCGTCATAACGATGCTATTGGATATCACGCGCGGATGAGTGACAAGGGTCCGTACTGCTGGCTTTTGAGCCCAGGACAACCATGTTACCCCTAACGCCATGCCGAACAGCAAGGAGAACGCTGCGCGATGAGCCCCGAAGAAATTGAAAAACTGCCCTATCGCCCCTGCGCCGGTGTCATGTTGATGAACGCGTCGGGTCATGTCTTTGTCGGCCAGCGCAAGGACCGCTATACCGAAGCATGGCAAATGCCGCAGGGGGGCATCGACGAGGGTGAGGCACCGCAGGATGCCGCACTGCGAGAGCTGGAAGAGGAAACCGGGGTCAGCCGTGATCTGGTGACGGTGATTGCCGAAACCGAAGATTGGGTGCCGTATGAATTGCCCCATGATCTGGTACCGCAACTGTGGAAGGGTAAATTCCGCGGGCAAGAGCAAAAGTGGTTCCTGATGCGCTATCACGGGACCGACGATCAGGTGGACATCTTTACCGAACATCAGGAATTTTCGTCGTGGAAATGGATGCCTGTTTCAGAGGTTTTGGACAGTATCGTTCCGTTCAAGCGCGGGGTTTACGAGGCGGTTCTTTCAGCGTTCAGGAAACACTTCTGATGCGGGCTTTGCTTCTTGTCCTGATGTGCGTGCTGCCTGTTCCGGCGCTTGCGCTGTCTTGTCTTGCCCCTTCGGTTGAGCGCAGCTTTGCGCAATTCGACGCAGCAGAAGAGACCTATGTCGTGGTCCACGGCCGCCTGACACTGGATGAAAAGAAACTGCCAAAGAATCTGGGTCTGGATCGGAAACCACCCCGACTGACGATCCTGCCGGGCAGGCTCAGGGGATCGTCCCTGACGAAAGCGGGCTTTGTTTTACCCTTCGACCAGGAACTGTCGCTTGAGGTGTCCTGCATTGGTCCATGGTGCGGCAGTGCGCGCAACGGCGAAGACGCTCTGGCCTTTGTCCGCAAAGATGCAGATGGCTATGCGCTTGCAATCAGCCCTTGCGGCGGGGCGGTCTTTGGCAACCCCAAACCGGAAATGCTGAAACAGGTGCGCACCTGCCTGCGCACCGGGACATGCACCGCAGACTAGCGGATCACTGGAAGGTGGGGGGCGACATCTTCTGGCAGCAAATTTTGCAAACGTGGGTCATCGTCAATCTCGACCTGCCGTTTGTACGGCACAAAGCCACTACGGACGTAGAAGGACAGCGCCTGCTGGCTATCGATTGTGCAGGTATGGACATGAAAGCGGCTGATCGGTTTCGCCCATGCCAGCGCAATCGCCTTGTTCATCAGATACCGTCCCGCGCCGGTTCCGATCAGCTTTGAGGTGAGGCCGAAATAGGCCAATTCACATGCCCCGTCTTCGCAAAAATCCAGCTCAAGCAGGGCTTCGTCCTGCCCGTTCAGGCTGAGCGTGTATATGTCGACATTCGGGTCAGATATGATCTGTGCAAGCTTGGCATCGTCGATCTTGCGTCGCCCGTACCACAGCCAGTCAGCGCCGACGCGATCAAATATATCGCGGTACCATGCGACATCCGGGGCGACCTTCCGAAATGCCACGCCGTCAGGCAGGGGCACGTCGCGTGTGTCTGCCCGTTCCAGCATTTCCAGATGGGTGACGATCATCGCCACCTTGCCCGCAGGCACTTCATAAAGACCGTCCGAAATCATTGCTCAGACCAGACCGGCAGCTTTGAATTCCGCCAACATGTCCTTTTGCGGGCGCGGCCCGATGTGGCTGATCACTTCCGCCGCGCAAAGGTTGCCCATCTTGCCGCAGGTCTCAAGATCATGCCCTTTCGACAGGCCATAGAGGAAACCCGCTGCAAACTGATCGCCTGCACCGGTGGCATCGACCGGGACGACCTTCTTGACCGGTACATCGACCCGTTCGCCTTCGCGCACAAGGGTCACGCCATCACCAGACCGGGTGCATACGACGATAGGGCATATCTCGGTGGTCTTGGCGATTGCTTCCTCGATGTCATCGGTCTCGAACAGGGACCGCAACTCAGCCTCGTTGCCGATCACGTAGTCCAAGTCGTGTTTGATCAACGACATGAAATCATCGCGGTGTCTTTCCACGCAGAACGGGTCCGAGATTGCGATGCCCGCCTTGCCACCCCCCGCCTTGGTCGCGCGCGCAGCCTCGCGAAAGGCGGTTTTGCCGGCGTCATGATCAAAGAGATAGCCTTCGAGGAACATCAGCTTGGCATTGCCTGAAACTTCATCCGGTACGTCCTTGAGGGTCAGGCCCGTGGAAATGCCGAGATAGGTATTCATCGACCGCTCACCGTCCGGAGTGACAAAGATCATGCTGCGCGATGTGGGCACCTCGCCATCCGGCACCGGGGGATTGACGAAATCTATACCGTGGTCCGCCATCGCACTGGCATAGAACCTGCCAAGTGTGTCGTCGCGCACGCGCCCGATGAATGCGGTTTCCAACCCCAATGCCCCGGCACCCGCAATCGTATTGGCTACCGAACCGCCCGGCGTCTGCACCCTTTCACGCATCGCGCCATAGAGGATCTCTGCGCGCTCTTGCGCGACAAGCTGCATGATCCCTTTTTCGATATCCATATTGGCAAGAAAGTTATCATCAATCTGGCTGATCACATCGACAACGGCATTTCCGATGCCGACAAGTTCATAGGTTTTCATGGAAGCTTTTCCTCGGGTCGGCGGTTAAAGTGTTGTCTTGTCCTCAAAGGGACAAAGGTCCTTGATGATACAAGTCGGGCACATCGGCTTGCGTGCTTTGCAATGATAGCGCCCGTGCAGGATCATCCAGTGATGGGCGTGCAGTTGAAAGTCCGCCGGGATATTGTCTTCAATCGCGCGTTCAACGGCCTCGACCGTTTTGCCCGGCGCGATGCCGGTGCGATTGCCAAGACGAAAGATATGCGTATCCACCGCCTGTGCCGGCATGTGCCACCACATGTTCAGCACGACATTAGCGGTCTTGCGTCCTACGCCGGGCAGGGATTGCAGCGCGGCGCGTGAATTCGGGACCACGCCGTCATATTCATCGACAAGGATCTGGCTCAGCTTCATCACGTTTTTGGCCTTCTGCCGGAACAGGCCAATCGTCTTGATATGTTCGATCAAACCATCAAGGCCAAGGTCCAGCATCTTCTGCGGCGTATCAGCAATTTTGAAAAGCGCCCGTGTCGCCTTGTTCACGCCCGCGTCCGTGGCTTGCGCCGACAGGGCCACCGCGACAACCAATGTATAGACGTTCACGTGCTCCAGTTCCCCTTTGGGTTCCGGGTCTGCCTCGTGAAAGCGGGTGAAAATCTTGCGGATCGTATGATAATCGAGCTGTTTTGCCATGCCGGAGGGTATGCGCGATGGCGCGAGCGGGGGCAAGCGGTTGCGCATGTTTCGGGTCGCAAGATGCAGCGCTTGGGCCTAGATTGAGGGCATGAACCAGACCACGCAAATCCCCGCGCTCGACGATGGCTACCACTACAAGGTGATGCGCCGCGCCATTGATGTGCTCGATCAGGCCGAAGACCAGCTTTCACTGGATCAGGTCGCGGCGCAGATGGGCATGTCGTCTGCGCATTTCCAACGATTGTTTTCCCGCTGGGTCGGCGTGTCGCCCAAACGCTACCAGCAATATCTCAAGCTGGGTCAGGCCAAGGAAATGCTCCGCGACCGTGCCACCACCCTCGAAGCCGCGCATGAGGTCGGGCTGTCCGGCACCGGCCGCCTGCACGATCTGTTCCTGCGCTGGGAGGCCATGAGCCCGGGTGAGTTTGCGCGACAGGGGGAGGGGCTGACGATCTATTGGGGTTGGTTTGACAGCCCGTTCGGCCTCGCCCTCGTGATGGGAACAGAGAAAGGGATCTGTGGCCTCGCCTTCGCTGCCGAAATGGGGGAAGAGGCGGCAATGCAGGATCTGACACGACGCTGGCCCAAGGCGGTGTTTGTCGAGGATCCGATGATGTTGCGCCCTTGGGTGCTGACCGCCTTTGGTGCGCAGGATGGGGCGCTGGACAAGGCACCCCTCTTTCTCATCGGGGCCCCGTTCCAGATCAAGGTCTGGGAGGCTTTGCTTCAGGTGCCATCGGGCTATGTGACGACCTATTCCGATATCGCGGCCTCGATCGGCAATCCCAAGGCTGTGCGTGCCGTGGGCACCGCAGTCGGGCGCAATCCTGTTTCGTGGCTGATCCCGTGCCATCGTGCGCTGCGCAAATCGGGTGCGCTGGGTGGATATCACTGGGGCTTGCCCGTCAAACGCGTGATGCTGGCGTTTGAGGCCGCCCGCGCCGAAGCCTGAAATGATGCGCGGGATACCGCCGATCTGAATTTCCCCGTGATTATCCTGCCTTGCCGCCCCATATATACTCCACGATCCAAAGCGCCCTGCCCGAACGGGGCCTGAACATGAAGGCAGTAGATATGATTTCTTCCAAAATTTCCGTGGCCGCCCTTCTGGCCGGCGCAATGACGCTGGGTGCTTGTACCGATCCGGGTATGATTGGTGCGCAACCGGGTGATCCGAACCAGAAAACCAAGAGTGGCGCTTTGATCGGTGCGGCTTCGGGTGCCGTAATCGGGGCGCTCAGCAAAGGGGATGGGAACCGCGGTGACGGTGCGCTTGTGGGCGCGGTCCTTGGCGGTGCGCTGGGTGCTGGCATCGGCTATTCGCTGGACAAGCAAGAGGCCGAGCTGCGCCAGCAGATGGGCAGCGACGTAACCATCACCAATACCGGTGACCGTCTGATTGTGACGCTTCCCAATAACCTGCTCTTTGCAACGGACAGCACCGCGCTGACGCCGACCTTGCAGGGCGATCTGCGCGCACTGGCACAAAACGTGCAGATTTATCAGAACTCAACGTTGCAGATTGTCGGCCATACCGACAGTGACGGTGATGCCAGCTATAACCAGACGCTGTCAGAAGGCCGTGCACGGTCGGTTGCAAACACGCTTATTGCCAATGGTGTGCCGCCGCAGCGTATCCAGACCTTTGGGCGCGGTGAAAGCCAGCCGGTGGCCAGCAACCTGACGCCAGCCGGTAAAGCGCAGAACCGCCGTGTCGAGATCGTGATCCTGCCCAACGCGGCCTGATCCAGACCTCTGCATCAACGCACAAAGCCCCTGCATTTCGCGGGGGCTTCTTGCTTTTTGGGCCAAGCGGACAAGGTATAGAGCAACGGAAATTCAAACGGAGGATAAGTCATGGCTTCCCCCAAACTTGTTGGCCTTTCAGGGTCATTGCGCAATGAGGCGACCAACACTAAGCTTCTGCGCGAGGCGGCGCGGCTTTTTGGTGACAACGATTACACGCAATTGGACATCAACTTTCCGCTTTATGACGCGGACGATGAGGCCGAACATGGCGTGCCGGCAGCGGTGCAGAAAGCCGCCGATCAGATTGCGGCCGCAGATGCAGTGATCATTTCAACGCCCGAGTACAACAAGGGGCCGTCCGGGGCGCTCAAGAACGCGCTGGACTGGATCAGCCGCGCCGAGGGCAGCCCATGGAATGGCAAGCCTGTCGCCGTGATGTCCGCCGCAGCGGGCCGCGCGGGCGGGGAGCGCGCACAGATGATTTTGCGCGGGTTCATGGTGCCGTTCCGTCCGCGTATCCTGCAAGGGCCGGAAATTCATCTGGCCGACAGCAGCAACCAGTTTGACGAGAACGGTCATCTGACCGGAGAGATATACGTCAAGGAGCTGACGCAACTGATGAAATCGCTACGCGATATGATCTAACGCCTGACTGCGATCTCGATCAGGTTCTGATCGGGGTCGCGCACGTAGATTGATGTCAACGGAAAGCGCGCACCTGTGCGGGAAACCGGTCCTTTTTCAATCGCGACACCCATTTTCGACAAATGCGCCATCCACTCCGACAGGGGCGTCTCAGTCAGAAAACACAGATCGGCGCTCCCGGCTGTTGCTTGGGCAGCCTTTGGCTCAAATTCTGCCCCGGCCTGATGCAGATTGATCTTGGCAGCGCCGAATTTCAGGGCCCAACGGGTTTCCCCATCTGCCGTATCAAACTGCTTTGCCTGCATTCCCAAAACCTCTTTGTAAAAGGCTACGGTCGCTGGGATGCTGGCGACAGTCAGCACCAGATGATCCAAGGCAATGACTTGCGGTTGCGGCATGGGGTCCTCTTGGCCTAAGCAAACGCATGAACACTGCACAGAGCACTCAGACAAGTCAAAGCGATGTGATGGATCCTGCTCGCGCAAACGCCTTTCGCGTCGCACTGGGTCAGCCCGGCAACATCGCCGAAGGCGCGGCGCTGCCACCTTTCTTTCACCAACTCTACTTCTGGACGCCGGAACCACCGGCCCAATTGGGCCGCGACGGCCATCCCAAGGTGGGTGGGCTGATCCCTGACATGGGGCTGCCCCGACGCATGTGGGCTGCAGGACGGCTGGCGTTTCACGCACCACTGCGTGCCGGAACGCCTGCAACGCGCAGCACCGTCTGCGAAAGACACGCCCGCAAGGAAGGCCGGTCCGGGCCCCTTGGCTTTGTCACCCTGCGCCACGAGGTGCATCAGTCAGGCGTGCAGTGTTTGACGGAGTGGCAGGATCTGGTCTACCGCGAAGATCCGTCACGCGATGCCATCAAACCCGAGGCCCCGGTCGCACGCATAGATGAGACGCATTCAGAAGAGGTCAGCTTTTCCTCAACCCTGCTGTTTCGCTATTCAGCGCTGACGTTCAACGGGCACCGCATCCACTACGACCTCGATTATGCGCGTGACATCGAAGGCTATGGCGGGCTTGTGGTGCATGGCCCGTTGCTGGCGCAGCTGTTGATGCTGATGGCTGAAAAACACCTTGGCCCGCTCGAGACCTTCCAGTTTCGCGCCAACGCACCGCTGATGCATTTCGAGACAGCAACGCTCTGTCTAAAGGATCGTGACCTTTGGGTGCGTGGACCGGATGGCCGGCAATGCATGGCGGCAAGTGTCTAAAGGTTGTCCTCGACCCTGAACCCTTGCGGGATATGGTCTATACCTTCCAACGCCAGATCGGCCATCACCTGCGCTACTTTCGGGGCCATGCCGAAACCGATCTTGAAGCCGCCGTTGGCGATGAAATGACCGGGTCTGTCCGGCCATGCCCCCAGCATTGGCGCCCGGCTGCGCGATCTTGGGCGCACACCTGCCCAACGGTCGATGACGTCTGCCTCGGCCAATACAGGCACTGCGGTGCGGGCGGCGTCGATGACAGCGTCCAATTGTGCATCCGTTGTGCTGGCTGAGGTATAGTCACGCTCTGACGTTGACCCGATGGCGACCGTGCCGTCGCCATGGGGGATGACATGCACGCCACCTGCAAAAATCTGCGGCGCACCGCTGGCATCATGGCGCAACAACGCGGCCTGTCCCTTGACCCCGGCTCCAACACTGCGGGTGTGGCGGGCGGTCATCTCTTCCAGCCCGGCAACGCCGGTTGCCCAGACGGTTGGCACATGTGCCTCTGCCTCCGGCGTGACATTGATCCCTTTAGATGCCAGCGCCCTGACCAGCGCGTCGCATCCCTTTCGTGGATGGACCAAGGCGCTGAGGCTGTCGCGGATCAAAAAGCCGGTCGGGCTTAGCGGTTCCCAATCCGCGCCTGTCGCCTTGACCACTTCCCAAATAGCATGATCCTGCCAAAGCGCCTGTGCTGTCTCTGCCCGCTGCCGCGCCAGAGACAATGCGTGATCGTCCTGAACAGGTTGCAGCCGACCCTTCCGGGCATACCCTGACGTGCCGCCCCCCGCACTCTCGACCTCGTTCCAGAAGTCCTGCGCCATCAGCAGACTGTCGAGCTGAAAGGCCTTCTTGGCGTTCCAGTTCTCGGGCACATGCGGTGCCAATGCGCCGACGATGCCGCCGCTGCTGCCCGCTGCCGGACCGTGGGGGTCTACCACCATCACCCGCGCGCCGCGTTGCGCGGCGACCCATGCGATGGACAGTCCAAAGATACCCGCCCCGCGAACCACAAGATCGACGCTTGCCAAGGCTTTCTCCTTCGCGCATTGCTTGCACCAAACCTTCCATACGCGGTAGCGGGATGCAGAACCAGTCAGATCAGATCCTGTGGCGCGAAGGCGATGTGCCCGTCTCCTCTCGCTTTGACGATCCGTTCTTCAGCCTTGAAAACGGCGTTGGCGAAACGCGGCATGTATTTCTTGACGGAAACGACCTGCCCGCGCGCTTTCGCCCCGGTTTCCAGGTTGCCGAACTTGGCTTTGGAACGGGGCTGAACCTTCTGGTCGTTTGGGACGCTTGGGTGCAATCGGGGCAGAGCGGCAACCTGAACTTTACCAGTTTCGAGGCATTCCCGATGAGCGCCGACGACATGGCCCGCGCGCATCGGGCGTTTCCGGCGTTTGACGGGCGGCGCGATCTGCTGACTGCGGCATGGACGGGGCAAGGGCGGCGGATCGATCTGCCCGGATTGTCAGCCGAGATCGTCATCGGCGATGCGCGGCAGACGCTGCCACGTTGGACCGGGTCGGCGGACGCCTGGTTCCTGGATGGGTTCTCTCCTGCCAAGAACCCCGAGCTTTGGTCGGATGATCTCTTGGCCGAAGTTGGCAGGCACTGCGTCTCCGGAGGCACTGCCGCCACCTATACCGCTGCCGGGTTCGTCCGCCGGTCCCTTGCAGACGCGGGCTTCGTGGTTGAGCGGGTCGCAGGCTACGGACGCAAAAGGCATATGACACGTGCCCGGATGCCCTCATGAGCCAAAGCAATAACATCCCCCTTGGTATCGGCCTGATGGTCGCTACGACCTTTGTTTTCGCGGTGCAGGACGGGCTGTCGCGCCATCTTGCGGCGGAATACAACGTGCTGATGGTCGTGATGATCCGCTATTGGTTCTTTGCCGCCTTCGTCATCACCATCGCCCGGCGCAAGGCCGGTGGCATTCGCGTCGCCGCACAGACATCCCAACCCATCATTCAGGCGGTGCGCGGTCTTTTGCTGGCATCGGAAATCTGCGTGATGGTCGTTGCCTTCACCATCCTCGGCCTTGTCGAAAGCCATGCTGTCTTTACGTGCTATCCGCTGCTGGTGGCGGCGCTGTCCGGCCCGGTGCTGGGCGAGCGTGTGGGTTGGCGACGGTGGTCTGCGATTGGCGTGGGGTTCATCGGTGTGCTGATCATCCTGCAACCGGGTATGAGCGTCTTTGACCCCGCCGCTGCTATCCCCTTGCTGGCCGCTGCGATGTTCGCGATTTACGGCTTGCTGACGCGCTACGTTGCGCGCGCCGATACCACCGCGACCAGCTTTTTCTGGACCGGGACCGTCGGCGCTGTTGCGATGACAATCGTTGGCCTGTGGTTCTGGGAGCCGATGACGCCGACAGACTGGTTGTTCATGGGGTGTCTGTGCATCACAGGCGTCACGGGGCATTGGCTGTTGATCAAATGCTACGAGGTCGCGGAGGCCAGCGCGGTGCAGCCCTTTGCCTATCTGCAATTGGTCTTTGCCGCGATCATCGGGATCAGCTTATTTGCAGAAACGGTCCGCCTGAATGTCGCCATTGGCGCCGCCATCATCGTGGCGGCGGGGCTATTCACCTTCTGGCGCGAACGGCTTCAGCGTGTCGCCAATTAGTTCCTGCGAGAACGGAATCGGTAGGGGCTTCTTGCCCAGACGCGCCCGGTAGACGGGCAGGCTTTCTGTGACGCGCATGATGTAGTTTTGCGTTTCGCGGAATGGCACCATTTCGACCCAGTCCACAATGTCGATGTCGCCCTTTCGCGGATCACCATAATCGCTGATCCAGCGAGGCGGGCGCGCGGGGCCTGCATTGTAGGCGGCTGACACCATCACGACGTTGCCATCGAACCGGCCCGCCATCTGGCTGAGGTATTCCGCCCCAAGCCGCGCATTGTAATCCGGATCAGCGGTCAGCCTGTCGGTGGTGTGCAGCGCAATGATCCCCAGATCAGTTGCCACATCCCGTGCGGTGGCGGGCATGATCTGCATCAGGCCACGCGCGCCCACGGGGCTTTGCACTACCGGATCAAATTCGCTTTCCCGCCGTGCAATGGCCAGTGTCATTTCGGGGGCCATCGGCAGCTTGCGCCCTGCCAGCGGATGCAAGGCGTAATAGGGTGCAGCAATGGTCAGCCCCCGTCGTGCAGCGCGTTTGCCGATCATGACAGCGGCGTGGGGCTGTTCAATATCGATGGCAGCCTGTCCCAGCAGGGCAAGATCTTCGGGCACAAGTTGATCAGCAAGGTGTGACCAGAACCGTTCGGCAAGGCTCAGTTCCCCTGACGCCTGCAACAGCAACCCGGCTTCGAAAAGCGGATCGTTGACCAGCGGTGAGGTGCGCCAATCTACATCCGGCGCAGCCCCGGTCAAAGACATGTCGAAAGGCAAACCAGCGCGTTCCGCGGCCAGAAGGCCGTAAAATGACGTCTGGAACTGGGCCCCCATCGCATAGGCCTTTTGCGCCTCGTCCGGCTTGCCCAACGCCTCAAGCGCGCGCCCCTGCCAGTATCCTGCGCGACCTTGCGAGATTGGGGATTGAACCGCGTTGTCGTGATTCAGGAAGTGCTGATAGGCAGCTTCGGGATCATCCAAGAACCGCAACGCGATGTATCCCGATAGCCACTCCAGATCAGCGTAATGCGATCCGCTTTCAAGAAAGTGTTGCGAGGCCATCAGGTAAGCCTTTTGCGGATCGCCTGAGCGCATCTCTCCGCGGGCGAGGGCGCGGCGGCGGTTGGCCCATGCTTCGGGGCGTCCAAGGGCGTCAGCACTGATAGAGCGCTCCAGCAGCAGCGCCTTGGCGTCGTCCACCAGGCCCGCGCGAATGCGCCACTCAAACCGATCATGTTGCAGGCCCGCGCTTGCGGCCTGCGCGGGAGCCAAGCCGTTGATCATCGCATTCACACCGCCTGACCGCCGCTGCAACGCGATCCGCGTCTCAGCAAGCGCCTTTTCTTCTTTGCTGACCAGATCGTACATTTGGCGGGCCGCTTCGTGTTCTTGCTCCCATAGCATGGCGTCCAGCCGCGCCTGATGGTGCGGTTTCAGCAAATCCTCGTGCGCAGCCAAATACACGTCCTGCGTTTCGGCATCCATCGGCATGGTCCGCCATGCGAGAACAAGATCAGCCTTGGCTTCGCCGACCTGATCCGCCCGGACGAGGGCTGCCGCATGGCCCAGTACGCCACGCGGTGTTTGGGGCGGCATTTCTGCAAAAAAAGACAGGATCGCGGCATCGTCTTCCTCGATCACCGCATCTTCGGTTTGCTTGCGCAGATAGGCTTCTCCAGGCCAGTCGCGGCGACGGTCCAGAAAGGCACGTGCTTCGGCATAGGTGCCCCGCCCCGCACGCAAACGATGCCATTCGATCACATCGGCGGCAACCTGCCCGTCGCGCGCCGCAATCCGGGCGGCCCCGTCCCAACTGCCTGCCCGCATCGCCTCCAACGCCCAGCCCAAGGGGCGGGGGCGTTCGGCGGATGCGCTCAGCGCGGACATAAAAACAACTGCTAAAACGGCCAGAATCCGTGTCATCGCTTGCAATTCCTGTGACCTTGGGGCTAGAGCCTTGCAACATATCGCATGGGACAGCGCAATCAAATCACAAGCCTGTCTCTTCATCGTCCCCGACCGGTATTCCGCCGGCCAGCACAATAAAGGAGCGTGCACATGTTCAAAGGCTCACTGCCTGCCCTCGTCACGCCGTTTCGCAACGGCGAGCTGGATCTGGAGACGCTGAAAAAACTCGTCGAATGGCACATCGGAGAAGGCTCAAACGGGCTGGTTCCGGTTGGCACCACGGGCGAATCTCCTACCCTGTCGCACCGCGAGCATGAGATCGTCGTGGAAGAGGTCGTCAAGGCTGCCGCTGGCCGTATTCCGGTGATCGCGGGCGCCGGTTCCAACAATACGGTCGAATCGATCCGGTTGGCCCGGCATGCGGAATCTGTCGGCGCGGACGCGATCCTCGTGGTCACACCCTATTACAACAAGCCCACGCAGCGCGGTCTGATCGCCCATTTTACGGCCATTCACGATGCCTGCGAATTGCCGATCATCATCTACAACATTCCACCCCGTTCCGTGATCGACATGACCCCGGCGACAATGGGTGAACTTGCCAAGCTGCCGCGCATTGTCGGCGTCAAGGATGCCACCGGCGATCTGGCCCGCGTGTCGATGCAGCGCATGACTTGCGGCAAGGATTTCGTACAGCTGTCAGGAGAAGATCCGACGGCACATGGCTTTAACGCGCAAGGCGGGGTCGGCTGTATTTCCGTGACCGCAAACGTGGCCCCCAAGCCGCTGGCCGAGATGCAGGCCCATTGTGCGGCTGGCGATTACGCAAAGGCGCTTGAAATTCAGGACCGTCTGATGCCGCTGCACAAGGCCATCTTTACCGAGCCGGGCCTTGTTGGCGTGAAATACGCGATGTCGAAGCTCGACCTGTGTTCGGATGAGGTGCGCCTGCCGTTGACCGGCCTGTCGGATGAGACGAAAGCGCTGGTTGATGACGCGCTGCGCCATGCAGGGTTGCTGAACTGATCCGGACAGCCCTTTAAAACCCTAATACACGCTTAACGGGTAACCCGCGGGTTACCCGTTTTCTGTTTGTGGGGTCTTTAGCGTTTGCCGTAGTAAAGGCCGACGACATGCTCGGCTTCGGCAAAGAACAGCCAGCGCGACGTCAGCACGCCTGCCACGTGGGCCACGACAGCGATCAGTGCAAGGAAGTGGTTGAAGGGCAGCAACAGCAGCACCACGGGCGCGATGATCATCAGCCCCAGCGCAATGATGCGCAGTTTTTGCGCATGCTTGCGCCCCACCACATGCACGAATTCGCGCAGCAGGTAATTGGTCCCGGTGTGTGGGGGTTCAAACGCCCGGACCGTGCCGATATTTCCCAGCTGCGTTGCGCTGGCCATATCGGTGCCGGAATTTTCCAGCGCCTTGTCCCCCATCAGCCAGGTGGCGATCTGAATGGCACCTGCGATGACCAACAGCACGACGGCCCAAGTGATCTGGCCCGCCATCAGTGCGCCGCCAGCGATGCTGAGCGACAGGAAATAGGCCGGTGTCAGGGGCAGCTGGTTCCAGCGCGGAATCGTCTTGAGCTGCGCGTATATCATCGAGGTCGTGAAAACCGTTGCTAGTGAGAAAAGTGCGCCAATGATCCCCAGCAACGTCCACCTTTGGTCAAAAAACACCAGTCCCGCGCCGTAAAGTGCCATCAGAACAAGCGCTACGACCGCACACCAGCCTTCGCGGCTCAGCCAGCTTGTGCGCCATTGGGTGAAAGCCTTGAGCGCCCGTTCAGGGTGACCGAGGTGGAAGGTAGACGAGATCAGACCGCCCACCGCAAGGATGTAGGCGATGGTGAAAAAGGCAAAGGCGGTCCAGCCCGTAACCGCCGGAAAGCCGAAACCCAGCCAGAACAGAAGACCAAACCCAAGACCCGAGAAGGTAGAGAAGAAGATGACAGAAGGTGCCGGATGCATCAGATTTTCTCCAGAGCTTTGTCGAGCCAGCCAAGGAAACCCTTGGGCTCTGCGTCTACTACCGGTTCAAGGAAGGGGGCCAGCACATCGAATTCCGGCAAGGCGTCCTTGGGGCGCGGGGGCAGGTATTTGTTCACAGGCTTGGTGCCTTGTTCCGGCATCAGGTCAACACCGCCACGTTCGGCGACCAGTTGGCTGACGTCACTGTCAGGATCGCCCAGATCGCCAAAATGCCGCGCGCCTGCCGGGCAGGTGCGCACGCAGGCGGGCTGGCGGTCTTCTTCGGGCAGGTTTTCATTGTAAATACGGTCCACGCAGAGGGTGCATTTCTTCATCACGCCTTCAAGCTGGTCCATCTCGCGTGCGCCATAGGGACAGGCCCATGCGCAGAGGCCACAGCCGATGCAGTCGCTTTCGTTGACCAGCACGATGCCATCCTCGACCCGCTTGTAGCTGGCACCGGTCGGGCAGACCGTGACGCAGGGCGCATCCTCGCAATGCAGGCAGGACTTGGGGAAGTGGATGAGCTGCGCCTCGCCTTGCGCGGGCTGCACCTCGTAGCTGTGGACGCGGTTGAGGAAGGTGCCCGAGGGCTCCGCCCCGTAGGGATCGGTGTCTGACAACGGCGCGCCGTAGTTCTCGGTGTTCCAGCCTTTGCAGGAGATCACGCAGGCGTGGCAACCGACACAGGTGTCAAGGTCGATGACAAGGCCGAGTTTCTTTTCGGTGCTTGCGGGAAGAGACGTCATGGGTGGCGCTCCTTGCTGGTGTTGACTGGGGCTCTGCCCCAGACCCCGGAATTGTAATGGAAAGATGAAGCGAGCGTCATTCGCCTACCTTCCATGCGAGTTTGTCCGGGCCCTGGCCAACGGGGGATTTGATGGGCGGATATTCGGGGCGGGATTCCCTGGGCGCCTGCGCCTTTTCGATGCGGACCTTGAGGTCGAACCAGGCGGCCTGTCCAGTGATCGGGTCGGAGTTGGCCCAGCGCAAACCGTCGCCCTTTGGCGGCAGCAACTCGTGGATCAGGTGATTAAGCAGGAAGCCCCTGGTGGCCTCGGGTGCGTCCTTGTCGAGCGCCCAGGCCCCCTTGCGTTTGCCGATGGCGTTCCAGGTCCAGACGGTGTTTTCGTTCAGCGCGGCCATTTCCATGACGGGTACCGTGATTTCGCCATGCGGCGAGGACACGCGCGCCCAGTCGCCGTCCTTGAGATCATTCTCGCGCATCAGCTTGGTCGGCAGATAGAGCGGGTTATGGCCGTGGAGCTGGCGCAGCCATGCGTTCTGGGAGCCCCAGGAGTGATACATCGCCATCGGGCGCTGGGTGAGCGCGGTGATGGTATAGCCTTCGTTGCCCTGCTGGTCTGTTTCATACCAGATCGGCAAGGGCGACATCGTGTCCTTGATCCGCTGGCGCAGATGGTCGGGCGGCTGCCGCTCGCCATGGCCTTCGGCGGCAAGCTGGAACTTGCGCATCGGCTCTACGTAAAGGGAAAAGAGATAGGGTTGCGGGCTGTCGTAGAGACCCATGTCCACGGCCCATGACTGATAGGCGGTGTTCCACGGCTTGTAGTAGTTTGACCCGTCGGGGATGTGTTCGACGAAGAAGCCGCCGTTCTTGATGTAGCTGTCAATCTGCGCGGCGTTCACGCCGCCGCGCCCCGATTGCAGGCCCTTGTCGCCCATGCGCCAACCTGCCAGCGGCCCAATTCCGGGGCGGCGTTCGTGGTTGATGATGTAATCGGCGTAATCGGCGTATTTCTGGCTGCCGTCCTCGTTTGTAAAGCCCGGCAGGCCCAGCCGCGCGCCCAGATCGCAGAGCGCGGACTGGAAGCCTTTGACGTTGCGGTCTGGCTCCACCACCGGCCAGCGGATGGCATCCGCTACCGCGTCCGCCTCGCAGATGGGGCGGTCGAGGAGAGAGATACAGTCGTGGCGTTCAAGGTAGGTGGTATCTGGCAGGATCAGGTCGGCGTAGGCCACCATCTCGGATGAATAGGCGTCGGAATAAATGATGTGCGGGATGACGTAATCGCCGTTCTCATCCTTGTCCGTCAGCATCTCCATCACGCCGCCGGTATTCATGGAGGAGTTCCACGACATGTTCGCCATGTACATGAACAGCGTGTCGATCTTGTAGGGATCGCCCGCATGGGCGTTCGAGATCACCATGTGCATCAGCCCGTGGGCCGACATGGGGTTTTCCCAGGTGTAGGCCTTGTCGATGCGGGCAGGCGTGCCGTCTTCCTTGAGCGCCAGGTCCTCGGGTCCGTGGACAAAGCCCAAGTGAGGGCCGTTCAGTGGTGCGCCGGGCGTGAGTCCCACGTGCGGTTTAGGGTGCGCGGTCGCGGGCTTTGGGTAGGGCGGTTTGAAGCGGAAGCCGCCGGGAACCTCGACCGTGCCCAGCAGGATTTGCAGCGTGTGCAGGGCGCGGCAGGTCTGAAAGCCGTTGGCATGGGCCGAGATGCCGCGCATGGCGTGGAACGACACCGGGCGGCCGGTCATAGTCTTGTGTTTCTCGCCGCGGAAGTCGGTCCATTCGTGGTCAAGTTCGAAAGCTTCCTCGAATGCGACGCGGGCCAGTTCCGCCGCGATCGCGCGAATGCGCTTGGCGGGGATACCGCAGCGTTCCGCGACCGCCTCGGGCGCATAGTCGTCCGAAAGGTACATCTCGGCCATGCGGTGGAAGACGGGGCGATGCGTCACGCCCTTGGCGCGGTGGGTGGCGGAGAGGTCGGGCTTCACGCCGGGCTGATCGTAGGGCGTCAGCTTGCCGGTTTCACGGTCGATCACCAACTGCTTGCCATCCTTGTCGCGCATATAGAGGCCGTATTCGGGCGACTTGGGATCTTCGTTCAGCAGCACCGGCGCGTCGGTGTATTGGGCGAGGTAATTCAGGTCGATCTTGCCCGCCTTCATCAGGCAATGGATCATCGACAGGATGAACAGACCATCGGTGCCCGGTGTGATGCCAACCCAATCATCGGCCACGGCGTTATAGCCGGTGCGGATGGGGTTCACCCCGATCACCCGTGCGCCGCGCCCCTTGATCTTGCCAATCCCCATCTTGATCGGGTTGCTGTCATGATCCTCGGCCACGCCGAAGAGCATGAACAGCTTTGTGTGATCCCAATCCGGCTGGCC
This sequence comes from Sulfitobacter sediminilitoris, assembly GCF_010667575.1. GTDB lineage: Bacteria > Pseudomonadota > Alphaproteobacteria > Rhodobacterales > Rhodobacteraceae > Sulfitobacter > Sulfitobacter sediminilitoris. The sequence goes on from NZ_JAABNT010000002.1 coordinate 505,958, forward strand.
GAACTCCCAGAACGCGCCGCCTATCGTGTAAATGCCTGCGGCGGCCATGTTGACCGAGCAAAAGCCGCCGTGGGCTGCATAGTTGGGCGTGCCGAAATTTTGCGCCCAGAAGGACGTGAAAGACTGTGACTGGTCGCGACCGGTGAAGAACGCGAGTTTCTCGGGGTTTTCTTCCCGGATCGGCTTGAGCCACTTGCAGGTGATGTCATAGGCCTCGTCCCAGCTGATCTCTTCAAACTCGCCTGATCCACGTGGGCCGACGCGCTTCAACGGCGCCTTTAGCCGGGAGGGCGCGTTGTGTTGCATGATCCCCGCAGACCCTTTGGCGCAGAGGACGCCTTGGTTGACCGGGTGATCGCGGTTGCCCTCGATATAGGCGACCTTGCCGTCCTTGAGGTGCACATTGATCCCGCAGCGACAGGCGCACATGTAACAGGTTGTCTTGCGGACCTCATCAGAGACCTTGGGCGACAGGTTCAGCTTGGGCTGGTTCATGCGGTTCGGTCCTTTTTCAGTTCAAATGAGGCTGCGCAGCAGCGAGAGTGCTGCAAGCCCGATCAGGAGACACAGGCAGAAAGGTTTGTAGTAAGGTTCCCACCGGGGATTGAAGAGCTTGGTACCCAGCCATACGCCAATAATGGTTATTGGCACCAGCATGATGGCACTCTGCGCCGCAGCGAGGGTCATCACGCCGAATGAGAACAAGTACACCAGCGACCCGAGTGATCCGATAAAGAGGTAGAGCACAAGTGTCCCACGCATGGAACGCGCTGTGTCGTTCTGGCTGAGCACGTAGAGGGCGACGACCATGCCGCCCACATGAGCGACCCCGGACACGATACCGGCCACGAAGCCCGCGACCAGTGTACCCGCACGGTTGGCCAGCGCCGGGATGCTGATCTTGAGCAGTTGCAGGGCGGCAAGCACCAGAATGACGCTCAGCGAGATCCGGCTGGACGCTGCCACCGGCAGGCTGACGGTCATCCACAGGCCAAGCGGCCAGCCCACCCAGTTGCCGATCACCAGCAACGCCGCGCGTCGCCTGTCCGCGTCGCGCCAGCCGCCGCGCGCCATCAAAAGGCTCGCAGCCATTTCCTGAAACCACAGGATCGGGATCAGCAGGATAGGCGCGATGAAGCTGGCAGCAGAGGCCATAACGAGAGCCGAGAGTGCAAAGCCCGAAAACCCGCGGACCAGTCCGGCGGCGAACAGGATTGCCACCAAAAGTGCGGTATCGGCTGGTGCGACAGGCAAAAGCGACCATAGATCAGCCATCACTCGCGTTCGCTTGAAGAACGGTCACTGCGATCATGTTCAGAACGTCTTCCGCGTCGCAGCCGCGCGACAGGTCATTGGCGGGTTTGTTGAGCCCCTGTAGTACCGGGCCAATTGCCTCGGCCCCACCGATGCGCTGGGCGATTTTATAGCCGATGTTGCCCGCGTCGAGGTTGGGGAAGATCATGACGTTGGCATGGCCTGCAACAGCAGAACCGGGCGCTTTGGACGCCCCGACAGAGGGGACAAAAGCCGCGTCGAACTGCATCTCACCATCAGAGGCGAGGTCGGGATGGGTATCCTTCAGGATACGGGCAGCTTCGGCCACTTTGGTGACGCTGGGATGTTTTGCACTGCCCATGGTCGAAAAGCTCAGCAGCGCCACCTTGGGCACCTCGCCCAGCAGTTTCTGGTGGGATGCAGCAGAGGCGGCTGCGATGGCGGCGAGTTCATTTGCATCTGGATCGATGACCAGACCGCAATCGCCAAATGTCAGCGTCCTGCGGCCCGAAGCGTGCCCTTCTGGCAATGCCATCAGGAAAAAGCTGGAAACCAGCGGCGCATCCTTGGCCTTGCCGATCACCTGCAAGGCGGCGCGGACTGTATCGGAGGTGGTGTGAACGGCACCGCCGACTGTACCATCGGCGTGGCCATTGCGGATCATCATAGCGGCAAAGACCAGCACATCGCGCGCCTGTTCCGCAGCGTAGTCTTCGCGGATGCCCTTGTGTTTGCGCAGATCAAAATATCTCTGTGCGACTTCGGCCGTTAAAGCGGATGTCGCCGGGTCTTGAATGGCAATGTCATCGCTGGTGGACGCACCGGCCTTGGCAAGAAGATCTTGTACCTCTGCCTGAGGGCCCACCAGTGTGATCCGGGCAACTCCCGCGCGCGTTGCCTCAAGTGCGCCGGCCACGATCCGGGGATCGTGGCCTTCGCTGAGAACGATGTGGGCGGGCCTTGACGCGGCGCGAGCGCGAAGCTCCTGCAATATGGTCATGGCACGTCCTTTTTATGTGGGTGCTGGGATGGCACCGATCAGGCGACCTGCTGAGGACGCATGTCGTCCTTGCTGATGCCTGCCACGGCGACGGGCTTTTTCATCGCGTCGCGGCGGAAAGGCTCACCCAGTTCCTGGTTGATCATGGCCTCGATCAGCGTGGTCTTGCCATGCTTCATCTGGTCCTCAATCGCTTTGTTCAGCGCAGCGGTCAGCTCGTCCATGGTGCGGGCGACAACGCCTTCCAGCCCGCAGGCCTTGGCGATACCGGCATAGGAGACTTCCTCGTCCAGCTCGGTGCCGACGAAGTTGTCGTCGAACCACAGGGTGGAGTTCCGCTTTTCCGCGCCCCACTGGTAGTTGCGGAAGACGATCTGCGTCACGGCGGGCCAGTCGCCACGGCCGATGGCCGTCAGTTCGTTGACCGCGATGCCGAACGCACCGTCACCGGCGAAACCGACAACCGGCACATCCGGGCAGCCGATCTTGGCACCGACGATGGCGGGCAGGCCATAGCCGCAGGGGCCGAAGAGGCCTGGGGCCAGATATTTGCGGCCCGCGTCGAAGTCAGGATAGGCGTTGCCGATGGCGCAGTTGTTGCCGATGTCGGAGCTGATGATCGCTTCGCGCGGCAGCGCGGACTGGATCGCGCGCCATGCCATACGGGGGGACATCCAGTCGGGCTTGGCCTGACGGGCACGCTCGTTCCAGGTGGTGCCGGGATCGTCCTGCTCATGTGTGAGAGACGTGAGTTCCTGCGCCCATGCGGACTTCTTCTGCGCGATTTTGGCTTTGCGCTCTGCGCGGCCTGCATCGCCTGCGTCGTCGGCCAGTTGGTTCAGGATGCCCTTGGCCACCTTCGCCGCGTCACCCACGATGCCCACGGTGACCTTCTTGGTCAGGCCGATGCGGTCGGGGTTGATGTCGATCTGGATGATCTTCGCATCTGCGGGCCAGTACTCCATGCCGTAGCCGGGCAGAGTGGAGAACGGGTTGAGGCGGGTGCCGAGGCACAGCACCACGTCGGCGTCCTTGATCAGTTCCATGGCAGCTTTTGAGCCGTTGTAGCCCAGCGGGCCAGCGAACAGAGGGTGCGATCCGGGGAATGCGTCATTGTGCTGGTAACCAACACAAACCGGCGCATCCAGACGCTCGGCCAGCGCCTTGGAGGCTTCGATACCGCCGTCGGACAGAACCACGCCTGCACCATTGAGGATAACAGGGTTCTTCGCTTCGCTGAGCAGCTTGGCCGCTGCGGCAACAGAGTTTTCACCGCCGGGGGACCGCTCGAATTCGATCGGATCAGGGATTTCGACGTCGATGACCTGTGTCCAGAAATCGCGCGGAATGTTGATCTGGGCCGGACCGGACAGGCGCTTGGCTTGGCTGATCACGCGGGTCAGTACCTCGGCCACGCGTGTCGGGTCACGTACTTCTTCCTGATAGGCGACCATGTCTTCGAACAGTTTCATCTGCTCGACTTCCTGAAAACCACCCTGCCCGATGGTCTTGTTCGCGGCTTGCGGTGTGACCAGCAACAGCGGCGTGTGGTTCCAGTAGGCCGTTTTCACGGCGGTCACGAAGTTGGTGATGCCGGGGCCGTTCTGTGCGATCATCATCGACATCTTGCCGGTGGCGCGGGTGAAGCCGTCTGACATGAAGCCGCCGGACCCTTCATGGGCGCAGTCCCAGAACTTGATCCCCGCATCGGGGAAAATATCGGAAATCGGCATCATAGCAGAGCCGATGATGCCAAAAGCATTGTCGATGCCGTGGCGCTGGAGGACTTTGACGAATGCCTCTTCGGTCGTCATTTTCATAGCAGACTATCCTTGATTAAGCAGGGTGTGAGCGAATCTTGCCGCAAAGTACTGTGGTGGCAGTTTTCGGGTAGGGCCAATGGAGATAGCAGAATAAGGCCAGATCATACTGTCAGGGCCATTTCGTGGGCGATAATGTCAACGCCTTCCCTGATCCGGGATGTGGGGATCGAAGAATAGGCGAGGCGGTAGTAGTTCGACGGCTGATGCGTGCCTGCAAAAAAGGCCCGTCCGGGCTCAATCAGCACGCCCTTGGATTGAAGCTTGCGCGCCAAATCATCGGTGTTGATGTGATCAGGTGCGCGCATCCAGAATGATGACCCGCCGTAATACCCACGCCCGGAGATTCGCAAGGCGTGCGCGGCAAGCGCCTCTTCCATCACCTTGCGGCGTTCCTGGAGCGCGGTGCCCATCCGCCGTATCAGCGCGTCGTAGTGCCCCAATGACAGGAAATAGGCGGCGGTGCGCTGGATGTGTCCGGGCGGGTGGCGCAGAACGGAGGCGCGCAGTGCCCGAGCCTCGCGGATAAAGGGTTCGGAGCCGACGAGATAGCCAAGCCGCAGACCGGGGAACAGCGACTTGGAAAAGCTACCGACGTAGATCACCCGCCCATCCGCATCGAGCGATTTCAGCGCGGGCGACGGGGATTTGAGAAAGGACATCTCGAACTCGTAGTCGTCTTCGACGATCAGCGCGTCCATTTCGCGGGCGCGGTCCAGCAGGGCCCGGCGTCGGTCCATCGGCATTGTCGCGTTGGTGGGGCATTGATGGCTGGGCGTTGTGAAAATCACGTCCGTATCGGGTGGGATGGCATCTGGCGGCAGGCCGTCATGGTCAACGCGCACAGGGGTTACGTGGCAGCGGGATTGGGACAGGATGTCCCGGAGCGCTGGGTAGCAGGGGTCTTCCAATGCTGCGCGTCGACGCTGTGTCAGCAGCACTTGAGTGGTCAGCCAGAGGGCATTTTGTGCGCCGAGCGTGATGAGTATCTGTTCGGGCCGCGCGGTGATGCCGCGCCGGGGCAATGTATGGCGGGCGATGAATTCGATCAACTGGGGGTCGTCCTGATCAAAGTAATCTGTGGTCAGGGAATTGAAGTCGCGCTGCCCCAGCGCCTGCAGGGCGCACAGTCGCCAGTTGGTATGATCAAAGAGTGTTGGATCGGCCTGACCATAGATAAAAGGGTAGCGGAATTTGGCCCAATCCTGTGGTTTGGACATGGCCGCGCCACCGCTGAATTTCTGACCGATGGCGCGGGTCCAGTCCACCGCATCCTGACCTTCGGGTGTGATGGCAAATGTGGGTGGGGCCGGTGCATTTTCCGATACGAAGTAGCCGGAGCGCCCCTTGGAGGTGAGATAATCGTTGGCCAGGAGTTCCGTGTAGGCGATTGTGACTGTGATCCTGCTGACGCCGAGATGCGTGGCAAGTTTTCGCGTGGATGGGAGTTTTTCACCTTGCTGAAACCGACCCGACAGGATGCCTTGCGCGATCATCTGCTGAATCTGCTGCTGGAGCGTGCCTTGCGCCTCGGGATGCAGAAAGAAGGTTTCGACAGGAAGGGTCATACAAGCAGTATACTCTGGACCTAAATGTCTGGCAATCTGGTATGATGCGACCGCGAATTTCTCCGTGTGCAATCAAAACCTTAAGCAGAGATTTGCGTAAAGTAAATGATAAATGAGACTCAAGGTTTCAATTTTGAATATGTAAGCGCTTACATGGTACGCCATCTTGCGTCGTGAGTCGAGCCATAACGGCCATATTTGTTTTGACCTGCCTTTGCAGTGCCGCCTTGAAGGCACTTAGTCCTGAGTGACGCGCTGGGTTCTGGGCGCTAAGACATGTACAGGCCCAACAGCGGACCAGCGCTTTGACCTGAGGGCTTCGCGCAAGACAGCGCCATGCCTGAGTTCGCGGTCAGCTCCCGCAGATACGCTAGGTGATTGTCAGCAGATGAGCTGTGACGAAAAGGCCTGTATTAACATTTGTTTGGCTATGTTAATGACCAGTAATAAAGATTAAAGGCGCCTATTGATGAAGCATGATATCCCTCAACGCCGTGACCCATTCAGGATGTTGCAGACTGCTCTGGCGCAGGACTGGCAGTCAATCGAGACAATTCCGCTGAAAGGCGAGGGCGAGTTTCTGGTTTTGACAATCTCTGGCCTGATCCGGTTGGCGCGAAACAGAAAGCATTACAGAAAGCACCGTGAGGCTGATGGTTACGGACCGCAGCGCACGACGGTCTGCGCCGTGGACACCGGGAACTACCTTGGGGCTATCGCATGGAAGTGGCCCGACACTTCACAAGGTTCGGAAATAAAAACCCCCGCATAAAGCAGGGGCTTTTGAATATCGTTCTATGCTTTTCTGCTTATGGGCAAGCGGCTGTGTAGCGGCTGCCATCTGGACGCTGGTATACACATGCGCCGCTCGCGGTGCGGCCGATATAGCTGCCTAAAGCGGCGCCTGCCGCACCGCCAACGAGTGCGCCAACAACCTTGTCGTCATCACCAGAAACAGCTGCACCAGCAGCGGCACCGATGGCAGCACCGGCAAGAGTGCTGGTTTGTTGGTCAGCAGGGGCGCAGGCACCCAGCGCGGCGATCAGGGGAAGGGAAAGCATCAGCTTTTTCATGTCAGTCTCCAATATTCCATTGAAGAGATAACACCGCATTTTGGGCCTCGTTCCATGACATTTGTCAAATAGGCGGGCTTTGGCCGACCAGATACGACAAAAAGAAAAAAACCGCCGAGGTTCACCCGGCGGTTTAGCTCTTCTGCTTTGGTCGGAGTTACCCGAAAACGCGGCCCAATGCCTCATCAACGGAGGCCACGATCTGATTGATGTCGTCTTTGGTCGCGATCAAAGCGGGTGAGAAGCAAAGCGTATTGTTCTTGCCCGGCAAGGAACGGTTGGTCGCGCCAATGATCGTGCCTTGTTGCATGCAATCACCAACAACGGCCTGAACCATCTTTTCAGCCACAGGTGCGCGGCTGTCGTGATCTTCGACCAGTTCACAGCCAAGGAAAAGGCCCTTGCCGCGCACCTGACCGATGACCTTGTGCTTGTCCGCCAACGCGTTCAGCTGGTCCAACATGTAGTGGCCCATGTTGGTGGTGTTTTCGAGCAGGTTTTCCTCTTCGATGATCGCCATGTTCTCAATCCCTGCGGTGGGGCCTGCGGTGCAGCCTCCAAAGGTCGAGATATCGCGGAAGTAGTTCATCGGATCAGTGTGATCATCCTTGAACATGTTGAACACTTCTTCGGTGGTCACAAGGCAAGCGATGGCGGCATAGCCCGATGCAACGCCCTTGGCCATGGTCACCATGTCAGGCTTGATACCATAATGCTGATAGCCGAACCACGTGCCGGTGCGGCCCACCCCGCAGACGACCTCGTCGATGTGCAGCAGGATATCGTACTTTTTGCAAATTTCCTGCACGCGATCCCAGTAGCCGTCGGGTGGGACGATCACGCCGCCGCCTGCCGTGACTGGCTCAAGGCAGAGCGCACCGACCGTATCGGGACCTTCGGCGAGGATGACTTTTTCGATCTGGTCGGCGGCCCAGACACCATAGTTCTCGGACGGTGCGCCGTCCTGTTCAAAAGCGCGGTACTCAAGGCAGTGCGGGACGCGGACGAACCCTTCGGTAAAGGGGCCGTATTGCGCGTTGCGCTCGTCCTGACCACCGGCAGAAAGGCAAGAGATCGTGGTTCCGTGGTAGTCGCGGTCGCGGTAGAGAACCTTGTGCTTTTTGCCGCCGTAGCGCTTGTGCGCGATCTGACGGACCATCTTGAAGCCCTTCTCGTTGGCTTCGGAACCGGAGTTGCAGTAGTAGACGCGGCTCATACCGGGCATCTTGTCGATCAGCATCTCGGCGAAATTGGAACCTGGGATGGAACCTGCGGAGCCTGCGAAATAGTTCAGTTTGATCAACTGGTCGCGCACGGCATTGGCGATACGTTCGCGGCCGTAGCCGACGTTGACGGTCCAGACACCGCCAGATACGGCGTCGATGTGTTCCTTGCCCTTCTGATCCCAGACGCGCATGCCCTTCCCCTCGACAATAATTCGGGGATCCGTTGTTTCATAGGGTTTGTGCTGGCTGAGGTGGTGCCAGATGTGCGCGCGGTCTGCCTCGACAACGCGGGAGATGTCATTTTCGTTGAAATTGCCGTCCATGGTGAGGAACCTTTCCGTAACGCGGGATGCGTGAAATCAGGGCATAGCAGGCCCTGTGATAGCTACTGTTTGCTGGTTAATCGCAGAATCAAGTAGGGCCAATATTGATCGAACCGTAGCGCCAGATTTTTGCTGTGTCTAATCCGCATTCAAACAGGCTTGCCGTGCGACAGCAGCGTGAGGTCACATGAAAGCCGACAAGAATTCCTTGCCAGAAGCGAAGTGGCGGCTTTAGACTTTGGCAGCGCCGGTTATTTTTCGGCGTATTCCGCCCAGTCACATAATTTTTCAGACTTCGGGCCGGGTATTGAATCGATTTGTTTCGAGAACCTTTCTCAAGGTTCCCTGTTTGGGGAAATGATTATGGCTGGCAAGATCAAGGCGTCGGTGGGGCGCAAGGGCAAAAACCTGCCCGAAGATGTCAAGACTGTACAAAACCTGCTTAACGGATTTGCCTCGAAGTTTGGGCTGCCCAAGCTCAAGACGGACGGCGTGCCGGATGCCAAGCTGGAGCAGGCCATCGGAAAGTTTCAGCAAGAGGTCTGCGAGATGCGGGCGGATTACCGTGTCGATCCGGGACGCAACGCGATGAAGAAGCTGGTCGCTGGGCCGGCCAAAGCGGAGGCGGAGCGGAAGGCGAAAGAAAAGGCGTTCTACGAGACCATCAGAAAGGAGATGGACAGGGCCCGGGCCGAGATCGAGGCTTCTGCGGCGCAGATGCTCAAGAAAGCGGGGCTGCCCGTCAACCTCGCGCACGATTTCGCGATGTCGGCGACTGCGCCGCCCTTCAACCATGTGTTCATTTGGGCGTCGAACCTGAAACCGGGAGACCTGACGCCCGAGCAGATCAAGCAGAATGCGAACGCATCGGTAAAGGACGCGAAACGCACGATCGAAACTTTTGTCGCGGATGCTGTTCGAAAGCGGGACGAGGTGCGCGCCAAGATCGCGGAAGAGCGGGACAGACTCCTCAAGGCCGTGCGCGAAGAGGTGCGGAAGAAAGCCAAGGAATTCGGGATGCCGGTCGACAAGATCGAGCAGACCTATGCGGAAGTGGAAAAGACCGTCGAGGCATCCATCAAGAAGATTTTTCCGGGCGAGAAGGACATTTTCGACTACACGCCGAAAGATATTGCAAAGCTCGGCCAGCAGGTTCTCAAGGAAGGCTCAAACCATGTCAAATTGGTGATCGGCAACGCGGTGAAGGTACGGCAGATGGTTCTCAAGACCATCGCGTCGCAGCGCAATTCCACGCTGAACAAGCTGAAGAAAGTCGCCGAGGCGCAGGCCAAGAAGGCGGGGCTGCCGCTGAAGTCGGTCGAGATGCTCTATGGTAAGTACGAGAAGATCGCCAAGGAGCAGTTCGACAAGTTCACGGAAGATGAAACCGAGCTGTTCGGAATGGACGTGAAGGACGTTACCGATTTTGCCAGCAAGGTGATGGGTGAGGTCGAAGGCGGGATGAAGGCCATTGCCGACGAGGCGGCCAAGAAGCGGTCGAGTGTCGAGAAGGACCTGATCAAACAGATCAAGGCCAAAGCCAATGCGATGAAGCTGGCGGCCAATCAGGTGGACGAGATCATCGGGGATATCGGCAACTTTGCCGAAGACCAATGGGACTGGCTGATGGGCCGCAGTTCGGGTGGGGACGTCAAGGACATTGGCAAGTTGGCGGGCGATGTGGCGAAAGAAGCGGCATCGCATATGTCAGACCTGCTGAAGGAAGCAGAAGAGCGCCAGCGCGAGGGTGAATCCGGTGAGGATGCCAAAACGCCGATTTTGTTGCGCGGGTCGGAAGAAGGGATCAAGCAGGGCGGGTTCAGCTTCAAGGTGTCAGGAAAAAGCCCTGATCCAAAGTCCAAGGTTTTGTTGATTGTCGGCAAACCAAGTTTGCAGCTCGACATTACAAAGGGCTTCAGCAAGGCGCAGATGGTCGAGTTGTTCAAGCTGATTGATCAGGGGAACCTGTGGAGCAGCACGATTGATTTTTATGCAATCGAGACAACGGACGGGAAACCCGACAAGCGGACGAAATCCAAGACACTCAGCCTGCGTGCGCCAGTGGCGCCCTTTAAGGGAACCGTGTCCCTGAAAGGTCTGGGGGCCGACAAGGGCATGATATATACCGGCAACGGGAAGGGGCGGTACCTTTATACGACCCCGATCAACGGTTGGTATTTCCTCAAGTACGGTCCGAACTTTGAGCGTGATCCAAAGATGCGCGGATTTGACTGCATCACCTACGTGGGCAGCGCCAACAAGACCATGGCCGGAATGAGTGGGCGCGGCGACGGACTGGCGAGCCACCTGGGCGCGAAAAAGGTCAACATGGAAGGCGTCAGCAAGGAAGACATCGTCGAATTTTTCAAAGGTGACGGCAAAAGCGGGACGTATATCGCGTGGTGGAAGACCCATTGCATCGCTGTGGTCAACGGGGTGGTCCATGAGTTTTCCCAATCCAAGGGCGGTTTCAACAGCAAGGCGGCGGCCTCCTATGGCTGGCCCAAGACCGGAAACTACGCACGCAAGCTTTGAGTTCTTGACCGCGCATCGCATCGAAGAGAGCATCCTGCTGAACTGAGGTGTTTGTGATGCAGCAATCCGATGCTTTCTGGAACGTGACGGCCCCAGCCGGGGAAAAGGGACAATCGCTCAAGGGTGATCTGACCTGCGACGTTGCCATTGTGGGCGGTGGCTTTACCGGGTTGCGTGCGGCCCTGATGCTGGCCGAAGCCAGAACAGACGTCGCGCTGTTCGAGGCGGGGGATATTGCCAATGGTGCTTCCGGGCGGAGCGGCGGGCAGGTCAACCCCATGCTGCCGGTATCGAAACCCGATGATCTGCGTGCGGCTGTCGGGCCCAAATATTTTGAAGCATTGGCAGAGGCCGCGCTGCGGTCTGCGGATGACCTGTTCGAGTTGGTCGAGCGGTATCAGATCCGGTGTGAAGCCCGGCAGAAAGGGTGGCTGAGGGCGGACCATTGCGAGGCTGCCCGCAAGGTCAGCCAGGAGAATGCAAAACTCTGGAACAAGCTGGGCGCGACATTCGAGTTTGTCGGGCGGGATGACGTCACGCGGATGACGGGCGCGCGAGGCTACGGCTCGGGGACTGTGAACACACGCGGCGGGGCGGTACAACCGTTGGCGCTGACGCGGGGATTGGACCGGGTGGCACAGGCGGCGGGTGCAAAGGTCTTTAGCCACGCGCCGGTTCGCAAGCTGAGCCGCGAGGGACGTCAATGGATTTTGGCGGTCAACGGTCACCGCGTGGCGGCACGAACGGTTATCATCGCGACGAATGGATATGCGGATGATCTGGTGCCGGGGCTGAAGCGTACCCTGCTGCCGCTGACGTCGATCCAGATCGCGACGGAACCATTGGATGCGGATCGGTTGGAGCCGCTCTGCCCGGCAGGACATACAATATCCGACACCCGCCGTCTTATCATGTACTGCCGTCGCGAACCGGGGGGGCAGTTTATCTATGGGGGCATGGGCTACCGAACGCCGACAGGCGGGGTTGGCGGATGGTCATGGCTGCTGAAGGATGCCCCGCGCATTTTCCCCTCCCTCAAGGGGGTGAAATGGGCGTATCGTTGGGGCGGAACTGTGGCGCTGACACCTGACCGTGTGCCTCATCTGCTTGAGCCCGAGCCGGGGCTGATTTGCGGGTTGGGCTATAATGGACGCGGTGTTGCGATGAGCCTCGTGATGGGGCGCGAGATGGCGCGCCGTGCCTTGGGCGCTGCGATTGAGGAGTTGCCGTTTCCGCTTGCCCCGATGAAACCTTATGCGTTTCGCGAGCCACAGGTGTTGGGCGCGGGGCTTGCGATGCGCTACTGGCGGATATTGGATCAGCGCGAGGCCAGACGGGGCTGATATTCCCTCTGTGCGGCCCGGCCAGGTTGTAAATTTTTTTGACGCAAAGGGAGTCGCTGGCGCGTAGTGGTGCCAACTTGTACAAAAATCTATTTCAAGGACACTGCCATGTTCCCCGAAGATTCTCCGCTTCTCGCCGCCTTGGCCTCATACGGGTCTGACGAGAGACTTTACACCAGCACCGTCACCTTCCGGTTCATGCCTGCTGGATCGGAGATTGACGATGGCGATCCGAACACGCCAAACGAGGTTTCAGTGGGCTGGTCCGAGCCAAATATGCAGTACGTGAGGGGTACATTCGACTATATTTCCAGCGTGGTAGACCTGACCTTTGCCGAGACGACGTCGAGCGATGCGACGATATCGTTCTACGAGGTAGCGGAGTTCAGTGACGATACTGCCGGATATGTTACTTTCATCTCGGAGGGGATTTCCATCGCCGTGATTGGCAGCCAGTTCACCGGGCCGGTTGCCTTTGACAATGACTACACAACAATCATCCACGAGATTGGCCATGCCATCGGGTTGAGCCATCCGCACGACGGTCCGGCGGTCCTGCCAGGGGTTACCAGTCAGGATGACAAGGGTGATCTGAACCTGAATACCGAGTTCACGACGCGGATGTCCTACATTCCGGGAGAATCGCCCTCAAATCCGGGCGTGGATATCTGGGGCGAGGCGAACACCTTCGGGGCCATCGACATCGCAGCGCTGCAATTGCTCTACGGGGCGAACACGCAGACCGGGCTTGGTGACACGGTCTATGGCGACACCCGCGACCTAGTCACGATCTGGGACAACGGCGGCTTTGACCGGATCGACTTTTCCTCTGCGACCGAGGATGCAGTCATCGACCTTCGGGCGGCGACGTTGCAGTTCGAGGTCGGCGGTGGTGGCTATCTCTCCTACATCTCGAGCCGGAACGGAACGGTGGCGGATGGCGGCTATGCCATTGCCTACGGCGTCGAGATCGAGAACGCCATGGGCGGTGCCGGTGCGGATATGCTTATGGGCAATGCACTTGCCAATACATTTGTCGGCGGCGGTGGCAATGACGTGATCGACGGTGGGGACGGCCGGGATACAGGTGCGTATTCCGGCAACCAGTCAAGCTATACACTTACCCTCAGCGCGCAGACCACGACCCTGGCGGACCGCAGGGGCACGGATGGTACCGATACACTGGTCAACATGGAGTTGCTGACGTTCGGTGATGCTGCTGTCGCACCCTTCGACCTGACAGTTTTTGCCGGGACGACAGGGCTGTCTGAAACGCAGATGGAAAGTTTCATCGAGCTATACATCGCGTACTTCAATCGCGCGCCGGATGCCGTGGGGCTGAATTTCTGGGGCACTGCTTTTGCCAGTGGGACAACGCTTGAACAGATGGCCACCCTGTTCACCGATCAGGACGAGACCCGCGCGACCTATGGTCCCGAACTCAGCAATGCGGACTTTGCGACAGCTGTTTACGGCAACGTTCTGGGTCGGGTGGCCGATCAGGCGGGTTTTGACTTCTGGGTTGGTGTGCTGGACAGCGGCGCACGGACAAGGGATCAGTTCATTCTGTCGGTGCTGGAAGGGGCCAAGGCGGCACCGTTTGAGGGTGCGCCAGCGGACTTTGTCGCGCAGCAGATCGCCGACCGGCAGTATCTGAGCACCAAGACCGATATCGGTGCCTATTACGCAGTGATCCGGGGCATGTCTGACGTAACGAATGCGACCGCGGCGATGAATGCGTTTGACGGGTCGGCTGCTGGCATCAACGCGGCCGTGGCGGCGATAGACGGGTATTTTCAGGCAGCGCAGGATGGTGACACGGGCCAGTTCCTGATGCCGCTTGTCGGGGTTCTGGACGATCCCTTTGCAGGGATGGTCTGAGGACGTCTAATATCGAGGCGGTGTCAGTCCAGATTTTGCCGGTTTCGGCAAACTGGACTCATCAGTCTGGCCCAATTGGCAGTTTATTCTTTGGGCAAGTCACCCTCCTGTTGTGCCAAGCGGCCATCATTGGGGCAGTCGGTTGGCGCGTGCCCTGTCAAAGTACGGAATTCATTGCCCTTGGGAGAAAGAACGGACATGGTGATTTCGGACTTAAGTCAAAGTGCTCAAGAAACGAGATTCAAAGTTTCATTTGAGTAACGGTGGCTCGAACCAGACCCAAGACAAATCGACCAAAGGGTCGATGCAACGAAAAGAATACCGAACGCTAAGGTTCGGATAAATGATCAAAAGGGAGAACACTATGATCAAGAAGACAGCAACAGGATTTGTGGCAGGTGCCGTGATGGCGATGACCGGTCAGGCCGCGTTTGCCGACGGACACGGTGAGATCACCGTCGCATATTTCCTCGAATGGCCCATGCCTTTCCTTGCCGCAAAGGCAAACGGCGAATACGAAGAAGCGCTGGGCAAGAAGATCAACTGGGTGTCTTTTGAGACCGGTACAGCGATGTCTGCCGCGATGGCATCGGGTGACGTTCAGATCTCAGTTTCACAGGGTGTGCCACCCTTCGTTGTTGCCGCCTCGGGTGGTCAGGATATTCAGGTTGTCGACGTTGCGGTAAGCTATTCCGACAACGACAACTGCGTGGTCCGTGCCGATCTTGAGATTGACAAGGACAGCGCCGGTGAACTGGCAGGCAAGAAAGTAGCCGTGCCACTGGGCACTGCTGCGCACTACGGCTTCCTGCGCCAGATGGACCACTTTGGTGTCCCACTCGACAGCCTGCAGATTGTTGACATGGCACCCCCAGAAGGTGCTGCCGCCCTCAGCCAGGGTGCAGTAGATTTCGCCTGCGGCTACGGCGGCGGTCTGGGCCGGATGAAAGAGTACGGCAACGTGCTGCTGACCGGCGACGAGAAAGAAGAGCTGGGCATCTTGGTGTTTGACGTCACTTCCGCACCTGCGGCCTATGTGGCCGAGAACGGCGACGAGCTGGCGAAGTTCCTTGCCGTGACAGCCAAAGCAAACGCACAGTGGAACGGTGGTGGCCAAGACGATATGCTGCCCGTGATCGCGGAAGAGTCCGGTATGGACCTTGATGCTGCGAAGGCGTCGATCTCGACCATGAAGTTCCCAAGCGTCGATGATCAGCTGTCACAGGCATGGCTCGGTGGTAACGCCGCCACCTTTATGAAGGGCGTCGCGGACGTATTCGTTGAAGCGGGCTCTATTGATGGTGCGCTGGACAGCTATGAGGGCGCGGTGAACACCGGACCGCTCGCAGCTGCCAAGGGCATGTAAGACACCATAGGATGCGGCCCTTCGGGGCCGCATCCTACTTTACGATACTGAAACAGATCGAGGTGGGGCAAACCCCATCCATTGGCTTCAACGCCGAAGCCGGAAAGCCAGGGACAATGACCGGATTAACCATCGACAATATTTCCATGCGCTTTGACCTGCCCGATGGCGGGCATGTTCAGGCGCTCAAGAACGTGTCGCTTGACCTTAAGGCGGGCGAATTGCTGAGCGTGCTGGGGCCGTCAGGCTGTGGCAAGACAACGCTGTTGAACATCGTGGCGGGCTTTCTGGCGCCGACCGATGGCAAGATGATCCTGAACGGACACGAAATTACCGGGCCGGACGCAGAACGCGGCATGGTGTTTCAGCAAGGTGCGCTGTTCGAGTGGATGAGCGTGCGCGAGAACGTCGGCTTTGGCCCGTCGATGAAGGGGATGCCGAAGGCCGACAAGGCCAAAACGGTGAACCACCTGCTGGATGTCGTGGGCTTGCAGGATTTCAAGGAAAAGGCGGTTTACGAATTGTCGGGCGGGATGCAGCAGCGTGTGGCGCTGGCCCGCTGTCTGGCGAATGACCCCGACGTGATCCTGATGGATGAACCGCTGGGCGCGTTGGATGCGCTGACACGGGAGAAGATGCAAAGCCTTGTGCTGAAGCTGTGGAAAGAGACCGGCAAAACGATCATCCTGATCACGCACTCGGTTGAGGAGGCGCTGTTGCTGGGCGAACGGCTGATCGTGATGGCGCCGCGCCCCGGGCGCATTCACAAGGAATACCGCCTGCCCTTTGCAGAGCTGGGCGTGAACGCGGACCTGCGGGAGGTCAAGAAGCACCCTGAATTTGGGCCGCGACGTGAGGAGATCCTCAACATGATCTGGGACATGGAAGAAGAGATCATGGGCACCAAGGAGGACGCGGCATGACCGGTATCTTTTTCCTCCTGATCTATGTCGCGATATTCGCAGGCAGTGCCTTTCTGGTGACCAAGGTGCTGGCGAAAGGCATTCGGGATTACACCTCTCTGAAGACAGTTACCTTTGGCGACGAAAGTGCTGTGCGGCCCAACCGGGCGGCGGGCGTCATTTCCATTTTCACGATCTTCCTGATGTGGGGGATTTTCACGGGCTCCAACCTGTTGCCCTCCTTCCTGCATGCGCCGGGACCCTTCTTGGGTGAGACAAGCTTTACCTACACAGCGCAGGTCGAGGGGCAGGCACCCGATGATGCTGAGGTCACGGTGATCGTGCATCCCCGTGGTGAGCCAGCCGAGGTACCAGAGGTCGATCCCGGTGACGGTTTTGCCAAGAATGACGCGGTTGCGATTGCGCAGTGGCGGACGGGTTTGATCACGGTCGATAAGAATGATGAGCTGACCAAGAAAGATGGCGCGCAAGTGATCGCGATCAACGGGCAGAAGATTGCGCCGGGGCAGACAGTCCGCACAGCTGATGGTTCGGTGACGCTTTCTGACAAAGGTACACCAAACTTTGAGCCCTCAAAGGGTTGGCAGATGGAACCGCTGTATCTGCCAGCACCTGAGGAGGTCTGGACCCGGTCGGTGCAGATCGCGAAAGACGGTTTCCGAAACTTCACGCTCTTGGAACATCTTGGATATTCTCTGTTCCGGGTTGTGGTTGGATTCGTGTTGGGGGCCATCGTGGGCATTCCGCTGGGCTATGCCATGGGTCTGTCGAATTGGTTCAGGGGGTGGTTTGATCCGATTGTGGAATTCATGCGTCCGGTGCCACCGCTGGCGTTGATCCCGCTGGTGATCATTTGGGCGGGTATCGGCGAGGCGGGCAAGATCATCCTGCTGTTCCTTGCCGCCTTGTGGATCATGGCGATTGCGGCGCGTTCTGGGGTTTCCGGCGTGAAAATCTCGAAGGTGCATGCGGCCTATTCGTTGGGCGCGTCGAAGTGGCAGATCATGCGCTACGTGATCATCCCCAATTCCCTGCCGGAAATCTTTACCGGTGCGCGGGTTGCGATGGGTGTCTGCTGGGGCACCGTGGTCGCGGCAGAACTGGTCGCAGCCGAGCAGGGGGCGGGGATGATGATCATGACCGCGTCCAAGTTCCAGAACACGGACATCGTGATCATGGGTATCATTCTGATTGGCGTGATTGGTTTCGGCATCGACATGCTGATGCGCGCAGCCGAGCGGTTCCTGGTGCCTTGGAAGGGCAAGGGCTGATATCCAGACCTGCCAGTTTCTTCAAAGGGATCAGATCAGAATTTTGAAGACTCTGGGCTATTAAAGAAAACGCCGGAGAAGTTTCTCCGGCGTTTTTTCTGGCGCTGATGTTGCGATTTCTTGGCAGCTAACGGGAAGACGCGCGCGTTACTTTCCGCGTTTTGGCGTCGCGCCACCGCTCTTGCCGCCCTGTTTGCCGATTTTGTTGGGCGGCGTGAAGCGTTTGGACGGATCAGCGGCGCGCTTGTAGCTTTTGCCACCCTCTGCCTTGTCTTCACGTGGCTTGAACGGCTTTCCGCCCTTGGGTTTGCTCCCCTTGCCACCGTGCGGGGCATCGGCCTTGGGGCCCTCTTTCTTCCAGACTGCCTTGGCCTTTGGCTTTGAGTCGCCGTCAGCTTTTGGTTTCGGCTTGGCCCCCGGCTTCATCGGGCTGCGCTCTGTCTTGTGGGACTTTGGCGGACGTTCGCCCTTGGGCTTGCGGGGGGTGTCGAACTTTGGTTTCTCCGAGCGCGCAGCGGGTGCGGCAGCTTCTTCCGGCGCACTGCGTTGTTTGCGCGGCGCAGAGGATGCGTCGGGATCGTAATTGGACTTGCGATACGGCTTGCCACCCGGTTTGGGGCCGCGTGCGCCCGGGCCTTTTCCGCCGGGCCTGGGGCCGCGCGGCAGGTCAGGGGCCTTGTCGAGTTGAGTCACGACAGCGCCGTCGTCGACTTTCATGTCCGGGCCAAGGGCGTTCTTGAACTTCTGCGCGGAACTTTCAAGAATTTCGACAAAGCTGTGATCTTGCTGCACGCGGATCGCGCCGATGTCGTCTTTGGTCAGATCGCCGCGCTTGCACAGCATTGGCAGCAAAGTACGCGGCTCTGCCCCGTCATTGCGGCCGGTTGAGACGGAAAACCAGACAGTTGGACCAAAGCTGGGGCGGGGGCGGTCGTCCTTGGTTCCGGGATCAGTGAGGTCCTCGGGGGCCGACGCGCGGGCGCGATAAAGATTGACGAAAGCAGCGGCAAGCTGTTCGGCGGAGAATTCTTCAGTGAGTTTGGCAACAAAGGCTTCGGCGTCTTCCGGTACTGGGTCAGACCAGGCTGGATCGCTAAGCAGTCGTTCTTCGTCTGCGGCATTCACCTCGGCGGCGGAAGGTGCCGAAGCCCATTCCGCCTTGAGCTTGGCCCAGCCCAATAGGCGGTTGGCCTTGGTCTTTAACTTTGGCGGCACGATAAGCGCGGACACACCTTTGCGACCCGCGCGGCCCGTGCGGCCAGAGCGGTGCAGGAGGGTGTCGGCATTGGTCGGCAGATCGGCGTGGATCACCAGTTCGAGGTTCGGCAGGTCAATGCCACGGGCAGCAACATCCGTCGCGATGCAGACGCGGGCGCGGCCATCGCGCAGGGCTTGCAGGGCATTGGTGCGCTCGGATTGCGTGAGTTCGCCAGACAGGGCCACAACAGAGAAGCCGCGATTGGTGAACTTTGTCGTCAGACGCGCGACAGCGGCACGGGTGTTGCAGAAAACGATGGCATTCTTGGCTTCATAGAACCGCAGCACGTTGATGATGGCGTTTTCGGTGTCGCGCGGGTGGACGTTCAGCGCGCGGTATTCGATGTCGGTGTGCTGCTTTGCCTCGCCTACGGTGGCGATGCGCTGGGCGTCGCGCTGATAGGACTGGGCCAGCTTGGCGATGGCCGCAGGGACAGTGGCCGAGAACATCAGTGTACGGCGGTCTTCGGGGGCCTCGGAAAGGATGAACTCCAATTCATCGCGGAAACCAAGGTCAAGCATCTCATCCGCTTCATCCAGCACCACGGCACGCAGATCGCCAAGGTCAATGTTGCCGCGCTTGATGTGATCGCACAGACGGCCCGGTGTGGCGACAACCACATGCGCTCCACGGTCAAGCGCACGGCGTTCGGTGCGTTGATCCATCCCGCCGACGCAGGTGGTGACGATGGCCCCGGCCTGACCATAGAGCCAGCCAAGTTCGCGGCTGACCTGCATGGCCAGTTCGCGGGTGGGTGCGATAATCAGTGCCAGCGGCGCGCCGGCGGGGCCGAAATGCGTGTCCTCGCCCAGCAGGGTAGGTGCGATGGCAAGGCCGAAGCCCACGGTTTTGCCTGATCCGGTCTGGGCCGAGACCAGCAGATCGGCCTCAGTCAGTGCGGGGTCGGTTACGGCCTCCTGCACGGGGGTCAGTGTGTCATAGCCTTGGGCGGCAAGCGCATCTGCGATTGTCTTAATCACGATCATGTCCTGTTCTGGAACGGCTTGGCCCATCATAGACCAAGAGCCTTTGGCGGGGCCAAGGCGTAAGTTTCGGCCGTCGGTAAGCCTTTGGTGCACAAATGTACATGGTTTTGTTTGCCTACGATTCATGCGTGCGGGCGTTCCGCTGCTTGGTCCTAGCCATTCGCCTGCGCAGTTTCTTGGATTTTCCTCATCAGATGATGTAGCCTGAGACACGGAGGGTACCATGAGCAGAGACTTGAAAGACGCCTTTGGCGGGCGCGCCCCTCTAGGTAAACACCCGGCTGCAGCGACGATTGAAGATGTCATCACCTTCCAATTGCATATTTTGGTCGCCATCGGGGAGCGTGCGGGTCAGCATTGGTCGGAACGGATGTTTGACCTGAGCCTGAACGAGTGGCGGTTGTTGGCGCTTGTGAAGGCGCGTGGACCCTGCCGGGCCAGTGACCTTGCCGATCTGTTGTTGATGGACAAGAGCCAGACCAGCCGCGTGATCAAATCGCTGCAGAAAAAGGATCTTATCCAGAATATGGCTGATCCGACCGATGGCCGGGCTGTGGTTTTGAAGATCAGTCAGAAAGGCAACGCGCTTTACAAAGATGTTTTTGCCGAGGTGATGAACAGTAATGAACGGATTCTGGCCGCTTTGAGCGTTGAAGAAGTGGAGGCGTTTGAAAAGACGCTGAAAAAGCTGATCGGACATTCGCAGGATCTGCTTGAGGTGCGTCTGGGCCGCAAGATCGTGCGTTAGGCGCATCCGAGCGGTGGGTGGCCAGCGGCGGAAATTTCTCCGGCTTCTGTAATGTCAGACTGGAAGTTTGCAGGGCGCTGCGCTATCTTCACAAAAAGAACAAAACATGAACAATGGAGGGATGCATGCCAACCGATTCTCCCAATGCGCAGGTGATTTCCCTGTCGTCCAAACGTCTGGTCACGGATGTGCCTGCCCCCAACGGCGGCGAT
This sequence comes from Sulfitobacter sediminilitoris, assembly GCF_010667575.1. Lineage (GTDB taxonomy): Bacteria > Pseudomonadota > Alphaproteobacteria > Rhodobacterales > Rhodobacteraceae > Sulfitobacter > Sulfitobacter sediminilitoris. Next base: position 526,766 of record NZ_JAABNT010000002.1, read on the forward strand.
GCGGTGCTGCGCGATGTGCTGTCGGGCGGCCCTTTCGACGGGGCGGTCACGGGTTTCGTGTTGTCCTGTCTGCCCGACAGCGAAGCGCCTGTTCTGTGGGTCAGTTGCCGCATGTCGCGGCGCGAGAACGGGCGGCTTTATGGTCCGGCCCTGCGCCAGTTCGGCTTCAAAGGGCATGTGCTGCGGGTCGAGGTGAGCCATCCGCGCGACGTGTTTTGGGCGATGGAAGAAGGTGCTGCCTGTGCCGGGCTTTCGGCGGTCGTGGGCGAGATTCACGGCGCGCCGGAGGTGCTGAGCTTTACCGCGACCAAGCGACTGGCGCTGCGGTCAGAGGCATCGGAGGTGCCGGTCTGGCTGATCCGGTCTGGCGATCACGGCGCGCTGAGTGCGGCGCGCGAGCGCTGGCGGGTATCGTCGCTGCCGTCGGAGGTACATCCGTGGAACCGGGCAGCGCCGGGTCATCCGCTGTGGGAGGCCGATTTGTTCCGCGCACGCGGCCGTGCGCCGGGCGTTTGGGATGCACGTCATGAGCCCGCAGCCAGATGGGCAAAGGATCGTCTCCGCCTTCTTTCCCGATCTGGCGATGGACCGGTGGCGCAGGATCACAGCCCAGCAACGGAGCTTGCCCGGGGATGACGTCCCTGTGGTGCTGTCTGAACAGGGCACGCATGGGCCGGTGATTTATGCGCTGAGCGCCGAGGCGCGGCGGCGGGGGATCGTTGAGGGCACGCGGGTGGTCGACGTGCAGGCAATCCACCTGGATTTGCACGTGGAGCGGTCGGACGCCGAGGGCGACCGGAAGCTGCTCGATCGCGTAGCGATTTGGGCGCGGCGCTGGTGCCCGTGGACCGTACGGGATGGTATGGATGGGGTAACGATGGATATCACCGGTGCGGCGCATCTGTTCGGCGGCGAGGCACGGATGCTGCGGGACATGGGCGCAAGGTTCAAGATGCAGGGATTGAGTGCGCGGCTGGCGGTGGCGCCCACGCGCGGGGCAGCGCAGATGCTGGCGCGTCATGGCGGCGGCGGGGTGATCTGCGGACCCGATGATCTGGCGGTGGCGGTGGCGCCCTTGCCGGTGGCAGCGCTCAGGATCAACGCGGATACGGTGCGGTTGTTGCAGCGGCTGGGGCTGAAGACGCTGGGCGCGCTGATGGAGGTGCCGCGTGTGGCGCTGATGCGGCGGTTCGACCGGGTGGCCGAAGAGTTCAATCCGCTGGTGTTGCTCGACCGTGCGCTGGGGCGGACGGCGGACCCGCTCAATGCGCCGGAGGATGCGGTGCGCTGGCTGGCACGGGTGCGGCTGGCCGAGCCGGTGATCGACCCGGTGCCGCATCTGGATGCGTTGGCGGCGGACCTGTGTCGGCAGATGGCCAAGGCAGAGCTGGGTGCGCGGCGGTTGCGGTTGACGATCTACCGCGTGGATGGCGAATGGCGCTCGCGCGAGGTGGCTTTGGCCTCTGCCAGCCGGGAGGCGGCGCATCTGGTGCGGCTGATGGCGGGCAAGCTGGAAGGGATCGACCCGGGCTTCGGGTTCGATCTTTTGACGCTGGAGGCATTGAGGGTGGAGCCGCTGGCGCTGCATCAGGATCATCTGGATGGCGCGCGGGATGCCGGGAAGGATGTGGCGGCGCTCTTGGACCGGCTGACGGCGAAGCTGGGGCCCGAAAAGGTGACATGGTCGGCGTGGTGTCAGAGCCATGTGCCCGAAAGGGTCGAGGGGCGTATGGCGACTTTGGCAGGAGCGCCGGAGGCTGTGATTGAGGTCGCACGAGAGCGACCCTTGCGCCTTTTGGAGCCGACCGAAGAGATTGTCGTTCTCTATGCCGTGCCCGAAGGGCCGCCAGCGCGGTTTCGCTGGCGACGGGTGTCCTATCTGACGGCGCGCTACGAGGGGCCGGAGCGGGTGTCGCCTGAGTGGTGGCGGGACCGGCCGGGGACCCGGCTCAGAGATTACTACAAAGTCGAGGTGGGGGACGGGCGACGGTTCTGGATCTATCGCGAGGGGATATTGGGGGACGGACGCGGGGGCGATCCGCGCTGGTTTGTACAAGGGATTTTTGCGTGACGACGCCCCGCCCGCGGTCCCGTCTAGAGAGAGATAGAGGTACGAATAAGAGGTTTTGAAAAGTCGATGTCCTTGGGTTGGTGTGCTGCCCTATCAACCGTTCCGCCCGTGGGCACCACGGGCATCGCCCTCCCTCCTCCAAGGAGGGCGTTCGAGACGTTCCAATCCGAAATCACCTTTGTTTTGTGCCGCCGCCGTTCGCCGCATGATCGTTCCAAACGCCCTCCAGGGAGGGCGATACCCTTAACGCACTGATGATACTCCATGCCACAACAGGAAGGACATAAACGCCGCACGCTGGAAGGGGATGACCCCTTCAGGCAGCACCCCCCCAGCCCCTTCGTGGAGCTGGGGCTGGCAAGCTGTTTTTCCTTTCTCCGCGCGGCTTCGGATGCGGTGGACCTGACGGCGACGGCGAACCTGCTGGGCTATGACGTCATGGGCATTGCCGATCACAACACGCTGGCGGGCGTGGTGCGGGTGCATACGGAGGCGAAGAAGGCCAAGGTGCGGCCGCTGATCGGCTGCCGTCTGGTGCTGATGTGCGGCGCAGAAATCCTCGCCTATCCGCGCGACCGCGACGCCTATGCGCGGCTGTCGACGCTGCTGAGCAAGGGGAAGATGACCGATATTGACGGCGGCTGGCAGGAGAAGGGCGAGACGCATCTGACGCTGGAGATGCTGGCCGAACAGGCGCAGGGTCTGGAACTGATCGTTATGCCGCCCGAGGCGCTCGACGTCTTCGAGGCGGGGTTGCCGCGCCTGACAAAGGCGTTGCCGGGGATGCGCTATGTGGGCGCGGCGTATCTCTATCGTGGGGATGACGTGGCGCGTATCGCGCGGCTGGACCGGATTGCGCAGGCGCATGGGCTGGGCATTCTGGCGACCAACAACGTGCTTTATCACCGGCCCCACCGGCGGCCCTTGCAGGATGTGATGACCTGTATCCGCGAGGGTAAGACGATTGAGACGGCGGGTTTCCTGTTGGAACCCAATGCCGAGCGCTACCTGAAATCACCGCAGGAGATGTGCCGCCTGTTTGCCGACTGGCCTCATGCGATCCGGGCGACGCGGGCGGTGGCGGATGCCTGCCGGTTCAGCCTCGATGATCTGAAGTACGAATACCCGCACGAGATCGAGGCGGAGGGGCGCACAGCACAGGAGGAGTTGGAGCGGCTCACGTGGGAGGGGGCGGCACGACGGTATCCGCAGGGCGTCTCGGACCGGATCATGGGGATTATTGAGAAGGAATTCGCGCTTATTCGGAGCAAGAAGATTGCGCGGTATTTCCTGACGATCAACGACATCGTGCGCTTTGCACGCGAGGAGGCGGATCCGCCGATCCTGTGTCAGGGGCGCGGGTCTGCCGCCAATTCCGCCGTTTGTTTCTGTCTGGGTGTCACGAGTGTCGATCCGGAAGAGCATGACGTGCTGTTCGAACGCTTCCTGAGCGAGGAACGCGACGAGCCGCCCGATATCGACGTGGATTTCGAACACGAGCGGCGCGAGGAGGTGATCCAGTACATGTACGCCAAGTACGGGCGCGCACGCGCAGGGCTTTGTGCGACCGTGATCCACTATCGCCCGCGGTCGGCTATCCGCGAGGTGGGCAAGGCGATGGGGCTGTCAGAGGACGTCACCAGCAAACTGGCAGGCACCGTCTGGGGCAGTTTCGAGGCGAACGTGGGCGACAAGCGTGTGCAGGAGGCAGGTATGGATCTGAACGATCCCTACCTGCGCAAGGTGCTGCATCTGGCGCGGGAGATGACGGGTATGCCACGGCACCTGTCCCAGCACGTGGGTGGTTTCATCCTGACCGAGCGGCCTCTGACCGAGATGGTGCCGATTGGGAATGGGGCCATGCCGGAGCGCAGCTTTATCGAGTGGGACAAGGATGACATCGACGCGCTGGGGATCTTCAAGGTGGATATTCTGGCGCTGGGCATGCTGACCTGCATTGCCAAGGGGTTCGACCTGCTGCGCGCGCATTACCAGGAGGACTACGAGTTGGCGACAGTGCCGAACGAGGACCCGGCGACCTATGACATGCTCTGCGCGGGGGATTCGCTTGGCGTCTTTCAGGTGGAAAGCCGGGCGCAGATGGCGATGCTGCCCAAGCTGCGCCCGCGTACCTTTTACGATCTGGTGATCGAGGTGGCGATTGTGCGGCCGGGGCCCATTCAGGGGGATATGGTGCATCCCTTCCTGCGGCGACGGCAGGGGATCGAGGGGGTGTCCTACCCTGCACCGGGGCCGGAGCATCCGCAGGATGAGCTACTGCGCATTCTGGGGCGGACTCTGGGCGTGCCGATCTTTCAGGAGCAGGCGATGAAGATCGCGATTGATGCGGCCAAGTTTTCACCCGCCGAGGCGAACGAGTTGCGCAAGGCCATGGCCACCTTCCGCTCGCGCGGGACGATCGAGACCTTGCAACAGAAGATGGTCGGGCGGATGACTGAGCGCGGCTATGACGCGGAGTTCGCCCAGCGGTGCTTTGACCAGATCAAGGGGTTCGGAGAGTATGGCTTTCCCGAGAGCCATGCGGCGTCTTTTGCCAAGCTGGTGTACGTGTCGTCATGGATGAAATGCCACTACCCGGCGGCCTTTGCCTGTGCGTTGCTGAATTCACAGCCGATGGGGTTCTACGCGCCGGCGCAGATCGTGCGGGATGCGCGCGAACACGGGGTTGAGGTGCGTGACGTGGATGTGAACCTGTCGGAATGGGATTGCACGTTGGAGCCTTGTGCGGAGGGGTTTGCGCTGCGCCTTGGGTTCCGGCAGGTGGACGGGATGCGCGAGGAGGCGGGGCGGCGCATTGTCGCCGTGCGGGAGGCGCCGTTCGAGGACGTGGCGGGGCTGAAGGAAGTTGCGAAGCTGGACCGGGGTACGGTGCGCAGACTGGCAGCGGCGGATGCGATGCGGTCCATGGGGCTCGACCGGCGGGCAGCCCTTTGGCAGGCGCAGGGGCTGAAGGATGCGCCTGCCCTGCCGATTTTCGAGGCGGCCGAGGCGCGTGACGAGGGGGCGGAGCCGCAGGTCAGCCTGCCCGCGATGCCACAGGCCGAACACGTAGTAGCGGATTACCAGACGCTGCGGCTGTCGCTGAAGGCGCATCCGATGAGTTTTTTCCGATCTGCACTGCGCAAGCAAGGCTTTGCGCGCACCGATGCATTGCCGGGGATGAACCACGGGCAACGTGTGTCACTGGCGGGGCTGGTGTTGGTGCGGCAGAAACCCGGTTCGGCCAAGGGTGTCTGTTTCATCACGCTGGAGGATGAGGCGGGGGTGGCGAACCTTGTAATCTGGCCCAAGCTGTTCGAGCATTTCCGACCTGTCATCATGTCGGCGCGGCTGATGGTTGTGCATGGCCGTGTGCAAAGCGACGGGCGCGTCATTCACGTGGTAGCGGACCGGCTGGAGGACCGTACAACGCGGCTCGATACCCTGTCTGAGGAGCGGGTGCCGGCCACCTACGCGCGGGGGGACGAGGTGACGCATCCCATTCCGAGCCAGGTGGGTGCAGGCAGCGGGCGGCGACATCCGCGTGACGTGCGGGTGATCCCGAAGTCGCGGGATTTTCATTAGCCGTGTGTTTGGGATAGCTATATCGCAAAGCAGCGGGTCAGCCCGCATTTCGTTATGTCAGGCAGGGCTCTGCCCCTGAAGCCACAGGGTCCAAGGCCAAAAAGAGAGAAATATTTTGCTGAACACAGTGCCTTTGACGCGTGACCTGGTGTTCGTGGGCGGCGGGCATGCCCATGCGCTTGTCCTGCGGTCGTGGGGCATGGACCCGCTGCCCGGTGCGCGCCTTACGGTGATCAATCCGGGGCCGACGGCACCATATACAGGGATGCTGCCGGGACATGTCGCAGGCCACTACGGGCGAGACGATCTTGAGATTGATCTGGTCCGCCTGTGCCGCCATGCCGGTGCACGGTTCATTCAGGACAAGGCGATCGGTATTGACCGCTCGCGCCGCGAGGTGATCCTCGAAGGGCGCGGGCCGGTTGCGTATGACGTTGCATCGATTGATGTCGGGATCACGGCACAAATGGATCTGCCGGGTTTCGATGCGCATGGCATCGGGGCAAAGCCGCTGGATGTCTACGCGGCACGGTGGCGGGCATTTTTGGAGCAAGTAGAGCGCAACGAGGCGTCCCCTGAAGTGGCCGTGATCGGTGGTGGTGTCGCAGGATGTGAACTGGCGATGGCGATGGCCTTTCGGCTGCGCAAAATCGGGGCGCCGCCCAAAGTCACCGTCATCGAGGCTGGACCACGAATTTCCGGCGTCGGGTCAAAGGCACGGCAGACGATGCTGGCGGCGATGGCCGCGCTGGGCATTGAGGTCAGGACGGATGCGCGGGTGACTGAGGTGCGTGCCGATCAGGTTTTGTTGGCAGGACAGGAGCCAGTCAGGGCGGCACTTTGTGTGGGCGCAGCGGGTGCGTTTCCGCACGGTTGGATTTCCCGGACAGATCTGCCGCTCGAAGACGGGTTCATCGTGGTCGGGCCTGATCTGGGCGTCAAAGGCGATGATGCTTTGTTTGCTGTCGGGGATTGTGCGGTCATGCCCCATGCACCGCGTCCTAAGGCAGGCGTTTTTGCCGTGCGTGCCGCACCCATTTTGCAGCACAATTTGCGGGCCGCGCTCACCGGCGGCGCACGCAAAAACTGGCGACCTCAGAAAGATTATCTGAAGCTGATTTCTTTGGGTGAACAGTCAGCCATGGCCGAAAAGTTCGGCTTGACGTTGACGGGGTCTTTCATGTGGCGCTGGAAATATCGGATCGACCGGGCCTTCATGGATCGGTTGAGCGATCTGCCGATAATGGCTGGCCCCAAGCCGCCCGATACTGCGGCACTTGGGGTGCGCGACATTTTGGCGGCCAAGCCGCTCTGCGGCGGGTGCGGGGCCAAGGTTGGCAGCGGCGTGCTGTCAGCTGCGCTTGAAGGAAGCGCCCCTATGGCGGGGGAGGTCATTACCGGAGCAGGTGATGACGCGGCGGTGCTGCGCCAGCCCGGCGGCGGGTTTCAGGTGATCAGCACCGACCATCTGCGCGCTTTGGTCGAAGACCCGGTTCAGATGACACGGATTGCGGCGGTGCATGCCCTTGGGGATGTCTGGGCCATGGGTGCGCGGCCGCAAGTGGCGCTTGCGTCAATCGTGTTGCCGCAAATGTCGGCAGAATTGCAGGCGCGCACATTGGCTGAGATCATGCAGACGACGCGAGAGGTGCTGGAGGCGGCAGGCGCGCAACTGGTCGGCGGGCATACGACAATGGGCGCTGAGCTGACCATCGGATTTACGGTAACAGGCAGGCGGGAAGAGATGCCGCTGACTGTCGCCGGGGCGCAGGCGGGTGATGTCCTGATCCTGACGCGCCCCATTGGGTCCGGCGTGATACTGGCAGCGGACATGGAAGGGCGCGCGGACGGTCGGGACGTTGCAGCAGCGCTCGAGATCATGGGTAAAACGCAGGATCGTGAGGCCGCTATCTTGGGCAAAGTTGCGCATGCGATGACGGATGTGACAGGCTTTGGCCTTGCCGGGCATGTCAGGCCGATCTGTGCCGCGTCTGATCTGGATGCGATTTTGTGGCGGGACGCAATTCCTGTTTATGCTGGCGCACGTGCCTTATCCGATGCTGGCATTTCCTCAAGCCTCATGCCGTCAAACCGGGCCGATGCATCGATGCAGGGTGGCGAGGATCTATTGCTGTATGATCCGCAAACGGCAGGGGGATTATTGGCAGCGGTGCCGGCAAGCGACCGTGACACCGTGATTGCCGCGCTTGAGGCCGAAGGCTGTCAGGGACATGTTATTGGTCAGCTGTCGAAAGGGACTGGACAACTGACGCTTGGCTGAATGCCCTGGTCAAGCGCTTGGCCGTTTGGATAAGCGTTGCCGGTTCAAGATCGGGCAACGACAGATGTTCAGCGACGTTTGACTGGCGCGCGGCTGACTTGGCATAGCGCGGGTCATAATGCTCTGCGATCAGTCCCCGGGCCAGAACTTCCCAGTTACCGGTTTGCGCTTCAGCGTGCCATTGGGCGATCTGCTGGGCTGAGTGGTATGCGCGGAGATGGTCGATGAGCAGACCAAGACGATCTTGGTCCTGAGTGAGATCGCTGTAGGCGCAGCACAGGAACCGGCTGCGCGCCTCAAGTGGGGCGGATATCCGGACGCGGGGCGCTTTGCTCATGCTCTCCCAAAGGGACGGTGGGATCAACCGTTCGCCGATCTTGCTGCTTTCGGCTTCAACAAATGTTACCTGTGCAGGGTCGAGTGGCACAAGCGCAGCCGCCAGATGGCTTTCGAACATCTTTTGTGAGGGCTGTTGGGTGGCGATCCCGCCGAAAAGGGACCCTCGATGCGCAGCAAGCCCTTCGAGATCAAGCATTTGGGCACCAGTATCTGCGAGGTGGTGCAGCAAAGCTGTCTTGGCCGTTCCGGTGCCGCCTTCGATAAGAACAAAGCGGTGCGGCAGGGACGCGTCATAGAGTGTTTTGACAATCTCGCGGCGATAACTCTGATAGCCGCCCTTCAGCAGTTGCACGCGCCAGCCGACCTGATCGAGGATTGTCGAGAATGCACCCGAACGCTGCCCCCCTCGCCAGCAGTAGACCAGCGGTTGCCAGCTGCCATCTTTTTTGGCAAGTGCAGTTTCAAGGTGATGTGCCGTATTTTGCGCAACCAAAGCGCCACCGATTTTTCGGGCGTTGAATGGGCTGTCTTGTGTGTAGATCGTGCCGACCTTGGCGCGTTCGGCATCGCTGAGCACAGGCAGGTTGATGGCACCGGGTAAATGGTCCTCGGCGTATTCGGCCGGGGCACGGACGTCGATGATGGTGTCGACGCTGAGCGTGCGCAGATCGTCGAGGGATGTGAGGGTAAAGGGTGTCATCGGGTGCCTTTGCGCATGAACCCTATGTATAGGCTTTGCGCCAGAGGTCCAGCGGGGACCATACTGGCAAGGGTAAGATAGTTTTGCCTCTGAGGCGGAAAATACTGCTTTGAAACAAAAAGTCGAAATGCTGGTGCAGAGCCGTCATTGCCTCTTTCGTCAGACAGGCTTGCCCCTTATCGGTCAGGCTTCACCCGGCGGTGCCAAAGTCGGTCGTTCAGGCGGAGCGCAGCGGAAGGCAGCTTAGAAACCCAAGCGCCGACACCGAGGCTGCGAGGATTTGCAATTGCAGCATTTCGATGAACGGAACGAGCTGCCATCTGTGGAAGCCGTCGCCGCAGGCGCGGGTCAGCGTTTCCTATTTTGAGGCGGGGGCTTCGGCGTTAACTCAAGCCAACATTCGCGCAACCTTCGCGTCATGGTTGAGGGCATTGATTTGCGTCCCCACCGGCGAAAAAGTGACAAAGAAGAGAGATGCGAGAGATCATTTTGGAGGAAACATCATGATGAAACGCTGCTTTGCCGCTATACTTTGCACGTCCATGCTGTTTGCGCCTTTGACGGCGTAAGACAACATGAACAAACTCACCAACATGCAAAAAACGGAAGCCACGTTCACTTTCGTCGAGCAGGAGGGGGATCGCGACCGCGTGGCTGATGAGGTAAAGGACTTTGCGCCATCGATCACCTTCGACATCCCTAACGGGCCATGCTTTTCATCGGATGGGCTCCTCTACATTGCCGAGCGGAACCGGGTGCTTGCTTTCCCAGCGGCCGAATTTTTCTTTAAGGGCCCTGATCCGCCTGAGGGCGTTGTCGTAGCGCAAGGTGAATTGGTTCCGCCAGAGGAAGAAAGTTTTGATCACACCGCACGGGTTTGCGACATTGGCCCCGATGGCAAACTCTACATCTCGCTCGGGCAGCCGCACAACGTGCAGCCAGAGGAAAAACTGGAGATGTACGACGAAATCGGTATTGGCGGGATCATCCGCCTCAACACTGATGGTTCGGGCCGCGAAGTGTATACTCGCGGTGTGCGCAACTCAGTTGGCCAGGACTTTAACCCGGCAACTGGCGAGCTGTGGTGGACCGACAACCAGGTCGACGGCATGGGCGACGACATCCCGCCAGGTGAGTTGAACCGTCAGACCGCGGCTGGTCAGCATTTCGGCTTTCCGTGGACAACAGCCGGGTCGAAATTCCGCAATATGCAAATGTGCCGCACCTGCCACGGGATTGATGGCTTTGCGACGATGCCAATCGCGCCTCATATCGGAGGCGAGCCGGAGGCATATCTTGAAGCCCAACTCATGGCCTTCAAGACAGGCCAGCGCGAACACGAGATGATGACCGTCGTCACGGCTGGCCTTGATGCGCAACAGATTTCCGACGTAGCGGCTTGGTATGGCGCACACGAGGCGACGGCGATCTTGCCAGAGGGCGTAAAGGCCGAGGACGCGCCTCAGGCCTGTGTCTCTTGTCATGGTGCCGACGGCATCTCGGAATTGCTCGATGCGCCAAACCTTGCGGGGGAGACGAATATCTACCTCGACACGCAACTCAAAGCATTCAAGCGCGGCAACCGACAGCACGAGATCACGTCCGAAGTTGCAGCCGAACTGTCTGATGAGGAAATCCGGGAGATTGCAGACTGGTATGCTGCCGTGAGCCTTGAGATCGTTCCTCCTCAAGAGTAAGCGCAGATCAATACCCGAGCGGTTCATTCGCCTGTGCCGCGAAGGTCCGGAAAATCCCGCAATTCTGACGCCCGTTCATTTCGCAGCAAAAGGGGGCTTTCGGCGCCGATTCCCAGGGCAGAGGCACATTCCCCGACGGGAAAGGCGGAACTAGCTGGTGCTTGTCGCATACAATCACGCAGACATCGGCACGGCGATTAACCGCGCCGGGTGCTGGGAAGTCAATTTGTAGAAATTGGTGGAGCATAGCTCCACCAAATATGCTTTCTTCTAGTTTCAGATCGTATATATTATCCTATATAAGACAATAGTTTAGTATTTGTCTTTTCCGATACGTACCTCACTATTCCTATGGTTTCCGGGACATTCATGGTATAAAAAATGGTATATGAGAACAGGAAAACTATCAGTTGCCAAGTTGCGGCAGATTGCCGAACCGGGCAGGTATGGCGATGGAGGATGCCTTTACCTAGTCGTGGCGCCGGGTGGGACAAAGCAATGGGTGGCTCGCCTTACTATTCATGGCCGTCAAACTGATCTGGGACTTGGTGGTATCTCGAATGTAACGCTTGCGGAAGCCCGGGAAGAAACTGCCCGGCTGAGAAAGATCGCACGCAACGGGGGCGACCCACGAACCGAGAGAAGTCGTGAGAAGCTAACTTTCTCAGAGGCTGCGCGTCATGTCTATGACCAGCTGCGCCCTACATGGAAGAACAAAAAGCATGCGGAGACATGGCTAGCGACTTTGGAGAACTATGCCTTTCCAAGTCTTGGACGTCGCCCGATTGAGACAATATCAACTGCGGATTGCCTTAAAGTTCTCTCACCTATCTGGACCGAGAAACACGAGACCGCTAAGCGCCTGAGACAGAGGATCGCCACTATCTTCGACTGGGCGAAGGGGGCCGGGCACTATCCATTCGAGAACCCCATCAATGGCATAGAGAAGGCATTGCCGACGGTTAAGAAGTCCGTAGCCCACATGCCAGCCCTTCCTTGGCGGGACCTTCCTGCTTTTATCTGTGACCTTCAATTGCGCGAAGGAGTCTCAGCACGATTGCTTGAGTTCGTCATCCTTACTGCTGCGCGTTCCGGAGAAGCTCGTGGAGCGAAGTGGTCGGAGATTGATGGTGATAGTTGGGTGGTCCCCGCCGACCGTATGAAGCGTGGTGTCGAACATCGCGTCCCCCTCTCATCACAGGCAGTTGACGTCTTGAGTCAGATCAAGGGCCTTGATGCCGATCTGGTCTTCCCGTCCCCAGTTACAACGAAGGGCATAAGACCAATGAGCGACGCCGTTCTCATGGCACTTCTGCGTCGCATGGGACATCACAGCATCACGGCACATGGTTTCCGGAGCACGTTCCGGGATTGGGCGACGGACGTCGCTCGTGCAAATAGAGAGGTTGCAGAAGCCGCACTTTCCCATGCTACTGGGAACGCCATTGAACGCGCCTATGCTCGCTCTGATCTCTTCGAGCGGCGTCGTGAGCTGATGGATGCTTGGGGACGTTTCTGCTTGGGTGGTGCGGGCGATGTTGTAGCGTTGGTGCGTGGATGAAACCTTCACGAGCAATCAATCAGGCTAAGGCTGCCTTTGAGCTACCTCTAGGGGAGCCGAAGGTTGGATCAGATGCAGTGAACTTGCGCCACCTCTGGCACGCGCTCGAACTTGTCTCCAGCATGGGTGACAACGCTGCGATACAGACATTGCATCAAGCACTGAAGAGTGGCCAACTTGTGGCCCATGCGCATTCGAATGGTGCCAAAATTCCATCTCGAACGTGGCTGAAGGCTCCATCAGCGCAAAGCAATGGCTCGCCTCCGGGATGGTTGACCGGCGTCATCTACTTTCACCACGACCTAGAGAACTTCAAAGGGGAACTGCCGGTGGTAGCGCTCAAGGAGGCAGAAAGTTGGCTTTCAACTTTCAGCCCAAAAGCTGGCCCCGGTCGGCCCTCGAAACGAGCCGTTGCGGCAAAAGCGTACAAGAAGCTCTATCCGAACGGCCACACTGCTGCCAACGCAACTTGGAAACAGGTGGCACTGAGTGTTGAGGAAGTTCTGGGGTCACAGGTGAGCATTAGGACAATCCAACGCGGGCTTGGGTTAGCAAGTTAGGCCAAATCCTCAGGACAAAATGCAGTCAGAGTTTTGGCCTTTTTGTCCGCCTGTCGCGTTCCTTAGTCATATACTAGCACAGTGATACCCCCCAGTGTCAGGAGTATCACAGCGATGCCAAACAACTTACCAGAAGGCGACCTGCTAGAAGGCGACCTAGCCGAAAATAGTCCCCTAAATAACGACAGGCCATGGTGGCGCGACTACGAATACATGCGCCCGACTTATGCTGCGCGTTACCTTGGTATTTCGCAGAGTAAACTTGCGAAACTCCGCATGCAGAATTGCCCGACAACGGGACCGCCCTTTTCGAAGATCGCGGGTATGGTCGTCTATCGAAGGCCTGACCTCGATCGCTGGGTTGAAGAAAATCAAGTCGTCGATCACCGCGATTCACGCACCCCCGCCACCAAATAAGAAATCCCCGCCGCTGGATCGACGCGACGGGGAGGTGGTTTCAAGTTACAAGACCACCTTACCACGCACGCTCGACCCCGGCTATCCCAAAGGAATGCATTATGGAAAATGATACCGGAATCGTCGGTGTTGATGGCACTGAAGCAGAGATCACTAAGTTGGCTGAACTCAGCCAAACCGACTATGAAGTGGAACGTAAAGACGCTGCAAAACGGTTGGGTATGCGCACCACGGTTTTGGACAAGGAAGTGAAGAAAGCACAACAAAGCAATGCTCTTGTCGGTCAAGGTGACGCAGAAACGGGATTGGAAGAACTTGAGCCTTGGCCCGACCCAGTTGACGGTGCAACACTTGCGTTAGAAATCCGTGGTAGGCTGCTGGCGCATGTTGTTTTCTCTGCCGATGCTGATGCAGATTGTGCCACTTTCTGGATCATTGGGACATACCTGATGGAGACTTGGCGGCTCTGGCCTCGGCTGTTGATCACCAGCCCGACCAAAGCCTGCGGTAAATCGACTCTTCTGGAGGTGCTTGATGCGATGGTGCATCGGGGCTTCATCACGTCGAATGCATCTCCTGCAGCTATCTTCCGGTCGATTGAAGGATGGTCCCCGACACTTCTGCTCGACGAAGCTGACACTTGGATGAAGCAAAATGAGGAGCTGGCGGGTATCCTGAATTCGGGCCACACGCGTCGCACGGCCCGGGTCATGCGCGTACAAGAGGTCAACGGGGAATACCGTACCATAGCCTTCTCAACTTGGTGTCCCTTGGCGATTGCAGGTATTGGCAGCCAGCGCGATACGCTGGTGAGCCGCAGTATCGTGATTAATCTACGGCGCAAATTGCCCGATGAAACCGTGGAACGGATGCCACTCGACTTACACGCTGAACTCCTGCACTTGCGTCGAAAACTTGCTCGGTGGGCGAAGGACAATTCAAAGAAGATTAGCTCGATGACAATCGAACCGCCGACCTGCGGCAATGATCGCATGCAAGACAATTTCACGCCTTTGTGGCGCATCGCCCATGCATTGGGTGGAAATTGGCCGAGCTGGATCAAGGCTGCCTATGCTGCGCAAGCAAAAGCACAGGAGAATTCTGATGATCCTGCCGGTGTCATGTTGCTACAGGACATTGCAGAAGTATTCGCGGCAAAGAAAACGAGGCACGACCGGATTGCGTCGTCTGAACTCGTCCACGAACTGACACAGTTGGAGGATCGCCCGTGGGCTGAATGGCGGCAAGGAAAACCGCTTACTGCCAATAACATAGCGAAATTGCTGAAGCCCTTTGGAGTCACGCCGAAGGTAACCAAACTGAACGGAAACTCGGTACGTGCGTACGATCGAAATGAGGTGGAAGCTGCCGCAGCCCGTTACGTCAAGTTGAAGTGTAACTCCGTAACCATTGAGCAAAATCAAGAGGTTATGGAAAGTTCAAAGTGTAATCTGGAGCAACGTGTTACAGCACTGAAACCGGCCAACCCATTGAAAGAAAAGGAAGGTTACACGGTTACACCTGTTGGTCAGGAGAGCCAAGTTTTTCACGATGGTGATGATCCTTATGATCCTGATGCATGGCGTTAGGTTTAGTTACCTTCGAGAACAAAATCCGAGTTAGGGGGCGCAATTTGCCGCCGAGTACGAAAACCCTAGCCCGGGGGCACCTCCCCTACCTGACGTCAGCCACCCATATGTCGTACATGCGATGAAGCGCGAACGATCAGCATCCTCAACCACTTCAGCCAAAAGGCTTTGGAGGCTGGGTCTTGCCTTTCGGGCAAGACCCAGCCGTATCCGCACCATGTCCAAAACCACGGCACTGCTGCACCAATATCAGACGTCTTAAGCCTTGATGCTCGTGGCACGGCGAACCGCAAGTGTTGCTGCAGCATAGTCGCCAAGTGAAATACCTCTGAAGGCAAAAACGGCCGGGCGATCAACCCGGTCGTTGTCTGTTTGATTCGAAACCAGTTCCGTAAGATCGCCAGTGATCAGATCGTATGGAAGCATCGGCTTTTCGCTTTCAAGCTCCTGTTTTCGATCATCGACAATGACTGTCTTAAACGCTGCCATGCTGTCTGGAAGCCAAGGAATACAGGCATCCGTTATCGCAGCAAATGCATTTTTCTTCAGCCACCTCGCATCAAGGAAAGGTTTGATTGAATAATCCAAGGTTACTGACGTTACTATCAGGTCCGCCTTCCGCAGAGCGTCTTTCGCATCAGTGCATGCCTCTGCATCTAGACCCATCTCCCGCGCTTTGCGGCAGAGTTTGTCAACATTGCTCTGGCCACGCCCGAATACGCAAATACTCTTGAGAGGAAACATTTCCGAAAAAGCCGCAAGATGTGCGTGTGCCTGCACACCAGCGCCCACAAAGGCTACTGTCTCAGCGTAAGGATCGGCAAGGCGGCGCGCCGCCACCGCAGAAAGTGCTGCCGTTCTGACAGCCGTGATCCAGTTGGCTCCCAAGACAGCGCGCAAAACGCCTGTCTGCGCGTCCATCACCATGATGGCACCGTTGATTGCAGGGAGTCCCTTGGCCGGATTGTCCGGGCATACAGTGACCTGTTTGACGACGATAAACCCATCTTCGCCCACGGCCAAAGTGGACATTGCATAGCGCCCATCACCGGGCAAAATTGCTGTTTTTGGTGAAGTGTGAAGCCGTCCATCCGCCTTCGCGATCAGCGCGGACTCGATAGCATCCGCAACTTCGGATGGTTGGATGTTCAGTGCTTCCAAGTCCTGATCAGACAGGAAGAGCAGTGGTTCTTCGGAAGCCATAACATCACCCTTTTTCGTAACACTTTGCTTTTTGCTCGTCTGTCCCAATCGTTGATACAACAAATTTGGGCGACGCGGCGACAGTAATAGAATGACCCAAGCACAGCCAGAACGTGGCTCTGCCGCTGATCCGGCCTGTAGGCGTCATGTGTCTTGGCAGCGTTCAGGGCTGCTTAGGGGTGCGAATGGAGCTGAGCCGGTGGTCTGAGACGGCATGAGATATGGGGGCAGTATGGGCTTTGGATAGGAACCCTACCCCCCGGGGGTATCCCCCACCTGATGTGAGCAGCCGTCTGTCATACGTGCGATGCAACACGAACGGACAGCATAATGTCACGTCTCACTTGAAGCACGACAGCATCACTGATGGCGTAGGCCTTGGCACGTTCTAAGGCCAACTCATAACGGTCATCTGAGTAAAACACTCAAATGACCGGGATTAGCCAGAGCGGACAAAGGCGCGCGAATTCACGCAGCACGATTTTTATTCGCGGAATGTGCTTTAATCCCTAAATGGCACGCCCCCTGTGCCGTCCAGACGCAGGTCATTGGGCGAAGCCCACGTCTCTGGATCACAAATCAAACGCGCCACCGCTTCCGCGGCGGCT
>NZ_JAABNT010000020.1 GCF_010667575.1 Sulfitobacter sediminilitoris
CCTGAATCAATCAGCTCTGACTGCTCTTTCAATTGAGACAGAAGATGAAATTGATTGTGCTGAGTGCCCATATCGAGGCCAAAACTTTTCAACGATCAGATCCTAGCATGGCGCCGTTCTCCAAACAGGTTATCAGGTGAAACCCGAACCTGCCATAGACTGAACCCGAATGATCCACGGCGAGGAAACATCACCGCTCGTTTCTGCTGAAATGTGCTTGCAGCCTACCCGCAGGACAGAACAGAAGTCGACAAAGTGGGGAATCAGCTGTTCTGACGCAGCAATCGGTTGAAGCTCATCGAGATAACGGCCCATTGAAAATGCGCCACTGCCTCCGGATCGACTGACCGTAAGGCAGGCTGGATGGCCTCCAAGGGGCATTGGCGCGAAAAGCTGGGATTTGATCGCACCGTGTAGTTCAATTGACGGTTTCCATGTTAGCTCGCTGGCACTGCGCGCAAGCCCTTTGCGGACTATGGGCCCATTCGCTGCGAACAAATAAGGAATAGCAAGCCTGGCTCTTTGGTCAGGGTTTCGTACCCAAAAGCCGCGCAATCACGCCGACGAGAAATGCAGTGGTCAGGCCAAACATCAATATGCCGCAAACCGATGCCATGGCGCCCAGGATGCGAAACGTTTCGGTCAACGTAATGTCGCCGTAGCCGAGCGTCGTATAGGTGACGAGTGAAAAGTAGATCGGAGCCTCGTAACCCTGCAGCGCGCCACTTGCCCAGAAAGTGAAGGCCCACACGTAGATTTGCACCGTGTGGGAGAAGAGCAGGAATAGAAAAAGCGCAGAAATTGTCTTGAAGCCGGACCAGTACGTAAGGCCGTGGCGCAGTGGTTGCTTGGCGCGCAACCATGCCACCGTAACCATCGCTACTGAGATATGAATAGTCGCGCAAATGATAAGGAGAGCGCTGCCCAAGGCGATTTGCACCGCGACCGGCATCCCTGTCACACCGTCCGCGCCGCGCTGCTGAAAAACAGTCGATATAGTGGCGGGACAAGCAAAAGTGTCAAAGGTGAAGCCAGAACCAGACCGCCAATCATCAGGGCCGCCATTGGCTCGAACAAAGCGCCCCCGAACAGTGCCATGGGGATCAGGCCGAGAACCGTCGTCAAAGATGTCAGCAACACAGGGTTCAGCCGTTTTTTGGACGCCGTGACAATCGCATCGTCGAGCGGCAGTGTGTGGCGTTCGATATCAATCTGGTCGATCAGGACGATGGCGTTATTGATGATGATCCCCATCAACGAGATCATTCCCAATATCGCAAAAAACGAGAGCGGTTGACCGGTGACCAATAGGGCGAGAGGGGCGCCGATAACGATCATCGGTATTGTCAGGAAGGTGATCGCCACCCGGCGAGCCGAGTTGAACTGGAACATGAGCGCAGCGATCATGACGACCAACGCATAGGGCATGCCGCCCACGAGATTAGCATTAGCTTCTGCCGCGTCCGCGCTCTCGCCACCAACCCGGACCTGATAGCGTGGCCCGAGATCCAACCCTTCCAATGCCGGTGCGATCAGTGCCTCAACCTCAGCCGCCGCCAGTGCGTTGCTTTTGCCCGAGATGGTGATCTGGCGTACCTGGTTTTCCCGGCGCAACTGCGAGAATTCGAGCCGCGGCTGGAAGCGTGCAACCTGATCGAGGGAGACAAGCCCGCTTTCGGTTGGAATGCTCAGGTTCGCGAGGTCTTCGAGGCTGTCCCGGAAGGCCTCCTCAGCCCGCAAGACGATTGGAATCTGATCGACCTCGTCTCGAAAGACCGAGAACTGCGCCCCCGAGAAATAGGTTTGCATGACGTTCGAGATATCACGCGAGGTCACACCCAGTTCGCGGGCCTTTTCCTGCAGAATGTCGACAGCCACCGTCAGGCTCTTGTTTCCCCAATCGTTGCTGTTGAGCACGAGACCCGGAACCGCGTCGAAGGCCGCTTCGACGCGATTTGCGGCGAAAAGCAAGGTATCGGCGTCTGGCCCGGTGATTTCGACCTCAACAATGCCAGACTCGCTGCCGCCCATAGAAAGGCGGGTTACGCGGGCCCGGACCGCCGGGAAATTGGATGCAATGTGTTTGCGGGCGCGGTCCGCCGCTGCCACGGCACCTTCGAAGCTGTGGGTGTTGACCACAAAGAACGCGCTTGCGGGGTCTGTATCTGCGGGCGAGAGCGCCAGATAAAAGCGTGGTCCCCCGTGGCCGACGAAGAGCGTTGTGTTAGCGACCTCTGGGTTGGCCTCTTCATCCCGCAACCAACGGTCAATCGCCAAGGCTTCTTCCCGTGTTGCGGTAACGGAGCTGCCCTTGGGCAGGTCGATATAGATCAGGTACTCTGCGCGCTCCGACAGTGGGAACATCTCGGATTTGAGCGCCCCGAAGCTGTTGATCCCGACAGCAACCAACCCGTAACAGACAAGTGCGACGGGAATGCCCCAAGGGAGCAAACGGCGCACCAGCGCTCCATAGGTCCGGACGGCAGCGCTCTCTTCCTCGGTTGTCGCAGCCGTCGGGCGCAACAAGGCTGCAGCAAGGAACGGCAGAATGTAATGGGCCGTGAGCCATGAGCCAGCGAGCATGAGCGCCACGACGGCACCGAGCGAAAACGCGAACTCCCCGCTTGTCCCCTCAAGGATAAGCATCGGCAGAAACGCCGAAACAGTTGTGATCGACGCAACGGCCAAAGGCACGAAGAATTGCCCGCCCGCCGCGGTTGCAGCTTCTGCTGGCGATGCTCCATCCTTGATCCGCCTGTCGATATCTTCGACGACGACAAGTCCGTTATCGACCAGAAGCCCGAGCGAGATGATCACGGCCGCGATAGAGATCTGCTCAAGATCGATGCCCCATTGCGACATGCCCAGCAGCGCAAAGGTGACCGTAAACGGCACGATACAGGCGATGACCAGAGCGGCGCGGAATCCCAGAAATACCAGCATCACCAGGAAGACGACAGCGAAGGTCTGGCCGACATTTGAAAGCGCCCCGTTGATCGACGCTGTCACGTTCGTTTCCTGAAAGGTCGAGATATTGTAAGCAATTCCGATGGGCTGCGTGTTCTCCAGTTTGGATATCTCGTGGCGCAAGACCCGGCCGAGTTTCTGGATATCGCGCTCGTCCGACATCTCGACACTTACTAAGGCGGCGGGTTCACCGTTGAAATACAAAGGGCGCTGTAGCGGCTCGACATATCCGCGCCGCACTTCCATGAGGTCGTTGAGGCGGACGATCTCTCCGGTTGGCAATTGCGTCAGGACAGCTGCAATGTCCTGTATCGACGCAAGGTTCCCGTTCGCCTCCAGATAAATATTGGTCCCGTCCGCGTCGATTTGCCCGGCGGGCAGAATGACGTTCTGAGCATCGAGGTCATTGAGGAGCTGCGGCAATTGAACGCCGATCGCTGCAAGCCTGCGGCTATCGATCTCAAGCCAGATACGTTCTTCCTGAATGCCCGACAAGGTCACCTTGGTAATGCCGGGCACACGGTAAAGACCGGTCTGTAACGCTTCGGCCGCGTCTTCGATTTCTGCGTAGGTAAACCCATCTCCAGTCACGGCGACGGTCGCAATCGCTACATCGCCATAGTTCGTATTCACAAATGGTCCGACTGTGCCCTCCGGCAATTCGCCGGCAGTGTCCTCCATCTTGTTGCGAATGTCGGTAAAAATCCTGTTCAGCTGATCCGGGGGCACGCTGTCTCCAACGACAATGTTGAGTTGCGCGCGCCCGGTGGTGATCAGCGTCGAGATATCTTCGACCTCGCCGATCTCGCGGGCCGCGCGTTCCAGCGGCACCGCGATCAGATTTTCCACGCGTACCGGCGCCATACCCGGAAACTGTGCCGAGACGATCACCGTGCGGATGGTAATGGCGGGATTTTCGCGCTTGGGCAGAGCCAGATAGCTGAGCGCGCCAATCAGCAGCAAACCCACCATGACCAGCAATGTGAATCTGGACTTCTCGATGCCGAAGCGGGCCAACCAATCCATCCGGTCAGTCCCTACCGTCGAGGAGCCTGACCTCCTGACCTTCCTTGAGGAAGGACACGCCCGCAGAAGCGACAAGATCGCCGATCTCAAGACCTTCGGTCACGACAAGCATGTTCTCGCGGATGCCGCCCAATTTCACTTCACGCCGTTCGACAGTGGAGCTTTCGGCATCGTAGACGAATACCCCGGCCGTGGCCCGCTCCTGCCCATCTCCGGGGCTGCCGCCGAGCCCATCCTTGATTAGGGCGGATAGGGGAAGGGTGTATCCTTCTCGCGTTGGCAGCGGATAGTCGATGGCCGCCTCCACGGCCATGCCTGCTTTCAGCACCGGGTGGGTCTCTCTCAGCTCCAACACGATCGGAAAACTCGACACGGCATCGGCCCGCGCGCCGATTTCGCTGACGACAGCGCTCAGCGTGATGTCCGGACGATCGGCCAGCCTGACCTGCGCCGGCGTTCCGATCACCAGTTGACTAACTGCGTCGAAGCTGACCGAAAACGAAACCTCAAACCCTTTTGCCGAATACATCGATGCAATGGGAGTTCCTGGGCTGACCGTGGCGAAAGAGGTGGCCTCGACCGAATTGACCACACCGTCGAAAGGTGCGCGCAGTTCGGCCTTTTCAAGGTTTTCCAGAGCGGAATCCAGCGATGCCTCAGCCTGCTCCAGTGCCGCCGCAGCGGCCTGCGCTTGCGTGCGGGCGTTATCCACAGCGACCCGTGTTGTGCTGCCTCGCGAGAGGAGTTCTTCTTGCCGGACCAGAGTTGCCTCTGCATTACGTGCGTTTGCCTGTGCTTGCGCAACTGCCGCTTCGGCGCCTTCCACCTGGAAGGCCAGAGTGGCCGTATCCAGAAGAGCGATCCTATCTCCGGCATCCAAGCGCTGCCCCACATCCAATTCTACCACGTCGAGGGTCCCGCCAACCTCGAACGAGATGACCGTGAGATCGGAGGGCTCCAAAACACCTGGGAAACGGCGGGTCTGTGTCCGTTCGCGTTCCTCGATTTCGTGAACTTTCAACCCACGGATCACTGGCTCGGATGCGTTTTCTTCTTCGCGGCACGCCCCGACCATCAGCACCAACGAAATCACAGCGGCCGACTGAATAAAGCGCATTTCCCGCTCCTTCCTATTCCATGCAAGAGTGTCTGACAAATAGCTAGCTGTCCACTAGAGGATGCCATTTGTGCAGCTATGAGGCCTAAGGTCAGTCCCTGTGGCGTGCGGGCTGGTAGATCTCTCGAGGAAGAAAAGCGCCATTTGTGTTCGCTCCCGCCATGTAAGCAGCGCTGAGTGACAGCTGTCCGGCTTCAAACGGTCATCTGACAAAATGACTCAGATGTCTCAGGAGAGCCGATTGTGTTGAAAAACTCCGATTTTGACGAAAACCGCTAAAAAAGTGGCCCATAGAAAGCCAGTCGAAAAATTCGGCGAGGGGGTCTGCCAAAACGCTGACTTGGCAATGTGAGAGAGCCTCAAGGCTTACGCTGGCCGTTTGGTACGGACTTGGATGATTCAATAGATTCTAGCGGAAAATTCTGATGGTCGAATTTTCGAGTTTTTCAACACAATCAGCCCAAACCGGAAGCCTTCAGCTCCGACACTCGCACGTGCAGCATCTCCGAACTTGCACAGCATCAGACGTTCATGTTTCAACGCCGTACAACTATCGGGCTTTTAAAAGCCAAAGCGAACTTCATAAAGCCTATGTTCGCGTTGCAGGAGTCACTTTGGCGATAACAGCACGTGGACTATAACGCATTTTCACAGGCTCAGGTCAGAGCGGCAAGCCCGCCTTCACTAGCGCATTCACCCAGTGTTTACGTGCCTCTTCATTTTTGCCGAAGGGAATTTGCCGACCCGAGGCCGAGGCCGTATGTCCCGGCAAAAGGCGTAGAATATCCTCTTCGACAATCCGCTTTGCCTCCGCGAATTGACCATTCTTGACGTGGGCGACAGCCAACTGGCGATAGCCTGTCGGCATACCTGGAAAATCGCGTATCATTTCGCGGGCATTTCGTTCCAACTCCTCGGTTTGACCGAGCATCAGAAAGTACATTCCGCGCGCCGATCGCACCATAGAGCGAAAAGGATCCTGTGGGCTGAGCTGTAAGGAGTCCTCGCCGAACCTGTGGGCCTCCTCGTATTGCCCTTGCTGAAAATACCCCAACGCCATTGCCGCGTGGGACACGGCAAGATGAGGATTCAATTGGACCGCCCGCTGGGCCAAGGATATAGCATCGTCGGCCTCGCTCAGGAGAAGCTGCGCAAAACTTGCCGCAGTCAGTGCATATGCGTCTCCTTCATCGGCGGCCACCGCAGCGCGCGCAGTCTCCTGCGCACGAAGGCTTGTTACATCCAGCGCGGCACCCCACCCATAGATGCGCTGGATCGTGTAGGACCACGACAGATCACTCTGCCCGATGCCGCTTTCCGAGTTTAGCTCGATCGCCTGTCGGAAGAGTTCCTGTGCGCTGGCAACATCTTTTTCGTTCACGTGCCACATCAGGTTTCTGCCCTTGAGGATCAGATCCCAGGCACTGCCATCAGTGGCGATAGCCACGCGTCGCGCCTCCGCCCCCAAAACGCGCGGCAGGACCTCAGCCAGAATGGATCGCGTGATACGGTCTTCCATCTCGAAGGGGTCTGCAGCCTCCCCATCGAAATGGCCCGACCAAATACTGTCGGAGGTGTTCACATCCAGCAAATCGATATTTACCCTTACCCGCCCTCCGGCGAGACGTAGTTTACCTTCAACAGCGTAGGATACACCTTGGTCTCGGCGCAGCGTTTCAAGCGTGGTTTCTTCCCCTTCATAGATGCGGCTGATGTTCCGCGGAATAGTCAGAAACCAGGAAAAGCGGGAAAGCGCCGTAATGATCGTGTCCCAAAGTCCCATGGCGAGGGCGGGAGCATCACCTGTTTTTTCAGCTGTGGAAAAGGGCAGGACGATCAGAGCGGATTTTCGGGAACCGCGGGTATCTTGCTTTGCATCGCTGTGGCTCAACAGGCGGCCGTTCCAGACAAACACTCTCTCGAGCTCGGCGATATTCTTCAACCGCTGCTCGCCCGCGTCTTGAAATGGTTCTGGCACTGCGGTGCTAACCATGTTGTAGGTTGGTCCGGAAACGGCCACGCCGCCCGGCTCAACAACTTCCTGCAGGCGCGAGGCGATGTTCACACCATTGCCGAAAATATCCTCTGCCTCGTGCACGATATCGCCTACGTGAATACCAATGCGCAGCTTGATACGCGGATCATCCCGCAGCTCACGCTGCACCGCAAAGGCACATTGAACCGCATCTAGAGCGCTTTTGAAATCAACAAGCCAACCATCCCCCATACGCTTGATTACGTCTCCTTCGAACCTCTTCACGGTGGGTTCGAACAGATCGGTACGCAACCGTCGAAGGTCCTCCAGTGTGCGGCTCTCGTTTTCGCTCATAAGTCGCGAGTAGCCAGCAACATCAGCGGAAAGAACTGCGGAGAGTTTGCGATGGATGTTCGTCTTCATGAGGTGAGACTAGTGGTAGCTCTGTTAAAGCACCACGCTGAATTGTGTTACCTTTAGAGGCTAGAATTTCGCAATGCCGACTGCCACCGGTTCAGAGTAGCGCCAGATCAAGACCGTAGAAGCTCTTGACACCCAACAATCGAACAAAAATGTGGAAGACCCCAACGTTTGACTTCGAAGGTGGCGCATCACTTACTGTGAGTATGGCCCAAGGACTGGTTTGTCGGCCAAGCCGACCTTAGTGCTGAACGCAGCTGACGGCTGAAACGAGCCCATTTTACCTAATGCTGCACGCGGCCTGAATGACGCTAAAACGCGGCAAAGTAGTCTTTGAATGAGGGCTATCGGTCTAGTTGGTCCTTTCCAAGCTTGGTTTGCTTGGGCGCGACGGGCGAAGATCGCCTCCGTTGACTGCGGGCTTCGAGCGCACCTCCGCTAGCCGGGCCGCGCAGCGGCTGGATCAGCATTTGGTCGAGCCATAGGTCGCGGCGTGTACGAAACTGTTCGATGCCGATTTCCATACCGCTGTGCCCCTTCGCGGGTTGAGCAACGTAGGTTCCGAGAAGCCGGTCCCACCAAGGTAGATTAAAGCCAAAGTTCGAGTTGGTCTCGCGCGGATCGACAGAATGGTGGACACGGTGCATATCCGGGGTGACGACGATCCATCTGAGGATTCGGTCTACCGGACGCGGCAAATCAATGTTTGCGTGGTTGAAGAGCGCGGTAGCGTTCAGGAGCACCTCGAACAGGAGTACGGCGACGGCGGGCGGCCCCAAGGCTGCTACGACCGCCAGCTTGATCCCCATCGAGATGAGTATTTCTACCGGGTGGAAACGCAAGCCTGTGGTCGCATCAAAATCGAGGTCGGCGTGATGCATCCGGTGCAGACGCCAAAGCCCCGGTACTGCGTGGAACATCACATGCTGAAGGTAGATTGCGAGATCAAGAAGCAACATGGAGACTACGATGGCAACCCAAACTGGCGCATCGATATTGTTGAAAAGCCCCCATCCGCGATCCTCGGCTGTGGCTGCGAGACCCACCGCGAGGATCGGGAAGGTCAGCCGCAGTATCGCGGTGTCGAGTACCACGAGCGCGAGGTTATTTGTCCATCGGATAACGCGCGGAATATCCCGTCGTCGCCGGGGTGCAGCCACTTCCCAAATTACCATGGCCGTCAAAACGGCTAGGAAGGCAATAAGTCGGACAGTCGGTTCAGCAGCCAGTATTGTGTCGGACATTGACGCGCACTTTTCGGTTTTGCGTCGCGATAGAATTCAAACTGTTCTAGGCGATGGCTGTTCCAATGTAACCCAGACATTCAAGCGATACCATCTGATGGCGGCTCGTCCGCTCTCCGGACCTTAGTTCCGGGCGGAGCTAACGGCTGGAACGAGCCCAGAGCAGTCATTCATCCGCCCTGTGTGCACAGGCAAACGCGAACGGCCGCATTAAGCATAGTGCGACCGTTCAATCAGACATTAAATGCCGCGCTAGGCCGCTTTTATCAGGTCCGCTGCCTTTTCGCCTATCATGATCGAGGCAGCATTTGTGTTGCCGCTGATGATGTCCGGCATAACGCTGGCATCTGCAACTCTGAGCTTGCCGACACCGTTAACCTTCAAGTCCGCGCTGACCACATCGCCGATCCGGCACGTGGAGCAAAGATGGTAAACGGTGGTCGAGTAATGCAATGCCATGTTTTCCAACAAGGCGTCGCTTGGTGTCTGGCCGGTAACGTAGCCGTGTTTGCGTGCGAGTTCCGGCGGTACATTCAACGCGCCGGGTTTTGTCTCTCCAGGCCAGTTTTCGACGATCTCCAGTGCTTTTCGCATGATGGCGACCATGACTTTCAGATCATGCGGGTCAGCGTAATAGTTCATGCTGATAACAGGCGCTGCCGTTGGATCATTTGACGCCAAGGTGATTTCGCCCGTGCTGTGTGGCAGGACCGGATTGGCGAGCAGGATCATATTCTCCTGATCTGGCGCCAGTGTCGCATCAGCATCTTCGAAAAAAGTCGAAAGATCAATACGCAGACGATCCCCAAGCAAGCCCGCGTCATAGCCGCATGGAACATACCCAATTTGAGCGTCATGGCTGTGCGTGTCGTCCAGACCCGTCGAAAAAAAGCAGACCGCATCATAAAGAGAGGACGAAACCAGACTTTCCCCTGTTTCAAACCACTGCCCCAATCGGCGCTCCGCCTCGGCCTTGAGGCCAGCGAGTTCAGGCGGCAAGTCTTTATCCTCTGCGGGATCCGCCGGAAGCGGCCCGGCGGGCGCACGAAGCGCATCGGGCCCTGCCGACACGCCAACCTCGGCAACGGGTACACCAATTCCGGGCGCCGAGAAGAACAAAGCGCAATGCAAATGATCTTTCAGGTTTTTACCCACGGCGGGCAGCTCATGACGACATGTGATATCGACCGCTTCCAATTCGCGCCGGGGTCCAATCCCGGATAGCATCAGAATTTGTGGTGACCCGACAGCGCCTGCGCTCAGGACCACCTCGCGCTCTGCAAAAACCGCGTGGGTGGCGCCGTTCTCATCACGGTATTCAATGCCTGTGGCATGGAGCGTGTCCGCTTCACCACCCAAGAGAACACGCGCCACATGCGCCCCTGTGATGATCGTCAGGTTATCACGGTCTTCGACGCTGCCCTGCAGGAACGCGCGATACGTACTTGAACGCATTCCATTGCGCGTGGTGGTCTGAAACAAGGATGTGACCCCTTCAGGACCACCGCGCGAACTACCATTGTAATCGCCACGGTGCATACCGGTGGCTTCCGCGGCAGAGACAAAGTCCCGCGATGCCGGAATGACGGGCGATCGAACGGACACTCCAAGCGGTCCTCCGGACCCATGCGCCTCTCCATCGACAACGATTTCATTGCTGGGTGCCAGGTCTTCGCTTTTTTTGAAATACGGCAGAACCTCTTGAAAACTCCAGCCATCCGCGCCCATTGACGCCCATTTGTCAAAGTCGCCGGGGTGCCCGCGCACATATGCCATGTAGTTTATGCCCGATGACCCACCTAGCATTTTGCCACGCGGCACAGGCATCAGATTGTCGCGCAGCCCCAGACCCGCCTTGCCCGGATCGGCCGTAAACATCCAGTCTGTCGTTGGATCGAGTTGGAGACTGGCCACTGCTGCAGGCATCATTTCGTGATCCGGCGGATGACCACCAGCTTCTACCAAGGCGACACTGACGGACGCATCTTCGCTCAACCTGGCGGCGATGACCGCACCCGCAGAGCCACCGCCCACGACGATGTAGTCGTAAGTATCTGTCATTTTTTGGTGTCCTCCCTTGCCGCACGCCTATTGAGGGCCGCCGACGCAAACCATGATGCAGTATTTTCTGTGAAAGGCAAAACAAAAACCCAAAAGATATGCCCGTCGATGAGGACAAAGCGGAAATTGGGTTTGAATTGGCAAAGCGCCGCTTTGTCCGCATGTGAGACATCGAACGCAACCGCAGCGAATGGCCTGTGTTGGTAAGAGCGGTCGGTGCAAAAGCTGGCGTTGCCGCGGCGCTGGCTTGCCATAAGTGACCGCTGACGGTGGCCAATCGGTCATCCGACAGAAAGACTCAGATGACCGAGACGAGCCCAATGCAGACTCTTTCTCGAATTCCGCGCGGCTGTGATATCGTCTTCTCATGGAACGTCGGATAACCGGCGCAGCGTACGACCGGTTTGGATTTCGGCCAATTTGTACGAGTTCAATGGCCGCTTTCGGGAAACGGTGCTGCGCCGCCGCGTCTGGTTGAGAAATTTGATTGTCGCGCGTAGGGAAGTTTCGCTGCACCAGCATCAGGCGGGAAAGTCCGCATGGCTGCCCCTTGGGGTTCTATCTGAACAACAGCGCGCGCGCCCGAGGCAGACTGGGAATCTTATGTCGGACGGGGAACACTAGCAGTACAACCTGCACCAAATTATTTGGGGTCGAAATGGTCAATACACAAAAGATATCGTCCACGATAAACTGGCTGATCTCTGGGGCACAGCCCGCAAAACGTATCGAAGAGATCGTCGAAGAATGTGCTCGACGGCTAATTTCAGCGGGTGTTCCGCTTGACGCTTTTCTGGTCGATGGGATTTTTCTCAATGCACATGTCAGAGGAATCCGAACAATTTGGTCCAAGGGTGGTGGTGTGCGCGTCCAAACCATGAGTCGGGATTTTATGGATGAAGGCGGCTTTGTGGAGACTACTCAATACGCGTGCATAACCACTCAGCGGTTAATTCGTTTTCGTTTTGATGACGATGATCCTGAGGTGGCCTCAGAGCAACGCAATGGATTAATGGCCCAAAAATTCACGGATTTTGTTTATCTTCCTTTGTTCAACTTCGATGGAACAGTTTCAGGGTGCATAGAGGCTGGGACGAAAGCTTCTGGTGGATTTACCAGTGACCAAATAACCGCTTTGCGGCGGATGCAAGCGCCTGTTGCCCGTATGAAGGAGTATTTTACTGAGCGCCGCGACAAGCAAATTACTCTTGCAACATACATTGGTGAAAAAGCGAGTAGGAAGGTATTGAGTGGTAGCATCGGCTTGGGTGACGGCGAAAAAATCTCGGCTGTTGTATTTTTTGCCGACATCGCTGGCTTTACCAAGATTTCAAATGAGCTCGCTTTTGAAGACGTATTAAAAGTGTTGAGTAGGTTTTTTGCGGCAATTACGTCAGCGGTAGGAGGCAACAATGGAGAAATTTTAAAGTTCATTGGCGATGGCGTTCTGGCCATCTTTCAAACTCCGGACGACCTCACGGCGCAAGAGGAAGCGGCTGGAGCCGCTTTAGAAGCTCTTGAAGCCGTAAGTACGGCATTGACGGCGGATGAACAGAATCCAAAGATTAGGTTTCGCGCATCCTTACACCTTGGAGATTTGTTTTTTGGCAATGTTGGCAGTGGAGATCGCTTGGACTTCACCGCGATTGGTCCAACAGTAAATCTTGCCTCCCGGATGCTAGAAGAAGCAGCGAAGCGGAATGCCTCAGTGGTGTGCTCGCGAGCGTTCAAAGATGTTATTCCTGACACGACAGGGAAAATGGTAGAGTGCGAATTCAAAGGTTTTTCGGGCGAGAGAGAGATGTTTATTCTAGGATAGGCATCATGCAATAAAGGGGAACAGAGCCGACACCTGCAGCGAATGTTTTAAAAGTCAGCAACTCGGTTATTCGCACAACACGCAGTGAACGCCAGCTTTTAGCACGCGCTTTCTAACCTTCTACCTAAACACGTGGTTTAACAGTGTGTTGCGAAAAACTCGAATGCGCTTTAGCACCCTCTTATCACAACAAGACCGAATAGAGGCTCTTTTCAAATTTTTATGTCGCGGCTCGAGGTGGATCACCCGGCAGTCGATTTCATCGCTCAGACCCTGGACGTTTCAGGGATGTTGACGCGGGAAAGGCGTAAGAAATGTCTGGGACGGACGGGCGCGTTCCCGAAACAAAGACAAAAACAACTCTAACCTGCGGAGATGGGCTCAAGCAGTTGAATTTGTCCCATCTCAAAACTGATTGGCAAAGCTTTTGAAGTCTGCGGGCATTGGTGCAGCTGTTGCGCGCCATCCTGGAAGGGAGGCAGGCCTTCGCGATGCTCTTAGTGATACCGTTCCACCTTTGCCTGCATGACGGCCCCGTCCTGCAGGCTATCAAGGACGATGTCGATGATCGTGTGCGCAATCCTGGAAGCGGTGCTGGGTGAGAAAGACTTCTTAAGGGTCTGCATTGTCTCGTCCTTCGTTTCTTGGCCGTCTGTGGCCTTGCCTGTACTTTATGGCATGTGATTCTGTTTCCGTCTGTGAGCTGGTTCACACAAGCGGAAACTTTGTCCAAAGAGGGATGAGAACTTGGGTTCAGCCCCAATGCGGGTTTGCCCACGCCCCCTTGTTTTCCCCCATCCCGCAGACATCAGGCGAGCGGGCCCTCGGGTGTTCAGCCCTCCGGCTCCTTTCAGGATTATTGGACCTTTTCGGTCTGGCGCTCTCTGTTCAAAGGGGCAAGACCCGCCCAGATCGCGCAGCCTGCAATCACCAAGTAGGCAGAAATCGTTTGAAAGAGGACACCGCCACTCACAAGCGACATCAGCAGGATTGTCGTAAAGATCAGGACCGGTGGGACAATGGCTTCTGGGAAATCACGTTGGTGGGCCCGTGTCATCTGGCGCACGTAGAAGCGAAGTACCAGAAATATCAGAGCACCTCCGCCAATGAGGCCAAAGGCCAACATAGCTTCTAAAGGGAAGTTATGACTATGAAAGGCAGATGCTGCATTGTCTTCGCCGAGTACCACTGGGAAAAACTGCAAGAGACCATGGCCGAACAGGGGTTTTTCTTGAATAACTTCGACAGTCTTGAGCCACAGCTGAATCCTTCCTGACGATGCGGCATTTAGGTCTGCTTCGAATGTCCTTCCAAGAAGTCTAGATAGAAATCCGAAGTCTGCCGTCGGGGTGGGAGGTAGGGCTGACAGTGCGAGGCCTGGGACTGCGGTTGCTGTCGTCTGAAATGCAAGTCGGGGTCGGAGCCGCGGGTTCAGAAGAACCACGATAGCTACCGCCCCGAAGAGACCCAGCACCTGACCGCGACTGCCACTCCAGAAGAGAAGCGCCCACAAGATGATGAGCCCAACCGGGCGCCACCACCGTGACGGAGAGAGACCCAGCGGGCGGGGCCAGGCTGGCGCCAGGCCTGCGGCCAATGCTATGGCCAAGAGGGCACCATACCACCGGACATTCTGAACGGGCGCAAAGGCGGCTTTCCAAATGAAGTCAGGCGCCTCAGATGCCACAAACACGATGTACGGAAGGAGCGGCAGATACAGCAGCATCGAAACAAAGATCGCGGTCCAGATTGATGGGGGCACCCCGTCTGACCACCGCGCAAACAAACTGATCGCTGAGATGACCCCAAGGAGAGTCAGGAGGTGGATCACGGCAGCGGGGACCAGGAGATAGTAGTTCGGCTGCGCGAAGAGGGTCGTGTAGACGAAGGCCCAGGTCACCAGGGCGATGAGCAGGACATCCAAGCGGGTTAGGGTGGCTTTCCGGTATCGACGCTGGCGCGCCGACGAGAGCGCGCAGATGATCAGGGTCAGCACGATCGCCACGTGACCCAGGCTGCGGTAGACGAAGTACTCGATGCCCGGGGCCAGGGGGTCTTCAAGCGATAGAACCAAAGCACCGCAGAGCAGGGGCCAGAGAGCCAGTACGCCGATCAGGAGCCGGAGCACGCCTTTGTGCGGGCCCTGGTGAGAGCTCTCTACCGCTTCACTGATCTGCTTGCGTCCCATGCCGACGACGATGACGGGAACCGCATCGATTTGCGACTGGGTATTGGTTCAATAGGTCAACGCTGCGGTGCTTTCGCCACATGTCGCTTTTTATAAGACGCCGGGCAGGGGCTGCACAACGAGAGTGATCGACTGGTCATCGTCTGACGTGTTTCGCTCTGCAAACCCCCGATAACGTCGACTATGCGCCATATGTCCAAAATTGACTCCGACCATAAATCTTGAGCCCGAGGTCGCCAGTGTTGGGCGTCGGTGATTTTGATCGACCGTGCGGTCTGACGTGAGCTATGATCACAAAAGACGCGTTCGATTAGATTGGATCACCAGCCCCTTTTCGCTCGACGATCAGGCCGTAGCTGTCCGGTTCCCTATGGCGTGCAAAGTCAAAAATTGTCTCCCGGTACCGCGTCCCCAAGTCCAGGTCGGCTTTTGCTGTGATGACCTCATCTTCCAATGTGCTGGCCATGGCGACAATCTCGCCTGAGGGGGCGATGATGACGGACTGACCAACCATCATCGAGCCTTCCTCCCGCCCGCATTTTGCGGTTCCTACGACCCACGACGCATTCTGATAGGCCCCCGCCTGCATACTGAGGTGGTTGTGGAATTGGGTCAGACTATCGATATCGGTGTGGCCGGTATGGTCGACGGGGGTATTATAACCCAACGCGATCAAGTCGACTCCCTGCAAACCCATGACCCGGTAGGCCTCTGGCCAGCGCCGGTCGTTGCAGATCATCATTCCTACGCGCCCTCCGAAGCCGTCAAAAACCGGGAAGCCGAGGTTTCCAGGTTCGAAGTATCGCTTTTCCAGATGCTGAAATGTCCGCCCCGGCTGCGGAGCGTCGTGACCCGGCAGATGTACTTTCCGATATTTTCCAATGATCTTGCCATCGGGTCCGACGAGCACTGAGGTGTTGAAGTGGCGGATGCGCCCCTCTTCAGATACGCGTTCAGCATAGCCGAGGTAGAAGCCGACCGCGAGTTCCGCTGCCGCCTCGAACAGAGGCTGGGTTGCAGGACTTGGTAGGTCTTCCTCGTACCACGCCTCCAATTCATCTTTGTCCTCGATCATCCAACGCGGGAAGAACGATGTCAGCGCGAGTTCCGGGAAAACCACCAGTCTCGCACCGCGCCCATGCGCTTCGCGCAGCATGTCGACCATACGTGCCACACAGGACTGCCGCGGTTCGGTCTTGGCGATGGGGCCCATCTGGGCGCTGGCAACAATGATCTGGCGAGACATGTCAAACCCCTCTTTTCGCGGCTGTGGCCGCGGCGTCCACCTTACCACCGATTATCACAACGCCATATTGGCTTTCGGCGCTTTCTTTTGACACGATGCCGTCCAACACGTCTTCAAGAACCGCGGCCGGATCGCGTTCGAAAGCTGGCCCATACCCTCCTGCAGAAGGCCCAACAGCCAGAAATGTGTCGCCCGCCGCAGCTGGACGATAAGGCACCTTGGACACCAGCGACTCGTCAGTGCCATCAGCGTGGATAAGGTGCAGTTCGGCGGGTTTGCCGTCGGCGCCGCCCTGAAAGCCCCAAGGGGGAAATCTGTGCCCCTCACCTTCGACGGAAAAGCCGCCCGGTTCAAGGAACTGAAATGCCCTTATGGCACCCACACCGCCCCGGGTGCGACCAGCACCGCAGGTGTCCTCACGCAGTTCATACTGCGTGACGCGCATCGGCAAGTGGCTTTCGATATCCTCGATCGGGTTGTTGCGGGTATTGGCATAGAGCGTGTCAACCGCATCCATCCCATCCTTGGTAAAGCGCCCACCATAAGACCCTTCGAAGATTTCCATATGCACCCAATGGGTTTCCTCGCGTAGGCCAGAAAAGGCGATCACCTTGAGGTTGCCAATCCCAGCAGAGACCTGTTCTGGAACGGCCTCGGCCAGCGCCTTCATCACCGTGTCGGCCAGCTGGTTGCCAGGGGTGAACCTGGCAATCACAGGGGCCGGGAAGATCGGATTGGCAAGGCAACCGCGCGGAGCGATGATTTCGATCGGGCGGGTGAGGCCCGAGTTCTGTGGGATCTCGCCATAAATGTCCGAATCCAGCAGAACCGAGCGCACGGTCAACCAGATCGAGATGTCTACCGTCCCGACCAACGGCATGTTGATGGGCCGGTCGCCGACTTGGGGAGCCGTGCCGGTCAAATCTACCACCATCCGGTCACCATCGATTGTGATTGTCACCACAATAGGTAGTTCGCTCCGTTCCGGGTCGCCAAGGAATCCATCGATGTGAGTGGTGGCGGAGTAGACACCGTCCGGCACATCGCTGATCGCCTGGCGCATCATCCGTTCTGAGTAGGCCATAAGCGCCTCTGACGCGGCCCGGATGGTAGCGACATCGTAGCGGGCGATAAGATCACGGAACCGTTCGGCCCCAATCTCGCAGGCCGCGACCTGAGCATCCAGATCACCCACGACCAGCGCAGGTGCCCGGACATTGTCGCGCAGGATCTGCCAGACGGCTTCGTTGCGCACCCCCCCATCGACCACCTTGATAGCCTTGAACTGCAGGCCCTCCGCGTAGACGTCCATGGCATCGACAATCCCGCATGACCCGGGCGACAAGGCGCCAACATCTAGATGGTGCGCTGTCGTTCCGGCAAAGCCGACCAATTCATCTCCGTGAAAAACCGGCATGATCAGCGCAATATCCGGGCCATGGGACGCCCCGCCGTAAGGATCGTTGTGCATGATCACATCGCCAGGGGCAAACGTGTCACCACGGGCGGCAAGCACCTCGATCACGTTCTTCACGTAGCCTGGGATGGGACCGGATTGCAGCGGGGTCGACTGGACGGATTCTGCCAGCTGGTTTCCCACATGGTCAGTCAGAGCCGTGCCGAAATCCTCGGACTCTCGGATGATGGACGAATAAGACATCCGCATCAGCTTGTAACCCATCTCTATCGCGATGTTCTGCAAGGCGCCTTGGATGACGCTGGCGGTGACTGGGTCAATCTGGCTCATGACAGCCCCCCGATCTTAATAATGATATTGCCTGCCCGGTCCGCGACAAAGCTGTCGCCTGGCCGCACGATGGTTGTGCTGTCTTGCTGTAGGATCACGGCTGGGCCAGGAATCTGTTGATCCAATGGCAGGGCGTCACGCCGGTAGAAGGTGGTCTGCACTGTTTCCAAGTCCGTACCGACCCGGAAGACCGAAGGTCGGGTTGCTACCTTTGCTGCCTCCAATGATCCGCTCGTCGGGGGTGTCTGCGCCCTGATCTTTTGGGTTTCACCGATGCCGGTGACCCGAACGTTAACGATCTCCATGGGGCTACCGGGGAAGGATCGGCCGTACTCGGCTTCGTGCCGGGTCTCGAATTCCGCCCAGACGGCGGCCTCGGCGGCGGCGTCAAACGCGCCACCCGGCACGTTAATCCGCAGTTCGTAGCCCTGCCCGACATAACGGATATCGGCGGTGCGCTTGAAGGTCACGCGGGCCTCATCCACGCCATCGGCGGTGTACTGGGCCAGGAGTGTGGTTTCCATGTCGGCAAATCGCTCTTCGATCTGTCCATGGTCCATATCGTTTGAGAAAACGAACGCCGTGCGGATCGCATCGTATTGCAGGTCAGTGGTCAATAGACCCATGGCGGAGGTGATACCGGGATGCGATGGCACGATCACCTCGGGTATCGAAAGCATCGCCGCAACGTCTGCGGCCTGGAGGGGGCCGCCGCCACCGAAGGCCACCAGTGCGAAGTCGCGCGGATCCAAGCCCTTCTGCACTGTTCGGGACCGGATCGCGTTGGCCATGTTGGCATTGATGATCGTTATCACGCCTTCGGCTGCGGCCAGCCTGTCCATGCCTAGTTGCGTCGCCAA
Organism: Sulfitobacter sediminilitoris; assembly: GCF_010667575.1. Classification (GTDB taxonomy): domain Bacteria; phylum Pseudomonadota; class Alphaproteobacteria; order Rhodobacterales; family Rhodobacteraceae; genus Sulfitobacter; species Sulfitobacter sediminilitoris. The sequence goes on from NZ_JAABNT010000020.1 coordinate 18,671, forward strand.
CCGGTCCAGAGCAGCTTGTGAGGCCTCTACGTCCAGCCCCATCTCTCCGCCCAAAAAATTATTCGGGTCGAGGCGACCCAACACAACGTTGGCGTCTGTTACGGTGGGTTCCGTACCCCCATGACCGTAGGCAGCAGGGCCGGGGCGTGCGCCTGCCGAACGAGGGCCGACCTTGAATGCACCCCCCTTGTCCTGATGCGCAATTGACCCACCGCCAGCGCCGATGGTGTGTATGTCGATCATCGGTACCATCAGCGGGAACCCGGCAATCCAAGTGTCGCGCGGGGATGCCTCAGCGAAGCGACCTTCGGACACGATTCCGATATCAGCTGAGGTGCCGCCCACATCAAATGTGATCAGCGAGGTGCGCCCCGACAGCCCACCGGTCCAAGCCCCACCCAGAACCCCTGCCGCAGGGCCTGACAAAAGTGTGACCACTGGGCGCTCCGACACCATCGCCGCCGTCGCCGCACCGCCATTTGACGCCATGATATGGAGGTCGGCTTTCAAGCCGGCTGCGGCCAGTTCGCCTTCCAGCGAAGAGACATAGTCCCGCACCTTCGGTCCGACGAAGGCATTGATGGCCGAGGTCGTGAACCGCTCAAACTCGCGGAACTGGGGAGATACAGAGGAAGACGTTGTTACGAAGGCCTCGGGGTGCTCTTCCAGCACCAGCGCCTTGGCGCGCTCCTCGTGCGTCGGGTCTAGGAAGGCAAACAGAAAGCAGACCGCGATCGAATTGACCCCGGCGTCGCGCAGTTCGCGCGCAGCGGCTCGTACTGCGGTTTCGTCCAAAGGTACGAGAACCTCGCCTGACGGTGGCGCGATCCGGTGTGGCACCGTTTTTCGGTAGCGCCGTTTTATCAGAGGCCGATCCTGCCATGGGATCTCTTGCTGGATCGAAAAGTGCTGCGGCCTTTGGTGACGCCCGATATGGATGATGTCACGGTAGCCCTGATTGGTGATCATCCCGCAATTCGCACCATCATGCTCAAGGATCGCATTCGTGGCAGTCGTCGTGCCGTGATAAACATGGTCGATGCTCGCCCTGTCTACGTCGAACCGGTCGCAGAGAGCACTGATCCCCCCTAAAACGCCTCGTGCAGGATTGTCGAGAGTGGTGGGCACCTTGTGGATATGGGTCAACCCACCTTCGGTGTCGTGAAACACGATATCCGTAAATGTTCCACCAACATCAACACCGATTAGCCGCATGTCCAACTCCTACGCTTTCCGCATTCCCGTGGCGGTCGAGGTCTGGGAAGCAAACAATCCGCGTCACCACCGCTTTGAACCAATATGTTGGCAAGCTGGTGTTTTCTGCAATTAGAAACTTCGTTGCAGAATGCCCGTGCTCGTTGTGGCAAAAACACAAATTGAACTTGCCGACTAGATTAGGTGTTCAGTCCCGGCATCTGGTGGATCGGGCTTAAGATGAATCGATCTGGTTCTGCTGTCCAGATTTTGCAGATGTATTCGTATGGCGTGAGATCGCTAAGTGTTTTGAGGCGGCGAGATGGCTGCGAAGCTGTTCGTGTCTGTCGTAGTGATACTGAACAGAAGATCGAGAAATCAATGACCATTGTCGCGATTCAGACCCAGAAGGCAGAGGCATCGCCCTCAATCATGTACTTTGCGACGTCTGATGAGACGCCCTTGGGGTTGGACCCGATTAACCAATGCATCGCGTGCGTGACTGACAGGGACGTCATTGTTTCTCCGTTCGGCAGAAAAACCGTCTCAAAGATACTCATTTCTGGATCGAGCACGGATTTGTGCCGTGTGACCCTCGACAGTTTTGACGACGATTTGGAAGTGTCCATCTCTCAGGAAGCCGCGCCAGGCAAGGTGGTCTTTGAAGGCGTACACTGCGTCTCAGACAAAGGCGACGGTATCTTTGAAATCACCTTCTTTGGAACCTACTCTGATCTGCACAAAGCAGTTCTGGATGCTGGGATGACCGAGGTGGAATTCAAGCGTGACGTCTCCGACCCTTTCCGAGCGATTATCATGTGTCAGAATTAGGTGATTGGGCTGTGCCGCTATGGTCCGAACCGAATTCCTCGGTGAAGGGCTCTACGCCCATCACGGCAAGGTCACCGATGTAGGGCGAGGTAGCTTCCCAATCTCCTGTTATCCATCGTTCTGCGGCCGCGTCAAAAATCAGATAAGAACAATACAATTCGACACAGTCACTAATCTGGAATCGCGCCGAGCGTTTAGGCTTCACCGAGGGTTTTGGCAATAGCCTGTAAAATCACAGCATTGGTATTCAAGTCAGTATAGGTCGAGGTTACCCGACCGGTCTTACTGTAGATGCTTGACGCAAAGCCGCGCTTGGTACGGGCCTTTTTGCGGACATGGGTGAGCAGTTTGTCGGAATAGGCATGGGGTTTGCAGGCTGCCCATAGATAGGCGGCCTTGCTGCTGACCACCAGATTCTCACGCCAAAAGCTGGGATCTGCGAACTGCGGCTCATAACCCACCGTATCAAGTGCCCAGGTCCGCTCCAGCGCGTCCATCTGCAGCCCTTGGTAGGTAAACCAGGGCGCACGATCAATCGGCCCCTCAGAAACTGCGATCAGTCGGCCGTTTTCCTCATGATCTTCGAGCTGGGCAGCGAAAAGCACCTCGGCAAGATAGGCGCTTTCCCGCGACATCCCCAGCTCCAGCGCCTCCAGTAGAAGAGGTTCCGCGCCAAGGGGGCCGATCCAGGAGACAGTCTCAAGAAGCGCCATCTGATCATCGTAGGGGGAAGAACCGGAAAAGACTTCGTAGGGAGATGATACGCCGATGCCCCAGGCCCGAAAGGCCCGCGCAGAATAGTGCGCGCTGTGCGAACGATAGACCGAGTGCAACGCGCCGTCGGTGACTGAGTGAACCTTGCCCTTAATCACGATCTTGTCCAGATCCCAGCTTTCCACAAGAACGCTCAACCTATCCTCCAAGCCAAAGGTGCGCTTTAGATTGACAAAGGAGGCCAGCAGACGGCCCGCGTCACTGCCGTCAAAATCCTTATTGCCCCATTTCTGCCGATCGACCCGAAGCCATCCTTGTGGCAAGAGGCGGCCCTGGGATTGTCGTCCCCGAACCTGCGTCAGGATCTGCAAGATATTACGCTCAAACCTTTTTTCGCCTAGCAGCCCCAGCTGCCGAGCGGCAATCAGCGCATTGATGTGGCTGCCCACATCCCACATCGTCACGGTTGGATGCACACGCCCGCCTGTTGCGGAGAAGTCCACGGTCGCTGGACAGAGCCCCGTGTTTGGGACCGTATGCTCCTCAAAATAGCCCCAGGCAATCTTGGCATCTTCCAAGAGGACCTGCCGGTTTGCATCTGATGGAGCTATGCGGCGTGACCGGGTCTTCGGCAGGCTGGCGATGGTGCGGCGCTGACGTTCGATTTCTGCCCCTTCTGGGGCGATCATTTGCCCGAGGAACTGAACCGGCACGATTTTCGTCACCCCGTTGGCCGCCAGCGCCTTAAGCTGGTTCAATAGGGAGGTGCGTGCAAAAGGCTGCACAAGCGCCTCGGGACGGATCGAAATCACAAGGTCGTTGATCCGCCCAAGAGTTGTCGACAGCTGGGTGGCTTCTTGAGGGGTCGCGATATCGATGCTGGGCAACCATAGGACCCCACACCTGTCAAAGCCTGGCGCTTCCCTGGAGGCATCGCTGAAGGCGAGGCTGTGCCCTGGGGGCAAGGCCTTCTCAGGCGCTTCGGGCAGCTCCACGAGACCCATACGACAGGCACGTGTTACCTCGATGAGGTTGCTCTCCGCTTTGTCCTCAATACCATCCACTGACACGGGTAGCCAATAGTCAGTTGCCCGGCTGGCCTCAAAGTGGCCCAGCCTCTCTCCGACGCTGGCAAGAATCCCCTGCGCCGTCAGCTCCTCCAGAAAGATCTGAAAGGCCTTCGTTTCCGTGCGGTTGCTCGGAGCAGGGCGCGCCAGATGGAGGGCCAGGAAACGTTGAAACCCGTAGTTGTCCCGCAGCTGAAGATCCGAAACCAGCTGAACGGTGTTTTTTCCGGTGCTTTCGGACGCCAGCAGAGCTTCTCCCAGCTTCGAAACCCGGGCAAAAACCTCATCCACGGTGTGGCGCTCAAGGTCGCTTGCAGAGATATAGAGGAGCGCTTGGGTTGCTTTCGCCTCGCTCTCGATTTGAGCCATAGGATCGGAACGAAGATCAAACCTGCGCCCGCCAAAGAGGCGCACAACGCCGTTTGGCCAGGTCTCTGAGGAGACGGGCCTATCCCTCTTCGGAAGTGCGATGACCGTATTTACACCAGCTGATCTGACGCCCGTCGGCGATCTGGGACTTTCAAGATCATCACATGCGACAACCCTGAGCAGGGACTGGGATGTTTGTCCATCATGAGACCGCGCTCGGACCCGCCGGAGGATCGCACCGGCCTCCCGCACGCTGCGCCCCTGAAAATATGCGGAGCTATTTGATAGTTTGGGCACGAAGGGGACCACATCGACGCGGTGGCCCTGCAGGGCGTACGCGGCAAGCAAAGTGGACAGTCGGTCTTCCGGCTGCAAAGGCTGCCCGTCTGCGCCGAAGGGGTTTACCACAATGGAAAATGGCAGGCCCTTCTCAGTAAGCGCATCAAAGAGCGCCAGCAAATGCGCAACCGAAACCTCTGGGGTGATGTCCGTGATAACAAGGCAGGTGACCCGGTTTTGAAAGCCTGGCGCCTGCGCAAAGCCTAAGGCTGGGAACGCTGCCATTGTCCCGGCCGACCCAAGAAGAAAACTCCTGCGTTTCATGCGGTTTTCTCCCGGTGCAGCAGATCACTGCCGTGACGTTTTGATTTTCCCCATACCGCGAGCCTCCCCGAGAGCGCCCGCAGAAGGGCGCGGAACACAGTCAGATAAAGAAGCGGGCGATAGAAAATGCGCTGGAAAGGCCACATTAGGATCAGACTTTTTTTCGCCGTTCTTTCTGTCAGAACAGCGAATGTCGCAATCAGGAACTCCAGTGCTGGTAGGGCCAAGTAGGCCCAGAGCATCTCGGATGAGACCAGTGGAGCTGCCTCGCCCACCTCACCTGACCAACTTCCTGCAATCAGGTGATAGGCGAGGATAAGCACGAAAAGATCAGCGATCGGCGCCAGCAGCGGAAAGAGATAGCCAAAGATCAACATGTCGGGAATGGAAGCGAGGCCAACGCTGCGTGCTTCCAGAATGGCTTTCTTGTGCTTCCAAGCACTTTGGAACATGCCGAGCGACCAGCGCAGCCGCTGTGTCATGAGCGCACGAATGGTTTGCGGGACCTCGGTGTAGGCGACGGCGCGTTCGTCGTAGACAATACGGTACCCGGCACGGTTCACCGATATCGTGAGGTCACAATCCTCGGTTAGGGTCTCCGGACAAAAGAGCCCTGCCTTGTGCAGCGCCGCCACGCGCCAAGCCCCGATGGCCCCTGGGACCACTAGAATGGCGTTGATGTGGTCGAAGGCGCGGCGTTCAAAGTTCTGCGCCGTGACATACTCAAGCGCCTGCATTCGCGTCAGCGTGTTTATCGGATTCCCCACCACAATCTTACCCGCAACAGCTCCGACGCGTGGGTTCTGAAAATGCGTGACCAGTTTTGACACCGCATCCGGTGCCACCTGCGTGTCCGCGTCAATGCAGACCGCGACATCGACATCAAGCGTCAGGATCGCACGGTTCAAGGCGCTCCATTTGCCCTGGTTGGGATGAGAGATCATGCGCACATTTGTTTTGTGCTTGAACTCAAGAATTTCGTTCAAGGTCTTGTCGGAGGAACCATCATCGACAACGACAACCTCCAACCAGGGATAGTCGCTGGCGAGCACGCTTTCGATGCACTTTCCGATGGCCGCTTCTTCGTTGAAGGCCGGGATAATAACCGCGACCTTGGGGTTCGGGCCACCCACGACAGCTCGGTGACGGCGGCGAAGTGCCGCCAAAGCAAGGATGACTGCAGACCGGCAGAGACCGATGAGTAAAACAACCCAGAACACCAGCACAAGACCGTTGAATGTGCTCGATGCAAAGGCAAATGAGATGCGATCAAAGATTGGCTGAACGCCCGTCACTGTTGGCATGAGGGCAGCCTCATCGAAGCCCATAACATCACCAATCGATTTGAAACTATATCCCCTTCCCCGGAGCTCCGAAATGATGATTGGCAGCGCTTCAACAGAGGCCTTGCGGTCGCTACCACCCCCATCGTGCAGCAGGATCACATTGCCCGCGCCCGCTTCCACCTCGCGAATGACGTAGGTAGCGATCTCGTCGCTGGTCAAACCGAGCCAGTCTTTTGGAACGACGTCCATGCCGTAATTAATCTGCCCACGTGACTGAACGGTGAGCAGCGGCTCGATCCGGTCCGCACTGATCGGCCCGCCGCTCCGCAGAAAGGGCTCGCGGTATAGTCGTGTGGTCCGGCCCATAGTACCGGCCACTGCGCGGTCGGTGAGCGTATGCTCGAAATGCGTACGTAAAGCCGAGATCTGATCCATCCGCGGGTGTGAGAAGGAATGGGTGCCAACCTCGTGGCCCGCCTCCACCACGCGTTGCAGAATATCCGGATGGTTCATCACGTTCTGGCCGAGCACGAAGAAGGCCGCCGGTGTGCCGGTCTCTTCAAGAATATCGAGAATGCGCGGCGTGAATTCGGGATGGGGGCCGTCGTCAAAGGTCAGAACCAGCTCACCAGGTGCAGGTGCTCCGTACCGTTCAAGGCGGTAGGGCTCCGGATAGGCTTCATAGAGCTGATTTTTTACAAGGCCAGTGACCGGATCGACCTCGAAGGTGCGGAATCCGAACTTCGCGCGGTCCAATACGCGCAGCGCTGGACCTTCCCCAATATACTGGACGTAGGTGTCGATCATTACCCCCGATAGCGCCGGATCGTCCAAGCGCGCCGACGTGAGCTGCCCCTTCAACAGAGGCCACAATCCGGGATCTTCCTGGCCAAGGGACCAGATCCCTACATTTGCAAGGCCTATTTGTTCCAGGATCGACAACTGGTTGAAGGCGGATGCTACATCCTGTAGCCATACTTTCTGCCTTCTACCTTCAGCGTTCCGAAAGGCCGCAAAGCTTCCTGAAACCTCCTCAGTGAAGGTCAGCTGAGCCTTAGCACCTGTGACCGCAGATAGCGCCTCGCCGTAGGAAAGTCTGCGCGGCAAAGGTGCGCCACTTTCCCAGGAGGCGCCAAAGGTGCCGATGGCGAGAACCAACCTCTCATAGCCAATGGCTGCCATCGCCTCTTGAGCACGCTCCAAGAACCAAGTGTTTTCACTCAAGGGTCTCGGGGCCGAACCCACCCAGGGCTCGTAGAAAAGCTTGACGATCACATGGTCGAAGCCATCGGTGAGATCCCGCTCCACCCACGTGGCATCGTTCCCGCTGACAATAAGACAGGAACGCAGACCTGCCTCTTCAAGCGATTGGCGTACGTCATCCAGTAATGGCTGAACCTCGCCCCGCGCGGCCCGCGGAAGCTGATCCAGATCGAGACAGGCTCCGGCAGCCCCGACAGCCTTGAGGGCGCGGTTGAGATCGGAAACCAGTGCCCTGCGGGTCTGGTCCCTGGCAATTTTGGTACCGAAATCGGACTGCACTGGCCATAGTTCGACCTGAATACGCGGCATAAGCTCAGGGGGCGTGATGGCCGCGGCGACATAGTCATCAACGGGCATCCGCGTGTCCTCACTCACCAGATCAATGGCGAAGCCATTTGCCAGTTCAGTCACCGTGATCCAATCCGGTACAAGAACGTCGATTGTCTCACAGCTCTTATCGAGCGACAGGTGCGCCCAGTCTAGCGCGACTGGCAAGTGTGCAAAAACGCGCGAAAAGCTGGCCCCGGCCGCCATAGCGGCAAAGGGCGGGGCCTCAGCTTCGCAGGTACCGGACGCGGAACGCTGCACCTCTGGAAGACCCTGAGCGAAAGCAGCCAGTGCGGGACCCTTCTGCGTCGGCAACGCAGTCGCTGAGGCCCCCATTGTTCTGGCCGGATCAGACCCAGTGGTTTGTGCGCCGACAAAGAAGAAAAATGTCCAAAGCAGAAGGGAGGTAACCACAAGAACAAACCTGCGGCGCAACCGCTTCCGCCGGCCCTGCAAGGGGTCACTGAAGACGATTGGTTCGGCCGAACCCGTCTCCAGTAACTCATAGTGGAATGCAAACCGTTTCATGAACCTTTGTGGTCCTCGGCCCCCGAATGGAGAGCAGAGATCACCTTTGGCTCGACCAGAAGTCTAATTCTAGGATCGCTTAAAGACACGAGCTTCCCCGTCCGCAGAGACCGCCGATCCGCGAGGAGATTGGCAATCGGAGGCCCCCACCCAGTGACCTGTCGATAAATCGACAATAGCTAAGTATGTCTAAGAAAGCCAAACTCTTGACGCATTTTGCCTGATTTTCGACAATTTTCCCTTCTGATTGGCGCTGAGTGATGAACAATCAGACTGAGGTCTTGTTTCTGTTTCGAAATTGAAGCGGGCCTCTTGTTGAACGCTGGGTGAAGCCTAGGTGAGTCGCCACCCCCCACCCCTTCACAAATCCCCAATAATGAACGCAACACGCGGCAGAGCGGTCAGACCGGACGGATACCATTGATCTTAATAGCAGCTGTCCACTTTTGATTGCATGGCGACCCCGTCCTCAAAGCTATCAAGGACGATGTCGATGATCCTGCGCGCAACCTGGAAAGCGTTGCGGGTGGCGTTTGACTGAATAACGGTCTGCATTGATTTTTCCCAAGTGTGTTTACCAACTCTGGCCTTGCACCAACTTTATTGCATGTGAGTCCGTGCCCGTCTGTGAGCTTGTTCACACAAGCAAGACATTCGTCCAAGAACGGATCGTCATCTGCGCCGAGATGCCCTGCCGGGAGTGTCTCACTACCTTGAGCGGCCGGACGTTTACCGTGGCCTCGTGTTTCGCTCCACGAATACTTTCTGGGCCTCGATTCCATACAAGCCTTGAAAAGATACGGGACGTGGCAGAACCTACTGCCGTGCTCAGCTTGAACATTGCTTGCATTTGGGAACCGTCTGATGCCTGAGACAATTGAAGAAATGGAAGCTGCCCTGAGCCACTATGAAGAGGTAATAAGAAGCGGAAGATTTACGAAAGCAGAGCTCGCAGAGCTGCCCGCTGCTTTCAGAAGGTCTGGTCCGTGGAGTTTTGAATCAGTCAGAGAAGTCAAGAGCCTAGGCTCGGAGCCGGCATACCGAGCGCGCCTCGAAGATGCCCTTGCAGCTTATCGTGCATGGCCACTGTTTCGCCACGCTGACGAGCCGCCCTTCCACCATTCCAGGGAGACACGCTCTCGTCATATAGACATGCCGCTCTTTCGTCACTCTGAGAAAAAATAGAACACATTTTCCATGATTGCCCTGGCGATCTAAGGTGAATTCTCAATGCTGAGTCGCAACAAAACCGCCGGAAGAGCCAAAAAAATCGCGAAGACTCGGTCTGAGACTGTCGCCTGAGCTCTGGGCTCTCCTACCTCTGTGCCAGGGGAGAAGCAGTTACAGACAGCTCGCACGGGCCACCTCTCAATATTGCGCCGTAGCCGGGCGTTCGCCCAGCCGACCGGGAGCGCAGATGGTTCATTCACCAGGAGTGAGATGATGCCCAGTCGACGCAATACGCCCGCCCATTCACTCAAAACACGCATCGCTTGATAGATATGGCGCCAAGGTGCTCAGGCGTCTTCTCGCTGGTTGGTTGCTGGCAACCGTTCGGAATCATTGACACTTCTTGGCAGGCTTGAAGAGCCGTTCCCTTCCTTCGATTGGGGCTCTCAGATAGCCGGCAAACGCTGCTTTTGAGCGGAGAGGGCCAAGACAGTCAGGTTGCAACGCGAAGCAAGGAGAGTCTTGCCAAGGCTATAATTGCCCGCAAAACAATCCCGCGATTTCTCTTGCACGAGTGCTGTTGTTTGAACCCTCGGTCTTCGGCAAGTGTATCATTTTCGCCGCATCTAGAGGTCGTATCACAACGAAGGGTGTAGAGTAGCTTCAAAGTGTGGACTACGATCTCCTCGCGTGCGAACTATTTCTTACTGCGTGAAGTCCGAGGTTTAGATGCGTCTCACTGCGCTTGCCCTGTCGATCATTTTGCTTCTGTCCGCTTGCGACGGGTCAGGTGCGTTCTCTGCGTTCTCTGTCAGGTCAGACTCGTCACGCGATACGTCTAACCGAGAGTACTATAAGAGCGACGATCCCATGATTGTTGGACGGGTTCTGTTTCAGGACGAGGCTTATGGGCGAGCTTACTCGAAGTTTAAGAGGGCATTGGACCACAATCCAGAAGACCCAGCAGCTCTTTTGGGGTTTGCCGCCTCTGCTGACATGTTAGGTCGGTTTGACCAGTCAAACCCCGCCTACGCGAAGTTGCAGAAGCTGATTGGAAACCGGATCGAGTACCAAAACAATCGTGGCTACTCCCTCTTGTTGCAGGGTAATTTGATAGGTGCGCGTAAACACTTCATCCGAGCATATGAGTTAGACCCGTCGAATGAGCGGGCGGCAAATAATCTTGAGTTGCTTCGTAACTCGGTTAACTACCCTAAGCGGTCCCGGGGAGACATTAAGCCGTTATAACTATACTTGATCAGGTGACTGACATCTTAATGGCCCTGGTGATGGTGGGCTTGGTTTGTCTGATTTCCCGGATTGCTTGGACTGATTTCACTACTCTCAAGATAAGCAACGCGTCAGTCCTCCTTTTGATTGGCCTCTATGTTCCTTTTGGTGCGTTGGGTAAATTTGAAAGTTTCGGCGCCGATGTGGCGGCAAGCGCTCTTCTGTTCACAATTTCTTTCGCGCTCTGGTTGATGCGTGCAATTGGGGCGGGAGATGTAAAGCTCTATGCAGCATTGGGGCTCTTTGTTGGGATGCCATATCTGGGAGTCTATGCCGTCTTGTTGTTGGCGGTAACAGTTCTTTTTCTGCTTCTTTTGTTTCTGTTAGGGAATGGGTTTGGGAGCGGCCTATTTTCCACTCGCTTTCGGCAGATAAAGGAGAGTGGTAGGGCGCCTTACGGCCTGCTAATGTGCATCGCGGCCGTCCCCAGCATCTTGCTCCGAGTGTCGATGTCGCCTTGATTTTGGTGTATTATCAGCTCAAAATGATCTTGTTCAGCTAATTCAACTTAGAGTGAAGGGCTTAAAGACCTGTAATGAAGCAGTTTTTTCGTTCTGAAGACGGATATGTTTTGCTTTTTGCGATCCTTGTTCTTCCGGTCTTCATTTGGTTTGGTCTTCTAATCATTGATGTGAGCCGCGGAAACAACGCGCATGGAGACCTACAGTCTGCAGCGGATGCACTTGCTTTGGCGGGAGCAAGGGAGTTGGACGGCAGGTCCGATGCGATTATGCGGGCCAAAGCGGCTATGTCAAACCTTCAAAACTCCGTAAGCATGCTGGGCCTGGAAGAGAGCGAAGCACAGATTCCTTTGAATTATGATGACGCTGATGATCGCCCGTTTGATGTCGTCTTTCTTAGAAACATACCAGACGATGATGCAACACCCATAGACGCGGACTGGTTGGCAGATAATGAAACGATTGACGGCACTGAGGCTAAGTTTGTTTACGTTCGAGCGCAGTCACAAGATTTGCAGACTTTCTTTCTTGATCCTCGGAGTTTTAGTAGGTCTTCTGTACCGATTGCCGCCAGTGCCGTCGCAACAAGTGCAGTGCCGGTGGCTTGTAATGTTATTCCAATCTATATCTGTAACCCTTTTGAAGCCACTTTGAATCCCAATCTCAACTCGCGTTTCGCGGCCGGTGAGCTCTATGGGCGTCTTATTGAGCTGCACCTTGACCAATCATCGTCACCGGGTCCTGGCAATTTCGGATTCCTAAGAACGGCTGCGGGGTCTGGCGGCGATGTGTTGCGAGAGGCACTTGCGATCGGAGATTCGGGGGTATGCTACAGTCAAAGCGCTCTGGACACGGAACCGGGGCAAAACGTTGGTCCCATCGAACAGGGGATCAACACCCATTTCGGTTTATATGCAGGCCTATTCTGGCAGCGGCGGAACGATCCGAACTACCGACCAGCCTTAAATGTGCGCATGGGGCAAACCCAAGACGCGCAATATTGCAGTGTCTATGATGAAGAGCCCGATAACCATGATGCCATGGCTCTTCCCCGAGGCGAAGCGATGCTTGCACTGCCCGGTGGGTTTATCAGCGACAGCCGAGAATGGAATATCGATCTTTATTGGGATATCAGTCATGGTGCCCCTTGGGATGAACCGCTCCCTGGCGAGGCAGGTTATGTACCTCCGCCGGCCCCAACGGGCGACATATGGGTTAAAAACACGTATCCTGGTCCAACTGGAACGGCGCCCGCGACACCGTCCCGTTATGACACCTATATGCACGAAATTTATGAAGAACGTCTGGGTGACGAGGCGCCAAATGGTGAAGTCGGTGTATCACAATGCACGGACCTCGACCTCGGCGATTACACCGGGCCCGAATATCGGGACCGGAGGGTAATCTTCTCGGCTGTAATAAACTGCCTAGAGCACAACATACAAGGCGCTGCCACAGACATCCCAGCCGAGACATTTGTGAAGATGTTTCTGACCAAACCGGCTGTCGTTAATGGCGCAACGAAGTACCTCTCTATGGAGATTATTGACGTCACCGGATCAGGTGGGAGGGGCACGATGGCGGAACTGCTTCGGGAAGAGTCCTTCTTGGTACGCTAGGTGCTGAGACAGTTTGCGGGCGATTGCTTCGTTTAGTGTGACCGAGCTGAAACATGGTGCAAATTCTGAGACGTCCAATGCTTAACATCAAAGTAGCTGCCCACCTCCTGATCCTCGTTTGGTAGTCCATACTTCGGAAAGCCATATATAGATGAAGCAAATGGTGAACATTTTGCTCTAAACAGCTTTCGTCGAAGACATCTGGTGGCTTGGTATCTTGGCAGCAAGGGCCAGTTGATGATCTCAACGCGCATCCGTCGACTGCTACGTCCAATGTGTTTCGTTTCTCTAGAAAGCCTCCTCTGGCTGGCCAGATGTGATCGTTAGTGCATGACTGGCCTAAACCGGGGGGGCATTTCAATCATGCGGATATATGCAACCTCAACACATTGCCCTGGATTGTGCTCTCTTTGTCTTTCTTATTGATATAAGTCAATTCTTTACAGTAAATTGGCAGTTAGATTGGACTCGTACCTTTAACCATCGGCTTGGTAGAAAACCCTGTTCAGGGTCTTTGCCCGTCTGAACGTAGAAAATAAGAAATGAGGGGAAACTCTATGATTAGCAACTTTGGCCTTTATTTGGCTACTTTGGTCCACCGCTTCCGAAAGGAAGAAGATGGCTTGGCCTTGACGGAATATCTTATCCTGTTGGGGCTTCTTACTGGCGCTGTGATCGTTGCAGTTTTGGCGTTTGGTACTCAGCTTGGCGTTTTGTGGCAGGAATGGGCCACTTGGCTGGAAAATGAGACCCGTTTGGGAGCGCCGTCCTAACTAGGCTCACTCTAGCGCGCTGGCCTTGCGGGCGCGCATTGCCTTAAATTGTTGAAGACGTGCATCGGTTTGAGGAAAAGGCCTGGTTGGCAGAATTGTGGCCTGCCTGAATCTTGCTCTCAATGGTATCTTCATTGAGAGTAGGTGCTACTTCGGTGCTTAGATTAGGTAAGGGGTATGCGATATGAGGTATGCGGCGATTTTCAGTCTCCTATTGGCAGCTGTACTTGCATCTGCAGCCGTTTATGGGGCTCGGACGTGGCTCCTCAGCGAACGACAGCAGCTTGTCGATGTCTTGGAGGAGGAAGAGAAACGCCAAGGCGAGGCACCGAGAGACACAATCGTTGTCGCAGCTGAGCAGATACAGTTTGGCGAGCGTATCGTGCAAACAGCCTTGATGGAGATCGAATGGTCCGGAGCAATCCGCCCTGAAGGCAGTTACGCGCAGATTTCTGATCTCATTATTGGCGATACCGATGAAACAGTTCGGTTTGCCGTAACGCCAATGGCCGTCGGCGAACCAGTCCTGTCTTCAAAGGTCACCGAGCCTGGCCAGCGCGCTAAATTATCTACCGCTCTGGCACAAGGAAAAAAAGCTGTTTCCATTCGTGTGAATGATGTCCTTGGTGTTGCTGGCTTCGTGTTGCCAGGCGATCGGGTGGATGTTCTGCTGACGCGTGACGAATTTGTGGACGTGCTCTTGCAGGGCTTGAAAGTGCTTGCGATTGATCAGATTGCGGACGAGCTCAAAGATAATCCAAGTGTAGTGAGAACGGTGACCTTTGAAGTCAATACGGAGGAGGCCCAAAAGCTTGTTTTGGGGGGAAATGTTGGGACATTGTCACTCGCGCTGCGTAATGTGGGCTCCGCAGAGATTGAACAGATAGCGCGGGTTACAATTGATGATCTTAGCGACGTCGACGTTGCCGATGATTTGGTTGAGGCAAGACTAAATGAAATCCGAAATGCGGCAGCGCAAGGGGTTTCCGATGACCGGCTAAGAGAACTAGAATCCTCCTTGGGGGATGTTCTTGCTGATTTGTCTGCGAAATTGGATCAGGTCGAGTCTAAGCTGCGAGAACTTGAGAGCCCGAACACACCCGTACGAGGTCAACTTGTGTTCGACAACATTGACGACCTTCTGCCGCCTGATCTGGGAGAGTGCACGATTGGTGTTATTCGCAATGGGCAGCGGAACGAGTACAAGGTTGACCGAACGGATCTTGAGAAGGAAGCAGACGTCGTTGAAGAGGCGGTCTCTGAATAGGTGATTGCTCTCGTGTCTTACGCGAGACGCTTGAATTTGATTGTAGGTACTGAGCAGCAGATCGGAAATAAGATGGCTATCATTCAAAGGGTAAGAGTTTTACACTCTAGGCTTTGGCGCGCACGAGGAAACAGGCTGCGTGATTTATGTGCAGTTTTCATACTGCTATTGCTATCTGCCACAGCGCAAGCACAGGAACAGAGTATCATCATCGATGATGGCGTTGCCTCTCGTGTTCGTATGAACCCGAACGAGACCCTAAGCATCAAGACGAATATGCCATATGCGGATATTCTGATCGGAAACACTAACCTGATAGATGTTTTTCCACTTACTGACACGACTCTTTATGTCCAGTCCAAGGGTACAGGCCTTACAAACATCACGTTATACTCCACTGAAAAGCAGCTTCTCGAAGTAATTGATGTTCGTGTAAGAAGTGATTTTTCCGAACTTGAATCCTCTTTGCGAGCGGCCGTACCAAGTGCGCAGGTGTCCGTCACCAACGTCAACGACCGGATACGTTTGTCGGGCCAAGTCAAGGACGCAAGAGATTTGCAGACCGTGGTTGAGATTTCCGAGCAGTTCTCGGAGGAACCCGTAATAAATTCTGTTCGTGTCGCTGCGGCTCAGCAAGTTGAACTAGATGTCCGCATTCTCGAGGTTGAACGCAACTCAGGCCGTAGTCTTGGGATCGGACTCAGGGGCACTAACCAGAGTGGCGATACCACAGTACAGACAAACCCAGGCGGCATAACAGGGGGGGCGTCTGTACCTTTTGGTACGTTTATTGGAGATCTACTCGAAGTAAACGGAACGCAAATCGATATTATTATCAATGCGTTGGAGCGCAAAGGACTTGCTCGACGCTTGGCCAATCCCAAATTGACAACAACGAGTGGAGTCGAGGCGAATTTCGTTGTGGGGGGCGAGGTGCCAATCTCTCGCCCAGTTTTTGGTGAAAGTGGAAATGTGGCTCCGCAAACAGACTACCGGGAGTACGGCGTAAAACTGAATTTTGTTCCGAGGGTATTGGACCAAGGGTTGATTTCGTTGCGTGTCACTCCGGAGGTTTCGGATGTGGATTTCTCGAATAGCGTGAATGGAAATCCAACGTTCTTTACTCGCCGTGCGGATACGACTGTTTCCCTTCGGGATGGGCAGAGTTTTGCGATCGCAGGCCTGCTTCAATCTGACAACGCGCGAAACATTGAGCAGCTCCCATGGCTTGGCCAAGTACCAATAATCGGGGCGCTTTTTCGGTCAACTGGTTTCCAGAAAAGCGAAACTGATCTTGTAATAGTTGTGACCCCGCGTTTGGTGCGTCCGGTCTCTCCGGACGAGAAGCTGGCATCACCGTTAGATAACACGCGGTCTTCCGATGACGTTGAGCTTTTCCTTTACGGTATGCTCGAAGTCGATCGAAGGCTTCTGCGGCGCTTTCGGGAAGGTGATGGCGTAGTCGGGCCATATGGTCACATGATTGAGCTGGAGTTTGACGATGCGCTTATCAACAAAAAGTAAGCTTGGGTCACTCGGACTGGTTGTCCTGCTAAGCATTTCAGCTTGCGACGACTATTTAAATAATCGTGATAGAGTTTCACCGCATACTGGTGACGCGATGGATGCTAATACGGCAATTCAAACAATCGACCCGTGGCCGCCAACATCCTACGATACGAGAATTCCAGTCGGTAACTGATCCCAGCCGTGATGGGCCAGACTGCAGGAGGGGCATCCAGTACTTCGCCCAAGCATCAAATGAAAGAGAAGTTGCGTGTGGCAAAGGATCGATCGATTGCAGGTGGCGATGGAGTACGATGACACTGCTTAGCGTTGTAAGCCGATTTTTTCGCGAAGAGCTTGGCGTTGTGTTGATCGAAACGCTATTGGCTATCCCTTTCCTGACCTTGCTAACGTTCACCATCCTTGAGTTTGGCAACATCCTTTGGCAGCGTGAACAGCTTCAAACCGGTGTCAAGGATGCTGCCCGTTATTGGGCACGCTGCCGCCCAGTTGACGGCAATGGTGCTGCCTTCATGCCGTGCAGCATCGACACTGCGCGAGCCATAGCTTTCACGGGGCTCCCGAGTGGTGGCGCGCCGCGTGTTCCTGGCTGGGATGAAAGTTCAGAACTGACTATTGTTCCCGGAGTTCCACCGGGTGTGCCGACCAGTGATGATCTGGTAGTTGTTTCGGGGGCCGTGACGTACCAGGGCTCGCCAATGCTTAACGCGATTTTCCCAGATAGCTTTAGCATGGGCTATTCTTTTCAAACTCGGTACATAGGATGGTAGACCGTGGGTCTTTACAGGCTTTCTTCGATGAGGAAGACGGGGTCACTCTGGTGGAGGCCCTGCTGGTCACGCCTATCGTGATTCTAGCTATTACCGTTATGGTGGAGCTTGGTGTCGCGATGTTTCAATGGAACCAATCAGTGAAAGCCATTCAAATCGGCGCACGCGCCGCATCTGTTTCAGAGCCATTGATGACATGGGAGACCTATGAAGCGGCCATGATGAGCGATTGGTCTGGCACAAACGAAGGTGATCCGACGCCGGTTGCCGCGGTAACGATCTCGTGTGGGGCTGGTTCCTCGCCCTGCGATAGCGATGGAATGGATCGTTTGCTCACAGGCGGTGATGGAGCCTGTGGTGAAGGGGGTCTTCCTATTGGGATGTGCGACGTCGCCCCCTGGATCAGGGCTGAAAATGTTCTGGTCACTTATTCTCGCAGTGGCCTTGGATATGTGGGCCGACCCTGCGGTCCGGTAAGTACGGTGACTGTTGAATTAAGTGATGTGGAGGTGGAACTGCTCTTTCTGGATCGGGTACTGGAACTCTTCATTCCCGATAGATCACCTTTCGAGAAGATCACCATTCCTCGGCACAGGGTAAGCGCAACGAGTGAAGACCTCAGCAATTCAAATAAATCATGTTGAGAAGGTAAGTATTGGGAAATGGATAAGATTTTATGAGCACTGCAGCACTGACACGCGTTGTAATCGTTTTGGGGAAGGAGCTCGAAACCAGTAATGTGGCTGAAATCATCGCGAATAATCCGCGGTATGTTGTGACTACGCTTCGCATGAATGAAATCGCCAAGAGCGCGAGTTTGCCAGACGCCGACGTAGTCCTTGTTGACTTCAATATGATGGGGGATGAGGAACGACAAATCTTCTCCGAAGTGCGCGCCAATGCCTCCGATAAGCCGCTGATTGTAGTGTCCGAAAAACTTGAACCTGACGCGATGCGTCATCTGTTCAAATTCAACGTTGACGATTGGCTTAGTAAGCCCGTTGAACCAGAAGCCCTTTTGGATGTGATCACCAACTCAGTGCGTGCAAAGCGCAGTGACTCGCATCAAGTGAATGCAGTGATATCTTGCGTTGGAGGGGCCGGTGCGACCACTGTTGCGATAAATATGGCCGATATCGCTTGCAAATCGCGGCCGAAGAGGAAGTCAGGTGTTGCATTGGTGGACCTCGATTTCTCCACTGGTAATTGTAGCTATTTGCTTAACATGGTGAGCACCTTCAACCTTGGAACTGTTGCATCCGCACCAAGTCGAATCGATCAAGAGTTCATCAGCGTAATCCAGCAAAAACATGATGCGGGATTCTTTCTCTATTCATTTAAACGGCCAGAAGTGAACACTGATCCAGGTAGTATTGAATTGGTTCTTCGTCTTCTGGATGCCATCAGTTTAGAGCATTCAAACGTATTCCTTGATATTCCCTATTATGAAACGCCATGGCGCAGCAATGTCTTGTCTGCGGTAGATACTTACACATTAGTCACTGAATTGAACTTGCCCGCGATCAAGCACACCTTAGACTTGATCGAGCACATCAAAGAGCTGCGCGGTGGTCATCTATCCATGCATGTCATCTTTAATAAGCACTCGAGAAAGCTGTTTGGCGCACGGATCACATCTCGTCGGATCAAAGAGTTGTTGGGAGATATTCCTTTCAGTTATCTGCCCAGTGACGGCTCTATGCTCGGCGAGGCGGCCGACCGAGGTGTCCTACCAAGCGAGATTTCGACACGATCGCCCTTTCTTAAGAAACTGGCCAATTACATGGAAACTGCTAGAATTTCAACGGGGACGACCACGTGAAGCAATGTGAAATCAAACGTCGGCGCTTTATCGGTGGTGGCCTTGCCGCAGTTGGAGTGGCGGCGGGAGTACTCGCTCCGCCGCTAGCCGCCGATGTCAAAAAGATACCGCGGGAGCATGGAGAAAGCACCATGTCCATCGTGCCATATTCAGGGCACGAGAAGCCGGGAACGATCATCATATCAAATTCAAGCCGTACCCTCTTGCGAATTCAGTCTTCAACTCGTGCAGAGAAGTACCGTGTTTCGATAGGACGCGATGGCTTTGAGTGGACTGGCACTGTCTATGTCGGACGGAAGGTAGAATGGCCCGATTGGCGTCCGCCCGAAGCGATGCGAAAGCGTGATAGCAGTCTGCCAAATTACGTGCCACCGGGTCCCTATAATCCGCTCGGCGCGCGCGCAATATACCTATATTCTAACGGGCACGACACGCTCTACCGGATACATGGTACAAATAGTTCGGAAACAGTCGGAAATTATGAGACTTCTGGATGTTTCCGGCTAACAAATCGGGATGTGATAGACCTGTTCAAAAAGGTAAAGAACAGGGACAAAGTGATCGTCTATTGAGATAGGTAAGGAACGTTTAATGGTGGGACGATTTTTCCACAGTCAAGGAGCTCAGGAAAGCAGCACGAGTGACGTGTTGGCCCAACAAAAGATACTGAGACTTGATAAGTATGAAGCAAAGAACGGACAAGCGTCTGGAGAAGAACAGAAAGTTGCAGATAGCGGCCCGGACTTTGTTGCTGAACGGGTGGCCCTGCATCGCTACCTGCTCGAGAGAATTAACCTTTCCATACTCGATACAATGGAAGCAGACGAAGTCCGAGAAGAGCTTCGGCCACTGGTCCGCAACTATGTGAAGGAAAACAATCTTCCGCTTAACGCGGCGGAGTTGGACACACTCATCTCGGATATCGGAGATGAAATGCTAGGGCTAGGGCCACTGGAGCCACTCCTGGCTGATGATACGATCTCTGACATTTTGATAGTCGGCGCGGGTACCGTGTACGTGGAACGGTTCGGAAAAATTGAGCTAACCCGTGTACGCTTTAAGGATGAGGCTCATCTCATGCGGATCGTAAATAAGATTGTAGCCGCGGTAGGGCGCCGTGTAGACGAATCTGCTCCACTTGTAGATGCGCGCCTGCAGGACGGTTCTCGTGTTAACGTTGCGGTACGACCCATCGCGGTAGATGGACCGCAAGTATCAATTCGGAAGTTTTCACGTAATCCTTTATCGCTACAAAAATTGGTGTCATTCGGCGCGTTGGCTAAGGGGATGGCAGAGTTGTTGGCTGCGGCAGTTGAAGCCAAGGTTTCCATAATTGTGTCAGGTGGTACTGGCTCTGGTAAGACAACGGTGCTGAATGCGTTGTCGAGCTTCATTCCCCATGATGAAAGGCTTGTGACGATTGA
This sequence comes from Sulfitobacter sediminilitoris, assembly GCF_010667575.1. Lineage (GTDB taxonomy): Bacteria > Pseudomonadota > Alphaproteobacteria > Rhodobacterales > Rhodobacteraceae > Sulfitobacter > Sulfitobacter sediminilitoris. Next base: position 38,976 of record NZ_JAABNT010000020.1, read on the forward strand.
AGATGCTGCTGAACTCCAACTCCAGCAGCCTCATGTGGTACGACTTGAAACGCGACCTCCAACAGTCGACGGACGGAATGAAGTCCTCCAAAGAGACTTGGTGAAAAATGCGCTACGGATGCGCCCGGACCGCATTATTGTTGGAGAAGTCAGGGGGCCGGAGGCGTTCGATATGCTACAAGCCATGAATACGGGCCACGAAGGCTCAATGTCCACGATTCACGCCAATAGTCCACGTGACGCGATTGCCAGGATCGAACAGATGGTTGGAATGGCAGGAATGCCGATGACGCAAACCGCAATTCGTTCGCAGATTAGCTCTGCCGTTCACCTGATCGTTCAACTTGCTCGCCTGCGGGACGGAACACGTCGCGTTGTGTCAATTTCGGAGATCGTGGGTATGGAGGGTGACGTCGTACAATTGCAAGAACTGATGCTCTTTAAGAAGATTGGCTTGGAAGAAGACGGTAAAATTAAAGGGGAATTCCGCGCATCAGGCTTGCGCCCAAGTTTCATAGAAGATCTTGAAACAATGGGGATTCATCTTGATCCCCAAATTTTCAATCCGTCGGGGCCGCTTTGACACATGTTTGACAACCCTTACTTATTTTACGGTCTGATCTTCGCTGCTGCTCTCCTGGCAGCCGATACTTTTCTGCGTACTCTCGGTTCTATTCGTCGGTCAAACAGAGAAGTTGTTAACCGTTTAGAGGAGCTTCGGAAATCAAAAGGGGTGGATGTCGGTTTTGGCGAACTCCTGCGGTTGCGAGGTCTTGGTGGGCGTGACGGTGAGCAAACACTGGGCGGTTTGATCAATCAATATATCGCACAAACTGGACGCGAGATCAGCATTTTCCGGCGTTTCGTTATCTTGTTTTTCTTGTTTTTTGTCGGCTATGGTCTCGCGACAGTAGTCATTTCTTACGCTCCAGTTTTTCAAATTTTGTCTGGCTTTATTTTCTCTGTCCTTGTTTCATCATTGATGGTTTACGTGTTGCGACAACGCCGAATTTTGCAGTTCACGGAACAGCTCGCTCCGGCCATTGATATCATGGTCCGCAGTTTGAGCGCTGGTCATCCCCTGACAACAGCTATCTCTCTGGTGTCTCGGGAAATGCCTGATCCAATAGGATCTGAGTTTGGTATTCTTAGTGACCAGATGACCTTTGGATCAGAAATTGAGCAAGCCATGCTAAGTATGTGTGATCGGGTTGGCGCGCCAGAGCTTAACATGCTGACTGTCAGCGTGAGTGTGCAACGTAGCACTGGTGGAAATCTCGCAGAAATTCTTGATAATCTTGCTCAAATGATACGCGATCGGATTATGATTAAATCAAAAGTCAAAGCGATTTCAGCTGAGGGCCGCATCACCGCATGGATCATGCTGCTATTTCCGTTTGGTCTCTTCTTCATGCTGAAGACTTTGGTTCCGACCTATTTTGATCTGGTCTGGGAGAGTGGTTACGGCGAATTTATCGTCGCTGGATGCCTTGGTCTGATTTTTGCTGGTATGATCATCATTCGGCGACTTGTAAACTTTGATTTTTAGAGCCGTGTCGTGCTCTCGGAGGTAACGCTTTGAACGAAACGCTTATCTTGGCTAGTGTGTTTGTCGCGGTGCTCTTGGTCGCGTATACTGTAGTGAGCTTTCTTTTTCTTAGAGCAGAGATCGCACGAAATGCCGGTTCGACGCGTGCGCGGAGAACACTGACTGATGAGCAGATTGACCGCATACTTGGATCTGAGAATAAAGAAATTCGCTACTACTTGGATGTAGTTCAGAATGAACCTTCGAATTCCTTGCGGATGCGTATGGTGCAGGCTGGGTTCTTCTCAAAGCGGGCTGTGCTGTATTTCAACGCGCTACGGTGGGCGATCGCGGCCGGAGTTTTTTCATTTGTCCAGTTTGGTGGTCGAGCAATCTGGGAAACGGTCAGTAATGCAGCAATTCTAATGTTCGCAGTGATTGCTGCTGGGTTAGCATTTATTGCTTGTTCAATTGTACTTGAAAGGATTGGTAAACGTCGAGCCCTTGAGTTCAAAAAGATATTCCCGGACTTCATGGACATGTTACTAGTTTGTATGGATTCCGGTCTGGGTCTAGAAGCAGCGATAGAAAGGGTGACGAGAGAGTTTCTGCTCACAACACGTGATTTTGGTATACAGCTTAGTATTGTTAATTTGGAGTTACGTGGTGGACGACCCTTGCACGAGGCAATTCAAAGTTTCTCGAAACGAATAAATGTTGAAGAGGCGCGGACTCTTGCTGTGTTATTCAAGCAAAGCCAGGAGTTAGGTGCAAGCGTAAGCAAGACACTTCGGGTATTTGCCCGGGAAATGCGTCAAAAACGCCTTATCCATGCTGAGGAGAAGGCAAATTCACTACCAGTGAAAATGCTCTTACCCATGGCACTTTTCATGTTTCCTGTAAATCTAATCATCGTTCTCGTGCCAATCATGATGCTGATAATGAAAATGATAACAACCCTGACCCCATCTTAGGGATGAGTTGCGAACGCTGATTGCCTTTCAAAGAGGGCTTCTCGGCCTGGTGTACTTGTCCACTTCTGTCTCTGGTGTCGCAGATTTTGCCCACAGTTGGTATGTAGATTTCTAATGAGAAGGTCGGAGTCAATGGCTTCACTCGAGTTGTGGTTTTGTTGTTGATACAGTATCCGCAACAATCCCGTCACAGGACATCGATTCAAAGGTTGGGCATCGTATCATAAGAATATGGACAAGAAGCTCTCGACTTGAGGTAGACGATAATGTGCCTCCTCCGCGTGGTTGCTTGCGCACACTCACACATCGAAGCAGTAGTCGCCTCAAGCACCCTTGGCGCGCTTTTGATAGAGCAGATCACCAAATGTTAGTGCGATATCGTCTGGACAGATTGAACTGTCATACGTGCACATATTTTATCATCACGGACCGAAGCTCGCAAAGTCTGGACTTTAAGTTGACAGTCTTGGGAGGCCTTGTACTCTATTGCTGTTAAAAATGCGGGTATTGTCATGCAAAAGATATCAGGTACATACATGGGACAAGGAACAGCTTGCCCGCTTTTTTTGCTAGATGATGGTGAGAAAATCACTCTAACAGGGCGAATGCCAGGTATGGAGCCTGGTCAGAAATTCGAATTCGAAGGAAACTGGATGCTACATTCGACGTGTATGCAGGGACGTACTTTTAACGTTGCAAGATTTTGGCGAAGAGATAATTCCTATCTAGATGACAAAAGTGAAGTGAAGACATTTTGGCCGACCATTAGCGACCGGTAGCTTTTTCGCTAACGCACTATTATCTTTAGCGACATGAAAAGAATATTTTAGTTCCTGGCTAATATTCTACATTCAATAATCTAGAGTGATTTGTGGCGCTTAAATAGATGAAGAGATCTTGTGCTTCTTTACCTTGACAACATTTTTCCAAGCGATTTGCAATAATTCGTCCGTGAGCTCGAAATCTCGTCCAAGATAGCGGCAAATCGCTTTGATATGCTGTAAAAGAAAGCCTGGATGTGCGCCGGAGGTGACTACTCCCGGCTGTTCGTACTCACTTTCAAAAAATGCTTTAACAACATCTGATTTGAATTCAATATTCCTTACGTTACAGGCGTTTGCAAAAATCTGAAAATAATCTTCGCGTGTCGGGGAGGGCACATGAATCTTGTAGAAGACCCTTCGCAGGGAAGCTCCATCCCCAAGCTCTTCTGGGAGCATATTTGATGAAAATATTACGAGCTGATCGAAGGGGATTGTGAATTTCTTTCCAGTATGAAGCGACATAATATCAAATCCCTTCTCCAAAGGGACAATCCAGCGATTAAAGAACTGCTGAGTTGTAGCAACTTGTCGTCCAAAGTCATCAATGATAAACACTCCGCCGAGCGCTTTTAGGTGCATTGGTGCTTCGTAAAAGCGCGAGGTCTTCTCAAATGAGAAATCAAGCATTTCTAGCGTCAATTCGCCACCTGAGCTTAGGACTGGACGCCTGCATGGCACCCATCGCGGGTCTAGCGGCAGAGAACCCTCGGGTAGGTCGGCAAGTTCATGCAGAGTTTCGTCGAAGAAACGAATAATTTGGTTCCCTACTATTGTTGCAAAGGGAATAAAAATGGTGTCTCGAAATGATTGGCCGAGTGCTTCAGCTATGGCTGTCTTGCCGTTGCCTGGTTCTCCGTAAAGTAATATTGACCGTCCGGAATTTGCTGCAGGCCCGAGCTGAGCCATCATCTGGGAGGGTATGACCAGATGACTTAAGGCTCTCTCTAGGTCGTCGTGACGGATTTCTTCATTAGCAATCGTTTGCCTCTTGATTTGTTTGGAAAATGTCTCAAGTGGAACTGGTGCAGGACCGATGTATTGTGACGAAAGCATCGCCTCAAGCGCCCATTTGTGCCCAGAATCGGTCAACGAGTAACGGATCTCAGACTTAATATCATCAGACTCAAGACCTTGTGATTCAACGAGGTTTAGAGAGATCATTTCTGTTACAACCTGCCGACAAACGATGCGCGGTAGCTTGACGACTTGGCCAATTTCAGGCGGGGTCATCGTTCCCCCCTCGTATAGCACTTTGGTGAAGAGCCCGGTCAGGAACGCTTGGCTAAGTCCTGTTTCTTCGACCGTCCTTGGTGGTGCTTCATATTCAAAGATAGACAATATAACCTCCCAAAAAATAACTTCACCATTCAACATTTTGCGTTATAACTCTACGAATTATCTACCGCATCGCAAGCTTCAGTCCGATCTCATGCAGCAGCTTCAGGATGTCTCCGTCTGAGTTTCGTTTCTAGGCCATCTCAGGCCCCTTCTTTCGGCCATGGTAGTGGCCCAGTTTTAAGGGGGAAGGATAGATGGGTTCTGACGATTCTACGCCCGTCAGAGGGACCGCTGGACCTATTCGCTAAGGGAGAGCTGCACGCCGAACCAGCCGCCTTCTACGTCTACGAGGTTGCACGCGACGTTGCCTGTCGCATCACGACGACTGAAGCATATATCGATGCGAGCCGACGACGAAAGTGAGTCGAGATGCTCTTCGCGCACCTCGCTGCAACCGTCCGCAACCTCCAGAAACTCGCGAAGTTGATCTCGGGTTCGCCCGCGCTGGCCAAACCACTAACCAACTGCAAACGCTATTATTGCTCGTGGCTGGCCAACTTTTCCAACATTCAGCCCGTTCCGGACTGTCTTTTCTGCGTGATTTAGCGCAGCACCTAGCCAACTTTTGGATAAATCTTAAAGATTAAGGCATTTGAATTGACCTAGATTAAATGACTGACCTCTCTTTCTGCTATGTTGCGGATGCATATCGGAAGGCAAAGCCAATGGCAGACTGGCATTCGGAGTCCCTCGCGAGCATTCTAGAAAAGTTGGGCAGTTCGGTTGATGGATTAACCAGTCAGGACATCGAACCACGGCTGAACCGCTTCGGCCACAATGAATTGAAGGTGGAGAATGACACTCCAGAGATCGTCAAGTTCCTGTACCAGTTCAAAAATTTCTTTGCGATCCTACTAATCCTCGGCGGAGCGCTCGCACTGACTTCCGAGCGGATTGATCCGGGACAGGGTAATCTCTATATCGCGGTAGCTCTATTGGCCGTGGTACTACTGAACGCTGCGTTTACCTACTTTCAGGAACATCAGAGCGAACGCATAATGGACAGCTTCAAGAAGATGATGCCGTCCATGATTACAGCTTTCCGTGATGGCTATCCGCAAGAAGTACCCGCCGAAGAGCTGGTGCCGGGTGACGTCATCGTTCTCAACGAGGGAGACCGGGTTCCAGCGGATGGACGTCTGATTTCTGCCAGCGAACTGAAGGTCGATAATTCCAGCCTGACAGGAGAAAGCGAACCGCAGCTGCTGGACGAGGGTAAATCAGCGGCTGTGGAACTCGAAAGCCCGAACATGGTGTTTTCGGGCTCGCTGGTGGAGAGCGGGGAGGGCAAGGTCGTCATCGTCAAAACCGGCATGTCGACCATTATGGGCAGCATAGTTCAACTGACCAAGGCCACCGAGGCGCATGAAACGCCTATCCACATAGAATTAAAGCACTTCATCAAGGTCATCAGTTTTATCGCCATTCTCTTAGGCGTGAGTTTCTTTGCCGTATCGGTCGCCATCGGGAATGGAGTGATCAGCAGCCTGATCTTCGCTATTGGGATCATCGTAGCCAACGTGCCTGAAGGGTTGCTACCAACCGTGACGCTGAGCCTGACCATGGCCAGCAAGCGGATGGCGAAAAAAAACGCGCTCATCAAGAACCTCGAAAGCGTGGAAACGCTCGGGTCCACAACGGTCATCTGCACCGATAAGACTGGCACGCTCACGCAGAATAGGCTTGGTGTGAATACCGTAGTTCTAAGCGGCAGGGAATACAGCGCTGACGACCCGCTTGTGTCCGGGGCCACTTCTTTCCAAACGTTTCTCAAATCCATGAGCGTCTGCAACAATGCGTACCTGACCGAGAATGACGGTTTTGTGGGCGATGCCACTGAAGGTGCCCTTTTGCTTTATGCGCGTAATCACGCCGATGTGGCGACTCTGCGCAGGGTTCAGCAGATTGCCGAGCAACCCTTCAACTCCACCACCAAGCGGATGATCACGGTTGCAGACGCGGGAGATGGTCCGCAGGCTTTTCTCAAAGGGGCACCCGAGGTTGTACTGGACATGTGCGACCGCATGGCCCTGAACGGAGATCAGGTGCCCCTTACCGAGGAACGCCGCGCCGACGTGATCCAGGCTTATCGACAACTGGCTGGGCGCGGCGAACGCGGGCTTGGCTTTGCAGCGCGCGCATGCGGGCACAACGAGGTCCCGGAAAAGGGGTACGTCTTTCTGGGACTGACCGGAATGATCGACCCGCCGCGCCCTGAAGTCCCCGACGCGCTGGCGCGTTGCCATTCGGCAGGGATCCGAGTGATCATGCTGACGGGCGACTTTGGGCTCACCGCCAAGACTATTGCGACCCAGATTGGACTGATGTCCGAAAAGGGGCGTGTCGTGCAGGGTGAGGAACTGTCGGCTATGACTGACGCGCAGCTGCAGGAAATGTTGCGGGACGAACCTGAGATCATCTTTGCCCGTATTGCTCCAAGGCAAAAACTGCATGTGGTGCAGGCGCTGCAGGCCAATGGGGAAATTGTCACGGTGACAGGTGACGGCGTGAATGACGCCCCTGCGCTCAAGAACGCCGATATGGGCGTGGCGATGGGAGTGATGGGAACCGATGTCGCCAAGGAAGCCTCGAATATGGTGCTCATGGATGACAATTTCGCAACTATTGTCGTTGCAGTGGAGGAAGGGCGGACGATCTTCGATAATATCAAGAAGTTTATCGCTTATATCCTGACCTCAAATATACCCGAAATTCTGCCGTTCATTGCCTATGTCCTTTTGGAAGTCCCACTCCCCTTGACGGTGATCCTGATCCTCGCGATTGACCTTGGTACCGACATTATTCCCGCGCTGGGATTAGGAGCCGAGAAACCCGAAACCGACGTCATGAAACGCAAGCCGAGACCGCGCAGCGAGGGGCTTTTGAGCCGCAACTTGCTACTGATGAGCTATGGAATCGTGGGTATGGTGCAGGCGGCGGCGGGGTTCTTCACCTATTTCACAATCCTTTTCAGCGGCGGCTGGCAGTGGGGGCAAGAACTGGCCGGTTCCAACCCGCTCTATTGCACCGCTATCACCGGGTTCTTTGCTTCTATTATCATCTGCCAAGTGGCTGACGTGATCATCTGCCGAACGAGGACGCAGAGCCTTTTCACCGTTGGCGTTTTCTCCAACAAGCTGGTGCTTGTGGGGATTGCCTCCGAATTGCTGCTGCTGGCATGCATTAGCTACATTCCCGCGTTCAACACCTTCTTTGGAACAGCGCCACTTGAAGCCTGGCATCTGATTTTGTCGGTTCCCTTCGCAGTCGCGATCCTAATTGCTGATGAAGTCAGGCGCCTGTTTGTTCGGCGCGGCAATACCTTTGTCTTGCGCTGGCTAACCTGGTGACGCAAAACTGCTGGACGTCTGAGACGGTCTTTGGCCAGGTTTCATAAAACGGCAGCTGTCGATAGAAGTTGCATTTGCGGTTTGGATTAGTTCATTGTTCCGGAGCGGCAAAATCCGTGAGCCACCCATCGCTCATGCTGGTTTCCGGCCCATGATATTATTAGGAGGGCCGTGCCAAGTTGCTACTGCCACATCCCGCTTTTCAATGCGGTGCGCAGGTCGTGCACGAACAGAGCTGTCCGCGTTTGATCGCCTGTCGAGTTTCGCTCTGCAGACCCAGATAGTGAACGTTTTAGGGTCTTTAGAGACAATCCGCCGCAAATCCCCATTAGAGGAGTTTTCCAAATTCCTGATATCCATCGCTATGAGGTCCTGTTGCGACCGTCGCTTGTCTGGGACGTGAGGTTTCCCTGCGACGGACCCGACGGAACTTAAGGTTGATGTCTTCATCGTAAGTGGGGGCGGGTAGGGCGAGTAGCGTATGGACTTTGCGGGTTGCGTAGAGCGCTTCGACTTAACACTGAGTCGCTTATTCGCTGCCTCTCCCTTCGGTCGAATGCGAAAAGCGATAAGGGGTTCTCAAGGTAAAATCGAAGCGCTTCAGAGGCGCCGTTGCACCTTCGACGGCGCTTTTTATTTGCCCTGATCTTCAAAAAAGGTGCCTTGCGAAGTAGTCACAAACTTGCAAGAAACTCGATCAAGCGTTCATTGACCTCGTCCGCTCGTTCTTGCTGCAACCAATGCCCAGCTCCTGCCAGAACGTGGAGGCCGCGGAGATCCGGGAGATTGCTCCGCATTTCGGCATGGGCCTCCGGCGTGTTTCCTGCAATCAGATCATATTCGCCGCAGAGGTAGAAGCTTGGCTGCTCGATTGTTCTCCCCACAAAGGGTGCAAGCTGGGCAGTTATTGCATCAATGTTACGATAATAGTTGAAGCCGCCTGTAAACCCGGTTCGCTCGAACTCTGACACATACAACAGAAGGTCATCTTCGCTCAGCCAAGGAGGCAGTTTGTCAGGGACCGTGAGGGCGGCACGGATTCCGCTGCCTCTATCCATGAAACCGTCCCATTGCTGCTCAGGACCAATGTCACCGGAAACGGAGTAGAGAAGACCAAGCAAATAGCTTCGAATATCGCATTCCGCCTCGGCTTCAGCCTCCAGTCCTTCTGCGATGAAAAGCCGATAGTAGTCCCGTTCACCGCTCAGCGCCCGGTACATGTCCGATATTCTCATGCCGGGTGGCAGCGCGACTGGAGGTCTGAAGGGTACGCTCAATCCTGCGACTGCGCGGAAAAGGTCAGGACGCATCAGCGCGCTGTACCAAGCGACTGGTGCACCCCAGTCGTGGCCAATAATCACCGCTTGCTCGCCTCCAACAGAATTGATCAGGCTGACCATATCACCGACGAGAGACGTAATAGTATAAGCGCCGACATCCTGCGGCTTGGAGCTTCTGCCGTAACCACGCATATCCGGCGCAACAACGCGATAGCCTCCCTTTGCAAGAGCTCTGAGCTGGTGTCGCCAAGAGTACCAGGATTCAGGCCAACCGTGGCAGAGCAATACAGTCGGGCCTTCACCTATCTCTACGTAGTGTTGGCGTATTCCATTGGCGATTACCGTTTGGTGAGTGAAATGATCGTTCATGTCATGCTCGCCAGATAGACGCAGCGTTCGTATTCATAGTTTGGTGTAAAGCCCATATTTTTGCCTTTGATTTGATAAATGAAATTTCCCACCACAGTCGCTCAAAAGTATTGAACGTCTCTAGAATGGCGGTTGAGAGATAAATCCCAAATCGGAAATGATCGACTTCTCAGGGGGTTAGCTCACCAACCGGCGCATATTTTCTCGTGCTCTTGGTGTTGCTGCGCTGAGCCGAGCCAGAACGGCCATCTTTGCATCATCGGAAGGGTCCAACTCAGAAAGGGCGTGCGCCGAAGCATTCAGACGGCAGGCCGCAAGCCAGTCGCTCATCCCTTCAATCTCTCCCCAAGCCACCTCATTGAGTGAGGTCGTCAGACGTCGGTCTACCCAATCAGCAACAGTGTCAATCATGGGAGTAACGCCGGTCGCGCGACGCTTCAGTTCTTCGTCTTTCACGGTGGCCTCCAGATGTGCAATCACCGCAGCGCTAAACGTTGGTTGTGTCATGCGGATCATCTGCAGGTTGATGCGGCCGGGAGAGAACACAGGATCGCGATCATCGATATTGGAAGCCGCAGCACTCGCAGCGCAATCGATTACAAGCGTATCCGCCGGTAACGAGACTTCACCCTTTTCCAAGATAAGGCGACCTGGGTCAGCGCGTTGGACATGGCCCATTCGGATCACGTTTTCCACACGTGAAAGCGCATTGACTTCGGCTTCAGAGGTCACCGCCTGATGCATCATGTCCGGCCAATTATCCTTGTCAATCCGCAACCAAAACCCCTCGGCCTCCATTTCTTTAGCAAAGGAATCGAGATCTGGGGTCTCGGCGAGAATTTCCATCTGGCGCGCTACAGCGCCGATCATGTCGTTGAAAAACTCGATACCGGGTTGAGATATTCGCCGATTTAGCAACCAAGAGTCGCGGGGGCGCACCCAGGTTATAGAGCCCGGATCCACATTATGGTGCAAAAGCCAAAGGACTGTATCCATCGCTGTCTTGCCGCCACCGATCACAGCAAAATTTGAGTAGCGTGCAGCCTGACGAGGCAGATCGTTTGGTGGAATACAGGCGAGATCGTCGGCCACTTCGAAACGGCGACCATAGGTGAGAGGGATCTCGGTGCCGATGCGGCGACCATCCACGATTGCTCGCGCAACCTCCGGACTTTCTTTCTTACCGGTCATCAGGTTGACGATCACGCCATCTTCATCGCGCCATTCTGAGAGTGGCCGCCAGTTGACACGGCCAGAAGGCAAGAAAACCTCATCCATCAGCGCATGGAAGTAGGCTAGGACTTCAATCCCTGACGCGAGCTCGAAAAATCCAGCGTTCGGGCCAAATTCGTTAATTCTGTCCCGGCCAAGTGGTCGCGATAAAACGCCATAGTAACGCGAAGGCTGGTGTAAACGAACAAATGGATAGGCATCGTTCCAATGCCCACCTGGCGCATCACGTGTATCCACAATGACAAAGGTTGCGTCAGTTTCGATCAACATGGTGTCTACGAAAGCCATGGCAGAGGCACCACAACCAATGACGAGGTAGTCTGTCTTCATGGTTCTGATCCTCAAAATTTGCAATCTGACTATGCCACTATGCAATAATTCAGTGAGATTGCCACTTTTATCCCAAATTCAACGAGGTAGCAGACATTTGAGATGGCTGGAGAAATGCTAAAGCGGCTTCGTGTTCCCCTTCGGCATAAGTTTCTCCAAAGGACCAATCCGGTCGATTGCGCGTCTCATTTCAACTTTTCAACGATTTGATAGAGATATTCCGGCGTCGTTTGGTTCCCAAAATATGGCCCGCCATCATTGAAGGGTGGCGGGCAATTGCATTGAACTTAATAGCAGCTGTCCACCTTTGATTGCATGGCGACCCCGTCCTCAAAGCCATCAAGGACGATGTCAATGATCCGGCGCGCAACCTGGAAAGCGTTGCGGGGTGAGAAAGACTTCTTAAGCGTCTGCATTGTCTCGTCCTTAGTTTCTTGGCCGTCTGTGGCCTTGCCTGTACTTTATGGCATGTGATTCCTTGGTCGTCTGTAAGCTGGGTCACACAAGAAAAACATTCGTCAAAGAACGGATTAAAAGTTGCATGGGGCTATTGATTGCACCAAGAGACCGTGCAGTGAGTGTATCGACACTTTGAGCATCGGGGTGTTCACCGTGGCCTCGTATTTCGCTCTGCAAACCCCGGGACAGAATACTTTCTGCGTCGCCTTAGATGTCCGGGTGAACTCCAATGTATCTTTCCAGCTCGTCGATATTGGCCGCCACCGTGGAGCTGTTGAGCCGCGCTAATGTTGCAAAACTCGTACCAACCTGCTCCATCCCCGTGTGAAGGGTGACCGAAGAGGCCGCACTGAGGGGCGCATAGGCTGAAAACGCATTCTGGGCCCGTTCTAGCAGATCATAGGCCTCGCGATTGGCCTGCAACAGGGTCCGAACATGTCGGGGAAGGGCGCATCAGGTGCTGCCACGGCATCCTTCTCGTAGTCGGATTTCGCCGTTTCGAACGACGATTTGTCTCGCCAGCCGTCAATTTTGCCTAACTCCGTGAGCAGGCGGTCCAGTCCCGGAGTCTTTGTGCTTTCCGGCGCCAGGAGCGGGTCAGCACTGCGTGCCGCCGCCCCCTTGTCATCAGACCTTTTCTGGGGGCATTTTGTCTCCGGGATTCACAGCGATGCCTTGAACGAGACTTTTCTGGCCAGAAAGGAGTTGTTTGGCCACTAGATGCCATCGCCCCTGCGCAGACACGTCAAAGCGCCTCGTCCTCTGCTCTCTTTTCCGCGGCCAGGAGCAATCCTGCCCGAATAGCGCTTCCGGACATCATTGGATCGGCCCCGATCTTGGCAAACAGGACGCGGCCAACACTTTGTGCACGCCCCTCCGCCTGTGTGTAACAGCGTGCTACGCAGGTGGAGCAGAGGGGCCTACAAGAGCCATTCTCGGTTTCAAACCCAAAAGCTAAGATCATCCACAACGACGCCACCAACTGCGACGATTTCTATCTTATCGACCGCATCAAATTGGGAACCAGACATAACCACGTTCTCATCTTTACCAGCGCGCAGGCTATGGGTTTCGGAGGCGACTGCCTCTCCATTTACAAATCCGGTAAAGGTCGCATCAACACGGCCTTTCCCAGAAACGGTCACAACCCCGCCTTCGAACTCAAAAACAGATCCGCCGTGACTGATCGAGAGGCCATCGCCAACGCTTTGAGCAGCCTGATCTCCTGAGCCAATTCCCGTAAGGCCGGCATTTGTGACCATGAAGCCATCTTCCACAAGGACTTCGTCAAGGATATCTTCGAAATCCAAAATGACTTGCGTTGGAGCGGGACCAAAACCTTCGATGGATATGGTTGCAGTGGCTGTATCAAAGCCCCCTTTGTCATCCGAAATTTCATAGACAAAACTGTCGGTTGCCGTCTGACCATCATAGAGTGCGTCAAAGGCGCCATTTGGGTCGTACGCAAAGGTGCCATCCTCAGCGAAGTTCACAGATGCACCTGACACCAGTGCGACCTGTCCCGATGCAGCACCACCTACAGACGCCACGATCAGGTCATCACCGTCCAAGTCAAGATCGATCCCGTTGCCATTGTCGGCAAGCAGATTGCCGTTCAAGATCGCGCTCTCGCTCATCGAAAGAAAAAACATATCGTCTTGGGCTTCCGGGGGTGTGTTTCCGCCCGGATCGACAATACTGCGCGTGATCATCACGATATCGTCAATCAAGAAACTGCCATCGCCTGAAATCACAACCCGGTCGATGCTATCGAACGTCGTATCGAAATTCACATCGGTGGGGCGACGTGCGCCAACGTTCAACTGGGTAGACCCAACACGCACATTATCATCATAAGCCTCTATGAGAATTTTGGTGCGGCCAGATCCAACAATCGAAGACAGAGCGTCGAGGTCGAAATCTTCGCCGCTTGTTGTAATGATGAATTGGCCCGTGCTTGCACCTGCCTGGATGCCGCCAAGGCTGGACGAAGAGACAACATCGAGCCCATGAAAATCGAGACCAGCTGTGCCTGCGTAGGCGCCTGCGGTGACACCTTCAAAATTGACCAGAATGGATTCTGTGATCGTTTGGGGCGACACGCCGTCAATGGTGATTGATACGTTGGCAGTGTCAGTACCTCCTTGCCCATCAGCGGCAGAATAAGTGAAGCTGTCGGTAAAGGTTTGACCGTCCTCTAGCCAATCGAATTCACCGTTCGGATCGTAGTCGAATGTTCCGTTCGCCCCGAGCGTCAACAGCGCGCCAGAGTCGAGTGATAGCTGTCTGCCCACATTAAGGGCTTCGCCGTTCACCTCAGTCACAGTCAGTGTCGAGCCATCGGCATCGCTATCGTTGCTCAAGACATTGCCATCCATCACTGCATTTTCAGAAACCGAGAATGTATCATCCAGTGCAACCGGCGCCGTGTTGTCGAAGGCACCGATAACCGTTACAGTCACATTGGCTTCGCTGGTCTTGTTGCCGTCCGAAATTGTATAGCTGAAGGTTTCCGCCCCGGTCTCACCAAAGGCAAGATCGTCGAAAATGGCATTCTGAGAATATTCAAGTGAGCCGTCAGCAACGAGCCTGACTGACGCACCCGATGCGAGAGAAACAGTCTCTCCGACTGAGATCGTAGTACCGTCGATTGCGGTAATCGTCAGTGTATCGGCTTCTGGGTCCGTGTCATTTGACAGCACCTTCATGCCAGACAGCACCACGTCTTCTTCGACAGTATAAGCGTCGTCTACGGCAACAGGCGGCAGGCTATCGGTTGTGCCGTCAATAATGATGGTGACGGTCGCTTGTTCCGATGTTTCTCTTCCGTCAGAGGCGATGTAGCTGAAGCTGTCTGTGGCCTGCTCGCCCGCATTCAGTGCATCAAAGATACCATTCTGCGCGTAGTTGAACGTCCCATTTGAATAAACGGTGAGCGTAGCGCCTGAGGTCAGTGCAATCTCGGCGCCCCCTGGTCCGTTTGCAACCACGACGCCATCAACACTGGCAATGCTGAGAGCGTCGCCGTCGGCATCGGTATCATTGTCCAACAAACTTGTGGCGCTGAGCAGTTGGTCTTCGCTAGCAGTATAGGTATCGTCGTTCGCCACGGGTGCAGAATTCTGGGTGTTTATGCTATCTGCAACCGCCTGCCAGCTGATAGTCTGATCTGAGAAGGCCAACCATTCGACAGTATCTGAGATCCAGTCGATTGTGGAGTCGATCACCTGCAGCAGGCCGCTGACGATATCAATCGTGTAGCTGGCAAAGGTTGCTCCGAATATCACCTCGTCCGTGCCGGTACCTCCGTAATAGGTGTCGCTCCCGACGCTGTCATGGAAGGTGTCGTTCCCTCCGTTGCCGGTAAAGGTGTTGTCGGCATTATTCCCATAGAAAATTTCTGACCCAGAGCCACCAACAGCGTTTTCGATGATCGTGCCTTCACCAATCGCCAGGTTGCCAATGCGCCCCCCTATATCTGAAAGTGATGGGGCGGTGGCGCCTCGGTCAGATGGTGCGAGGTTAATCAGCGTGTTGTTCGAATACCCCGACAGATCGAGTGTATCGATGCCCCCACCATCGATGATCGTCGAAGATGTCCGGTTGGCGTAAGAGGACCATTGCGCCCAAATATCGCTCACTGCAAAGGTGATTGTCGTGTTGAAGCCCCATACGGTGTTCTCCGTAAAGGCATTCGATACACCGTAGCCTTGCCGTCCATACAGATCGTCCAAAGCCATCCAGTCAACCGCCATGGGCGTTTGCAGAAATTCATAACTTGCGTCGATCGAGGTGTTCTTTGTCTGGCTGAAATAGGACATCATCGATGCTTGCCAGCTGTCATTTGCAAAGACGTTATCGACGCCATAGGTGGCGCTGCCGTTGTACGGTCCTTGGTGACCCAATCCAATCGCATGACCGATTTCATGAAGGATCGTTTGCAGCGTGTAGTCGTCGTAGGTGGAGGTGCTCCCAGACCACGATTTCGCCACGTTAATTTGTGCGTAATGGATGGTGCTGCCCCAAGTGCCACTATTGTAGTAGCTGTGGCCGGCATAGGCGCCGCTGTCATTATCTCGAAAAAAGAAATCGACGAAATTTGTGTCAGTTGATGTGGTCTCCACAAACTGAATACCAAGTGTAGCCTCAAACAGCTTGAAGGCTTCGCGCACGAGCGTGGCTCGGTCTGCCTCCAAACCATCCGCATCGGCAGTGTAGCCAGAGAGATTGTAGTGCAGTACGCCGCTATTGGCATCAGTGCCGGATGACGTGACATTGTGTGAACGCGTGCCGTCGCCATAGCCGGTGTTCCAGTATCCGGCCTTAAGAAACTCTGCGAGATCGCCAAGAACCGCAGGTGCGGAAGCAGAAGAAGCTCCGTCCTGAGTTTCGCTGTCAGCAGCTAAGCGGGTGAGCTCTTCCAGCTTCATGGAACAACCGCCGCAACCACATGAACCTTCGTGAATCATGCTCTCGTACAAAGTCAGATCGGCGACCCAACTGCTGGAGCTACCGTCCGCTGGACCTGAATATTTCACCTGATCCACAAGAACCTTTAAGTCCGCGCTTTGCACGTTTGTGAAACCATTCGCGCCCCAGCTGTTGGTCGCAACTGGGCCAGTTGTTTCAGCCCTTTGCATCGCGTGTGATACGGAGGTTTCGGGGGTAACACTCTCTAGCTGCACGTTGCCTGGCGGATGATCTGATCCCAATGCGGAAGGTGCCGTCGGTTCAAACAGATTTTGCTCTTTAATCCCGTCTCCAGCAGTCGGTGTTCTCTCTGTGGTCAAGTATGATGACGGCGCCATTACAAAAGATGAACTGACGCTAACTACACCAGCCCGGTTGACTGCAACCCCGCCCTCGCCGGAAGTGTCAGTCTTTACCGAATTTCTACGCATCATTCCATCTCCCTGTAAGCTTCCAAGAAGCCGCTACGATGGACACAAGGGTCGATTACGTAGGGCGGTCTTCCAGCGCGAGAATCACTGCACAGAAATTCGGATTAAAGTATGGCCAGAAATCGTCGGGAAATTGCCGACGTCTCTTGGGGTCTGGTCCAATGAATTAACTTGAGGTTGTTCTGGCTGCCTGATGCAAGCACCCGAAGTTAAGGGGTATGATCAGCAATCTTTATTGGCTGAGCGAAGATCAGATGGTGTGGCTAAGGACATATTTTCCGAGAGCCGAGGCCCGGCACGTGTTGATGACGGACGTGACCCATTATTTTCGTCATTCGCTATTCGATGAGATGGAGCGATACGCCCGCTGAGTATGGCCCTCCTAAGATGCTCTACAGCCGATGGATGCGCTGATCGCACCATGGGTCATCAGGGGGGCTATGGACGGCCCTGCCTTCGCTGCCTACCTCCGCCAAGTGCTGGTCCCTGAGATCGCGCCACGGACCGTAGTCATACGCGCCAACCTCGCCTCCGATCGGAACAAGGAGGCCGCTGAGGTACTCCGCGCACATGGCTGCTGGTTCCTCTACCTGCCACCGTACTCGCCAGACCTGAGCCCGATTGAACAGGCTTTCTCAAAACTCAAAGCGCATCTGCGCTGGATCGACGCCAGGACATTCACAGACGTGTTCCATCCTATCGGCACAATCTGCGATCTCCACGAACCGCAAGAATGCTGGAACTGCTTCAAGGCTGCCGGATATGCCTGAAGTTAACTCGAAACGCTTTAGCGTCTGCGATCTGGAGACCGCCATCTACGACTACTTGCTGCAGTACAACACCAAACCAAAACCCTTCACATGGACCAAAACGGCCCAGGATATCCGCGTGTAGTTACCAGCCGGTGGCGGTGCAGATGACCTCGAGGCTGATGCCCTTCGGCTTTGCCAGCATCTTGAGGACGCGTGTGGTCTTGGACGCTTTCAGTGGGCGTGACGGTGTCATGGGGCTCTCCTGTCATCACGGGCAGCGGGATGTCTGCCCTGGTACCGAAGAGGGCCCGACGCATATCCGGGCATGGCAACAGGAACGCTTTGCTGCGCGCCGAGATCATACGCCTTGCGGTGATGTTGTATGTCAGGTCCCCGCTCTCGCTCCGGAATGTCGAAGACCAGCTTCACGAGCGCGGCATCGACGTCAGCCATCAGACAGTCCGGTACTGGTGGCATCGGTTCGGTCCGACGCTCGCATCAGAGCTCCGAAAGCGCCGCATCGAGGCATGAAATCCAGCAGTTGGCGATGGCATTTGGACGAGATTTCCGAAAAATTAACGGGGAGCGGCACTACCTATGGCGCGCCGTTGACCGTGAGGGCGAAGTCCTGGAAAGCTTCGTCACGAAGAACCGTGATAATGAGGTCGCCTTGAATATCTTAAAGAAAGCAATGCGTAAGCATGGCCGGCCTAAAGTTATAGTCACGGACCGGGTTCGCTTCTACGGTGCCGCCCTGAAAGAGATCGGTGCGGCAAACAGGCAGGAAAACGGCCGCTGGCTGAACAAAGGGCAGAGAATTTACATCTGCCATTTCGACGACGAGAGCGGGCGGTGCTTCGCTTCAGGCGAATGCGAAGTTTGCAGAAATTCGCGTCCGTTCACGCCTCAGTATAAAAACTGCTAAACTCAGAGCGCAGCCTCTATTCCAGACCTAGCCTTAAACTGGAGCGAACCGTCGCTCTCAACGAGTGGCACCAGATTTGTTGTGGTTAAGTTCCGGCGTTCAGCGATAGACGGAGATAGGTTCGAATTGGCCTAACATCAAATAACAATTTACCAAAAGGTGGGGACTGGGGCACTCAAAAGGAGCACTTCTGCCATCATCTACACCTTTTTGATCACAAGGTTCTCTTCGAATTGCGCCCTCTGCGTAATTGCGCGCCATGTCCGCTCTGGCGGATAAAGGAGCGTGGGTTTGGTTCTCGCGTTGTTTAATTACACGACGGTAGTCAGGTTCCTGCTAATGTGGAGTTTGAGAAATGCCGTTAGAAGTCGGGTCGAAGGTCGTCGATGGAAACCTGAGCGATTGGAATGATGTACGGCCCTTGTTTTCGCAAACCGGGTTTGGCGATTACGCGCTCTATGGCGAAACCTGGGCAAACGGGACGATATTCGCGATCAGCGGGACAGCTGCAATTGGGACAGGAACGACCATCTGGCTCGACACAGACCTAGACCGCTCCACTGGTTATCAGATCTGGGGATTCACTGGTGGCGCTGAATACAATATCCAAATCGCGGCGGACGGATCGGCGGCCCTCTATAGCGGAGCGGGATGGGAGACACTCATTGCCGAGCTTGAGGTAGAATACGGCCCTGACAACCTGACCATTGAAGTGGCTTTCCCAGCGTCCGTGCTCAGTCTTGATAACGCCTTTCGCGTCTATGCGGATGTAAACGATCAGGTATTTCTGCCAGGAGACTATTCCAACATAGACTTGGTTGTGCCGGTCGAGGGACAATCTGTGCCCGCGACCGTAGTAGTCGGACACATTACACTTGATGGCGACCTTTCGGACTGGGCGGAAAATACAGTCCTCTATGCGGACGACAATGGGTCGGCCTTGCGCGGTACGATCAGCGGCGAATATGCTGTCTTTGCGCTCAGCGCGCCACTTCAGATCGGGCAGGCGACGACGATCTGGCTGGACACGGATCTGGATCGTTCCACCGGCCATCAGATCTGGGGATTCGCTGGCGGGGCGGAATACAATATCGAGATTGCGGTGGATGGGAGTGCCGCACTCTATGCCGGGAACTCGGGCGAGACATTTGTTGCAGACCTTGATGCACGTTATGCGGCGGATGGTACCATTGCCGAGGTGGCCGTGCCTTTGGCGCTGGCAGGCATCGTGGACAGCGTGCGGGTCTTGGCGGATATCAACAACAGCATTTTCCTGCCCGGTGATTACGCCAACGTCGATTTGATTGTCGACCCGGGCGACCAGACTCCGCCTACGCCTGTCGCGGTAGGAGATCTCACACTTGATGGCGACCTTTCGGACTGGGCGGAAAATACAGTCCTCTATGCGGACGACAATGGGTCGGCCTTGCGCGGTACGATCAGCGGCGAATATGCTGTCTTTGCGCTCAGCGCGCCACTTCAGA
>NZ_JAABNT010000021.1 GCF_010667575.1 Sulfitobacter sediminilitoris
CAACGAAGCCCCATGCAGTTGAAAGACATTCTTTGCCAAATCTACACCGATCATTGTATCAATCATATTGCCGTCCTCTCTCTAGCGTGGCCGTGTACGACCACATCTTTGGCACATTGCGATGCCGACTGGGGAGGGCGGCAACCATACCATCTCTTCCAGCTCTTTCTCGCGGTGCATTTCCTTGGTGACATCAAACAGGCTGCCGTGCCAGACGACGCCACCTTCGGGCAATGCGATTGGCGTCGAACTGGCGCGCAACCATAACAAGCCGCGCTTAGGGTGCACGAGCCGATAGACAATCTTGAATACATCCAATGTCCTCGCTGACTCTTGAATGTCTTCCTGAACCCGAAGCCGGTCTTCAACATGCACGTTTAGAAAGGCCAGATTGGCGTCCTGCTCCAGAATGGCAGATGAGATGCCCAGTAGTTTCGGCAATCCTGACGTGAAATACGGAAAGGAGACGTCACCCTTGGCATCGATCTTAAACTCAAAGATTGCGCCGGCTACATTTTCCGTCAATCGTTTCAGCCGTGCGGATGTGCTGCGTGCCAAAACTGCGGCGGCTTCGACGCGATCCTTCGCCTCCACCCTCTCGCTGATGTCGATCTGGGCGCCAACGATAGCTACGCCGTCTTCGACGTCTTCATCCGTGATCTTCATTCCCGCAGATCCGAACCACGCATAGGATCCGTCTTTTCGTCGAAGACGAAAATCTGCATGGAAACTATCACTGTCGCTGTTCACCGTTTTCTCAAGATTGGCAAATACCGGTTCCACATCATCGGGATGCAAAAGGTTTGTGAACATCTCCATGTCATGCGGCAGTTCGTCTGGCTGATATCCCAAGGCCTTGAACCAGCTGTCGGAATACCAGCAGTCTTCATTTGCCGGCACGACGCGCCAGATGCCGATGCAGCTGGCATCGGTGGCTGCGTCAACCAGCTGTGTGCTCCTTTTCAGCGCGCGCTGGGTTTCCTATAGTTTGATGAATGCTTTGACTTCCGTGTCGACGTCCTGAACCGTTCCAATGACCTTTTTTGCGCCGAGTAAAACAGGATGGTCGATGATCCGTTCGCCGATGCGCATCCACGAAGCTGTGCCATCCGCCTGCCGGATCAACCGTACCTTGACCGTCAGCGTGCTTTCCTTCCTGCCTTCATCCGGGTGCGTAAAGGCCGCAAGGACATCGCGCAGTTTCTCATCCAGAGCGATTGGCATGTGGTGCTGCAGATGCTCTGTAAAACTGCGTTTCGGATAGGTCCCTTTCGCATAGCCAAAGAGAGTCTCTGCGGTTGCATCCATTGTGAATTCACCAGTATCCGGCACATGTTCCCACGTACCGATCCTGTTTACGCCCAAAGCCAATTCAAGCATGTTCTTTGCGGCTTTGGTCCGCGACCCACGAGAAAGAATTTCAGTAACGTCCCAGGCAGCCAGAACAACCCGTGCCGGCAATCCGCGCTCATCCTTGTCGATCGACGCATTCAGATCGATCATGCGGGTACTGCCATCGGCATGAAGCAGCCCGCTGAGTTGTCGCAGATTAACATCAGCGCCGGACTGGATTTCGGCCAACCAGTCTGCCGCCAATCCGCGGTAATTCTCGCGGAAGCACTGTTTGAAATCCGTGCCATGGAACGACGGCATGTCGTGTCCCAGCATGGCGCAAAAGGCTTGATTGCTTGACAGAACAACGCCGCCCAGATTAATGACTACATACCCGGCAATGGCATCGCGCATCGCCTGATCAATGATGACCTTGGCTTCATCTATCGACTCTGAATAGTCCAACGGACTTACCTTATTTTGTTCAGTCGCGTTGTGTCAGCAGCGTCTTAAGACTGTCTTTCGGAGCCAGGCGGTAACTGTTGAAATTTGAGTTTTTCTTCCGCAAATTATTGAAAACTTCTGCAGTAATTGAGAGTTTTCGCGAAAGGTGTTGGTGGTGTGGTTGACCAACACCGCCTCGGAAATCCGATCTGGGCGCTCTCATTTGAGGCATAGCCGCCGACCGGTTATCTCAGAAACCTGATTTATGACTGTCCCGTCTGCGAAGGACGACCGACATTGGTGCCGTCGACGGGTTTTTCGGACTGCCGCTTGTTCAGATCCTTCAAAAGGCGACCATGTCGTTGTGTTTCGGCGATGACCTGTCCAAAGCGGACCAATCCCTTGCCTTCGAGAAGCGGAATGAGCTTGACCAGCACCTGGGCGGTTGCCTGCGCATCCCCAATCGCGGTGTGGCGCAAGTCAGGCGGGATCAAAATCGACAGGCGCTCACAAAGAGCGTCAAGGGAGTGATCTTCGGTTGTGCCGAAAACGGCCGCTGACAATAGCACGGTATCAAGAACAGGATGGCTCCAGTCCACGCCCATATCTGACGCGCACCGGCGCAGTAGCCCGATATCGAATGGGGCGTTGTGGGCAACCAGAACTGCGTCGCGTGCGAAATGGTGGAAATTGCGCCCGGCTGTCGCGAAATCTGGTGCACCGGCCACATCACCATCGGTCACCTGATGAATGAGGGTCGAGGCGGGCGGGATCGGGCGCCCTGGATTGACGTAGGTGTCTACCACCTCACCGTGAACAATTCGCCCATTCAATACGCGGACAGCACCAAGCTGTACGACGTCATCTTTCTCAACCGAAAGGCCCGTTGCCTCGGTATCGAAGGCGACGAAACACAAATTACGCAACGCGGTGTCGTGGATTTCAGTTGCTTCGCTCTTATTCAAAAGATCAAAATCGAAAACGAGCGGTCGAGCTTCGATGAATTTCTGCGCCCCTTCTCCAACATTGATCACCAATATGTAACCATCTGTTTCCAGCGCCTTCATTTTCGCGTCAAATCGCAGTTTTCGGCTGTGATCCTGAAGGACGAAAGACACTTCCGCCCCTCTTTTTATCATCTCTTCTTGGGCGCTTAACAGGTCTGTGGAATCAAAATAGTCAGTCAGTGGTGCCTTGAGCCGAGCAGGGGCGATTGTGGACAGCACTTCGGCTGCCTGACCGTCGTAAAGCACGATCTCATCTGCGGTATTTACAAGGATCGTCGCCACGGGGATCTCGGTGAGCAGCGCGGTGAGCTGTGCTGTTTCCGCCTTGAGCCGCTCGGTCTCTCGCGCGACCTGCTTTGCGGTATCTATCACTGTGCTCGACAATGCGGTCGAGACGGCGTTTGCAGCAGGAGCCAGATCACCCAGATACCGCGCAGCTTGCGTCTCGACCTCGGCGTTTACGCCTGAATGCGCCCGCAGGCGCAGATCGGCGGCAAGTCTGTTAATTGGCTTGGCAACATTTTCATCAAAGAGCAGCCAGACAGCAACAGCAAGACCGGTATTGAGGAATGCGAAAATCACAAAAGCGGTCAGAAAAGGGGCCGTCGGCAATACGTTTTCCGCCCGTGACCACCCCAGATAAAGAGAGGCGCACGCCAGCGCCGCGCCTCCTGCTGCCAGAAGGCAGAAAAACAGGAAGATGCGAAAGCGCAGGGAGAGGCGGGCGAACATGTCAGGTCCCGCAAACCAGTTCGAGGATAGGATCGTCGTCCGGCATGGTCTCCCACTCTGCATTGACCACCGCACCGTCCGCCGCAAAGGTCGCGCCGTCGATCAGCAATGCGGAACGGCCCGCGGCGCAATCAAAGATCATCGGGGCCTGATTGACAGGCGACCAGCGGCCAAAGAAGTAAAGATCAGCCATGCGCTGGTCCGGCAGGTTCTCGTTGGTTCGGGCGGTGCCGGTGTCCGCCGCTACAAAGCGCTTCGTATAGGGCCAGACCTGCGTCCATGGTCGCAGCCAGCTTTGCTCTTCAACGGTCATCGCGATCTCGACACCATCAGGTAATCGCTCTGCCGTGCGGCTGAACCAAGTGTATTCGTTGGAGATCGTCATGCCGATCATACCCAGTCCTGCCGCCACCGGCATCACCCATTTCGGAAGGCGACGCCCGGTTATGATGTTCAGCAGTAAAGCAAGGCCCGCGCAAGCGATCCCGGCAAAAACGGTAGCGATGAGTTCTACAAACATGCGATCATCCTAAGGTCCCTTTTCCAGCAGCCACAGCAGATTGCATGGTTTTCACAACCACGAAGGCATCCCGCAGGTGACTGCGTTCGAAATCGGACAGCGTCGAGGGGGCAAGGAAATTGTCCGGTTTCTCTCCTGCCCTGACCTGTGCGGCCTGATGCTGAAGCCGTGTCATTGCTATGAGATCGTAGGCATCCAGAAGATCAGCGGCACCTGCTTTTGACAAAACGCCTGCCGCCTGCGCGGCTTCCAGTCTGGCGCGGGTGTTCACTGGGGGCAAGCGCCCCTGTAACGTATAGATCCGCCCCAGATCTACCACGGGGACGACCCCGTTATGCTTGAGGTCTAGTTGATGCCGATGCTCGCCCGACCGGATCGTCGCCAGCCCGCGCAAAAGCCCCAAAGGCGGCTGATGCTTGAGCGAATTGGAGATCATGTGCGCCGTAAAGATCGAATTCTTTGAAGCCCGTTCAAGCGTTCCTTCCCGAAGATCGTCAAAAAGGCTTTCGTCACCGCCAATAGGCCGCAGGTCAAACATGACCGAGGCCAGCATCTGCGCCTCCGGGTCAGGCTTTTCGATCCAGCTTGCGAAATAGTCTCGCCAGATGCGCAGCGGCTGACACCAGCGTGGATTGGTCGCCATCATGTCGCCGGGACAGTAGAAATATCCGCAGGTGTCCAGCCCGTCGCTCACGAATTTCGCAAGCGCCGCGAAATACGGCATGTCACTTTCGCTCACGGTGTCTGCCAGGATCAGACAATTGTCCTGATCAGAAACCCCTGTCTGTTCCTGGCGCCCTTGCGATCCACAGGCAAGCCAGAGGTAGGGAACCGGCGGCGGGCCAAGATTGACCTCGGCCAGTGCCAGCAATCGGCGTGTTGCCGTATCGGCGATGTCAGTGATCAGGCGCGTGATGACCTCGTGTCGGTTGCCTGCTTCTACCAAATGAACCAACAGATGTGGTATTTCCGCTGTTGCCCGCGCCATGGCGGCGGCATCTTCTGCCTTTGCTACTCGACCAACCAGATCTGCCGAAGACATTGCAAGAGCGCGGGTCAAATCAGTCTGCGTTACGATGCCAAGCAGTTTGGACCCATCGACAATCGGCACATGTCGAATACCGCGTTCCACCATCAGGTGAAGAACGTCTGTGACCAAGGCTTTGGGTCCCAGCGTCAGCCGTGTTGCGGTCATAACCGCAGATATCGGGCCGTTGGTGTCGGCCCCCTTTGCCACAACCCGACCGGTCATGTCACGAAGGGTTACGATTCCTTTAAATTCTCCGGCGTCGGTAACGCAGATTGAGGATATATGCGCCTTGTGCATTTCGGCGGCGGCGTCCCGGACCGACGTATGAGGCGCACATGTGATCGGGTTGCGTGTCATCAACCGCTCTATAGGAAGGGTTGCCAGATCTTTTCGATCGCTTCGGCTAGGTCGGCGGCGGTCGAAAAATTTCGCGACAGTCGGGTGCGTTTTTATCAGTGTGAAAAGTGTTGCGGCCGGCATCACAATCAATGTCGCGTCAGAGGTGACGGTGGCTGTGCGGCTGGCGTCCTCAGCGCGCAAAAGCGCACGTTCGCCAAAGGAGTTTCGAGGACCGAGAATGGAAAGCTGAACGTCTGTTTCGTCCGTGATCTCAACTTCACCCGCGGCAATGATGTAGAGATTGGTCGCCACGTCCCCAATTGCAAAGACCTTATCACCGGCAGCAAATTCTTGTGCGTCGCACGCCGCGCAAAGTGCTTCGAGTTCGGCCTCAGTCAGGCTGTCATAAGGGTGCACGGTCGCAAGAAACTGGGTCAAAGAAGCCGGAACGGACATGTGGCTGGCCTTCTTTCAGGGATGTCCTGCCCACATTGACGCGGGCAGGACCGTTTTTGAAGGTGGATCATCGCCGAAGGTACCCCGGCGATATCCTGTTGGCTTATTTAGTGGCCCTCGACAGCGGTGCCTGCACCACGCGGGATGCGGACGCTTTCGACAAGGTCCTTGATCTCCTGCGGGGTTTCCTTGGTCATGCCGGAGACGATGTAGGCCACCGCAAAGTTGACCGCCGCACCGATGGCACCGAACGAGGTCGACTTGATCGGTCCAAGCAGCGGATCGGCATCGGTGAAGGAGTTGGTGTCAGGGATGAAGAACCAGCCCTTGTGCAGGAAGATGTAGAGCAGCGTAACGACCAGACCGGCCAGCATGCCCGCGACCGCGCCCACGTTGTTGATACGGGTCGAGAAGATACCCATCATCAGCGCAGGGAAGATCGAGGCTGCCGCAAGTCCGAAGGCCAAGGCCACGGTTTGCGCCGCAAATCCCGGTGGGTTGAGGCCCAAGAGAACCGCCACCACGATCGCCGCTGCCATGGAGATACGTGCGGCCATCAGTTCCTTCTTTTCCGACATGTTCGGGGTCAGCTGACCCTTGAGCAAGTCGTGAGACACCGCCGAGGAGATCGCCAGAAGCAGACCCGCCGCTGTGGACAGAGCCGCCGCAAGACCACCCGCCGCCACAAGGCCGATCACCCAGCCGGGGAGCGACGCAATCTCGGGATTGGCAAGCACGAGGATGTCACGGTTGAAGTTGGTCAACTCGTTGCCTTCCCAGCCGTTAGCTTCCGCCTTGGCCTGCAGATCGGCGTTCTTGTCGTTGTAGTACTGGATCAGGCCGTCGCCGTTCTTGTCTTCCCATCCAAGAAGACCGGTCTTCTGCCACGTCGCCATCCAGGCGTACTCCGGATCGCTCTCGATCTGCTCGACGCTGACTGCAGGGGCATCCGTGCCGTTGGGCCACATCAGTTCGGAGATGTTGAGCCGCGCCATGGCACCCACCGCAGGGGCGGTCAGGTAGAGAAGGGCGATGAAGACCAGCGTCCAGCCAGCGGACCAGCGTGCGTCAGACACCTTGGGCACCGTAAAGAAGCGCATGATCACGTGGGGCAGACCGGCGGTTCCGATCATCAGCGACAAGGTGAAAAGCACCATGTTGATGGTCGAGCCATGGGCCGCCGTATATTCGGCAAAGCCAAGGTCAGTCACGATCTGGTTCAGTTTCGCCAAGAGCGGCTCCCCGCTTTCGGTTGAGCCAAACAGACCCAGCGCCGGGATCGGATTGCCGGTGAGTTGCAGAGAGATAAAGACCGCCGGGATCGTGTAGGCGGTGATCAAAACACAGTACTGTGCCACCTGCGTATAGGTCACGCCCTTCATGCCACCGAAAACGGCGTAGGCGAACACCACACAGGCCCCAATCAGCAAACCCCAGAAGGCGTCGATCTCGAGGAACCGGCCAAAGGCGATGCCCACGCCCTGCATCTGACCGATCACGTAGGTGATGGAGGCCACCAAGAGGCAGATCACCGCCACCATGCGCGCGGTCTTGGAATAGAACCGGTCGCCGATGAACTCGGACACCGTGAACTTGCCGAACTTGCGCAGGTAGGGTGCCAACAGCAGCGCCAGCAGCACGTAACCGCCCGTCCAGCCCATCAGGAAGGACGAGTTGTCATAGCCGGTGAAGGCGATGAGGCCCGCCATCGAGATGAACGAGGCTGCGGACATCCAGTCGGCGGCGGTGGCCATCCCGTTGGTGACAGGGTGCACGCCGCGACCGGCGGCGTAGAATTCTGATGTCGATCCCGCGCGGGCCCAGACCGCGATGCCGATGTAGAGCGCAAAGGACGCGCCAACGAACAGCAGATTGAGTGTAAACTGATCCATTGTGTTTATTCCTCGTCCACGCGGTGTTCCTTATCGAGCTTGTTCATGCGCCATGCGTAGAAGAAGATCAGGATCAGGAAGACGATGATTGAGCCCTGCTGGGCGAACCAGAAGCCAAGGTCGGTGCCACCCACGGCGATGCCGGCCAGAAGCGGGCGCAGGATGATCCCGAACCCGAATGAGACCAGCGCCCAGATGACGAGGCTGATCAGGATAAGGCGTATATTGGCTTGCCAATATGCGTTGTTAGAGCTGTTTTGTTGAGACATGAATTGGTCCCTCCTCCATTTGTGCGTCGGGGGCCGCGCTTGAGCCTCCGAACTCCAAGGGCGTTATGTCGTGGCTTGTGACACAACGCTGTTCAGTTGGGCGGCAATCTCGTCGATGGCCCCCATGGCGGGGACACGGGAGAGCGTCCCCTTGTTCTGGTAATAATCAATCAGCGGCGCTGTCTTAGCGTGGTAGGCCTCAAGCCGCTGCGCCACTGTTGTGGCGTTATCGTCCGCGCGGCGTTTCATATCGGTGCAGCTGCAGTTGTCGCAGACACCTGCCTTGGCGGTGGGCTTGAAGCTGTCGTGATAGCCTTCGCCGCAGCTGCCACAGGTGAACCGGCCCGAGATACGCGCGACCATCGCGGCATCCTCGACCTCAAGACTGACGGCGGCATTGATCCGTTGCCCGGTGTCGGCCAGCAGCGTATCCAGCGCCTCGGCCTGAACGGTCGTGCGCGGAAAGCCATCGAGGATCACGCCACTGGCGCAATCGGGCTCTGCCAGACGGTCGCGCAGGATGGCAATCACGATTTCATCGCTGACCAAGTCACCCGCTTCCATCACGGCCTTTGCCTGCTTGCCCGCGTCCGTGCCCGCTGCCACAGCGGCGCGCAGCAGGTCACCCGTCGAAAGCTGGATCAGACCGTGGCTTTCCTCAAGCATCCGAGCCTGCGTGCCTTTGCCCGCGCCGGGAGGGCCAAGCAGGATCAACACGGGGGCGGTGGCAGGCGTCGCTGAGCCGTCCATCATGCATTCCTCCGGTTCATGCGGTTTTCAATCAGGTCATCAACCACTGATGGATCGGCGAGGGTCGAGGTGTCACCCAGGGCACCGAAATCGTCCTCGGCGATCTTGCGCAGGATGCGGCGCATGATCTTGCCTGAGCGTGTCTTGGGCAGGCCGGGGGCCCATTGAATGAGGTCGGGTTTGGCGATGGGGCCGATCTCCGTGCGGACCCATGTCTCCAGCTCCTTGCGCAGTTCGTCGGAAGGTTCCTCGCCATTCATCAGGGTCACATAGGCATAGATGCCTTGCCCTTTGACGTCATGCGGGTAGCCGACCACGGCGCTCTCGGCGACCTTGGCATGGGCAACCAGTGCGCTTTCCACTTCCGCCGTGCCCATCCGGTGGCCAGAGACGTTGATCACGTCGTCCACGCGCCCGGTTATCCAGTAATCGCCATCCTCATCCCGGCGGCAACCGTCACCCGAGAAATAATAGCCCTTGTAGTCGCTGAAATAGGTCTTCTCGAACCGCTCGTGATCGCCCCAGACGGTGCGCATCTGGCCCGGCCAGCTGCCCGCGATGCACAGCACACCCTCGACACCGTTGCCTTCGACAACTTCACCGCTGGTGGGTTCCAGCACCACGGGCTGCACGCCAAAGAAGGGCTGCTGTGCCGCACCGGGTTTCAGGGTTGTGGCACCGGGTAGGGGGGTCAGCATGTGCCCACCCGTTTCGGTCTGCCAGAAGGTATCGACGATGGGGCATTTGCCCTTGCCGACCACCTCGTTGTACCAGTTCCAGGCTTCTGGATTGATCGGCTCTCCGACTGAACCCAAAAGACGCAGATCGCTGAGATCATGCTTTTCCACCCACTCGTTCCCTGCGCCCATCAGCGCGCGGATCGCTGTCGGAGCGGTGTAAAACTGGTTGACCTTGTGCTTGGCACAGACTTCCCAGAACCGGCCTGCGTCGGGAAAGGTCGGGACCCCTTCGAACATGATCGTGGTCGCTCCGTTGGCGAGGGGGCCGTAGACGATATAGCTGTGGCCGGTGACCCAGCCGACGTCCGCCGTACACCAGAACACGTCGCCATCTTGATAATCGAATACGATCTCATGGGTCATGGAGGCATACACCAGATAGCCACCGGATGTGTGCACCACCCCCTTGGGCTGGCCGGTGGAGCCGGAAGTGTAGAGGATGAACAGCGGGTCTTCGGCGTTCATCTCCGCAGGTGCGCACTCTGCCGAAGCGTCGGCCATCAGCGCATTGCAATCATAGTCACGGTCGGTCCAAGTTGTCTGACCGCCCGTCCGTTTCACCACCAGACACTTCACGCTGTCTTTGCAATGCAGCAGCGCAGCATCGGTGTTGGATTTCAAAGGCGTTTCTCGTCCGCCCCGGGGCGCGTGATCTGCGGTGATGACGACCTTGGCGTCACAACCGTTGATACGCGCCCCTAAGGCGTCCGGGGAGAAACCGGCGAAAACGATGGAATGAATGGCGCCGATCCGGGCACAGGCCAGCATGGCATAGGCGGCTTCGGGGATCATCGGCAGGTAGATCACGACCCGGTCGCCCTTTTCGACACCGAGCTCCTTCAGAACATTCGCCATCTTGCAAACCGAAGCGTGCAGATCGCGGTAGGTGATGTGCTGGGCGTCCTCTTTGGAGGGGTCGTCCGGTTCCCAGATAATTGCGGTCTGATCAGCGCGCGTCTCAAGGTGGCGGTCAATGCAGTTGGCGCTGACGTTCAGCGTGCCGTCCTCAAACCAGCGGATATCGATGTTGCCCGGTTCAAACGATGTGTTCTTTACCTTTGTGAAGGGTGTCATCCAATCAACGCGCTTGCCTTGGTCAGCCCAGAATGTTTCTGGGTCAGATACGGATGCTGCGTACATCTGCGCGTAATCATCCGCCGTCACATGCGCGCGCTTGACGGTTTCAGCGGACGGCGGAAAGGCCGCCAGTTTTGGCTGGTTTTGAGTGTTCATTGTATCCCTCCTCACGAAACACCCGGCAAATCTGACAAGATTGGGGCTGGTGTTTCTCTGGGGGGACCATACGCCTAATGGTAAACGCAAAACATTGGGCGCTGTGTTCGTTCGATTTTTTTGTAAAATGATTTCTAAAATTCCCCCTAATTTCGTAAATTTTTTGTCAAGTGACGGTATTGCCTTAACTTTTTACTGCGGGAGCATTTCGACGGGGTGATGCGACGGTATACCTTTGCATACTGTTAGCGCTACAACTCTTCCGGGATCAGCAGAGACTTGCCAAACCTGTCGCGCCTCGAAACGGCGGATAGGCGAATCGAAGGGATCAATATCAGGTGAACTTTAGGTGAGCGCGAACCCGCCCGTGGCCAGAGCGGGCCGAAAGACTTGTTTGAAACAGGCCTTTAACCTACGCTTTCGGCGAGAGGTTTTACTCTCGGTCATTCAAGGGGCGCGCACCATGTCTGCCATTCCCTACAATACGGCCCGTGGCGCGGCCAGTTCGCTTCAGATGTCGCCGCCCTTTGCGTTCAGCGATGTGACGATGTCGGTCTTTCCGCTGCGCGCCAGCCTGTCCCGGCTTGAGACGTTCTGTAACAACTACCTCAACCAGGCGCCGCATCTGGTGCAGTTCAAACCGTTCATTCCGTTCGTCTATCTGGTCATTCTTGATTATGGCCGCATGTCGCTGCAAGCGGCCAACATGGGCTGGGTTTCGCAGCGCGAGGTGGCCTTTGGCATCCCGCTGCGCTGGCTGAACATGACGCCAGATGGCGCTGAATTTCACGATTGGGCTTTCACCTCGCCTTTCATCTTTGTTGACAATGAAATGTCGATGAGCACCGGGCGGGAGGTTTATGGCTGGCCCAAGCTGCTGGCGAAACTTGATCCGTCGGTCAGTGAATGGGTAAGAGACCCCCACGGCGCCCGGCGCGTCTTTCAGGTCAGCACCAAGCGCGCGGCGCATGCATACGCCGGAGAAGTGCAGGATTACCGGCCGTTTCTGTCCGTCTACCAAAACCGGGCGGCGGGGCTTTTCGATATTCCGCCCAGCATGGACACGATCACCAAGCCGATACAGCAGCTATCGAGCACGGTTGCCGGGTTCACACGGCTGGGTGCCGATCTGGCCAAGACATTTGCAGGGATCGCCAGTGATGGGATCACGGGAAGCCCGGTTTTGCCTGACTTTCTTGAGCAGGAAACCTTTCGCGCCCAATTGCAGCCCGAAAAGCTGAAGTCATGGATAAACCCAAAGGATTGGGTCTCCGGTGCGCGCGACATGCTGTGGTCGATGTTCCCACGGGCTTACGCGAACACGATCAATTTCAAACAGTTCCGAGATGCGGGCGATCCGCATGCCACCTGCTATCAGGCGATCACCTCGGCCAAGATGCCAGTCAAGTCGATCGCACGCGGCGGTCTGCTGGGTCCGCAGAACATGCTGCTGGGTCAATTGGACGGTGGATTCCGGATTGATGTGCATAGCCTCGCCGGGTTGCCGATTGTTGAATCGCTGGGCCTTGAGGTGGCAGAAGAAAGAGAGGCCGATGGCACCTTGGTGTCGTCCCTGACACCGGTTTGCCCGCTTTGGATGCAAGTCGATATGACCTATGGGCTGGCGGATACTCTGGTCTGGCGGGGGCGCAAGGACGGGTGGACAGCGGGCGCCTACATGGAGGCGCTGGCAAAAGAACGCGCGCGCAAGGACAAGGAGGCAGCAGACGTTCCCGCGCAAAGCGTAAAGCCGGACGTCACAAGTCAGCGTGCGTCGCCACAAGAAGACTCCGCTCCATTGGGGCAAGACCAAGATGATGCCGAGGATGCCTTTGATCTGGACTACATCCGGACGATGAATTTCTTCAATACCGCACGCGGTGCATCGGAGGCTGTGGGCGGGTCCTTTACCATGCCCAACGCATCAATCCGCGTGCTACCAGTCAAGGCGGATCATGCGTCCCTGAACACCTTTGTCTCAGAATACCTGCACGTGGAAAAACACATGCGGTTCGAGGCTTGGGGCGACTTCGTCTACTTGATCATCTGCGATTTCGATCAGATGAACTCGACCTTGAATGCGGTTGCCAAGCGGCGCGCGCGAGAGATTAATCTGGCTGTGCCTGTCAAATGCTACGATTGGTTTGATGACAAGGATTATCAAGAGTATGACCAAGGTGATCCGCGTCTCATGGCGGAGAAGGGGTGTCGCCATCTTGTGACCACCGGATTTGTTTCAGCGTTTTCCTTTGTTGATGACACAGGCACCGCGATCACGGCGAGCGAGGTCGCAGGCATCCCGACAATGGGGTCGAAGATCAGATCACCCGAGAACGACTGGCTTAGCATCGATATGAGTCAAGACCGGGCCAAGCGGGATATTCTGGATATGACTGCCGAGGTGTTGCCCGCGCTGATGAGCGGTGCGCAGGCACAGGAAAGGTCGATCATCCAGCTTCATAGCCACACGCCGCCCAAGACCCAAGTGCATGAAACACAGCACGAGTCCGTTAATAGTTGGGTGAGTCTGCTGGCAGATGACCTCAAGGAAAAGAATGCGCAAAAGGACGAGGGTGAGCCCTTGGCCCTTGGTCAGGGTTTCGTGCTGCAACTGCTGGGGGGCGATCTGCCGATCAATCAGTTCTCACTCAAGCAGTTCCGAGATTCACGGCACACGCAGAATGCCTGCTATCAGGGGTTGGTCCAGCGCCGTCACCGCATACAGAAACTGGCCGATATGCGCGAGTTGGAAGAGCCTTTGCACGTGTCGATCACGGATTACCCGACGCAACCGATCACCGAACTTTTGGGGCTGAGACCCAAGTTTTCCTATCCGGGGCCCGACCGTGTTGTGAAAGTTTTTGAATCGTTGAGACCTTTCTCGATCAATGCAGACCTGGTCAGGGAAGCGGGCGACACCCTCTATGAACGTATCGGCACCAGCAAATGGCAAAGGGTCGACAGCGTCGAACAGGTATTCGGCTGGCGTCAAAGCGACAAGAGCCGGGCAATGGAAGTGGTCAGCAAAGCTGACGGGTTCGACGCAGATCACCCCGTTGAGTTGCGGTATCGGTGCAGGTTGCCGGGGCGGACCAAACCGTTCAATCTGCATTCCCGTAAAGTGTCCAAGGAGTTCCTGCTGGGAGGTTTCAGTGACCATCTTGAGCGTGGCGAAGTATCTGAACTGGCAATACGCGAACGGTTTGCGACGGGCGCGGTTGCGGTGACTACCGACCCAGAATTGCTTGAGTCGATCTCGTCGGGTGAGGCGCTTGATATCGCTGCATTCAACGCGCAGGTCACGCGGGCAGGCAAGGCAAAAGAATATTGCCAATCGGAGGCCGCGAGTCTGATCTCAATCGTCAGTCCCGCGACCATAGCGGATACCGTCCTGTCGCGACAGTGGGGGCTGGCACCGGGCTCAAGACGTCGACACTACGATAAACCTGACTTCTGCGTCCCGGCTCAAACGGTGCCTAATCAGTTCACCGAAACGCTGTTCCCTCAAGCAGAGCGGCTCTACGGCTATTGGCCTCTGTCAAAGACCTATTTCAAAAGCGAGCTGAACCGCCGCTCTACCGAGGTGCTGAGCTTCAGGGCCGAGCTCTTTACCTTCGTCGGGTCAGTGGGTGCCTTTGTTGGTTTGAAAATCAACATGAAAGGGGATCTGGAGGGAGCTGAGGCAGATTTGAGAGGGCACATCGCCAATATGCGCGAGCTGCTATCGTCCGGGGAAAAAAAGGACTTTGCCGAAGCAACCAGAGGTCTCCTGAAGTCGGAGGTCGAAACAGCCGAAAAGTATGCGCACCTTTACAATGCTTTCGCCGATACGGTGCTGCCTGAGGCGTTTCATGTGGGCACAGAATTCAGCCAGCAGGCCTTGTTGAACCGTGTGCTGGATCAGACCGTTCTGATCACCTCCGAAGACTGGGTGCGCACTGAGGCCGCGCTGCCCCGACTGATCAGGGCAGCCAGCGATCTGTTCGATGACAATCCTGATTATGAAACTGGCATTCAGGAGATGACAGACGCCTTCATGGAACGTGCCATACATAACAAACAGGATATGGAAATGATGGAAGCGGCTTCTGCCGGGACTGCCAGCCAAACCGAATATTATCTCAAGTCGCCCGATACCGTTCTGAACAAGCGCCTAGCGCGGCTGGTGACTGGCGGGGTGCTGGAATAGCGGCTGGTCACCCGATCAGCAGCGTCCGATCTGGCGGTACCAGTCGATGGCATCAATGAGCGTTTGCTCAAGCGGGCGAGGGCGGATGCCCAAGGCAATCTGTTCCTTGCTGAGCGCCATGTTCCGACCCGCAGCGGTCAAGAGTATCGGCAGGCTCGGCCAAGGGGTTCTGCGCCCCGCCAGTGCCGCAGCGCTTTCGGCCCAGTAGGCACTGGCAAGGCTTAGCAACAGGGGCGCGCGGAACGTTGGAGCCGGAACACCCGCCAAGGCGCAAATCTGACGTGTCAAAGCATCTATACTCAGATTATGCCCAAGCAACGGCACCTGCGGGAACGGCAAATTCTGCTGCACTATCGCGCTCAGATATGACGCGACATCGCGCACATCAATCACGTTGACAGGATGGTTCAGTGTTCCGGCAACTTTGCCTCGCAGCAGCATTGGGACAAAACCTTGATCGGCCGGTTTCAGATCATAGGGGCCAAAGCAGGCAGCCGGGTTGATCACACACCCCTTCATTCCGGTGCGCAAGGCGTTCAGCATTTCCCGCTCGACCGTTTCCTTTACCTCGAAATAGGGATGCATCCCACGAACGGTTGCAAGGCGCAATTTGTCCTGAATGCTGCCTGTCGCTGGAAGAGTTGTGAAAGAAGAGATGTGGATCAGGGCGGCGTGCCGTTCTTTGGCAAGGGCAATCAGGGTGCGCGCGCGTTGCCGTGCAGCAGCAACAACATGCGAACCACGAGCCCCATGCCGCCAAACCGGGTAGGGCGTTGCGGCATCAACAACAAGGCTGCAGTCTTGCATCCATGCCTCAAGGTTTGTGGTGTGGCTGTCGTCACCGGCAAGCTGCTGAACATCAACTCCCGCAAGGTTTGCGCGTGGCTCCGGTGAACGCCCGGATGCACGCACCTTAAACCCGTCACTGGCCAGTTGCCGCGCGATGGCGGCACCGATATGTCCTGTGCCGCCCAGAACCAGAACGCGCCTGCTGTCAGAGGGCATCCAGTCTCAGCCCGCAAGTGCCGACAAAAGCGTTTTGGCCTGCGCGAGTTCGGCAAAGTCTTCCTTAGCCTCAATGACTGAAATTGCTTCCGTCAGCATCTCCCGCGCATCGCCACCGCGCCCTTGCTGGTGCAAAAGGTCGGCAAGGCTGTGGACGCACTGAAATGCGTGCAGGTGGATCCCGGCCCCTTTGGCAAACTCGATGCCCTCGCGATAGCACGCTTCTGCCAGGTCAGGCTGAGCGGGCTCCATCAGGTAGGCTTGTCCTTTCAATCGCAACAATGCTGCCTGATAAAAACTGTCCAGACCTGCTTCGGACAGCTCCAGCGCATAGTCCGCCGCCTTGATCGCATCGTCCCTGCGTCCTGCGCTGATCAGCGATGAAATCAGGTAACCCCGCCAATAGGTCTGGGGCGTCAGTTGACCGATCATGTCAAAGAAACCCAGGCTGGCGTTGATCATCTCAATGCCTGTCTCCTGACCACTCTTCGCCATCGCCCAGCCCAGCCCGATCTGTCCCGCTGTAGCCCAGTAAGGATAGCCCTGCTTCATCGAGATATCGATCACCTTAGGCGCAATTTCTGCCACGGCGGCAATGTCGCCCAATTCCTGCGCACGGCCCATCTGGAACGAGATGGAGCGCGTCTGCGCGTTCTTGTTATTCAGATCGTTGGCCATCTTCGTCGCTCGGTCCAGATAGCTGCCCGAGACGTCAACCTGACCATAAAGCAGGTACACCCATTGCAGGTAGCACAGGGAAAATTCGGCGAGATCATCCCCGAATTGTTCGACCAAAGGTCCATGCTGATCGTCTGAATAAAGCGCCACAGCGTGTTCAAAGTGATGTTGCGCCTCTTTCAGCTTGCCTTGAAAGAACATCGCGTTCCCGGCCGCGAAATGCGCGGCAATCGCCCAAGAGGTGACCGGTGATCTGCCAAAGGTCGCAAGCATTTCTTCAGCCAGCGCAATGGCTTCTTGCTTGTTGGAGCGTGAGGCGTTGACAGTGAACAGCCCGTAAAGGCACGAACAGTACATCGGGTTGTCGCCCAATGCGACGCAAAGCTCCCGCGCACGGGCGAAAGCATCATAGACATCGGGTGCCGCAAAGCCTCGCGTTGCCATCAGCGCGCCACCCAACAGCGCCTGCAACAGCACCTCCTGCGCATCCCTTTCCGGGGAGGCCGGAAGCTCTTTCAACAGATCAAGCGCGGCAAGGTAGTGGTTTGTCGCCTCGATCTGGCCTGCCCGAGATGTCGCACGTTGGCCTGCCGCAAGAAGGTACTGTATCGCTTCTGCGTACTGGCCAGATCCTGCAAAATGTCGCGCAAGTGTTTCTGGCTCTGTCTCGGCCAGTCCTGGCCTGTGTTCCAGCAGCAGTTCGGCGATGCGTGCATGCAGCTCTTTGCGCTGAGCGCGCAATAGGCCCTGATAGGCCGCGTGCTGCACCAAGGCGTGCCGGAACAGCATCGTTTCATCCCCGTGATCATCCGCTGGAAAGATGATATTGGCGTCAACGGGTTCCTGTATGGCGGGGGCCAATCGCCGTTCGTCCATTTGCAGAATTGGGCGCAACAGCGATAAATAAAACCGGCGGCCAAAGACAGCGGCAGTCTGCACGACGCTCTTGCCAAGTGACAGACGGTCAAGCCGTCCCCTTAGTGAGTCTTCCAAGGTGGATGGCAGCCTAATGTGACTGACCCCATCCGTATCGATCTGTTCGGCCGCTGACCGTGCAAGCTCTTCCACGAAAAGCGGCACGCCGTCGGCGTTTTCGATGATGTCATGCATCACCTCTGCCGGGCAGGCCTTGTCGCCCATCACGCGTTGGACGATTTCGCGGCTCTGCGTCGGGGTCAGTCGGTCAAGTGACAGATACGATACATGATCATAACCGTTCCAGCCCAGATCCAGCGGCGGACGGTGGGTCACAACAAGCAGCACGCGGTTGTTAGGTATGATGTCGGGAACTATCGCCGTGAGAAACTCAAGCGAAGTCGGATCGGCCCAGTGAGCGTCCTCGGCCAAAATCAGGACGGGGTGTTCACTGGCGTGGCGTAACAGCTGCGCCTGAAGTGCGGCAAAAGTCTCGAGCTTTTGCTGGGCTGCGGTCATGTCCAACGGTGGATAGGCATCGCCGACATCCACGGACAAAAGGTCTGCAACCAGAGGTACCGCAAGCGGAGGGTCTTCTCCAACCAATGTTTTGATCTTTTCGAGGCGCTCAGAACTGCTGTCGTCCTCCTTGATCCCTGCGGCATGGGTCAATTGCGCAATGATTGGAAACATCGCGCTGTTTTCATAGAATGGCGCGCTGAAATATCGGATGTGGATGTGGTCGTCTTCCTGAACAAAGCTGCGCACCGCATCAAGGACGTAGGATTTGCCAATACCGGCGTCTCCCGAGATCACCGCGACGCGTCCGGTGCCGCCTTTGGCGTCTTCCCACAGTTGGCGTAGCGTCTGGATTTCTTCTTCGCGTCCGACCAATCCCTCGTGAGCAGCAGGCCCTTGATCATCAAGTCGGTCCGCAATGTCGAACATACCCGAAACGTTCCATATCTCGACCGGATCAGCAAAGCCTTTCAGCGCACGAGGGCCCATTGTCTCCAGGCGTGCAACCTTCTCAACCAAGCGTTTGGTGCCGTTGCTCAAGACTACGCTGTCGGTCTTGGCACAGTCTTGCAAGCGCGAGGCAAGGTTGAGCGCATCACCCACCACATTGCCCGGTTCTTCAACTGCGCCGCGCACGTACATTCGGCCCGTCGCAACCCCGATCCGAGAGTGCAATTGCAGCCCGTCGTCGAATGTCAGCGCCCTGACCGCATCAGACATTTCCAGCGCTGCACGTACGCAGCGTTCGGCGTCGTTCTCTTGGGCCTTCGGCAGGCCAAAGCACGCGATCACCCCGTCTCCTTGCGTACCAAGTGGCCTGCCGCCCCAAGCCTCGATGATCTTGTAGCAGCGTTCTTGATACTTTCTGAGGATTGCGGCCATGTCTTCGGCGTCGTAACGGCGGGCCATCTCGGTAAAGCCCACCAGATCACAGAATAGTACGGTCAACTGCCGTCGTTGTCCCTGTTCTGTCGAAGTGGTGGCAACATCGTCGGACTTGAGCGCTTCTATCGCGCGGCGCAAAGCCTTCCGGTGGCCGATCGAAATTCCCAATTCCCGGAAATCCGCGTCGTCCAATTCGACGATGGTTTCCAAAGTGATGTCTTGCGCGGCCATCACTGCAAGGTACTGGCTCAGCCCAATTCCATCGAGCCAGATCGACAGGTCATCAATAGAACCATCTTGTTCGGTCATTTCGTTTGCTCCCCTGGCCACAGAACATGTCTGGGGCGTCAAATTCAGTGATCACGCCGGAAGGTCCAAGTAATCAGATCGCGGATGAACCTTTTGTCGCGGCTGTCAGGCAGGTCGCTCAGCAATGTCGAGAACTCACCAAGGGCCGCCCCTGCCAGTCCGCGCGCGAACATCTGCGCATTCTCGATGGCACCAATCCGGTTCATCAGGTCAAGCACCCATGCGACGTCCTCTTCGGTGCGGGTTTCACGTGAATTGCGCAGATAGGCCTCGAACCTCGGTCGCTCCGCCTCAGTCAGGGACTGGGCTACATCGATCAGCATCAGCGTCCATTTCGCCTCCCAAAGATCGCCGCAGCTTTCCTTGCCATAGGTCAAACCACCGTTGAGATTCAGGACATCATCCTGAATCTGGAATGCCGCGCCGAAAAAGAAGCCGAACCGGATGAATGCATCGTTGGTGATCTTGCTGCGCTTGCCCAGCATAGCGCCCAACCGGCACGGATAGATGGCTGCCAGCCAGCAGGTCTTTTTCAGAACCATGATCAGGTAATCGTCGCGGGTCGGACGCTGGTCAGGGTCCCTGCGCCAGCCCAGTTCAAGCGCCTGTCCTTCGGCGGACTCACGCGCCATCCGCTCCATGTCTTGGATGATTGGAATAGAAAGCCACGGGCTGGCATCATAGACGTTTTCCAACAGCGGCCTGATGCTCAGCATGGCCAGCATATCGCCAGCGTTCAGTGCTATCGGAATACCGTGCATCGCGTGCAGCGTTGGCTTGCCGCGCCGCTCTTCGCTTTCATCTTCGATATCGTCATGGATCAGCAGGGAATTATGCAGCATTTCAATTGCCGCCGCAGCCCGGACTGCGCGTTCCGGCTCTGCGCCAAAGGCGCGGGCAGTGGCGATGCACAGGCTGGGGCGCATCATCTTACCGCCGCGGGAGGGATAATCCGCAACCGGATCATAAAGATATTTGCGGGGTTCCTGCTTGGGCAGATAGTCTGCCATAACGTCGCGCACCATCGCTCCGTATTCATCCAATACGACCGATACGGTATCGACGCCGTGATAGGTCACGCAGGCCCCTCCTGCGGTGTTTGTCCCAGAACCCGCAGGGTAAGAACCCCAACAGGGGTCTGATCTGAAGCTGACAAAAGAAGCCCGTGATACACACCGGGGGTTTGCCCTTTCGGGACGGTGACACGGATTTTGCCTGCGGTGCCCGGCTGTCCGGCGTCAAATGCGACATCAGTGATTTGCGCCGGCGGGGTCACAGATGTTGAGACAAGAGGCTGCGGGCGCACATCCATAGCAGGCCGAAACATCTCGATCCCGGTTTCCACGCTACCCGCGCTGGTAATGCTAAGGCCGATGGTACTGATCAGGCCCTGCGTCTGGGTCGGGTCAGCCTTCGCCGCGCCCGTGCCGTCAATCCTGTGCGCCAGCGATCCGACGATATCGACCCAGACAGACGCGACATCTGAATAGGCTCTGACCAGGCCGGTCAAAAGGCCGGACACATCGGTTTGCGCCAACGAAATGCCTGCTGCGCTTTTTCCAAGGGACTTCGCTGTTTCCTCACCCTGCCGAATATGCGCGTCCACCAGATCAGAAGCCGCCCGCACGCCTTCATCAATGAGGCCAAAGGGATCGCTGCCTGCATTTCCATAGGTCGCGGATTTCTGCACTGGATCGGAAAAGCCGGGGCCAAGCGGGTGACCCCCATCAATCGGAGATTGCGCAGCGTCCAGACTGCCAAGCATAGCGTCGGACTGACCAAGTGCGCCCAGCACATTACGGTTGGGCTTTGTCCGCTCTGGTTGCGGGCGCTTTATGCGTTCTGGATTGTCCATTAATCTGCTTTGCAATCCTTCTTGCTCAGGTCACGGATGATCGTAACCGATGATGTGTTCGAGGCGCGGGTAGCCCGACAAGGCCGACGCGGCCAGCAGACCCGACATCACCGCTGCTTCGACGCATCCTGCCTGATGGCCACAGTCGGTCCAGTCTCCGGCAATCGTCAGGTTGTCAAAATGGTTCGCCAAGGGCGAGATGCGGTATTGGAGGGTATCGGGCAGGGACAGAATGTATCTGTCTGTCGGTACGATGTTCGCGGTCCAGAACTGGCTTTCAAAACGATCCGGCCCTTCGGTGGCGCCTTCTTCTGATGCGCTAGCGTGCAAAAGGCTCCAGTCAAATCCTTCTGAACTGACCGCCTTAGGCCAGAAGTACCCCACGTCGCGGTCCAGAAACTGAATAGCGTTGTCGCGCACCAGTTTGTGCGCACCTTGGGGCGGGGTGGACGTATCGCCGTCTTCGAACACCTCTGCATCGGGCAGAACGCTGCAGAAATAGGCAATCGCCTGTGGTGGCGTTTCCCAGTCTTCGCGGTGGATCAGCTGTCGCATATCGGCCCATGTATCAAAGGGCTCGACATAGCCTGAGATATTGATCGGCGGCAGATCCCAGCCCAAGTCTTCAACAGGCTTGTTTAGCCAAACCTGAAAGGCCTGCGTGGCGACTGATTTGACTTTGTCGGTCATTTGCCGCCAGTCCGTATCTGCCGCGATCAACTCGGAACAGACCTCTGGCACGGCACCCAGACCAATGCCCAAAACGACGTAGTCAAAATCTTCGGTGACCTTGAGGGTCTTGCTTCCGACCGCCCGATCATCGCCAAAGGCTTCGGGGTTCCAGTCTTGTTTCTTCAGCGCAGCACCGTTCGCAAGCTGGTCATACAGAGGCCTGCTGGGCCAGCAGCCCAATCCTTTGACATCGACCAGCGGATCGTAGTCCACGCCCTTTTTCGTCTTGGCCTGAATGCGCATGTCCAAGGCGGCAACGTGGGATTTGTCCTCTGACAGTACCACATTTTCCAACTTGTGAAAGAACTCGAATTTTACACCGCGTTTCTTCAGCACCTCATAGGCGGGGGTAAACACGATATCCCCCATGCCCGCCTGCATTTTCCAGAACAGCGCCCCGCGGTAGGTGAAAAACATGCGCAGTGCCCCGCGCAGGGCCTGGCCCGCTGCAAGGCTCGGTTTTTCGATATTGCCGTCCTCGAACGCGAACAACAGGTCATATGACCCGCGAATAAAGCCGCTGTTCAGCGATGCCTTGCTGGCGCCATTGCGTTCCAGCCACTCGCGCCAGTCATAATGATCAATTGCTTCAAACCCGTTGGAGGCAAACAGCAGACCATCCCGCAGGACGCCTCGGATGATTGCCAATACAACATCGACGATTTCCCAGATCCGTCGCACTTCAGGATCTGAGGCGATGAGCAGATCGAACTGGTGTTTCACCACGAGGGCCAACTGATCCAGAAGTGATGCGGCCTTTTTCTCTTCCTTGCGAGAGGTCACGACATCAATCGCCATCTGAAGCGTCTTGATCGCCTCAAGGATAATGGCACCGACAGCCAGTTGCCCGTACTTGAGTGTGCGCGCGGCAAACGCCTTTTTGTCGGTCCGGACAGAATGCAAAAGGCTGTTGACCAGGGCTGAGACGGCAGCAGGCAGGCTTTCCCCCGCGCCGGGGACGGGTTCCGCCCTATTATCCTGAACACTCAGGACCAGAGTGCGCACCAGCAGGACACAGCGCGTCAGATATCCGCGGACGGAAAACGGGTTCCGATCTGACAGCGGATCACCAGGCAATCCGGCAGCCGGTGGGAAATAGGCCGCCCAGTTCGTCCACTGATTGGTGCCCAGCTGTTCGGTCACACCAACAAAGTTGTCGGGCACAAAAGCATCCTGCCACGTGCGCATCGGATGATCTGCAGGGCGATCAAGTTCGGCATAACACTCGCGCATCATCCGAAAGGCGTTTTCATAGAACCCCATCCACAGGTGCAGCCCGTGTTCTTCGATCCGTCCGGTCTCAGCGTCGCGCCCCGACGCCCCTTTACCGCCCAATCGCCAGCCGGTCTGGTACAGCGTAACCTCGAATTCACCGTTATGCTGGGCGCGCGTCAACTCAAGGGCTGCTGCGACACTCGCACACCCTCCGCCGATAATGGCTACTTTTTTCTTTTTCACCATATGTAGTTACACCACCCTCGCCACCGTTCAGACTAGCACACAATTGAGGACCGGCAAGAATTTGCTGCCGGCATCTGGGTTTATTGCGATGCCGCTACCGACCCACGGTTGTTTTTCTGGAAAATTGCGACCTCTATGGTCTAGTGACCGGCGATGGCGGATGTGATCCCGAAGGTGCCGACTGCGATCAGGCTAAGCGCCCAGACCAGATCAAGGTTGAACCAAGTTCTTGAAAGGAATTTCAGTCCAAGCCAAACGTAGATGACAACAGCGATTATCCCTCCCGCGATTGTCATGGCCAACGTATGCGCCAGTGCGACG
This sequence comes from Sulfitobacter sediminilitoris, assembly GCF_010667575.1. Taxonomy (GTDB): domain Bacteria; phylum Pseudomonadota; class Alphaproteobacteria; order Rhodobacterales; family Rhodobacteraceae; genus Sulfitobacter; species Sulfitobacter sediminilitoris. The sequence goes on from NZ_JAABNT010000021.1 coordinate 23,614, forward strand.
GCAAAGGCGGTCACCACGTTGTCACCCATCAAGGCCTGCGCTGCCAGATGGCCTGTTTCATCTGCGCCGACAGCGCAGAGGCCCAGAAAGATAGGGACCAGCATCAATCCCGCCCCATGGGCCATCGCAGCCAGAAAGGACCAAAGTGCCAATCGCGCCGGATGAACGCGGGCAAGAAACTTGGGGTGTTTCCGGTTGATCACCAGATAGATGCCCATGGCGATGACCAAAAGGCCCGCGCCCACGCGGATTTCGATCTGCCAGTCGACCAGAAAGATCATCAGGGAAAACGGCAGCAATATCGCGATCATCGCAAGGAAATGGCCAAACGCCAGCATCGCAAGCGCCTTTGGCATGGCAGCGTGCCGTCGCTCCATCAGAGCGGCAGAGACAGCCAGCGGCCAGCCCATGCCGGGATTGATGCCATGATACAGCCCAGAAAAAATGACGGCCCCCCAAAGGGCCGCCATCGATGTGATGTCTGGCGTCATTTAGACAGATGGATAACAAAAGCTGTCAGTGGAGCAGTCGCCGCCTTCAAGCCTGATCTGGTGGGATCGCAGCCCCTTTGGGAAGTCGATGTAGAAGTCCTTGTCGAGTTCGATCCCACCGTTCTCGCCGACGTTCGCCATCACCATCTGGCCGCCTTCGCTGTCCGGGTAGAACTGATCGTCCCAAGTGGAATAGAGCGAGTTGGTCCAGTAGACGCGTTTGCCATCGCGGCTGATCTCGACCATCTGGGGACCATAAGCAAAAGGTTTGCCATTGGGGTGGTCCGCACCGCGCGCAATCCCGCCGACCTCAACCTTGCCCGCCAGTTTGGGGTTCATCGGGTCCGATACATCATACTGATGCATTTCCCCCAGTCCCCAGCAGGCGACATACAGGTACTTGTCATCAAGGCTCAGGTCGATGTCCGTGACCAGCGGTGGCACAGCTTCGAACCCTTGCAACAGGGGCGGCAGGTTCTCAGCCTTTTCAGGGCGCGGATCAATCGTGATCGTCTTTTTCGCCTGCCATTTGCCATCGTCATCGCGCCACCAAGTAAAGATCGCGCCTTGAAGATTTGTCGTGTCTACGACGACACCGCAAAAGCCATAAGATTTCGTCGGATCATGTGCGGGCCGGATTTCCAGCGCCATCTGGTGGTTTTCACCAAGGTCGATGGTCTGGATATTCTTGCGCGCGCGCAAATCCCAAAAATGGATCGAATGTCCGTATTTATTGCTCAGCAGGTCTTCGGCCACGATCCCGTTTTCGAACTGCGGCGGCAGGCCCCATTCGGAGCTGACCATGTAGTCCTGCGGCAGGTTCCACCAGAAATCGTAATGCTTGTCCTGCTTGCCCCGGTCCATTTCGTAGCGGCCGATGATTTCAAAGGTTTCGCAATCCATGATGAAGATACCGGGGGGGCCGTCGGTGCCGTCCTCGCCACCGCCACCAAGTGTGGAGACATAGATGCCTTCGGGACCGCAATGAATCGTATGCGGGCGTGAGTAACCGGTTTTCTCAAACACTTCCTCAGGTTCAATAATCTTGTGGATTTTCGCCTTCAGCGGCTCTTTCACGTCGATCACGTAAATGCGGGAAGACCTGATGCCGGGAACAATCAGATAGCGCCTTTCCAGAAATGCGTGACCGGTAAGGGGCGAAAGTGAGGACGAACAGGCGTTCCAGCCAAAATGGTGAAACTCGTCGCCTTTATTGGGCACGATAACCTGATGGACAATCTGGCCATACTTGTCCGACTTCGGGTTCACGTCTACCACGGCAATCCCGTCCGATTGCGAGCCATCCGGGCTGAGCATCACGGTAAAGGCGTAATTTTCGACCGGTGCCTGCATCGCCAATTTGGGTGATGCGTGAAATGTCGGGTCTGGTCTAAGGTTCATATCTTTCCTCCCTATTGAAATTGGTTGCCCGGTTTCCGGGTCATTATCTGCGCCGCGCCGTAGCAAAGACGCTGACACAATGGGGCGAAATAGCCCAAATCGTTCTGAACCGCCCTTGTGGGTTCGGCGTGCAGTTTGCGCCAATCTGTGTGACCTATAGCCACGCTGACCGGTCGCAAGCCCCGTGCATTTCGTGACCCTAACAGAAAAAACGATTCCCGATACGATAGAATTCTTGCTGTTTCGGGACGGCATTTCAGACCTGGTTTTCAGGCCTAATTATCCTCTGCCAGTTGCACAGACATTCGTGCCGCAGTCGCAAGGTCTTCGTGAAAATGGGCCATCTGTTTTTGCTGCAAGTCGGGGTCTGGCTGACGCAGCAAGGCCGACGGATGTAGGGTGATAAGAACACGAACGCCGTGTAGCCCTGTCTCGATCTTTCCTCGACGTTTCAGAATCCCCTTGGCATTCCCGGTCAGCGCCAGCGCAGCCGTTGCCCCCATCGCAACAATCAGCTTGGGATTGACCTGTGTGATTTCCCGATCAAGCCACCAGCGGCAGTGGCTGACTTCACTTGCATTCGGACTTTGATGAATGCGGCGTTTGCCGCGGACCTGAAATTTGAAATGTTTGACCGCGTTGGTGACGTAGGCGTCCTGCAGGTCCAGCCCAACCTTTGCCGCAACTCGATCAAAGAGCTGTCCTGCTGGTCCGACAAACGGGCGACCCGCCAAGTCTTCCTGGTCGCCCGGTTGCTCTCCAACGATCATCAGCGCAGCTGACATCGGCCCTTCACCCGGCACCGCTTGGGTGGCAGTCGCAGCCAGAGGACAGCTGGCGCAGCCTCTCAATTCTCTTTCCAGATTCTCTGGGCTGTCATCCCTGGGTGGCAGGTCCGGATGATGCAATCTGTCGAGGACCCTTGCGGCGCGCACAGGCGGCAGGGTTGGTGTTGCGGCTTGCATCTGGGCCACTTGCGCCTCTGCCTTGGCGATCAATCCGGGGATCAATTCGGCTTCGGGCAGGTTCTTCCAGTATTTCTTGGGCATCTCCGACTGCATCGCTTTGACCTTCAGCCGCGCGGGGTTGAAGATATTGGCGTAATAGGTTTGCCAGAGTTTTTCCGTTTCATCAGTCAGGTCCAGCCTCTCGCTTCGGACTGCTTCTTGCGAAAGCGCCCCGCCCTCGAAACGCGTTGTGACTTCAGGGGTGACGATGACCCAATCCATGTCCCCGAACCTGCGCACGAAAAAGCCTGCGATCAGCTCTTCGATTCGGTGGTCTGGTTCGAACCAAGAAATGAACTGACGCCGGTTCGCACCCTTTGGCGTTACCTCGCGAAAGCGCACGAACGCTTTCATCTTGTGCATGTCGCGGCGGATATTCTTCGCGATGCTTTCGGCGTGCCCCACGTCTTTGTCTGCACGGTTTCGCAATAGGGAAGGTGCATCTGACACCCGTAAAAGAAGCCTGTAGGCAAGATCAAACGCGCCGGGTGCGCGGCTTGCGCACAATAGCTTTGCAAGCGGTGGAAAGTCTTTCGGCACGGTGATTTGCCACGTCGCTTTGTCCGGCAAGGGGGGCTGCGCACCATCAAACAGGGTCGCATCGGTACCCTCAAAGCACCAGCTCACCTGATCGAAACCAACGCCACTGCCCGCCAGTTTGCGTGCCGCATCGCGCCAGGCGTCAAACGTGCCCAGCCGCGGCAGTTCGATCCTGTGCATCAAAACAGCTGCAGTTGTTCGGCGGGCGTAGCAAATCGTGCCCGCAGATTTTCTGCATCCGTCAGCGATCCCGGTCGCCAGTCACGTGCGATAATGAACGGTTTCGCCTTGCGCACGGACGCGCCGATGCGGCGCAAGTCGTCGTAGCCAAGCGCCCCATTTCGCCGCGCAGACAGGATGCGACCCACCGATTTTGTGCCAAACCCCGGCACGCGCAGCAGCATATCCTTGGTTGCACGGTTCACATCAACCGGAAAAGCGTGGCGGTTCGCCAGCGCCCAGGCGAGTTTGGGATCAACTTCCAGATCAAGCATGCCGGTCCCCTGATCCGGCGCGATCTCTTCGGCTTCAAAGCCATAGAATCGCAACAGCCAATCAGCCTGATACAGCCGATGCTCGCGCACCAGCGGCGGTTTGATCAGAGGCAGCTTTGCCGTGCTGTCAGGAATGGGCGAAAACGCAGAGTAATAAACGCGCTTTAGCTTGTAAGACGAATAAAGTCTTGAGGAGCTTTGCAGGATCGTCCGGTCGTTTGACCCGTCCGCCCCGACGATCAATTGCGTCGATTGTCCTGCAGGGGCGAACTTGGGCGCCTTGCGGCCCCGGTAGGTTGGCGCCTTCAACTCCTCTTTTCGCAGCCGGACGTTGCCCATTGCGCGGCGAATTTCATCGGGGTTCTTTTCCGGTGCATAAGTTCTTATCCCAGCGTCTGTCGGTAGTTCGATGTTCATTGACAAACGATCCGCCAGCATACCCGCTTCTTCGATGAGTTCGGGCGCAGCATCAGGGATCGTCTTGAGGTGAATATAACCTCGGAAATGATGTGTGTGCCGCAATTCCCGCGCGATCCGGACCATGTCCGCCATCGTGTCATCCGGCGATTTGATGATGCCCGAAGACAGGAAGAGCCCCTCAATGTAATTGCGGCGATAAAACTCTGTCGTCAGATGCACGACCTCTTCCACTGAAAACCTTGCACGCTGAACGTTCGACGACACGCGATTGATGCAATATGCGCAATCGTAGATGCAAAAGTTCGTCATCAGGATTTTCAGCAAGGAAATGCAACGCCCATCGGGCGCATAGGCGTGGCAAATTCCCGATCCCTCGGTGCTGCCCAGCCCTTTGCCATCGCTGCTGTCGCGCTTGGACGTGCCTGATGAGGCGCATGACGCGTCATACTTCGCGGCGTCACTGAGCAGAGCAAGCTTTTCTTGGAGGGTCATCTTTGACATATGTTCTTGATATGTTCCAAATCCGCCAAGAGCAACAAGATAGAAACATAACGCGGCGACTTGCCGTTTTTCTTGGGAACAAAAGTCCAGGTCAGACGTTCAGCGGTATGTCCAAGAAAATGATTTTGCCGCTTATTTCATCTGCGATTTTGTGCTTTTCCACTGCCACTTCCGCCGAAGAGGTGGGTTCTGTTGATGTTGACTGGCTTGGCAACGACATCATCGTAGAGGCGCTGGCCGATCCAGAGGTGGAAGGCGTGACATGCCACATCTCATACTTTGAACGTGGCATTATTGACCGCCTGCAAAAGGGCAACTGGTTTGAAGACCCTTCAAACTCCTCGATATCCTGCCGCCAGACCGGCCCAATCAGGATTGGCGACATTGCACGGGGCGATAAGGGTGAGAATGTGTTCAGCGAACGCCGATCGATCATTTTCAAATCTTTGCGGGTCAAGCGTATCTTTGACGAAGAGAACAACACGCTGATCTACATCAGCCATGCGCGCGATGTGCAGAACGGCTCGGCCAAGATGTCGATGTCTACCGTGCCGCTTTACTCAGGAAGCAAATAGGCCGGCAGAGAGGCCTTTGGCGGCTCTGCCAATTTTTCGCCGATCCCAGAAGTCAGGCTGAAACCCTCCTTTGCGCGACATGAGAGATGCGATAGTCTGCCGAAAAAATCCATAAGGATCAGAGCAGATGAATCTTAATCGCCGTACCACCCTTCTGGGCCTTGGCGCCCTAAGTCTGACTGCCTGCGGGGGCGGGGCTCTTGGCCCTAGAACCACTGCAGATGCGGGCGGATTACCTGCTGATCTGCGACCTGTTCGCAATGCCGCATACGACAGTTGGGTCGCCAGCTTCCGCGACCGCGCAGCAGGGCAGGGGGTATCCTCTTCAACGCTGAATGCGGGCTTCCGGGGCGCAGGTTATCTGCCTGGTGTCGTCCGGCGGGACCGCAACCAGACTGAATTCACCCGGACGCTGGAGGACTACCTTGCCATCGCTGCGTCGGACGAACGTGTGTCCAAGGGCCGTGCCGCCTTTGAGCGTCACCGCAGCACTCTGGCGGCGGTTGAGGCGCGCTATGGCGTGCCAGCCGAGATCGTGACGGCAGTCTGGGGATTGGAAAGCTTTTATGGGGAGCGGCGCGGGAGTGTTCCGGTCGTGTCCTCAACCTCGACGCTTGCCTTCGATGGGCGGCGCGGCGCGTTTTTCGAAAAACAGTTGGTCGCCGCACTCAAGATTCTGCAAAGCGGTGACACAACAGCCCAAAATCTCAAAGGGTCATGGGCCGGAGCGATGGGCCATACGCAGTTTATCCCAACCTCCTACCAGGCCTTTGCTGTAGACTTTGACGGCGACGGTCGCCGCGACATTTGGTCGGATAACCCGGCGGATTCCTTGGCATCCACGGCTGCCTACCTGTCGCGCAACGGCTGGGCAAAAGGCGTGAAATGGGGCGGCGAAGTTGGCAATGGCGCACCTGCCGGTTCTGTCATTCAACCGCAACCCGGCGGTCCACAGTTTGCCGTGACCCGCAATTTCCGCGTGATCAAACGATACAATAATTCAGATAGCTATGCGATTGGCGTGGGCCATCTGGCGGACCGGATTGCAGGGGGCGGCCCGATCCGCGCAAGCTTCCCGCCAGATAAATATGGTTTGACGAAGGACGACCGGGTCCGGCTGCAACAACGCCTTACCGCACGCGGATTTGACACCGATGGCACCGATGGGGTGATCGGACCCAAAAGTCGCAAAGCGATCACCGCATATCAGTCCAGCATCGGATTGCCAGAAACAGGTGATCCTTCGCCAGAGTTGCTGCGCTCTCTGGGCTGACCACGAAAAATCAGATCAATTCACAGGCCGGATCGCGCCGTTGATTATGTCAGCGGCGCGAATTGCTGCGCGAGGTTGATTTTTCTCAATCCTGTTGGAGACCATCCATAGGATGGTGACCAAGTCACTGAAGGGCGACTGTTTCGGCCTTAGGTATGGGTCAACTCAACGATGGAGAAAACGTATGCAGTACCCCGTTAACATGGAAGTCAAACCGGACGTCAAAGCATTCTTTGACCCGCAAACCAATACCATCAGCTATGTTGTCAAAGATCCGGCCTCCGATGCCTGTGCCGTCGTCGATTCCGTCATGGATATCGACTATGCCGCCGGACGGATCACCTATGAACACGCAGATGAAATCATCGACTATATTCAACAGAACAACCTCAGGCTGGAATGGCTGATCGAGACCCACGTGCACGCTGATCACCTGTCCGCCGCGCCCTATATACAGGGAAAACTGGGCGGAAAGATCGGGATCGGTGATCAGATCACCGTGGTGCAGGAGACATTTGGTAAAGTCTTCAACGAGGGCACCGAATTCCAGCGCGACGGCTCGCAATTCGACCGGCTTTTCAAGGACGGCGACACCTATCAGATCGGCGGCATGACCGCTTTCGCGATCCACACGCCCGGTCACACGCCTGCCTGCATGGTTCATGTGATCGGTGACGCGGCATTCGTGGGCGACACCTTGTTCATGCCAGACGGCGGATCGGCGCGGGCTGATTTCCCCGGCGGCGACGCAGGGCAGCTTTACGATTCCATCCAGAAGGTGCTGGCATTGCCGGACGATATGCGTCTGTTCATGTGCCATGACTACGGGCCGGGTGGCCGCGAGATCCTCTGGGAAACCACGGTTGCGACGGAAAAGGCCGAGAACATTCATGTCGGCAAGGGCACCTCGCGCGAGGACTTTATCAAGTTCCGTGAAGAGCGTGACGCGACGCTGGCCGTGCCAAAACTGATCCTGCCGTCCCTGCAGGTGAACATGCGGGCCGGTGACGTGCCAAAGACCGAGGACGGCAAGCCGATGCTCAAGGTCCCGGTCAACGTCATCTGATCGTCATTCGTTTCAGTCCAGGTCCAAAAGGAGACTCTCATGGACATTCGCAATATCACTGACGATTTTTCGGTCTCTCCACAGATCACAGAGGCTGATCTGGCCGCCGTCCGAGAGGAAGGTTTCAGATCAATCATCTGCAACCGTCCCGACGGTGAAGAAGCCGGCCAGCCGGTTTTCTTTGAATTGGCAGGAAAGGCCCAGGAGCTTGGCATGGAGACCCTGAGCATTCCGATAAGGGGGGCGCCGGTTGCAGAAGCTGATGTGGCCGCCTTCAGACGTGCTTTGGCAGATTTGCCAAAGCCAATCCTCGCCTATTGCCGCACTGGCACAAGGTCCGCGATCCTGTGGTCGCTCGCGCAGGAAAACGAGATGTCCCTTGAAGAAATCATCAGTGCGACCGGCCGGGCGGGCTATGATGTGGCACCCGTCTTGCACGCGGCAATCGGGTCATCGGGGCCAAGTGCTACCAGCACCGGTGTAAAGAGGTGACAACCCGGGTTGCACCGAAAAGCAAAGCCTTCAGCCTGGCGCGGTACATTCCCGCGCTGGGCTGGATCCGAACCTATAGCGCGGAAACTGCAACCAACGATCTGATTGCTGCTGTGATTGTGACGATCATGCTGATCCCGCAATCGCTCGCCTATGCGCTTTTGGCTGGCCTGCCCCCTGAGGCAGGCCTTTACGCCTCCATCGTGCCAATTATTCTTTACAGCGTTTTCGGCACCAGCCGGTCCCTTGCGGTGGGGCCGGTGGCGGTGGTTTCGCTGATGACGGCGGCGGCAATCGGCAATGTGACAGCAACGCATGACGTGGGCTACGCCACCGCCGCCCTAACCCTTGCGGGGCTGTCGGGTGTCATTCTGGTTGCGATGGGGCTGCTGCGTCTGGGTTTTGTCGCGAACTTCCTGTCGCACCCGGTGATATCGGGTTTCATCACGGCCTCCGGCCTGCTGATCGCGGCAAGCCAGCTCAAGCACATCTTGGGCGTCGATGCCAAGGGGCACACGCTGGTTGAACTGCTTGGCAGCCTTGTTTCCCATCTAACCAGTTTCAATGTGATTACACTCATCATCGGGGTGAGTGCGACGGTGTTCCTGTTCTGGGTGCGCAGCGGGCTCAAGCCGCTGCTGATCAGGCTGGGACTGCCCGGAAAGATGGCCGATTTCGTAACCAAGGCAGGACCGGTTCTGGCAGTCGTTGTGACGACCATGCTGGTCTGGCAGCTTGGCCTGGACGACAAAGGGGTGCGCATCGTTGGGGCCGTGCCGCAAAGCCTGCCGCCATTTACCATGCCTGATCTGTCCTTGGACTTACTCTCGGCCCTCTTTATGCCAGCGTTGCTGATTTCCATTATCGGCTTTGTTGAATCGATCTCCGTCGCTCAGACACTCGCGGCCAAGAAACGCCAGCGGATTGATCCCGATCAGGAGCTTATCGGCTTGGGCGCAGCAAATATCGGCGCCTCCCTGACCGGTGGCTTCCCGGTGACAGGCGGCTTTTCACGCTCTGTTGTCAACTTCGATGCAGGGGCAGAGACGCCAGCGGCTGGTGCCTTCACTGCTGTCGGATTGGCGGTGGCGGCCTTGTTTCTGACGCCGCTGATCTTTTTCCTGCCCAATGCAACGCTGGCCGCGACGATCATCGTGGCTGTGCTGTCTCTTGTCGATTTCAAAACGCTCCGGCATAGCTGGGCCTATTCAAAGCGCGATTTCTGGGCGGTCGCCGCAACCATGCTGCTGACCCTGCTTTTTGGCGTAGAAATCGGCGTGACTGCGGGTGTTTTGCTGTCGATTATGCTGTTCCTCTATGACACCGCGCGCCCGCATGTGGCCGAAGTTGGGCTGGTCCGGGGGACTGAGCATTTTCGGAATATCCACCGACACAGGGTGCTGACCGATCCGACGGTGCTAAGCCTGCGCATTGATCAAAGCCTCTATTTCGCGAATGCGCGATTCCTTGAAGATTACATCTATGATCGCGTTATTGACGACAAGGCCCTCAAGCACGTCGTTCTGATGTGCTCTGCAGTGAACGAGATAGATCTCAGCGCACTTGAAACGCTTGAGGGCATCAATACCCGCCTCAAGGAAATGGGCATCACCCTGTCTCTGTCCGAGGTCAAGGGCCCTGTCATGGATCGGCTGCAGCGCGGCGATTTTCTGGAGCATTTGACAGGGGCGGTGTTCCTGTCACAATTCGACGCATTCGAAGCACTTGTATCGGAACAACCAGGCCTGACAGCCAGTGCGGAGCCGGCTGCCCCAAGCAGAGCAGCGCGTTTCGCAGGAGGATAGAACATGTGCTGGAGCGTTGAGGCATCCGCTGCCATGGTTGTCGCCGGAACCGTGGCGACCGGCGTTGCCTATCGCCAGAAACAAGCGCCCGCGATCTGGGTGGCGCTGGGCTATTTCACCGTGATGGAAGGGCTGCAACTGGCCGGTTACGGCGTGCTGGATCAATGCAATACCGCCTCCAACAGAACCGTGACTGTCCTGTCATACCTGCACATTGCTTTTCAGCCTCTGATCATCAACCTTTTCGCCATGGAACTTGTGCCCGAACCAGTGAAGCAGCGGATGCGAATTTGGGTGTTTGGCTTATGTGCTGTGTCGGCTGCAATAATGTTGGCGCAACTATTGCAGATCAATGCCTTTGGCCAATGCGTGCCGGGCACACCACTGTGTGGAGAGCAGTTTTGCACAGTCTCGGGTTCATGGCATATCGCGTGGGACATCCCCTATAATGGTTTGCTGGTCCCGTTCGAACGGGCCATTGGGTTCCAGTCCGGCTTTCCGTCCTACATGGTGGCAGCCTTTGTCTTGCCATTGATCTATGGGGCATGGCGCTTCGTGCTGGTCCATCTTGTCAGCGGTCCGATACTGGCCTGGACCCTCACCAATGATCCAAATGAGATGCCGGCAGTCTGGTGCCTGTTCTCAATTGCAATCCTTTTCATCAGCCTCAGTCCGCTCGTGCGCCGCTCTGTCAGTACAAAGACGTGGTGGGGTGTTACGGTCTGAGAACGTTGCAAAGCGGAGAACTGCGCAAACGGATTGATCTTCGTCAAGTCGGCTTGAGTGTGATCTGCGAAACAGATGAAGTTGTGAGCACACAGGAGAAAACGATGAAGCAGCTTGTCACATGGATTGTTTTGGCAAATTCAAGAGAAGTCAGCCTTGCAGAGAACCGTGGACCCGGTAAAGGAGTGCACTTGGTCGAAGGTCAGACATGGCAGGCCGAACCGGTGGAACTGCCGCGCGACGAGGCCGGTGTCGGCCACAGTATCGCAGGGCCGGGCAAATCAGCGGTTGAACAAAAAGACCCGCAGCACAAGGCCGAGATGGGGCTTGCCAAGGAGGTTTGCGACGCGCTGGCCAAGGCTTTCACGGCCAAGAAGTTCGACCGCCTTATCCTTGTTGCGGGGCCAAAAATGCTGGGGCTTCTGCGCTCGAAAATCGACGACTCGCTGGTCCCGGCGATAGCTGGTGAAATCGCCAAGGATCTTTCAGCACAGCCCATGGACGCATTGGAACGCCAGATTGGCGAGGTCATCGCCGTCTGAAGCAAGGCTTCCCCTCAATCGGGCCGGAAAGGGTCAAAGATGTTCAGACAAATCATCGTGGGCCTTGACGGGTCCGAAAAGGCCAAGACCGCAGCACGGATAGGGTGTGATCTGGCAAAGGTATACTCTGGAACGGTGACCCTTGTGCATGTGCTGCACGCTGACACTGAAGACTATGAGGACCAGCCCGAAAGCGAGCAGGGTCAAGACAGGACAACGCTCACTTTCCCAGAGGTCGAGGCGGCGGGACAACGCGTGCTTGACGCTGGCCTTGCCATCGCCAAGGAGGTGGGCTGTAAAATGGTCGAAACGCACATGCCCTACGGTGATGCTGCTACTGAAATTCTGGCCTATGCCGATGAGATTGGCGCTGATCTGATTGTGACCGGGCGACGTGGTTTGAGCAGTCTTAGCAGTCTGGTTCTTGGCAGCACGACCCAAGCCATCAATCATTATGCGAAATGTGCCTGTATGTCTGTGCCTCGGCAACTACCCGGTATGAAAGAGGCCCCCCACCCCGTAGGCGATAATGGCGGCTAGCGCCCCGATCATCAGGGTTTCACCGCCTGACCACCACCATTTCGCCAAGGACCAACGGCTTTTTCCAGTGCCGATCAGAAAAAAGGTCAGTAGTGTCGCAAAGATCGACACTTGAAACGCGTTGGGAATGGCAAGAACGAAAGGCATCAAGGGGATTGATCCGGCCGCCAGGAAAGCAGCAAAAGTTGCCAGTGCGGCGCGCATGGGGTGCGGTTCTTCGTAGCTCAACCCATATTCGTAGGTCAGCATCAAAGATATCCATTTATCTTTGTCACGCGCTATCTCGGCTGTTGCCTGATCCAAGACCGGCCCGGACAGTCCGCGCTGTTCAAGTATCTGCCTGAGTTCCTCAAGCTCTCCATCGCGGTGATGTTTGATATGGTTTTCCTCAATCTTAACAATGCGCCGGCGATCATCCAATTCGGCCTTGGTGCCTGAATAGTTGCCCGCTGCCATTGAAAAGCCGTCCGCGAGGATGTTCGCGATGCCGAGGGCCAGAATAATGCCATGCGGCAGCCCGGCGCCCTCGACCCCGGCGACAATGGCAAAGGTCGTTACCGCCCCATCAATCCCACCGTATATCATGTCTCTCAAATAGGTGCCGCGCGTATCTGCTGTGAGACGTGCTGCGATTTCTTCGGGGCTGTGACCATGTTCTTTTGACATGACGCCAAACTGAACTGACAGTGCAGCACCTGCATTGAGCCAGATCAAGCAATTCAACGTACCGGTTTGTTATTCAAAGCCATGACCCTGCCCGCGACGTCCTTGTATCAGACCATGCTGCTTTTCGCGCTTTGCGCGACAATCGTTTGGTATGCCGGTGCGCGGTTGGCCTATTTGGTGGATTCGCTGGCAGATCGCTATAAATTGGCCAAATCCCTTGTAGGGCTGCTGATCCTTTCGCTGGCCACGTCTTTGCCAGAGGTCGCGACAACCCTGACAGCCGCGGTGCAACAGGCAAGCGATCTGGTGCTGAACAATCTGTTTGGCGGCATCACTCTGCAAACCGCGATCCTTGCGATGTCTGATTTCTGGGCGCGGGGGGCGATCACCAATTACCCGCGCAAGGCCAATCACGCTCTTGAGGCGACATTGCTTGTGCTCTTGCTGTCGATCACATTGATTGTCGTCCACCTTGGAGAGACGTTTGTGATGGCAGGAGTTGGGCTTGGCAGTGTGTTCATCGCGCTGACTTATGCCGGTGCGATCTGGATCTTGCGTCGGTATGATGACTCAACCGATTGGGTGCCGGTGGATTTGCCGGATCCCGATCCTCTTCCTTTTCCGGCACCAACCGGGCTGGCTGAGCGTGGAAACCACGCACTGATCCTGCAATCAGTCGCAGCATGTGCGGCGATCCTTGTCTTTGGCCTGTTGCTGGTTCTGTGTGCAGAGCGGATCGCGGATCAATCGGGGCTGGGTACAGGTTTCATTGGTGTGACGCTTCTGGCGGGGGCCACGTCACTGCCCGAACTGACGACCAGCATCACCGCCGTTCGGATTGGCGCCTACACGATGGCGATATCGAACATCTTTGGCAGTAACCTGATCATGCTGGTGCTGGTTTTCCCGGCAGACGTCCTGTTCCGGTCAGGTCCAATCCTTCAGAACACATCGCAGACGGTCAGCATGGCCCTTTCCTTCGGGATCGCTGTCACAGCTATCTATCTGATCGGCCTGATTGTGCGTCGCAAGCCAAAGTGGGGTCCGATTGGACTGGATTCCATTCTCGTGCTCATCGTGTTCATAGGTAGCCTTTTGGCCTATTACTATGTTCGCTGAACGTTAGGCCAAATCATCTTGAGTATCTCCGGCACGATCAGGATCGGCAGGGCAAAAAGCCCGATCCACTGCCATTCCGCGACACCAATCGGTACTGTCCGCAGCAAGACCTGAAGCGGCGGCCAATATACTGCCATCATTTGCGCCCCGATGGTCACCACCAATGCGATAAGCAGAAATGGGTTGCTGAACCAGCCTACGCGGAAATTGCTCAATCTCAGTGAACGGAAGGCAAAAACGCTGACCTTTTCGAAGACGACCATCGCGGTAAAGGCAGTGGTCCGGGCCAGCTCGACCCCCTGATCAAGCAACTGAAAAAAGATCCACAGGCTAGACAGTCCAGTGTAGGTCCCAAGCAGGATAATCGTCACAATACCGCCGACCCCAAGGATCGCGGTTTCCTTGCGGCGAGGGGGATGGTTCATTTGATCCGGCTCTGCCTTCTCCAAACCCAGAGCAACGGCAGTGACGCCATCGGTCACCAAGTTCATCCACAGAATTTGCGTCGCCAGAAAAACGAGCGGACCGCCGACCGCAATGTTCACCACCAGCGCAATAACTTCACCTGCATTCGAGGACAGCAGATAGCGCACGAATTTCTGTACGTTTGCAAACTGCCTGCGTCCTTCTCCGATGGCATGCACGATCGTGGCAAAGTTATCGTCCAGCAACACCAGATCAGATGCGTCGCGGGCCACGTCAGTGCCCCGAACGCCCATCGACACCCCGATGTCAGCCTGTTTGAGGGCGGGAGCGTCATTCACGCCGTCTCCGGTCATGGCAACGATCTGGTTTTCCGCCTGAAGGGCAGCAACGATGCGCATCTTCTGTTCCGGTCGCGTGCGTGCGAACAGCACACCTTCGTTCAGCAAGGTGCGCAATGCCTGGTCGTCCAATTCCTCCAGTTCCGCCCCGGTCAGGTGGCGGGTGACCTGCAATGACAATTGTTTGGCGATAGCGCCCGCAGTGATCGGGCTGTCGCCGGTAATCATCACGATCCTGATGCCTGCCGACTGCGCTGATGCGATTGCCTGACGCACTTCGGCACGGGGCGGGTCAATCAAGCCGACCAGTCCCAGGAACACCAGCTCTTCTTCCTCAATGACGTGATCCGGCGCACGTCTGCTGGCCAACGCAATGACACGCAACCCATCCGCCGCCATTGTCGCATAGGCGTCAGAGATCGACTGTCGTCTCGCGGGGGTCAGATCAAGCGGGCCATCATGGCTCAGGATCTGCGTGCAAATCTCCAGAATCTGCTCTGGTGCACCTTTGGTGAGGATCTGTGTTCCATCTGGTGATTGATACAGGACGCTCATCCGCTTGCGGTCACTGCTGAACGGGATTTCGGCCAAAACGCCACGCTCTGTCGGCAAAGGGCACCAACCTTTGTAGGCCAACGTCACCAGGGCACCTTCGGTCGGTGCGCCGACCATGGTCCAGGTTTTGCCCGCAGGAACCAGCCGCGCGTGGCTGCAATGCAGACCCGTATTCAGAACCGCCAATAAGATAGGGTCATCTGCCGCACGCACCCGCTTGCCATCCGCCTCGATGTGTCCCGCGGGATCATAGCCTGTGCCGGTCACCTCGTAGCTTTGATCGAATGTCCAGATCCGCGTCGCCGTCATCTTGTTTTCGGTCAGGGTTCCGGTTTTGTCGGTGCAGATGACCGATGCTGCGCCCAAGGTCTCAACGGCTTGCAAGCGCCGCGCCAATGCGTTCTGGCGCACCATCGCGGTGGCCCCAAGCGCAAGCGTGATCGTTACCACCGCAGGCAGACCTTCGGGCACCATGGCGACAGACAGCGACAGGCCGGTCATGACCATTTCAGTCAGATCGCGGCCCAATACGATACCCAGCCCCGCCACCCCTGCCGCGACCAGCAGGGCCGCCAGACCAAGCTGGCGGGCAAGCTGGCCCAGTTTGCTTTGCAGATTGGTGGTCTTTGCCCCAACCGACCCCGTCAAATGCGCGATCTTGCCAAACTCAGTCCGGCTTGCCGTCGCTGTCACCTGTGCTTCGGCGCGCCCTGAGGTAACGGACGTCCCCGCATAAACCTGCCGTTTATCTTCATCCTGAGATTTTGCGACTGGCACGGATTCGCCGGTTAGGATGCTTTCATCCACGCGTAGGTCCGCCACGCGGACCAAGACCGCATCCGCGGCAATCTTGGCACCTGGGGCCAATACCAAAATGTCACCGGGAACAATGTCACGGGCGGCAACCAGCTGTTCCTGCCCGTCGCGCAGTACCATGGCCTGTGGTGACAATAGCTTGCGCAATGCCGTCAGCGCCGTCTCTGCTTTCCATTCCTGAACAAAACCCAGCACAGCGTTCAAAATCACCACAAGCCCGATGGTGGCCGCGTCAATCAGCTCTCCCAGCGCGAGTGCGACTGCGGCGGCAACGATCAGAATAAGAACGAGGAAACTTGAGAACTGCCGCAGCAGAACCCTGATCGGCCCGGCGCTCTGGCTTTCTGGCAATTCGTTCCAGCCCGCCAACTCCCGTGCCGCCTGAACCTGGCTTTGGGTCAGCCCGCCGTCTTGCAGGGTTTGGGACACATGAAGGCTCCAAAAGGGGTCGATACAGCAGATATCCGCTCTTGCTGCAGTGGGTATTGAGCGATGTCAAAGGTGCACTGCAATTTGCAGGTTATCCTTGGAAACAGTTGGCAGCAAACCAGGGGATGAGACATGTCGAAGAAAACAGAAACCGAAACACAATCGCCGACCGAGGCACCGATGGCAGCGGTCACTCAGCTTCAGGAAGCGGGATTTGCAAATATGATGGGCATGGGCACCGCTTGGGTCGAAGCCATTGGCGAGATGAGTGCGGAAATGGTCAGCTTTGTCGCCGATCGCATCAAAGAAGATGTCAAAACACAGCATGAGATTCTGAACTGCAAGAACGTTGCTGAATTGCAGCACGTACAGGCCCAGTTTTTCCAAAAGGCCATAGATCAGTATCAGGCTGAAACCGGAAAGCTCGTTGAGATGACGAACAAGGCATTCACGCCAAAATCCGACGACAACTCCTGAGCTTAGCCAAAGACGTAGCGCCCCGGCGCCGCGTCGAGCGGCTTTGCTGATATAGGCCGGCAATCTACCGGTCTTGCGCTGTGTGCTGCCAGCCATTTTGCCCAATGCGGCCACCAGGAGCCGTCCTTTGGTCGGGTCCTGTCAAACCAGGTTTGCGCGGTGACATGGCTGTGGGCTTCGGTCTTGTGGCTGGTGCGGAAATGTCGACCCTCGTGGCCCGGTTCTGAAAGGATACCGCCATTGTGGCCGCCGTTGGTCAGGGAAAAGGTCACATCAGTGTCAGCCAGCAAACCAAATCGATATACGGACTGCCAGGGTGATACATGGTCTGTTTCAGTGCCGACAGAATAGACCGGGCAGCGAATATCGGTGAGCGCGACGGACGCGCCATCAACCTCAAACCGACCTTTTGCCAGATCGTTCTCAAGGAACAGGTGCCGCAGGTATTCCGAATGCATCTTCGCAGGCATCCGTGTGGCATCGGCATTCCACGCCATCAACGGATTGTCATGCGTGCGCTCTCCCAGCAGGTAGTGCCGGATGACCCTGCTCCAGATCAGATCGTTCGACCGCAGCAACTGGAAAGCGCCCGCCATCTGGTCGGCCTTCAGGTATCCTTTCGTCTGCATCATATCCTCCAGGAAGGCGACCTGACTTTCGTTGATAAACAAGCCCAGTTCTCCGGGCTCCGAGAAATCAACCTGTGAGGCCAGAAGGCTCATGGTTGCGAGGGCTTTATCGCCGTCCCGTGCAAGTGCCGAAGCTGCAATTGCCAGCAACGTACCACCCAGACAATATCCTACCGCATGAAGTTTCTTGGCACCCATCGACCTGATTTGCGCGATGGCTGCACGGATCCCAAGATCAACGTAGTCCTGCATCGACAGATCGGCGTCGTCTTCATCGGGGTTTTTCCAGGACAGGATAAAGACTTCGAAGCCCTGATCGCGCAGGTAGGCAACCAGTGACCGTTCCGATGTCAGATCAAGTATATAGTACTTCATGATCCACGCAGGCACGATAAGGATCGGCTCTGGGTGTACTTTCTCAGTTGTGGGGCGATAGCGGATCAGCTCTACCAGCCGATTGCGCATCACCACGTCGCCGGGCGTGGTCGCCAAGTCCTCTCCAACGACGTAGCTGCTTGGCCTGCGGGGGTGTTTGGACAGCAGACGATTGAAGTCCTCGATCCAGTAGCGCGCACCACGTATCAGGTTTTGCCCTGCTTCCTTACGTGTCCGATCCTGCACCTGCGGATTGGTCAGGGCAAAGTTTGCGGGTGAGAACATATCAAGCCACTGGCGCGCGGCGAAATGCACGATATTGGCGTGTTTGGGATCAACGCCACGCAGCCCGCAGGTGGCAGCGTCCCACCAGTTCTGCGCGCCCAGAAAGCCCTGTGCCATTACGTTATAGGGAAAACCGGCCCATGACGGATCGGCAAAACGTGGATCTTCTGCCGGGTCGATGTCTGCGATGTCTGACACGCCCAGTTTAATCAGTTCTGATAGCTTGTCAGGGGAGGCCAGCAGGTGAATATACCAGTCCACGTAAGCCGTGATCAGCGCTGCCGGCGATAGCCCTCCGGTGAACTGTGCCATCATAGCGTGCCAACCTGCATCGGCCCGATGCGTTGTTCTATCCTCTGTTGTCATAGCTTGGATCTCTGCACCAAAGTGGCCCCGGTCGCGATAGCGTCGCTGGGGTGCGTGACAACGTGTTCGCCGAACTCCAGCCCACTGTGGACTTCGGTCATCTGACCATTGCGGCGGCCCAGCTGAACCAGCCGCCGTTCGGCAACGCCGTCAATCTCGACAAAAACGGCCCAATCGTCACCTGAACGGAACACCGCACTCAACGGTATCTGCATGACATCTTCAGCCCTGTATTCCACGATCCGCAAGAAAACCGAAAACTCATCGCCAAGGTTGGCCCGTTCCTGCGGAGGACTTGTTAGTCTGAAATACGCATCCACCCGCTGTTCCTCGATTCCAAGGGCTGACACCTTGGTGCGGGCCTTGGGATCGATCCGGTCAAGCTGGGCTAGAAGCGTTGCAGGCCCTCCCCAGCGGTCAACATAGGCCAGAGCGTCGGGTTTCAGCCGAACCGCATCGTTGGACAGGATGTCAGCGACCAGCTCCAGGTCATTGGGATCGCCGATGCTGACAAGCGGCGCACCAATAGAAACAGGCCGCTCGCTGATCGCTGCGATGGACAGGATGACGCCGTCAGCAGGGGCGGTCAGTTCGATGCAACATGTCTCTTCCGCTTGCTCAGTCTCTTCAGGGTCCAGCAGGCTTGCGCGTGCCCGCTCAATCGCGCCATCGGCCATTTCAATGCGGGCCTGTGCTGCCTCAACCGTCGCAATCGCGGTAGCCAGACGCTGTGTGTCATCCTCCAGCCTCGTGATCGATGCGACGTTACGCTCAACCAATTGCTGGGTGCGTTCAAACTGCGACTGCGCAAAGCTGCGGGTCTCTTCGGCTTGCCGTAAATCAGCCACGGCAACGTGTCGTGCGGCCAGCGCTTCTTGCAAGGCGGCCTCGGCCTGCAAACGCGAGCGGGCATCCAGCAATCCCGATGAGGATGGCTGGACGACCGCCACGACGGTTTCACCCTTGCGCACCGGATCACCGACATCGACAGGCGACCGCAAGGCCGTTCCCGCAATCGGGGACGCCACTTCAAACAGGTCTTTGACCTGCGTCTTGCCATCCGCATTGATTGTAATCTCAAACGGACCGCGCGTGACTTGTGCGATATCCACCGGAATGGGATCTTCGCGAAAACTGACAAAGGCCAGGCCTCCGACCAGGGCGACCCCCAGACCGATCAGCATGAAAGTTCGTTTGGAATAGGCCATGATATCATTCCCTCGTCTTCATAACGGCGACCAGATCCAGCCGGTCAAGACGCCTGCGCACCACCATTGCAGAGGCGAAAGAGGCACAGAGCACCACAAGGCTGCCGGTGGCAAAAGTGTGCAGTTTTAGTACAAGCGGGATCGCGTAAAGATCACTTGTGAAAGCATTGGTCATTGCTTGCGCAATCCACGCCCCGATGAGCCAGCCAAACGGCTGCGCGATCAGTGCGATCAACATCAGTTCTCCAACAAGAATATAGGAGACTTCGCCCCGACCGAAGCCGAGGATGCGCAGGCTTGCCAGTTCGCGCGCCCGTTCCGATAACTGAATGCGTGCGGCATTATAGGTCACACCCACAGTAATCAGCAGTGCAATCACGATATAGACTGTGTTCATCACGAGGATGTTCTCCTCAATAGTGTCCTGAAATGAACGGCGATTGACGGTCATCTCGATGATACCGGTCAGGCGTGGAATCTCCTTGATCTCTTTGTGCAGCGCTTCGATTTGGCTATCGTCCAGGGTGACATTAGCAGTTGAGAATTGCGGTGCCTGCCGGAAGATCGAATTGATGTATTCAAGATCAACGTAGGCCCCAAGCCCCAGATGCTGCTTTACAACACCCGTCACGTACAGGTTATGTGTTTCACGCTTGCCCGTCAGAAACTCGACTTCGACCAGACCACCGTCCTCAACGCCCAATTGGCGCGCCAGACGTTCTGACAAGAGCAGGCCACCGGGCGGCGCGGTTAGGGGATTACCATCGGTATCCAGTACCCGGCTCAGATCGGCACCGGGTCTGCGTGCCTCAACTGCGACGCGTTTTTCCAAGTGGCCGTTGCGCAGCTTGGCGGCGTGAAATTGCTGGCTTTCGGCTTGCAAGACACCGGGCAACCGGCGGATGTCTTCCAATGCGGATTCAGGTACGTCATCAGCAAAGAGCAGTATCGCATCCTGTCTGTTGGTCTGAAAGAATGCCAGATCGACGATCACGTCCAGCGCATCATTCATAAAGAGAGAAGCGATCACCGACGCCACGGCCAGCGCCAGCCCAAGTGAGGTCAGAAAACTGCGCAGCGGCCAGCGCAGCAGGCTGCGCAGGATCATCGTGGTGGATTGAGACAGCCGCATGCGCGCCATTGCACGGTCGATAATCGAACGTTTGAAGTTGGGTGGGGCAGGGGGTTGCATGGCAATCGCCGGTGCCAGGCGCGCAGCTTTCAGTGCGGCTTGCGAGGCACCAAGGCTGGTTGTTGCCAAGGCCGCCAGTCCAGCGGCTGCATAAACCCAATAAGACACACGAAAGATCACGTAGGGAAAATTGAAGAATTGCGCGTATTGCCAAGCGAGGGTTCGGGCAAGCAATGTGCCGGCAATCCAGCCGACAAGAACGCCCACAACGGCGATCAGACCGGCCAGCATCAGGTAATGCAGGCAGATTTCCGTATCTGAATACCCGATGGCCTTAAGCAGGCCGATTTCACTGCGCTCCAATGCGATAATTCGGCTCATTACCATGCTGACAAGGAAACCAGAGATGGCAAAGAAAATCGGTGGCAATATCAACGCCATCCCCCTGAGCTGTTTCAGCTCAGCATCAAGAAATGCATCAGAAACCTGATCCGTCCTGTCATAGGCCCCCAGGCCACCGTAAGGCTCCAGCAGATCATCAAGGGTGTCGATTACCGGTGCTGGCTGCACGCCGGTGGCGAGCGCCAGGGCCAGCTCATTGAACGCCCCCGTCATATCAAACGCCGCAGCGGCAGCGCGTTCGGACATCCAGATGATCCCAAAGGATTCGTTGTCCGGCATCAATGCACCGGGTCCGATGGTATAGACAAACTCAGGTGACAGAGCAGTGCCCACGATGGT
Organism: Sulfitobacter sediminilitoris; assembly: GCF_010667575.1. Taxonomy (GTDB): domain Bacteria; phylum Pseudomonadota; class Alphaproteobacteria; order Rhodobacterales; family Rhodobacteraceae; genus Sulfitobacter; species Sulfitobacter sediminilitoris. The sequence goes on from NZ_JAABNT010000021.1 coordinate 45,049, forward strand.
TAGCTCACGTTTTTGGCCACTGAGATTTGCGCTAAAACTGTCTCCGGGTGTGAAGCCGTTGGCCTCGGCAAAAGGCGCGTTCACCACGATCTCATCCAATGCGACCGGATCAGGGAAGCGCCCCGTGACCAGTAACGGCACGTTAAGCACAGGTTGAGCATCTTCTGGATAGGACAGGATTTGCCCCACGGCTGTGCGCACGCGTCCCGGAATATCCAGAATGGCCCCGCCCGAAATCCGCGCCTCAACACTCAGAACGCCTTCGATCTGCGAGATTTCGGACAAGAGCGAGACCGGCGCGCGCTTGGCATGGGCAAAGACATGCGCAAAGCGGTTGCGCTCGTAATAGGCCGACCGTGTTTCAGACAAGGCGTCATACATCCCGATGGACGTCAGCAGGATCGCCACCCCGCACCCCAGCACCATTGCAATGGCAATGGCTTGAACCCAAAGGCGTCTGAAGTCGCGCAGCAGCTTTTGGTCAATCGCCTGCATGCCGCCTCACCACGCAATCTCGGAGGGGGCGATGCGGTTCTTGTTCACCTTCACCTCGTTGATTTTGCCGTCCTGGAAAAAAATCACCCGATGCGCCATGCGCTGGATTTCCGCGTTATGGGTGATGACAACCGTGGTGGTGCCGAACCGTTCATTAATATCGCGCAGGACCTCCAACACCTGCACCCCCGTGGTGCTGTCAAGCGCGCCTGTTGGCTCATCGCAGAGCAGGATCTTGGGTCGCTTGGCAATCGCCCTCGCAATCGCAACCCGCTGCTGTTCGCCCCCCGACATCTCGGACGGAAAGTGATCCATCCGTTTGCCCAATCCCACCAGTTCCAGTGCTTCTTCGGCTGGCATCGGGTCGGGTGAGACATCTGTGACCAGCTGCACGTTTTCCCGCGCCGTCAAACTTGGCACAAGGTTATAGAACTGGAACACGAAGCCCACGTGATCACGCCGGTAGCGCGTCAGCCCGCGGTCGGGCATATCCGTCAACTCGGTATCCCCGAACCACACGCGCCCATCCGTGGCGTGATCGAGACCCCCGAGGATATTCAACAGGGTCGATTTTCCGCTTCCCGAAGGACCCAGCAAAACAGTCAGCTCGCCCTTGTAAAGCTCCAGATCCACGCCATCGAGCGCGTAGACCTTCACCTCACCGGTGTCATAGACCTTGGTGATCCCTTCGGTTCTAAAGATGACATCTGCCACGCGTGCACACTCCTGTTCTCAACCAGTCTATGGAATGCTGCGGCTGCGACATTGATCGACCTCAATGTGCGACGGAAGCAGCGCATGGTTTTCGTAGCGTCGGTACGATGAATAATACATCGCCCATGATCCATCCGCACATGGTGTTTCGACGGATGAGTGCGACCCATTCCAAGGAAAATTTGCCTTTTTTTTCGCCTTTGGACACTACACTGCAATGGTTCCTTACAAATTTTGGCTGCTGCGCCCCGCGCGCGGCGCAGCTTTTGCCAGTCTGCGGGGCTTCTTGCTGAGGCCTCGGTGTTTCGACCTAATGCCGTGTTCAAACTAAGGAGGTTTTCATGAAACGTTTCAAGAGTGACAAGGTCCATCGCATCATACTCAAGGCCCAAGACAAGATGTTTTCCGGTGTCCCGGCAGCATCAAGGGGAGAAGTCTTTAGCTATCATGAGGATGCAAAGCTCCCGATTGATACGGGCAGTGGGACGTGGCGGAACTTCAAGGTTACTCTGGTTTCCTACATGGTCGAGGACGAAGACTATTGGGAGAACGTTCGCCTGGTCGGTACCGCTATCACAAACAGGGAACGTAAGGTCTTTAGCGCACCCGGAGAAGACCGCGCCGACGAGGAGGGAAAGCCCGAAGACATTGGATTGGTCATTCTCGAAAACCAGACCCTCGACATCCTGCCCTACTCCGTCGAGCTGTATATGAGAGCATTTGACGATTCCTCTGACATCACAAAGCTGATCCTTGAGGAATTCCGGTCGGCGGTGTCCGTGGGGCTGGCGGGTGCGACAGCGACGCTTCCCTTCAGTTCATCTGCCCAGACCGTAGGCAGCGCCATCCTCAAAAAGGTCGTCAAAAAGATCGGCGACCCCGACGAGGTGGGCAGCCTGCAACACATCCTGCTCGAAATACCGCACCGCATGTGGAAACGGGAGCCCACGGTCAACTACTGGCTGGGTCACAAGTTCGCTTATTATTACAACTACGATAACGGCTGGCAGGAGTGTTATCTTGTGCTGTTTCGCTTTGAGCTTAAGTCGAAAGAACAGGTTCAAGGGACGGCTGACACCGCGATATCCTCCGAGGAGGAACGCAAGACCCCGGAAGACAAACCTTTTCAAAGCGATTGAAGAGGCCGGCGCAATCGCATCCCCTTTCGGCGCCTGATATCGCTCATGTCGTATAGCGTTCAAGGGGGATTGTTGTGTGGCTGCAATGGTGCTGCTGGAGAGAATCGAACTCTCGACCTCTCCCTTACCAATTATGCGGTGGCAAAAATTTTACATTCTAAAACAATTTATTATGTCTGCTGCGCTAGTACTAAGCTAATTCCAAAACCGAACGCTTCTGCGTCATTTTAGGACACATGCGCTAGTGTGCCCATCATGAAGTCACGAGAATAGTTGAGATGTCGAATACGGGCATCGTCCTCCGATTTGCGCATCACAGTTTCATAGTCAGCAAAGCAGATGAGCTGAGCATCATTTTGGATCAGTTGGAAGTTGCGCTTGTCTAGGAAGGACTGCTGAAAAGAGACTGCCGTAGTTTCATCGGGGAAGTTGAACACAGTCGTTGTGCCACCTGCGTTGTTGAGCAACCCATAGCAAACTACCTTTTGTCGCTCAAAGATGAAGCTTGCAAACTCAACGGTGCTCTCTTGAAAACTCTTCATTACAACTCCGATCATCAAGTTTGGATCCTGACGTTAATCTGATGCTGCACAGCAAAAGACTGAGTCTGGAAGTCTTAGGCCGACATCTTTCTGCATTGCAGCAACGGATGCACAATATTCATGCAACACAAGCCATCGGGCGTTGTTTCTCGCGGCCCACGTCACCCAATCGCTGCAAAAAGTTTGAAGTTTAAACTTTTCATGGCATGCCGCTTGTTATGGAGATGCCCGGAAGCAGGGTTCAAGAAGGGCATGAAGCAACAACGGCAGCTTCTTCTTTAAGCCGGTTGTTCGCAGCAATGGTGTCAAATGTCTCAGTTGCGGGACGAAGCAGACCCCAGCCGAAGAGCCTTTCGCAGATCAAATCCGGCCAGTTGAATTGATTTCTCTGCCGCTTTCTGAGAACCTTGGTTATTTATAAGAGTGTTAGGAAGTTTATTTATAAGAGTGTTAGGAAGTTAATGTGCCGCGCATGAAGTTCGGAACGATTGTTTGTTGCGCTGCTCTGTCTTGGGCCCTAATCGCGCCCGCAGCGTTCTCACAGGAGCAAAACGCAAAGTCCTTGATAGCTGAACTTGGACGCCGACACACCGCTGTGGCAAGCCTCAATTCACTTGAACGGCTTGCAGCCAGGATCGTCTATATCGAAAGCATAGGCATGCTTTCCGAGCATGGTGATTGGGCAGAGGAACAAGCCAACTGGCCCGAAAATGCTGCGACAACCACGTTCGTCTATAGCGTTAAGAACATCTATGGCCGCTTCAAACCCGAACTTGCCGCGCTCCGCCGAACCGCTTCCCGTTCTGGGATCTTTTCGGATGATGAGCACGAGCGCTTCGCATCTCTTGTTGATGAATTGGAGCTATTGATCGAGGAGTCTCAGACCTTCTATGATTTGCTCGCGGCAGGGCAGACAAGTGAGGCAAACTTGTTCTTTCGCGACAATATCCGAGCGCCATACCTAGGCATCGTTCAGGGAAGCTATACGATTGGTTCGGGAGTC
>NZ_JAABNT010000022.1 GCF_010667575.1 Sulfitobacter sediminilitoris
CCCGCTCGTCAGCGCGATCCGCACCGCATCAGCGCGGAATTCGTCCGTCCGTTTCGTTCCCATAGTTCGTCTCCTTTGCTGCAATAAATGCTATCAAAGGAGCGGCATCAAACCGTGACAGGTCCAATTCGAGCCTCCCAAGGCCGAGATGCTCACTCCAGATCCCTATGGATAGAGAGTTGTTGGCATCCCGATGGAGTTCGGAACCAATTCAACTTCACCAGACAAACCTAAAGACCTCATATCTCGACTTCGACTAAAGCTATCTAACAACTAACGGGTATCTCCCATGTCTCCCCACGATGTTGCCAAATGGGTCTCTGATGTTGCGCGCCGCTCTTCCCTTTTGCTCTACATGCAGACCTATGCCAAGTTTATGCTGGGTCTTCACCTGTTGTCCCAGCTGGCATTTCTGAGGCAGTTCCTTCACCTCAGGCGACATAGCCTGACGGGCGGTATCACCCCCGCCAATCGGCGTTTCCCTGCTTCAAGGAACTCTTGGACCAGCTGTAATACAAGCTCTCTGAGGTGCCTTCTTGGCGGCACAGCGAGGCGATCCTTTCATCGCCTTGCAGCAGCCCCGGCCAGAACAACACGGACCTTCTCCTCGGCTGAATAATGCTTGTGGGTTTTACGAATACCCCTCAGCAGAAGATCACTAGAACACGTACTCAACAAAGTTGGTGTTGGAGAGCCCTATCAGGTCAGCGAGCTCAGTGATGTTTGTGAATTCAGCTGTTTGCGTCCGGCTTGTTGTATTAGACCAGTCGCTGTCAAACCAAAGCTCACCTTTTCCAGTGGTTGTATTAAACACCAAGAGATATGCATTACTTGCATTACCTGTTGAGGAAGTGATCTGGGATGTCGATGCTCCAGTTTGTAACTCTACAACTGTATTATCTTCACCACTGGATAGTGCCCCTATCGACTGGACATTCTCAATGTAATCGTCCGTGTCGAGCACAGCTCCCGCGCTGTTTTCATTGGTGTTGCCAAAGTCAATTCTCTGCAAGCCAACCCGATCTTCCGCAGTATTGAAGTCGGTGATGTCGGACGTGCCATTAAAGTTGGAGAACCGGAACTGATCGGCACCATCGTTGCCCGTCAGAACGTTATCTCCGCCCATGCCGTAAAGGATATCATTTCCTGACCCCCCCTGAATGACATCCGCTGACCCGGAGCCTGCAATGCGCAGATCTCCTGTTGCATTGGAACCATTAAGATTTACGGCACTATGAAAACCACGCTCATCTGAGCTGGCGTTAAGATTTACGCCTACTTCAGCCGTTATGATCAGCGCTTGGGAGCCAGATATCTCAAAGGAGCTTGGCCCATTTTGATTGTCAAAGGCATAGTGGTTAAAGCCGTTATCCACAGCACGTATGACGTTGGCATTCGTATTGCTTCCACTTGAGATGATCTCAACAAAATTTACGTTGGAGTTCCCAAACCCAATGGCAGCGTTATCATTGCCTGAGTTGGTATCTGTAACAATCCGGATTTCCCCATCAGTTTCGCTGCTGGCCCGTAGCTCAAACGTGAGTTTGGTGCCCGCATTTTCGGCTGCGAAACGTACCGTCTCATCACCCTGTCCCTGATCGGATGTAAAGACAAACCTATCGTCGCCAGACAGATTTGTAATGTTCAGTCGGTTGCCGTTTGAGGTCTGACCATCGAAGACAAAGGTATCGATCTTTGAGAATTCGCTTGCATCGAGGCTTGATGTAGCACCCGAGGATTGAAGAATTTCGAAGTTATCCGCTTGATTGACAGAGCTCGCGTTAAGGTTGTTAAACCCTTCAACAATCAGCGTATCGATGCCATCTCCTCCATCAAGAGAAAGGGTATTCGCATTGTTAAAGAGGGTTCTGTTCAGCTCAACCATGTCGGCCTGCCCGCTGCCCATGAACGAGAAGGACGACACGGTATTGTCTTCCGCATTTAAGTTGAGGCCACCTGCTGTCATCCCGCTTGCATCTATTGATTCCAGCGTTTCGAAGTTATTTGTGGTGTCTTCAAGGTTAAGCCGTTGGTTGCCGGTGACCAAAATGGAATCGAGCGTCATCCCAGGAGCGTTGAAAAATGACTCGGTTGTGCCGCCTGTCTCAATCTCTGCAATTTCAAAACTCTCATCAATTGCAGAAGAATTTTCGTTTAATGTAGCAAAGTTTACCGAAGTGTCCGAGGTCCCCGAATTTTCAACATATAGTTCTACTTTGTCATTGGTAGACCCACTGCGATCCCCCTTAAAGTGGGCCGTTGCAATGCCATCGTTGTCTACGACTCTGACCTTTGTGCCCGTATCAAGATTAATAAATCGAGTAGTTGTGGACACATTATTCCGAGCGGCGGTAACTTCTGTTTCTCCGCTAATGTCAACAAAGTTCAGCCGGAAATCGCCCGAGGCCGCTTGGTTGTTGATAACAATATTCTCAAGACCTGACGCAACAGGCGCGACAGTCTGTGTGCCTGTCAAAGAAATCACGCGTACTGTGAGCGTATCTGTGCCCTCACCGGCTGCGATATTGTCGGCGCTTTGCAGGCTGCCACCGTTGTTGCTCTCAACGGTCGCCGAATACGTGTCATCTGCTGACGTGCCTTGCGTGTCGACGCCACCACCGCCACCGCCAGGTTGATCCGTAGACGTTGTAAGATTAATGTTGACGCCCGTTGCCGTACCACCGAAAGAATTTGCAATGTAGGCGTCTGTCGCTGCTGCTGCTGATGCAAGAGAAGCGGGATCAGCAGTGACGTTCTTCTGAATATCCGTAGCCGCTGTGACGTCTGCAGGAGTAAACACATAGGTCGAGCCACCTGGAGCCGCATTCAGATCCGTATAGAAATCCAAGCCTGCTGCTACCTTGTTATCAACTACAGCTTTGTCAGCTTGCTGCTGGTTAATGAAGTCCTGGGAAGCCCCGGCAGGTGGAGGAGCCGCTGCGCCCTCGATAATCAGGCTGATTGCCTGTCCGACTGTGAACTCACCTGAGTTGATTTTTCCTGCCCAAAAGTCTTTCCCTGCCTCATCTGGAGATCGATTAAACAGGTTTTGATAAACTGTATCGATAAAGACGCCCAAGTCTTCCAGGGTCGGGTTTGGCTTTTGCGCCGGATCGAAAAAAGGGTAATTCGCTCTTGTCTCTGGTTGGGTCGAAAAATCAACAGCCATATCTGCAAGAGAAAAACCGCCGTCAAACGCGTTAATCCAAAAGTTCAGACCGAGAGCGTCAGGCGCACGATTATAGTAACCCACGTAAAGTTTGATGATTTCGTTGATTTCTGAAGCAGTTGCCATTTCAGATTCCCTCCCTGAAGCTGGTTCAGCCTAGCATCAAGGAACTACCCTTCAAATCTGATTATACGCTCTTCAAAGAGATTCACGATTATCCATATATATCAGAAGGTTAATCATCAGAACTTCGTTTCAAGCTGGACAACACCTACTATCAGGACGCGAATTATGGGGTGAGAGCCGCCCATAAGGACAAAGTGCATCCCTGTCTAGCCCCCAGCGACTGAATCACTTTTCTTAGCTTCTCGGTTACTGGCGGGCACATGTTGAAGGCTTGGTGCGGGCGGGTGAAATTGTACTGCCTTAGCAAGCAGTTGATGACAATTTGTGCCTGCCGTGCTGTGGCAAACCACTCCGCATTCAGGACCTCCCGGCGCAGGGTTCCGGTGAAGCGCTCGTTGTAGCCTCCGTTATCAGGCATCGCGTGGATACGGCGAAAATACTTTGACGGACCTTCCTCTGCATGCGGGGGGAAGGAGCGGGTGGCGGTTCTGCTTCAACTGATCAGAAGATGCAGATGAAAAGGTGGTATGGGTCGCTATGGCAACGGTTTTATTCACTCTATTATTTACATAATCCGTATTACCGGAGTGAATTATGTAGCCGGGTGCGCGCTACTTTGAAGTGCGACTCCTATTAGAAAACAATGAGTTATCTAATAGGAGGAATATTGCATGAGAGCGGTTTACACGCAACTTTCGTATCAGGAACGCCGTAGAATAGAAGACTGGTGGCACGCCAAGGTCCCGGTCGCAGAGATGGCGCGTGTCTTGAAGCGCCACAAATCCACGATCTTCCGAGAGATCAAACGCAACTTCTGGGCGGATGATGCTTTCCCCAAGAAGTACGCTGGATACTTCGGGATGGCCGCACAAGCGCGACATCACGATACTCACGGATCATGATATGAAAATGATCAGTGACCGCCTTAACGACACACCCCGCAAATGCCTTGGATGGAAGACCCCTGCCGAAGTCTTCCGCGAAAAGATGATGGAAGAGATGGGCCGATCACCCTACCCTCAACGTCAATAGGAGTCGCGGTTCACGTATCGCTCACAAGCGGAGTTACGCTAATTAACATCCGTTCCAGCTTCCGTCGGTCTGCTGCGGTCACGTCGTCCGCGATTTCGAGCGCATCAAAGTATTGCACCGGGCAACCCTGTGTGAGGACAGCCTCAACTGACAGGGATACCCGCAGGGGCGAGATTGACGGGTCGAAAAGCACAGGCTGCCGCGCTCCTACCCGGTTAGAGACCGTCACTTCGATCCGGGCGCGTGGTCGCAAATAGCGCTTGAGGAAGTCCCAATAGATAGGCAGCTTACGGACGGCCCCCAGTTGTGGCTGAGCGTTCACCTCGCAGATCGTCGTATTGTTGCTGTACCAAGGCTGCGACAAATCCGGTGAAAGTAGGTCCACACCGAGCACGTCGAGTCGCATGATCCGGGCGATAGTCCGACACAATGCGTAATTCTCTGGGTGGACTGCATCCTCCACATGTACCTGCTCGCCGCCGCGGCTGATGTTCGAGATTGACTTAAGTTGGACGCGCCGTCCAACCATGGGTACATCCTCTAGCGAAAGGCCCTGCTTCCGCAGACAGCGGTGCAGGTCCTCATCAACCACCACGATTTGCTTAGCCGAATAGGGGTCGTGCCGTTCGGGATCGCTGTTCAGCTCATCGACCAACTGCCGGACTGTGGAGGTCCCATCACCGTCGATCGAGGGCGGCCGTCGGAGCGTCGCCTTGATCAGCTGGTCGCCCATCAAATTGATCCGATAGTGATCGCCCGGGACATGTTTCTCAAGCAGCAGAATACTGTAATCTTTGGCCAGCCTGTCAAAGCAGCGCTCAAGCTCCTTACGATCGCGTATATCAGCATAGATGCCCCGCCCGCGGGATTCGTTTTCGGGCTTCAGCACTACCGGATAGCCGAAGTCCTCAGCGAAATGGACGGCTTGGTTGAGCGTCTGGATACGCGCCTGATCGGGTACCGGCAGGCCAGAGAGCCGCAACAGCCTGTTGGTGTCCACCTTGTTGTGGGCCAGTGAAACACCGACCGAGGTCTCACGATCGGTAATGGAGCTTTTGAACAGGCTTGTACCGCTGCCGTAGCCGAAGATTAGATAATCCTGCCGGAAGACTTTGAAGGGTACCTTGCGCGCGGCGGCAGCCTCGACGAAATTCATTGGATTGGTACCCCCCGGCAAGAACTTGCGGTTGAAGGCCTTCATTTTTTCAAAAAGGGCCGCCGCCTTCTCTGCCGTAACCTGCCCTCCAGTGTCACGCAGGAAGGCTGAGAGCGCCGTTAGGTTGTGCCAACTCAAGTCGGTCGACAGAGTTGGCAAGGCAAATACCTCGCGAGCTTCCTCCTCAAAAGTCGTAATGTTGCTGAAGCGGCGGTCGCCGCAGACAAGGTTCAGCGCCGCAAGGACACGCAGTAAAAGCGCCGGGGGATGGTCTATGTCCTGCTGCGCCTCCGCCTCTGCACCGAAAGGATCGGGGTCGAGCTCAGCCGGGAAAAAATCAAGCAGACGGGCCAGGCTTGCGACCCGTACAGCAAGACCAGCATCGCCCTTGGGAAAGCGCAGGATCACGCTGGGTTGGATAGCGCCGTAGGCGTAGCCTTCGATAGCGCGAAACTCAATCTTCATTCCATTCCCTTTCCAGTTGCTAGGCCGCCGCCGTACCCTCTACCCGTAGCTCTGCCGCTGCGCCCCGTACATGCCAGCGTAAAGCCCGCCCATTTCCATCAGCTCCGCATGGGTGCCTTCCTCCACCACCGCGCCTTCGTCGAGCACGTAGATACGGTCGGCATGGGTGACAGCAGAAAGCCTGTGCGCCACGATCACCGTGGTCTTGCCCTCCGACAGATCATGAAGTGCGCGTTTGACTTTGTCCTCGGTGCGTTGGTCGAGGGCCGATGTCGCCTCGTCCAGCAGCAGAATCGGGGCGGAGCGTAGGAACGCGCGGGCGATCGCTACGCGTTGTTTCTGCCCACCTGACAATTGCGCGCCCTTGGGTCCCAAGGGCACATCGCCCCGTTCGCGGATCAAATCGTCGATCCCCACATGGGTGGCCGCGGCCCATATCTCCTCTTCCGTGGCCTCCGGCTTCACGTAGCGGATGTTCTCCCAGATCGAGGAATTGAAGATCACGATGTCCTGCGCCACGACCGAAAAACTCTGCCGTAGCACCGGGATCTGCAGCTTGTTGACGGGCGTGCCGCCGATGCGCACCTCGCCTCCATCCGCATCGTAAAGACGCGCCATCAGGCTCAGGATCGTGGTCTTGCCTGACCCGGTCGCGCCCACGATGGCGGTCACCTTGTTCGCCTCAAACGTCAGATCGAGATCCTGGAAAAGCGGTGGCTTGCCCGCATAGGCGAAATCTACCTTGTCAAAGACGATGTCACCGTGGACGTCGAACGCGCCCACCGCATCGGGGGCGTTGGTGATGTTGGGCACTTCGCGGAACAGGCTGCGCACCCCGTCAAGGATCACAAGGCTGGCCTGCAGTTTGACAAAGAAATGCGCCACGCGCCGTGCGGGATCAAAGATCAGCGCCATGCCGATCATGAAGGCCACGATGGAGGCCCCGTCCATCCCCGAAGTGCCTGACAGCGCCATGTAGCCGCCGCCGCCGATGATCAGCACAAAGACCAATGCTGACAGGATATCGACCGTGGGCATCATCAGCGCCTGGGCCGATTGCAGGCGGATCGACAGATCCTTGATCTCTGCCGTGGCCTTGAACAGGCGGTCCCGCTCCACCGGTTCCTGGTTGGAGATCTTCACGGTCCGCATGCCGTTCGACATCTCCTCGATGCCGGTCATATAGGCTCCCATGGCGTTTTCCGCCGATTGCTGGATGTGCTTGATCTTGTTGGACACGAACCGGACCATCAACGGCACGAAGGGCATCACGGCCACCGCGGCAAGAAACAGGAAGGGGGACTTGTAGATCAGGTAGCCCGAGACGATCACCACCGTCGCCACGTCGCGCACCGCCGATACCGTGGTCTGGCCCACGAAATCGCTCAAGTCATGGGCCTGATTGACCAGCCGCAGGATGATGTCCCCCGAAGACGTCCGCTCGAAATAGGCCAGATCGAGAATCATCATATGGTTGATCAGATCCTGCCGCATCCGCAGCACCGCATCAGAGGCCAGCCAGACCGACACGCGCGGCACCAGAAAGGACATGAGCGCCCGCATGGTGAAAATCCCCATCACCATGAAACACACGCGGACCAGCCCGCCGATATCCCCATTTTCGAAAATCACCCGCAGACCGGTTTCCGTCAGGCTGATGAACTGCTGATAGACCAGCCCCTGCACCATCACCATGCCAAGGACGAGGAACAGCCACGGCGTCTTGGCCTTGAGGTATCCGCGCCAGAACCATCTCAGGTTGTCCCTGTCCTGATCCGAGAACAGGGGGCGTCGGTCACCGCGCTTGGAGAAGGGCCAGAGTTTCATGGGGCGCCTCTCAAATGGTCCCGGTCGCGGCAAGGATGTCCTGCGCCACGTCTTTCCAGGTCCGCAAGCTGCCCTTGGCGGCTGCGATCCGTTCTTTCAGCGCGGCATAGGCTTCGGGATCGGATTGCAGATTGTCGATCAGTCCAGCCAGCGCCTTGGGGTCTTCGGGGTCGAAATACTGCGCCAGATCCCCGCCCACTTCCCGCAGCGCCTCTGCGGCATTGGACGCCAGCCCAGGCGTGCCCAACCAGAGCGCCTCGCCCAGAGGCAGGCCCCAGCCTTCCATACGGGACGGAATGGCCAGCGCCAGCGCGCCTTCATAAAGGCGGCGCAGCTCGGCCTGATTGGGGTTGGTGATGATATGCAAACGGTCGCGTATGGGATCAAATCGCACCTGCTCAAGGTAGGTGTCGGTGCGCTTGCGCTGCGCACCTGCCAGCACCAGCAGCGGCACAGGACGCCCTGTGTCATGCAAGTGCAACATCGCTTCCATCACGCATTCAAGGTTCTTGCGGCCGGTCAGGATGCCCACACACAGCACGTAAGGCTCATCCGGCCCCGTCTGGTTCACGGGCTCATTGGTGGGGCGCAGTTCATGACACAGCGGCACGGCGACCACTTCGGGCAGGGGCGGCAGATGGCCTGAGGCTGAAAACCGCTCAATCTCGGCCTTGGTAAAGGCGGAATTCGACAACAATCGTTCCGATCCTTTGATCACGAGGTGATTGTCGTGGGTGAAATTGTTGGAAAACAGTTTCGACGACGAATGCGCAAATTCGTAGATCGGGATCATGTCATGCAACAGCGGATTGAGCTTGACCTGTACCCCATCGCGGGCCAGTGCCGTCAGGTAATCGGCCATGATCTTCGGGCGACCCAGAGACACCAGCGTCTGACCATCCAGATTGACCTCCCTGACCGCATCCGCTGGCACAGACCGCCAGCGCCGCCTGTTGATCATGCGTGCGCCCCACAGGGCGATAGGGTAGAGAAAATCGCGTAATTTATTAGGTTTTGGAAAGGTATAGCGCATCCGGATGGGCGTGGCCTCGGGCGGCAGGCCGGGGTCAAGAACACCCGTCGGGCTGTCAGCTCCAATGCGCGGGGTCACTTCGAAAAACCGCTCATGGGCGGGTGAGAAGATCACGAAACGCACGTCCGCATCCGCGCGCGCAAGTTCAAAGCCCACCTCCATCACAGTGCGGGAAATACCGTAGTATTTAAACTTGAGGCCCGATGCGAGAAATTGCTCGGAAAGGTCGTAATAAAGCACACCCATAAGCGCCTCTTAGAGCATGAAGACCGCCGGTGGAACCTCTCAGCGCCTGTGCCGGTACGTCTGATGCGGTTCTTCCGCGTGCGGGGTGATCTCGGACCGCCATTCCGGCGGGGAAGGACTGGCAAGGCGCACACCTGCACAGACCCAATAGCCACGTCCCGGCAGTTGTTCTGGCCTTGCCGGCCACAGGGGTTGAGAAACAACTCAATTACCGTCAAAGAGCGCGGGCAGTGGCCAACCCTGATTGAGATAGTTTTTATGAAGACGCATTTTTTTGATGTCACCGACATCGTGCTTTACGTGGAAAAAGAAACGTCCGTCTCAGGCATTCAGCGGGTCTCTTTCGAGGTCATTAAGCGCATGGTCGAACGCCACGGGGCGGAGGCGGTCAAGCTCAGCTATTGGGACCGCGCGCACCGGAACTATGTTTCGATCCCCTCCGGCTTTATCGCCGAGCTGGATGAATTCGATCCCGACATCCTCAGCACCGTCTTTTTCGGTTCCAAGGCCCGGTCCAAGGCCGAGACCGCGCCGACGCTGGAGCGCTACCGCAACAAGCCGATGAAATACCGCTTTCACCACCTGCGCAGCACCCTGCATGCCGTGCGCGGAAACGAGGCGCATTTCGAAAAGCACAACACCTCCATCGCCGAATGGCGCAGCTGGAATGCCGGCGACGTCGCCGCGGCTGACAGCAAACTGATCGACCTGCCGCGCACACTGGTCACACAGATCGCACAGCCGGGCGATCACCTTATCGTTCTGGGCGCGACTTGGGCCGTCGACGGTATCGACGCGGCCTTTCAGGGGCTCAAGGACCAGCACGGTGTAGAGATCTACCAGCTGGTGCATGATCTCATCCCGATCGTCACGCCGGAACATATCGCCGGGGATTTCGCCCAGGAATTCTACCGCTGGCTGAAAACCGCGACGGGCTATTGCAACAGCTTCTTTGCCAACTCCGGCAATACGGCACGTGACCTTGCCGCCTTCATGGAAGAAATCGGTATCACCCGCCCCATCCGGACCGTGCCGCTGGCGCAGGCCTTTACCCTTGTCGAGCCAAAGAACCCGCGCAAGATTAAGGGGCCGGAAGGCGCTTTCAAGGCGCGGATTGAGCGCAGCACGACCGTGCGCCGCGAGATTTTGAACCTGAGCAAGGTGCCTTTCGCGCTGGTGGTCGGCACGATGGAATCGCGCAAGAACATCTGGCGGCTGGCACAGGCCTGGCAGCGCTTGTCACGCGAGGAAGGGTTGGACGTACCCAAGCTGGTGTTCGCGGGCAAGCCCGGCTGGTACAATGATGATTTCAACCAACTGATGCACGCCACCGGGAACCTTGGCGGCTGGGTACAATTCGCCGACCGGCCCACGGATACCGAACTGGCCTATCTCTATGAAACTTGTGTCTTTACCGCGATGGTCAGCTTTTACGAAGGCTGGGGTCTGCCCATCGGAGAAAGCCTGTCCTTTGGCAAGACCGCCGTAGTGGCTGAAAACTCCTCCATGCCCGAGGTGGGCGGCGATATGGTGGAATACTGTGATGCCCATTCGCTTGACAGCATCCATGCCGCCTGCCGCAAGCTGATCGCCAATCCGGAGCACCGCGCCACACTGGAGGCGAAAATCGCCGCCACAACCCTGCGCACGTGGGATGATGTTACGAACGATTTTGTCGATCTGCTAAGTCAATAGGCAGCACCACCAGGCGATTTCGCGTCGAATTCCCACATCGAAACACTAGAAGTTGTGGCATGTCCGCACCTGTTGTCTACGGTTTGGCAACATACCAAAATTGTGACCCGCATTTTAGCCGGCATTGGCAACAAATCGGCTAACTTGATTTGCCATCGGCAAAATTCTGCTATATAGTGAACTACTGAACACCCCATCTTGATGGATGGGACTGATCCCCTGAACTGCCATTTGAGGGCAAGATTATGCTTGCAGAGCTACATAAATCAACACCAGAGGAAGCTCGGGAGCACCGTGCGATCTTTGGTCAGTGGTTGAAAGTCCTGCGCGAAGCCGAAGGGCTGTCGCAGCGCGAACTGGCGGACCGTCTGTCGCTGGATTACTACACGTTCATCTCTCAACTAGAGAATGGCCGTGGCAAGATCCCCGCGCACCGCTATGCGGAATGGGCCATCGCTCTGGGTCAGGAGCCGAAGAACTTTGTGAAGACCCTTCTGAAATATTACGAGCCGCTAACCTATCAGATCCTATTTGACGACGCAGACGCCGGATAAAACCGGAGGTTTCTCGCATCTTTGCTAGATTGCGAGGAGGAGACAGGTTAGAATCGTTGTCGTACCAATCTGATGTATAAAACGACTGATCAGGGACGAGTCCTTCATGGCGAAAATCCTCTCATTCCGGAATAAAGACGGTGGATCAACTGATCAGGATTTCCTGACGGATGAGAACGAAACACTGTTCTTCCGCACCGCTGAGGATGGCGCCGTCAGCTTGGGTGATGTACCACACACCAGCCTTCCCACCTCCTTGCCAGATCCAAAAAAAGACTGGGCCAACCAGGAACTCGCAGATCTTTTCCGCGTGCGCCAGCTTTTAGGCGGCGCAGGCGTTCCCGTTGAAACCCTGCGCGGCGTCACCGATGAAGGTGATCCATGGTTCGTCTACTGCCATCTGAATGGCGATGTGTTTATCCACATGGCGCGGATTGACGGCATCTATGTCCTCGACAGTCCCAATGTCCATCGTCCGCTGCGTGGGCGGAACTTCAACGAATTAATCGCTGATTTTACCTCCGATGCCCTGCCCTCCTACACCACAGCCGGCAACGAGGACGGCGCGACCGAGCGCCGCGTAATCAAGCTAGAGCGTGGTGGCAAGATCCGCTTGCACCCTTCCGCCATGCTCGCTGCTCTGATCTGGACGCTGTTCCTGGCCTCAGAAGAGCTGGTGATGCTGGCCCCTGAGGAACAGGCACTGGCCGATGACGATCTACTGGATTTCACCGATGTCATTGCTGCGGACCTTGATCATCAAGTGATGGAGATGGAAACCGCCGATCTCGACAGCCTTGGCGTTCCGGATGCAATGAAGGCAATCCACGAGGATACGGCCCACGGCGCGTCTGAGGCACATATGCAAATGCGCGAAGTCATAGCTCAGCAAGGCCTCGCCATGCATCAGAACGCCTATGCCATGGGGCTTTCCACCATCGCAATTGCCATGGGCTTCATGTCCGAGGCAGTGTTGCTCGACAATCAGCGCAAGGTGCTCGAAGGCCTCAAGAACATCGGCTTTACCCAATACGCCGCAGATGCCGACGCCGGTCCCGAACTAACCGAGATCGCAGGCGAAAGTGGCGATACCCTTCTGGAAATGCTGGCCGAGTTCCTTGGCCTTGATCTGTCACTGAACACCGAGATCGCCGAGGCGCCCACTGGAAAGAGCGCCACAGCCCTGCTTGATCAGGACATGCAACATCTGATCGATGGTGCGGGTGAAGCGGCTCTGGTGGCACCGAAAGCCATACAGACGGTTGTCCGCAAGAATGGCGATGACACTGACGTCTCCGAAGCCCCTGTAGAGGTCTCCAATCTAGACCCCGGCGCGCAGGAGGCCCTGATCGTCATGGCTGTGGCCGAGCAAGACGCGGAAACGCTTACCATGTCCGATCTGCTGGGCGATCAGCATCACATGGAAGAATTCCAGCTGGGCCAGACCACGATCATGGCCAGCTTCGATGTGACGAAATCGGACGCGTTCTCGCTCTCAGAGTACCTGTTCGTGAGCCAACGCATAACGGATCACCGCGAGTTTGATGACCGCGCGCAATCCTTCATTGACTTCATTCAGGCCAAGGAAACCGAGGTTGGTATTGTCACCATCGGCAATGAGATCATCATGATCGACCGCGACGCCTTCCAGCATAACGGGGCCGAGACCTATACCTTCAGTTGGGAAACCAATGACGGCCAGATTATTTCGATGATTGGCCTGCGTTCAGAATTCCAGGAATTTGACCTGATCGCCTGATACCGGGCAAAGCCAGCAGACCAGAAGACATGAAAAAAGGCCGGCTTAAAAGCACCGGCCTTTTTGTGTTGAACGATCAAGATGTCTTTATTCTTCGATCAAGCTTTTCCGCACCGCATCCATCAGCGGTGAGGCGATGAAGTTGATCACGGTCCTCTCACCAGTGGTAATCACCACATCCGCCGGCATACCTGCCGTCAGACGGTCCTTGATATCTTCGGGAATATCCTCTTCATTCACGGTAATACGGGCGAGGTAGTAAGGTACCTCATTGGAATTATCAGGCGTGATCACGTCCCCAGAAACCGTCTCGACCATGCCCAGCATGATCGGGATGAGCTTGGTCTTGAAGGCGGTGAACCGCACCTCGGTCGCCAGACCTGGCGCCACGTTATCCACGTCGATGGGCGAGACGCGGGCGTTGATGATCAGTTCCTCGTCCTCAGGCACCAGTTCCATCAACACGTCACCGGGGCGTACAACCGACCCCACGGTATGCACCTTGAGGTTCTGGATGGTACCGGACCCCGGCGCACGGATCTCGGTCCGATCCAAGACATCGGCGGCCACCTTGCGGCGTTCGCTGAGTTCATTAATCTCGGCGCGGATCTGCTCCAGCTCGGTGCTGGCACGCTCGCGATACTCCTGCTTGAGCTGCAGCGCCTGCAACTCCGTCTCCCCGATGCTGGCGCGCGCCTGTGCGATGTCCGAAATCACCTGACCGAGGTTCGCCTCAATCTCGATCAGCTCATCTTCCCGCTGGGACAGCTGGTTGCCCTGAATGAGGCCCTTGCTTTCACCGTCCCGCATGCGAACCAACATTTCGGTGTAATTCTCGATCCGGCGCTGGAAGGCGGATTTTTGCAATTCCAGACCTTCAATCTGCACATTGATCTGCTCTACCCGCGCGGACAGGATGTCTTGCTGACTTTTCAGGATCAGGCGCCTATCATTGAAAAGGTCCTGCTGGTCAGCCAGCACAGCTGAGATCACCTGCCTATTATCCGACAGTTTATCAGTGGGGAAAGTCACCTCCTCAGAGAGGGCGCGCTCGGCCAAAAGACGGGCCTCGACCATGTGCGCAACATCCAGACGAGTTGAAAAAACCTCGAGATTGGACCGCGCCTCAATACTGTTGAGGCGCAGCAAAATGTCGCCCTCATTCACAGAAATTGCTTCCTGAACAAGGATTTCATCAACGATACCGCCTTCGAAGTGCTGCACCACGCGGCGGTTACCTTCAAGCGAGATCGTACCCGGGGCCACTACCGCGCTGTCAAGCTTGGCCACAGCGGCCCAGCCCCCGAAGACTCCGAAAGTGATAAAGATCAACACATACCCCATCAGGGCTACGGGTTTAGGGCTTGGTTTATTGGTCTTTGCCATGGGCAGTGTAGCTCCTCAAAGAGCGTTCAAACATAAAAATACAGGACCGGATCAGACGCGCGGCTTATCCGTCATACTGACAACAGCAGGAGCTTCCTGCTTTTTTTGCTGTTCCTGCCTTGCCTTGGCTTCCTGCTGCTGGGCCGCTTGCTGGGCAAACATCTCGCGGGTGGGTCCAAACTTTTCGACCTGACCATTCACCAGCATCAGCGTCTTGTCTGACAGCGCCAGCAGATTTGCCTTGTGTGTAACCAGAATCACGGTCTTCCCGCGCTTCTTCATCTCTTGAATACAGGCGGCAAGGGCTTGTTCGCCATGAGCATCAAGGTTCGAGTTAGGCTCGTCCAGCACAATGATATTTGGGTCACGGAATACCGCACGCGCCAATCCCACGCGCTGGCGCTGACCGCCGGAGACGGATTGTCCTCCGTCGCCCACATCAGTGTCATACCCTTCGCCCAATGTCTGAATCATTTCATGAGCCCCCGAAAGCTGAGCGGCTGCCACGATCTCTTGATCCCCGGGACTTTCCACGAAACGCGATATATTCTCAGCCACCGAACCGCGGAACAGCTTTACGTCCTGCGGCATGTAGCCCATGTGCCGGCCCAGTTGCTCGGGGTCGTAGTGCTGCAACTCTGCCCCGTCGAGACGGACAGACCCGCCCGCAGGCTCCGCGGCGCCCACGAGGTGCCGCACCAACGTTGATTTACCCGAGCCAGACGGTCCAATCACGGCCAGCACTTCGCCTTGGTTGATGGAAAAGGATATGCCCTTCAACAACGCCGCCTTGGAGCCCGACGCGCCGGGTTTGGCACCAGGGGCGGTGGCAATGAGCGATTGCACGGTGATGTTGCCTTTCGGCGTGGGCAGTTGGATGCGCTCTTCTTCATCCCCGAGCGTGTCGAAAATGGTAGTCAGGCGCTTGTGCGCCTGGCGCGCGCCCACGAATTGCTTCCATTGGCTCACAGCCTGTTCCACGGGAGCCAAAGCGCGGCCCATCACAATGGACGCAGCAATCATAATGCCCGGAGATATTTCCTGCAGGATGGCAAGATAAGCACCGGTACCCAGGATAGCGATCTGCAAGCTCATACGAACAAACTTGGATGACGCCATGATGGCCCCTGCCCGACCGCTTGCCTTTGCCTGCTTGTCGAGCACATCGTCGTGCTGCTTCAGCCAGCGGCGAGTTAGCTGCTTTTCCATCCCCAGTGCGCGGATCACTTCAGCGTTCTGCATGGTGGTGTTAACGAAATGCGCCGCGCCCTGATTAGCGGACCCGGCTTCCTGCAAAAGCTTGCGGGTGGCAAATTCATTGGTCAGCGCCAAAGTGAAAATGATGAGTGCGCCAGCCGTCGCAACCATGCCTAACCACGGGTGGAAGGCATAGCACAGCGCTAGGAACAAAGGTACCCAAGGGGCGTCGAAAAACGCTAGGATCCCCTGCCCCGTTATGAATTCCCGTACGCGGTCCACGTCCTGCAACGTCAACTGCGCACTGCCATTCGGGTTGGTAAGTTGATGCCGGATCACACGATTAAATGCCGGGTTGGCCAGCATGTCGTCGAACTGCAGACCGGCCCTGACCAAAAGCTTGGAGCGGATGTATTCCAACAGACCATAGGTAACCAACAACGCCACCGCGATCGCTGAGATCATGATCAACGTCATTTCGTTCCGGCTGGCCAGAACACGGTCATAAACTTGCAGCATGTACAAGGGACCGACGAACATCAGTATATTGCTGAAAAAGCTGAACAATACGGTGGCGGCCAAGACTGACCGGAATCGTCCGTAAGCTGCCGCCAGAGGGGTCTTGGCTGTCATGAGCAAATATCCTTTTGCGAGTCAGCGGAACGGTGTCTCTACGACCTGCTCTGACACCGAATTATTTTGAAAATTCATACACCAAACAGGGGTTTGATGCAATTACCGAGGTCCTGGGAGGCCGAACGGCGGCCCTTAGTATTAGGGCCACCATGCTTGGTAAATCAGGCGTCTTTTGGCAAAGCGCCCTTGAGTGCTTGAGCATAGGCATTCCGTGCGGTCTGCGCGATCGCCATCTCCCGTCTCAGCTCCGCAATTTTTTGTTCACAAAACTGCACGTTCTGAATATTAGCCTTTGCTTCATCCGGCAACGTGTCGGTATCGTATTCTTTGCCATCAATGGTGACTTTAGCCATGTATTATTGTCCTTTTCTGGTCTCGTAGGGATGTTCACGGCTGAATATCTAACAGGCTCGGCACATGCAAATAGAACCCCCCGCTTAACAAAAAAGAGGGCCGCCTACGCCCGGTGGCGGTGCCCTACCCTAATACTTGGCCGTCTGCAATAAGCCTTCTGGATGTGTTTCACACAGTCGCTCAATACGACAAGATCAACCGCCTGATATATGCGGCCTTTCTGAACTTTTCTTCCTGCTTGGCAGGCTATCTCTCGGCTGCAGTTGAACCAAGCGTTAACTATCTCTTAACATACATGATTTTAGAAAGCTAAGAGCACATAGAAACGACATGATGGCGATCACTTGCCCATGATTGTTCAGAGATTTTTGTATTAGAAAGCCCCCGACAAGGCCGGGGGCTCTCAAATGTGTGGTCCAAATACCCGTAGGGTTTTGGATATCTAAGACTTACGCGCCGAAGCCGTTTTGGATCAAATCGGCATACTCTTCGGAGCCAACGAGGTTTACTTCCTGCAGACCATCAAGCGACGTACCAAAGTCGAGGCTACCGATCTCGGCGGCAGAGACGACACCATCTGGGGTACCATCACCGTCGGCATCCTCGCTACCGTTCCAAGTGAGTTCAAAGACTTTGTACTCACCCAGGTTATCGGCATTTTCGACCATCAGGATCGACTTGGCATCGCCAATGAGGTCTTCCTGATCATCGGTCTGGTACTCGTCGTTTGCCGAGAAGACACCTGCATTCAGGTTACCAAAGGTCGCGTCATCGCCGGCAAAGCCGTCATAACTACCACCATTGTTGAACAGCGCTTCAATGACAGACGCCGACAGACTTGCAAACGTCTCACTGGACTCGTCCGTGTTGTCGAACTGAACAACAGAGACTTCGTTAGCTTCAACGTCTGTCGCATCCGTATCCAACGTCACCGGGATCGGGTTGTTGGAGTCAGAGCTGTCCGCAGGTGCCGAGTTGTCAGAGATGTCCTCTTGGCTCGTCAGGTACGAAGTGAAGTCCAGGAAGTCCAGGCCCTGAGCCAGGAAACTGCCGTTAACAGTCGATCCCGCATCTCCTGGATCGAACCCAAAGATATCATCATTACCGATTACGAAAAAACCAACCAGATTGATGCTACCGGCCGGAATGACCACATCTGGAAGGTCACCGGGTATGTCTGCAGTCAGTAGCAGTGTTGATCCCGTTGCTACTGCGGTATAGAGCGAGGCCCCATTGCTGTTAATCGCGCTTTCCAAAGCCGAAGCCCAACCGTCATTCGTAGTTGGCAGTGGGGTTGGGATCGTAGCCGTGAAAATCCCTTCTGGATTAAGGGTGGTTGGCTCCTGAAGGTAATTGAAGTTGACCGTCACCGTCGCAATGTTTGGGTTAGATGCAAGCTGTCCGGCAAGGTCGGGATCCAACGAAAACTCGAAGGTCGTTTGTTCAAACTCCCCTCCTTGCGGGAAATTCCCATACAGAGTTCCTGAATTCGCAGTCGTGAAGTTCATGATCGTATCATCACCGAAGTCACCTTCCATGACGATGGTCTCATTGCTAGCACCGTTTATAAGCGTGTTGCCTGGGATCGGTGTATAAGAGTTGACACCACCAACCGCATTTGTCGACAAAACGATCAGATCATCTGCGGCGTCATTGCTACCGCCATTGATGACGTTGTCCGTTTCGCGATTGGCAGGAGCCTGGCTATTGGCCTGTTCGGCACTATTCGTATCGCCTGCAACACTCAGACCCGTGTACCAGTCATTAGCACCAGCACTGGTTGTTAGATCATTTGGAGTTGCGTCATTTGCGTCCCCAACATCTGTTACCGACAGGATGGAGTCGCTGAAGACAGATTGTGCCTCATCTTCAACAGCAGCCCAATGAGCCGGCGCATTCGACGTCGGGTCATTCTGCTTGATATCAACCCGCAGATCGATTTCCTGGAAACCACCACGGGTGTTCATATAAGCAACCCAGGTGTTGTTCTCGGAAAGCTCAAGCGTGATCAGCTTGCTGAGAACCGGGTCGTTTGTGACCGCTGCAATCACTGCATTGTTCACATCAACCTGCGTCCCAAAGTACTGGTTGGGGCCTGCAACGTTGACAGTCGCGGACGCTTCATAACCGTCGGTACCAGCAACTGCACCAGCGGTCGGAAGGGCCATGACGCCTCCACCGTTAGTTAGGCTACCAGTTCCTGCACCCGACAGTGTGACTGTGACAGTTGCGCCACCGACATAAGCCAGCGAGGTCGGCACACCCGGAACATCAGACGTGCTCGGCGTCCCGGTCCAGCGCGCATCATCGTAGTTGAACGTCCATGCGGCACCCATGCCCGCATCGCCACCGGAGGTATCGATGAAGTCCGCACCAGCGCCCGCATCAATGTTGAGGTCTCCACGGCTTTGGATAGCAGACTTGATAAAGTCATCCCCGGCACCGGTCTCAATATTAATGTTATCCAGGATGACTTGGTTCAGTTCTTCGTTTTGGTCACCGAACTTGATTTTTCCGCCATCGAAGAAACGGCTCTGAACGATAACTTCATCATCTCCATCATTGGTCGCAATGTTGAGCGACGAGCCGGCAAAATCCAACGCATCTCCATCAACAACAACGCCGACGTAGTCGTCGCCGCTGCCGGTGGTATAGCTGTAGGCCTGCCCTTCTTCAGTGCCGTCGAGGCGGCCTGCGAAGTAGACGTCACCGCCGCCTTGAGCAGTCAACGTATCAAGGTTGACGATGGTGTTCTGAGCATTTGTACCCAGCGTCAGATCGCCGAGGAAAGCGTCTGCGTTCACCAGTTGAAGGTCACCACTCTCGCTCTCCTTATACTGGCTGAAGCCGTTACGGATTTCGAGGCTGGCGAAGGTGTCGCCCTGGGCGTATTCCGCATCGGTCTTGATGTAGATTTCACGCAACTGTTCACCCGTGGACGTCACCGTCCCCAGGCTGCTGGGCTTCGCCATGCCACCGTTCGGATCGTCGTTGCCGGCGCCCAGAACGTTGATGTGGAACACCTCGATACCAGGAGCAATGCCATCTTGCGTCTCGTAGGACTTGCCACCGATGATCAGGTCACCACCGTCACCACCGCGACCAACCTTGTGCAGGTCGATGTTGATGGAGATCGGCTCATCCTGAACTTCATTGAACGAGTCGAAACGACCGTAGACGTCGTACTCACCAATCTCTTCCTGGATCCGCGAGAAGCCCGTTGCCACAACTTCAGAACCGTCGCCGGACGTCAGCACGATCGCAGGGATCGTATCCGACTCCGTACCATCGTCGAGGAAGGTCGTGTCGGTGATCGTCGGATCAAGCGTCAGCGTGGTGCCCTCGGGCAGCGTGCCGGCTGCGATCAGTGCCTGCAGAGCGGGCTGCAGAGCATTCACGAAGCCCTGGTGCGTACCTGCCGTGTTCGCCTCGATCGCTTCGAGGTTTACTGCAGTAACGGTACCGTCTGCATTGGTGATGTTGAAGCGGAGACCGTCAACGTCGATGTTGTTCAGACGGTTGGGGTTACCCGCCAGTTCTGCATCTTCGTCCAGGATCCAGTAGTAAATCTCACCCTGGGACTCCTGGCCAGACAGCAGGTAGTCGTTGTCAAACAGCACAACCAGGTCGGATGCATCTTTATCTGTGTTGAAGTTGTCCGTGTGATCCATGGTAATGGTCATCTCGGAAGTATTCCGAGCCGAGCCATTACTGGTCAGCGTGGTCAGGTTCTCGATCTTCAGGTCGCCATCGGAGTAGTGCGAGCCGATCTCTTCGACATCCACCATGTACTTCGCATCGACAACAATATCCGGAACCCATTCGTAAATGCTGTCTAGTTGCGTCGGAGAAGCACCATTACTGATAACACCGTAGTCGCTGACATCGCGTGCTTCGATATCGATGTCTTCGATGTTGTTGGTGCGCGGCTGAACGTCTGTCACGCCAAGGGCATTAACGCCGACGAACTCATAGGTCAGTTCGGCATAGAGGCGGTCATCGCCTGCGCCGCCGTCAAGACGGTCAGCGGAGGACAGGGAGTTGGAAATACCGCCAGCAAACGGGTTCTGCTGGATGTAGCCCAGGAACTGGTCGTCGTCCTCGGTGCCGGTCATGACATCCGTGCCGGACGTCAGGAACATCTTCTCACCCGGAGTGCCGCCGTTATCGCCATTGTCGTCGGCAAAGAAGTCATCGACGGTGGCCTTGGCTGCCGTCACAGTCGCCGGATCGTCGGTCACACCTTCGATGATCGACTTCGCGCTCGCCTGGGAAAGAGCACCGTACTCGTCACCCGCTGCCTCAGCAGCATCTGTCCAGTCAGTAGCAACTTCGATCTTGTTCAGGATGGTTGTGCGGTCCTGTGTGCCGCCTTCAACGTCCACAGCACCCTGGATGATCGCGATGATGATCTCACCAACGGTGATCGCGCCGGGAACACCGTCGATCGCATCCTGCAGCGCGTCGCTCCAGAACGTCAGACCAGCGGCATCGGGGTCGCGGTTGAACAGGTTCTGGTACAGCGACGTGATGAACGTCGCCGGGGAAGACGTCGCGGGGTCCGCAAAGAAGGGGTGGACCTCTTGTGTTTCTGACTGACTTGCGAAGTCAGATGTGATCGCAACCAGGTCCAGGCTGGTGTTTGCAACAACCTGCTCCCAGAACTGCATGCCCGCAACATCTGCGGCACGATCGTAGTAACCGATGTAGACGGCTGAAAGCGCTTCGCGGGTGCTCAGCGCGCTTAAGTCGATAGCCATGGCTCTTCTTCCTCTGATAATTTACTTTTTGGTGCCCGATGAAATGGCCCCGTCAACGTTGCTGATGCCCCTGCTAAAAAAGGACAAGATGTTCACTAGTTTGAGTTTCTAAAAGGCCAAAGCCCATTGAACAAGGGAAAAGGTACAGCAAAACATATACTGTGATATAGTGATCCCCATATTTCTCAACTGGAATAATTAGCGATCTGTTTTTATTAACTTTTATGGCGCCAAGATATTACTGCGTACCAAAACAGCAACACCGGCAAAAGTTGCAATAGAGATGAAAGGGTATCATACCCTGAAACCTTCAAAGTGAATGACACACCGGCTGAGGCCGGTGGCATCATTTGGCGGAATGTAATTCCAGGTACTGCATGATGATGTCGTCGGTCACATTGCCCGAGGTGGTCGAGAAGTACCCACGCGCCCAGAACCGCCTGCCCCAGTAGCGCTTGCGCAATTCGGGGTACTCCATCTGGATGCGACGCGACGACCGCCCCTTGATCCGCTGCATGACATCCGAAAGCGACGGCTTTGGCGGGATCGACAGGAACATATGGACGTGATCCCGGGCCAGTACGCCACGCACGATGTGAACGCCCAATTCGTCACAGGTCTGCCGGATGATCTGCCTGAGCCGTTCACGCATCGGACCCTGTAGCACGGCGTACCGATATTTCGTGACCCAAACGACGTGAAACCTGTGGTAAAATCGCGTGTGCGCGGATGACGAGTAGCGCATGATCTCTCCTCCTGAATGTTGAAACCATACCGCCTCCGCGGGTTTCAACATTCAGGAGGAGAGATCATCAACGGAGACGCTGAAGCGGACCGGCTGGAAGCCGGTGGTTTATCTCCAATAGATGGAAAATCAAATCCCGCGACAAAGATCTGAACTGAACCACCAAAAGAAAAGCCCCCGACATTGTCGGGGGCTTTCCAATTCATATCTGGGCGAGCTTCAGAGCCCGCCCAGATTTTCTATTTGTGATCAGTTCACGAAACCATTGTCGATCAGGTAGGCATAGTCATCCGAGCCGACCAGGTTGATTTCATGCAGCTGATTGAATTCACCGTTCAGCGACGTACCGAAGTCGAGGCTACCGATCTCGACGGCAGAGACGACACCATCTGAAAGGCCATCCACGTCGGCATCCTCGCTACCGTTCCAAGTGAGTTCAAAGACTTTGTACTCACCCAGGTTATCGGCATTTTCGACCATCAGGATCGACTTGGCATCGCCAATGAGTTCTTCCTGATCATCGGTCTGGTACTCGTCGTTCGCCGAGAAGACACCTGCATCCAGGTTACCAAAGGTCGCGTCATCGCCGGCAAAGCCGTCATAACTACCACCATTGTTGAACAGCGTTTCAATGACAGACGCCGACAGACTTGCAAACGTCTCACTGGACTCGTCCGTGTTGTCGAACTGAACAACAGAGACTTCGTTAGCTTCAACGTCTGTCGCATCCGTATCCAACGTCACCGGGATCGGGTTGTTGGAGTCAGAGCTGTCCGCAGGTGACGAGTTGTCAGAGATGTCCTCTTGGCTCGTCAGGTACGAAGTGAAGTCCAGGAAGTCCAAGCCATCGCGAGATGCAGCATTGACACGTCCTGCTGTCGGCATTTGCCACCCATTTTCCATCACAGTGAAGTTCATAATGGTGTCATCACCAAAATTCCCTTCCATGACGATGGTTTCGTTGGATGCCAGGTTCTGCAGAGTGTTCCCGGGGATCCAGGTCGTCGGAAGCACCTGGCCGTTATACTCATCGGTCGACAGAACAATCAGGTCATCTGCGGCATCGTTGCTGCCGCCGTTGATAACATTGTCTTGCTCAATGACACTGTTGTCACCATCGGTGATCTGGCGGGAGTTGTTTACAGTGTTAACAGTAGAGTCAGTCGACCCTACGCTCAGACCTGTATACCAATCCCTCACTTCCGTATTATCGGAAAGATCCTGCAGGAACCCAACACCCGTACCATCGCCATTGGCGTCGGCAAGGTTACTGATATCGATCGCAGAGTTGCTGAAGACAGACTGCGCCTCGTCTTCAACAGCAGCCCAATGAGCCGCCGGATTCGACGTCGGGTTATTCTGCTTGATTTCCACCTTGAGATCAGTCGGGTGGAAGTCACCGCCCACGGTCGTACGCGCGATCCAGGTGTTGTTCTCGGTCAGCTCAAGCTCGATCAGCTTGCTGAGAACCGGATCGTTTGTGATCGCTGCAATCACTGCATTGTTCACATCAACCTGCGTCCCAAAGTACTGGTTGGGGCCTGCAACGTTGACAGTCGCGGACGCTTCATAACCGTTTTCGGTGTTGAACGCTCCACCAGGTGTCGTAGGCAGGGCACCGCCATAGGCCATGACACCGCCACCATCGACAGCATTGCTGATGCCGGCACCGGACAGGGTGACTGTGACAGTTGCGCCACCGACATAGGCCAGCGTGGTCGGAACACCAGGCAGATCGTTGAACTGCGCGCCGGAGCGGGCATCGTCGTAGTTAAACGCCCATGCCGCCGTCTCACCACCCGATGTATCGATGAAGTCAGCGTCAGCACCGCCATCAATGTTGAAGTTGCCCATGCTGGACGCTTCCATGATGATTGTGTCGTTGCCAGCCCCGGTATCGATCTCGATATTATCGAGGATCGCCTGGTTCAAACGCTCATTGTCGGGATCGAACTGACTGGAACCGTCGGTAAAATCGCTGTCAACTTTAACTAAGTCGTCGCCAGCGCCAGTCATGACGTTCAGCGAGGAACCTGCAAAGTCAAAAGCATCTCCATCGAGGTCGAGGTCGATCACGTCATCGCCGCTACCAGTGGTGTAGCTGTAGGCCTGCCCTTCTTCACTGCCGTTGAGTCGGGCATAGAAGGTCACGTCACCGCCGCCCTGCGCAGTCAGCGTATCGAGGTTGATGATCGGATCCCATGTACCCAGTGCCAGATCGCCGAGGAAGGCGTCGGCATTGACCAGCTGAAGGTCACCAGACTCGCCTCCACCATCCCAAGGCTGGTTAAAGCCGTTACGGATTTCGAGGCTGGCGAAGGTGTCGCCCTGGGCGTATTCCGCATCGGTCTTGATGTAGACTTCACGCAGTTCTTCACCCGTGGACGATACCGTACCCAGGCTGCTGGGCTTCGCCATGCCACCGTTCGGATCGTCGTTGCCGGCGCCCAGAACGTTGATGTGGAACACTTCGATACCGTCGGCAATGCCGTCTTGCGTCTCGTAGGACTTGCCACCGATGATCAGGTCACCACCGTCACCACCGCGACCAACCTTGTGCAGGTCGATGTTGATGGAGATCGGCTCATCCTGAACTTCATTGAACGAGTCGAAACGACCGTAAACGTCGTACTCACCAATCTCTTCCTGGATCCGCGAGAAGCCCGTTGCCACAACTTCAGAACCGTCGCCGGACGTCAGCACGATCGCAGGGATCGTATCCGACTCCGTACCATCGTCGAGGAAGGTCGTGTCGGTGATCGTCGGATCAAGCGTCAGCGTGGTGCCCTCGGGCAGCGTGCCGGCTGCGATCAGTGCCTGCAGAGCGGGCTGCAGAGCATTCACGAAGCCCTGGTGCGTACCTGCCAAGTTCGCCTCGATCGCTTCGAGGTTTACTGCAGTAACGGTACCATCTGCATTGGTGATGTTGAAGCGGAGACCGTCAACGTCGATGTTGTTCAGACGGTTGGGGTTACCCGCCAGTTCTGCATCTTCGTCCAGGATCCAGTAGTAAATCTCACCCTGGGACTCCTGGCCAGACAGCAGGTAGTCGTTGTCAAACAGCACAACCAGGTCGGATGCATCTTCATCTGTGTTGAAGTTGTCCGTGTGATCCATGGTGATGGTCATCTCGGAAGTATTCCGAGCCGAGCCATTGCTGGTCAGCGTGGTCAGGTTCTCGATCTTCAGGTCGCCATCGGAGTAGTGCGAGCCGATCTCTTCGACATCCACCATGTACTTCGCATCGACAACAATATCCGGAACCCATTCTTCAGGGCTGGATACTTGGGCAAGATCGATCCCCATCCCAAAGCCGAAGTCGCTGACATCGCGTGCTTCGATATCGATGTCTTCGATGTTGTTGGTGCGCGGCTGAACGTCTGTCACGCCAATGGCATTAACGCCGACGAACTCATAGGTCAGTTCGGCATAGAGACGGTCATCACCTGCGCCGCCGTCAAGACGGTCAGCGGAGGACACGGAGTTGGAAACACCGCCAGCAAACGGGTTCTGCTGGATGTAGCCCAGGAACTGGTCGTCGTCCTCGGTGCCGGTCATGACATCCGTGCCGGACGTCAGGAACATCTTCTCACCCGGAGTGCCGCCGTTATCGCCATTGTCGTCGGCAAAGAAGTCATCGACGGTGGCCTTGGCTGCCGTCACAGTCGCCGGATCGTCGGTCACACCTTCGATGATCGACTTCGCGCTCGCCTGGGAAAGAGCACCGTACTCGTCACCCGCTGCCTCAGCAGCATCTGTCCAGGCAGTAGCAACTTCGATCTTGTTCAGGATGGTTGTGCGGTCCTGTGTGCCGCCTTCAACGTCCACAGCACCCTGGATGATCGCGATGATGATCTCACCAACGGTGATCGCGCCGGGAACACCGTCGATCGCGTCCTGCAGCGCGTCGCTCCAGAACGTCAGACCAGCGGCATCGGGGTCGCGGTTGAACAAGTTCTGGTACAGCGACGTGATGAACGTCGCCGGGGAAGACGTCGCGGGGTCCGCAAAGAAGGGGTGGACCTCTTGTGTTTCTGACTGACTTGCGAAGTCAGATGTGATCGCAACCAGGTCCAGGCTGGTGTTTGCAACAACCTGCTCCCAGAACTGCATGCCCGCAACATCTGCGGCACGATCGTAGTAACCGATGTAGACGGCTGAAAGCGCTTCGCGGGTGCTCAGCGCGCTTAGGTCGATAGCCATGGCTCTTCTTCCTCTGATAATTTACTTTTTGGTGCCCGATGAAATGGCCCCGTCAACGTTGCTGATGCCCCTACCACTCAACCCAACCTTTGACAGGTCTTTGTTGCGCAACACGCACCGGCAGGGGTCAACTAGAATAGGCTTCTAAAGGGAAGATTCCTATTCAACAAGGAGAAACGTATAGCGAAACATATACCCGTGTACAGTGATTTATATACTCCCAGCGCTCAACAAGTTAAGTCATTGATTTAAAGTGTTTTACATTTCTTGCTAGCAATCTGGCGTGACGTATTCGCAACAGATCACCTCCCCCACAATGGAGTTTTTTCTGGCTCTTGGGTGGCTGGAAGCGCCTCACGGCTACCCACAAAGGTTAGCACACAAATAAACGGGTTAAATTTTTAACCGGGTTATTTTAATAATCTGGTAATTTGTAAAATCAGATAATTTGTCTAATCTAAGTGACGGACGTGGTGCGCCGGAGCTTCAGCAAAAGTTGCGCAAACAAGATGGTGAACCCGCCTGCCCAATCAAAAAGGAGTGTAGATGAGCAATCGAAAGAAACCGGAGCCTCCTGAGAATCCACAAGCCGCAGCCGAAGTACATCCGCCCCGCAAACGCCGTGGACGCAGGCCCAGCCCGCGCACGGGTCAGGTCCATGCGAAAGTACTGCCGAACGTCGCGAAAGAAATCAGCCGAGAGGCGGTCTTGCGAGGCGTGCAACAGGGAGTACTGATCGAGGAAGCCTGGGCACTCTACAAGGCGCAGCGCGACGGCAAGGGCTGAGCCCTTATCACCCTCAAATGTTTCGCGCGCGAAACAAATGGGGTCTGGCGCGAGGCGCAAATGGTGGGGCGGAATTTAGCCTCCAGAGAGAACCGCGCGCAGGCGGTCGACAAGGGCATCGGTGACACCCGGACCGCTGAGCGTGAGCTTTGAACCGTTGCGGGTCATGTGCAGGCCGGGGGCGAATTCCTCGCCCGGGACCGTCTGCGACTTCGCGGGGTTGGTCTTAGGTTCCGCCGCCGCCTCCGGCTTCCCTTCCAGCGCCCCGGCAAGGATCGCCTGTTCGTCCTCCGCAGTGCGCGGCGCATCCTCGCCGAGCGCCTCCCGAAGTGCTTCGGCCAGCGCCGTATCCTCCAGCCGCTGCGCCAGATCCAGCCCAAGGCGTTCGCCGATGGCCGCCGGATGCTGGAGTACCGCACCCAGCTCTTCGACGATGGGCAGGAAGGATTTGATCTTGGAGCGTTTCGCACGGCTCGCCGCGGCAAAGAGCACCTGCAGCGCCTTCTTGGAGCTGGGATAAACCCCAGCCTCGACCGTGCGGGCGACGATCTGGGCGCGCTCGTAATAGCTCAACCCAACGCGAACCTCGTTCTCCTCGACCATGGCGACATAAGCGTCTTGGGCGCTGGGAGGGCGGCGCACCAGCGCCTGCACCCGGTCGAAGCGCTCCTCCCCGGTTTCCGCATGGAGCCGCTTGAGTGCTGCCAGCCGCCGCGAGCCCGAGATCAGGCCATAGCGGCCCGGAGAAGTTTCGATCACCTCGATGGGGGTCTGCTGGCCGCGGGCCCGGATCGAGGTCATCAGGGTCTGCAGATCATCCTCGTCCATCAGCACCCGGTCACGCATCAGATGCGCAGGGTCGATGCGGGAAAGTGGCAGTTTCTGGATGAGCCGCCCCTCGCCCCGGGCCGAGGCCAGCTCGGCGCTGACCTCTTCAAGGGCGGCCTGTGCCGCCGCCGCCCCGGCCATATCCGCGATAGGCGCAGCACCGGGAGCAAGACGGTTTCGCACCTGAACAGGCCCCGCCCCCACAGCAGCTTCGCTGAACATGCCCTTCACCTCCGGCGTGCGAGCCAGATCCTCAGCGGTGGGCGGGGTGAGGCGTTTGCGTTTGGCCATCTGTCTCTCCTTTTACCCGTTACGTTATGGACCGGAGATAAGCCTTTCGTCACCCCGGCGCCGTACCGCGTTACTACTCAGGCCGCCTCCGTCTCGCGCTGGTCGCGCCGCCAGGCCCCGATCAGCAAGCGTTTGAAGGCGGCATAGGTGGCATCAAACGTCTGCCGACCCCGGGCGTAAGTCTCGCGGTTAAAGTCACGGTAATCGGCCTCGTAGATGCCGTTCACGCTCTCGCCCGCCTGCCCGATGAGTGCTGTGAAATCCTGTCGGTGCGGCAGCAGGGTTGGGCCAAGGTAGGCCTGCATGAGGGCCGCCATCTCGGCTTGTTGCGCGCCGTCGTAGCGGGTAATGACCGCGCGCACGGCGTCCCATTCAAAAGCCATACCCTCGCGCCCTAGGGCACGGGCGGCCATGTTCTCGCTCTCCTCGATGGAACCGAAGGTGGCGTGCAGCATGTCGAAGAAACGCCCCGTGGAATCGAATTCGAGGAAAGACGCGCCGAGCGGCACCAACAGGATGTCGGACGCAGATAGCCCGTTGATCGTGAGATACCCAAGGGCAGGGGGCGTATCGACAAAGATCACATCGTAGGCCTCGAGCACGCCGTCCGCCTCGAGCCGGTCGGAGAGCGCGTCCCAGAGTTTCCAGCGCCGTGCGGCCATGCGCCAGACGGGGATCTGGAACTCCGCCCAGTAGAGGTTCAGCTGCGCACCGATCAGATCGATGTTGGGCCAATGGGTTTTCTGGATGAGGTCCGGTGCGCGCACTTTGAGCGCCTCGGCCAGCGTGTCGTCGATGGGAATGGTTGTTTCGCCGCGCGACAAACGTGCGTGGTTCTCCTCCTGCGCGGCTTCCGCATAGTGGCGGGCGAGCAAGGGAAAGACTGTCTGCCATTCGTCCTCGACCTTGCCGCCGAAGATCGAGGTCATGGAGCCCTGGCTGTCGAGGTCGATCACCAACACCCGGTAGCCATCGAGCGCTGCCGACATCGCCAGATGTGCCGCCGTAGAGGTTTTGCCCACGCCGCCTTTGAAATTTGCGACTGCCACGATCTTGGCGGGCTGGCCCTTGGGGCGGTAGGGGCGATATTCCTTAGCCTTCGACCCCTCCTCGCTGAAATGGACGCGCAGGCGCAGTACCTCGTCGAGGCTGAACCATTTGGCCCCACTCTCGGTTTTAGTGCGGCCTTGGGGTAGCTCGGGGTTGGCCTTAAGCACTCGGCGGAAATGGGCAGGTGCAACGGGGATCAGATACTTGGTGATTTCCCATGTCGAGAAGAGCCGCAAGTTTTTCTCCCCTGTCTCGTCCATGCCCCGTGCGGCTAGGTCATCGCGACCCCGCGCACAGGCTGCCGCTAGGTCGCGAAACCTGGCGGTGGAATTTGGAGTTCCCAGATCGGCCAGCGCTTGATCGGGGTTGATGTTGAAATAGGGAGGAAGCTCTGCCACGTTTGATCCACTCGATATGCTATGTTTCTTACAATGTACCAAAAAACACGTCACATGTAATAAAAATCATTACATTGCGTGGCTTTTCTCAGAAATTTGGCCTTCTCTGGTTCAAGTCTCCGGTTGGAGAGCGAAAAAATCAACGTGTTAATTTGTGTTATTATTTTAGTTACGCTTCTTGCCTTGCCAACTATCCCATTAAGATCAAAGGGGATAATCGGATTGAGAAGGATGAGTCCGACTCTGAAACCACGCTTGTCCGACTCCGAACCCCCGATAAAGCGATTCTGATCCCCCGATGCGCCTCTGGACAGGACTTATCCATAGGACTTAGCGTCAGTGTCAATGAAACCACGATTCCCAGCAGGATACCTCTGGGGGTCAGGCACACCCAAAAACGGGGGCCGAGCAGGGAGCGCATAAGGTTATGACCATCCCCGGATTGCTGCCGGACAGGCACTCGACATCGGATTTTTTCGTCTGTGACATCTTCGATGCGGTGCCCAAGGATGACCTCGCCTCGATGGAGCATCCGGTCTTTACGCTCTCCACTCGTCCTGACCGGCGGATCCTAAATTACGCTCACAACGGCACCGAGATCACCGTGGTGCCCTCGGTCCGGGGGCTGGCCACGATCCACGACAAGGACATCCTGATCTTCTGCATCAGCCAGCTGATGGCGGCGCTGAACGCCGGGCGCGAGATCAGCCGCACCCTGACCCTGCGCGCCCATGACCTGCTGATCGCCACCAATCGCGAAACTTCCGGTGACGCCTACCGTCGCCTGCGCGAGGCCTTCGAGCGGCTGGCGGGCACGCGGATCACCACCAATATCGAAACGGGGGGTCGGGAGGTGACCACCGGCTTTGGCCTCATCGAGAGCTGGGAGATCGTGCGCCGCAGCAGGGGAGGCCGGATGATCTCCGTCTCGGTGACACTCTCGGAATGGCTTTACCGCGCGGTGATCTCGAAATCGGTGCTAACGCTCAGCCGCGATTATTTCCGCCTGCGCAAACCGCTGGAGCGGCGCATCTATGAACTGGCGCGCAAGCATTGCGGCCGCCAGCCAGCCTGGCGGGTCTCGGTGGAGGTGCTTTTGAAGAAATCCGGCTCTGCCTCCCCGCGCCGGGTGTTTCGCGCGATGCTGCGCGAGATGATCCGCACTAACCACCTGCCCGATTACACGCTGGAGGAAGAACCGGGCGACATCATCCGCGTCATCCCCCGCGCGGTGCTGGTGGACGAGGCCCCGCCGGTCTCGCCTGCCGCAATCGAGACTGCGCGGGGGCTAATGCCAGGGGTGGATGTCTACGCGCTTGAGGCCGATTGGCGCGCTTTCTGGGCGGCCTCCGGCCGACCACGCCTGCGCTCGGTTGACGGGGCTTTCCTGGGCTTCGTACGCGCGCGCGGGGGGCAGGGCTGAACTACCCGCGCCCCGCGCCTCCTGCCGAAAGCAAGAGGGAAGTAGGGGTTCAGGTGACCTGCCCCCGAAACTTCCCTCGTTCTGATGTAGAGTTTTCTCAACCTTTTGAAGGAGCAAACGAATGCGAAAGAGCCGTTTCACGGAATCCCAGATCATTGGGATGATCAAAGAACAGGAAGCCGGGCTGCCGACGGCGGAGGTGGCCATAACCTCAAAGCAGCCCGTCCTCCCGAGGTGCTACGGGACAGAGTTCACCAGCCGGGCGATCCTGAAATGGGCCAACGAGAACGATGTTGATTGGCACTACATCGACCCCGGCAAGCCGCAGCAGAACGCCTTCATCGAAAGCTTCAACGGTAGCCTGCGCGATGAACTCCTGAACGAGGAAATGTTCGACAGTCTGGACGATGCAAGGCGCAAGCTGGCGCTCTGGCGATACGACTACAACCACGTCAGGCCGCACTCGTCGCTCGGAAATCAAACACCCGCAGAAGCGCGCCGGACGCTTGAGCTAAATGAGGCTCCGCGCCTGGCGCGCTTGCCCAAACCAACGACGACGAATATGAAAACCAGACCCGCAGACTCTCGTTATGAATGAGGGAGCCTCGGGGGGCAGGTCACAGGCCATGTGCTGTGTGGGTCAATTCGACAGTGCGCTTTTGGTAATAATGTTTACCGACATCTCCTATCGCCTCCACGGTGGGCAGGGAACTTGCCTATGCAAGAGGCGGCAAGGGTCGCGCTGCCCTCAACCGAAGGATTCAGTCATTAGTAACGCACATCGTTTTTAAAAAACTTCCCAAGCTTTCCATTTTTCGATAGTGATCTGAAGGAATTTGTCGGCCAGTTTGACTGCATACGGTGAGATGGATTGTTGACCTTGGGGAACGGGTGGTTCTTTCGGTGCAAGAGGTTTCCCCAGATCGGCAAGACGGGCTACCAGCTTGCGTGCTAGTTTCTCAGGGTCCTTGGCAGCGGGTTCCCTCAAAAACTCGCGAAACATGATGAGTTCTTTGTCACTTACTTTCACGACGTTTCCAAGCTGCGGTGCAGCAAGGTAGTTATAGGGGCTCCCTTGTGCGACGCTTTCGGCAATTACCCTGTTGAGAGTCTTTGCAGGGGCTGCGTTGGCCGAGGGTCTATGTAGAACAATGACTCCGGCGTGTAGCATAATGTTCATCGCTCTGATGGTATCACCCAAAGTCCGCGGTTTGGTGCCAGGCACTGAAATAAGCTCACGCACCTTTTTGGAGCCGGTTTCAAAAGCTTCCAGAAGAGGCTGGTAGACTTCCGCTTTACCCAAAACGCTGCTCCCAGCTAGTTTGAATTCCAGTTCATTGCCTTCGGGCCGACTGATCTGGACAAAGGCCGTATTCAGCAGTGTTGCCTTCTGTTCTCCTGGCCATAGAGGTGCCTTTCCGCGTGCGAATACGTCTTGGCGAAAATTCTCGTTCACAAGTACGTCTGTCATCACCTCACGGATAATTTGGTCATCGTACTGTTCAAGAATTTCTTTCTGTTGTTGGGAAAGCGTGATCTCTCGGTGGAAATCACCCACGCGCGCTGAGCTAACGTATGACAGCTTCGCCGCACTAACCTCATTGATTAATTGGTCGAACCATACTGGGTGCCAGGAATCGTGGAGGTACTCATGCGCGAGATATGAACGGTTCTGCTTTGCTATGTGCTCTAGAAGCTCTCTTATTTCGGGTAGAGCTTCGGTCATCTTAGAGTTGGCACTTATCAGCGCGCCCATGCGGCTGATACCGTCTGAAATTGCCTTATAGCTCTGTGTTCTGTCGAATTTTTGCCATAGGCGTAGCAGGTGCTGTAGGGGAAGGGTCGTGTTACAGCCCGGCAGTGTATTGTAAGATAAATAGACGAGTGCTCCTGGCGCTGCAGAATGCTTCATGGTTTGTATCATGGCGTTTCGAACGGGCTCGCTCAGCCATGTAAACAGTCCATGGGCTGACACGTAGTTGAATGTTCCCCAATCGGCAGGCCAGTCTCTCGCCAGATCGATAAAATCGGCCTCCTCGAAGCGAATATTTGTCAGGCCAGCATCGGCAACTAATTTCCTTCCATGAGCGATGTGAACTGGGTTGATATCGACGCCTAGAAACTCGTGCTCGGGAGACAGTGCCGCCATCAGGGCCAGGCCAAAGCCAAAGCCGCAACCCAACTCCAGATAGCGCGCATTATCTGAAGGAGCCCTTATGCTCTGGACTGTAGCGACATAGTCCAGCCAATTAGGAGAAAGTTCACGATAATAACCATAAGTATATGGAATTTCTGTATTATACCCTGAGGACCATTGGGACATTAGTACACTACTCACTCAGTTAATGTTTCGCCAGGTCGATAGTATGATTTTGAACTTGATCCAATCGTCCCGGATTGATTGTTAGTTTATGATTGGCTTTTAGTCTATCTGGCTGGGTAATGGTTTCGGCTGCCGATCTTGACCATAGCCAGATCAACAGAAACAACAGATACCTAAGCGGCCCGGATCAGAGGGTAGCGTTACTTCTGGAAAGGAGATCTGAGCTATGAAGCCCCTCAAGCGGCTTGAGCGTTACCTGTCGGCTTTCTTTACCCTGGGCCGCACCAAGGGGCAGGCCAAGGCTGCGCATCGTACCCTGACTAATTTGACCCCACGCGTCGATCACCTGGAAGACCGCGCCGATGGCGTGGACGCGGACCTGCGCGCGATGCAGGAGAGCCTCGATGCGCGGCAGTCCCACCTGGAAGATGCCGACGGTCGCATGCACCGGCTGTTCGAATGGACACGTCGGTACGAGGCGCTGGCCGACGAACTCATTGCCGATTACCACCGCGAAGCCGCAATCCTACGGCGCGTGGGCCAGTCCGACAGTGCACTTCTGGCACGCATGTTTACCGACATCTCCCGTCGTCTTGACGGCGAGGCAGGGGGGGCGCCCGCAAAAGAGTCCTCGAAGGTTAAGCTACCTTCCACTGAGGGCTTCGATCTTTTCAAGGACAGTTTCTATCACCGGTTGGAGAACCGTTGGCGCGGTGCGCCCGAGGAGATTGCACGGCGGCTCAAGGTCTATATCCCGGACGTCGAAGCCGCCTGGCTCCGAACCGACAAAAAGCCGGTGATGGATCTGGGCTGCGGGCGCGGTGAATGGCTGGGGCTCCTGCGGGATCACGGCATCGAAGGCTTCGGCGTGGACACTAACGCGGTGCAGATCGAGGAAGCGCAAGAGGCGGGTCTCGATGTGCGAGCGAGCGATGCGTTGCAGGCGCTGGCCGATCAATCTGACGCCAGTCTTTCGGTGATCTCCGCCCATCACCTCATCGAACACCTGCCCTTTGATGCGGTGGCCTGGATTGTCCGCGAGACGGGCCGCGTGCTGGCTCCCGGTGGTATTCTGCTGTTTGAGACCCCCAATACCCGCAACGTGCTGGTGGGGGCCACCACCTTCCACACCGATCCCACACATCTCAAACCCATGCCCGAACAGGTCATGGGCGTACTCCTGGAGACCGCGGGCTTCGATCCTGTCAATATCCGCCACATCAACCCGCATGAGCGGCTGGGTAAATTCCTCGACATGCCTGACTTCAACGATGAGCTGGCGCATCTGATGTTCGGGCCGCAGGATCTGGCGATCCTCGGCACGAAGCCCGTGGACGCCTGATGCGAATCGGAGTTCTTCGCACGCAAGTTCCCTTCGTTACCGGCGGGGCGGAGCGGCACGCGGCCAACCTGGTGGCGGCGCTGAACCAGCGCGGGCACGAGGCTGTCGAGATCACGCTGCCCTTCAAGTGGTATCCGGGCCAGACCCTGGCCGATCACATCCATGCTGCGAAACTGATCGATATCTCGGAAGTGGAGGCGGTGCCGGTGGATCTTGCCATCGGGTTGAAGTTCCCCGCCTGGCTCGCGCGGCATCTGAACAAGGTCTTCTGGGTGATCCACCAGCATCGGCAGGCCTATGACATGTGGGAGGCGGGCAATTCTGATCTGCTGGACGATCCACAGGGCGAGGCCCTGCGTGCGCTGATCCACGAAGAGGACCGCACGGCTTTTGGCGAAAGCCCTCATCCGGTCTACGCTAATTCCGGCAACGTGGCGGGGCGGCTGGAGCGCTATCTCGGCGTGCAATCGATCCCGCTTTATCACCCGCCGCCAAATGCGGATGTGCTGCGGCAGGGGGGCTTTGGTGATTATCTCTTCGCGCCCGGACGTCTCAATGCTTCGAAACGGTTGGAATTGACGCTGCAGGCTGTGGCGCACTCCAAGGCGCGGCTGGTGGTGGCGGGCGTGGCGGAGAACCCGGCCTACCAGAACCATCTGGTGAAGATGGCCGAGGATCTGGGCATCGCGGGGCGGGTGACCTGGCTGGGAGCCGTGGATGACGCGACACTGATCCGGCATTACGCTGAATGTCGCGGGGTGGTCTTTGTCCCGCGCGACGAGGATTATGGATATATCACGCTGGAGGCCATGCTCTCGGGCAAACCTGTTGTCTCGGTCACCGACGCAGGCGGGCCGCTGGAGTTCATTGCCGACGGGCAGGAGGGGCTGATCACGGCGCCAGAGCCTGCGGCGCTTGGCGCGGCCTTTGACCGGCTGATGGAGGATACGAGCGCTGCCGAGCGGATGGGGCAGGTGGGTCTGGCGCGGTACAAGGCGCAAAACATCTCCTGGGATCACGTGGTCGAGACGCTGACGGGGCAGGCCCATGCCCCCGTCGCCCCCGATATCGTCGCGCCTCTGGAGCCCGCGCCCGAAGCGCCGCCCTCGGCTCCCGATGCCACCGCGAAGCTCGCCTCCGCCGTGGCCCCGCCGGAGGCGCCGGGCAGCCTGCCGTTCGCCAACATCACGCAAGTGCTCGAAGCCTACGCCTTCGATGAGCTCCCCGCCGCCATGGGCCGACCGGAGCCTCCCATCGACGCCGGATTGGCGGGCTATCTCGGCACCCATTGGACGCGGTTCGGATCGACTCTGGCGCAGCTTGAGGGACTGGAGGTGCAAAAGACCCTCGACGTGGGTGTCTTCCCGCCGCTCGTGTTCCAGGCGCTCTTGGCCAACCAGTTTCCGGGGATTGAAATGCACGGGCTCTGGGAGGGTCCCGATCCCTACAAGCAATCGGTGAAGGCGCGGGGCGATCACCCCTCCTTCGACATCACCCTCGAAGTGGCCAATGGCGAGCGTGACCCTTGGCCCTACGATGACAATACCTTCGACCTGGTCACGGGGATGGAGATCCTCGAACACCTCGCTCTTGATCCTTACTTTTTCTACACCGAAGCCGTGCGGGTGCTGAAACCCGGCGGGCATCTGCTGATCACCACCCCCAACGTGAACAGTCACCGAGGCGTCTGGAAGGCGCTGAACAACGTGGCACCCTATTCCTTCGGGATCTTCGTGCCCTCGGGCGGGGTCTACGGGCGGCACAACCGCGAATATGCGCCGCGCGAGCTTTCCATGATCGGCGAGGCGGCGGGGCTCAAAACCGTGCGGCTCCAGACCTTCGACGTCTACGACCGGCATATCGAGCCAGAGATTGCGCAGATGCTGGTTGCGCGGGGCGATGATCTTTCCTTACGCGGCGAAAACATCCAGTACTTTGCACGTAAGACTGGTGTACCCCAAGGTTACCCCGAGAATCTTTACCATGGTGATCCCACGCGGATGATGGGCGAGATGTCGGTGACGGATTGCGAGGCCGCGACGGGTCTTACGCGTATTGCGGTTAAAAACAAGAGTGCCGCCACCTGGCCTACCGCCGGGGACCGCGCCACCTGCGTGCTGGCCGAATGGGTCGACGGGGTAGGGTACCTCCGCCACCAACACATTATGCAGCCGCTCTCTACCCCGCTCGCCCCCGGAGAAATCGGCGAGATGCGCCTAACGCTGGATGCGAAGGGGCAGGGGGAGTCTGGCTCCCTGCGCCTACATCTTTACCAGCAGGGCGTTGGCGTTTTTACCGGGCGTGGCCGGGCGACACCGCTCACGCTACCCTGTTCCGAGGTCGCATTTTTGAAGTTGGTGGAGGTGACCCCCCTGCCGCAGGGCGCGCCATGACAGTCCTGAAGCCGCGTGTCCACTGGGTCTCGCCACTGCCGCACGCGCAGACCGACATCGCTCATTACACCCGCCGCATCTTGCCCGAGCTGGCGGCTGAGACCGACCTCGTTCTCTGGACTGACGCGAACCACTGGGACCGGGAATTGCACGACTTCGCCCCCGTCCGCCGCCTCGATCCCGACCGGGTGATGCCGCGCGACTTTGCTCTGGCCGGACGGCCAGACGGTAAACCGGGGCAGGGTCCGGAGGCGGTATTCGTCAACATCGGCAATGCCTGGCCCTTCCACGCGGGATATTTGCGGATGGTGCAGCGTATCCCTGCGGTCATCGTGCTACATGACATGG
Organism: Sulfitobacter sediminilitoris; assembly: GCF_010667575.1. Classification (GTDB taxonomy): domain Bacteria; phylum Pseudomonadota; class Alphaproteobacteria; order Rhodobacterales; family Rhodobacteraceae; genus Sulfitobacter; species Sulfitobacter sediminilitoris. The sequence continues at coordinate 37,526 of NZ_JAABNT010000022.1, forward strand.
CCATACAGGAGATGTGCCACGACGCTATGGATCGCGACCTGCTGCCCCGTGGCCTTTACGAGACCTTGATGGCGCGCTGGCACGGACAAAAGGGACGCGACGCGGTACATGCAACTTGGAAGGGGGAGATGACCCCCGGCGACCTGTCTCACCGGTATCCCGGCTTCGAGCTGGCGCTCACCCGCGCCGTCTCGGTCCTGACCCATACGCCGGTGGCCCGCGACGCGGTCGATGCCACCGGTACAGTACCTACCTATCTGCTCGATCTACCCTTCCGATTCTCGGCCCAAACACCGGCGGTGATCCGATCCGGTATTGGTCCGATGCGACTGGTGCAATTCGGTTATACCGGGCCTAACCGACGGCTGCAGAATGTGCTGGAGGCGCTGGCAGAGCTCAAGGGCGAGGTCGACTTCCACCTCGACGTCATGGGTAAGCTCTGGGATCCGGGCTACATCACCGCGCGCATCCGCGAACTGGGCCTCGTGCACAATGTTACTCTGCACGGTTTCGTAGAGGAATACGAACTCGACGAGAAACTGAACGCCGCTCATCTGGTTTTCAACCTGCGCAACCCCACCATGGGTGAGGCCTCGGGCAGCCAGATGCGCATCTGGAATGCCGCGGCCCCGTCTGTTGTCACCGATCTGGGCTGGTACGCTAATTTGCCCGATGGCACGGTCTTCAAGATTGATCCGTCAGAAGAAGTTCCCGCGCTGCAACGGCTCATCCGCCAGTTGGTCGCCGATCCCGCTGCGGGCCGCGATGTGGCTGCTGCAGGCCGCGCGCGGCTCGAAGCAGCCCATACGCCCGCGCGTTATGCTAGAGGTGTGGCAAATGTAGCCCGGCGTTTCGAGGCCGATGCGGCCGCAGCTCTGCGCAATCGTAGTTTGCAGCAGCATGACCCCATGGTGGTGAAAAAGAAATCAGTGCAGGCGGGGTGAAGCCTGCGCCATCGACTTGGTTTCGCCACCGGGTCTTCACGAATTTGGCGGAATTTTTCCGATTTGGACACAAACTGTTTCCACCATAGTCCTGCCGCAAAATATCCTTATAACAGCAGAATAAAACAAGTCCGAGCAGATAAAGCGGGCGAATGAATATGGGCGACTATCACCTCAGTGAGGCAAAATGGGGGGAAGGTGAGTTCGGCACCCCCGGTGGAACCGTTTACTGGAGCTTTGCGACCACACCGGGCACAGGCTTCGGGTTTTCGGACTATATTACCGACCCCGTCTATCGCAATGTCATTCGCGATGCCTTCCAGGCGTGGGAAGACGTGGCGGATATTGATTTTGTCGAAACTTCAGATGGCAGCCTGACCGATATTCGTCTTGGCTGGGACGTGATCGACGGTCCTTTCAGCGTCGTGGGCGAGGCCGCCAGCCGCGGATCGAAGACCACCTCGACCCTGTTCAGCTTTACAGAGGCCGAGATCCGTTTCGATATCGCCGAGAACTGGGCCACCGACCGCGATGTGGCCCGTAACGAGGTGGGCCTGTACCAGGTTGCTCTGCACGAGATCGGTCATGCCATCGGCCTGGATCATACCAATGACCCTGATACGATCATGTATGTGAGCGATATCAGTGATTTACAAGGATTAACCGCCGGGGACATCGAAGGGGCGCAGGCCTTTTACGGCCCGGCCGACAGCAGCCCGTCGTCTCAGCCGACACCGGACCCCACGCCGCCCGTGATCACCTATGCGCCCACGCGCGGGGCGGATACGTTCATGGCGCGGGCAGGCAATGATGTGATCGACGGCATGGGTGGCATCGACACGCTCAGCCTGACCGGAGAGCAGTCGCAATACACGCTGACCTTGTCTGCGGGCAACATCATCCTGACCGACCGCACGGGCCGCGATGGCACCGATACCCTGATCAGCATCGAACGGCTGGATTTCCAATCTGGGGCGTCGACCTTGGGGAATACCCTTTTTGAGATCGACACTTTCGATGGCATCGCCACGCTGGACCCGGATGACTTTGCCCAGATCGTTGAGCTTTACATCGCCTATTTCAACCGCGCACCGGATGCGGTTGGCCTGGCCTTCTGGGGAAATGCCTTTGCCGATGGCCTCAGCATGGAGGAAATGGCAGCACTTTTCATCGATCAGGATGAAACCCGTGACGCCTATCCAAGCGCAATGAGCAACGCGGCCTTCGCGACCGCCGTCTACAACAACGTGCTGGGACGTATCCCGGACGCGGAGGGCTTTGACTTCTGGGTGGGCGTACTGGACGACGGGGCGGTCGGGCGCGATACCTTCATCCTGTCCGTGCTCGATGGGGCCAAGGCCGCGTTTCCGCCCGGCGCCTCGGCCGCGTTCATCGCGCAGATGCTGGAGGACCGGCAGTACTTGTCGGACAAGGCCGACATCGGCGCATATTTCGCGGTGCACAAGGGCATGTCAGATGTCACGGAAGCAGTCCAAATAATGACACTTTTTGACGGTAGTGAAAGCAGCATCGAGAACGCCTTAAACGCGATCGAGGGACACTACGATGCCGCGCTCAGCGCTGATAGCGGGGATTTCCTCATGCCGCTGTTGGGCGTGCTGGATAACCCATTTTTTGGATAGAGGTTAAGAACGTGACTAACAATGCACCCAAAGGCCCGGTAACCATCCTGGGGTATGCGTACGTCGGTGAAACGGTGTTAGCACGGCCAAACGGTGTCGCAGACGCTGATGGGATCAACTACGATACTGTCCGTCTTCAGTGGTTACGGGATGGAAAAGAGATCCTCGGGGCCACATCACAAGAATACACCGTTACTTTGGCTGACGAGGGGACACAGATCAGTGTTCGCTACAGCTATACCGATTACGGTGGCACCCGAGAAGTTGTGACCAGCGATCCGGAGCCGGCGGTGCCTCCCGCAGGCACGCCGATACCCGACAGTGAGGCTTCCTATAGTCCTCTGATCATCCTTGGGGATGCCGTTGTTGGTGAGTATCTCCTTGCGCGGCCAAATGCGATTACCGACGAAAACGGCATCGACTACGCTTCTACCTCGTTCCAATGGTTGCGCGACGGTAAGGCCATTCCTGGGGCAACGTCTGAGAGATACGATGTCACCGATGCAGATATTGGCGCCGAAATCAGCGTGCAATATTTCTATCGTGATCTGCTCGGGAAGAGCAAATCAGTGACAAGCAATCCCAAGCCAGAGGTGCCTAACCCGGATGGGCTCGCGCCTGCCCCTACTGTCCCGACGGATGATGGCGGAACTGGGGACGTGCCTGTCTCTGATGTCCCGACGGATGATGGCAGCACCGGGGACGTGCCTGTGGCAGATAACGATAGTAACGCGCTGGTTATTATTGGCGATGCGATTGTTGGGAAATATCTCATCGCCGGAGTAAGCGGTGTTACTGATCCGAACGGTATCAATTCTGCTTATGTCTCGTACCAATGGCTGCGCGACGGTAAAGCTATTTCCGGGGCAACGTCTCAAAAGTACACAGTGACTGAAACTGACATTGGTGCCGAGATCAGTGTTCAGTATTCCTACCGTGATCTGCGTGGAACGACTAAGTCCCTGACAAGCAACCCGACATCAGAAGTTCCTGCGCCCGATGGTGTTATGCGCGTCCCCAATGTCACAACAGACGAGGGCGGCACTGGGGACGTATCTGATACAGAGGAAAATTCTAGCCAGCTGACCATTTTTGGCGACGCGCTTGTTGGCGAATATCTCTTTGCGAGGTCAACTGATATCACGGACAAGAATGGTATCGACAAGGGTTCGGCCTCATTCCAATGGTTGCGGGATGGTGCTCTCATTCCTGGGGCAACGTCGCAGTTATACGAAATTACCGAAGCGGACATTGGTGCCGAGATCAGTGTTCTGTATGTGTACCGAGATCTCCTCGGCATAAGTAAGTCGTTGAGCAGTGACCCGAAACCAGAAGTACCTGACCCGGATGGTGAAGCCCCTGCACGTTTTGCGCTGGGTGGCCCGGGGGATGCGTCTGAGACAGTTGGAGAGGTCGTTCTCGAAGGAACACCTGCTGCGGAAATACTAACGGCAGTTGCAGGTCTCCAGCAGATTAATGGTGGTGATGGTGTAGATACGGTCGTCTTTGCCGGAGCTCAGACCCATTACACTGTCAGTTTCAGTGCAGACGGTGTAACTGTGACCGATCGTACGGAGGGTGGGCTCGGCACGATCGCGCTGGATCATGTGGAACTGATTGACTTCGACACCGACCTTGAAGTCTTTGGCGGCCCAATGGGTCTCGGACAATTCGGTGGTCATACAGGCCTCGATGCAGAAGCCTTCGAAGAGCTCATCGGGGTGTATATCGCCTATTTCAACCGTGCACCGGACGCGATCGGCTTGTCCTTCTGGGCAACCGAATTTGCCAATGGGATGTCTCTTGAACAGATATCGTCTCTCTTTGCAGACCAAGATGAAACTGAGGCTGCATATCCAGAAACCTCAAGCAACGCTTACTTCGCCACCATAGTCTACAATAACGTACTTGGCCGTATCCCCGATCAGGAAGGCTTTGATTTCTGGGTTAACACGCTGGATGCCGGAGCTATTACCCGCGATCAGTTCATTCTGGCAGTCTTGGAGGGCGCGAAGGCCAACCCACCTGCTGGGGCGTCTCAGGATTTCATCGACCAGCAGCAAGCTGACAGAGCCTACCTGGAGACCAAAATCGATATCGGTGCTTATTTTGCAGTGCATAAGGGCATGTCCGATGTAGCGGATGCGGCCCAGGTGATGGCGCTTTTCGATGGCAGTGAGAGCAGCATCAGCAATGCCCTCGCAGCGATTGAAGGTGACTATGAAGACGCTGTCAGCCCTGATGGCGGGGATTTCCTGATGCCACTCATTGGCGTGCTGGATAACCCATTGATCGGATAAGCGCGACATCCCCCCGGAACACTCCAAAGTGTGCATGCCGCCCTACTTGTTCAAAGCTAGGGAAGAAAGCCGCTGCAAGTGTATGTGCAGACGCCATGCCATGGCTCCTGAGCTTTGATCTCAAAACAACATTCGGCAATTTATTGCTGATGGCAACTTCCGACTACTTGCAGATGATATCTATAGTGTTAGTGGAGCCAACAATGTTATCGATGGTGATGACAATCCTTTAGAGATCAACGAGCAGATATCAGGTAAGTGCAGAAACGATACCCTTTCAGGGGGACAAAGCTGCGGCTTCTAGCGCGGGCAAGCATCCATTAAAAATGGATTAAGTTATTGATTTGCATTATGAAATGCATCTTCAGTTTCCCGAAGTTCGCTAGTCCGGCGTCAACCGAAATGGAAGCGGTCATAAACCCTCGCGAAGAAACCTGAACAGTCTCTCGAAGCAAAAAATTATGGCGGAAGACATGGACGTGACCACAGTAAGTAGCGATAATAACGCCCCCAAAGGCCCAGTTACGATCCTCGGAGATGCGTATATCGGCGAAACCCTGATAGCGCGGCCAAACGGCGTCGGCGATGCTGATGGGATCGACTACGATACGGTCAGCCTGCAATGGTTGCGCGATGGCGAGCCTATCGCTGGCGCAACAGATCAAAAATATACCGTCACTTCAGACGACTTCGATACTCAGATCAGTGTTCGGTACAGCTACACCGATCTGGGCGGTACCCGAGAAGTTGTGACCAGTGACCCCGAACCACCGGTGCCTGCTGAAGACACGCAGATCATTAGAGCTGCGAGCGCTTATAGCCCGTTGGTCATACTTGGCGATGCAACTGTAGGCGATTACATCCTTGCACGGCCAAACGCCGTTACGGACGAGAATGGGATCGATTATAGTTCAGCTACGTTTCAATGGCTGCGCGATGGTGACCCCATTCCTGGAGCCACCTCTCAAAGATACGACGTTACCGAAGCAGACATTGGCGCAGAAATCAGCGTTGAGTATTCCTATCTCGATCTGCTCGGCACCGCGAAGTCACTGACAAGTAACCCCAAACCAGAAGTGCCTAACCCGGCTGTCGAAGACGGCATTCTGGAAGGAACACCCGCTGCGGACATTCTGACAGCAGTTGCAGGTCTCCAGCAGATTGATGGTGGTGATGGCGCAGATACGGCCGTCTTCGCCGGAGATCAAACGCACTACACCGTCAGTTTCAGCGTAGATGGTGTGACTGTGACCGATCGTACTGAGGGTGGGCTCGGCACGATCGCGCTGGATCACGTGGAACTGATCGATTTCGATTTCAACCTTCCAATCTTCGGCGGCCCGATGGATCTCGAACAATTCGGTGGCCACACAGGCCTCGATGCCGAGGCATTCGAAGACCTCATCGGGGTGTATATCGCCTATTTCAATCGCGCGCCTGACGCGATTGGTTTGTCATTCTGGGGCACAGAATTCGCCAATGGAGCCTCCCTTGAAGAGATAGCGTCCCTTTTTGCGGTACAAGATGAAACTGCAGCGGCCTATCCAGAAACGCTGAGCAATACTGACTTCGCCACAGCCGTTTACAACAATGTGCTAGGACGGGCTGCCGATCAGGAAGGATTTGACTTCTGGGTCGGCACACTGGATGCGGGCACTGTTACCCGTGACCAATTTATCCTCGCGGTCTTGGAAGGTGCGACGGCCAACCCACCTGCTGGGGCGTCTCAGGACTTCGTCGACCAGCAGCAAGCTGACAGAGCCTACCTGGAGACCAAGATCGATATTGGTGCCTATTTTGCGGTGCATAAAGGTATGTCCAATGCCGCCGATGCGGCCCAGGCCATGGCGCTTTTCGATGGCAGTCAAGGCAGTGTTCAGGACGCTGTTGAGGCGATTGAAGGTCATTACACAGACGCCCTGGATGCAAGCTCCGGTGACTTCCTGATGCCGATTGTTGGTGTGATGGACGACCCCTTTGCGGTATGAGTTTTGGGATGTGTGCTGTAAACTGATGGGGTAAGGCGTTGTGCCTTACGCCCTTTCGGCTTGGCATGTTGCCCAAGATTTCATTGGTTCTCGGGAACTTGAAATTTCTTGAGCCCACATCACACAGCACGATAGAATTAAGGTTTAAGGTAACATCTGATTGGAGCACGGTTGCCGGAAAGCGATTTCAAGGTAGCATCCATGATCCCTACCGATTCACCACTTCTTGCCGCTATTGGTCCCTATGAGCAGTCGGATGTACTGACAACACCCAATGTTACCTTCAGTTTCATGGAGGCCGGGGTCACCTTTGATGCGGGCGATGTTGACGGTGTTCCACGCACTTCCGTCGGCTGGACCACTGCGCAGCAGAATATCGTCCGCGATCTTTTCACCTATATCTCGACGCTAGTGAACCTTACTTTTGAGGAGGTGACCGCCGCGGGCACGCCTAACATCGAGTTCGCCCAGATTGAGACGTTTTCGGACAATACCGTTGGCCTCTCCATTCCATCCGCACCGGGTATTTCTCGGATTGTGGTTCCGACCGAGTACGCCGACCTGGATGATGTGACCCTGATCCACGAGATCGGGCATTCGCTCGCCCTAAGCCATCCCTTCGACGGGCCCGCAACCCTGCCTGGTGTTACAAGTTCTCAAGATCAAGGAATGTTCAAACTCAACACCGAGCTGGCGACGCGGATGTCTTATACGCCAGGTGCATCTCTGGATTATCCCAGACTTCATATCACCGGAGAGGCCTCGGCCTATGGAGCACTCGACATAGCTGCGCTGCAGCTTCTTTACGGGGCGAATACGGAGACAGGCCTAGGGGATACGGTTTATGGCGATCAAACAGCACTGATCACGATCTGGGATAACGGCGGCAACGATACGATTGATTTTTCTGCTGCAACGACCAATGCGGTGATCGATCTACGCCCCGCGACATTGGCGTTGGACCCGGGTGGTGGCGGTTATCTGTCCTTTATCGAGCGCGAGGGCGGCACGGTGGCTAATGGTGGATATACCATTGCATTCGGCGTCGAAATCGAAAACGGGCTAGGCGGAATGGGTAACGATACGCTAACGGGTAATACGTTGGCCAATACGCTCACCGGTGGTGCGGGGAATGACATGGTTACCGGCGCTGTCGGCAATGACACGATCAATGGAGGGGCTGGTCAGGACACCGGGATTTATTCTGGCAACCAGAGCAGCTACACGCTGATGCTGAGCGCGCAGAGTCCCATGTTAACGGATCGGCGCGGGACAGATGGAACTGATACGCTGGTGGATATCGAGGTGCTGCAGTTTGTTGATGGCACCTTTGACCTCGACATTCTCTCTGAGGCCGTTGAACTTTCTGCAGAGGACTTCGCCCCTATCATTGAACTCTACATCGCCTACTTTAACCGCGCACCGGACGCGGTGGGCCTGGCCTTTTGGGGCAATGCCTTTGCCGAAGGGGTGAGCATGCAGCAAATGGCCGCCATGTTCTACGATCAGAATGAGACCCGTGCGACTTATCCCGATACGATGAGCAATGCAGAGTTCGTCATAACGATCTACAACAATGTGTTGGGCCGGGGTCCTGACGCAGAAGGCTTCGCGTTTTGGTGGGATCATCTAAATACCGGGAGGCTGGGTCGTGATACGCTCATCCTCGATGTGTTGGGCGGTGCCAAAGTTGATCCAAGACCTGATGCCACGGATAGCTACATCGCCAATCTCGCCAGAGACAAGCAATACCTGACTGACAAGACTGACATCGGGGCCTATTTCGCCATCACAAAAGGCATGTCCGATCTGAACGATGCAGCCCAGGTAATGGTGCTTTTCGATGGAAGTCAAAGTAGTATCGACGAGGCTCTCGCTGCGATCGAAAGCCATTATGAGGATGCACTCAGCCCTGTTGGTGGAGATTTCCTGATGCCGCTGGTGGGTGTAGTAGACGATCTGTCTGTCGGGTAGACGAAGCTGTGATCCACCGTACCTGGAAAGCTCTGATTGCTGATGTAGATTAAGATGGGGTCCCGATCTGAATAAGCTCAACGAAATCTACCGACCCAAGATGGTAGCAGCATAAACTCAGATGAGCCTCATGGATTGAGGCTCATCCAAGGATTCATAAACAACCCATTTACACCCATCTCAGGCCCGATCGCATATCCTAAGCGACCATCAATCCAAGCTCCCAGACCTGAACCGCTGACCACGGAGTCAATATCGGCCATCGGTCCAATCCCCCCAGCATAAATCAACGCAGAGAAAGGACGTTCACGAAGCATCCGTACTACGATCTTCATGATCCGTATCTTATAGTTCATGAACCAAAGTACACCGATGCTCTCAGCATAGTCACGGGTACGACCAGACAGTCTGTTGTAGTTCACGAACTCTTCTTTGATCACATCCATAGCCTAAATGCTAACTCTGATCCTGATTACCTTAACACCCCCTAAGGACCTCAGTACATTCACTGCCGAGTCAAAAAGTAGGCAATAGTGGGCAACTGAGTAGGTGTAGAGTTGGCGCATGTTCAACTTTGTTGATGGTGACACGAGAGTGGGAACCCCCTTGTTTTGCTGAACAAAGTTGAACTTTGCTTGAAGGCCATTTGGACCTGTCCCGTTTTCGTGCCGCTCCAAGTGCTCGTTTAAGCCACTTTCCTTTCGAAGGCGACCGGGCTTTTCCAGCCCAATGCTGAATGCCGCCGTCGCGGATTGTAGAAGCCGTTGATGTAT
>NZ_JAABNT010000023.1 GCF_010667575.1 Sulfitobacter sediminilitoris
TATTGAAAAACCAAGGCACTGAGCCACAATCCCCATAGCACCGAAAGCCGCCCGCGCTTTCCTCCTTGTCAGATTTATCGCCGCTGCAGCTCACGCTGACAGCAGCCACAAACCTTAGACTTTGCTGCCATCCAACCCAGCGATTGAAATGGCTGCTTTGTTAGATTTGTAATTTTCGGACCAGCGAATACTTACTGCATGCTTCTGGACAATTTCGTTGCGCGCAGGTTGATTGCATTGAAACTTCCAAGAGACCTTTCTCGGAAAGCACCTGTAACATGCCAATAAAACAGCCGAATATCCTCTTGGTCATGGCCGACCAGATGACCCCTTTTATGCTGGAGGCATGCGGCGGTTTTGGGGCCAAAACCAAGAATATGACAGCGCTTGCTGCGCGCTCGGCGAATTTCACCAATGCATACACCCCCAGCCCGATCTGCGTGCCCGCGCGGTCCTGTCTCATGACGGGGCTCTATACCTCGACGACCGGGTGCTATGACAATGGGGACCCCTACCACAGCTTTATCCCGACATTTGCGCATTACCTGACGAATGCCGGGTACGACACTGTGCTGGCAGGCAAGATGCACTTCATCGGGGCCGATCAATTGCATGGGTTTCAGCGCCGTCTGAACACCGATGTTTACCCCTCGGGTTTCATCTGGTCCTATCCACTGCCCCCCGAAGACGATCCGAATTTCCAAGCTTTCGATTTCACGCCGCAATATCTGGCTGAAAACATCGGACCCGGCTGGTCGAAAGAGCTTCAGTACGACGAGGAAACCCATTTCAAATCCCTGGAGTATCTGCGTCATGCACCAGAGCAGCCATGGATGTTGACGGTGTCTTTTACAAATCCGCACCCCCCTTACAAAGTCCCCAAGACATATTGGGAGATGTACAAGGATGCAGACATCCCGTTGCCCGAGTATCCCGAAGACATGGATGCAAATTATTCAGCGTATGACCATGCCATACGCCGCTGGCACGGCTTGCATGCACGGGGCGACGAGATACGGGCCCCCAAGAACCTGATCGCCATGCGGCGTGGTTTTGCCGCTCTGGCACATTACGTGGACGACAAGATCGGCGAACTTCTGGAGGTTTTGGAAGATAGCGGTCTGCGCGACAACACGGTCGTCATTGTCACGTCCGACCACGGAGAAATGCTGGGCGAGAAAGGCATGATCCAGAAACGGGGACTTTATGAATGGTCGGCCCGCATTCCGCTGTTTATTGACTTGCCCAATGCCGCGCCCTGCCGAATTGACACACCCGTTTCCTTGCTTGATGTACCTGCCACCTTGATTGAACTGGCGGGACAAGTGCCGGTTCGCCCCCTTGAGGGCCGCTCGCTTCTTTCGGCAGTCAAAGGAGACGAGTTGGAGGTGGTACCAGTCATCTCGGAATATCACGGCGAAGGCATCATGCGCCCGTCCTTCATGGTGCGCTTGGGCGATTGGAAATACATCTACTGCCACGGCACCGACCCGCAACTCTTCAACCTCGCTGAAGACCCGAATGAGTGGGACAACCGCGCAGGCGAACCCGATTGCCGCGAGATAGAAGCTCAGTTGAACGCGGTGATCACCGGTGGGTATTTCGACCTGGAAAAGATCAACTCAGACGTCTGGGAACGACTTGCACTGAAGAAAGTCGTGAATGACGCGATGAAAAGAAACGGGACGGCCTGGGACTATGTGGTCGATCAGAACGCAGCCTCACAATACGTTCGTGAATAACCGACCAGGTTGTCAAACGCCTCGGTCCGTCGAACGCGATCTCACGGCAAAGCGGTCGTTGGGGAACCGCGCAGCATCGGCCACAATGCGCTGATTGTGTTGAAAAACTCGGCGTGCGGACCGAGGTGGCCAAATTTTCAGAGTATCTTCCCGCCAAAGCCCGCTTTTTCGAACGTAGTTTCCTGAAGGCTAATTCGGAGGGACGTTGTTCCAAAATTTCGGGGCGACTTTCGCTACATCGAGTTTCGCAACACAATCGGCTCAGAGCAGCCATTTGCGGCACGCGGACACGATGATTGCCTGCGGACAAAGCAGACAACGATTATGATGCCTTTGAGATCAAATTTCGAAACTAGGAAGTGGGTCCAGAACAATGCGCCAAGCGTCTTAGGTCTTCGGGATCCCCAAGGAACTCACAGCTTCCGCGAATGCGTTAAGATTAGTAGCTCGTGCATCTGCGGCGATATCCTGCAAACGCCTTGCTCCTTCCGGAGTGCGATGTCCCCGTCCCCAGGCCACCAACTCTTTTGTTGCTTCGATGATTTGAGAGGCGCGTGGAAGAGGCTCGGCCGCCGTGTATCTTGCCAGCCTCAGTGCGTGGCGCTCAGCCGCGTCCCATGCGCCGCGGGCCAGTTCATCGGGGATCACCTCTTCCGGGAAATATAGCTGGTTGTGTGAAACACACTGCCCGCTGTCGAGAACAGCCTCAGCTTCATCCAGCAAGCTCCGCCGTTCGTCAGCATCATCGGTCGACAGAGCAACCACCGCAAGAACTGTAGGGCCCAGGAATGCTAATCCAACGTCCCGAACCAATCCAAGCGCTTCCATTGCCAAACGGTTTGCCTTTTCCCGATCTCCGAGAGCCAAATGGTTCAAAGCCATGTCATAGAGCGAGTCGCTCTCGAAATTGACGGCTGCGATCTGTCGAGCCCAAGCCAACGACTTTTCCAGCCTCTCAAGGGACATCCCGTGCTCGCTTCGGCGGCGCAGAATGTGGGCTTGCACGTTGCAGCCGCTGATCGCAGCACGCATGTGGTTTAGGCGCGTGCCCATGGTTTCTGCCGCCGACCCCATGGACATGGCGCTATCGTCGTCGTTGAGGTGCATGAGCGTCCAGCCGACCATGTAGAGATTTGCGACTTCAATCCGGGCAAGACCATGATCCTGTGCCAGTGTCACGCAGGCCTTGAACCTTTCTGAGGCAGTTCTCATGCGGCCGCTGAGATAAAGGGCATCCCCGAGTCCACTCAGCGCTTGCGCCTCTCCTTGGATAAGCCCATTTAGCCGGGCGAGTTCCAGCGCGCGTTGATGTTCCGACATGCATTCGTCCAGCCGACCCAGCGTGAAGCAAGCGCTTCCCCGCAAATAATGGACTTGAACACGGCTACCGATATCGTTGCCTTGGATTTCGATTTCATCTGCCCGGTCAAGCACCTCCAGCGCCTCTTCGCGCCGATCGGCGATGCGAAGGGCACCTGCCAGACCAATCAAAGCCGAGCGCCTGAGGCCGTCGTTTATCTGGCGTTGTAAGGCCGCTCGATAACTTTCAATTGCGCTAAGAGTTTCGCCGATCGAAAGCTGTGCTTCGGCCAAACCACAGGCGAGCTTCACTGCGATCTCGTCGTTCTCAGCGAGCTCTAGCCCCCTAGCCGCCAAGCGCGCGGCTACGTTGAAATTCAGTGTCTGGCTTTGTGCCTCAGCCGCGGCCAGATAAACTCCGGCTGCTTCTTCATCGTCTGCGCGATCAAGGTGTTCCGCCGCAAGCACGAGATCGCGCTCGCGATACCAATCAGCGGCCCGCCGATGCAGTTCCCGGCGCCGTTCGGTCAAGAGGGATCCGTAAACCCCTTCGCGCACAAGAGCGTGCGCAAACAGGAACATTTCACCCTGTGGCCGGACAAGGTGCCTTTCGATCAGATTGGAGCAGGTATAGCTATTATCGCCGATCAGATGGCGCAGCGCCTCCAGATCGAACCTTTGGCCCAGAGCCGAGGCCGCCTGCAGTGATTTCTTGTCAATGGCGTCCAGCGCATCAAGGCGTGCCTGAACGATACTTTGTACAGAACCGGGTACCGTGTTGTCTGTTGCGGCTTCGGCTCCGCGCAAGAGCTGTTCGAGGAACAACGGGTTGCCATCGGCGCGTTCCACGCAGCTTCTCGCGAACTGGGAGGCAACATCGAAGAACTCCGAAGCAAGCTTGAGGGAATCCCCCGGAAGCAGAGGCCTTAGGTCCAAAGTGGCCATGGGCGTGGGCGAAATTGCCGCGCGCCACGCGGCATCAATCTTGTCGCCCTCGATCCGCGACGTCATCACTACCAGAACGGGCCTGTCGGCGATCGCTCGAACCAGCTCGGCTAACTGATCGACTACCAGCGCTTCAGCCCAATGCATATCTTCAATCAGCAAAAGACGCGGCGCCGCTTCGCTAGAGGCCCGGACCAGCGCGGCCAGTGTTTCTGCCTTACCTTGGTTGCGGCGGGAATTTTCCATCGCGTCATACAAAGCCAACTGCTCTGCCGCCTGCGGCAGATCAAGAAGATCATTCAAAAAAAGCGACTGATCTGGCGAAACCCATCCATCCGCAAGCGCCCTTTCGGCGGCACTGACGCGCTCTGCTTTCTGCGAGGGCGAGGGAATGTCCAGTAGACTACGTACCAAGGCGCGCGGCGCGTCCTGGCCTTTGCCCGCGCCGAAATCGAGGATCAGAACGCGATGCGATGCATATCCGCACCTTTCCGCGATGCGCTCGACCTCTTCCGTTAATCGCGTCTTGCCGATACCTGCTTCGCCGCGCAGTAGAATGACCTGGCCGGCGCGGCGGCCTCCGCAGCTGTCGAGGGCAGCGCTTAACTGTTCCAATTCTGCCTCGCGCCCGACAAAAGGACGGTCGATGCCGCTGCTGCCCGCCTCTATAAGCCCTGTGAACTGCCACGCACGAACGGGCTCGACTATGCCCTTCAGTTCAAGCGACCCGATGTCCTTTGCTGCCGCGATCCCGCCAAGCGCATCGTGAACTGAATCCGAGAGGAGTATTTCGTCGGGCCCCGCCCTGTCAGTAAGACGGGAGGCGAGGTTAACCGAGGACCCCGTTACCGTATATCGACCATCGCCACCCGCACCGCTGGCCACGACTTGTCCGCTGGCCACTCCGATATGGACCTGAACCTCTCGCCCCACTTCGGTCGACACGTCCGGCATTATTTCCTGGATCGCGGCCGCCGCGCGGACGGCGCGTTCCGGATCGTTGCCATGAGCCACCGGAGCACCGAAGATCGCCATCACGCTGTCGCCGATATGCTTGTCGACCGTGCCACCGAAACTGGCAATAATGGCGTCGGCACGCGCGAAATAGGCCGCAAGTAACTTGTGCGTTTCCTCGGCTCCGATCTCTGCAGAGAGACGGGTAAAGCCACAGATGTCAGAGAAGAGCACGGCCACCTGCCGCCGCTCCTCGGCGGGCTCTTCCGAGGGCGGAAGGGGGTCAGTTTTGTCGTTCAGCGCCGCTATCGCTCGAAGCAGCTTTTTGCGAGGCCCCATCGGCAAGCCGAGCTCGCGCAGGTCCTCTTCCGCCAAGTCCCCGACGGTCTCGACATCAATAGCTTCGCGCTCAAACTGCTCGACATAATCTGCCAGTCCGAGTTTTCTGAGCCAATTGGCGATATCGGACAAAGCCCTCTCCCATAAACTCTGGTCTGATCATGGCAGTTACCGAACGTTTCTTCCAGAGTTCCCACGCTACGAGCGAAAAGAGTTTGCCTGTTGCGCAGTGCTCTTCAGATAATTCCACGCTTGATCGCGGGAACCATCGGCTTCAACCTGTGCAAAAGAAGTGCAAATGACTGACCTGGAAAAAGAAATGAGTGACCGCCGCCTCTCTGCGATCCTTATGGCCGATGCAGTCGGGTTTTCCGCTCACGCCGCCGCAGATGAGCGGGGCGCGTTGGCGGCCCTTTCGGGTTGTATGGAAACGCTAGAGCGTACCACTGGCCTACATGCAGGGCGCGTTGTTAAGACGATGGGCGACGGGCTGCTGGCGGAATTTGGCTCGGTTGTTTCTGCGGTTTCCGCTGCCGCCGCAATGCAGGCCGCGTTGGCAGAGCGAAATCGAGACGCAGCCGAAGGTGGACGCCTGCAGTTCCGTATCGGTGTCCATGTCGGCGACGTGATGGTGGCGGGCGAGGACATTCTGGGCGAGGGCGTAAACACAGCCGCTCGGTTAGAGGCGGCTGCTGAGCCAGGTGGTGTACTGATATCAGCTCGCGCCTTCGAAGATGTCGAAGGCAAGATAGATTTTCCCTTCGCGGACAGGGGCGAAGTGTTGCTTAAAGGGCTACGAAAGCCTCTTCGCGTCTATGCTCTTGAGACTGAGGCCGCTGTTTCTGCTGTGCCAGCGCCAACCCTTCCGGACAAGCCCTCGGTCGCCGTATTACCATTCGACAATATGTCTTCTGATCCCGAGCAGGAGTTTTTTGCTGACGGGTTGACTGAAGACATCATTACTGGCTTGGCCTCGATGCCTTGGTTGTTCGTCATCGCGCGCAATTCGACATTTGTCTACAAAGGCACAGCGGTTGACGTACGCAAAGTGGGGCGAGACCTCGGTGTCGCCTATGTTCTCGAGGGCTCCGTCCGTCGCGCCGGAAATCGCTTGCGCGTAACTGGACAGCTTATCGATGCAGCTAGTGGAAAACACCTATGGGCCGAGCGCATTGATGGTGCGCTGGAAGATGTCTTTGATCTCCAGGACAAAGTTACGGCAAGCGTGATCCGCGCTATTGCCCCTGAGATCCAGACTGCAGAGATTGAACGTGCCCGCGCCAAACGCCCTGACAGCCTGACGGCCTATGACCATCTGCTTCACGGCTTAGCCGCGTTACACCGGGCAAAAAACGCCGAAGCTATTGCGAATTTGGAACGTGCTATCGATGCGTCGCCTAACTACGGAAAGGCACTGGCGGTTCGGTCATGGTGCAGCACTCTGCAATTCGCGTGGCAGGGCGAGACAAACTACGAACGCGTTCGCGCCGAGGGTCTGGTATTTGCTCGTAGAGCACTCGAGGCAGCGCCGACGGACCCGGAAGTATGGGCATTTGCTGGCTACACGCTCTCCTTTTTCTGTCAAGACGTGGAGGGCGGTATAGCGATGGTGCGGGATGCAGCCGACAGTTGCCCTAGCTTCTACTGGGCGAAGTCCTCGCTCAATATGCTGAACGGTTTGCACGGCCGCGAGCCGGAGGAAACTTTGGAACGGATCGAAGAGACCATTCGCTTAAGCCCGAGAGATCCACTACGACACCGTGATCTGATCTCCCGGGTGCATTGCCTCCGTCAACTTGGCCGAGACGAGGAACAACTAGAGGCCGCGATGGAGGCTTTCCGGATTAATCCGAATATCACCGTGGCGCGGGTCAACATCATCGTCGCATTGCACAGTCTCGGACGTCTGGAAGAGGCAAGGGAGCAGGCGCGGCGGATGCTGGAATGGAACCCAAAATTTTCAGTTGAGGAGTTTCTGCTGCACTCAGAGCACTTCGAAGCGACCTACGGACGGGGCACCAAAGTGTGGTCCGCAATAGAAGAGGCGTTCGCAGATTTGGATTCCTGACTTTTCAAGGCGCTGTTCGGCTGGTTTTTTGTAAATGTCGGCTCCGGGCTCCTCTGAGACATCTGACTAAAACCATCAGATGACCGCCCATCGTGGCATTGCTGCCGTTCCCCAACGTTGTCGCGCAACGCGCTGTCTTCGACTGTGTTCGAAAACACTGTGGGGAAGAACTGTGTTGCAGTTACTGTGGGCAAAGAGCGTGTTACGGTTCTTTTTTTGGCTCTCGCTGGACATCGTGTAGCCGATTGAACGGGAGGAATTGACAGATGGTCCAAAAGATTTTGGCTGCTTTGGTCGCGCTTACTGTGAGCGCTGGCTCAGCAACGGCGTTGTCACCCGAAGCGCAACAACTCATCGACCGCGCAGCTGCGGACTGCCAAGCCTTCGAGAACGGTGAGTTCGATCAAGGCGACGCCATAACTGAGATTGAACTGCGCTCTCAGTTTGGAGCGGTAAACGCAGAGCTGGTGGACGAGAGCCAGTACGCATGCTCGTCCGCTGCGTCGCTCTACTGCGGCACAGGTGGTTGCATGCTTAATCTCATTGTGAACGGTGAGACGATGGCGTGGCAGGCAACTGGTTGGCGGCTCATTGATTGGGGTCCCGACCGTATCCTTCTTATTGGACGTGACGGAGGTTGGTGTGGCGGCGCTGGCGCAGAGGTGTGCTATGAAGCGCTGGTTTGGAGCAACGGCAAGATATTGACTGTGGGCCCTGAACCCGAATGAGCGCGCATCGATCTTCAAAAACTCTGACATGACACGATGAATGATCTGAACATCATCCTTGAGAGCGAAATCACCTGCCCTGAGTGTGGCAACAAGGCAGTCGAGACCATGCCGACAGATGCCTGTCAGTGGTTCTACGAATGCACATCATGCGGGGCCGTGATCAAGCCTCTACCAGGCGATTGCTGTGTCTATTGCTCCTACGGAACCGTGCCTTGTCCGCCGATCCAAGAAGGTGGGTCGTGTTGCGGCTGATCAATGTGCGTGATCCAAAATACTGTGGAGAAGAAATGTGTTGCAGTTGCTGTAGCGGACACATTGCAGACGTTGGCCTTCCAAGTGTGCTATTTAAGATGGCATGCGGCATAGAAGGACTGAGAATTGGTAAGCGAACCATTCTACAAGGCACACTGGCGCGACATCGATCCAGAACGGATGTCAGCCTACAAGGGTGGGTTCCGCTGGGACGACGCGACCGAAGCACTCTACGAACCGGCCGGGGTTTCGGTCGGACAAAAAGTTGCAGACTTTGGCTGCGGCCCTGGCAAAATCGCCGTGGAGCTTGCTAACCGGGTAGGAAAAGACGGGCATGTTCATGCCATCGACATCAACTCGGAGTTCCTCGCATTTGCCGAACAGAATGCAGCTGAAGCTGGCGTTTCCGAGCGACTAAGTACTCATCAAAGCGATGGTGTTGCACTCCCGCTTGCTGACGGGTTGCTGGATCTTGTCACTGCACGCAACACGATCATGTACGTCGACGATCCAGTACAGACGCTACGCGAGTTTCGCAGAGTACTTCGACCAGGTGGCCTGGCACATGCTATTGACGGCGATTGGTACATGATGGTCGCTGAACCGGTTGAGCATGATACTTGGCGTGCATTCGTGAAAGCCGCATCACACGCCTGCCGCAACTCAGATATGGGCAGGAAGCTCTACCGCACATTCGTAGATGCAGGTTTTGAAGACATTCAGGTGTCGATCATTGCGAACGCAGATATGAACGGTCGTCTTTTGGGAATGGTCCGCAATATGGGAAAATATGCTCACAAGAGCGGACTGCTTGACGGGACGAAAATCAACAACGTTGTGGAACAGGTTGAGCAGGCCCTAGCTTCTGGCTCGTACATGCTGGTGTCACCCCAGTTCATCGTGACAGGTAGAAATCCGGCTTAGAGCAGGAACTTTGGAACGGGTCCGTTTTCACTGGTCCACTTCAGTTGGCACCAACCCAATGCGTTACCCTAAACCGCGTTGGAAAACACTGTGGTCGAGAACTGTTTCGCAGTTACTGTGGGCAAACAGTGTGTTGCGAACAGTGTGTCTAACACCGCGATTCCAAACACTGTGTTCATCACAGTCTTTCAGCCCGCAAACCCACCCAGCAACGCACGAAAAACTGTGCGATGACTGTGCAACGCAGGAAGTAAAAACTGTGCGATGCTGAGGTGCCTTATTTTTATGGCTAAGGTGGTGCCCGGGGGCGGAATCGAACCACCGACACGAGGATTTTCAAGACTTGTGTTTATTTTAAAGCGTTGATTTTAAATGGGTATTTGCGGCGAAATTGAGGTGTGCGATAAACTGTGCGATGCGCTTAGGCTGCGCTGGATTGGCAAACACTGTGTTCAACACAGTAACCTGAAACACTGGGTTTGAACACTCTTTCGGCGATAGTGTTTGGAACACAAGTGCTGGCTTTTGGCGGTCAAAGCGGACGTTAAACAAGGCGCGCGAGCGCGACCGCTTAGCGGGACCAAGCCGTCATTGCCTCACTGGCCAACCGAACGCGTGCGCCCATCGATCATGCAGGTAACGCGGCATCCTTTTAAGCGTCCTTGACTTTCTATCGCAGTCGATTGACCGGCGTACCGGCCTCGTGGGGACCTCTGATTTCGAAGTATGCCATACCCGGTTGAGCGATTGCCTTTTCTAACATCGTCAGCGCATCCTTTGTCAAAGATGAGCCGTAGCTGTCCTCCAAGGACCTCAAGGCGTTATCCTTCTCCAGCACATCTTCTGCCACGAAGGCGCCCGCCCGTCGCGCCGCTTGCAGCAAAATATCGTCTTTTTGACGAGAAGAGTCGGCCTCTTGTAGGCGCCACAGGTCATAGTCAAACATCCGAAGGCAACGTTCGGGGTCGTATTCTTCCGTGATAGGCTTTCTCCCTTTTGGCCTGAGCCCCGTTCTCATCAAGAGCCGACCGGATGCCTCGTTAATCAGGTCCCAATAGCCAGCGTAAATCACGCCAAGGTCTTCCATCTCCCCAAGCTTTTCGCCGAAAAGGTCGGCGGCTTCGCTCATCAGTCCTCGTCCGTGCCAATCAGAACCAAGTGCATAGAAATATTCCCCGGTCCAAAGATCGCGCTCATTCTTTTCCATGTAGAAGCCTGCAACACCGGCAAGCCTGTCCTCTGCTGTTTTGGGGAAGACAGCGAACAACCCCATGCCGCCGTTTTCCCAGATGCCTCCGTCACCATCGATACCCATAATCGATGTCCAGCGTTCGGCCTCAAGAAGAGCGTCGTCTGCAGCCTTGGTATTGTGAGCCAGCATTCCGACAACTTTAGGATCGGAGAAGATGGTTTCGGCGATCTCTGCGCTGTCCGCCAAAGTCACGGGTCTAAGAGCTAGCCGCTCAGTCTCCAGATGCATGCCAACCCTTTCGAAAATGCTAATGTACTAAGCGAAATAGAGAATAATGCCTTCCGACGTGTCTGGCAAACTCGGTGGGGATACGACAGCTTCGGGCTCTTCCAAGACATCTGAATTAAATAATCGGATGACCGCCAGACGGCGGTAAGCAGCCATCAGAGCCGACAAATCCGCAGGGACACGGTCGAATGGCAGCTTCGACCGTCTCCGGACGTTCGCCAATAACGGGGCAACGACCGGGTCGCGGACGAAACAGCCGTCCGCCGCTCCGCAGCAAACTACGAATAAGTGTTCTCTGGTTTGCATCCCCGGACTGCGTTACTTCTATGGTCATGGACCGCAAACTTACGACCATCCTCGCAGCAGATTTGGCTGGCTATTCACGTCTCATGGCTTTGGATGAGGAAGGGGTAATTGAACGGCTCCGTTCAGCCCGCAGTCAGGTGATTGACCCGGCCATCGCAGGAATGGGCGGCAGGATCATCAAAACTATGGGGGATGGGTTGCTCGTAGAGTTCCCTTCCCCAGTGAAAGCGGTCCGCGCGGCTTTGCAGGTGCTGCGCGATATGCAGGTTAGGGAAGCCCCAGCCCCGGAAGACCAGCGCCTGCGGTTCCGGGTGGGCATCAATCTAGGCGACGTCGTGATCGACGGTGACGACGTGTTGGGTGATGCGGTGAACGTTGCGGCCCGGCTTGAAAGTCTGGCACCTGTGGGTGGGCTGTGCATATCGCGAAGCGTATACGATCAGGCAAATGGGCTGGTGGACGCGCAGATGACCGCGCTCGGTCCGCAAGCTGTCAAGAACCTGCCAAACCCGGTCGAGGTCTGGCGCGTAGAGGTCGCCGGAGCCAACAAACCTCGCGCCAGAACGAAACCAACGGAGCGGCCTTCGATCGCCGTTCTACCGTTTGAGAACATGTCCTCCGATGCCGATCAGGAGTTTCTTGCTGACGGAATCGTCGAGGACGTGACTACCGAACTCAGCAGGTTCCGCTCGCTTATGGTGATCGCCCGCAACTCGACTTTTGCCTTTAAGGGCAAAGCGACGGACATCCGCCGGGTTGGTGAGGAACTAGGCGCGCGGTACGTCGTGGAAGGTTCAGTGCGGCGGGCCGGCAACCGGCTCCGGGTGACGGCGCAGCTCATCGAAGCGAGCACAGGGGCGCATGTTTGGGCTGACCGTTGGGACCGGACGCTGGATGATCTATTTGCGCTGCAAGATGAGATGACCCAAGCCATCGTGACCGCCGTAGAGCCTGAGCTGGGCGCGCATGAACGGCGTCTCGCACGGACGCGTCCAACTGAAAGCCTAACTTCTTGGGAACTGTGTCAGCGCGGCTGGTCGCGGCTTGCTGAGTATACCGTTCAGGCGATGGATGAAGCCGAAGCTCTTTTGAAACGCTCAGCCGAAGCCGACCCGCACTTTGCCCTTCCGCGAGCCTTGCTCGCGCGACTCATGAACATTCGTGTTGGCGCCGGATTGAAGGACCCTACCGGGCCGATACGCGAAGGTCTGGTATGGGCGCGCGAGGCGCTTGAGATCGATGACCGTCTGGAGATCGCACAAGCTGCGCATGGTGTTTTACTCGCCATGTCTGGACAGTCCGAGGAGGCCACAGATGCCGTCAATCTAGCAACTGCACTAAACCCCAACAGCGCGTTTTGTCATCATGCGTTAGGTCTCGCCGAAATGTTCAAGAAAGAACCTGACGGGATGAGGATGGCAGAAGCCGGCCGGACTGCGTTGCATCTTAGCCCTAAGGACCCCACGGCACATGCGTTTCAGAACATCGTGTCAGTCGGCTTGTTGATTGATCGCCTCGATCACAACGATCCAGAGTTCATGGCCTCCGCACGAGCCGCATCACGGCTTCCGGGCACAGCATGGTACACGCATCTGCTTGCTGCCTTCGCAGAGTTAGCGGACGGGAATGCAGATGCCGCACGGCAATGTATTCAGTCTGCTTTGAAGATGCGGCCCGATATGACGCTTGCGACGTACCGCACAATCTTTCCGTTTCCAAAATCTGCGGCCCTTTTTGAGATCGGAGACCGCAGTGGCGCAAACGAGCGAATTATCGAATTGGGTCTGCCGCGCGGCTAACTGCGCGTTCTGCGCCAGTCACTTCCGCGAATGCGCAGTTTCAACTAGATGCAAGGTCGGCGTTGGGCTCTTCTGAGACATCTGAGCGGTTCTGTCAGATGTCCGCAAAGCTGCGCTGAGAAGCCATTCGACGCGACGGGACCGCGCGGCGACGTCCGCTTTGGTGTCTGAACGACCGCTCCTGCAGGCAGCTGCCGTTCGGCACTGATGCCTCCGACGTCCCAGATGCGGGACGAAGCGTTCATTCGCTGCACCTGCGCGAATGGCCGCATGGACGGATGAAGCCAGTTCCCTCCTGATTTTTGAAACATCAATTCGGGTCTGGCCGATGGCATCCCTCCAGAACACATTTGGCTAATCTTCCACATCCAACGCCTTCATTAAATCAAAGACTTGGCTCCGCATCCAAGCCGCCATTGGGGAGTTGTCGGAGCGCTTGTGCCAGATACAAATAATCAACGCCGGATCAATCTCCATCGGGGGCTCAAACACGCGTATCCCGAATGTGTCAGCCACTTTGGACGCAAGTTGCGCGGGCACAAGCGCGATGAGGTCGCTTTCACTCACGGCACGGCAAACGCCGCTGAACACAGGAACAGTCATCGCAACCTGTCGACGTTTGCCAACGCGTGTCAGCGCAGCATCACCCATCGCTGCAAGATTTCCTTCAGGAGAGAACAGAACGTGGTGAAGCGCACAGAAAATATCCATTGGCATCCGCGTCCCATCCTTAAGCCCCTCGATGCCTGGATTGCCTTTGCGTGCGATAACGTGGAATGGCGAATGGAAAAGCGGTTCTCGATTGACCCATTCCGGCAGTACCAAGTCGGGGATCAGCGCAATGTCCGCGTTGCGATGTTCAAGGCTAGCCACATAATCGTGCGGAACCAAATCAACGAGCTGTGCGCGAATATTGGGCGCTGACTTTTGTAGGAGATCACCCAAAGGCGGCATCAGGAGTTCCGCGAAAAAATCGCTGGCGGCAATTCGGAAAGTACCTTCGGCGGTTTGCGGAGCAAAGGTAGCCCGCGGGGCTAGCAAGGCCTCCAAACGTTCGAGTTCCTCGCGCAAACCGATTTCAATTGCGGCTGCATAATCCGTTGCGACCAACCGGTTACCCTGCCGAACAAAAAGTTGATCGTTCAAGGCATTGCGAAGACGCGATAGTGCGCCGGAGACAGCGGACTGCGACATGGCCAGCCGGTCGGCCGCCTTTACCGT
This sequence comes from Sulfitobacter sediminilitoris, assembly GCF_010667575.1. Lineage (GTDB taxonomy): Bacteria > Pseudomonadota > Alphaproteobacteria > Rhodobacterales > Rhodobacteraceae > Sulfitobacter > Sulfitobacter sediminilitoris. Next base: position 14,061 of record NZ_JAABNT010000023.1, read on the forward strand.
AGAGCCCTCGCAAAAGAGAGCGTCAAGCACGCGCAAAAGATTGAGATCGAGTGTGGCGAAATTCACTTGGCCGATACCCTATATCAGATAATACGTTTTGCCTGATAGGTTGATTGTGTTGTAACCATCTGTCAACGAAAGCGCTTTCGTTTCAATCCAATACCACGGGAAAGAAACGATGAAAGACCTAGACCAAATCGACGGAGCCATCGAATGGCTCGGCGTCCAATATAAGACCATCCTGAGCCCGGAACAGACAGGCGGCTCTATGTCCATTGTGGACAGTTGGTCTCCTGCAGGCAGCGGCCCCCCGCGCCATGTGCATCAGAACGAAGACGAGACTTTCGTAATCCTGACAGGGACCTGCAAGTTCTGGCTGGAAGGCGAGGAGTTTACCGCAGGCGCCGGCGAAAGCGTCTTCATCCCGCGCGGCAAAGAACATACCTTCAAGGTAACCAACGACGGTCCTTGCCGCCATCTCGTGATCCTGACCCCCGGCGGGTTCGAGGGATTCTTTGCCGACATGGCTGCCGGTCAATTCCGGATCCCCGAGGACATGCCAGCCATCGAGGAAAGTGCCACGCGGCACAACATGGCCTTCACAGGACCCCCGCTGGACTGATCACATGAGCCAAAAACATACCGTTTATCACATCCCCGTTTGCCCTTTTTCACAACGCCTCGAAATCCTGCTGGCTCTGCGAGGACTGACGGATGCCGTAGAATTTCGTGTTGTTGACATCACCAAGCCGCGCGACCCGGAATTACTGGCCAAGACCCGAGGCACCACCGCCTTGCCGGTGCTGGAAACCAGTGATGGTCGCATTTTGAAGGAAAGCCTCGTAATCCTGCGCTATCTCGACGAGGCGCTACCGGGGGTGCAGTTGCGTCGGAGCGACCCGGTCGAACACGCCATTGAGTCGATGCTGATTGCCCGCGAAGGCTCGTTCACGATGGCAGGTTATCTCTTTGTCATGAACCAGGACCCTGCGCAGCGGGACGCGCATCTGGACAAGATGTTGGGGCTGTATCGGGACATCAATGATTTTCTTGGTCATCAGAACCCGGCTGGTCCCTTCCTGTTCGAGGACTTCGGTCTGGCGGAGGCCGTCTTCACCCCCATGTTCAAGCGGTTTTGGTTTCTTGACTACTATGAAGGCTTCAAACTTCCTGAGGGCAAGGACTATGACCGCGTTCGTGCGTGGCGTGACGCATGCATGGCGCATCCCGCAACGAAGCAGGTGACCGAGGAAGAGATCGTCAAACTCTACTACGACTACGCGCTCGGGGCAGGAAATGGTGCTTTGCCAGACGGGCGCAGCGTTTCAAGCTTCGCCTTCGAGCCGCCATGGCAATCCAGACCCATGCCTCCAAGGGAAAAATATGCGGCAACAGCCACCGACAAAGAGCTCGGCCTCGTCGCCTGACCATCGCGCCAAAAATCAGAACCGGACATTCATGCGCCGCGCAGCATTGGGCAAGTTGGGCTCGGTGCCGTCGTTCCATCACCGTTCGTCTAACAACCGCTTCCAACCGGCGAATGTCCGGGCATCGGGCCACGCCGCTGAAATCGTTGAAACATCTGCATTTCGGGAACGGCGGCTTTCGGGACGTGGTTCAAACTTGACCCTCTGCATCGCCGCAAGACCGCTTCGAGCCCAAAGCCGCCTGAATAAAATCGCGCCCTTCGCTCATGCAGCAAACTGACTGCCTCGGTTGCGCGCTGCATCGCAGCCATGAAAGCCGACGTTTGTCGCGACCGCAGCGAGTTTCGAGGTTTCTATGACCGGGTCGCGGACTTTTCTGCCTGATGCACACGCGGCCAAAAATACCTCCGCGTGATGATTGAATTCCTGTATCAATCGCTGCGGCGCAGCACGGTTTCCCTTAAGCGGCCATTGAACTCCTCCAAATTGGCCGAAATCCAAACCAGTTGTACGCTGCGCCGGTTATCCGGCAAAGCCGAACGCGCAATTCCTACACGCGCATCCGACACTTCGGGTCAATAACCTGACAGCGGGAGTTCCTGTCCCAGCGCCAGCTTCCCGCCGTTGATGTAAGCAACTGAACTCATCGCAAGGTGCTTGGCGGCCGCGCGGGCATCGCGCTCGTAGCGCTCCAGTGGGAATCTCTGGAGGATCGATACCGCCCCCGCGATCTCCGTAATTCGGTCGAGAGACCAGAGCGCGCTCTCGCTGGCGAAGGTGCAGCCCATGCGGAACCGCACGCGCAGGGGTGAGAGATCCGCACCCGCTTCAACGCCCTCCAGCAGGTCCGTCATCACTTGGCGCAGATATACCCGAGCGGCTGCGAGCCGAGCGTCGATCCGGCCAAGCTCGGACTGGACCAACTCGCGCTCAGCCAGCGCGAGACTGTCGCCGCGCCGTTTTCTCTGGCTCGCGATGCGCAGGAACTCGTTGCGTGCCCCGCGGGCAAGGCCCAGCGGCACGGTCGCGACGGTCCAGGGAAAGATCGACAAGGTCGGCAGCCGGTAGAGCTTGCCGGGATGGCTGGGCTTTGGTTGGAAGTCATGCACAAAGCGATCCGGGACGAAGACATCGCGGAACTCAAAATCGACGCTGCCGGTGGCGCAGAGGCCCGAGACCTGCCAGTTGTCGTGCAGGAAGACGTCTTTTCGCGGCGCGTATACCAATACCTTGCGGCCCGATGCTACGCCGTCTTCGTAGACTTCGCAGACAGGCGAGAACCACGTTCCATGGGGTGACCCACTACCGAAGGCCCATCGGCCGTTCACCCGGACGCCGCCATCCGTGGCGACAACCTTCCCAAGGCCGCCCGTGCCAGCCACGATGAAGGCCTTAGGGTCGTCGAATATCTCGCGGGCAGAGGTCTCGGACAGGAATCCGCCGACGCGCCCCATGCCCCCGCCATTACCCACCAGCCAGCCGATGGTGCCATCGAGGGCGGCGGCGTCCTCGACGACGTCCATGAAATCGAGCGCAGAAAGCTCGTGTCCGCCGAGTGCGGTGGGCAAAAAAAGGCGAAAAAGGCCAAGATCGGCAAGACTGTCGAATAGTTCATCCGGCAGTTGCCCGGCGGCGTCGAAGTCGGCGCGCTGCTCTGCCACGGTGTCTTCGAGCTGTCGAAGCGCCTCCCGAATTTCCCCGACGGGCATGGAACGGGGGGGCCGGGTCGTGTTTCGATTAATCAGGGTCATGGCGCGCTCCTTTTGCAGGCGTTTCGGATATTTGCTCAAGGAGCATGCCGAACGACTTTCGATAATGATTCCAAATGATTCAGCGTGCGTGACACCACTAAATTTGACAAGCGTTTTAGCTGGTCAGCAGCGCGTCGACGTCAGCCCCGCTCGCAGCACCGTTCAAGATCGTGAAATCGCCCTGCTCCAGCATCGCTCGAGTCCCGTCGATAACTACCCGCTGCGTGACCCGAGCCAGCCCCCCACCAATTGAAATACGAGCAATCCCCAGCGCCCCCATCTGCTCCACCGTCAGGTCTCGCACCGCGCCGGCGGCAAGAAGGTTGACCGGTGTTCCTGTCGCGACCAGCCCGCGAATGGTTTCGGGATTGACCAGTGGCGCATAGATCACGTCGGCACCTGCCTCTGCAAACGCCCGGCAGCGGCGCAGTGCTTCGGCCTGATCATAGCTTTTGTAGATCCAGCCATCGGCCCGAGCCGTCAGTACGATCTTGGCCGCACGGGCCGCAGCAATGGCCGACTTGATCCGGGCCAGCGCTAGATCGAACGGATAAGCCTCCGTCGTCCGGACGTTGATGTCCTCAATCGAAAGGCCTGCAAGCCCGGCCTCTGCCGCGAGCCAGACAGTTTCGGCCACCGTTTCCGGATCGTCGCCAAACCCGTTCTCAAAATCACCATTCACAGGCACGTCCACAGCGGCACAGATGTCGGCGGCATGCTGCAGGGCCAGTTCACGTGAAATCTGACCGCCATCGGTAAGCCCGAGGGTGAACCCGTGCCCGGCCGAGGTCGTCCCAAGCGCTTGCGCGCCTAGCCGAGCCATGATCTTCGCGGACCCGATATCCCAAGGGTTTGGCATCACTATCGGTTGGCTCGGGATATGCATCCCGCGAAACTGCTCGGTCAATCTATCACGACGCATGACATAACTCTCCTAAGAATTTTCGCCAGTGTCGCATCGCCTGCCATCGATACAAGCTGGATTTGCTGTCAATCTGTACTTCGTGTCCGAGTCTCACCGAACAAAGTCGTCCTCGACCAACTCCGTTTCTTGTCGTCTGCGCCGCATTGGAACCGGTTGTTCTTGAGACGCTCTGCCATTGTAGGGTCGCCGTGCAACGTAAGGATTCATGACCCTACACCAAACGAAAGTGATACGCAGACATCGTAACGTCAGAGCCAGACTCCGCTGAGAGCTAGAAGCCGTCTTGCGGGAACCCAGAAAAAACACGCGTTTCCAACTTTAGTCAATGTCCGCTTCCGACATTCCAGCACGACTAGGGCGAAGGTCCTGAACCAGCCCAATACGGTCGTCTGCGCAAACTGTAGCATTGGTCCGTATGGGCTCGAAGCGGACTTGCGGCGATGCAGCGGGGTAAGCTTGGACTGCAAACCGAAAGCGGGCATTCCCGAAACACAGAAAGTTCAACGCCTTCAGGGGCGTGATCCGATGCTCGGACATTTGATGGATTGAAGCGGTCGTTAGACTGCAGGGCCCGAAACGACGGCACAGAGCCGATTGTGTTGAAAAACTCGAAAAATCCGCACTCTCGCTTTTCCGCCAAAACCCTTTGCATCGGAAAAGCTGGCACTGTTCGAACGGAGAGGGCATTTAGAGCTGCACACATCGCCAAAGCCCTGATTTGGCCGACCCCCCCCCTCGCCAAGATTTCCAACTGGCGCTCTATGGCGAAGTTTTTCACCGTTTTTTGGAGAAAACAGAGTTTTTCAACACAATCAGCCCATTGCAGACCTACTTAAATCGCGCCGAACAAATCGACCACTGCCCTTCAATACCCCGCAATTCATGAGCGCCTAGATTGTCGAACAAAATGCCGGACCCGGCCACCAAATCGCGCACTGTTTGCGAAACGAAAACTTGGCCTGCGTCGGCCATCCCCCCGATGCGTGCTGCTATGTGAACGGCTATTCCTGATACGTCCTGACCCGAGATGGTACACTCCCCTGTGTGCAGACCAATGCGGACCTTCAGGCCGATCACCTCCATAGCGGACTGGATCGAGTGTCCGCAGTGGATCGCTCGCGCCGGACCATCAAACATCGCCAGAAATCCGTCGCCAGTGGTCTTGATCTCGCGACCACCAAATATCTCAAGTTGATTTCTAACCTCATCATGATGGGCCGCGAGAGTGTCATTCCAGGCTCTGTCGCCAATTTCATTGGCGATCTTGGTCGAACCTACTATGTCCGTGAACATGATCGTTCCGAGAACGCGTTCCTCGATCTGGCTTCTTGCTTGTCCAGTTAGAAACTGCCGGATCTCTGCCAAAACCCGTCCGGAGGTTTCGGTAAAGGGAACATGATCGTCAGCATCCATCTCGACCATCTTTGCGTTTGGAATATTCTCGGCCAGATATCGCCCGCTCGAACAGCTGACGATCTGATCGCGCCTAGCGTGCAAGATTAGGCTCGGAGCCTGCACTGAAGTGAGAATTGGCCTCACATCAATCTCGAGGTTCATTCGCAGAAGCGCCAGGGCCGCCGATGGAGAGGCCCCGCCTCTCAGAAACCGGGCCCACCAATTCCGGAACCTCGGGTTGTCCGAAAGGCTCGGAATTCGCTGTTCTATGTCTAGCGAAGTGCCCCATGAAGAACCTACTTTCTCGACCAGAAGGGTAATATCACCCTCTGAGAGCCCTTCTGAGTAGTCGTCATGTGCTCGACGGCTTGCGTAACTTCCCGCCAGCACGAGCGCACGGGTACGTTCAGGATAGGTGGCGGCGAACAACACGCTCATCGGCCCCCCCTCAGAATACCCGAAAATGGTGGCGCTCTCTGAACCCACGGCGTCCATGACAGCTCGTACGTCATCCATACGTTCCTCAAGCGTCGCAGCGCCATCTCCCCGGTCCGACAAACCCGTTCCGCGCTTGTCGAAAAGTATGACACGACAAAAGCTGGAGAGCTCAGTGAGGAAACGCGCAACGACCGGCTCATCCCAGAAAAGATCGATGTTAGAGATCCACCCTGGAACGAAGACGAGATCCTCCTCGCCATCCCCGAAAACCTGGTAAGCGATGCTGATATCTCCGCTTAAAGTGTACTGGGTATCTGGTCTCACAAATATGTTCCTGAGTGTTTTCGGGTTACGATAGATTTATCGACGCCGTTTGGCGAGACGTTCAAAGACCGCTTGATCCGCGACTCGGACGTTCAGCATAAATTTGCGAACGGCTGCTCGGAGCCCATTTTTCACTTAGACTATTAGGGCCTGTGGACAATCATCTTGATGCGACGAGGGTCGCTGCCAAGTTCCAGGAAGCGGTGTAGCTACAGTCCGTTTTGTCGTATCTTGTGGCTATCCCTCTGAACTCTTTGATCTTTGCGAAGTAGTTCTCCACCAGATGTCGCCACTTGTAGACCTCAGTGTCATAATCGCGCTGGATTTTGCGGTTGGCTTTGGGCGGGATAACGGCGGTTGCGCCGCGCTGGTCGAGGTCTTGCAACAGCCAGTCCGCATCGAACGCCTTGTCTGCGAGCAGTGCGTTAAATGAAACGCCTTTGATTAGCGGCGCGACACCTTTCATGTCATGCGCTTGTCCCGGCAGCAGCAGAAAGCGCACCAGATTGCCGAGCGCATCTACCAACGCCACGATTTTCGTCGTCAGCCCGCCGCGGGAGCGCCCAATGGCCTGAGCCTGAGTCCCCCTTTTGAGCCGGTCGCCTTCTGGTGAACCTGAACTATCGTGCCATCGATCAGCGCAAATTCGAGGTCGGGGTCTTCGCTCATCGCTTTGAAAAGACTCTCGAATACTCCGGACCTGGCCCACCGGCGAAACCGCCGGAACTGGCTGTTCCAATGGCCAAAGGTAGGCGGCAGGTCGCGCCATGGCGACCCGGTGCGTACCCGCCAGAAGACCGCCTCCAGAAACAGGCGATTGTCCTTTGCCGTGGCTCCGGAATCGCTGGCCTTACCCGGAAGATGCGGCTCAAGCCGCTGCCATAAGACGTCCGACACCACAAATCGCTGCTCGTTCATTCAAACCTCCATTTTGGAAGCTTGAATCAGAAATCGGGCCAAATTGGAATCCTGAATGTCCACAGGCCCTAGTGCTGTATCTAACTCAATGCGCAGACAGCGGACATTACGTCCCAAAGAAATGACGGCCATTGCAATAGTTCCTCAGCGCCCCGCTGCTGCAGTGAACCGTTACCGAACCGGCCGCTCGTTCGTTGCGCAACGCTAAAGGTTGGGCGACCGATGGAACGGCGGACCTAAAAGTCCCAATCACACGGTCTTACGGCGACTGAAGCGCTATCTGCGAGCTGATGCGTGATTATGGCCAATCCCTGCACACTTACCGGTTATGACCTGCGCGAACCGCTTGGTTGTTCGAAGGTCTGCGGTTAGGCTTTCCATCGCAAAGGGGAGGACCAGTGTCCAATGGGGTGGAAAAACGCTTAGCCGCGATCCTGATGATGGATATCGTCGGCTACAGTCGCCAGATGGCGGAGAACGAGGTCGGAACGGTGGCCCGTGTCACCGCCGCGCGGCACGAGGTCTTCGACGGTGCCATCACTGGTAATGGCGGACGCGTGGTCAAGTTGATGGGCGATGGAGCGCTGGTAGAGTTCCCCAGCGTCTCGGGGGCAGTGCTGGCGGCGCGTGGAATGCAGCGTGGAATTGCCAAGTTCAATACCTCCCGGCCAAAGGACGAACCGCTTCAGGTGCGCATTGGTGTGAACCTTGGCGAGGTGATCGTGCAGGACGATGACCTTTATGGGGACGGAGTGAACGTTGCAGCGCGGCTTGAAGCTTTGGCGGAGCCTGGCTCAATCCTCATTGCCGGGGCCGCGCGGGCACAACTACGCGATCTTGACGGCGTTGATTTTGAAGACCTAGGCCTGCAACGGGTCAAAAACATCCCCGAGCCTGTGCATGTTTTCCTGGTTACCGATGGCATCGGCATGGCTAAGAGGGCATGGCCTAGGCAGCAGCAGCGGCGGGTTGGGCCGACCGTCCTTGCAGCGGTGGTTGCCGTTCTGCTCGGCGCGGCGTGGTGGTTCGGGCCGCAGGTACGGGACCTGCTGGCGCCGAGTGCGCCAAATGTTACGCCGCTCGCCCTCGAAAGCCGCCCGTCGCTCGCGGTCATGCCCTTCGAGAATCTCTCAGGCGACCCGGAGCAAAGCTATTTCAGCGACGGCATGGCAGACAGCCTCATTTCAGACTTGAGCCAAGTCAGCGGTCTTTTGGTTATCGCGCGCAACACCTCGTTCTCTTTCCGGGACAGAGGCGAGTCGATGGATGCACGCTCGGTCGGAGCAGAATTGGGGGTTCGATACGTGGTGGCGGGGTCCGTCCAGCGGGCGGACAAGAACGTGCGTATTAGCGCGAATCTCACCGACGCCCAGACCGGCATCCAGCTTTGGGGAGCGCGGCTGGACCGTGAGTTTGAAGACCTGTTTGCGCTGCAGGACGAGGTAACCACTCAAATCATCGGCGCACTTCAGGTGGAGCTGTCGCAGGAAGAAAAGCGAAGGTTGTCGAAACGCTACACGAACAGCCTCGAAGCGTACGATCTCTATCTGCGCGCTTGGGAGGAGATCTGGCGTTTTAACGAAGATGCCCGCAGAAATGCCCAATCCATCCTAATGCGCGCCCTGCGCATCGATCCGGAATTCGCGCTGGCCAAGGCTTTGCTTGCCACGACGTATACTAATCGTGCAGGCGTTGCGCTTCTTGATAACGAACAAGTTCTCGAACAGGGCTATCGGATCGCGCTGGAGGCGATCGAGATCGACCCGGACCTGCCGCAGGTCCATACCTCGCTTGGACTTGTTCACATGTTCCGGCGTGAATATGCCGAGGCCGAAGCAGCTTTCAAACGTGCGATCCAGCTCGATCCGAATAACGCCGACGGTTACGGGTTGCAGGGATGGAACAGCCATTACGCCGGAAATCCGCAAGCCGGGTGGGATGCTTTTCAGTACGCCTTGCGGCTGAACCCGCGGGCACCGTTCCCATATCTGAACGCGATGTCCGAGATACAGTTCAGCCAGCGCAATTACGAAAAAAGTCTGGAGCTAGGGCTGGAAGCCTTGGAACGAAACCCGGAAGCGCTGCGTGTACGTCTGTTCCTAGCCGCGACGTACATGGGCTTAGAACGCATCGAGGACGCAAGCTGGGAAATCGAAGAGGCGCTGCTGTTGCAGCCCGAGTTACGAATGCACGACATCCCCTTCATAGCGCCTTACCGCAAGCCCGAGGAAATGGAACATCTGACTGGTCTTTTGCGCCGTGCCGGCTTGCCTGAATAGCGCATGGAAGAATCTCTGTCGGTTAGCGCGGTCCAGCCGCGCGTCTGACCAGTATTATCGCCGTCTGACCACCCGGAGTGACTGTCGCGGGGCTCGATGCGAACATTGCCTCCGGCATCGAGACCAACATCCGAGCTTTTTGATAGTTCATGTTTTCCAAGAGCGACCGCTTGCGAGCCGCTCCTCTGTTTTCGATAGCGGCCGCTGCAACTCAGTTGCCGCCTCTCTTGCAGCTGTGCGATACAGTCGTTTACCGTTGAAACCAGCCACTCGGGAGCGCCAGGCGACCGGCCGCTCCGTCCGCGCTTTGCCCATCTGACCGGGCTGCGGCGAAAGTTCGGTTCCGGTTTCCTTCAGATCGACGCCCGTGAATGACTGGATTGGTGACATGCGCTGCATCGCAACAGAACATGTGCCGCAACTGCGAACGGATGCTGCGTCAGCGAAGCCAGAAAATCGAAGGTCGGCAAAGTCCGCATCTGAGACGTCGAGCACAACCGCAGCGAACGGCCGGTCCTACTAAGAGTCGTCGTTGTAGAGCAAAAGCAGCCCTTCCCGTGGCGCGGGCTTGTCATAATTGACTGCTTATGTAGGCTTACCGGTCATCCGACAAAATGACTCCGATGACAGTGTCGAGCCCGATGCGGTCGTGAGAACCCCGCTAGTGGAGCGAGTGTTAAGCGGCACGCTAAATCAAGCAATCGGCGGAGCGGGGTTTGTGGTATGCTGAAAAAGTGCTTCTCCATTTTGGGGAGGCAGCAACATGGGGAGATCTGTAAAATGACAGCTACCAACTACACAATGGTTACCGTTGCTTCGTGCGAACCCAGTTTCTTGAACCAGGCTTTAAAGCATACAGGCGCGTTGGCGGAAGAACTGAAAGCCTCTGCCGGTGCAATCATTACGCGCTATGGGGTGCTCGCGACAGGAGAGCACGCCGGAAGTATGATGCTCATGCAAGGGTACTCGGAGCTAAATGGCATCGATGCGGCATTCGGAGTTTATAACAAATCAGCCGATTATCAGGCATTGATCGGTAGCGGTAAGGTCAACGTGACATTGCGGAATATCCTGAAAGTTGAGCCGCTCGAGTTGGAAAATCAGTCCACTGATGTTCCGGCATACGGCGTTTTGACACGTTGGGGATCTGCAGATTCGATGGTCGATCGAATGCGTGGAATGGTGCACCTTTTTGAAGATAATGGCGCGATGTTCATGCGTTATTGGACGATTATGACTGGGTCGCATGCCGGCCGCCGTTTGCTGGCAGTGGGGTATCCTTCGATGGATGCCATAGAAAAGACCTACAATGCCTTACGCGGCAGTGATGACTACAATTCGATGGTCAGCGATATCGACATCGATTTTCGCAACATTGTGCGTATTGCCGGTTAGTAGAACGCAACTTCGAATAGGTTAGCCGCGTAACGGTAGGTGTTCTATCAGGTACCAAAGATATGCGATGGTGCGAATGCTCTGTCGCATATTTGTTGGAATCCGAAACCGATTTTTCCGGCAAGTCATCAATGATATGTTTGTCCGCATCCCAGACCTCTGAAGCTGCAGCAGCGAATGGCCAGTGCGGGTTGAAGCGGTCGCTAAGGCACTGAGCGGACCTCGCAGCTCGATCCCGTCGTCTCGAATGGCTTCTCAGTGATGCTTTGCGGATATCGGACCGAACCGCTCAGATGTCTCAGTCGAGCCCTGAGCCGCCGCTCTCGTGATCACTATGATCTGAAATTTTGCGGCCTCAACTTTGCTGAGTGCCGGATTGGTTGCTCTATGGTATTGTCTTGTATGCAAGGCTTGGAGTCATCGTCGCAAGTGAACAGCACGGCAGGCCGCACTTACCTATTCCGCACAGGTCAATCGTCATGACACCCAAACAGATGGTCACATTCCTCCAAGAAGCCAATGCCGTGGCGTAAAGTGCAGCCGAACATGGTCATCATCCTTTTGGTGCGGTGCTCGTTGGTCCTGACGGAGAAATCCTCATGCGCCAGGGCAATATCGACACAGTCCGTCACGCCGAGACCGAACTCGCTCGGCGCGCCTCGGTCGCCTATTCACCTGAGTTTCTATGGACCTGCACGCTCGTAACGACTGGCGAACCTTGTGCGATGTGCTCCGGCACAATCTATTGGGCGAACATTGGGCGACTGGTTTACGGGTTCGAAGAAACGAAGCTTCTCACGCTGACCGGAGATCACTCCGAGAACCCAACCATGAACTTGCCATCGCGCACCGTGTTAGGCTCTGGTCAGAAAAAGGTCGAGATCTACGGCCCGTTCCCGGAAATTGAAGAAGAACTCATCGCTCCGCACCGCGATTTCTGGCGAGGTTAGCCTAGCGCATTTGTGACTTCCGAAGAAGCCATCAAGTACGTGTCGGTTGGTCGGATCACCGGGTCGCGCCCAAGGCCGTTACATTGAATTCGAGTGCAATGTAGGCACTGCGACCCGTTTGTTACTTACTGGCGCAGTGTTTCTTATTGCTAATCATGTGCGCTAAAGTCAGAAGCGACCTGAAAAATAGAGCGCGGAACACCTGACGGCTTCCTCGGAGCTGAAAAACTCTGGGTGACTATCCATCGTCTCAAGAATGAAGTCTAGACGTGCACGTGTTTCTTCCGCCTCCTGTGCATGCATAGCTGCGCGTTGTCCGATCCATCGCCGCAGTTGAGCCACGTATCCAATCCGCATTTCTGTTTCAAAAAAAATGTCCGCGGCTGCCATTTTGAAGTTCTCCTTTTGGGGGTGCGCGTCATCAGAATGCTATGTCGTTTGATCAATCCGTGGTATCTGCTCTCGCGTAGAGCGGTTCTTCACAATTGAAGAGGCATTCCATGAACTGGTCGGACATCCGTGTCTTTCTGTCCGTCTGCCGCGAAGGATCGACGCTAGCCGCATCCAAAAAGCTGGGCATGTCGCAGCCGACCGTAGCTAGGCGGATTGATGCTCTTGAACATCAACTTGGTCTTGTTCTGTTCGAACGTGATACTCATGGTTTCAAGCCAACATTGACGGCCAAAGGTTTGCTTCCACTCGTCGAAAAAATGGAACAGTCTGCCGATGAGGTAGAAGCCGCCGTAACACGGGCGCGCAAATCCAGGACACACGCCATAAGGATTACGGCTCCAAGGCGAAACTTTTCTCCAACCTTTTCCGCTATCCTTTCCGAGTTCAGTTCGAAGTATCCCGACATCCGCTTCGAGCTGATCGCCAGCTATGAAGTACTCGATCTGGTCGCAGGCGAGGCGGATGTCGCGATCAGGATCGCTCACAAGGTCACAGACGAGCGTCTGATCTGTACCAAGCTTACAGATGTAAAGGCAGCACTATTCGCATCACGGGGCTATGCAGATCGACATGGTCTTCCCTCATGTGCTGATGAGTTTCCGGGCCATAGTTTTGTGGTCTACGATCCCGTCCCGCCGACGATGCTGCTCAACAGGTGGCTGTTGGCACGCATTTCGCCAGATCAGATCGTAGCGCAAGCCAGCGACGCGGAATCGGTGACCACAAGTATTGATGCGGGTCTCGGGATTGGACCCGTGACCATAGCATTTGCATCCGATTATCCCTCGCTTGTCCGATGCTTCGATCCGCCGCCCGGAACGGATGTATCGTCTTGGCTCGTGATGAGCCCCGAAGCCTACCGTCGGCCGGAGGTGCGTGCCTTTGCCGCTTTCTTTGCTCCCCGGTTCCGTACAGCGTACAAGGCGATGCGCGAGAAGGCGATGGTCGCTCAAGCTTATCATCCCAACCATGAAGCGGCACCGCGCGACAAATAACTGAAACTAAGTATGTCTAGTGAAGTCCGAGGGTCGATGGTCGATCGTGGCTCATGCCTGGGATCAGGCGGACCATGACAAACCCGTTCCGGTAGACCAGCTGTGAACCTCAAGCGTCGAAGAAAATACACTAATTAGCTGCGAGAGAAGCCGGAAAATCCGCATGTGAGACATCGAATGCAGTGCGGTGAATACGGGGTGGTGGAGAAGGCCTCGGTTATGTCAGATGGGTCTCGCACAGAAACCGTGCCAAACTCAGGTCTTTAGGTTGGACTCGTTTCTTGGTTTTCGGAATGAAGGACAAGGTATGGACCTCCGCCTAATTGCATTACTTCCGTTGGCTCTGGCTTCCGCGGTGCTAGCCCAGCAATCGACAGAATTTCCTACGAACCAAAAGTTTATCATCCAATTGACCAGCTCACAATTTGCGAGCGGTTTTGGAGAATACTTGGTGCCGCCATTGCTTAAAGCATTTGAAAAGACGGGGATGGTATATGCCTACGACTCCGAAGCGGATTTCGCCGCGACGATCGAAACAGGCGCGGATGTGGGCAAATGGTATGAGGCGGATGACGCGGCAGACGTTGCCAAGGTCTGGCTTTACGAGCGTTTCGTCACGGTCGGTCTGTCACCTGCCGAAATCGATATAGAACCGCATGGAAAACTCACGCCCAGTTTCTCGGTAACTGTCAGGCTCGTGACGCCTGACCAAGATCGAGTAGATGAGTTGAATTGCCTGATCGCACTTGCGACACGTGAGCTGGCAGCGCGCTACAGGGCAAAGGGCCATTTTTGGGTTAATGGAAGTGGCTGCGCGCGGAAATAGGGAAAACGCGGTCGCCAGTCTCGCGTGAACAGATTGTTCCTTGGGATATATTCCAGGTTAGCCAATGTCTCAAAAGTCCCGCAACTCGGACTCAGAGCCTGATCCCGCGAGTGTCTGCTGTTGGCAAAAGCGGCCATTCACGCAAGAAATTGCGCATCGGCGTCTATGAATGACCGCTTCTAGCCAGACCGGACGTTCGGCGAAATCGGGGCTATGACTGCAAGGCGGACGAAGCCGCCTGATGCTGATGCAGCTAAACTTCCATACGCGCGACAATCAAATTTCTCAACCAGATGCGGCGGCGCAGCACCGTTTCCCGAAAGCGGCCATTGGACTCGTACAAATTGGCCGAAATCCAAACCGGTCGTACGCTGCGCCGGTTACGGACGTCTCACATGCGGACCAAGCGGACCTTTAGTTTCTGCGGGCAAAGACTAATACGTACTCAGTAGTCCTCGATTGCGAACACACGAACTGGCTCTTCAAAGCCTTTGAATGAGTGTTTTCCTAGATTTTCCGAGACGCCATCGATAAGACGAATGACCTCTTCTGAGCATACTATGCGTTTGCCGAGCGAAGCACCGAGCTCCAATAGACGCGCGGTCAGGTTTACCGTCGGTCCGACAACGGTGAAATCCATACGATTGACGCTCCCGATGTTACCGTAATGCACGTCTCCCACGTTCAAGGCGGCCCGAAAGTTGAGCACTGATTGCCCGTCAGTTTGGTTCGCCATCGACCTGCGCGTTTCTTCCAGGGTCGCCAAGGCACCATCGACAGCCGCAACTTGCGCGGCCCTGTCGTCTGGAGTGGGAAATATGGCCATCGCGCCATCCCCGATGAATTTGAGAATTTCACCGCCGTTCCTGCACACTCCTTCATCAAGCACGGAAAAGAAGCGATTAAGGAAGCTGATAGTGTCTTCAGGTGGCATCGTGTTGGAGAATTGTGTAAAGCCTTCAAGGTCGATGAAGAGCACGATTGACGGGATATTCTCGGTATCTCCACGACGAATGTTACCAGTCAGAACCCGCGCTCCGGCATCTCGTCCGACATAGGTGGACAAGACTGCGATGGTGCTTTCGTGAAGCACGAAGCCTTCCGTAACACGCGCTATTGGCGCTTGAAGACTGCGGAACGCCTCAATCTGATCGTCGCTGAAGCCACCTTCAGCTTTGGTCATGGCGACTGCTACGTTGAGATCGGGCGTGTACCTCGAGTGCAAAGGCAAGCAAAGGCTTTGCACATAGCCCCTTTCCCGTAGCGCCGTCATATCCGGCCTTATGTCGAAATCGGGATTGTTGCCAAAAGTGTAGAGCAGCACCCGGCCTGTGCTGCTGCAGACTTGGCCCGGCGTACCGATCCACTGCTTACCTTCCTTGAGTTGTCGCGGTGTGAGCCTGCTTGTTCTGGGACCAGCAGCCTCAGTCCAGTAATCGAAACGCCCGGGCAATTCGGGATGCATTAATGTCTTGTAGATGCCAAAGAAATCTGCGGGAAGACTTGCGGCTTTAAGGCGACGACCGATTTCGGCATTGATCTCGCTGAAGCCTTCTGTGCCGGGGGCTCCCGCTACCAGCCAAGAGTTGAGAGCCGATAGCCGTGAATTTCGATGCATGGGCAGCCTCCTGCCTGTTATCCTAACGCAAAAAGCATGCATATGCACTGGAGCTATTGGGCACTTAGGTCAAAACTGACGAAGAATAAGCAACCGGGCCGGTCTGCAGGTCTGTTTTTCGGGGGGAACAGAGCTGGGAACCGGGCCTTCGTCTTTGCTGAAGCAGAGGTCAGCAATGCGGAGAGGCTGTGTGAAAACTATTTGCGCGGCGGCAAAACGACAAGAACAGCAAGATTTGCAGCCTCTCTCGTTGAGCTGAGCCACAAACACCTCGCTTCGGGAAAATGAGCGGCACCAAAAGGGCGCGAATTTCGAGTTTTCACACACCCTCCGGACAGAGCTGACCTTGCAGGCCCATGAGGCATAAAGGTGCGGCAATGGGCCGGAGCATGTTATCCTGCTATCCTCGGAAAAACTACGGAGGGGTTGGAAATGCGACTGCTATTGTCAACGCTTTTTGCTGCGATGGTGGTGTCAGCGACCGCTGCTGCGCAGGAAGCGGTTTATGTTATTCGCCATGCTGAGAAAGAAATAAGCGGAGAAGACCCCTCGATTACCGACGAAGGGAAAGTGAGGGCCGCTGCATGGGCAGAAATGCTTCAGCATATTGAGCTTGACGTTGTGTTTACATCAGATGCGAAACGTACCCAGGAGACCGGGAATATCATTGCCAATAGTTTGGAATTGCCTATTCACGCAATTGATCGGTGGGACACGGCTGGTCTGATCGACCTGCTCAGCTTTGATCACGAACAGGACACGGTTCTTGTCGTCGGTCACGCCGAAACTATCCCGGGCATTCTTGCGGGCCTTGGAGTGTTCACAAACATCGAAATCATTCAAAGCGATTTCGCCAATCTATTTATCGTGCTCCAACCCGGCGCGGACGATCCGCGGTTAATTAGAATACGAATGCCGTAAGGGCTAACCCAAGCTTTAAGCTGTCCTACGATGTTATAACCCAGGCTGACATTTCGTTCTGTCGACCAATATATGGCTCTCCTGAGACATCCGAGCAAAATGGTCAGATCACCGCTCTATGACAGCAAGCGGACTTTGAAGCTGCCAAATCCGCTAAGCTGTGCCCGAACGACGGCTTTCACGGACACCAGACGTCAGGCCCGCAAGGGAAACTCTGCGCTATTGCGCCAACCCGTTGAATTTGAAAGGTCGAAAGTCTGATGCAACGCGAAAGCCGGAGCCCTCGCCAAGCTTCCTCGTTGCAGGCGTTCGCTCAGTTCCTGAACAGACCCTCATATTCTGAGGCATCTGCTATGGTTGCGGTGTACCTGCCTTCCTTGCGCCGCGCTCCAATCCGAGCTGACGTTCGCGCCAGATGATTAGGATGCCAGCGATCACGATCAGGGTGGCACCGCTCAGCATTGAGACTGTTGGCACCTCGGCAAAGATAAAATAGCCCACGCCGATGGCCAGCAACATCGAGGTATACTCAAATGGTGCTATCAGTGACGCGTCGGCATAGCGGTAGGAGGAAGTCAGCAGGATCTGGCCGACCCCACCCAAAAGGCCCGCAGCCACCAGCATTGCGGCTTGTCCCGCGCTGGGCCAGACCCAGCCCCAGGGCAACGTCAGAAGGCTGAGGCCCGTGGCTGTGACTGAGAACCAGAAAACGATGGCCGCGGTGCGCTCCACGCGCACCAGTTTACGTACGAAAACCTGTGCCAGAGCGGCGCAAACTGCACCCAACAGGACAATCATCGCACCCAGCGCCTGAGCAGCATCGGCAGTTTCGGGATCGACGTTGAAACGTGGGGTCAGAACTATCAGGACACCTCCCATGCCAATTGCCACCATAGACAGGCGGAAAAGCCTCACGTCCTCGCCGAGAAACATTGCTGCGAACACGACTACGAGGATCGGCGCGGCGTAGCCGATGGCCGTGACTTCAGGCAGAGGCAATAGGCCAAGCCCGGCAAAGCCAAGACCCATGGCTATTGTGCCAATGAGGCCGCGCCAGAAATGACCCATGGGGTTTTTGGCCTCAAGCCCGTGAGCGAGGTCGTGCTTGAAAACGAGCCACGCCAAGATCACGGGAATCGCGAACAGTGAGCGGAAGAACACCGCTTGTCCCGGCGGGATCTCATCGGCAGTGACCTTTATCAGGCTGGCCATGGCGACAAAGACGCAAACGCTGGAAATCTTGAGCGCAATGCCGCGCAATGGATCTTGGATGGTGGTCATGGGATTAGAGGTACGCCTGCAGGTGGCGTTGCGCAACTTTCCAGTCATTTACGCCTGAATATGCGCTCTCGATGAATGTCTTCATTGGGCTCGGTGCCGCACTGTGCGCGAACGTCTGTTTTCAGTAGGAAGGCCAAAAACGTAACAAAATGAATAGCGGTTTTGCTAAGGGTTTGTGGCGCATGATCTTTCAACGATTTCGGTCATGGCGCGACAAGTGACAAAAACGACCGTTTTGGGTCAGGTGACGGACTCGTGCTTCACCTTAAGCGTGACGAACCTAGGCAACCGGATGTCAGGTTCAGCGCCCAAAGCGAAAAGATTTCCGGAGTATGCTATTATCTTTGATTATGAGGCAGTCATACATCCGAGAGCCGAGCCCTAGGAGGACGGATTGATGATCATACGCATATTCCAGGTCGTGACCCGACCCGGCAAAGAAGAAGAGTTCGGACACTTTTTTCATGAAACGGCGATACCTTTGATGAGAGGAACAAAAGGCATCGTACAGGTGCTTCCCGGTGCGCCTCGGGCCGACTCTCCCAGAGAGTTCAGTTTCGTTATGGTTTGGGAGAGTCTGGATGCGTTGAAGGCGTTCGTGGGTGAAGATTACCAGAGCCCGCATATCGACCCGGCGGAAGACGAATTGGTCGAGTCCCGGACGATCAAGCATTATGATCTGGTGGCAGGCTGATGCGAACGGTCATCAGAAACCCAGACGCGCTTGTCTCGACCGACTGGCTCGCAGATCATCTAGATGATCCCGATCTCAGGGTATTCGACTGTTCGACCGTTTTGCAGTTCGAAGAGGGCGGGAAACGGCCCTATCGCGTACTCCATTGCGCAACCGAGCATCAAGAAGGTCATATCCCCGGAGCTGGCTATTTCGACCTTCAGGGCGAGTTTTCGGAAGAAGACAGCCCGTTCGGAATGACTCTGGCAAGCCCGGAAACGGTCGCAGCGTCATTCGAGAGGGCCGGTATCGACGACAGCTCGCGTGTCGTGCTCTACAGCCGCAGAAGCCCGTCATGGGCCACTAGGTTTTGGTGGATGCTGCGATGGCTGGGGTTTGACAACGCATCTGTGCTCGACGGAGGTTTTGAGAAATGGGTGTCGAAAGGACGGCCCCTTTCGACCAACACAAGCACCTATCCCCGGGGCCACCTGACGATCCAGCTTAGGCCAGAACTGTTCGTAAACAAGGAGGACGTCCTTGCGGCAATTGATGAGCCATCGACCAGCCTCGTGAATGCCCTTGGACGTGACATCTTTTCTGGCGAGAACCCGCGTTATGGGCGGCCGGGGCGTATTCCCGGAAGCATTAGCCTGCCGCAGGTCGAATTGGTGGACGCCAACACCCACGCGTTCCTACCCGCTGATGAAATCGCGCGGATGATCGAGAGTACCGGAGCCAGTAGAGGAGATAGGCACATCACCTACTGTGGTGGAGGCATCTTTGCGACCGTGGACGCTTTTTGGCTCTATCAGCTGGGACATGATGATGTTGCTGTCTATGAAAATTCGATGAGCGAATGGGGACCAGACCATGATCTACCCATAGAGACAGGCTGAGCTGGGCATTCTCGTGAATTTGCAAACGTCTAATGGCCGGATGCGATCTTCAGCTTGGCGATACGGGACTGTTTTTGGCCGCACGGAAGTGTAACAATCCAAAGAGTTTGCAGTGGTGGGAGAGATAGGTGGGCACCGAAATAACGGGAGGATGCAAGTGCGGAACTGTAAGATACAAAGGTGTTATCGCTGATACACCGATGTTCCGGTGCTATTGTCGCGACTGCCAGAAATTGACTGGCACCGGTCACTCTGAAATGCTGCCTTTGGTTGCGAAAACCTTTTTCAGCGAGGGAAGGGTGACCGAATATCGAATGACAGGTGGATCGGGCCGCTCAACATGGAGTAGCTTCTGTCCTTACTGTGGTTCTCCGATATCCCGCCGTAGCGAACGAATGAACCACCTTGTTTACGTTCACGCAGCCTCTTTAGACGAACCAGAGAGGTACAAGCCCGTTCAATCGATTTATCCGGATGCGGCCCAACCATGGGACCGGCCGGTTCCCTAGTACCAAGCAGATCGCGCTCGATAACTGTGAGGACCAAGATGAACAAAACCAACCCGAGGTTCTCCCCCTACTTCGGAAATGAAAAAGTAAGAGCCTTGCAGAAGGCACGCGACGAGCAAGTCCCGGAGCTCTCCGACCTTCCCGGTGCCGTCGTTCATGCTCGTACTTTTTCAAGTGATGATCCGGTTAAGCTTGGTTGGGATCACTTGAGAAAGATCATGTCTGAAGAAGGCATGGTGACGCTTCGAGGTGCTGACGATGCGACAATTGAAATTGCGAAAGAAGAACTGAGCGATTTTGATCCCACACTGCACGTCTGGGACCTCTTCATGGCTGATGCCATGACCGTCCGCGACGTTTGCGGGAGAATTGTTCAAAGCGGTCTTCCTGATGGCGTGAAACGTATCCCCGACGACGCAATGACCCCTCAGAAAGCACAGGAAGTTCAGGCTTTTCTAGCGGACCAGGGCGTCTCGCCATTCTCGACGGATGCGCTTCTGGGGAAGCTGTTCCCTGCAAGACTTATCGCCTTACATGCTTCGGACGACAGAATCGTCGCGGCTGGATTTGGAGCCATGACCCACAATCTCCATAGCCCGTTCTTCAAGTCGGCATGGGTCGGTCTGATTGCTGTCGATCCTGAGCTTCGCGGTTTGGGCTTGGGGAAACTAGTAGACGCGATGTGTAACCTCGCCGCCGTGACTGAGCTTGGAGCGGTATCCACGATGGAATTTGTTGCCCAAGACAATGCACCATCGCGGGCCATGCTGGAAAGCTGTGGATTGCGTCAGGTTGAAGGCAAGTCCGTGGTGATGTTTTCGACATCTGCCGACCGCATCACACGCTAGTCGTCGACCCAAAATAGCAAGCGGAAGACAATCTAGTTTTGTCGAAACTAACATCAGACGGACTTTGAGTGGTGTGGGTAACCCAAAGCAGTCATTGCTGTAGCAGCAGCGAAGTTCAGCAAAGTCTAAGGTTTGTGGCTGCTGTCAGCGTGAGCTGCAGCGGCGATAAATCTGACAAGGAGGAAAGCGCGGGCGGCTTTCGGTGCTATGGGGATTGTGGCTCAGTGCCTTGGTTTTTCAATA
>NZ_JAABNT010000024.1 GCF_010667575.1 Sulfitobacter sediminilitoris
GGTGCCGCCAGAGCCTGAGCCCCCGGTGCCGCCGGAGCCTGAACCCCCGGTACCGCCTGAGCCTGAGCCCTTGGTGCCGCCAGAGCCTGAACCCCCGGTGCCGCCGGAGCCTGAACCCTTGGTGCCGCCAGAGCCGGAGCCCCCGGTGCCGCCAGAGCCGGAGCCCTTGGTGCCGCCGGAGCCTGAACCCCCGGTACCGCCGGAGCCTGAGCCCTTGGTGCCGCCAGAGCCTGAACCCCCGGTACCGCCAGAGCCGGAACCCTTGGTGCCGCCAGAGCCTGAGCCCCCGGTGCCGCCAGAGCCGGAGCCCCCGGTGCCGCCAGAGCCGGAGCCCTTGGTGCCACCTGAGCCTGAACCCCCGGTGCCGCCAGAGCCTGAACCCCCGGTGCCGCCAGAGCCGGAACCCTTGGTGCCGCCAGAGCCGGAGCCCCCGGTGCCGCCAGAGCCAGCGACATCCTCGTCATCGTCTTGATTGAAATGCTTGGAAAGATGCTGATCGTACCATTTGGAGAAGCTTCTGCCTTCCACGCCACCGTTATGGTAGGATTTGGTGCTGCTGGCCTGCCAGCCCCCGAAATTAAAATACTGGCCCATAGGACACTCCCTTGAAAGACAGCACTTTCCCGCCACCAGACAGACCTGTCTGATGCCATCAATGCTGATGCTTGAAATCCCGATAAGCTGGGCAAAAACTGTAGATTAAATCAAGAATTCTGCGAAAAATGGCCCAAATGGGGCAAATTGCGGCAAGAATAAGGAGACAAAAAACGAAACGCGGTTAACATCGTCTCCATTCTTGGAACAGTGCAGCCGGAACCTTTTTCGGTTTTCAGACATATCGCCAAGCTTCTGACATGATTCTGCCGCATCAAATGGGTATCGACGTCTCAATAATTCGTAAGAGGTAGGCAGCGGATCGATATGAGCAGTTCTTCCAAGACAGAAGCGCGGGAAACAATCATCGCCGCCGCAGAAAAGCACTTTGGCTCCAAGGTCACCGGGATTGACGCTCCGGGCGGTGAAGGTCGCGCCAGCCTGCTGCTTAGCCTCGCCGATGGACGGGAGACATTTGCCACACTTCGCCCGAACTTCCGGCGCACCCATCTTGAGGCCTTCGTGCTCAGCGAACTGGGCCAGCACTGCGACGACCTCCCGCAGTGTCTGGGTGTTGTGGGCGAGGTGATGTTTCAGTCCAACGTCGGTGACAGGCGCCTGAACATTGAAATCGCCAAAGTCGGCGGAGCCAAGCGCCAGGCGCTGGCTGAAGACGCTGTCGCCGCAATCTTTCGCATACATCGCGCTGCCCGCCAGACAAAGATGCACGAGATGCTGCCACACCTCGGCGCGACGCCGCTTTGGATCGACAATTTCGTGGGTGCGATCAAATTCCTTGACGAAATGTCAGGCGGCATTTCAAGTCAATTCGATCAGAATGCCGTGGCAGAGCGTTTGTCGGGTCATGCCGGGCAATTCGTGAAATGGGACTGCAGGTCCGGCAATGCCGCAATTGATCCCGAGAACCGCCTGCGCTGGTTTGACTTTGAGTATTGCGGCATGCGCCACGGCGCAGAAGACCTTGCATGGCTCATCGGGGATGAAGCCTGGCCCCTACGCCCTGACCGAATGGTCGATGTCATCATCGACGCCTATGATCCGACCTGCGGGTACGCGATCGAGGATTACCTTGATTATCTTTCCGTCTACCTGACCTTCCACGTGGTGCAGCGCCTCAAACTGATCACCAAGGAGGCGCAAAAGCGCGGCTGGCTCAGCAAGACCCGCATCCGCAAGTATGACGACGCAGGCGTGCATCCTGATTTTGCCGTCCAGATTTGCCGGGTCGGCGCTTACTATGCGGCACAGTCGCCGCTGACCGCCTGTCTTGCGCCAAACTTCGAAGCCGCAGAGCGCGGGTTTGCCGGGGTAGCGTCCACGCTCAAATCCGCCTGAACGCGGGTCGATTAATGCTGGCTGGGCAATCCCTACGCTTCAACCTTATTCACAAGTAGCCATAACAAGTCGGTCACGGAAATGGCGCATCCCCCACTTGACCGGTTGAACCAGTGATTTCGTCCGCGACCTGACCTGCTTCAGCTTAATGCCACACAATATCCATATTGCCCTGTTAACGAACGTTTCATGAATGATCTGTCACATGAATACGAAAACGGCTTCCGTATCGGCCAATACCGCGTCGATACCGTTATGCACCCAACGGACCTTCGGGCCCTCAAACCGGATTGGGACGCGCTTTTTGATCAGGATCCTGACGCGGGGGTTTTCCTGTCTTATGACTGGCTGGAATCCGGTTTGCTGGCGAACCCAAATCGGTGGCGCATCTTTGTCGTCCGCGACAAAACCGGCGTCCCCGTCTGTATATTCCCAACCAAACAACGCGTTCATTGGAGCAAAACCTACAGTCAATTCCAGACGGAAATCGAAGCGGCAGGGAGGTTGGCATGGGGCGAATACACCGGGTTCATCTGTCGTATGGATCAAGAAGAAGGCGCCTTGAAGGTGTTGGCCCAAGCATTGGAAGGCTATCCGTGGAAAAGTCTAAGTCTGCGGTATGAGCCGACGTTGCGCCGATCCAGGATTTTCGCGGAGGCTTTTGGAGAGGCGTTCTCGCACCAGTTCCGTCCATACCGGATCAACAAAGGTGAGATTGACAACCTAGTCAGTCTAAAAGTTCCGATCGAAGCAGGATTTGAGAATGTCTTGGCATCGCGTGTGAGCTCCAACACCAGACAGAAAATCCGACGCTACCGCCGCAAACTACTGGAGACCGGCACCTATCGCATCACGACGGCCAGTTCGGAAACGGTGGAACGCGACATTGCGGGTTTGCTTCGAAACTGGGTCGACCAATGGTCCACACAGAAAGGAACCGACAAAGCGCTAGAGATCGCTGACCGATATGGCCGCGCCCTTTTGACTGCTGACAGTACAGATAGCCTGTATTTGCCGGCACTGTGGCAAGGCGACAAGATGCTTGGCGCTCTTGGCCATGTCGTTGACAAAAAGCAAGGCTGTGTAAATTTTCTTGTCGCTGGCCGGAATTCGAAGGCAACCGACCCCGCGATCGGCCTATTGCTTCACGCCCACGCAATCGAATGGGCTGCCGACGCAGGCTATCGCGCTTATAACTTTGGACATGGCGATCAGAGCTACAAGCTGAGTTTCGGACCAGAGAAGACGCGGAGTCACTATCTCAATGTGCGCAGGGCAGGCGACAAATCCGTTCTAGATATTGTCAGTCTTCGACCAGCCTTGCAAAGGCTTGCCAATTTCGCACAAGAGGGAAAAGCCGACCGGATAAAGCCAAGCGCAGAGCAACTTGCTTCCTTGCTTGATCCGCAGTCCCTGCATCAAGTTCCCCGGATTGCAAACTAACCGAAGGCCATTTTCGAATGCTTGCCAAGTTGTTTTCGGGAGCGCCGTCAAATTTCCTTTGGCATTCCGACCAACGCTGCATCGCGGCGACTGACCTGTTCTGGGCTCTGGCTTGAAGCCTTTGGTGCGGCAATGGCGCTTTTCGCTGGTGTATGGGATCAATCCGTCGTTCGGTACCTCGATGTTTGTACCAACAGAACAACCAAAAGCGGCACCACGACAGTGATTACGCCAACGACGATCAGCAGTTCACCCAAGACGGAATAGTCCGGGGCCGAGATCGCTTCTCCGGTCGCCGGATCGACAGAGGCGCGGGTCACGATATAGACCTTGTTGAGATACTTGGTGCCCAGGCTGCTTGCTGACAGTGCCAAATTCGTAAACGACGCCATTACGGCAAAGAATGTGGCTTTCAGATCAGGTGGCGCGTTGCGCGCGATCCATGCCAACATCGGTACCATGGCAATCTGGCCCAGTGGCGATTCAATAGCAGTATCCAGTATGGCGATGAACCGCGCATCCACGATGCCGTTTGTGCGCGCCGCTGTCCATTCCTGCACACCATAATAAAGACCGATGTTCGGCAGCGACAAAATGCCCGCGGCGATGGTCAGCAGCACGACGATGTAAGCGATCGATCGTTTCGCCATCATGGGTCGAAGAACGATCAGACCGACCAAAGCAAGCAGGCTGGTAATCAGCGAAAGGACCGACAGGAAACGTTCATCAAAGCGCAGTTCGTCGATTTCGAACCATGTCAGACCGGGGCCGGGCAGGGGCACAGCGCGGAACACGAAGATGATCGTCGCAGTACCGATCAAGACCCGCGCATCGACAAGCGTGAGGTTCTGAAGCAACTGCCGGATGAGATACAGTACGATATATAAGGACGTCGCAAAAACAATCTCCTGCGCATACACCAGATCAGAAGTCCCCAAAAGAATGCTGAGCAGGACAAAGGCCAATCCGCCACCGAGTATGCGCCAATCAACCTTGGTATCGCCATCCGGACCCACCTGCGGCAACCCGTGTGCCAGCTTTCGGCGTTGTATGATGGTATGCAGGACCACGCCGCTGACCGAGATGACTGGTATAGTGAGAGCGATAAGATAGACCCGTCCATAAAGCGCAAGGCGCGCTTCGCGTGGCAGAGTTTCAGTATCCGAGAATAGCCAGATATTGACCGCAGCTACCGACATAAAGCCTGAGATAATTGCGATCCGGCCCAGTGTTTGCATCGTCGTGTGCATCGCGCGCGACTGCATTTCGCTGAAGGGGTTGCCGGTGTCATCCGTGCGCGGAACGGCTTCGACGGTCATCGCATCGGCAACGATGTCCTGAATTGCATAGCCTGAAGGTGCCAGCAGCAATGCAATCACATACCATGTCTCAAGCGGGAAAACTGCGCGCATTTCATTTGGCCGCGACACCAACCCGAACATGATCAGCAGAGACATCGTGATCAGGCCTGCTCCAAACAGGATCAACAAGGATTTCCAGCGCCAAAACAGGTCGACAACATGGCCCAAAGGCACTTTTAGAATCCATGGCAAACCTGCCCAAAACGCGAGGCCAGCGATGAATGCAGCTGATAGGTCAAGGTATTCTTTCAGGAAGAACGCACCGACAACCGACGTCAGCCCTGATACGCCAGCGGCGAAATAAACCATCAAGGGTGGCAGATATGACCAGCGCAACTGCCTTACGAGATCCAGAAAGATCTGCTGAAACCAGGTCCCCTTCTGCGTTACAGTCTGATCTTCCCCGACACTCATCTGCGTTCCAGACCCTGTAGCCAAGTCATGCGTGCACCATGCCGTCCCTGTTTCAGACGCCTTACATCACGATCTTTCTGAAAAGCTGCGAACATGCATTGTGCCAACAAGATTCTGTGCCTTACCCGATAAGAACAGCGTGGGATAATATGCTGCGCTGCATTCAGGTCAATTGGCATGAAGGCGCATGGCGCATTCATACTGACCCCAACTCAGGGTCTGCAATCAGTCGGTAGCCAATCATTGGAAACACAGATGAAAAGGTGCCTGACTCAAACCGCTGCGCGTGCCCGCGCCTCAATGCTGTCCAGGGCGGATCCCAAAGTCCCACGGATATCCACCGAAATGCCCAAAGGATTGTTTTCCCAGTGCGCAACCATTGGATCGGCCATCATCGCGCTCCGAAAAGCGTCAATCGCGGGCAACAGCGCCTCTGCGGTGCTGGCATGTTTGTCTGCTCCTGCTTTGGCATGGTCCATCAGCGCGGCGGTCAGACGGGTATAGCTGCTGCCACCGTTCAGCCCGGTGATGCCATGATCTGCGATCCGGTCGAGGGCGGGTTCGTTGTATTTCTTGAGCGCAGTGGCAAGTTTCGTGATGCCCGTATCCGCGTTCTCCTTGGCTGTGTTCCAGATATCAAGCACGCTTTTGGTATCGGCCGCCTTATCGCCGGCAGCGCCGCCGCTGTCCAAAGTTGATCTTAGCGCCGCGATATCCGCCAGTGCTGCCGCGCCCTCACCACCGGTGAGCTTGCCCTTGATCTTCTGCAGGCGGGGCATCAGCGCCTTTTTTTGATCGTCAGACAGCTTGCCCAAGTCGGCAACGAGCGATTTGAAAGCGTCTTGCGGCGTTTCCGAGGGGGCTTTGGGCGGCGTTGTGGGCTTCAGCCGCGACAGCACAGTTTCCAAAAGTTCGATCGTCTCGCGGGCTTCGGAAACCTCGCCCTTTTTGATTTGACTGATGGCTTTGAGAAATGGTTTTTGCAAACGCTCCGACATGTCCGGAGGTACTGTCCCCATTGCATCCTTGATCTTGGTCAGCCGCCGGGCCAATTCTGCGCTGCCTTCAGTCTTTGGCGGCGGAGTCGGTGCGAGGGCAGCTGTGGGGGCCTCTGCCCCGATGGGCGATTGGATATCATCATCGGTGTCGTCAAACTGATCGGCGGCGGGCAGGGTATCTTCGTCTATCTCTATCCCGTCCGGACCAACCAACATGGGCTTGAACTTGCCCATCCCAGCCTTGCGAAAACGCACACGCAGTTGTTTGATAATGCCCTTGATCGGTTTGGGGGAACTCAACAGGATATTGTCTTCATCCACTCTAAAGGTGCCAAAGCATACCTTGCTGATCGCCTTGCTGGACGCTTTCAACTCTTTCTTGAGCGTTTTGCCCGGCTTGCGAAGATGCGTCAGGAACCCGCAGTCTTCGGGTTTGGAGGCAAGTCCGAAAGCATAGGGAAGGGGTTCGCCGCTCATCTTGGCTTTCTTGAACAGCTTGCCGATCTCATCGGGGTCAAAGGCCGGATCATCTGTCTTTGCTTTTGCCATCCCGCATCCTCCCTACGTCTTAACCGCCCTTGCGGGCGGCCCATTCCTCATCCGACATCGGCACAAATTGATAATCCGGCCCTTCACCGGGTGCGCTGAGAACGGCATCAGGCCAGATGTACTCAAAGGCATGGCTGAACAGATCACCCAGATCCTCATCCGTAAAGGCATAGACATGGCCCACGAATTCGTCGATGCGCCCGTCCGGGTCTGCCACCAGTGAATCGATGGCCAGCATCAGCAGATCCTCATCGCCGTTCTGCCGTGCCTCCCGTATCATCGCGTCCATATCGACTTCGTAGGTTTCCCAATCGTCGATCGTCTCGGGGTTGGACGCGCCACGGCCTTCGGTCAGCCACGACAAATAGCGCTGTATGACGTAGAAGTTTACCTTCATCTCATTCGTCTTTCTTTAGGCATAATCCTGCTTTTCCTGATCCCATTTATCGACCACCGGGAAGAGTTGCATCATCACCCACTTGCCGGGGATGCTAGCGGGGGCGGGCGGCGATCCGGGCAAGGTCGCATGCACATCTATGTACGTTTGCGGTTTTGAATCCCACTTTACGCCAACGTCTTTTTCCAAAGGACCATGAGGTTTCGCCAGCTTTGATTCAATCGCGGAGATATCGATCTCAAATAGCCAAAGTGTCTCGCTCTTGGTGATGCCGTCCAATGCCTCGTATGTTTCGTAAGTCTGGCCTTTGCCGACCTTGCCCTTGGATGCATCTACCTCCTGATTTGGCTTGATCCCCCGCATCGCGCGGTCGATAGGGCCTTCGTGATCGATGATCTTTTTCATCGATGTCACCGTGTCCGCAGCGGCTGGAATGCTGGTATCAGATGCGCGCACAGGTACTTCGGGGGGACCGGGGTGATTCTCCTTTTCCAACAATGCCGCACCTTCTTCGCGGGCCTGAACCCAGGCCGCAAAACTGTCATAGCGCGATGCGTTCCGTGTGGGGGAGCTTTTGCCATCCGGTGCCACACCGGTTGTCAGGCGGGTCAGCAATTCTTCATCCGTGACCTCGGGGCCGTGACGGTCAATTGAATGCCCTGCATTGCTGCCGACGCTGTCGGCGCTTTCATGCAAGAGCGCGATGTTCTTCAGTAAAGGTTTCCAATCCTTCAGGCGCTGCGCGAAATCCGCACCGGCTTCGACAACCTTGCCGGCAACAGCCTTGTCTTCGGCGGCTTTCACCTGCGCTTCGATACCGGCTTTGCCGCCATCGCCGTACACCTTCTTGTCAATGTCCGGTTCGCTGGCAAAAGTGGTGGCCGCCCGGTCCAAGGCTGTCTTGACCGCGAAAGCGCGCCTTCGGCACGCCACATAGTCACGTGCCTGGGTCAGCTTGGTGTCGTATGCCTCAAGCAGGGCCATCGCAGCGGTGTAGTCGTGATCTGTCTCGGCTTTGTCTTTCGCGGCATCAAACAAGGTCGTCATCGTTGCCTTGGCTTGATCAGGTTTCATTCCCGGCACGATCTTGTTGTGCCGTTTCTCAACGTCTTTGAATTTCGCCAGCCATAGACCTGCCTCGTGCGCCATTTCGGCCAAGGTCGGATCTGCCAGTATCGCGTTCAGCTTGGCGATGGCATCGGCGATCTTGCCTTGCGTGCGGGCCATATCGTCAGCCTCTGAAAGCGCTGTCTTGACCAGAGTGTGGCCCGGCGTCTTGTCGGTCTGCGTGGCCAGCAACATTTGCACCTGCCCTTCGACAAAAAGAAACTCGGCCAGCAAACCATAGGCAAGAAGCGCCGTCTCGGCCTCTCCCTTTGCCTTGTCGAACTCTAGGCTTGTAACCTTTGCCTCTGCCGCATCGAGCAGCTTGAACGTGTCCGTCGGGTCATGCGTGGGTTTGGCTGCCCGCGCTTCGGACAGGACCGGGATCATGGCTTCGAGATTATCCAGCAGCGCTTCGAGCGTATCCATCGTGGCATTCGCCGCATCTATGTCGGCAGCGATATTATTCTTGATGTAACCGTACTGCCCCTCGACATGCGCCTGAGCAGCAGCAAATCCACCAGTGCCCGCTGCTTTGGCCCGTTTCTTGATGGCGCTCAATCGCCGCAGCGCCGTGGCCTGATTGACCTTGGCGCCGCCCAGACCGTCAAACGCACTCAGGGCTTCGGCATAGTTCCCCTTGCCATCGTTATCGAGTTTAGATTTGGAGGCGCTGACCGCTGCCAACAGTGTCACCATCGGTTCATCGCTGTCTGGGACGCTACCTTTGGCCTCAAATACTTGGAGGTGCTTCAGGGCAATCGGATAAAGCTTATCGACCTTGTCCTGATGCTCGGTCAGATCGGTCGCGGCGTCACCCCAGTTCTTGTTGACGATCCCCTTCTTGCGGATATCTGACAGATCGTTGTCCATGCGGTTCGACCAAGGCAGTTTCGCGCTCTTGACCTGTTGTCTTTTGGTGCCGTGTGATTTCAGAAACCCGTCCAGTTGCGCCATAAAAGCGCTGGCGGCGGGATAGTTCCCATTTGCAGTGACTGCGGGCGCGGTCTCAAACCCATCCAAAGCCGCACGTGCGCCGACGAAATCCAGCGCCTTTGACTTGACCGCTGCGGCTTGGGCGGCGGCGTTGCGCGCCTTGCGCCCGTCGCTCCTGTTGTCCTTGTCAGGATCACGGTCATAGACACTCAGATACCCCTCGGCCTTCACCGACCAAAGATCAAAGTAGGCGGCATAACTTCGCGCATCCGCTTCCTTGTCGGTCACTGCTTTCAGGGCCGCTTGAAGCTGGGTGATGTCGGTCTGTGTCTTTGCGGCCCCAAGGGCGATCTGTGCATCGGAAATCGCTTTGTTCAGTGCCTCGTAGTACCCGCGATCCACGGTCTTTTGCATATCCTTCCGCGCCGATTTGGCAGCAGCGATCTGGTCTGAAGCATTCTTGCGTAGTGGGATCATTTTCTGCGCGTCGCTGACGTCGCCCTTCAACGTTTCAAGGGTAATTTCGACGGGATCAAGGTCTGACAATACTGCTGCTGCTGAAATCTGACGGGCAATCAGCGTCCTGCGTTTGGCAAAATCCCGCATCTCGGCGGCGGTCACGTCTCTCAAGAACGGTATCTTTTTCAGGTCCTGCTCAAGGGCGGTTTTCTTGACAGCAAGCGCGTCCCGGTCGTCTGCGGCCTGCGCAGTGTCGCCCACCAGCTTGACCACGGCCGCCAGTTTTTCCCGGGCGACGCTGATGTCTTCGCTGTCGATGTTGTCATCGACATAGGTGGTCAGCTCGACAAAGGCTGCGTTAATGGTTTGCGTTTCCTGAGCTGTGGCGTTGGCAGGGGCGTTTGTGTTGGCTGGCCGGGGTGCCAGCGTTGCCTTGAAATTCTCCATGGCGCTGGGCGACGGGTCGGGCGGAGGCGCTGCTGAACCTGTGATGTTCAGCAACCTTTGAGCGGCAGCATCAACAGCCCACCCCGCAATGGAGTAGGCAGTCAGTCCCCACGACGCTAAGCTTTGCATGACGCTTGAGCCACCGGTGTCGTCTGTATCGCTCATTTTGTCCCCCAAGAACTGACAGCGGCGCGATGCGACAAGGGTGCAACCTTGCTACGCACAAATCAAGCTTGGCGTGTTTTGGCCATCGCGCGTCGGCATAGGGACGTCAGCCCAATGGACACGCTGCCGGGGCAACGACAGATGATCTGGAAGAGGCAGCCCACGCCCGAAAGCGAAGGCTGAAGGGAACGCCAGTTTCTTACAGGCAGGCTTTCAACAGCGCGGTGGTGTTTTCCCGTGTCATCTCAACAGGGTTTCCGGCTGTGCTGGGGTCATTCAGCGCGCCCGCCACGATGCGGTCGATGTCGGGGTTCTCAACCCCAAGCGCGGTCAGCGTCTTGGGAATGCCCATTGATGCGTTCAGCGCGTTGACGTAGGCGCAAAAGCCATCGTATCCGCCTTCAATGCCAAGATAAGCAGCGGCTGTGGCCAAAACATCCGTGATCGCTGATTTGTTGAATTGCAGCACCGCTGGCATGCACACGGCATTCGTCGTGCCATGGTGCGTGTGATAGATCGCGCCGATGGGATGGCTCAAAGCATGGATCGCACCCAACCCTTTCTGAAAGGCAGTGGCGCCCATCGCGGCAGCGGACATCATGTGCGCACGGGCCTCAAGATCGGTGCCATCGGCATAGGCGCGTGGCAAATACTCTTTGACCAGCCGCATGCCTTCCAGCGCGATGCCCTGGCTCATCGGGTGA
This sequence comes from Sulfitobacter sediminilitoris, assembly GCF_010667575.1. Lineage (GTDB taxonomy): Bacteria > Pseudomonadota > Alphaproteobacteria > Rhodobacterales > Rhodobacteraceae > Sulfitobacter > Sulfitobacter sediminilitoris. Next base: position 10,928 of record NZ_JAABNT010000024.1, read on the forward strand.
TAATGCGGTGAGCAGAAGGCCTCAACGCAATGCGCAAAGGCGTCCAGACCTGTCCCAGCAGTGATGAACGGGGGCATGCCGACGGTCAGTTCGGGATCGCAGATCACAATCGATGGCAGGATCTTGGGGTGAAAGATGATCTTTTTCTCTGCCGTTTCCGAGTTGGTGATGACAGAGGCGCGACCGACCTCTGATCCGGTGCCAGCGGTGGTGGGCACAGCGATGATGGGGGCGATGGCATCGGCATCGGCCCGGGTCCACCAGTCACCGATATCCTCGAAGTCCCAGATCGGGCGGGCCTGTCCAGCCATGAAGGCCACGACCTTGCCGAGGTCAAGACCGGAGCCCCCGCCAAAGGCGATCACCCCGTCATGGCCACCTTCGCGGTAGGCCCGCACACCCGCTTCGGCGTTTTTCTCGTTGGGGTTCGGATCGACGTCCGCGAAAAACGCCCGGCCAAGCCCGGCAGCTTCGAGCAGATCGAGTGTCTTTGTGGTGATCTCCATCGTCGCAAGGCCACGGTCCGTGACCAGAAGCGGCTTTTGAATACCGGCGGCGACACAGGCCTCGGCAATTTCCGAGATGCGGCCGGCGCCAAAACGGATGGCGGTGGGATAGGACCAGTTGGCGGTAGGGGACATGGGCGTCAGGCCTTCTTGAGGTGATATGATTTAGGACGGGTAAGATTGTGATAACCGATGACGGACAGCCCGCCACCGCGCCCGGTGTCTTTGCAGCCGGTCCAGCACAGGCCGGGGTCAAGGTAATCGGCGCGGTTCTGGAACACGGTGCCGGTCTCTATCCGGTCGCCAATCGCTTCGGCCCGCGCGGTGTCAGCAGTCCAGACAGAGGCGGTCAGGCCGTAATCGCTGTGGTTCATCAGTGCGATGGCCTCATCGTCGTCTTTGACCGGCATGATGCCCACCACAGGTCCAAAGCTTTCCTCGCGCATCACGCGCATGTCGTGGGTCACGTTCGTCAGGATTTGCGGCATCAGGTATGCGCCACCCGCTTCGGGAAACAGGGCAGGGTCAATATGGGCCTTGGCCCCGGCGGCAACGGCCTCTTCGGTTTGACTACGCACCGCATCGGCAAAACGCACCTGCGCCATCGGGCCAAGGGTGGTTTCGGGGTCCAGCGGATTGCCGAGTTTGTAGCCGCTCACTATGGCGACAGCCTTTTCGACAAAGGCGTCGAAATGTTGCTCGGCCACGTAGATCCGTTCAATGCCGCAACAGCATTGGCCTGAGTTGAACATCGCCCCGTCAATCAACGTCTCGGCGGCACTGTCGAGGTCCGCATCGTCACAGACATAGCCGGGGTCTTTGCCCCCCAGTTCAAGGCCAAGTCCGGTGAAGGTGCCTGCGGTCGCGTCCTCGATGGCTTTGCCGCCACCGACGGAGCCAGTGAAATTGACAAAGCCGAATGACTTTGCCGCGATCAGCGCGGAAGTGGTTTCATGGTCCAGGAATACGTTCTGAAACACGTCTTCGGGAATGCCCGCTGCATGGAAGGCTTCGGCCATCCGTTCACCCACCAGTGGGGTTTGCGAGGCGTGCTTCAGAATCACCGTGTTGCCTGCAATCAGCGCGGGTGCGACGCTATTGATCGCGGTCATGTAGGGATAGTTCCAAGGTGCCACGACCAGCACCACGCCATGCGGCACGCGTTTGATCATGCGGTGGAATTGGTCGCTGTTCTCAAGTTCAATCGGAGCCAATGCATCTTGCGCGATCTGCGCCATATAGCTGGCGCGTTCGTTGAAGCCGCCGAATTCCCCGCCATAGCGGATTGGGCGTCCCATCTGATGGGCAAGCTCTGGAACGATGGCATTGTTCATGTCGCCAACATTCGCAACACCCGCCATCACCCGCGCAATGCGGTCTTCCAATGGCAGAGCGTCCCAGTCGGCCTGTGCTTTGCGCGCGCGGTCTACGGCGGCCCGTGCGGCATCGGGCGACAGGGTTTCACGCTCGGCATAGACCGAACCATCGATGGGAGAGATACATCTGATCATCGTTATGCCCTTTCAAAGCCTCGCGCGATTTCCCAGTCGGTCACAACGCGGTCAAACTCTTCCTGCTCCCATTCGGCGCAACGGGTGTAGTGGTCAATCACGTCCTCACCCATCGCCTCGCGCAGGAAGCTGGAATTGCGCAGCGTTTCCGTCGCGGCCCGCAGGGTCTGGGGTATGTCGGCAGCCTTTGCGTCATCGTACACATCGCCCTTGGTCGGTGGCGCCAGTTCCATCTTGTCCTCGATCCCCTTGATCCCGGCCGCCAGCATCGCCGCTTGCGCAAGGTAGGGGTTCAGGTCCGACCCGCCGATGCGACACTCGACGCGCACGCCCTTGGTCCCTTCGCCACACAGGCGGAACCCGGCGGTGCGGTTGTCCACCGACCAGACGGTTTTCGTGGGCGCAAAGGTGCCCTTGGCAAAGCGTTTGTAGCTGTTGATGTAGGGGGCAAGAAAGAACGTGTAATCCGGCGCATAGTGGATAAGCCCGGCCATGTAATGCTTCATCAGATCGGTCATCCCAAGGTCCGCGTCCTTGTCAAAAAACGCCGGGTCGCCATCTTTCCAAAGCGACTGATGCACATGTGAGGAACTGCCAACCTTGGTATGATCCCATTTCGGCAGGAAGGACGCGGCATGGCCGTTTTGCCAGGCGATTTCCTTGATGGCGTGCTTTGCGATGGAGTGGTGGTCGGCACAATCCAGCGCGTCCGCATAGCGGATGTTCAATTCTTCCTGACCGGTCTCGGCCTCGCCCTTAGTGTTTTCAATCGGCAGACCGGCAGCAAACAGGTGATTACGGATGGGCCGCATCACGTGCTCTTCCTTGGTGGTTTGCAGGATGTGATAATCCTCATTCACGCCACTGATCGGCGTAAGGTCACGGTATCCGCCCTTACGGATTTCATCAAAGCTCTTCTCGAACAAAAAGAACTCAAGCTCCGTTGCCATCATCGCGTCAAAGCCAAGCCCTTTGAGGCGCGCCACCTGTTTCTTCAGCATCGCACGGGGATCGTGCGGAACAGGCGCATGGGTGTGGTGATCGAGGATATCGCACAGCACCATAGCGGTGCCCTCAAGCCAAGGCGTCAGACGGATCGTCGAGAGATCAGGTGCCATGATGTAGTCACCATATCCCGTCTCCCACGAGGTTGAGGCATAGCCATCCGGCGTCGCCATCTCCAGATCTGTGGCCAACAGGTAGTTGCAGCAGTGGGTCTCCTCGAACGAGGTCTCCACGAAGTTCACCGCATGAAAGCGTTTGCCCATCAATCGGCCCTGCATGTCCACGAAACAGGTCAGCACGGTGTCGATTGTACCGTCCGCAACGCGGGATTTCAGATCGTCAAATGTCAGATTGCCGGGCATGGGAAAACACTCTTTGGGTTGGGAGAGGGGGCGGACGACGCCGCCCCCGACTTTAGCTTATTCGAAGTTATACGGCGCGCCAGCCTGATTGATCACGCTGTTGTACTCTTTGAAGATGTTGACGATCTTCTGGTGCACTTCACCTTCCTGCGCCACTTCTTCCCAGAACTCCTTGGCGGCGTTTTCAACCTCGGCCCATTCGCCCGCTGGTACGGAACGCAGCGCCAGCTTGTCGCCATTGGCCCGCAGGGCCGCTTCACCGCCCCAGTACCACTGGTTGCGGTAGGTGTGTCCGGCTTCGGTGCCCGCCATAACGATGGCCTTGAGGTGTTCAGGCAGGTCTGCCCAACGCTCTTCGTTCACGAACCACGACCCGATCCACGCGCCCGAGATGTTGTTGGTCAGGAAGTAGTCGGTCACATCTGCCCAGCCCACGGTGTAGTCTTCGGTAATGCCCGACCATGCCATGCCGTCAAGCTCACCGGTCTGAACCGCAACTTCCGCGTCCTCGTAAGGAATGTTCACCGGCACCACGCCGAATTTCGACAGGAAACGTCCGGCGGTGGGGAAGGTATAAAGCCGCAGACCGTCCAGATCGGCAACGCTGGTGATTTCCTTCTTGGTGTTGAAGTTGCACGGATCCTGACCCGCAGCAGACAGCCATTTTACGCCGACCTTGGCGTATTCCTCTTCCCAGATTTCCTTCAAACCGTACTGGTTGAACAGTACCGGCACATCCAAAATGTGCTTGGTCGCGAAGGGGAAGTAGCCGCCGAACTGCTGCAGCGGCGTGGGCGACGCCATGGAGTCATCGTCAGAATGCACCCCGTCGATGGTCCCGCGCTGCAGGGCCTGAAACAGCTCGCCTGTGGGGACGATCTGATCGGCGTAGAACAGTTCGATCTCAAGCTCACCGTTGGCGGCCGTGTTGATGTAATCGATGACGGGCTTGGTCACATGCTCGCCCAGTGCCGCACCGGCATAGGTCTGAAAGCGCCATTTGATCGCTTCCTGTGCGCGCGCGATGGAAGGTGCGGCCAGTGTGGCGGCACCGGCAAGGCCCGCGTTGCGGATAAAATTACGTCTTGTTGTCATGTCTTTCTCCTTGATGAGTTAAGCTCCATTCGCGGAGTTCTTGGTTTTATTTTCCGTACACATAATTGGGCAGCCACAGGGCAAGCTGTGGGAAGATCATCACAAGCGCGAGAGCCCCGGCCATCACGATCACGAACGGCGTGATCGAGGCATAGATGTCGCGCAGGCTGATTTCAGGCGGAGCCATCGCGCGCATCAGGAACAGGTTATAGCCAAAGGGCGGCGTCATATAGGCGATCTGGCAGGTGATCGTATAAAGGATGCCGTACCAGACCAAATCAAACCCCAGCGCCCCCACCAGAGGGACATAAAGCGGGGCAACGATGACCAGCATCGCGGTATCGTCCAGAAAGGTGCCCATCAGGATAAAGCTGAGCTGCATCAGGATGAGGATCATCCAGGGGCTGAGGTTCAGCCGCTCTGTGAAAAGGTCTTCGATGGCTTTGACCGCACCCAGCCCGTCAAACACCGCACCAAAAGCAAGCGCGGCAAGGATGATCCACATGAACATGCAGGTAATGCCCAGCGTGTTACGCACCGAGTTTTCGAACACCGTGCGGGTCATGCGCCCCTTCAAGACAGCGGCGGCAAAGGCGGCCAGCGCGCCAATAGCGGAGCTTTCCACCAGCGATGTCCAGCCATTCACGAAAGGCACCATCATCACCGCAAAGATGATCAGCGGCAGAAGCCCCGCGCGCAGCAGCCGCAGCTTTTCTGCACGTGGAATTTCACTGCGTTCGTCTTCGTTCAAGGTGGGGCCAAGCACCGGGTTCAACCGGCAGCGGATCGCGATATAGGCGATGAAAAGCCCCGCCATCATCAAGCCCGGCACCACACCGGCAAGCCACAACTGCCCGACAGGCTGGCGTGCGATCATCGCATAAAGCACCAGCACCACGGACGGCGGAACGAGAATACCCAGAGACGATCCCGCCTGAATGACCCCTGTCACCATCCGCTTGTCATAGCCGCGCTTCAACAACTCCGGCAGGGCAATCGTTGCCCCAATCGCCATGCCTGCCACACTCAGCCCGTTCATCGCGGAAATCAGCACCATGAGCCCGATCGTCCCAATCGCCAGCCCCCCGCGCAGGCCACCCATCCAGACATGGAACATGCGGTAAAGGTCATCGGCGATCTTCGATTCCGACAGCACATAGCCCATGAAGATGAACATCGGCAGCGTCAGCAGCGGATACCATTTCATCAGCTTCATCGCGGCGGCAAAGCCTATGTCAAAACCGCCTTTGTCCCCCCAAAGCAGCAGCGCCGCCACCACGGCGACAAAGCCAATCGCGCCGAAAACCCGCTGACCGGTCAGCAGCATCAACATCATGGTCGAGAACATGAGCGTGGCGATCATTTCATAGGGCATCAGACAGTCTCACCCCGTAGGCGCAGCAAGTCCTTGAACAGCTCCGACAGGCATTGCAGCAGCATCAACACAAAGCCCACGATCATCACCACCTTGATCGGCCACATGTAAGGTCGCCACGCGGATGAGGATTGTTCCATCCGGCCAATTTCCTCGGCCCCGGTCAGCACGCCGAACAGAAACGAGAACGGCGCATCTTTCCAGTAGCCCAGCGAATAAGCAGTGGAACTGACAGCCCCGTAGATCAGCACACAAAGATAGAAGATCAGGAAACAGACCGTGATCAGGTCAAACCACGCTTTGCGCCGATCCGACCAGCCGCCATAGAGCAGGTCCATACGTACGTTTGAGCCCATCTGGATGGAATAGGGGCCGCCCAGCACATAATAACCAACCATCACAAACTGCGCCATTTCCAGCGTCCAGAGCGAGGGCAGAAAGAAGGTCTTGGACACCGACGACCAGAGCAGAATTCCCATCAGCACAAAGATGCCGTACATGACCACCCGCCCCAGACGTTGGTTCACGGCATCCACGCCCCGGATAAAGCCGCGCAATATGCCGGTCATGTGGCGGCTTCCTGTGCACAGGTGATCTGTTCAACCGCCTGTCTCAGCCAACCGGCCAGCAGGCTCGCCATCTCGCGTTGCGCGTCAGCGGTTCTGATCAGATCATTGCGCACCTCGATCATCACGTTGGGGCGCCCCTTGGACACGCCGTGTTCGATGAGTGTGTGCGTCACGCCGTCATTGGGTCCGTAAGGTTCATTACGGCGCACGACATGCGCGTCATGATCTGCGGCGGCCTCAAGGATGGCGTCTGCAAGGCCGCTGTCGCGGTCATGTAGTATGCCGATTTCAACATCGCGGGTCTTGCCGTGATAGACCGGCGTGAAGCTGTGGATTGTCACAAGGACGGCCTTCTCACGCACCGCCAAAGCCGCGTCGACCGCCATGCGAAACGGGGCATAATAGGCATCCGCACGCGCTGCGCGCTGGGCTGCGGTCAGACCAACGTTGCCGGGAATATCGTAGATTTCACTGCGGGCGGGCATGGCCGCCGGGGCATCCGGCGGACGGTTGCAGTCGTAAATCAGGCGGGAGATGCCCGAGGCGACAAGTTCCGCTTCCAGCATCTCTGACAGGGCTTCGGCCACGCCCAATGCACCGGGGTCCCAGGCCACATGGCTTGTCAGCACCTCTTTTGACAAGCCAAGGTTTTTGAATTCGGACGGCATGAATGCGCTTGCATGTTCGCAGACCAGCACGATGGCGTTCGTCGCGCCCGGTCTCAACGACCTGACGACATGCCCCGTATCCCCTGCGTCTGTCTGATTCATACAGCCCCCTGAGCAACAAAGGTCTTGCCAGCGGCGGCTTCTGTCAACACAATTGTGAAAAATTTATCACAAGTGAACTCGCTTTGATAAATTTTAGTGCAAATGGCGGAGGGCCGCGTGTCCGGAGATATGCTCACCATCTCGGATCGTATCCAGCAGAAGCTGGATGATCTCACGCGGGCGGAACGTCAGCTTGCTTTGTCGATCCTTGAGAATTATCCAGCCTCAGGGTTGGGACCGCTGACTGCATTGGCGAAAGACGCGGATGTGTCGGTGCCCACTGTCGCACGAATGGTGCAAAAGCTGGGCTACAAGGGATACCCCGAATTCCAGGCAGAGCTGCGCGAGGAACTGAGGGCCAAGGCGAAAGACCCCATTGCCAAACATGACACCTGGGCCGAGGCAGCACCTTCGGAACATATGCTGAACCGCTTTACCGATGCGGTGATCGGCAACATCCGCCACACCTTGGGACAGATCGATCCTGCGGCCTTTGACGCTGCCTGCGGCTTGGTGGGCGATCCTGCGCGCCACCTCTATATCGTCGGCGGCCGCATCACCCACACGCTGGCCGAATACCTGTTCCTGCACATGCAGGTGATCCGCCCGAACCTGACCCACGTGCAATCGACCTCTAACTCTTGGCCGCACTACCTGTTGAATGCGAAAAAGGGCGACGTCTTCATCATTTTCGACGTGCGCCGCTACGAGAACAACACCCTCAAACTGGCCGAGATGGCCCACGCGCGCGGGGCCGAGATTATTCTGTTCACCGACCAGTGGCGCTCTCCGGTGCACCAACTGGCGACGCACAGTTTCTCCAGCAGGATCGTCGTGCCGTCGGCCTGGGACAGTGCGGCGACCACGATGCTGCTGGTCGAAACGATGATCGGCTCTGTGCAAAACCTGCACTGGGACGAGACCAAGGCGCGGATGGAAGAACTAGAGGATATGTTCGACCAGACGCGGCTGTTTCGAAAATTTACGTGAAGTGGCGAAGGTTGGTTCCAAACCCAGTCTATGCGAAGCAACACCGCGCGTGATTGGCTGCATTCGCAGAAAGCGCCCGCGTCTGTTGCCTGAAAGCGTAGGTCCGTCCTGAAAAGACCGACCAAGGATCAAAAGGACCGGAACATCCATGGGGGTGCGCCAAGACGGCTCGCCACTTCTTTGGGCTAGAGGCACTTATCGATCTGCGGGTTCTGACGAACGTCACATTCTCGCCGCAAGCGTCTTCTCTGTGTTGGTTCGGTGCCTCACGCGTCGACACCTCAGGCCTGCGCCTCGGATTTCCTACGCCATGGCCGGTCCAGCGCAAGAGCGATTGCCGTTGCCAGCAACGCGAATGCATTGCCGTACCAGGGGGGGCTGCCCGGTGTTTGTGCGAGCACGGAGAGCGTGGCCAGAAGCGTCGGCATGTAGAACACGACAAGCAGGACAGGTACCAGAAAACGCGCCCACAATTCCCCCCGACGCACGGGAACGATGGCAAGAACGATCACCGCGACGCCGAGGGAAATCCACCCCGCCCCCGCGACATCAAGTAGCGCGCCGAAAAGGACCTGTTCGCTGTCTTGCAAGTCTTGCCACGCACGCCCAACCGCGTCGGAATGATAAGGCATGAACTCAGGTGTAAACAGATAGATCGCGCCCATGGTGACGCTGACGATGCCGGTAATGATGTACAATGATATAATCGCAATGCGCATCATGGTTTTCCTATTGGAGCCGCGCGCGCATTCTCTCACGCCTGAAGGCCCATTTCACTATTTTGTGGAGGGTTGAATGGTACAATGCTTGCCCCTTTCGTCCCAGTACTTTCGATACCACAGGCCACACAGATATTTCTGTGACGTTTATCCATAATCCCGGGAACCCATCAGCCAATAAATGGTTCGTGGTACGTGGATAGTGACGGTCCAAGGTCAAGCCGATCATTGGCGTGATCCGACCTGCGGGTCGCGGCCTTGCCTCAGGCCTCTGCCAATGCATCCAGCTCTTTTTCAAGCGCCTGCGCACTTGACGCGCGCGAGGACGTGAGCCCGCTTACCAGTGCGTAAGCCGCAGGGGTCAGAAACAGCGTAAAGACTGCCGCAAGTCCCAGTCCCCCGACAATGACCCAGCCAATCGCTTCGCGAGCCTCGGCGCCCGGCCCACTGCCCAGGATCAGCGGCAGACCAGACATTACGGTGCAGATGAGCGTCATCGAAATAGCGCGCAACCGCGCTTGCGCGGCCTCAAGTGCGGCCTCCATGACGCCGCTGCCCTGATCGCGCAGTTGGTTGGCAAACTCGACCAACAGGATGCCATTCTTGGCCATCACACCGATCAGGACCAGAACCCCGATCTGACTGTAGATATTGATCGTCGTGCCGGTCAACAGCATTGCATAGATGGCGGCGCAGACCCCGAATGGCACGGTTAACATCACGACAATCGCGCTCGTCAGGCTTTCGAACTGCGCGAGCAGCACCAGAAAGACGACCAGCAGAGCGATGATATAGGTTGCCATCAGGGCAGAGGAGTTTTCGTCAAGCGAGGCTGCCTCGCCCAAGAAAATCAGGCCGATGCCTTCGGGGAGCCTGTCCTGTGACAGCGCGCGCACATCGTCTATCACCGCGCGCAGACTGACTTCCGGGGAAACTGAGGCGTCAATTTCGATCGCGCGGCGTTGGGCGTGGCGGTCCAGCTCGGCAGCGACGCCTTTTTCCTCCAGCGTTACGATCTGGCTCAAAGGGACCAGTTCACCCGCTTCGGAGCGCACATAGAGGCTCATCAGATCGACGGGGTCGCGCACCGCACCCGCAGCAGACTGCAGCAGCACCGGCACGGCCTCGTCATTGATGGTCAGTTCGGCGATTTCGTCTTCATCCACCAGCGCCCGAAGGGTAGCTGAAAGCGTTGACATCGGCACACGCAGATCAGACGCACGCGCGCGGTCTACGCCGATGCTGAGCTGCGGCTGGGTGGCCTGATACTGAATGCGGACACCTGACAATCCCTCAACCTCGCCCAGATCCTGCGCAAAGTCATCTGCCGCAGCGGCGATATCGGGATAGTTCGGTCCGGTCAGGGCAATGCTCAACCCGCCGCCGGACCCGCCAGGCAGGCCAAGGCTGTTTCCGCCTCGAATGCGGCTTTGCGCGCCGGGGATCTGCGCGAGTTTTCCACGTATCTCGGCTTCGATGTCGGCCTGACTGACCTCACGCGCCTCCCAGGGTATCAGACCCATCGTGATCGCACCGCGATTGAGATCGTACCGGCCCGTGATGGAATAAAGCGGCTCGGCAACGCCCGCATCGACGTAGGGTTGCAGTATCTCCTCGACCTGTATGACCTGCCGGTCGGTGTAATCGAGGCTGGTCCCATCCGGACCTTGTATCCAGACCGAGACCCTTCCGCGATCCTCCGGTGGTACCAGTTCCTCGCCCAGATCGTCGTAGACCAACACAGCACCCCCAGCCAGAAGCGTGGCGCCCACGATGGTGACGAGCGGTGCGCGGATCATCGGGCGCACCAGGGCGGCGTAGGCTTGGGCGGCCCATCTGCCCGGTCTTTCGAATATCCCGCCACCCTTTCCCAGCGGGTCGCCCAGTGAGGCCAGCATGGGACACATCGTCAATGCGACGAAAGAGGAGATGATGACGGTGAAGGCCAGCACAAAGCCAAACTCGGTAAAGAGGCGTCCCGCCTCTCCGGGCAGGAAGGATATGGGCACGAATACCGCGACAAGTGTGATTGTGGTGGCAACAACGGCAAAGAATACCTGTCCTGACCCAACGACCGCAGCGGCCTTGGCCCCCATGCCCTCTTGTCTGCGGCGTTGAACGTTTTCGGTCACAACGATGGCATCGTCGACGACAAGGCCGGTGGCCAGCACCATCGCCAGCAAGGTGATCAGGTTGATTGAAAACCCCATAATCCAGATGCCCGCGATCGAGCCGATAAGCGCGATTGGGATGGTGATCGCCGGGATGAGCGTGGCGGTCAGGCGCCCGAAAAACACCCACATAACCGCAATTACGATGACCAGCGCCAGCGCCAGCGTTTTCATTACCTCGGCAATAGAACCTTTGATAAAGACCGCGTCATCGCTGGTGATCTGGAACCCCAGATCAGGAAAGCGCAGCTTGAGCCGCTCGACTGCATTTGCCATCTGGTTGGAAATGCGCACGGTATTCGATTGCGCCTGCCGCACGATGCCAACGCTGACAATCATACGGCCATCCAGACGCGCCACGCTGTCGGGAGTGGCAAGGCCAAAAAACACAGTCGCCACATCGCCCAGCCGCACGTTGTCGCGCAGCATTAAATCCTCGATGCGCTCGGGGTTGGAAACGGTCGCATCGGCGCGCACCAGAACTTCCAGCGCGCCGGAGCCGAAACTGCCCACGGGTACGTCGAACTGCGCCGCGCGAAGCACATCTGCCACCTCCCCTATGGAAAGCTCGAAGGCGGCCAGCCTGTCCGGGCGCACTTCAACCCGCAACACGCGTTGACGCGCACCAAAGAGCACCACCTCCGCCACACCGTCAAGCGCGGTGAATTCGGTGGCAACAGCGTCTTCGACAAGACGTGTCAATTCGTCGATGGAGCGCGTATCACTCCAGACGGCAATGTCTACGATCGGGTTCGCGTCCCGCTCGGACTTGACGACAAAGAGGTCTTCAACACCGCTGGGCATTCGGTTTTCTACCCGCGCGACCGCCTCGCGGACATCATTCGACGCGCTGTCGAGATCTCGGCTCGGATTAAATTCAACCCGCATCCGAAAGTTTCCCTCCTCCGACGAGGTCCGCACCGATCTGACACCCGCCACCCGCGCGACCGCCCCTTCGACAAGAGAAGCGACTTCGGCATCCACCGTGGTTGGAGATGCACCGGGATAGTTCGCGCGGACAGACACGATGGGCCGGTCGACATCCGGTAATTCGCGTACCTCTACGCCCCACAACGCGCCGATCCCGGCGATCACAATTATCAGGCTAAGTACCGCCGCAAGGTAAGGTCGGCGCACGCTCAGATCGCTGATGCCTTTTCCTGCGAAATTCATGTGCGCGGCTCTTTTGGTGTGTTCAAAACACGAACGGCTCCGCCGCTGCGCAGCCTCTGCGTGCCTTCTACGACGACCAAATCACCCTTCTTAAGGGGGCCGTCGACGATGACCAGACCTGCGCGCCGCCGAACCAGGCGGACTTCCACGCGTTCCGCCGCCCCCTCAGCGACGCGCCAGACATGCAGCGAGTCTTGGGAAAACTGCAATGCAAGCTCGGGTACCGCCGGAAACGAGCTGCCCGGCAGATCAAGCTGCAAAGCAAATGATGCGCCAGGCCTAAGCAAATCGGCGGCATTACCAATCGCGGCCCGCACCCGCGCTGTCCGTGTTGCGGCGTTGACCCGGCTGTCAATCGCACTGATTTCACCGTCGAAACTGCGCCCTTCGACCGAAGGTGTTGTCGCGGTCACGCCAAGCCCGGTAGATACGCGCCCCAGAAGTGCCTCGGGAAGATCGAATTCGACCAGAATACTCCTGCGATCATCGAAATTTCCAATGACATCGTCCGTCGCGATCCTGTCTCCGATCTCGACCGATGCCAGACCTGTAATCCCATCAAACGGGGCGCGCAAAACGCGATTGTCCAGGTCCTCCTGCGCGCGCTCAAGCTCAATCTGGGCAACCTGAAAATCCGTCTGCACCTGTTCCAGACGGACGGTCGCCGCAACGCCACTCTCTTGCAACCGGCGGTATCTCTCACGTTCGTCATTGGCCCGGTCAAACCGAGCCTGAGCGAGCGAGACGGCAAACCGCTCATCTGCATCATCGAGCTGCATCAGCGTATCGTTCTTGGCAAAACGACGTCCCGGCGCGATGTTGAATTCCGTGATCTCGCCACTTGAGGGCGCGCGCAGGGTGATGGAGCGGATCGCAAATCCCGTGCCGATTGCTGACAATCTGTGGTCATCGCGCATGATCTCGGTCTGGGCGACAATCACCGGTATTCCCTTTGCGCGGTCCCGTTGCTGTTGCGCAGGCGCCGAAGCGGCAAAGGAGATCTCCCAGAGACGAGTCAGTTCGGCGCGATATTGCCATGATACGGCGGCCCCGATGATCAGGATCGCGCACACCGCAAGCTGTTTCCAGACAGAAGTCATTTTGGCCACCAACCGTTCGTTGACACGTTCATCTGCTGATAGATAGCTTCACCTGTTTAAACGTCACGCTGCAGCCACAGAAGCAAATAGTGCTGCCCATCACAGTTCTGTTGAACTTGGCTCAGCACTGAACTACGGGCACCGCGTTTGTTGGTAGCCGTTCTAATTCTGATGCGAATAACGCGGTGACGCAATGCAACTGATCGGAAGCACGATCTTGTCTGTGGCCCGGAGATCCGACGGTTCTTGAAACTCGCTTGCCCACCTTTGCAGCACGTATGCGCATTACCGTGCCTGTTGCGCCGTCATGAAATCAAATCTCTTGCCCAGGAAAACAAAGTGACAGACTGTCTTCCCATGATTTTGAGATTGATTGTCATTCTGCTTCTTGCAAGCCCACTTGTTCTTGCAGGCCCACTTGACGCACAGACGCAGCGCGAGGCGGGTCTGGAACTGGTTCTGCTGGCCGATGCCTCGGGTTCTATCGACGCAGAAGAGCTTGCCTTTCAGCGTCAGGGCTACGCGCTCGCCATTACGGATGAAGTTGTCATCGCGGCCATCCGCAACTCAATCTATGGAAATGTCGCCGTGACCTACATCGAATGGGCCAGTAACACCGCAGTCGTGGTTCCCTGGACCATTGTCGACAGCACTGAGAGCGCCCGCGCCTTTGCCGACGCGCTTACCGGCCCGCCGCGCCAGGCTTACGGCAGCAACGCCATCGGGGCTGCGCTACTGGACGCCAAACGCCTTATCGAAGGCAACGATGTCTTTGCACCCCGTGCTGTCATCGATTTCTCCGGGGACAGCATCCGCAACTCGTCCGGTCCATCCATCAGCGCCGCGCGTGCAGAGGTGCTTGCGGCCGGAATCACAATCAATGCCCTGCCAATCCTGCGCCCCGAAGACGGGCGGCGCGCGGGTGCCAACCTTGAAGAGGAATACGCGACTCGCATCATTGGCGGACCGGGGGCTTTCATGGTCACCGCCGAGGGGCGGAACAGCTTTGCGGAAACGGTCAGGCGCAAGCTGGTGCTGGAAATATCCGGCCTAACGCCAGACGAGCAGCTTGCGGAGGCCCGATTGGAAGAGTAGCCGCACCGCCTTCCGTCTGCCCTCAAAGAACCACTGGCCTGTTCATTTGCTGCAGCGATGCAGCTCAACGGCCAGACATCGCACGCCGTTCTGAGGCATGTCCGAAGTGGCAAGCCGCGACGGCTGCTTTCAGCTTCATTGCCTCAAGGCAATTGGTGCGCTAATGCCCAATGTCCGCAATCAAGATGCCGCATTGTGGTGACGGTCCTTGGGACGAAAGCCTCCAAACCGTGTGTTGAATCGGCCTCCTGATCCGACGCGGATGCGTTTACAGCCAATGACCGCCTTGTCCCGCGTTGTGTGAGTTCGCGCGCCCTCCGAATTTGCGCACGCAGCGAATGACCAGTCTGGTCAAGCTGTGCTGCCGCGGCAGCACGTGCAATGAATGTCTCTGATGGGTCGCGATTGACTGTTGGTGTCAGGTTAAGGTGTCTTCAGGCACGCATGAAACGCAACGCCTTAAGTCCGTCGAATGCGGGGCCTGACCCTGTCAAGTTGGTCAAATCCCCAACAGCACGCGGGCAGCACGTATCAGCACCATTGGGTCAAGGTCGGTACGCGCGACTTGAGGCGGCGCGTCTGTACGAGCCGTCAGTGCCGCAACGGCGGTGCAAGCGGAACGAACAGAGTATTCGACCGTGAAGACGCAGTCCCGGGGCAACTCGCAGAATTGCCCGATAACAGCAAAATTCCGCGCACCATTGGGTCGCACATCAGGTCGATCGCCGGGCTGACGGGGCATGAATTGGCTGGTGATAAACGGCATTCGACAGGGAAGAACCCGCGCACCTTCAAACCATGCCTCTTCTTGCTTCGTCAGCTTCAGGTGCGCAGAAAGCTCTTTGATGATTTCATCCCCTGTCGCCTCCCACATCGGTTTTTTGATCACGTCGCCGGTGCGGTCACCGCGCAAACCGTAGCCCCAGAACGTGTAGCTGCCGTGTTTCTGGCCACGGAAATGCGGTTGATGGAAAAGGACGATGGAAAGAACCCAGCTTGAATCGGCGAATGTGACAAGTCCGCCCGTGCCGGTCCGATTGTTTGTGAAATCCTCCATGAACTCAAAGAAATCAGGGCAATCCATGGTAACGGTGAAAGAGTGCCACGCAGTCTTGTCAGTGTCGCCGCAGAACGCTTCGGGGCGACCGAAGCCTTCGTGCTCGGCCGCGAGCTTGCGCCACAGCGTCCAAGCGCCGCCCTCCTGATCCTCCAGGTCTGGCGCGTTA
Source organism: Sulfitobacter sediminilitoris (assembly GCF_010667575.1). Classification (GTDB taxonomy): domain Bacteria; phylum Pseudomonadota; class Alphaproteobacteria; order Rhodobacterales; family Rhodobacteraceae; genus Sulfitobacter; species Sulfitobacter sediminilitoris. The sequence goes on from NZ_JAABNT010000024.1 coordinate 26,595, forward strand.
TGATTGGATCCCTGAACAGTCGCGTCGGTCATCGACCCCAAGGTGAGGTAGACACGGTCGTCCGCACCTACCTTTACATCGGTTTTTTCAGCCAAGACGAGGGCAGTGACCAAGCGGTCCTGCCGTGTGCCTTCAATCGTAACATCGATGACCCGTGTGTCAGTTGCGACCCTGACGCCGCGATCCCGCAGCCAGGTCACGACCGGGGCGATCAGAGCGTCGTATTGATTATAACGGGTGCGCAAAATCCCAGCGATGCGGGTAAATCCGGAAAAAAGATGGATGAACCGCCGCAAATAGCGGCGCATTTCAGCCAGTGAATGCCACGGCTGGAATGAAAACATCGTGGACCACATCAACCAAAAGTTGCTGTCGAAAAAGGACGTGTCGAACCAGTCCTCGATCCGCTGTCCTGCCAAGGTGCGTTCGGAGTGGAGGATCAAGCGGTTGATATCGATGATGCCCTGCGCGCTCAACGTGAGATCAAAGCGATCCTCCGCTGGCCTTCCGTTGCGCACCAGGCGACAGTTTGATGATCCGGGCACCATGCGATTGAAGGCCATGATATCCTCGGTGACCGAAACGTCCGGATTGTCAGAGGACGGGATCGAATTCAGAAGGTCAAAGGTGCAGGCGAAATGCTCTTCGAACATGCGCCCGCCACGGATCATATATCCGGTCTGCGCGTCGCCTGACCCGTCAAGAGATCCCCCCGCGACGCCAAGCTGTTCATAGATACGGATGTTTTTGCCTTCGACGCCAGCATCGCGGATCAGGTAGACGGCCGTTGCAAGTCCGGCAATGCCGCCGCCAACAATGTGATGCTGTTCCAGTGATGTAACCTTTGACACTTTCACTTGCCTTTCCGTCATTAAACCCGCTCAGACTATTCGGCTTGGACGACAGTGCGTTGACATTCATCAGTCCGGCAGTTCTCTCTGCGGCCTTGATTGCAGGGAATGCGCTGGTCTGCGCCATTGGCAGCCAGCTGAAAGCTGCATTGCGGCGCCGACACGCGCGGCCATTCTCCGGAATGGGACGTCCAGTGGTCCAACGCCGACGAGTGAGTTCCGCCCGCTGCGGTGCCGCAAGTAGGCTCTGAGCCGATTTTGCTTTTCCTGAACGCATTGGCGGATGTCGGCTTTGACGCACGCTGGAGGTTCCTAGATAAGCGGGATTGTGAGGCACTCATCCGCGCACCCAGACGTCAGATGCACATGCCCGATCATGTCGTGTTTCGTGCGTTGGCGCTTCGCAATGGCACAACTTCGTGGAACTTGCCGCTCGCGGTGAATTCCGGAAGTACGGCGCTTTCTCGCACCGTGATATCCTCCAATCCGTTATCGCGAAACACACGCTGCACCGAGGCGATGACTTCATGATAGACACTCCCTTCGGTCGCTCCTTCGACCAGATCTATTCGCACTTCGAACTCTCTCTCACTGGTCTGGACCAGTTGGATGCGCTGGGCATTTTCATGCTCCAGATCGAAGACGAGCGGCGACAGCGTCACCTCACCCACACGAACGAGCGTCGCCTGGCGTCCCTCCACCTGAAAACTGCGAAACGGTGATCCACAGGGGCATGGGTCCTTGTAGAACCGCACACAGTCGCCAAGATCGTATCGGATGAACGGCTGAACCTCATTGGCGAGCACCGTCAGCAGCACGGTTTCCGACAGCGTGCCATCGGGAACGGGCTGCATCGCCGCGTCGACCGCTTCAAGGATGACCCAGTCCTCGTTCACATGCTTGCGCCCGTGGCTGCACTCGAACGAAAGCACCAGGCACTCGGTGCACCCATAGGCGTCGATAATTCCGTATTTCAGCGAGGGAAAGGCCCGTAGAGCCCGCTCGCGCAGATCGTCCGTGAGCGTCTCGCCTCCCATACTAAAGAGCGCAGGCGCGATCTGCAGGCGCCCGGCCTCCTTTTCCCTGACGAGGATGCTTAGCATGCTGGGGTAGGTCGTGATCCAGGCGACGTTCGCGATCGCATTAAGCTTGTCAACGAGCCGATCAATCGGTTGCTCGGCCTCGATGAAGGTTGCCCCGAACCCCCTTGCCAGCCGCGGATACAGCCGCTGCACCAATTTGTTGAACCCAATGCCAGCAAAGTGACCGTTGCCGCCGGTGATCGTCACCTTCACGCCAAGCTGGCGGACGTCCCGGATAAGCTTCCACTGGCGCCGATCGAAACGCGCCATTAAAATCCCATAGGCATACTCCAGAAAGGATGAGGGCAGCACGATGACCGCGGGCTCACCCGATGTCCCCGAGGTCTGGAAAACGGCGACATCGTCGATCGGAACACCTACATTCCGGATATCCCGGACATGCTCGTGGGCCCTGTCGAGAGTAAGAGATCGAATGGTCAGCCAGTCGTCGAACTCCCTCATGAGATCGGGTTTTCGGGTCACCGGCAAGTCGTGCAGTTCGATCTCGCTTGTCGGTGGCAGATCCGCGTAGAGCCTGCGAAACAGGGGGGAGTCGCGCCGCGCCTTTTCCACAAGACGCCGCAGGTTTTGGAGCTGCTTGGATTTAATGCGTTTGTGTCCACCCCAGCTTGTCCAAAGCCCACCAAATAAATATCCCAATGCTCGAAGAAGGCTGAAACGCATATCTGCTCGCTCTGGCTGTTGGTTGTGTCGGGTCTGAAAGTACTCTTTGACTGCAAACTACACCCAAGGAAAGCGCCTCGATTGACGGACATCAAGTCGCGTCATGGCGCTGGCCCATGATCACGCTGATTTCTGCGTAAGCGACGTTTTTTGGCAGAGACACCGAACATCGGTTTCGTCCCGCATTGCTGTCATCCGGTCTGGCACACAGCGGCGTGTGCGATCAAAACCCACTTTGAATAAGCTGCACGGTAGCCCAGATCGACACGACGAAGGGCCGGAATGGCCGCCCCTGACCGGTCAATACAAGAGGGAGCGTCCCACGCTGCGGCACACTCAGGACGACTGAAATCCCAACTTTTGGAGTGTTCTACTATGACTGATCGTCCGCTGATTTCGAAAACTGACGGCCAGACGTGAACCAAGAAGGTGCCTAGGAATCTGGCGGCTATTCAGTGGGGCTGCGCAGACTACGCTCCGGTTCTTTGGGTGCATCCCGATTATCAAGTCAATGCAGGGTGAGTGATTGGACCAAATGGTTATGACGAACCAGTTGGGCCTGTCGCGCGCTGGGGGAATGCAATAAACCCGCAGGCCTATGTTACGATACGTCTTCAAGAAGGGATTTCGCGGCAACAAGGTCCGGCGTGTCGAACCCCTCGGAGAATTTCGAGTAGACGGGCTGCAAGGCTTCTTCGGCCTCATGCGACCGTCCTTCATGTCGCAAAAACTCGGCCAGAGTGGTCGCAGTACGCAATTCAAAAGACAGCGCACCGACGGCACGGGCCAGTTCGCGGGACTTGGTCAGATAGTGCAACGCCTGTTGGCGGTCTGCATCAGGCATTGATAGCAGGATTTGGGCGCGCAATCGATTGGATTCCGGCTGATAGAAGATATCCCCTGTCGAAGTTTCATGCGCCAGTGCCTTGTCGCTTAGCACCAGCGCCTCGCCAAACCGGCCCAATCGGCCAAGTGCGGTGGCGATGCGGGAGGTGTACTCGCCAAAGGTGGTCCGCCCTCCGACGGCTTCCCAATTGGCGACGGATGCCATGAGAACCTCAGAACCGATTTGATCTCGCCCAAGGGCGATCAATGCGCGGCCTCGCACGGAATCACTGGACACGATCTTGACGAATGGCAGGTTCAATTCATCGCAAATCTCGTTGGCTTCGTCACAATGCAACAGATTTTGTTCACCTTGTCCGAATTCCATCAATGCGATCGAACCGAGGGTGAGGGAATGAACCAGGGTGAACGGGTGTTCCAATCTTCGCGCATGAGCATTGCCCTCGGCAACGGCCTCGGCGGCTTGATCGGCAAATCCCTGTATCCAAAGCTGAGTGGCACCCCCCCATTCCAGAACGGTTGAATAGGGATCATGGTTCATGAATTGGACCAGGTGGCGGTGACCCTCCAAGCTGTAGTCTTTCTTGACCCGATCACGCCGCCGGGTTGCTTCCGGGAAATCTCCGATCCAGAAACAGTTCATGCTGGCAGCGGTGTCAGCGATCATCTGCAAGTCTTCGCTACCGTGATCTGCCGCAGCCTTGTCCAGTGCCGCCAACCATTCCAAAGCCGGTTTCATTTCCGATCTCGTTGCGTGATAGATCCAGATGCTGAACAGCGAAAACCCGAGCGCCAGCTGGTCTTGCAAGGCCTGCGCAAGGGGTACCGCAGGATCAAGCGCCTCGCGAATGGCATCAGCCGCCCAACCCTTGGACGCCATCTCCGCCGCACCAAGGGCCACACGCAAGTCCAGCTCAAGCCGGTCCCGCGCGCCACCTGCTGCCATCTTGGACGTTTGCGCAAGGCCCAGCCGAAGCTGGCTGATCGCCTCAGCGAATGTCGCTGCAGTCATGGCGTCGCGGCCCGCCTGCAGATAGAGCGTGGCCGCCTTTTGCGAAAGCCCAGCCGCCGCGCTGTGAAACGCGCACTCCATGATATCCTGACTGGCCTGTGCTTCCAGAAACTGGACGATCTCGCTGTGCAGTTGCTGTTTGCGCAATCTCAACAGACTATCATAGGCTGCGTCCCGCAAAAGAGCATGCTTGAACTCGTACCTGCTTGTTGGGGGCCTACCGTGGTGAAAGACAATCTCCACCTCTGCGAGTTGATCCAGCGCGGTGCGTAATGTCTTTTCAGGCAAGCCTGCGATGGCGAAGAGAAGATCGTAGGAGAATTCCCGGCCGATACAGGCACCGATCTGCGCGACGTTCTTGATGGACGACTGTCGATCCAGCCGCGCCATCAACGTGTCGTGCAGTGTCGCTGGTACGGCCAGATCCATCTCATCGCCAATGACTTCATAGGTATTTTCGGTCTCAATGACGTATTCCGCATCCAGCACCGTCTTGGTCAGTTCCTCGACATAGAGCGGCACCCCATCTGCTTTGTCGGTGATCTGCTCCTTGATCGTCGACGGCAGAGGTTTTCTGCCGGTCAGCTGGTCGATCAGAATCCCGCATTCCACCTGCCCCAGCCGGTTGAGCGACAAGTTCGTGAGATGCGGGAAAGACTGCCAGGGCGATACGAATTCGGGCCGAAAAGTCAAAAGCACAAGCATCGGCTTGCTTTGAGCCGCGGCAATCGTACGCCCGATCAAGTCCAAAGTTGTCGGATCTGCCCAATGCAAATCTTCGACAATCAACAGAACAGGGGTCTGCTCTGCAAGTGCATCCGCCTGTTCAAGCAGGACCAAAAGTGTCTCTTCCAGCTGCCGTTGCGGGCTCATTTCAAGCGGCGGATATCGCTCCTCCACAGGTAGGTTCAGGATGGACCCAACCAACGCGGCCGTCTCGTCGAACGGGCGGGAAGTCTTCATTAGAATAACCTCCAACTTGTCGAATTTGGCGTCCGGGCCGTCACTTCGCTCAAACTGTGCGGCGCGTTCCATTGCTCCGGCAACAGGGTGCAGGGCGACATTCTCGAAGTAATGCGAACATTGATATCGCAAGATAGACTTCGGCTGTGTCTCAAGGGCCTCGTACAATTGGCGGATCATGCGACTTTTTCCGATACCGGCCTCACCCGACAACAGAACGACCTGGCCTTCGCCGGATACAGCGTGACGCCAGCGATCCTGCATCAACTCCAGATCGCCCAACCGGCCCACCAGTGGTGTGATGCCAATTGCCGTTCTGGCAGCATCAAAACGGCTATCTGCAGTCACTTCATACTCGACCTGCCAGACCTGAACGGGAGCGTGGATTCCCTTGAACAGATGTCGGCCCAGATCGACGGTTTCGAACGACGCTTTCAACAACGACCGGGTTTTGTCGTCGATCAATAACTGCCCCGCCTCGGCCAAGCTTTGCAGGCGGCTGGCCCGGTTTGGAGCATTGCCGGAAATCGCCCCGCTCTGATGCGACGCTTCTCCGGCAAGATCGCCGACGACAACCGTTCCAGTTGCAATGGCCGCACGCGCCGCGAGCCTCTCATCGCTCCCTAGGATGGTTACTTCAGAAATCATCTCCAGCGCGGCCCGCCCAGCCCTTACAGCGCTTTCGGCCTGATCCTCGGTGGCGATAGGCCAGCCGAAATAGACTACAATGCCATCGCCGATGAAATTCGCGATATGCCCACCCTGTGCTGTGACGGCTTTGGCCACGGCGTCCTGATACTTCAGCTGGATGTCGCGCAGGTCTTCGGGATCAAGCTGCGCAGCAAGGGACGTCGATCCAACCATATCGCAGAACAGCACCGATACCTGACGGCGTTCGACTGATTGTTCCGGCGAAATTGCGTCTGTCAGCGTCGCTGACTGTTCGATTGTAGCTATTTCTTTCAGCAACCGCCGCCGATGCCCCACAAGGTCGACACCAAGATCCTTGAGGTCTTCGCTGGTCAGATCCGGCAGAATGTTCCAGTCTATTTCATTGGCGGTGAACGCCTCTCGATAGACGCCCAGCCCCAATCCATCAAGCCAGATACCAACATCGCTCATCCGCGACCCCTTTGTAAGATGTTAGCAGCCAGTTGCCTCAATGCACAAGCATGTGCCTCTGGTCAGGATCCCTAGGCAATGAATAACGCCTGCGGCGAGAGTGATTGTGGACCGGAAGACTCTTGAGCCGCAGTCGTAATGGGTAACGGCACGGGCTTTGTTGCACAAATCCAGTGACGGGCAGAGTTCCCCTTTCCCCGGACGGACTTATCCTACGGGCTCTGTGACGGGAATGCCGAGAGCAGTGTAGCGGTTGAGCACGGCGATGCGGATTTGGATTTCCGCGACCTGCCGGTCGAAGTCCCGGGCCATCACGGATTGGCCAAGCAGTTTGATACAGTG